>CAVXGM010000028.1:0-149360 GCA_963761265.1 Bryobacterales bacterium
CTCGTGTCGTGGTGGTAGACGGCGAGCGCCAGGTTTGCGGTCGGCCGGTCCTCATTGGCGCCGGCTGCCGTACCCGGCTAGCCGCATAAGTCTCGGCTTCCTCCAGGGTCTCTGCGACGGCGGTGCGATGTGCTTCGATCAACCGATCATCGCCTCCAAGGATCGCGAGGACGGAAACCGACTTCGGGGCCGAGATCGTGAAATCGTAGAGACTTCGCCCCTGTGCGAGCTTCGTACCGTCAATCGCGGTGCGGTCCGCGCTATGGCGGACTCTCAAGAACTCGTTCGTTCGTGGATCTAAGCCCTGACGCAGAGCCTCAAAGTCATCCGTCTTTACAGCCCCATCGAGGCCCAGCAGTTGCGCTGCCGCGTCCCTGCCACATACCGGTGACTCGCTCGCCCTCGGCGTAATAGTCGCTGTGCTCCAGGTGCCGGGACGAGTACCCTTGCCATCGGACATGGCGCGGATCGTCAGCATGTTGCCTATCGCGCCACTGCTCCGATCCAGTGCTGGTACCAGACGCTGAGCCCGATGCCAATGAGTATGCAGAGGGCCGGAAGTGCAAACAGCAGCCAACGATAATCCTGATGAACCACCCGCATGAGTTCTTGCGCCTGGCGTTTGTTGCTGGTGATGGCCTGGGACGCGGTGGCTTCGAGATCCTCAATCGCTCGACGAGCTTCGACTGCCGCACCGTCGTAAGCGCTGCCAAGTGTATGGGCAGCAGAGACAAACTCATTCGTCGCCTTCTTTATCTGCGTGGCGTTCACCGCCAGCGCGTCGGCGGTTTCAGGGATTGTGGTCTTGATGAATTGCTGTCTCAGATTCTCGTTGATCTGAGCGGCCACCGCCTGCGGGTTTAACGCCTTGGCGATGTCCGCCGATATTTGCGCAAGTCGCTGGTCGATCTGCCTGGTAGCATCGTCGACGAATTCGTGGACATCGCCTAAGAGTCTTTCGCATCTGGATACGATCTGCTCCAAACGTTCCCGCTCCATGCGCCATTTGCTCAGGCAGTTTCACCATGATGAGGACCAAGAACTGCATTGCCCGTATGATCCGTAACATTTCGTCGTTTTGGGGCAGCGAACGGCAATGGCGGAGCTCTCGATAAAACGCGGCACGCACCTCAGCCGGGACGAAGTTCGCGATGCGATCGATCAGATCGTCGTTAAACAGGCTCATCCTGGTCGCTCATGGCAAAAGCAGCTCCTGCACCTTGTCGAATTCTTCAAACATCCGTCTGCGATAGCTCTGCGCGCGCATCACCAGCGAAGACTTCTGCAACTCCGGGGCATCGGTCAGTCTGGCAGCGACTGCGCCGAGTGTCACGCCGTGATTCCTTGTGGCGTTCTCGAGCACCGGCAGCCGGAAATCCATGCGGATCACCGATGGCGAATAGTCTGCTGAAAACAGACCGCCTGCTCGCTCTCCCGCCAATACCTGAAGTCGGTGTGCTCAGCGATCGAGTTCTCAACGATGAGGTACGCGGTTCGATCGCCCAACGCGATGCCCAGGCAAGAACGCTTTCCACGCTGGCAGGGTCGGACGTGATCACGCCTACCGAAGTGAAAACGATGCCGGCCTCCGCGACGCTCGAATACATCTTGTCGAACCAGTCATAAGTCACCTGTCCTGCGCCCGCGCCCATATCCGCCAAAATCACAGGCGGACCATCGGTCAGCTCATCCACAAAGGCATCGAGGCCAGCTGGGGTGTGGATATTGACCTTGGGCACCTTACCGCCGAAGAAATGCGTCAGCGACCCGCGTGCCTTATTTTCCGTGTCCAGATCCAAGCAGCTTGACCGGAATCGAGTTCTCCTGGAACCATTCGGCCAGGCCAGTATGACGCTCGTCTTGCCGACTCCGCCCTTTCCGCCCATCGAAAGAATCACCCGCTTGGTCGGAGGACCGACCGGCGTTGTACCTGAATCCAAATCGTGCCCTGTTACGTTCATGTTTAACCTCCTCGAATCAGAGTTAGGGAAAAAACACCCTCTACATATAAAGGAAATGGCAGAGGCACTTCGGGACGCGAAACCTAAAATATTTTTTGCGGGTCGCTTCGGCAGGAGGCGAAGTGCCGAGGAGAATGGCGCTCGGGTCAACTTTAAAAAAAAGTTGCGGCCAACCGTCCCGAAGTGCCTCTGCCATTTCCTTTATATGTAGAGGAACTTCTTTCTGATGGAGACGGGAGCGCCACAATTAAGGTGTCACCGCAAAATTTCTCATGAGGCTGTTCACCTTCCCAATTGCGTTGACGTTACGACAAGAAGCCTCGGCAAGTTGGGAAACCTCCTAGCGGACGCGTCCGTCCTGTTGGACTCAGGCGTCGCGGCTAAGAGCCCATGGGACGAAGACCGGGTATGAAGCTGTTCTCGCCGGAATCTCTCGCGAAGGAACTCGGCATCTCCGAGCACACTTTAGCGAATTGGCGTTCAGCAGGTCGGGGACCCGTCTATGCAAAGCTCGGTGGCAAAATCAGATATCGCGAGTCAGACATCGCAAACTGGATAGAATCGAACCTCAGGAGTTCAAACGATGCCCATCAGAAACCGTCACGGGATTTGGCACTACCGCTTTTGGCTGGACGGCCGCGAGTACAGCGGGAGCACCGACTTGGTCGCCACCGAACGCAACAGGAACGCAGCGGCACGGGCTGAAGCGAAGGCGCGAGAACTCGTAGTCAGCGGTCGATCCCATGAGCTCAGACTCCTGGTAAAGCCTTTTAGTGATGCCGCCGCAGACTTCCTGATGTGGGCGGATGGCGAATACACGAAACACCCGAATACAGCGAAGCGGCTGCACACAAGTTTCGTGAGCCTTTTGCGGTTCTTCCGGAACGCTCCCGTGTCGTCCATCCTCCGGGGTCATGTAAACGACTACAAAGCGTGGCGACGTAAGGAACATGCGGTCCGCGAGATCACAATCCGGCATGACTTGCACGCCCTCTCGAAAGCCTTCGGCTACTTCATCGACCACAACTGGGCGCGCGAGAATCCGGTACGTGGCGTCGAAATCCCGAGCGACAAAGACGCGGTCCGAATCCATGTGCTCACTGCGGGGGAGGAGATGCTGTACTTCGAAGACGCGAAGCGTTTTCCAGCGCTTCACGATTTAGGCCGGCTGATGCTGAATCAAGGGTGCAGGCCGGAAGAGATCCTCGCGCTGAAAATCAGCGATATCGACTTGGTAACGTTTCGGATGAGTATCCGTGACGGTAAGTCGAAAGCTGCCCGGCGGAAACTCAGGCTAACGGCAGAGAGTCGCGAGATCTGCGCTCGGCGGGTTCGTGAGGCAAAATCTGATTGGTTGTTCCCCGGCAGAGTTCCTGGGACGCGTGCGGCGAAAGTGAATGGCCGTCACAATGATGTTCTTGACGCGCTATCAACTTGCCAGTGCGTCCATTTGAGACGCCAGCACAAGAAAGGGAAGTGCGGTTGTGGATGTGATAACTTCCGAGAAACGTCTCGTTTCGGTTTCGTGATCTACGATTTTCGGCATACATTCGCTACTCGAGCAGCTGAGTCAGGGATGCCCGTTGCCACTCTCGCTGCCATCCTAGGTCACGCGGATCTCCGCAGCGTCATGAAGTACGTCCACGTCCGGCAAGAGTCGCAAGACCGCGAGATGGAGTTGTTCGACGCTAAGAACATTTCCGAAGCGAAACGTTGGTCCGGTTTTGGTCCGGTCAGGGACCGCTGAAAACCAGGAATTCGATGGATCGAACGGGAAGCGCCGGGAAGGGCTAAGTGATAGCACAATAAACTAAATTGTTGGAGGCGCGGGGCGGAATCGAACCGCCGAATAAAGGTTTTGCAGACCTCTGCCTTACCACTTGGCTACCGCGCCGGAATCAGGGGCTTCGCTGACAACACGGGACTTCTCTTCGCACCATACCGCGCAGCGCTGACCGAAGTCAATATTCGGTCCGATCGCCGCGCTTCGCGTTCCGATCGCCGGGATCACCGGCAGCACCAGATGCGACGGATATTGGCGCGAATGATAGATCACCTGCTGCGCTTTCTTCAGTGCGGTCTCGTCGGCGAACGGACGGCCGGTATTCGGATTGCGATCGAAGCGCGGAAAGTTGCTGCTCGAAATCTCGACGCGGATGGAATGCCCGGCCAGAAACACGTTGCTCGTCACGCCGGCGTCGATCACCAGCGGATAAACCTTTCCCGGTTCGGCTAGTTCCGCCTTTTCCAAGCCGTGCCGGTAACGCACTCGCAGGATGCCATCCGTCAGATTGCGCGCCTCGCCGTTCGGAAACACATCCACCAGCTTGGCGGTAAAGTCGGTGTCGGGCGCCGAAGTGGACGCGTACAACACCACGCGAATCGGCCCGGTAACTTCCAGATCCTGCTTCATCGGGGCGCTGGTGTACACCAGGACGTCTTTGCGCTTCTCGACGGGCCGCTGGTCGATCGGCCCCCAGGGGAAAACTTTCGGATCGCAGCACACCGCGCCGCCGCGGGTCGGCACCGGATTGCGCGGATCGTAGGTAAAGGAATCGCTGGCATCCGGTGTCTTGGCCCGTTCCGGCCTCCACTGCAAAACGCCGCCGCCCGATAAACTGTTTGGCCGCGCCTTCGCTCGCCAGATACAGCGCCGTTGGCCGCGCCCGCTCCAACGGCCAATCCGGCTCGTCACGCCAGCGATTCACGCCCATGACAAAGATGTGAACCGGCGCCTCGTCCACCTCGGAACGCACGGCGTGCCATTTTTCCGGCGCAAAGCGGCGAGCGTCTTCGGGAGCGCCTTTCAGCCAATGATCGAACCATGCGATCTGATAGCTGCGGATGGGCGACGACGAGTCATCGCCATAAGCTCACCCCCGGAAATGGCGTCGACATGTTGTGCGCCCAAGGGCCGATCATGATGCGGTGCCGGTCGTCCAGCCGGCCATCCAGCTTGTGCAAGCGCGGAAAAGGCTTCCAGGTCGCTCTCGACAAAATTGTCGTACCAGCCGCCGACCGAAAAGACGGGAACATGCACGCGCTCGATGTTCTCGCGGATGCTGAGGTTCCTCCAAAACGAATCATAGGTCGGATGATTCAAGATGGTCTGGTAAAACCCCAGCGTGCGCCGCGTGGCGGAGCGATCCACGGTTCGCAGCGGAAGGTGGTAAATGTAGTCGCCGAATTTCGGCTTCGCAATGCCCGGGGGCGTCAGGTTCAGAGACATCCACAATAAACGATGTCCCAGCTTCATGGCTCCGCCTGGAGAATAATAGCGGTCGAAATAATCGTCCGATCCGGAAACCACCGGGAAGATCGCCTTCAGATGCGGGTTGTTCAGCAGCGCCACGCGCCACTGCGCGATGCCCAGATACGAACCGCCGATCATCCCCACATTGCCGTCCGACCAGGGCTGCGCCGCGATCCAGTTCAAGGTGTCGTAGCCGTCCGGGCCTTCCTGGTTCAGGACATTAAACACCCCACCCGAGCCATAGCGCCCGCGCACGTCCTCCATCACCACCGCATAGCCGTGATTGATGAAGGACCGGTAGCCAGACGGCAGATCGGCGCCTTTGCCATAGGGAGTCCGGATCAGCACCGTCGGGAACCGGCCGCTGCCGGGCGGATGGAACACGTTGGCGTCCAGCCGGATGTTGTCGCGCATCGTGACGCGCACGTGCAGCAGCTTGGCATAGGGCACTGGCGCGGGAGACACCGCTCCCAATAGCCCCACGCACACAATTCCGGCTGCGGCGATTTTCAGCACAATACGCTTATCGGCATTTCTGGCCGATCGGCAAAACTTAAACAGCTTTCACGGCTGATTTGCTTTTATGGTAGCAGTCCGTCAGCGCGCGCCAGTAGAGCTGGGCCACGCGAGCCGGCGCATGGTGTTGGCGGATGTGCTCGGCGGCGCGCTGGCCGATGGCCCGGCAGTCGTCCGGGCAGCGCGCCAGCCAAACCAGGTATTCGGCCAGCATTTCCTCTTCCGCCTGGCCCGGATCCACGCGCACGCAGGCCGCCTCCGGGAAGCGCGAGGTTTCATCGCCGTCGCTGACCAGAACGGTCTTGCCCAGTCCCATCAGCCGAATGGCAATCATGGAAGTCTCGCCCGCCATGGGATAGCGCAAGTTGATGCAAGCGTCCACCGCGGAGGCGCACAGCCAGAAGTCGCGCTCGGCGAGATAGCCGATCCGCACAATCCCGGCATCGTTGCCGAGCAGCGGTTCGGCCGCGCGAGCCAAATCGGACGAAACGAATTCACCCGCCACCAGCAGCATGATATCGGCCGCCTGGCGGGCGCGCTGGAACGCCCGGAGCAGGGCCAGCAGCCGCTTGGTCTCACGCAAGTGGCCGAACACGCCCACCAGGAACGTGCGCGGCGAAATACCTAGTCCGGCACGCCAGCGAATCACGTCGGTTTGGCGACGGAAGCTCGGCGGGCAGCGTGAACAGCAGCGGGATTTCATGCACCGTGGTCCCCCGCACGTGCTCCTGCACCAGCGCCGCGGCGCGGGGGTTGTGCACAATCACGGCGCGCGACCGCTCCGCCACCCGCTTAATCATCGGATAACGAAAATATTCGGGATCCGCGGCCGAACGCGCGCGCCGCCGCCACAGCTCGCGCGCCAGGTCTTCGCTCCAGTGCCCGTAGTTATAGATGAATTCGGCAACATACTGCGCTTTCGTCCCCGCTGCCCAGGAAGAAGTGATGCAGCACCGCGTCATGCAGCACGCTTACGCCCGGAGTCTTAAGCGCCTGCCCGTAGATTTCGCCGTGCAAGTGGGTTGTTGCCGAGATGATAGAGCGGAACATCGGCGTCGCGCGCGTTCACCTTCACCGCGCCCAGCGGTTCCATGGCGCGCAGCAGTTCGGCGGAATAGTCAGCCACGCCGGAGCGGGCCGGCGGCAAAGGCGAAAAGAATCCGACCGTCAATTTTTCTTACGCGGCTTTACGTGGCCTTTTAGTCTTTCCTACGCGGCCCAAACAGGGCAGTCCCCACGCGCACGATCGTCGCGCCCTCCTCAATAGCCACTTCAAGGTCGTGCGACATTCCCATGGAAAGATGTGGCAGGCCGTTCTGTCCGGCCAGTTCGCGCAAGCGCGCGAAATACGGCCGCGATCGTTCCGCTTCGTCCGACCATGGCGGCATTGTCATCAACCCCAACAACCGCAGATGCGGGCACCCTCGAATCGCCTCCACCAACGCCGGCACTTCGTCAGGCGCGGCGCCAGCTTTGGCTGGCTCGGTGGATAATTTTACTTCAATTAGCACCTGGATGCCAGGGTGGTTGCCCGCCAAGTTGCATTCGTCGTTCAAGCGCCGGGCGATTTTGGCGGAATCCACCGTATGGACGACATCGAAAATCTCCGCCGCTTTTTTGGTTTTATTGGATTGCAAGTGGCCGATGAAATGGTAGCGCGCACCCTGGCAATCGGCGAGTTCCCCGCGCTTGGAATCGAATTCCTGAACGTAGTTTTCGCCGAAATCGCGCAGGCCGAGCGCGTAGGCTTCGCGGATCGCCGCGGACGGGAACTTTTTGGTGACCGCGACCAGCTGAATGTCGGAACGGCGGCGTCCGGAGCGGGCGGCCGCTTGCGCGATGCGGGACTCCACCTGGTCTAATTTTTGTTTCAGCAACGGTCGATCCCTAGGTTAGCGCAAGGGCACCAGTGGCAGAAGTCCTCGTTGCGGAAGTCCTCCAGGCCATCGAGCGGTTTCTCGCCGCGAGCCTTGATCCCGTGCTGTGCGAGCCGGGCGAGGAGCGGCTCGCCATTACTCCGGAAAATTTCGTGCTGGAAGCGCGCGGCGCCTGCGTCCAACTGCAGGCCTGGGATCAGCGGCGCAACCTGGTGCGGCGTGTCACCGCGGTGGAGCGCGAAACACGCGGCAAGCTGGTGCTCAAAGTGGCGCGCTTCGGCAAGCTGCAAGGCACTCTGGAACTGATGGACCGGCGTCGCGCCGAGCGCGATAACGTACCGCTCCGCAGCGCCAGGCTCGAATTTCGCGAGCAGTTCCGGCGCTTTCTGCGCCGCCAATTCCCGGCCTGCAAGCTGGCCGAGCTGACCACCGAAGCGGATCTGGAACACACGCTTTCCCCGGCCTACCCGCGAGCCCTCCTGCGGCAAGGGGCTTCAGCGTGGGCGGCCATCGGCGTGGCGCCGGATGCCGTGCACCCCGATGGAATTCTGACCTTCGGCCTGATCTGGCTCGATTATCTGCGGCAGCGCGAGCCATCTCTCGTGGTACAGGGTCTGGTTCTCTACCTTCCCGCGGCCCACGCGAAGACCACCTGCCTGCGCGTGCTGTTCCTGGATCCAACGTCGGCGCAATATTGCGCTTTTGCCTTCGATGACGAGGGTCTGGAGGAACGAGTCGACTTCCGCGACTACGGGAATCTCGATACGTACCTGGAGCCGCATCGGAGGCGTTCTTATCATCCTCAGGCAGTGCAGCTTCCCGGCGTCGAAACCATCGAGCTGGGCGATGGCGAACTGAGCTTTCGAGTCCACGGGGTGGAATTCGGCCGCACGGCGGGCACGGCATTGCTTCAACTGAGCAAAAAGCGTGCTTTAGATCTGTCGCGGATGCGATCTCCCGACGCATCCAACCGCCAGCATCCTCTTTATCGCCGGAATCCCGAAGCGTGGCTCGAATCGCAGGTGCGCAGCCAAATCCAGGAGATCGATGCCAGCCTGTTGCCCTCGCCGGTGTATGGCCAAGTTCCCGCCTTTGCGGCCGCCGACCGGGGCGTGCTGGATTTGCTGGCCGCCGACCACCGCGGGCGGCTGGCCGTAATCGAGCTGAAAGCAACGGAAGACGTGCATCTTCCGTTGCAGGCCCTGGACTACTGGATGCGCGTCCAGTGGCACGTGGAACGGCGCGAGTTCCAGGCCAGCGGCTATTTTCCCCGCGGGGAAATAGGTCGCGAATTGCTGCAGGAGCCGCCGCGGTTACTCCTGGTTTCACCCGCGCTCGACTTTCATCCGTCTAATGAACGAGTCTTGCGTTACTTTTCACCACGGATTCCAGTCGAACGTATCGGAGTAGGATTAGAATGGCGGAAGGAGCTGAAAGTGATGTATCGCTCCGAACCGCCATAGCAGAAATACTCCGGCCAAACAGCCGGCCGCCACATGTCAATTCAAGTTTTTCAGCACGTTAAGGACGCGATCCGCAATCTGGATCCGGAAGATATCCGCAAGCATACCGATCGGCCCCTGCGCCTGTTGCTCTACGCCGACAGCGAGCAGGAATACCGGCGCATGGAAGACTATCTGCTCCCGCGGGATCTTTCCGCGGCCAAGCGATCCCAGGTTCGGCGCATTGTTCATCGCGGATCGGAAGGCGCCGCGCCCCGGGCGAACGGCGATCTGGAGGTCTACTTCGATCCTTCGGAGAGTCTGGATGGGGAATCCAATGTGTTTGGTTTTGACCCGTCCAAGCCTGAGGCCGTCGTCCACCAGATCCTCTACCGGCGCCCCGACTTGGCGGTTCCACTGGCCTTGCATGTGCTCCCCTTTCGCGAGGAAGTGTCGCGGCGCATGGTGAAGAAGGTCGCTAAAGAAAACGCGCTCTTCGCGCTGGCCACCGCGGTTCCCGACATCATTCCTTTCATTTCCCTGCCCTGGGCCATGGGAGAATTCGCCTCCGATACCGCGTTTCTCACCGCCAACCAGATCCGGATGGCCTTCCTGCTGGCGGCCGCCAACGATCGTGACATCGGTTATCACGAGCAGCGCGGCGAGATCGCATCTATTATTCTGGGCGCCTTCGGATGGCGCGCGCTGGCTCGCGAACTGGTGGGCAAAATTCCCTGGGGCGGCGGCCTGGTGCCGAAAGCCGCCATTGCCTATGCCGGCACCCGCGTGGTCGGGCTGTCACTGGAACGCTACTATCGGCTGGGCAAGGCCTACACGCGCTCCGAGCGGCGCTTGGCTTACCAAGATGCTCTAGAGCGCGGTAAGCAGATCGTAGCAGGCCTGATAGAGGGCTTTCAGCAACGCGGCTCGCAACGGGGCACGTGACGCAACCAGCCAGGTGTCTGGCTCGTCTAACGTTCTAAAGGCACGCTGATGCTCAAAAGCGGGTAACCGTGCCTGCTAGCTGCTTAGTACGTTGTACCTTCAGTGGCTGGTGCCTTATATTAGTGCGGGAGGTTCTATGTTGTTTCGTCTGATGACGATTGGCATGGTGTTGGCAAGCCTGTGTTCGGCCGACACTCTTACCCTTCGCAGTGGCAGGGTGGTAAGCGGCCAGTACCTGGGCGGGGATGCGCGTCACATCCGCATGGCTATCGGCGATCATGTAGATACGTTTGACGTGGATGATGTCGGCGATCTGCAGTTCGGCGGAAACACGCCGCCCGCGCCGCCCCCGGCGGACCGGGACCGGGATAGAGACCGTGATCGTGGACGAGATCAAGGCTTCGCCCAGCAGCCGTCGCCGCCTCCTCCGGTACCGTCCGGCATCCAAATTCCAACCGGCACCCCGATCACAGTCCGCATGATCGACGCGGTGGATTCCAACGTCGCCAGGCTGGGCCAGACATTTCGCGCCAGCGTGGATGAGCCGGTCTTGGTAAACGATCAAGTAGTGATCCCGCGGGGCGCGGACGCGCTGGTGAAACTGGTGGAAGACAAGCAGTCCGGCAAATTTGAAGGCCGAACTGTTTTGACTCTCGCGCTTACCGACATCACGATCAACGGGCAGACCATCGATACCACCACCGCTGATGTTTCGCAGGCCAGCAAGTCGCGCGGCTCGCGCACGGCCAAGGTGGTCGGCGGCACAACGGCGCTCGGGGCCATCATCGGCGCACTCGCTGGTGGAGGCCGGGGCGCGGCCATCGGAGCGGCTTCCGGCGCCGCCGTCGGCGGGGGCGCTCAGGTGCTCACCAAAGGTCAGCAGGTCAAGATCCCATCCGAGACACGCTTGAACTTCACGCTCCAACAACCCATTCAATTCTAAGCACTACCCTTTTTCGGGCATCCTGGGCCAAGCCAAGGGAATCTAAAGGACGAAGGGGGAGTTGTGTTAAGGAATGGTAACTGCTACATTAAGTCACATACGTCTTGTTAGGTGCTAGGTGTACTAGTTTGGGAGTTCAGAGGAGGATTTTGAAGCCACTTCTCACGGCTGTTCTCGCTGCAACTATTGGTTCTTCGATGGCGATTTGCGAACCGAAAGCGCCGCCCATGCCCGAGGAACAGATGGTGAGCCGCTACCTGCAGGCCACCCAGGCACAACAAAGTGCGCTGCGCGGAGGGACCGAGGAAATCGACATCGACGCGGCGGTTCCTAAGTTCAAGAAGCAAGGAAAGTTGCACGCATTACGGAGCATTTCGAAGCTAGGCAAGATCACCTACCATGCCTTGGGCTTCAGCGGCGACAACGTGGTGAAAACCGAGGTTATCGCCAACTATCTGAAAGCCGAGGTAGAGAGCGCCAAAGGCCCATCCAATGCCTCCATCACGCCAGAGAATTACAAGTTCAAGTACAAAGGCACTGAGGATTGGAATGGCCGGCAGGTATATGTTCTCCAACTAAAGCCGCGCGAGAAAAAGGTCGGTCTTTTCAAAGGGGAATTGTGGCTGGATGCCGAGACCTACATGCCGGTCCGCGAATCGGGCTCTTTCGTGAAATCGCCTTCGTTCATGTTGAAGAAAATGCAGTTCGTTCGTGACTATGAGCTGCAAAACGGGGTTTCCATCCCGCAGCGCACCGAAAGCCGGGTGGAGACCCGCTTCTTCGGCAAAGTGGAGTTGAATATCAATTACCTGACGTTCTCCAAGGACAATTCGCCAAGCTGGTCCGCCGGCTCGGACGACGCTACCGCAGTGGTGGATACCAGCGCGGGCGATCAGCAGTAGCGTTTCAACCGGATAAAGTGGCATCTGAGCCGTAATAATCGCCCAAGGGTTGTGGTCGTTGTTGTTAGCCGAGAAACACGCTAAGCTGATTAGAAGCAGACTGAAAGGGCCCATGAGAACGCTATTCCTGAATCCGCCTTCCTTTGAAGGCTTCGACGGCGGCGCCGGCTCGCGCTGGCCGGCCTCGCGCGAGATCGAATCCTACTGGTATCCGGTGTGGCTGGCTATCCCGGCCGGGATGCTGGAAGACAGCAAGGTGGTGGACGCGCCGCCGCACAAGGTCAGCATCGAGCAGACCGTGGCCATGGCGAACGATTTCGAACTGCTGGTGCTGTTCACTTCCAGCCCCGGATTCCACGTGGACGTAAGATCGCCGAGATGATGAAGGACGCCAACCCGAAGATGAAGGTGGCGTTCGTCGGGCCGCCGGTGACCATCGAGCCCGAGAAAGTCGCTGCACGCGTCCAAAGCCATCGATTTCGTGGTGCGCCGCGAGTTCGATTATCAGATCGCGAATTATGCCAAGGGCACTCCGCTTTCCGAGCTGCCCGGCGTCAGCTACCGGAAGAACGGCGAAGTCGTGCACAATCCGGAAGGCGGCGTGATCGAGAATCTGGACGAGCTGCCCTGGGTGACGAAGGTCTATAAGCGCGACCTGGATTTCAAGCGCTACAACGTTCCGTTCCTGCTGAACCCGTACATCTCGTTCTACACGACGCGCGGCTGCCCGGCCATGTGCACGTTCTGCCTGTGGCCGCAGACGCATTCGGGCCACCGCTGGCGCTTGCGCTCGTCCGACGACGTCGCGGACGAGTGCAGGTACACGCTCGAAAATTTCCCCGGCCTGAAGGAAATCTTCTTCGACGACGACACCTTCAACTATCGCAAGGCGCGCACCATCGAGCTGTCGAAGAAGCTGAAGCCGCTGAATTTCACCTGGAGCTGCACCTCGCGCGTCACCACCGATTACGAAACGCTCAAGGCCATGAAGGACGCCGGCTGCCGGCTGCTGATCGTCGGCTACGAATCGGGCGACGAGCAGATCCTGAAGAACATCAAGAAGGGCGCCACCATCGACATGGCGCAGCGCTTCACCGAGAACTGCCACAAGCTGGGCCTGGCGATCCACGGCGATTTCATCGTCGGCCTGCCCGGCGAGACGCGCGAGACGCTGCGCAACACCATCGATTTCGCCAAGAAGCTGGACGTGGAAACCATTCAGGTCTCGATCGCCCACGCCTTCCCCGGCACCGAGTTCTACGATTACGCCAAGAAGAACGGCCTGGTGAACATCGATGGCATGGCGGACGCCGGCGGCCACCAGCTGCCCAATGTCGTTTATCCCGGATTCGATCGCGGCGAGCTGGTGGAATGGGTGGAGCGCTTCTACGGAATATTACTTCCGTCCCAAGGCCGCCTGGCGCGTGGTGTCGAGCGCCATTCGCAATAACGATGTCCCGCGGCTTTACAAAGAAGCCCGCGAGTATCTGTTCGTCAGCAAAGGGCGCAAGAAGTTCGTCAAAGAACAGAAAGAAGCCTCCGCGGCGCTTCGGGGGGCCGAAGGCGGCGCATCGTAAATGGCCGCCGGGCCGAGCCATCGCGGAACCAGCAGCACTCAGCCAGCTCCGGCACCAAACGAATCGATCTCAAAACCAAGCTGCTGACCGCTTTTGTGGTCAGCACCAACGTGCTCGGCAACTTTGCCATGTCCTGGGGCATGAAGCACCAGCCGGTCGATTTGGGGCTCGCTCCGCTCGCCCTACATCCGGCTGATCTTCACGCCCTGGGTGCTGCTGGGAACAACGCTGCTGATTCTGTGGCTGCTGTCGCGCATGACGCTGCTCGGCTGGGCGGATTTGAGTTACGTGCTGCCGGTAACATCGATCGGCTACGTGCTCAGCGCCGTGCTGGGCAAAGTATTTTTCGGCGAGCAGGTCACCTGGCAGCGCTGGCTGGGAACCGTGTTCATCGTGATCGGCATCATCTTCGTGGGACTCACCGCGGCGAACACCACACGAAACGGGAGCCGGCGCATGAAGTGGGCCATGGTGTGGGTCATCGTCGGCTCAACCGTGCTGGCCGATCTGCTGCAAAGTTTCGAGATGAAGCGGCATAGCGTGACCGCCGAGGATTTGCGTCCCGGACGGCTGGCGCGGCGTGCTGCGCGGGCTGGCTCAGCGCGGCCCGCTGGTGCTGGCCGTTTTCTTCATGGCGATCTCGTTCTTCGCCTTCATGAAGCTGCTGTCGGTGGCCGACTTGAGCTTCTCTGTTCCGGTGACTGCGGCGAGCGTGGCGCTCGAAACCGTGCTGCGCGGCTGGTGCTGCGGGAAAACGTGACGGCGCTGCGATGGGCGGGCGCGCTCTGCGTGGCTTGCGGAGTGGCGTTGCTCGCGATGTGAGCGGGCTCCACGTTGCATTTTCGTGGTCGCCTGCGCGGCCGGGCTGTATCAACTGATTGGCGATCGCCGCGGTGCTGAGCCACCGGCGCCAACCGCCGCGCTCTCCAATCGCACGATCTGCCGGTTTCCATCCTGAAGCCGGTCTACGGCAAAGACGCCGGCTTCTACGAGGCGATCCGCACCCACGCGATCCAGCAATATCCCGAGTTCGAAATTCTGTTCGGTATCCGCCGGGCCGGACGATCCGGCGCGCGTGGAAGTGGAGCGGCTGATGCGCGAATTCCCCTCCGTGCGCATCCGGCTCGATGCTTGTGCACCACGCCCGCGCCCAATCTAAAAGTGGGTTCGCTGATCGATCTCGCGCGGGAAGCGCGCCACCCGATCCTGATCGTCAACGACAGCGACATCAGCGTGCCCGCCGGATATATCGGCGACGTGACCGCGCCTCTTGCCGACCCGGGCATGGGGCTGGTGACGTGCCTATATCGAGCGGAAGCGCACGACTGGCCAAGCCGCTTCGAAGCGCTCGCCATCGCAACCGATTTTGCGCCCAGCACCTTGGTGGCCGCGGCTGTTCGGCGTTTCCGATTTCGGCTTGGGTTCCACGCTGGCGTTCCGGAGAGCGGACTTGGACCGCATCGGCGGATTTCATGCCATCGCCGATTACATCGCCGACGATTATCAGCTCGGCCACAAATTGCACGCGCTGGGCCTCCGCAACATAATTTCCGAAGTGGTCGTGAGCACGCGGCTGTCATCGGGATCGTGGCTGGGCGCCTGGCGCCATCAAGTGCGCTGGGCGCGGACGATTCGATTGTCCGGCGGCGCCGGCTATGCCGGCTTGCCGATTACGTACGCCACGCCTGTGGGCCGTGATCGCCGCGCTCTGCGGGCTTATGGTGGATCGCGCTGGCGCTGCTGGCCATGCGGCTCGGCATGGCCATGGTGTGCGGCTGGCTGCTGCTCGGGAGCACGGACGTTTTCAGATATTGCTACGCCATCCCGCTGCGCGATCTGTGCGGCGTCGCGGTGTGGGCCGCCGGCCTGTTTGGGCACACCGTGGTGTGGCGCGATCAACGGCTATCTCTGGACGCCGCGGGAAAAATCGTGTCCAATTCGAAAAATGTTTAGGCGGTAACTGGATTTATACGAACCCAGGTGCTGTCTCGCGCTCCGCGATATTGCTGCTATCGTTCGAGGGCTCATCACCTTCGGTCAGGATGTTGTCACACCAGCCCGCGCTGAGTTGGCACTCATCGGACCAAAACGAGCTTTTTGATTCGGTATTGCAATACCGATCAGCGCCGGCAGCTTCGCTTGCTATAATGAACTACGCGCGCCCGTAGCTCAGTTGGATAGAGCGTCTGGCTATGAACCAGTTCAAAGCGTTACCGTACACTCCCCCACACTAACAAAATCAGCGTTCTAAGCCGTTTCGATTCCCGTGGGTTCATGTGGATTCTCGTGGCGTTTAGCACAAAAATTAGCACAATATTGGAGTTCTTGGTGCTAGCTACGATTCCACGAAGCTCTCAAACAGGACCAGGGGCTATTGTTTTTGGAGTATGCTGTAGACATGCTTGGTTCTGGCTCCATGACTCACGGGGACATGCCTCCTGGTCTCCGCCAGAAAGCTTGGGCAGTGTGCTCCGAGTACGAAAAAGCGATAGAAGCGGAAGTCCGGGCCCGGAGCCTTATGCCGGGATTTTTTCCGGCCCTGAGCCCCTGCAATTTGTTAGTTATACTCGACTCTCAGAATCTTTATGTTGTTTTCACTAACGTCAATGCTGGCGGCCTACCACGTCAAATCTGGCTTGATAAGCAGACAAACGCTTTCAGTGACCAACAAGTTCTAAACTCGGCCACTGCTGAGGTAGGCATGGTGCAACCGTCGTTGTTCCGAATCTCTTCGGTTGCATTAGACTCGCCCCCTGAAGCCCGAGAATCCGCGATCAAGCAAGCTGCCTTAACTTATGTGAACGACATCTTCAAGATGCTCACCCGGCCACAAGTGCTGGCGGGCTACGGAGGATTACAGAACCTGCTTGACCGTTTTATTGACGATCATCCGGCATTCGATAAAAATGTGTTCGTCGCCATGCGCTTCAGGCCATCCGCACACTTCGCACAAGTGTATTCGGCAATCAAAGCTGGCCTCGAAAGATACGGAATGACAGCGCACCGCGCGGATGATAGAGTATACCCGCTGGATGGGGACCTGTGGGATAACGTTTGTGTTTACATGATGGGGTGCAAGTATGGCATCTGCATATTCGAGGAAATGGACGAGCGGGAATTCAACCCGAACGTACCACTTGAATATGGCTTCATGCGGGCCATGAACCGGCAAGTATTATTGTTCAAAGAACAGAGGATGCCAAAAATGCCTGCTGACATTACTGGAAAGCTCTACAAACCGTTTGATATGCTGGACATCGACGTTTCCGTAAGCAAACAGGTTGCACTGTGGGCTGAGCGCGATTTGGGCCTTCAGATCGCTTAAGGCGCTCCTCACTTCAAGTTTTCTCTTCATTATGATCCAGCGCATCGAATGATCCGGCGCGCTTGTTCTCCGGTCAGGGACCCACGCTTCACTAAAACATCGGTCAGGGATTCGACGGGCTGCCCGAACATTGGGCGCACAAGAAGGACCTATGCCGAAACGTTTGCAATAGAAAATAATTTTAGAACCGGTCCGCTAACCGACTACTCGTGCGCAATACTGCCGCCCCAAGAATCATGATGCCCATTAACAGCCACGCATACGACCTGGGTTCCGGCGTGGGTGTGGGTGTCAAATCTGTTTCGAAGTTGGAACTCAATCCTTCACTTCCGAAGCTGCGTAGCTGCATACTAACATCCTGAGACAAGACGTAATCACCTGCGTCGAGATATATGGCGGTACTCGAAGGCAAGTTGAAAATCATGGTGCCCGAGAAGAAAGGGCTAGTGCCCAACCCCAACGCAGTCCCGTCTATAGGAACGTCGATGGAAACTGGGGTAATCGAAGCATCAGCATTATACTGAATGCTCAGAGGCGCGAACTGCACCCCAGGCCCTAAGTTTTCGGTATCGCCGTAACCGGATCCTTCTAAATCTAAGTCCAGATTGAAAAGCCCAGCGGTGGTGACAGTGAAATCGCGACTCGCCGTTTCTTGGATATTGTTAAATCCAAAATCACCCTCGGCTTGGGCGTCGATGCCATTGGCGTCAGGTTGCAAAGAATAATTGACCCAGGAATCAGAAATAAATGGCGATAGGGTTGGGTCCGAAGTCCACTCCAAAACACCATCGGCTCGGGCAGCGACCACTGTAGTACTGACTAGCGAAAGTTGCAACAACAGCACTTTCAAATTCTTCGGCGATAGCACGCGCATGGTTTTGCCGGACTCCTTATCCTGGATTGATAAGCATATCACCAAACGGTTCTGAACGACCGTGCCTATTACTCGGCATGCCGGGAGATTGCCAACTATGCAGCTCAGTTCTGGTCATAATGCAAGAGCTTTCGAGGCAAACGACAGATTGGTAGCAATCTCGGCCCGTAAGGTACAACATCGTTGATGAGCGAGACCTGCACGAGGCGGCTGAAAAACTCGTCACGTACTTGACGCCGAAGAGCTAGGGTGAAAAACTAGGCCAGACGAGAAAAATGGGTGCTAGCATTATTTGCCCGGAGAGCATATTATCTAGATACTAGATAAAGGAGAAGGCGATGCATCGTTTGTTGCTCCTAGCTGTGGCGGCTCTTCCTGTTTTTGCACAGCAATATGACTTGAACGACTATATCCGCCTGTTGAAAGTGGCTCCGGGCACGACCATTGCGGACAAAGTGAAATCGCTCGATTCACTGGGAATTACCTTGAGTGACAATGGGCTGCGGCAGCTTTCCAGCGCCACTTCCAACTCTACGCAGCCTCCGGCTTTTCAGCCCGTGATTCCGTCGTATCGGGTCCCGTCGATGGCAGCGCCTACCGCACCTTTTAGTTCACCCGAACTGCGCGGCGCAGACCCGCAGCATAGCAATTTGGGCAATCTCAATTCAAATCCATATGATCCGAACTCTGTTTCGAACCCATATGGAGAGTACGGGAGTCCTTACAGCCCGAAGTCAGTCAACGACCCCTACGGCGTGTATGGCAGCCCGTACTCGCCCTACAGTGCCAATAATCCCTACACGACCCAAGCGCCCGCAGTCGTCGCTCCGAACGGTCAATATCTCGGAAGGTTTAGCGCAAATCCTTACGATCCCGATTCCACGTCAAACCCGTATGGTCAATACGGAAGTCCATATAGCCCAAACTCCATAAACAACCCTTACGGAGTTTACGGGAGTCCTTATTCGCCATCTGGAGTTCGCAATCCGTTTTCAACGGGTGCCTCTTCGCCCGGTTTGCCGACACTGCCAAGCTTGCCGCGCTTGTCAATGCCGTCGCTGCCAGCGCTTCCGTCGTTACCGGCATTGCCATCCTTACCGACGCTGCCATCACTTGTGCTACCGACTCAATAACCGGTGAATGCTCCGCGCGTGCGAAGTACGCCGCTACGGTGCTAACATCAGTAAGGCGATGGGTGGAACGGTAAAGTCCCTTAGTGGTCAAGGGTCAGGGCGCGTCTAGCACATTTCTAGCACAAACCCCAAGCCAGCGTGTTTCGCTCGTCCGTAAGCAGTTCATTCTAAAAAGCGCGCCCGTAGCTCAGTTGGATAGAGCGTCTGGCTACGAACCAGAAGGTCGGCAGTTCGAATCTGTCCGGGCGCACCACACCAACCAGACCAGTTCAAACCTTTGAAGCCAATGCAGGCATTCGCTCAAGATCCGCGCTCTTCGCGGTATGCCCGAACGTATGCCTGCCGTTTTCCTCGTGCGCGCGATCCATTGTTGTGCGAATGGTCGTTAGCCTTGATCGGGAGTGCTTCGGGGAGAATTGCCGGAGCAGGAAATACTCGGGCCGAAGCACTTTCGATAAGGAGACTTGAAGGAAGCCGCTGGCAGGGCGGACGAGTATGGAGCTACAAGCGTGTTTGGAGACTGCCGAAGTGAACCGACGACTGCGGGGTACGACGGAAACGCCGCTTATTGCTGCTTTCGGGACGGCCGATGGTGATATGGGAGAGCCTGAAAGTGCCGGGAGCAGGCAGCGGCGCGGCACTTGTTAGCCGAGAGGCACACGACCACGCCGGCACGCGAACGCATGTCATCGGGCCGGTTGGAGCGGCGTCTAGGAGCTGTCGAAGAAATTGCAACGGGAGGCTAACTCCGCTGGGCTGAGGGGAACGCCGATTCTCATCGGCTCCCCACAGCGTGGACAGTTCCAGGTGCGAGCCTCCGAAGCAACCGGAGCACTGGGTGGTTCGCGGGGTTGAGGAAGAAGTTCCCGGATATGGCGCAGCCGAGCGGTGCGACAGCTATTGGCCAGGAAGCCAAACTGTCGAATGCGCACGAATCCGCGCGGCAGCACATGTTGCAGGAAGCGCCGCAGGAACTCGGTGGCGGGGAGCGTCATCCGCCGTGGCTTGTTTCCGCGTGCGTAATCTTTCCAGCGGAAGGTGACGCGCTCACCATCGAAAGCCAGCAAGCGATGGTTGCTGATAGCGACACGGTGGGTGTACCGGCCGAGGTAGCGCAATACCTTCCCAGCGCCACCGAAAGCTGGCTTAGCATAAACGACCCAGTCCTCCCGGAACAACGTGCGGAGAAATCGCAGAAACAGCTTGGGCTGCTCCAGCTCCGCGTTGGTGGGAGGGAACTGTAGTTTCTTCTTGCGAAACGCCCGCTTCAGGCGGCCCACGAACTTGCCTCGAAACACCCGGCTGAGGACCTTCACGGGCAAGAAGAACGGATACTTGGGATGCACCCAGCGGGTACGATCCGGGGACAGGCCGCCGGCCGGGATGACACAGTGAACGTGAGGATGCGGAAGTAGATTCTGTCCCCAGGTGTGCAGGATACTCAGAAAACCGATCTGAGCACCGAGATGTTTGGGGTCGGCCGCGACTTCCAGCATGGCGGCCGCGCGGGCCTGAAACAAAAGGTCATAAAGGACGCGCGGATTGCGCTGACAAAGTGGAATCAGGGCATGCGGCAGTGTGAAGACCACGTGGAAGTAAGGCACGCCGAGCAGTTCTTTCTCTCGCGCGGCGAGCCAGCGTTGGCGCGCTTGCGCCTGGCACTTGGGGCAGTGGCGGTCGCGGCAGCTGTTATAAGAGATGGCTTGGTGGCTGCAGCGTGGACAATCATCGATATGTCCGCCCAAAGCCGCAGTGCGGCATTGAGCGATGGCGCGCAGCACCTTCAACTGCTGATAGCTGAGATGCTGGCGGTGCTGGTCCACGAACCGAGCGCCCTGTGCACGAATGAGATCAGCCACCTCGAAGGTGGGCCGGCTCATTCTGGTTTGCGCAGTCTCCGCGACCGTTGCCGTTGAGCCGGGCCAGAAACGGCAATCTTTTCCAACGGGTTGGTCGCCGCTTGCAGATGCTTGGTGGAGACGTGCAGATAGCGAGTGGTGGCTTCGATATCTTTGTGACCCATCAGAACCTGGATGGTGCGTAAGTCCGCCCCACCCTCCAGCATGTGAGTTGCGAAGCAGTGCCGCAGGGTATGCGGGGAGACGCGCTTTTCGATGCCGGCCCGTTTGGCCGCATACTGCACGGCTTCCCAAACCACTTTGGAGGTGATCGGCTTGTCGGCGCGCCAGCCGTTGGCTGTGCCCGGGAATAGGTAGGTCTGCGGACGCATCCAGCGCCAGTACTCGCGAAAGGTCTCCAGTAGTTTCTGGCTCAAGGGAACCTCGCGGTCCACGTCGCCCTTGCCGCGCTCGACGCGCAGCAGCATCCGCTGGCTGTCGATATTACTGACCTTCAACCGGCAGACCTCGCTCCGCCGCAGGCCAGCCGAGTACATCGCCAGAAGCATGGCGTAATGGAAAAGGTTTTTGGATGAGTCGATCAGCCGGCCGACTTCTTCCTGGCTCAGGATGGTCGGCAGGCGCCGTTTGCGCTTCACCCCGTGCGGGTAGGGCAAATCCTCTCTCACGGAAGGGCGCTTTAGCGTCTTCACGTAAAAAAACCGGAGGGCGGCAACATAGTTCGATGCCGTTCCGATATCGAGCTTGCGCTCTTCCCGCAGGTAAACCTGGTAGCGCCGGATGTCGTCCGGTCCCAGATGATCGAGCCGCTTCTGAGCGTACCGCCGAAAATCCTCGATGGTGTGCAGATAGCTGCGGATCGTCGATTCGGCATAGTCGCGGCGTACGAGTTCTTCTCGCATCCGCTGGATGAGTGTGGTCACAGAGATCTCCTTTCTCTGTAACCAACGCTATCGCTGAGAGCGCGAAAGGCCCACTACCACCCACGCCGCAGGCGTCCGCCGTGCCAGCGGCTTCGTTCTTGTCTGCTCCTGTGGATGAACGTAGCGCTTTGTGATGTTCATGCCGCGATGGCCCGCGAGGTATGCGAGCGGCCGCGCGTCCATGTGCGGCGCCCCCGTGTTAAGCACGTGTGCCGCAGCGTGTAGAGCTCGAACGGCGCGAACTGCGCGTCTTCCTTCTGAGTTTCTTCTTTGAGAATCCGCGTCCTTTCTGCGATGGCCTTGATGTACTGCTTCTTCAGGGATGACGGCTCAATGTGGCCGCTTTTCGTCGGCGCCGGGAACACCCAGCGGCTGCGGTTCGTTTTCGTCCGTTGCATCTCCGGCGCGGCCTTGACACGGGCCGTCATCGGAATATGGGATTTTGAGCTTGCCATCGGCGACATTTTCGGTGCGAAGCCTGAAGCACTCCGCAGGGCGCAGACCGCAATCCAACAAGATCGTGGCAACATCGCGGAGCAAGGCAGGGTCGGCGTATTGCTCCCATTCTTGCGCAAGATGGAACATGCGTCTGAGAACCTGCAACCCGCGGTTGAGGCTCGCTACCTGCAAACTACGGCCACGCTTGCCGTTCGCTTCCTGGCGCTTTGGAACGTATTCGGCAATCGGCTGGGCGGTTTGCCGGAATGACGACATGCACCAGCAGGCGCACGTTGCGGTCCGCGAACGCGAGATTGAATGCCCGCTCCACCTGACGGCAAAGTTGTTGTGTTTTTCGTTGTGCCTGCCGGTCAGAAGACCGGCTGCCCGAATCCGCTTCGTACAGAGCTTCAACGAACTCTGTATCCACGAACTCTGATTTTCTGCTTCGACGTTTATGTTCTTTCAAAACAAACTCCCTATTGCACACACCTAGCAGCCCGTGGCAGAAACCTCTCTACCGTGGAACGCCGCGCCAACCGGGTATAGCGCTGGCTTCCGGAAATAGTTGCGAGCCGAACCGTCCGAACCAGTCCGAGACCACTCGGCACGCTTCAGAGAGCGCGCATAGGTCGAAAAGATGGGACCGTAGCCGGTTCAAACGCCCCTGGGCTTGCCGTGGCTTGCCCCAACCGCTTAACTTGCGCATCAATAGCCCGATGTTGAACGCCGCCACCTGCACCAGCGCCCGCTTGAGCACGTTGTCGGCGCCGCGTACGTACACTCGCCGCATGGCGCCAGTCGCATAGCAGTGCGCGAAGCTGCGTTCGCACAACTCGCCTCGCAGTTTCTGTAGCCGCTTCGACCGCTCCGCACGTACCCGCCGCCGGTTCCCATACACACAGCGTTGTTCTTCCGCTTTGCCAGCCCAGTGCCGCTGCCCGCGCTCCGGCTCCGGGACATAACTGCGAATCTGGCGCTCGGCCAGTTCCATCAACACTGCACCGCTGTGATAACCCTTGTCCATCACCACTTCTTCGATCCCCACTGGATGCGACTGCACGGCCTCGCACTGCGCCGCATCCAGCGTCTCCACGTAGCTCGACGTGTCGCCGCGATCGGCCGGCTGCACCGTCACCGCCAGCAACGCACCAGACGCCAGATCCACGGCGTGCTCGGCCTTGTAGGCCAGCCTGGTGCGCCCGTCCTTCATCTTCGTTATTCGCGCCGAAGGGTCGTGGGGGTTGGTCCAATCGTCATTGGACGCCTTCTTCTTTCGCTTCCGATCTAGCCGCGCCAACTGCTCTTGGGTCGGATTTTCGAGGCCTTCGGCTTGCGCCAACTGCCGCAGATAATCGTCGTAGGTTTGGCCCGTGTCCCGCCGCACCAAACTCTTCATCGCCGCATTGGCCTCCAAGCTGGTGGCGTCAATACATACGCTTTGCGCATCGGCCAACCCATGCTTGCGCAGAATCTTTAGCACCCACTTCATCACCGCCCGGTGCGTCTCCACCGAATACAAACGTCGGGTCCGCGACACCGTCGAATGATCCGGCGTTGGCTCGCTCAGATCGTAGCCCAGGAACTTGCGGTAGCTCAAGCTGTCCGCCGCCCGCCACGCGATGCCGCGCTCCGAATCGATTCCCTCGAAGTAACCCAACAGCAGCATCCGGAAATACGTTCCCGGCGTGATCGACGGGCGGCCCGAACTGCTCTTGTAATACTTCCGACAGATGAATTCGATTCGCTGATCGAACTTCTCGGCATTCAACACCGCGTTCAGCCGCTCGTAAAACACATGTCCCGGCGTGCTCACGATCTCGCTGAATGCCACCCACAGATCTTCCTGCTTCTCCCGATCCTTCTTTCGCCCCATGCCCATGGATACAAGACGTTCAAAACACAATCGGGGTCACATGTTTTGGAAGGTTTTTACCACGGGCTGCTAGGCCTAGCCTGCAATGCAAACAAGTGCGTTACGGCGTCAACTCACTGGTTGAAACGATGGGCACCAGCCTGGCCGGCCAGCTACTTATGCGGCGTAGGGCAGGCCCGGCGGCATCGGGCAGTGTGCAATAGGGGACGCCACTATTATCGCCGTCGCGCAACCCTTGGCTGCAAGTCCCAATCGCTGAAGTCCCAGGGTCACGGGCCCATCCTCCCATGGATCCGCCAGACAATTCTGATAGCCTTAAGAGCAGGCGGGCGGACAGCCGGCAAATGCCGCAGACCACATTCACATTGAACGGGAACCTGGCCACGGTGGCGTACGAGCCGGGCATGGACTTTCTCGAAGTGCTGCGCGAGCAGTGCGACATCGTTTCGCCCAAAAACGGCTGCTCTCCGGAAGGCGCTTGCGGCTGCTGCGCCGTTTTGGTGGACGGCCAACCCGTGTTGGCGTGCCTGCGGCAACCGCAACACATGGAAGGGCGCGAAGTGGTCACGCTCGAAGGCGTACCCGACGACATGCGTCGTGTGCTGGGCGAGGCTTTTTTGCTGGAAGGCGCGGTCCAGTGCGGCTTCTGCATTCCCGGGATTGTCGTCCGCGCCGCGGGGCTGCTGCAGCGCAATCGCCCACAGAGCCGGGAAGAGATCGCGAAATCGCTGGATGGCCATCTGTGCCGCTGTACAGGCTACGCGCGCATCATCGACGCCATGCAAACTGCCGGCGAAGTCTGGAATGGGCAGCAACGGCTCCCGAGCGAAGAACCGCGCCGCCATTCGTACTTCGGCGAAGATTTCGGCCTGACTCGTACCACCAAGAATGGGCACCGCGGCAATGGCATTGGGCAGTCGCCGTCGCGCTATCTGGGGCTCGAGCAGGCACTGGGCGCGAAGCCGTTCGTCGACGACATGCGCATTCCTGGAATGCTCAACGCCGCGCCGGTGCTCAGCCCTCATCCGCGCGCGAAGGTTTTGGCCATCGACACTTCGCGCGCGCTCGAAATGCCGGGAGTGGAAAGAGTCTTCACCGCCGCCGACGTTCCCGGACCGCGCGGCACCGGCCTCGCGATTCCCGACCTGCCGATTTTTGTCGCGGTTGGCGAAACCACTTGCTGCGTCGGCGACATTCTCGCGCTCGTGGTAGCCGACACACCGTTTCACGCGCGCCAGGCCGCGGATCGCGTCCAAGTGGAGTACGAAGTATACGAACCGGTCACCGACCCCTTCGCCGCCCTCGCACCCGGCGCACCGCAAGTGCATTGTCCAGGGAATTTGCACACGCATCCGAACCTGCTCGACACCACTGCTTTTTCACGGGGCGATGTGGACGCCGCGCTGGCCGCCTCTACGCACGTCATCGAACAAACCTTCCGCACGCAGCCCATCGAACCGGCGTTTCTCGAGCCCGAAGCCTGCCTGGCCATGCCGCAGGGAAAGGGCGTCAAGGTGTTCTCGCAAAGCCAGGGCTCGACGTTCGATCAGAACCAGATCGCCCGCTCTTTGAATCTTGCCCCCGACGATGTCGAGGTGGCGCTGGCGTCGAGCGGCGGCGCGTTCGGAGCCAAAGAAGAACTCTCCATTCAGGTGCAGACCGCGCTGGCTGCGCATCTGCTCGGGCGCCCGGTGAAAACGGTTCTGACGCGCCGGCAATCCACGCAACTGCATCCCAAGCGGCATCCGATGACGCTGAGCTACACCGTGGGCGCGGATGCGGAAGGCCATCTGCTCGCGGTGCGGGTTCGCATCCTCGGCGATGTGGGCGGCTACGCCGGCACCAGCGCAAAATGCCTGCTGCGCGCCGCCTGTCACTCCTGCGGGCCGTACCGCGTGCCCAACGTCGATGCCGAGGCGCAATGCCGTGTTCACCAACAATCCCACCAGCGGCGCCATGCGCGGCTTCGGCACCAACCAGGCTCATTTCGCCATGGAAGGCATCATGGATTTGCTCGCCGAAAGCGTCGGCGTGGACGGCTAGGACATTCGCGAACGCAACATACTGAATCCCGGCGATGCCTTCGCCACCGGCCAGATCATGCGCGAAAGCGTCCTCGGATTGCGCCGCAGCCTGGAAGCGGTGAAGGACATTTATAAGAACGCCCGCTACGCCGGCATCGGCTGCGGCATCAAGAGCACCGGCATCGGGAACGGCACCATCGATAGCGGACACGCCGCCATCCGCGTGCTGGACAACGGGCGTCTCGACGTGCTCACCGGTTATACGGAAATGGGCCAAGGCCTGTTCACCACCATCCGCCAGGCGGTTTGCGAAGAGACCGGACTGTCCCCGGAGATCATGGACGTCCGCTGGGACAAAGAGCTGGGCGCCAAGTGCGGCGAAACCTGGGCATCGCGCGCTACCACGCTGAGTTGTGCCGCGGCGCAAAGAGCGGCAGTCCAACTGGCGGACGATCTCAAGCATTCCACGCTCGAACAACTGGCCGGCCGCGAATACACGGGCGACTACGTTTGCAACTTCACCACCAAGCCCGGCACTCCGGAAGCGCTGACGAACCCCACCACGCACATGACGTTCAGCTATGCCACGCAGGTTGTGATCCTCAACGATGACGGCCGCCTCGATCGAGTGGTCGCAGCGCACGACGTGGGCCGGGCCATCAATCCGAAAGGCTGCGCCGGACAGATGGAAGGCGGCGTGCACATGGGCCTGGGATATGCGCTCTCGGAGAATTTCACCAGCACCGACGGCAAGCCCGATTCCTTGCTGCTGCGCGATTGCGGAATCCTCAAGGCCAAAGACACGCCGCAGATCGACGTGATCCTGATTGAAGTGCCCGATGAAGTTGGCGGCTACGGAGCCAAAGGCGCCGGAGAAATCGGATTGGTGCCCACCGCCGGCGCGGTAGCGGGCGCACTCTACGCCTATGATGGAATCCGCCGCTTCAGCTTGCCAATGGACGATGCGCCGGCCGCTGCGCCGTCGGTTCCAAAATCACGCCGCAAAACACCCGCGCTAGCGGGCGCTTAGATCAGTCTAAGGGCGCGGCGCGGGAGGAAGCTTGGGCGCCAGCGGCGGCTGCGGACCCACCACGCTTGTGAGGGCCTGGTAGGCGCACTCTTCATCCTGATTCGATCCGCCCACGCCGATCGCGCCAATCATCTGATCGTCCACCATAATCGGAAGGCCGCCGGCCGTCGGAAAGACGCCGATCTGCGACCAGCGCAGTTGCAACGCCAGGTTGTTCGCCACCATGTTGGCGCGCGCGTGCGTGGAGTCGCGCGTGTAAAGCACGCTTTTGGCCTTGAGGAGCGCGGTCTCCACGTTGATAGGAACCTGGCCATCCATGCGATGCGCGTGCACGATCTGGCCGGTGGGATTCAGGACGAATACGCTCACCGCGACGTTGTGTTCCTTGGCGTAGCTCACACAAGCCTGCGTGATCTTCTCGGCGGTATCCGCCGAGATCTCGCGAGTCATGGCCTTCTTGGCCGCCGCGCCGGAGATCACGAACTTGTCAATATTGGAAGCGTCTTGCGCGACGGCGACGGATGAAATCGCCAGCGCTATAGCAAAGATTTTGATTGGCCGCATGATCTTCTCCTCTTCGTTCTGAATTACTGCGTTGCCGCGTACGCCGCAATTGCCAGGATGTCATCGGGAGTAAGATTCGCGACCACTTTCTTCATCAGCGCCGACGACACGCTGTGATTTGTGCCGGTCTGAAAAGCGTAAAGCTGGCGCGCGACATACGCCGGATGCAGCCCAGAGATCCGGGGAACGTCGCCCAAACCCTGCAGCGAATCGCCGTGACAAATTCCGCAGGCGATGGTTTTGTTCCCGCCGCCGGTCTTCACCAGCTCCGCGCCTTTCTGAACGCTGCCCACCGGAACGTAGGCTACGAATCCGGAGTGAGGATCGCGGCTGGTGGCTCTCGCGATATCCTGCGGAAGCTCGATAATCCGGTCGCCCAGCGGCTCCGTGCCCCCATTTGGCAACGGCAGGCGTTGCCGCCCTTTGACGGCGACGTAGCTCTTCGGCACCGTGTCAGTCTCCACCACCTTGATCCAGCCGCCCGGCTTCAGGGCGGCGAAATATTCGGCAGCCTGCCGGATCTCTTCCTCGGACATCGCCTTGGCGATTACGTTCATGCGCGCCGGATCAATGCGCGCGCCGCTCTTGAAATCGTTCATCGTGCGCACGATGTAATCCACCGGCAGGCCCGCCAGATCGGCCGATTCCTGGTGGCCGTGTCCCGACATCAAGTGGCACGACCCGCACGCCAGCGCTGCGCCTTTGGCGTGCTGCACAATCGACGGCGCTGCTCCGTACTGGCCGGGAAACCAATCCGGCGGATTCGACAGGTTGTCGATCTCGGCCGCTGTGTATTCTTTCGAACTGCCCGGAATGTGGATGGGTCCGCTCTCTTCATGGGCGGGGGGCTGTTGTTTGTCAGGTGTCAGAAACGCCCATCCAAGACGGGCGTTCCCGGCTTGGGGCGTCTGGGCCCCAGCGACGAAGGTCGCCAGCAGGGCAACGAATGCAAAATGTTTCATACGGTCTCCGGCTTTCGAGGGATCGAATCCGACAGTATATCGGTTCCGATGCAAATGCGTGTCGGATATTACGCTCGCGCGTTGAGCGCCGCTTTCACGCGCTCCGCCGTGAACGGAATCTGGCGAAGCCGCGCGCCGGTGGCATCGAACACAGCGTTGCCGATGGCGGCGGCGATGACGGTGATGGCGGTCTCGCCCGCGCCGGTGGCTTCTTCATCCGGACGGTTCAGCAGCACGCATTCCACTTTCGGAATGCTGAAGCCCAGCGGCAAGCGTGTGATAGGTTCGCCAGTCAATCGACGTTATCTTCTGATCATCCCAGGTGACCTCTTCCAGCAAGGCGCGGCTCATGCCCTGAAGCGCTCCGCCTTCGGCCTGATTCTTGAGGCCGTCCGGGTTGGAGATGGGGCCGGCATCGATGGCCACGACCACGCGTTTTACCGCGATTTTTCCGGTGTCCTGATCCACCTCCACCTCGGTGACGATGCCGGTGTATCCGTTTTCGCCCTCATAAGCGACGCACGCCACGCCGCGGCCCGTGGCCAGCCCGGTCTTACTCATTCCGGAGCGCGGCGAGGGACGCGCTTCCCAATTTGCCGCTTTCGCCGCGGCTTTGAGCACGCCGATCACGCGCTCGTTTCGGAGATGGCGCAGGCGGTATTCCACCGGATCCGCCTTGACGTGCGCCGCCAGCTCGTCCATGAAGGACTCCTGCGCGAACGTGTTCTGGAGCCGCGCGGGCGATCGCAGCGGGCCGGTGAAAAACCGCGACGGAATGTTGTGAACCAGCACGCGCGCGCTCGTGACCGTGCCGGCGCCTTTGGGAACCCCGTCAAACAGAGCGGCGGCATAAGACGGAATTCCGTTGCTGTTGTTGTTAAAGCCGCGCGGCTCGGGCGCGGGCGAGCGCGGCGTGAACTCTTCCGGCTCGAAACCCACTAGCGCGCCCGTGATGACATTGCCGGGAGTGCCGGGGCCCGGCCGATTCCCCAGCGTCGGGGACCAGGCTTCGTGCTCCCAGGCGATGATGTTGCCCTGGGCATCGAGTCCAGCGCGCTCGTCCATCAGGAACGGGTTGCCGTAGTTTTCCGAAGTCAATTCGTCCTTGCGGGTGAGCTGCACGCGCACCGGTTTGCCGACGGCCTGGGAAAGCAGCGCGGCATCGTAAGTCACCGTATCGGCGCCGTTGAGCCCATAGCAGCCGGCGCCCCGGCGAAAAATCACGTGCACATT
The DNA here is from genome assembly GCA_963761265.1 of Bryobacterales bacterium. Lineage (GTDB taxonomy): Bacteria > Acidobacteriota > Terriglobia > Bryobacterales > Bryobacteraceae > Palsa-89. The sequence goes on from CAVXGM010000028.1 coordinate 29,658, forward strand.
TTCCGGCTTCAGCCCCAGGACCATGGCAGCCGTGCTGCGCTGATACCAGACGCCCTGCGTGGGCGACCAGATGGTGGCTTTGTCGCCCCGCACATCGGCCACCGCGCAGGAGCTGCCCATCGATCCGTGCATTTGATAGGGATGAAGGTAGGTGGCCTTCAGCACCGCGGCGGCCTGGCCGAGCTTCTGCTCCACATCTTTCGAATCCACCAGCAAAGTGTCGCGGGTGGGCTTCTGGTTGCGCAGCTGCTCGTAGAAGTTCGCCGCATTTGGCAATTTGCTGCCCGCGCTCCAGGTCACTTTCAGCTTTTCGGCGGCCTGCAGCGCTTGCCATGGCTTCTCTGCCACCACGCCGACGAAATTCTTTTTGACGACCACTTTCACCAGGCCGGGCATGCCCGCGACCGAGGCTTCATCGACGCTGATCACCGTTGCGCCGGGCGACGGCGGCCGCACCACGCGGCCATGCAGCATGCCGGGGACGCGCACGTTGTGGACGAATTCGAATTGTCCGGTTACGATCTCGGGGATGTCGCGGCGCTGCGCGGGCTTGCCCAGCACGGTCCATTCGCTGGGTGGTTTGCGCTTGGCGTTCGGATCGAGCGTCAGGCGAAATTTCCTGCCGCCCACCAGTTGGCCGTAGGTCACTTTCTTTGACGGATCGCTCTTGGCGCTGATCACGCCATCGGCGGCTGCCAACTGATCCGCGGGCACACCGAGTCTTCTGCGACGCCATTTGGATCAGCGCTTCACGCGCCGTGGCTGCAGCCTGCGCGAGGTTGGCATGGTTGAAATTCGCGGGATGCGATTGGCTGCCCGAAGTGTAAGCCTGATCCGGCGTCAGCGCCGTATCGCAGTAAATCAGCTTCACGCGATCGAAGGGCACGGACAATTCTTCGGCTACCAATTGAGCTTGGGCCGTCGAAATCCCTTGGCCCAGTTCCTCCTTGCCGCTATAGGCGGTGACGCTGCCATCGGCGGCGATGGCGATCCACGAATCCACTTGATTGAGGGGTGGCGAGCCAGCCGACGGCCCGCGCAGCCCGCCAGGCCCTTGCGCACTACCTTGCCTTTCCATGATGGAAAAGCCGACGATCAGCGCGCCAGAAGTTTTCAAAAAATTACGGCGTGAGAATCCGCTGCGCGCGAGTGCGGCCACAGCATCGGGCGTCATCAGCATCTTCATCGCGCCATCTCCTGGGCATATTTCTGGATGGCCTGATACATCCGAACATGCGTGAAGCAGCGGCAGAGCACGCCCGAAAGCGCCTGCTGGATTTCTTCTTCGGTGGCGCGCGGGTGTTTGTCCAGGAAAGCCTTGGCGGTCAGGATCACGCCGTTTACGCAAAAGCCACACTGCGCGGCTTGCTCATCGATGAAGGCTTGCTGGATGGGGTGCGGCTTCTCGGGCGTTCCCAACCCTTCCAGCGTGGTGATCTCGAGGCCGGCCGCGGCCTTCACGGGCGTGATGCACGAGCGGACAGCCGCGCCTTTCAGGATCACCGTGCAGGCGCCGCATTGCCCTAAGCCGCAGCCGAACTTGGGGCCGCGAAGTTCCAGGTCGTCGCTTAGAACGTAGAGCAGCGGCGTCGCAGGGTCTACATCGACCAGGTGAGTCCGGCCATTTACCTTGAGAGTGATTGCGCTCATTTCGGCCTCTTACCGTTATCGTACTCTCGCGGCGCCGTCGAACTTGGACCCATCCCCTCCGCATTGGATATATCCGAGCCGCAGAGCCGGCACACGCGGGGACCAGTTGGAATCATTGGGAGGCGGATATTTCGAAACGGCGGTGAGGGCCTCTGCTAAGTCGTTCGAGCTCTGATCGCTCTTGGCCAGCGCGCACCCGGCCCAGGCATCGGCGCGCAGCTCTTGCGTCCATTCGCTCTTCATCCACGGGGCGGGATGAACTTCGTTCAGGGCATGGCCGTACAGGTGGGCGATGATCGCAATGATGGCGCCGTCGCCGTACTTGTCATATACGTCGCTGAAGAACTGCGGAGCGTACACAAACTTCGCCTGGTCGGAAGTGACCACCAGCATGGCGTTGGGCGCGGTGGTGTTGCGATAAATCGCGATCTGCGGGCACTGCGGCGTGCAAGTGGGCGACAGCGCCGCGTTCATGCGGCCGGCCAGCTGCATGGCGTCGGCGGTGGGACGCTGATCGAGCTTGGCATCGTAGGAAGAAACGCGGGCCCCGAGCGCGCAGATGACTTCGGCGCTCGCGCCGAATGGCAGCAGAGACGAGCACAGCAGGACAGCGAGCGAACGCAGCACTATTTCCTCACATACCCGGCGGCAGCGGACCGTTTCGCTCCCTGGCGGTGCATTTCGTCCGATAACGCGTGAACTCCGCTGGCATCCACCCACCGATTATAGAAGTTGAAGAGCGCGCACACGGTTATGGCGTAATAAATCGCTTCGTCGTCCCAGCCCGCGGCGCGCAAACTTTCCATGTCCCGCGATGTGATTCCGTTGGAGTGGCCATTCACCCGGTCAATGAAGCGGAAAAGCGCCTTCTCTTTTTCGGTCAACTTCGATGCTTCTAAATCGCGAATCACGCCGGAGACGAACTCCTCGGCGTCCTGGTCCTCGCCAGACGCCTCTTGCAACAAAACAGCCGCGACCGCGGCGTGGGACTTGGTTCAAAATAGACAATCATTGCGGGCCGAGGTGAAGGCGGCAATTAACTCCCGAAGCCACGGGCTGAGCGGCGCCGGCTCGCGCATGATCTCCTGGGTAAAGCGCGCAAGATGATCGGTGGCGCCGGGCTTGAATGCGAACAGGTGCCAGATTTGCGAATACTCGCTTCCGGCGGACTGCATCGCCCGCAGCGCATCGGCGTAGGGTCCGGGCTGCGGATTGTTCTCCACGCCGGGGAGATACATTGGCTCCATTTTGCTGCGTGTTCTGGCGATATCGCTCATGTTCCCAGCTTCGAGTAGTATATAGCAATCTCCTCGATTACGGCCGCTAATGGACACCAATCACGCCGCAACATCATCCGGCTGCTCAGCGCGCGGTGGCCTGAGGCCTCAACTGTTGGGCTCGCGGTGTGCACGCTGAATGTTTGCTATTTATCGTAAAAAGATTCGAAATCGTGCTCACGCAAGCCGGAAAGCCTCCAAGCAACCTGATAAAGGACCCGGCCGCGGCGCGCCGTTGAAACCGCCGGGGCAGTGTTGCGGTTCCATAGGAAAAGGAGTTTAATGGTCGCACAGCATGTATTGGATCGGCCGGGGACGATGGCGGCGAGGACTGGCCGCGTTAGCGTTCGTATTCGTGGCGGGGTGTTCCAAGCCCCGCAATCAGGACCTGCTCGATCAGCACCGCAATCTCGGCAAGGCGTTCTATGAGAATCCCACCACCCAGCAGGATGCGGTTCGCGAGTTCCAGCAGGCGCTCGCTATCGATCCCGATTCGGCGCGCGACAAACTGAACTACGCGCTGGCGTTGCTAAAGGTGCAAGGGCGGGAACCGGAAGCTATCAAGCTCTTGCAAGAGGTGCAGCACCAGGATCCTTCGCTGCCGCACACCTGGTTCAATCTTGGGATCTACTACAAGCACCAGGGCGACACGAAGCGAGCCATCGAGCAATTCGAGGGCATGCTGGCGAGAGCGCCGGACGAGGCGATCGCGCATTATCAACTGGGCACGCTATACAACCAGGTGGACCAGCGCAAGGAAGCGCAGGCTCAATTCGAAAAAGCCGCCGAGCTGGATCCGCTGCTGGCGGCCGCGCGGTTCCAACTTTACAACCTGCACCGGCTGGAGGGAGACACCGCGGAAGCGACCCGCTACCTGGCCGATTTTGAGCGCATCCGGGATTTGCAGAAAAGCTGGGTGATCCCGGAGAACGCGGAGTGGTGCAATTACGCGGAAATCTACGACCCACCGGAGGCTCGCGCGGAAACAGCAGCGGCGCCGGAGCCCAAGTTCACCGACACTCGCCTGGATGGAACGGTGGATCCGGCCACCGCGGGCCTCACCCTAATCGATTCCACCGGCAGCGGCCAAACCGATCTGCTGGTGTGGTCTTCGCAAGGCATCCGGTTGTTCCTCAAGGGGCAGCGCCCCGCGTCCGGGACGGGCCTGGAGGGGCTGACCGGCGTGATTGACGTGGCTCCGGGCGACTTTAACGATGACGGCCGGATGGATCTATGCGTGTTGACGGCGGCCGGTCCGGTTCTGTATCGCAACACCGGTGGCAAATTCGTCCGCGAGCCGGCGACCCTGCCCGCGCGGCGCTTCGATTGCCGCGGTATGGATGGACTACGATCACGATTACGACCTGGATCTCGTCCTGCTGGGACCGCAGCCTGCGCTCGTGAGGAATCAGGGAGCGGCAGGATGGGCGGATCGGACCGGCGATTTCCCGTTCGTAAAGGGCGATGTGACTTCTGTGGAGAAGACGCGCGTGGCTCCCGACAGCAAAGCTTTCGATCTGGCCGTGTTCTATCGCGAACGCGCGCCGGTGCTGTATCGCGATCAACTGGGAGGCAGATACACGGTGGAGGCGTTTCAGCGGCCGTCCCGCTGCGAATCGGAAGCAGGTGGATGCCGACTTCGACGGAACCGGCCGGCTGGACCGTGCGCGGATCGATGCGGACGGCAGCATTCATTTTTTGCGCAATCAGAGCGATCAAAACCGTCACTGGATCCGTGTTCGGCTCCAGGGCGTGCGAAGCCTCAAGCTGGCTCAGGATGCGCTGGTGGAAATGAAGGCCGGCACTCTGTACCGCCGCCAGTTCTACTCCGGCGTGCCGCTGCTGTTCGACGCGGGTGACCATGCTTCCGTCGATGTCGTACGCATCACCTGGCCGAACGGGCTGATCCAGAACGAAGTCCGGCAGGCGGCGAACCAGACGCATATCTATCGGGAGGCGCAGCGATTGTCCGGCTCCTGCCCGATGATCTGGACCTGGAACGGGCGCCAATTCCAGTTCATCACCGATGTTTTGGGAGTGGCTCCGCTGGGCGCCCGCGATGGCGATGGAAGTTACTTCCCGGTGGATCACCAGGAGTGGGTGCAGATCCCCGGCGCGGCGCTGCAGCCCGTCGGCGGCCATTATGAAGTCCGCGTCACCGAAGAGTTGAGCGAAGTGTCTTATCTGGATCAAATCCAGTTGTACGCGGTGGATCATCCAGCCGGCACTGAGATCTTCACCAACGAGAAGTTCAAGAGCCCGCCCTACCCCGAGTTTCGCCTGTTCGGCGTCGAGCGAAGGATCTATCCCAAGGACGGCGCGCAATGGCCACGGCGAGGATGTCCTGCCGCAATTGATGTCCAAGGATCAGCGTTATCCGGATCATTTCCAGCGTTCGGAAACGGGAGTGGCGGAGTCTGCATTCACTCGACCTGGATTTCGGCTCCGCTGCGCCCGACGGTAAAGCGATCCTGGTGCTGAACGGATGGGTGGATTGGCCCGATGGCAGCACCTTCCGCAGGGCCGCACAGGAGTCTAAGGCCGGCTTGGTGATGCCGTATCTCCAGGTGCAGGATGCCCACGGCGCGTGGAAGACAGTGAATCCGAGATATGGGCATGCCGGCCGGAAAACCGAAGACGATCGTGGTCCCGGTGGGGTTTCTTTCGGCCAGCCGCAAGGTTCGGATCGTCACCAATCTGTGCGTTTATTGGGATGAGATCTTCTTGAGCGAGGGCGCTTCGGACGCTCACGTTCAGCCGGTTCGCATGCCTTTTGATTCCGCCGATCTGCATTTCCGCGGATTCTCGGAAACGCGCATCGACCCTCGGCGGATGCAGCCGGATACATTTTTCTACGATCATGTAACGCCGGCTTCGTTCTGGAATCCCACTCCGGGGCTCTATACAAGATTCGGCCGGGTGGATGACCTGCTGCGCGGCGTTGACGACCGGTTCGTGATCATGGGGTCAGGTGACGAGATCACTTTGCAGTTCCCGGCATCCACTCTACCGGCTCCACGCGCCGGATGGACCCGCGACTTTCTGCTCAAGGTAGACGGTTGGGCTAAGGATCGCGATCCGAACACCGCTTTTTCGTCAACAGTTCAGCCGCTGCCGTTCCATGCGATGTCCCGGTATCCGTATCCGGCCGACGAATACTTCCCGCGGGACACCGTGCATGATTCCTACCAACGCAACTACAACACACGGCCCGCGGCGGTGTTACTCCAGGGGCTGGAATCGAAATGAAAATGAAGTAGAGCCTTGGGCGGCTGAATCCGGCGAGCATCAAAGAAAAGGCCTCACCGGTTTCCCGGCGAGGCCCTTGGTTTACACGAAGTTCCGCCTGGGTCAGAAGGTGAAGCGCGCCACCAACTGGCCCGATCTAGGATTGGCCAGGTTCCCGTTGAGCGTATTCACGAATCCGTAGCCTCCGTTTAACGCACCAGTGCGGAGCAGCGGAGCCCGGGAACGGGTTGCTGGTTGTGGCGGCCGTGGTGCTCGTGGTGGCCCCAGTAGGCGCGGGATAGAACACGCGATTGAACACATTGAAGAACTGCGCCTGGATCAACAACTGGAGCCTCTCCTTGACGCGGAAAGTGCGGCCCAAGCTGAGAGATTCGGCGGGCTGGCGCTGCCACCGGCAGTTGCTGTAGTAGGGCGCCGCGTTGCCAAACGTTTCCGTGGTCTGGTTCACCCAGGCTTTGGAATTCAGAGCCAGTGTTTTGGTCGGATCGAAATGGCTGTTCGGATCGACGGCCAGGCAGGACTGGCCGGGGACATAGTTCTCCAGCGGTTCGGTACTGGCGCCGCCGCCGGAGAAGTTGGATACGCCGTTCAAGCGGCGTGCCGCCGACACCCATGGTGTTCCAAAGGGTGATGTTCGAAGCCGGACTCTGGATCAGCGCTGCCGCTGGCATACTTCAAGACGCCACCGACGTTCCAGTCGCGCGCCAGCCAGCTAAGCCCTTTCCCAAAGCCGTTGCCGCCGAGAAAGCCTTCCGGCAGCTTGGGGGTGGTGTAGTTGAACGAGATCACCAGCACCTGCGGCTGATCGAATCCGGAGAGCTGCTTATCGGTCGGCGAGGTTGAACGGATCGTTGAGAACCGGATCCCCGCCCGTCGGAACCAGGTAGGAGGTGTTGGCATTGGCGCCGTTGGTCAATGACTTCGAGAAAGTATAGGCAATCTGAGCGCTCAAGCCATGCGAGTAGCGCTTGGTGACCTTAACCTGCAGCGAATCGTACCAGGTGTCGCCCATGGGCGGTCCGAGGAAGGACGGCACGCCGTACCACTGCGGATAGTTCCGCAGCGCCTGGGCCAAGGTATTGGCGCTGCCGGAGAAACCGGGATAGACGTTGTCGGGATTGGCCAGCTTCGGGAATCTGGCGATTACGGCCGGGTTGTTGATGTCGTCGTTCAGCAAGGCGTAATCGGCGGGATTCTGGAAGCTCATATTCGACGTTGCGCCGTACAGAGGCGTGCCGCCCGGACCTGAGGTGAGGAGGTTCGAGAGCATGTTCTGGGTCAGGCCGTTAAAGGACTGGGTGTCGAGCAGAGGCGCAGTGAACCAGGCGCCGCGATTGCCGACGTAATTGGCGTCGACCACCAGGTTGGGCATGATCTCTCGCTGGAAACCGATGCTCCACTGGAAGATACGCGGCAGCCTTGTGCTCTTGGGGATGGTGATAAACGGCTCCTGGGGTGGAGACGCAGGGTTCGGTGCCATTCGCGCCGCAACCACTGGCGGATTCTGGGATACGGATATTGGTTATACAGCGGGAACGTGACGCCGGGTAGCGGGTTTCCGTTCGCCAACTGAGTGGCCGGGACGCCGAATTGCCCGGGCTGAGGAAACGTTGTAGAAGTTCGCCACGCTGTAAGACAGGAAGGCATTGTCGGCGGCCGATGAGTAGGCGATGGATCCACCGGCACGAAACACCGTCTTCGGGGTCGATTTGGTAGGCAACACCGATGTGGGGTCCCAGCGAGAACGGATAAGCGTTGGTCAGCGGACCGTTGTTGGTGGCGCCATACACGATAGCACCGGCTCGTCCACCGGGGATATAGGAAGAAGCAAGCGCGGGATTGATGCAGGTGAAGCAGGCATCGGACATGCGTCCATACTGCTCGGACAACAATGTCGCATAGTCCCAGCGAACGCCAAGCTCGAGTGTCAGCTTGCGACTCACCTTCCAGCTATCCTGGATAAATGCGCCGAAGGTATGGTTGCCCAGCCGCGTATCGTTGATCGCGGAAGTCTGAACGTTGTTCGTTTGGCCCAGCAGGAAGCTGGCGTAGGCGAATCCAGTCGGGAAAATGATTCCTCCCACGCCGTATTCAGCCGGATTCTGCGTCTGCTGGCCGCTGAAGGTGTATTCGCCGAAGGCGCGAATGCTGCTCTGCTGCGGGAAACCCTCCAGGACCATGTCGGCGCCCGCCTTGAAGGTGTGATTCCCGTGGACCCAAGTCATGCTGGTGTTCGCGGTCGGTTTGATGTCCTTCAGGTCGGATTCGTCGAAGCCAGAAGGTCCCGGAGACGGCGCGAAGAAGCCCGAGCCCAGAGCGAGTCCGCCGCCGACAATGGCGTTTGACAGGCCCGCGAACGAAGGCATATAGGTGTTGGCTGGAAAGGGCGTGAAGTTATAGCCGCCCGGAGCGCCGCCGAACCCTGGCGCAGCCGCCTTCGCCGCCTGGGCGTCAAAGTCCGAGGGCGGCGTATAGATCGGGGTGGTCATAATAGAGCAGCCCGACACCGAAATGGAACAGCAGCGTGGGAGTGAGCGTGTCATCGAAATTGAGCCGGTAGGTGTAGGAGCGATCGGCCGTCGGCGCAACAGGAGCCAGATTTTGGGAGAATCCGTTGGTATTGGGGGAGTTTGTTTCCGTCAAAGAGAAGTAGCCCGACAGCTTCATCTTCGAATTGAGCGCCTGGTCGATCTTGATGGACGGGATGGTGGTGTGCGGAAATTGGAATAGGCCGGGATGGCGTAGTTGTTCAGCAGCCCTCCGCCCGAGATGTTCGGAGCTGGGGAAGAAGCGTCTGGAGATACAAAGCCACCGGGTCCATCCGGCTGATGGGAATCGCGTTGTTCGGAAACGGGCTTTCCACCGGATGCGCCGTTCACGATGCGCCTGGTGGCCGGATCGAAGATCATGGTTCGGAATGGCGCCATCGGAATTCAGGAACGAAAGATACGGCGCTTCGGCCGCGGCGAAGTTCCCGCCTTCATAGGCGGGGGTGGGCATCGTCGCGAGCCCGTTGTTCGTCACGGTGGTCTGGCGGAACTGCTCGAAATTGAAGAAGAAGAAGGTCTTGTCTTTGCCGTTGTAAAGCTTCGGGATGATGACTGGGCCGCCGAGCGTGACGCCGTAATCATTGCGCTTCACAGCGTTTTTGATGTGGCCGGAGTTGATGATTGGTAGCGCAGTTATTTTCCTGGTTGCAGTTGGCCGTGAACGGCAGTCCGGCGTTCAGCGCACTGTTGACAAAGTAGTCGTATGCGCTGCCGTGATATTGGTTCGTGCCGGACTTCATGGTGAAGTTCAGATAACCGCCGCCCGCCCCGCCGTATTCAGCGGCGTAGTTGCTGGTCTGCACCGAGACTTCCTGGACCGCGTCGGTTCCCTGCTGGGTGGACTGATTCTGCTGACGCCACAGACCATTGGTGGCGTCCATGCCTTCCACCATGATGGTCTGCGAACTGGACGGCAGGCCGTTGACGCGCAGCACTGATATCGGTGGTCTGTTGCGCGCCGGGCAGTATGTTCAGAACGGTCAGCGGATCGCGGATATTCCCCAGGCCGGTGCTGCCGCCGGTACCGTTGGTGGTGAAGAGAGGCAATAGGTCGGCATCGGTGATAGTCGACCTGATGGCTGATCTCGCCGCTTTCCGTTTTCAGCAGCGGGGCTTCGGCGCTGACCGTAACCGTATCGGTGGAAGAGCCTACCTCAAGCACCGCGTCCACGCGCAATGGTTTCGGCCACTTGGACCACGAGGCCGGGCCGCTCGAACTTCTTAAAGCCCGGCGCATCCACCGTAAGCACGTACGTGCCCGACAGGAAGATTGGCCAGCGTGTAGTTGCCCGTGTTGGTGGTGGCAACCTTATATACGGCGGACGTTTCGCTATTCGTGACCTGAATGTTCGCGTTGGGAACGACTGCACCAGTCGGATCCGTAACGGTTCCGGTAATCGTGCCGCGATCTCCTTGAGCAAACGCCGCTAAGGTGCAGATCAGGAATAAACCCGCGATTCTCAACTGCATCAATTCGCCTCCCCAAAATCAAAAAATCTTAGGGTCTTTGTGATGACACTAACCTTCAAACCCAAACCAAAACTTCGGCTATCATATACCAGAAATCTACTACTGCTGACACCGCGATCGAAAATTTGACGCCCTGTTGACGCCCAGCTAAGTTCTTGTAAGAACGAGCCCTGACCCGTGGAACAACCGGATAATCACGCCAAGCAAGGCGGTCGTATCAACTGGTTTGATAGGCCAGTCTGCTATTTCTCTTTGCACAGACGGTTCCGCAATTCCCGCAGCCCGGGTCGAACTTAATGCGATCCGCCGCCTCAATTTGCCGAATTGCTTCGGGAGCTTTCCGGGGCATGCGCGCGAGCGCGACTCCGAGCTGATAATGCGCCGCTGCGTCGCTGGGCCTGCTTCTCAATAGTGCTTTGAACTCGATAACGGCAGCCGGCTGGGAATCTGCGCCAGGGCGAGAGCGAGTGTGTAACGGGCATCGGTGAGCTCGGGATTCATCTTTGCGGCCGTTTCCAGTTGTCTGATGGCCTTGAACATTTTCCCGGGCCTGCAGAGGAACTGCGAGGGCCAAGGGCCCAGAGCAGCGCGATTTTCCAAACATGCGGCCACCAGGCCGAATGCTTCGCAGGTTTCGCTTCGTTGCGCCACCGTCGCTAAACTCCGCGCACTTGGCGTCGGCACGAGTGCCGACGCAGCACGCAAGAGTGCGTGCGGCACAATGATTTCACTTCAGCATCAACCGGACCCCAGGCTCCTCAAGTTACTTTCGATCTGGGGCAGCAGAGTCGATGGCCCGTTGCGCAGCACATACTGGTGGGCCTGCTCGAGATATTTTCGCGCCGTGGCACGGTCTCCCATGTTTACGTAGGCCTGCACCAGGAACATCATCGCAACGGGCGTGTTCTGGTCGTCCACCTGAAGGGCGGGGAGCAACACGGGGATGGCTTCACTGCTGCGGCCCGCATAGAGCAGATCTTTCGCCAGTTCCAGCCGGGCAATGCGAAAATCGGGCTGCTGCTCGATGGCGATGCGATATTGTTCGATGGCATCGGCGGGACGGTGCTGGCGTTCGCGCACGTCGGCTAGCCAGGCGTGGGCTTCGGCGTTCTTGGGTTTGAGCTGGATGGCTTTGTCGAGCTCGGCCACGGCCGGATCGAATTTGCCCTCGGCGGCGAGCGCCGTGCCGTGGTACATGTACACCTCGGCGAGCTGCGGACTCGCGGCGCGGGCCCGCTGGTAGAGATCTTCCACTTCCTCGGGAGTCGCCTGGTTCGGGTATTGCGCGATGTAAAGCAGGTTTACCAGGCAATCCAGATTATCCGGATATTGTTTCAGAACCTCTTTGTAGATCTGCGAGGACCGGTCGAACTCCCGCTTGTTCAAGAGCTTCTTGGCTTCCATGAGGCGGTTCTCGATGCCGGTGGCGAGCTTCATCATTTGCGAATAGAGCTCGTCTCCGGTGGGCGGGTACTGGTCCTTGTGGCGTTTCCGCGAGTTGGTAGTCTTTTTCGGTTTCCGCGCCGCGGCCCAGTCTTTTGCTGGTTTCGCCCAGGCCGAACCAGGCGGAACCGAAAGTGGGCCAGGCTTCGGTGGCGCGGCGGTAGAGATCGTCGGCGGCGGCGAAATCCTGCTGCGCGAACTTCACGCGGCCAAGCAAGTACAGAGCCAGCGGCGAGCCTGGGTTCTTTGCAAGGAACGGTTCGAGCGTGGCGGCGCTTTCCGGGAATCGTCCCAGCTTCAGGAGCAGGCTGGCTCGTTCGAGGATCGCGGGCGCATAGTCGGGATGGATGCGCAGACCTTCGGAAACCGATGCCAGCGCCTCATCCAGCTGGCCGTTTTTTTCCAGGCACAGCGCCAGATAATAGCGCCACGCGAAGTCTTTCGGGTCCAGGCGCACGGCGCGCTGATAGGCCAGCGCGGCGGGTTGATACAGGGTATGCGCTTCCAGGACCATTCCGAGATTGCCCGAGGCCTGGGCGCTTTTCGGCTGGGCGACGGCTTGATCGCGGGCTTTCAGTGATGGCGTTTCTTACGTCCGCATCGAGACCGTCGACCGTGATGGCCGGGACGGGCGGAACGGATTTCGCGCACGACAATCCCAACAACGCAGCCGCAGCCAAGATTACGCCGAGGCGATTCCCCGCGTCATAAAAGTATCGCCATGATATCATCCCTGTTTCATGATGGATCGTAGCTGTTTCGTGGTGGCCCGGCGGTGAACCGAGTCTTCTTCCTACTGCCTTTGCGCGGCGGTGTTGTTTGTCGGGTTGTTCGCGCTGCAAAACATCCACTTCTCACAACTCATTCCCCTTCGAGGACGTCTCGAAACAGGCCGGGATCGACTTCTGGCAGTTCTCCGGCGCCACCGGCGAAATGCTTCTGCCCGAAATGGTGGGATCGGGCGCGGCGCTGGTCGACTATGATAACGACGGCGACCTGGACGTTTATCTGGTCCAGGGATATCCCACCGCTCCTCAGGGCAAGCCTCTGGTGCCCGTTCCGCCGGGTTGGAAGCCGGGCAACCGCCTGTTCCGGAATAATCTCAAAGAAACGGGCAAACTGACGTTCACCGATGTCACGGAATCGGCCGGCGTAGGCTACGCCGATAAAGGCATGGGCGTGGCGGCCGGCGACTACGACAACGACGGGTACGTCGATCTCTACGTCACCAATTACGGCCACAACATTCTGTATCACAACAACGGAAACGGCACGTTCACGGACGTAACCGCCAGCGCCGGCGTCGCTTCCTCCGGCTGGTCCACCAGCGCCGCATTCATCGATTACGACCGGGACGGCCTGCTGGACCTGGCGGTGGTTCACTACGTCGACTTCTATCGCCGTCCCTGCTACATGTTCGATGGCAAACTCGATTATTGCGGTCCTTCGCCGTTCAAGGGGACGGCGACCGAGTTGTATCGCAACCTGGGGAACGGGCGGTTCAAGAATGTGACCGATGAGGTCGGTTTGAACGCGAGGCCGGGGCCGGGGCTGGGCATTCTCACGGGAGATTTCGGTTCCGATGGGTATCCCGGTTTCATGGTCGCCAACGATGGCGCGGCGAATTATCTCTGGATGAATCGAGCGGCGCAGTCCGCAATCGAAGCCGGGCGACAGAGTATTCAAAGAGGCGGGGCTCACCCACGGACTGGCCTATGCTTCGGACGGCAGGCCGCGGGCCGGCATGGGCATTGCTTCGGGCGATATTTTTGGCGACGGCGGCGAATCCATCATCGTGACCAATCTGCCGACCGAGGCGTTCACGCTGTTTCAACGCCAGCCGAATGGGGATTTTGTCGATGCCACGGAGCAATCGGGGCTGTCGCATATTTCGCTGCCCTATACGGGATTTGGCGTCGGCCTGTTCGATATGAGCAATAGCGGGCTGCTGGATATGTTCAGCGCCAACGGCGGAGTGAGGTCGATGGCCGGGGATCTGAGCTCGAATCCTAAGGGCGATCCGTTTCCCTATCGCGAGCGCAAGTTGCTGCTGCGAAATATGGGAAAAGGGAAGGGGTTCGAAGATATTACGGCCATGGCGGGTCCGGCGCTGGCTACCAAAGAGGTGAGCCGTTCGGCGGTTTTCGGGGATGTGAATAATGACGGCGGAACGGACATTCTGGTCACCAACAATAACGGCCCCGCGCGTCTGCTGCTCAATACCGTGCCAAATCGGGGACATTGGCTGATGGTTCATCTGGAGGGCACGAAAACCAATCGCTCGGCCTACGGAAGCGTGGTGGAACTGGTGCGGAAAGATGGCACAGCGGTGAAGGCTTGGGTGAGAGGCGATGGCAGTTATCTGGCGGCGAATGATCCCCGGGTGCATTTCGGGCTGGGCAAGGACACCGAGGTGAATCGCATTCAGGTTCATTGGCTGGCGGGGGAATGCGAGGCGTGGAAACAGACCGCGGTGGACACGATCGTGAATCTCAAGGAAGGAACGGGTCAGCCGTGCTCACTCAAAGAACGATAAAGTATCTGCGGCAGGGGATGGCACGAATGCACTCATGTTTGGATTTCCATTTGCTGCTTGAGCTCGGCGTTATCCTGTGAGCTTTTTCAAGATGTGCTTTGCGAGGAACTCGTTGATTTCCCGATGGTCGCGGTACTGGTTGGGAAATGCCTGTATTGGGATTGCTGTACCAATCGTGCTTTCCACCGTGCCGAACGAACTTGCAGCCCGCTTCTTCCAGCTTGCGGATCAAGCTCCGTTCGCTTCATCCGAGCGTTCAGTTCAGCGACCCGGCGGATGCCTGGACTCTGACCACTGGTAAGATCCCGACAAAGATCCCGAAGATTATCCTCAAGTTCCGCTCTACCGTCTCGCCTTGAGTGAAGTAGTCGGGAAACTCCTCAAAGTAGCCAAGCCACATGCCGTGGTCTTGCCAATGGATGTACCGAGCAACTGCCTCATGCAACCATTTTACCGCTGGTTACCAGGAGAAGCAGATGTAGCTTTCTTGATTACGGGGGACGCAACGCTCCGAACGCACTTACTCTACGATTTCGCCTGGAATTTTTACGACCACCTAAAAACACACGTCCCATTGTCTTGGCTTCAGTGCAATGTACCAAGAAGCTGCCAGTATGCTTGGCTGCATCGAACCTGCAAGTCTTGAACCATTCTTGCCGGTTACCGAGCGTGTGGCTGAAGGTTGGTCCCACAAGCGAAGTCTGATCCCGACTCGGCGAGCAGGAGCGATACATGAGTCTCGCCGCAGGTGAATCCGCTCAGGGCGCATGACCAGTCACAGCAGACCATCGACGATAATGCTGGAGCGGCTTTCCGCACTCTGGATCGCAGCCTACGGAAGCCTGGTGGAACTGGTGCGGAGAGAGGGCACAGTGGTGAAAGCTTGGGTGAGAGGGGATGGTATTTACCTGGCGGCGAATGATCCCCGGGTGCATTTTGGTCTGGGGCAGGACACCGAGGTGAATCGTATTCAGGTTCGTTGGCTTGGGGGGAATGCGCGGCTTGGAAGCAGACTGCGGTGGATACGATCGTGAACCTGAAGGAAGGCACGGGTCAGCCAGTGCGAGCCGCTGTCCGCCCGGCTGCGGCCCTGCGTTTCCGCCATTCAGCTCGAACCGCGAGGTTTCAGCAGAGGCTAAAACTCTCGATGGCAGCAGCTTCGTCCTCAAAGGTCTGGAGCACGGAATCAATCTTGGTCACGCTGAGCACTCGCCGCACCGGCGCGTCCGGATTCAGCAGCTTGAGCGCTCCCGCGTTTTTCACCGCATGGCAATAGCAGTTCATCAATACACCTAAGCCGGTGCTATCGATCCGGCTGACCCTGCTCAGATCGATCAGAACTTTGGTGTCGCTCTCCAACCGGACCGCTTTGGAGAGTTCCGTCAACTCTAGGGAGGCCGCCAGCAGTTGGGTGCCCTGGGCGAATTTCAGCACGGTGACGCCGTTGATACGCTTGCGTTCCACCATCGGCTCGCCCAGCCCGCGAATCAGCAACTCGGTGGCACGCATCTCCTCGAAACAGTCGCCGCACGCCAGGTAATGGCTTTCCCACTGTTCGGCCAGTTCCGCGCCCAGGCGGCGCTGGAGATAGCGCACGATGGTCTGTTCGCGAAGGACCGGGTCCACATGGAGTTCCATGCTCATACTACCTAGTGACGTGAAGGGGTCCGATGTTGCGTCTGTTCGACATAAATTGCGCGAAATCTTTCTTTCGCCCGGCACAGCACGACACGGAAGTTTTCGTCGCTCATTCCGGTCTGCTTCAGGATCTCTTCCTTCGATTTTTCTTCCAGATAGAAGCTGCGCAGTACGCGCCGATCGCGATCGGAGAGCTGCTCCAGGCCGGCTGCGATGGCTTGGCGCGGCAAATCATGCAGCCCGCAAAGGAAACATGCACGTTAGCTCGGACAAGACCCAAGGCGGCAACAATTGGCCGAGAAAACGGAAAGATCCTGACGGGGTGAAGCTAACAGATTCTGTCTATCCGCGTTTATCGGGGTTCATCCGTGGCCAGTGTCTCTCATGTGTTAATGGCGCTTAAAATACTGTACTTCGCGCTCGTGCTGCTCCGCGGCGTCCCGTGTGGAGAACGTGCCCAGGTTCTTGCGGCGGCCGGTTTTGCCATCCTTCTTTCGTGAATAGAGCCGATACTGGCCGGATTTGAGTTTTCGTATCATCGCCGATTCCTCAATCGTAGGACGCCCCCGGCCAATTTCTGTTGCTTGTGCGGCCGGCAACGATACAATGAAAACCCCGGCCTCTGATCCGCCGGGCGGTTTGTGCCGATGGATAATGGGAGCGATCTTCTTTGAAACTGGCAGAGCTATTGGGCTTCTCGCCCCGGCCATCCCGATCCTTACCGCGCGGTTCGGCGCGGACTCCCAAAAAGGCCATCGCGCTGTGTCACAGCTTGCTATCGGAACGGGGCGAAGTTTCGGGCAGCCGGCTGGCCGCCGAGGCTCTGGATGCTTATCAGGCGCTGGACGAGCGGGGCCGCCGGGCCTTTTTTGAATCGCTGGTGCGCGAGTTCTCTCCCGATCCCGAGCAGGTGGGCGAAGCCGGCGACGCTTACCGGAGCGATCCCTCCTCGGCGAATCTCGCCCGCTTACAAAGAGTGGTGGAGCCGCCGCGGCAGGAGCTGTTCCGCCGGTTGAACCTGGCGCCGGATGGCACCCGCATTCTGGTCTCGATGCGGAGCCAGGTTTTGCAGGAGTCTGAGCAGGCCGCGCGGCTGAAGCCGATCGCAGCCGATCTCGCGCATCTGTTCACCTCCTGGTTCAATCGCGGATTTCTGGTGCTGCGCCGCATCGACTGGCGGACTTCGGCGGTCATTCTGGAAAAACTGATCCAATATGAGGCGGTGCACCAGATCCAGGGCTGGCACGATCTGCGCCGGCGCCTGGAAGCCGACCGCCGGTGCTACGGGTTCTTTCATCCCGCCCTGCCCGATGAGCCGATTATCTTCATCGAAGTGGCGCTGACGCGCGGCCTGAGCGATACCGTGCAGGCACTGCTGGATCCGGACTCTTCCGTGCTCGATTCTGAATTGGCCGAGTGGGCCATCTTCTACTCGATCACCAATTGCCAGGAGGGCCTGCGCGGCGTGCCGTTCGGCAGCTTTCTGATCAAGCGGGTGGTGGAGGATTTGAGCAAAGAGCTCCCGCGGATCAAGAAGTTCGCGACGCTTTCACCGGTTCCCGGTTTCCGCAAATGGCTGTCCGAGAAACTTCCCGCCCTCGAAGCTAGCCCCAAGCTGGCGCCCTTCGCCGCGGCCGCCGCGAAACTCGATGATCCGCAATGGATGGAGGATGCCGCCCTGCGGTCGGAATTGCCGCGCCACCTGCTTCCTCTGGCCGCCTATTACCTGCTGCACGCCAAGCAAAACGACGAGCCGCTGGATCCGGTGGCGCGCTTCCACCTCAAGAACGGAGCGCGGCTGGAGCGCATCAACTGGCTCGGCGATACGTCCGCGTCCGGATTGCAGCGCTCGGCCGGCCTCACCGCCAATTACGTCTACAAGCTTCCCGACGTGGAGCGCAATCACGAGCTCTACGTGCGCGAGCACAAGGTCCGAACCTCGCGCGAAATCGAAGCGCTGGCCAAGCGCTTCACCCCGCCCGCCCGCTTCTGAGAGACTCGCGCAAAACCGAGCGCGGCGGTGGTTTCTTCCTGACCTGTTCGACCTGGCCCCATGCCCTTTTGCGCGCTGAGAGCGCAGTCTAACGCCTCTCCATCCCCATTCGCTGCTCCCGCCCGCCAGTGCTGACGTTCTTGCAATACAATGTCTTATATAATAGTCAACTGCTTTGGAAGGGACACAGAAATATGACAAAAGCTGGTTGGGTCGCGGGGCTCACTCTCATGTGCGCGGTCTCGCTCCTGGCGCAGGTATCGGCGGTGCTCTCGGGCACCATTTCGGATCAATCGGGCGCCGTGGCTCCCAACGCCACCGTCACTGCGACCAACACGGAAACCGGAGCGGTCCGCGAAACGGTGGCCGACGGCGTTGGCCGCTATCAGATCTCCTCGCTGCCGGTCGGCCAGTATCAGATTGATGCCAAGAAATCCGGTTTTCAGGAGACGGTGCGAACCGGCGTCGAGTTGGCCGTCAATCAGAGCGCGACGGTGGATCTTACGCTGCAAATCGGCGAATCCAGCCAGCAAGTGGCGGTGAAGGGCGATGCGCCGATCGTGGCCGTCTCCACTACCGATGCATCGGGAGTCATCAGCCAGCTTCAGGTCCAGGATCTGCCTCTCAACGGCCGAAGCTTCGACGAGTTGCTCACGCTGAATCCAGGCGTGGTCAATTTCACCTGGGAGAAAACCGGCGGCATCGGCGTTTCCAATTCCACGAACGGAAACAACTTTGCGGTAGATGGAAATCGGCCGCAACAGAATCTCTTCCTGCTCAATGGCGTTGAATTCACCGGCGCCGCGGAGAACAATATGCAGCCGGGTGGTACCAGTCAAGAGCTGCTGGGCGTGGACGCAGTCCAGGAGTTCAATGTGCTGCGCGATTCCTATGGCGCCGAGTACGGCAAGCGGCCGGGCGCTCAAGTGCTGATCGTGACGAAATCCGGCACCAACGATTTTCATGGATCGGTCTATGAGTTCCTGCGCAACAGTGCCTTGGACGCCCGCAATTTCTTCGATCCTCCGTCGGTGCCCGGCTTCCAACGAAACCAGTATGGTGTGGCGCTGGGCGGACCGATCCAGAAGGACAAGACCTTCATCTTCGGAAACTTCGAGGGCTTTCAGCAGCACTTGCATCAAACCGGCGTGGATCTGGTGCCTGACAACAACGCTCGCAGCGGATATCTGCCTTGCAAGCTGGTTACTCCAACGCCCAGTCCCTGCCCGGCCTCCGGACTGGCTTTCGTCGGCGTTTCGCCGCTGATCACCGCGTGGCCCACGCCCACTCCGGGAGCGCCCGATTTCGGCGGCATCGCGGAGGCGTTCAACAATCCGTTGCAGACCATTCGCGACGATTTTGGAACCATCCGGTTGGACCACGTCTTCTCGTCAAAGGACAATCTCAGCGCCATCTACACCATCGACGATAGCTCCGACTTCACCCCTACCAGCACGAATATCTACAGCACCGATGTGGAAACTCTGCGCGAGCAAGTGGCCAGCCTGGATGAGACTCACGTGTTTTCGCCGACGCTGGTGAACACGGCACGGGTCGGCTTTTCGCGCGCGGGCTATTTCTTCACCGGCGAACCATCGCCTGGCACGCCCGCCGCGGATCTGCCTGGGTTTTTGGCCGGCGATCAACTGGGAGCCTTGGTGATCGGAGGAAGCTCCGCGTCGAATCCCACGGCTCAATTGAGCCTGGCCGGAAGCAATAACGGCAGCAATCTGAGAGTGGCGCGCAATCTCTTCACTTATGACGACCAGCTCTCGTTCGGATATGGCCGCCAGCAATTCACTTTCGGCGCATGGGTTCAGCGAGAGCAGTCCAATGAAAATCTGGCGCTGAGCCAATATGGACAGGCCACGTTTACCAGCCTGCAAACCTTCCTGCAGGGAACCATCAGCAGCCTGTTGTACGATCCCACGCCGACGCCGCTCGGCTGGCGTGCGGTATTTGGCGCGCTCTACGCGCAGGACGTCATCCGGCTGACGCCCCGCCTGACGCTGTCGCTTGGATTCCGCACGGAGTTTTCCAACGGATGGAATGAGGTGGAGGGCCGCGCTTCCACATACACGTTCACTGGCGGCGTCATCAACACTCAGCCCAATATCGGCGCTTCGGCCTTTACACAGAACAATGCAACTTATCTGCCCGAGCCACGCGCGGGAATTGCGTGGAGCCCGTTCCGCAACACCAACCGTACCGTGATTCGCGCCGGCTTCGGAATGTACAACGATCTGCAAGACGCGTTGGGCTATCGTACGGACCAGAACGCGCCGTTCAACCCCACCTACAGCCTTCCAAATTTCTCGGTGTCGAAGCTTCCGCTTTCCACCGCTGTTCCTTCCACGGCGAAACTGTCGCCGGGCGGAGTGCAGCCGGATCTCCGGACGCCTACTCTGCTGTCCTGGTCGTTCCGAGTGGAGCAGGAGATCACGCCCAACACGGTGCTGCAAGTTGGGTACGTCGGCTCGCACGGATACCACGAGATCATCGGCATCGACGCCAACGAACCCTTCCCGGTGATTTGTCCCGCGGCGCCGTGTCCCTCCGTTTATCCCGCTAGCTTTCCCGCGGGTGTCGCCGGCACGCCGGTTCCGGCCGGCACTTACTATGTGCCCACGGCCACTCGGGCGAACCCCGCGCTGGTCAATACTTGGACTTATTTTTCCGAGGGCGACAGTTCCTACAACGCGCTGCAAATCGATGTCAATCACCGCTTCAGCCACGGTTTGTTCTTGCGCGGCGTCTACACGTGGGCTAAGGCTCTCGATGATAGCGATTCTCTGAATGCCACTACGTCGGGCGGCGAGCCGGCCCTGGGTTCGAATCCCTTCAATCTCGCGGCCGATAAAGGCCTGGCGAACTTCAACGTCAAGAACTCGGCTGCCGTCAACGGCGTCTATGAACTGCCTTTCGGACACGGCAAAACATTCCTGGGGAACGGCACCGGCTTCGGTGATTGGCTAGCCAGCGGCTGGAGCCTGAACTCGGTTCTCACTTTGCAGAGCGGATTCCCGTTCACGCCGCAGTTGAGCTACAACCCGTCGAACAATGGCGACACTAAGAATCCCGTGCGGCCCTTCGTCAATCCGGCGTTCACCGGTCCTGTAATTATCGGCTCGCCCAACCAGTGGTTCAATCCCGCGGCATTTCTCGCGCCGCCGAACGCCAGCGGATTCTACGGAAATCTGGGCAGAGACACCCTGATTGGGCCCGGCCTGGCTACCTGGGATCTGTCGGCGATCAAAGACACGCGCATTCATGAGCGGTTGAATCTGCAATTTCGCGCGGAGTTCTTCAACATCCTGAACCACGCCAATTTCAATACGCCCAACGCGGTAGTGTTCACGCCGTCGGGCACCTCACCGACAGCAGGAGTCATCACCAGCACGTCCACCACGTCGCGCCAGATTCAATTTGCGCTGAAGCTGCGCTGGTGATCGCGTGACTATTTGGCGAGGCGGACTACTTCCAACGTTTCGAGCATGCGGACCGAACGCGCGCCTTCCTTATCGTTGGGGCAGACCAGGCGAAACGGCCCCTGTTTCTCGGGCAACGGCTTGCCGTCCCGCTCATCGGCCACGAGGATGGATGCGTTGCCGAACTGCGGGTCCAATTCGCCCAGCGTGAAGGCTACCTGATAGCCGTCGCTCGCCTTGGCGAGCACGTAGCTTGCGAGAGCCTTGCCGCGCAGCTGTTTGCCCGACGGCGCGCCGGCTTTCTGCAAGACCACGTATAAGGAGACTCCTTCGTAGACGATCTTGCTTCCGTCCGGGGCGGGCACCGAGGCCGACTCCCGGGGCAATTTAGCGAGGTCGGCGGCGGTCAGGGAAAGCGGCGTGCCGACGTCGCCCTGCACCGAGAGAACCGCTGCCGGCGGGGCCTGAGCGAACAGCAGGCCCGCCAGCAAGGCGGACGCCAGCAGACAAGCGGTGTATTTCATAAGTGTCAGTGTACCTTATATCCGAAACGCTCCAGTAGCGCGCGGCCGGCGCCTTTCAAGATGAAGCCGGTAAACGCTTGCGCTTCGGCGCGCTGTTGGGAGCGCGCCAGCACGCCCAGCTTCTGGACGATGGGCTGATGCAGCGCCTCGTCTACCGGAATCACCCGGCCCGCCTCTTTCAACACCAGCGAATAAGCCGTGAAAACCGCATCGGCGTTCTTCGACGCACCGAACTGTTTGGCCATGCTGATATTTTCGGCGTAGACTAGTTTGGCCTGCACCCGGTCCCACAGCTTCAAGTGCTGCAATGTTTCCACCGCCGCGGCGCCGTAGGGCGCCAGCTTGGGATTCGCCAGTGCGATCACGTGAACATCGCGGTCCGCCAAATCTTCGATCTTGCTGACTTGCGCCTGGCTGCCGGGGGGAATCCATAGGGCCAGGACCCCGGTGGCGTATACCGCGTCACTGCCCGGCAGCAGCAGTCCTTCCCGGACCAGCTTGTCCACGTGCTCCGCGTCGGCGGCCAGGAAGACGTCGAATGGACCTGAGTTTTCGATCTGCGTGGTCAATTGCGCCGTCGATCCGAAGCTGAATACCGGATGAATCTTGGTCTGCGCCTCGAAATCGGAGCCCAAAACCCGGGCGACCTCCATCAGATTGGCCGCCGCGGCGATGGTGATTTCAGGCTGAGCCGTTGCCGCAGGAGGATTGCCGCGCTGGCATGCAGTCCCCGCGAGGAGCGCCACCACTACGGCGGCCGGCGGTAGCCAGATGTGCTTTCGAACCCGAATGCTGCCACTGTAACACGACGCGGTTGCGTATGAGAGACGCTTCGTACGTTCGCTTCGGTGTGTTATTGTACGAAGACACTGTAACGTATGAGAGACACCTTCGAACGAATCGCTATTTCTCTGTGCATCGCGGCCATCCTGCTCTGTCTGCCCCCGCGCGCCGGCGCCCAAACCGCCGGCTTCGGAGCCCTCACCGGAACTCTCACCGACGCAAGCGGAGCCGTGGTTCCGGCGGCCACCGTTCTCGTGCATAACGAGGAGACCGGTGCCGAGCGATCGATCGCCACAAACGGGGACGGCGTCTACTTTGCGGCCTTCCTCCCGCCGGGCAACTATGGGCTGACCGTCAGCAAGTCGGGGTTCGCCACGCTGGTCCGCCAGGGCCTCACGGTGCACGTCGGCCAGACCTTGGCCATCGATTTCCAACTGCCCTTGCAGGCCACCAAAGAGACCGTCACCGTCACCGGGCAAACGCCCATCGTGGATGTGGAAAAGACGGAGGTTTCGCAGATTGTGAGCGAGAACCTGGTGGACAATCTGCCGCTGGTGGGGAGGCAATGGGAAAACTTTGTGTTGCTGACGCCCGGGGTGAGTACGGACGGCGGTTCGGTGTCTTTCCGCGGCTTATCCAGCCTCTACAACAACAATATGGTGGATGGCGCCAACAACAACCAGGCGTTCTTTTCCACTCCGCGCGGTGGCTCCACGGCGCCGTATGTGTACAGCCTGGATTCCATCCAGGAGTTTCAGGTGAGCGCCAGCAACTACAGCGCCGAGTTCGGCCAGGCGGCCGGCGGCATCGTGAATGCCATCACCAGGTCCGGCACAAACCAACTCAATGGGGATTTGTTCTACTATCTCCGCTATCCGTCCCTGAATGCGCTGGATCCGATTTCCAAGGCGGCGGGCATCTATACTCAGCCCGTTCATCAACAGCAGCAGTTCGGCGGAAGCGTGGGCGGACCGCTCATCAAAGACAAGCTTTTTTATTTTCTGACTTACGACGGCTCGCGAAAGGTATTTCCCATTAGCTTCACCAGCACCGCCAAGTTCCCGATGCCGTGCCCTTCGCCAATCACGGCCTCGCAGTGCAGCGCGGCGAACAATTACCTACAGGGCTTGACTGGCTCCTTTCCGCGAGAAGCGGTGCAGGATCTGGCTTTCGGCAAACTCGACTATCTGCTGAATCCATCCAATCGCGTGAGCGCTAGTTTCGATTTCGACGACTTTCATTCGCCCGATAGTTTTCTGCAAGCGTCCTTGGTGAACAATTCCGTAAGCGCCAATGGTCCCGCCGTAACGCACGACCGTTTCCTCGTGACCAACTGGGATTCCACCATTCGCCCCGACATCGTGAATAATTTGCGCTTTCAATGGGGAGCGGACGACGAGCTTCAGGGCGTCAATTCGGCCGGCCCGGGCGTCACGATCGCCGGCGTAATGGCCTATGGTCCGCCTCCGCCTCTGCCCCGTCCCTCGTTCCCCGACGAGCATCGCTGGCAGTTCGCCGATACCCTATCGGTGGTGAAAGGCCGTCACGCAATCAAATTCGGATTTGACGTGAATCTGGTCCACGACGTATTGATCAATCTGTTCCAGGGTGAGGGCGTGTACAGTTACACCGGTGCTCCCGCGGTCGCCTTTGCCAACTGGGTGGCGGACGTTTACGACGTAAACCTAGGCGACGGGCGCACCGGCAAGCACTACACCAGCTTTACGCAGGCCACGGATCCGATCACGCATGTGGGCAGGGATGACTTTTGGGACAAAAATATTGCCGGCTTCGTGGAGGATAGCTGGCGCGTCCTGCCCAACCTGACGGTGAACCTCGGCCTGCGATACGAAATCCAGGACGTTCCCTCTTCGCCGCATCCCAACACCAATACTCCGCTGCTGGCCGCGCTGACTTCGCATATCAATACGGACTCGAACAACTTCGGACCCCGCATCGGAATCGCCTGGCAGCCTTTTCAGAAAACCGTGCTGCGCTTGGGTTACGGGATGTTCTACGGCGATACCACGGACAGCACGTTCTATGCGCTGCGAGTGGAGAACGGAATCTACCAGCAGCAGTTCAATTGCCCGCCAACGTCGGGCTGCGCGCCTACTTTCCCGAACCTGATTTTCACGCCTCCCGGAGCCACCCCGGCCGCGCCATTCCCGGGAGCGGTGACGCCGCAGGTGATCAACACCAATCCATCGCTTGGAGTTCTGGCGACGCACGGCCTAGCGAACGATTTCGTGAATCCGCTGGTCCATGAGGGCGAGTTTGCGATCGAGCGCCAGTTGCCCGGCGACTTGAGCCTCTCGGCCAGCTACCTGTTTAGCCGCGCGTTGCATCTGCCCTTATTCGTGGATGCGAATCTCGCGCCGCCCACCACCACGGAAAGCTACGCCATTCTCAATGCCAGCGGGGCCTTGGCCCAGACCCTCAGCGTGCCCTTTTACACGCAGCGCCTGGACCCGCGAACGGGCATTATTGCCACCGGATACAGCGTGGTGAACTCCTGGTACAACGGCTTGCTGGTCACGGTGCGGAAACCGCTCAGCCATGGCGTCGAAGTGCTGGCGAATTATACCTTCAGCAAGTCGCTGGATGATGGCGCCATTCAAGGAAACTTCGGAACATTTTCAGGCACTGATGTTATCTTGAATCCGGAGAACATCAAGCAGGAAAACGGTCTGTCGGAAAACAACCAGGCCAACCGCTTCACTGGCAGCGTGGTTTGGGATGCTTTCCGCAACGTGCGAAGCGCTCCCGCGCGCTGGCTGCTGAAGGGCTGGGTGTTTTCCACCGTGATGACGGAGGCGTCCGGCCAGCCGGTGCAAGCCAATATCAGCGGATTTCCCTCCAACGGCGTGGACGGGGGCGTGACAGGCGGCGAGATCAACAACTCCGCCGCGCCAGCTGGCGGACGCGCTCCACAATTCGGGCGCGACGTCTTCGTCGGGCCCGGTCTTCACAATATCGATTTCCGCGTCCTGCGCGAGTTTCCGATTCGTGAGCGCCTCAAGCTACAGTTCCTGGCGGAGGCATTCAACGTTTTCAATGAGACCAACCTCAACTTGAGCGGGAACACCGCGACCACGGCTTTTAACTATGTCGCGGTGGGCGGCAAAGGATGCCCTGCCAGCGCCTACAGCGCAACGAACGGGTGCCTGATTCCGAGCCCGACGTTTATGGCGCCCAGCTCGGGAACATCCACCAACACGCTCTACGGGCCCAGGCAACTCCAATTTTCGGCGAAGCTGGTGTTTTAGGGCCGCAGCCGGACCACCTCGATCTTCGCCAGCGACCACATCGATCGTGCGTGCAGCTTGTCTTGGGGCGCGATCAACTGCAAAGGCTTCTGCACGGCCAGCAACGGTCCGCCGTCCCGCTTATCCGCCACCAGCACGCGCGCACCTTCGAAGACCGGGTCTACTTCGGGTACCGCGAACACTACCTGATATCCATCGCTCGCGGTCGCGAGAATGTAGCTCGCCATCGGCTTGCCCGGCATTTCTCTGCCCAGCGGGATGCCAGCCTTCACCAGGATGTCGTAAAGCAGCACGCCTTCATAGGTGTTGATCTCGCCATCGCGCTCGAACTTGGCGGTGGTGCGCGGCATTTTGGCCAGATCCTCGGCGGTCAGCGCGAGGGGAGTCTTTACGGCGCCTTCCACTCTGAGCAGTACCGCGTCGTCGGCCGCGGCGGCCAGAGCAGCCGAGCACAGGAGGAGCCCCGCGAGCAGCGCGCCTCGCAGGCGGCGGGTGCGGGCGTTTCCGGTTGTGGTAGTCATAGAAGATACTGTAACGTATAAAAGACACTAGCGCATCTCGAACGGAGCCTTGCCATGATCCCCAGCTTCATCCACCACCTCTCGCGACGGAGTTTTCATCCAATCCTCGCCGCCTTAACGTTGCTCTTGGCTGGAAGCGCCGCGGTGGCCGCTCCGCCCGACGGTTCGGCTTTCGAATGGCATCTTCCGCCGGGATTCCATGCGCCGCCGGTGCCCGCCGATAACCCCATGTCCGAAGCGAAAGTCGAGCTCGGGCGAAGGCTGTTTTACGACCAGCGCATGTCGATCAACGGGAAAGGCAGCTGCTCCACCTGCCATCTGCAAGAGTACGGATTTGCGGACCGGCCGGACAAGAACGTCGCCGTGGGCGTGACGGGCGAAAAGCATCCCCGCCGCGCGATGCCGCTCGCCAACGTCGCGTACTTCGGCGCGCTCACTTGGGCCAACCCCACCTTGAAGGCTCTCGAAACGCAGGCCCGCACGCCTCTGTTTGGCACACACCCGGTAGAGCTGGGTTTACCGGAAGGTGGAGCGCCCTTCTTGAGCGTGGTGAGCAGCGATCCGATCTATCGCAAGATGTTTCCCGAGGCGTTTCCGGGCGATCCCGGCCCTTACACTTTCGACCACATCACCCGGGCCCTGGCCTGCTTTGAGCGTACCCTGATCTCCGGCCGCTCCCCCTACGATCGTTATCGCTACCAAAACGACCAGAGCGCGATATCGGATTCCGCGAAGCGCGGCGAGCAATTGTTCTTTCACCAGCCGACTATCTGCCTTCCCTGCCACGGCGGAGTTACCTTCGGTGGCGACCCTGTGCAGGCGGCTCACCCCGAAGAGGCGCCTAGTTTTTTCAACAACGGGCTGTACAACCTGGCGGGCGCGCTTTCATTTCCACCCAACAATCTCGGAATCTACGAATACACCCACGATCCCAACAACGTCGGCAAATTCCGGCCGCCATCGCTGCGCAATGTAGCCGTTCGCGCGCCCTACATGCACGATGGCAGCATCGCAACGCTCGATGGCGTGCTGGACCATTATTCCGCCGGCGGCCGAACCATCGCGTCCGGGCCGCTGGCCGGGGACGGCAGCAAGAATCCGAACAAGAGCCGTTTCATCGGCGGCTTTACCCTGACGCCCCGGCAGCGAGCGGACTTCATTGCATTTTTAGAGTCATTGACGGACCAAGAGTTTCTGCATGATCCCCGCTTCAGCGACCCTTGGAAGCATTAAAGTAGTAGTGCAACTCAAGAAACATCATGCCGGAAATTGAGAATCATTTAGGAACCCTGCGGCAGAAGCGCGGCATCTCGGCGGCGCAACTCGCTCGAACTGCCGGGGTCACGCGCCAGACCATCTACGCGATGGAAGCCGGCAGCTACGTTCCGAATACGGCGGTCGCGCTGCGATTGGCGCAAGCTCTCGAAGTAAAGGTGGAAGATCTTTTCGCGCTTCCGCAGGCCGAGCCAGTCGGGCTCCGCTCGGAAGAAGCCACTCTGCTGCCGGGCTCCGACACGCTGCATCCGGGCCAGCCGGTGCAACTCTGCCGCGTAAACAAACGGCTGGTGGCATCGCCTCCTTCGCCTGTCCCGTGGTACTTCCCCGTCAGCGACGCCGTGGTGGCCAGCAAGCTTCCCAAGAACGGCCGCACCGACGTTCAGGTTTTCGACGCCGCCGACGATTTTCGCAATCGCGTTCTCATCGCCGGATGCGATCCGGGAATCTCGGTGCTGGCTCACCATCTGCAGTCCACCGGCGTGGAGTTGGTGCTGGCGCATCGCAACAGTTCGCAATCGCTGAAGCTGCTGAAGGATGGTTGCGTCCACATCGCGGGCACGCACCTCCGCGATGAATCGAGCGGTGAATCGAATCTTCCGGAGATTGGGCGCATGTTTCCCAAAAACGCCGTCGCCGTGATCACCTTCGCCGTGTGGGAGGAGGGGATTGTGACCGCGAATGGCAATCCTAAAGCTATCAAGGCGATCGAGGACCTGGCACGGCGCGACGTCACTATCGTGAACCGTGAAAAGGGCGCGGGCAGCCGCGCTTTACTGGATTCGGCGCTCAAGCGTTTCAAGATCGATTCCAAGAATGTCCGCGGATATGACCGCATTGCACCGGGACATTTGCAGGCGGCCTGGCAGGTGCAGTCCGGACAAGCGGATGCTTGCATCGCCACGCGTGCCGCCGCGCGAGTTTTCGGGCTGGGCTTTATTCCACTGGTCAGTGAGCGCTACGATCTGGCAATTCGGCGCCAGCATCTCGACATGCCCAGCATCCAAACTTTATTGGATACGCTGAATCGCTCCAACTATCGGCGCGAGCTGGAAAGCCTGGGTGGTTACGACACTCGCGCCGCCGGTCAACGCCTGCTGTAATGGTAGATATGGCACTTTCAGCTCGAAATCAACTTCCTGGCGTCGTGGAAAGCGTAGAAATCGGTACGATTATGGCGCACGTCATCGTCAAGGTCGGCGACAATCTGATCGAAAGTGTGATCACCCGCACCAGCGCCGAAGAACTTGGACTGAAGAAGGGCGACTCGGTCAAGGTGGTGGTGAAGTCCACCGAAGTGATGATCCAAAAAGGTTGATGCGTGGATTGGGAGTCCGTTCGCCGCGAGTTCCCCGCGCTCGCCCATTGGACGTATCTCAACACCGCAACGTTCGGCCAATTGCCGCGCCGCGCTACTGAAGCCGTTGCCCGGCATTTCGCTCATCGAGATGACCTGGCGTGCTGGGATTTTCTCGCCTGGTACGACGATGCCGACCGCATTCGAGGGAAGATCGGCCGGCTGATCCATTGCGCGCCTGAGGATATTGCGTTCGTTCCGAATGCTTCCACCGCGCTGGGGCTGCTGCTTGCGGGGCTGCACTGGCGTCCCGGCGATCAAGTGCTCACGCTGGAACACGAATTCCCGAATAATCTTTACGCGCCGGGGCTCGCTGGATCGCTTTGGCGTGGAAACAACGGCTTGTCCCTGGGATGCGGTTCTACGAATCAGTGACTCCACGGACGCGCCTCGTCATCCTAAGCTCGGTGAATTACAACACCGGCTTCGCGCCGCCGCTCGCCGAACTGGCCGAGTTTCTGCATGCGCGGGGCGTCTTGCTGTTTGTCGACGGGACACAAAGCGTGGGCGCGTTGCGCTTCGATATCGCCCACATTCAGCCCGACATGCTCGCGGTGCACGGATACAAGTGGCTGCTTTCGCCCAACGGCGCGGGATTCTTCTACATTGCGCCGCACCTGCGCCAGCGGCTTGCAGCCCAATATCATCGGCTGGCGCAGCCATCGTGACTGGCGCAACGTCGACAACCTGCATCACGGAGTTCCCGAATTGCCGGCCAGCGCCGAAAAATACGAGGGCGGCTCGGTCTCCTTCGCGCTGCTCTATGCCATGGAAGCTTCACTCGATCTGGTGCTGGAGATCGGTCCCGATGTCATCGAGCGCCGCGTTCTCGATTTGGCCGCGAAAACGCGCGAAATAATGCGCGAACTGGGCGCCACCGTCGCTGATACGCGCTTCTCCCATCGTCGCCGCGCGATTCGAACAGCGCGATGTTTCGGCCTTGGCCCGCGCGCTGAAGGAACAGCGTGTCCTGGTGGCCGCCCGGCGCGGGCATTTGCGCGTTTCCCCGCACCTCTACAACAACGAACAGGATTTGGAAGTATTCCAGCGCGCGCTGCGAGCCTTGCTGTAGGAAGAGCCCTGCTGTAGGATCAGCCCGGCAGGCTGAAGGTCACGTTGCGCTCACGATTCAATCGCTCACTCAGGCTGCGGTCGAGCGAGCCAAGCGGCGTTTGCTTCTGCATGTGGTCCATCGTGACGTAATGTACAGTCGCGCCGTCCACCCAATACGCCAGCACCGCGCGAATGGTGCCGTCGTTCATCGCGAGCAAGTAAAGGGGCTCTTCGTACTTCTTGGGCCTGCGCAATGGGGGGCGCGTTCCAAACGGCGGCGCCGGAGGCGACTGCACAATCACCGGGCTGGGGGAGGCGTTTGATTCGAAATGATCAACACGGATGGGCTGGGCGACGAGTCAAGTTGGCGACGATAGCGCCGTAATCGGCGTTTCCATAATAGTCCGGATACCCGTAGTCGTAATCGCCGAAGTCTCCATAGTCCCATAAGTACGGGATCGTAGAAGCCGCCATAAATACCTGGGTAGTAGCCGTAAAAGCCCCGAAAACCGCCACCGCGCCGCGAAAGCCGCCACGGATATCCGCCACCGCCCCGGAACCGCCACCACCGCCTCGGAATCCTCCACCGCCGCCGCGCATGCCTCCACCGCCACCGCGCATGCCGCCGCCACCACCACCATGCCCGCCGCGTTGTGCGAGCCCGGGAAGAGCGAGCAGCACGCAACCAATCAGAACCGGCAGAGTTCGCCGCATGGGAACCTCACATACCAATATATCGCGCATACAAGCTCCGCGCGATGCCCACGTCGGTGGTGCCTTTAATGATGGCCCGGCCGTCGGGGAAAATGGTCAGCAGGTACGGCGGCGCCTCAAACCGCAGCGCGAATTCGTTGGCGCGAACCGGCCCGAGCGGAGCCAGCCGGGCCGCCAGATCGCGCAGACTCCAACGGCCGCGCCCGCTCATGGATCTGCACCGCGTTGTGGCCGCACAAGCTCACCGGCGCGCGCCGCTGGCCGGTCAGATACGGGAACTCGCGCCGCCCGCAGGCGGGACAATCGGCGACCGGACCCGGCTGAGCCACCTGCCGGATCTCACCGCTCCAAACATCCACTGTCGTGATCTTCCGCTGCCGGCTCAATACCGCACAGTATCTTAATCGCCTCGGCTTACCTGCCAACTCGCGATCAACGCCGTCACCGTTCCCAACACACCGGCCGTCTCGCACGTCGGCTGCGCGCCCGAAGGCGGATCGGGATACATGCACCGCAAACACGCGGTCTTGCCCGGGCACCACGGGCATTGCGATCCCGTAGCTGCCCACCGCCGCGCCATAAACCCAGGGAACGCCCGCGCTCCACCGCAAAATCATTGATCAGGTAGCGTGTTTCAAAGTTATCGGTGCCGTCCAGGATCAGATCCACGCCGCCCAGCAGGTCCTCTACGTTAGAAGAAGTGAGATCGGCCACCACCGGCTCCACGCGAACATCCCGAGTTGATCCCGGCAATCTTGCGCGCCGCCGCCACCGCTTTGGGCAAACCCTGCTCCACGTCGCACTCATCGAACAGCCACTGCCGCTGCAGATTGCTCAGCTCCACGTAGTCGCGGTCGATGATCCGCAGCAAGCCGATTCCCGCGCGCGCCAGCGCCCCGGCCTGAAAGCTTCCCAAAGCGCCGCAACCGGCCACCGCCACGCGAGCGTCCAACAGATTGTTGTTGGCCCTGTTCCCCGATGCCCGGAAACAGGATCTGCCGCGAATAGCGTTCGCGATCGCCGAGGTCATAGAGCCATCCTCATCTACAACCAGATGTTACCAACCAGGGCGCTATGCTAGCAGGCGATGCGTTAAGATGGTCGCTTGTGTCGATCCGGCTGGGCTGGTGGATCAGTGCGTCCATGCTCGCCGCCCTCTGCTCGATCCTGCTGAACGGCGGCGTCCAATCAATACGAAGGCAAGCCCATCGCCAGCGTGCAGTTCGACCCGGCGAGGCAGCCATTAACCTTCGATCAATTGATGGCGATGCTCCCGCTGCGGATCGGGCAGCCGCTGCGCGCCTCCGATGTGCGCGACTCCATCCAGCGCTTGTATCGAAACCGGCGAATACTCCGACATCGCCGTGGACGCCACCCTCGGCGCGGCCGGCGTGAAGCTGAAATTCATCACCAAGCCCGCGTACTTTCATTGGATACTTCGACGTGAACGGAGTGCCCGAGCCGCCCAACGAAGGGCAGTTGCTGGTGGCCACCAAGCTCACTCTGGGCGGCGCCTTACGTACCTGGCGACACCACCGCTGCGGTGGCCCGCATCGCCGATCTGCTCAAGCGAAACGGCTTCTACAACGCCGGCGTCGAGCCCGCCATATCGACACGCGAGCCGACCCAGGAGGTCCACATCGATTTTCACGTCGATCCCGGTCGACCGCGCCAGATTCGACGGGCTGGTAGCCAGCGGCGATACTCTGCGTCCGCATCCAAAAGCTGATCGAGTCCAGCGGCTGGAAGCGATTCCGCGGATGGTTTGGGCTGGGCTGGCATCCGCTCACCGAAACGCGCCTTCAAAACGGCCTCGACAACATTCGCTCCTGGTATCCCAAGCACGACCATCTGCTCGCGCAGGTGACGCTGGTGAACCTGGATTATCAGTGCCGACCTCAACACCGTCACGCCCGATCCTGGCGATCAATCCGCGGTCCGCCGGTTCTGGTGCGCGTGCGCGGCGCGAAGCTTTCGTCCGGAAAGCTGCGCAGCCTGCTGCCTATCTATGAAGAGCGCTCCGTGGATCGCGATTTGCTGGAGGAAGGCTCGCGCGATCTGGCCTCCTACTTTCAGATCCAAGGCTACTTCGACGCCATGGCCGACTATACCGCACGCCACGCCTCCCAACGGCGAGCAACTGATCGATTACTACGTCGTCCTCGGCGTCGCGGCACAAGATCGTGAAACTCGAAATCCAGGGCAATCATTATTTCGATAACGCCACCATTCGCGAGCGCATGTCCGTGATCCCCGCCACGCTAGTCCGCTATCGTCACGGCCGCTACAGCCGCAACGATGCTGGACCGCGATCTGGATGCCATCCGGACTCTGTATCGCGGCAACGGATTTCGCGATGTGAAGGTCACCTCCCGCGTGGTCGACGATTACAACGGCGTCAAGGCGCACATCGCGATCTTCATCGACATCACCGAAGGCCCCCAGTGGTTCGTTTCCAAGCTCACTTTGCGAGGCATTTCCGACGATTTTCGCGCCCGCTCTGCTGCTGCTTCTGCATTCCACCGACGGCCAGCCCTACAGCGATTTCAATATCGCCACCGATCGCGACAACGTGCTGGATTACTACTTCAACAACGGCTATCCAGCGGCGAGATTCGATTTCACAACCGCTCCCGCGCCGCCAAGCCGATCACGTGGATCTTACATTCATCGTGACGCCCGGGCGACCGGGTTTACGTGCGCGACGTGGTGGTGGACGGACTCAAGCGAACGCAGCCGGACCTGGTGACGGACCGCATCAGTCTGCACGCCGGCGATCCGCTTCTCGCAAAGCGAAATTAACAGCCAGCCAGCGCCGCCTGTACGATCTCGGCATTTTTTCGCGCGTGGATGCGGCGATCCAAAACCCGGAGGGCGACGAGCCCACCAAGTACGTGCTTTATCTCCATCGAAGAAGCCGGCCGCTATTCGATGAACATCGGCGTAGGCGCGGAAATTGGGCGCATCGGCGGCGGCACCGACCTCGCTCGATTCGCCGGCCGGCGTCACCGGCTTCAGCCCGCGCTTCTCGTTCGGCATCAGCCGCCTGAATTTCTTCGGATTGGGCCACACCATGAGCTTGCAGACGCTGGTTTCCACCCTGGAGCAGCGCGCGCTGCTCACCTACGTCGCGCCGCAATTCCTGGGCAATCCTAAACTCAGCCTGCAGTTCTCCGGATTGTTCGATCATTCTCACGACGTCCGCACCTTCTCATCCAGCCGCGAGGAAGGCTCCGTTCAATTGGGACAGAAACTTTCCAAGGCGAATACGCTGCAATACCGCTTCACTTATCGCAAGGTCAATATTATCGGAACGCCGCTGATCAGCCCCGAATTGATTCCGTTGCTGTCGCAGCCGGTCAATGTCGGCTTCGTCTCCATGAGCTTCATCCAGGACAAGCGCGACGATCCTATCGATTCGCACCACGGCACGTACACCAGCATCGACCTGGCGCTGGCCTCCAACATCTTCGGATCGCAGACCAGCTTCGGGCGCGTGGTGGCGCGCAATTCTTCGTATTATCAGATCACCAAGGACCTGGTGCTGGCGCGCACCACGGATTTCGGCCTGATCGAACGTTACGGCGGACTGCCGGAAATCCCGCTGGCGGAGCGCTTCTTCGGCGGCGGCGCTTTCTCCAACCGCGCCTTTCCGGATTTCCAGGCCGGGCCGCGCGATCTGACCACCGGCTTTCCCATCGGCGGCAATGCGCTGTTCATGAACACGGTAGAGTTGCGCTTCCCACTGATCGGCGATAACTTGGGCGGCGTGCTGTTCAACGACCTGGGGAACGTGTATTCGGCCGTAAACAAAATCAGTCTGCGGTTCCGCCAGGAAAATTTGCAGGACTTTGACTACAGCGTCCAAGGCTTTCGGATTCGGGCTCCGCTATCGCACGCCGCTGGGTCCGGTGCGCGTGGATTTTTCGCTCAGCCCGAACTCGCCGCGCTTCTTCGGCTGCGAAGGTTCCATCAACCAGTTGTACCAGTGCGGAGTCCCCGGCTCGCCACGTGCCGCAAACGGTGCAGCGTATTAACGTCTTCCAATTCCACTTCTCGCTCGGGCAGGCATTTTGATGAGCGCGCGTTCCGCATTTTGGATTCTGAATTCTGCCTTCTGTATTCTGCTCTCCGCCGAAATCATCGATCGCATCGTCATCACGGTGGACAACCAGGTGGTTACCCAATCGCAGATCGACGAGGAAATTCGCGTCACCGCTTTCCTGAATCGCGAGAAGCTCGATGTGAGTCCCGCCGCCAGGAAACAGGCCGCCGCCAGGTTGATCGAGCAGGCGCTGATCAAGCGGGAAATGGATCTCAGCCGTTACCCTTTGCCGGAATTGAGCGACGCCGGTGAATCGCTCCAGAGCGTGAAGGCCATGTATCCGAGTGCAACTGCCTTCAATGACGCGCTGCAGTCCTACGGAATAACCGTCGACGAACTGACCCGGCGGCTGTGGTGGCAGTTGACTCTGTTGCGCTTCATCGATTACCGCTTCCGGCCGGGAATACAGATCCCGCCCGCGGATGTGCAAGCATATTATCGACAGCAGGTTTCCGAGTGGGAACAAAAAGGAACCAAGCCGATTCCGACACTTGAGGAGTCCCGCGACCAGATCGAGGAGATCTTGACTCAGAAGCGGATCGACCAGGCGTTGGACCAATGGATCAAAGATACGCGGAACCAGGTGACGATCACTTACCTGGATCCTGAGCTCAAATGACGCCGATTATCAAGCAACAGAGCACTGAACAAAAAGGGACGAGCGCCAAACCGATCCGGCGGGGCGTCAAAATCGCCGTGCTCTGCCTGCTCGGGCTGGCAGGCTTAGGCGTGGCTCTGCTGATCGCCGGTGTTGTTGTGGTGCAGACCGCGTGGTTCAAGAACCAGGTCCGGGTACGAATCGTATCCGCGATGGAACGCGCCACCGGCGGCCGCGTTGAGATCGGCGGGTTCTCCTACAACTGGCGCAATCTGACCGCTGAAGTGAAACCTTTTGTCCTGCACGGCACGGAGCCGGCGTCAGCGCCGCCCTTGTTCCGCGCGGACAAAATACGAAATCGGATTGAAAATCATTTCGGCGCTGGAGAAGAAGGTCGACATCGCCTCGCTGATCGTCGACAGCCCGCACGTGTACATCACCATTGGTCCGGACGGTTCCACCAATATCCCGCGGCCCAACATTCCTCGCTTCAATCAGAACGTGATCGAAGATCTTCTCGACCTGAAAGTGCAGCATATCGAGCTCCGTCACGGTTTGGCGGAGTATAATTCCTGGCGCGTTCCCTTGGATGCAGTCGGCGAGCATCTCCAGATGTCCCTGGCCTATGAATCCGCCGGACCCCGCTATCTCTGCGCCATTTCTTCCGCGCTCATGCGCGTCTCCTCGCCCAAGCTTCGCGCCCCAGCCGAGTTCGCGCTGAACTCCCAGGTGGAACTGGGCAGGAATACCATCCAAGTGCTGCGGATGAACCTGGAGTCCGGCGGAATGAAAATCGAAGCCAAAGGAAACATCGCCGATCTCTACTCGCCGCGTGGCGGATTTCGCGGTCACAGCCGCGCTCCCGGTTGCGGATCTGAACAAACTGGTCGAAATTCCGCTGGAACCGCGCGGGGAGGTTTCGATTGCAGGGCCGCGTCACCGCGGGCGGATCGTCCACCGATCGGTTTATCGGAAAGCTTACCGGCCGCTCGCTTGGGCTACGTTCAGAAGGGCGATGGCGGTGCGTGACGTCGCGTTGAGTTCGCAAGCCGATATTACTCCGGACAGGATCAACCTGACGGATCTCGATCTTTCCGCTCCCGATGGCCGCTTTCATGGTGCGGCCGAATTGAACGAACTGCAAGCGATTGAGCGCGAAAGGCGAGATCAGCTGGAGTCACTATCGCCGAAGTGGGCCGCCTGGCTCGCCGGCAAACCGGGGCGCTGAGCGGCACGCTGAGCGGTCCGGTGCAATTGGACGGGCAGATCACGCCGTCTGGCACTGGCGGGAGTCAAGGTCACCGCGATGCTCGATTTGAAACCTGGTCCCAATCCAGACTCCGGCGGCCGTGCCGGTCTCGGGTTCTCTCGCCATCGACTACGATCAGCGCGCGGGCAAGCTGCGACTGGGCGATTCTCAAATCGACGTTGGTTCCACCCATGCGGCCATATCCGGAACGCTCGGCGATGTTCTCGCCGTCCGAGTGGTCTCGAGAAATCTGAACGACGCGATTCCCGTTCTGCGCGCCCTGGGAGCTCAACCGCCCGCGCAATGGCCCGTGGAATTGCAGGGCGGCGTGGCGCGCGTCGATGCATCGGTCCGCGGAGGACTCGACAATCCGAAAATATCCGGTAACGCCGAAGCTCGAAACGCTCAAGCTGGCCGGCCAGCAACTGGATCGCGTCACTTCCTCTTTCACTCTCGATCGTTCCAGCGCCGTGCTCCAGGCGGTCACCATCGAAGAAGGCAAAACGCACATCGAGGGAAACGCCCGTGCTGAATTGCGCGACTGGAAGCTGGCAGGAAGCAGTCCCGTTTCGGCCACCGTGTCCTTGCGCGCCGCGGACATTCAGACTCTTGCCGCCGAAGCCGGATGGAAGCCGCTGCCCGCCACTGGTTCGGTTTCGGCCGCTGTGCGCGTTTCCGGTTCGCTGGAATCGCCCGTGGTTACCGGCCCCGTGACGTTCGAAAATCTCACCGCGTATGGAGAACATTTCGCGCAAGCTCGCGGCGGCGTCACCTACACGCCCACGGCGCTCGAACTTGCGCATGGCGAAGCCCGCAACGGCGCCGGACGCATCATTCTGTCGGGCGACTACAATCATCCGGCCAGCGATTGGAAGGACGGCTCGCTGCGATTCGACGTGGCCACCAGCGGCGTGGATCTGGCTCAGCCGATTCAGCACGTGCAGGATCTGGAAAGCGGCCTGGGCGGGCGTCTGGATTTGAAGGCGGCCGGCGGCGCCAAAATCGTTAGCGGCGTGGTGGATTTGACGTCGCTCAATGGCCAGCTAACCGTGCGCAACGCGGCGCTCAACGGCCACTCCTATGGCGATCTTGACGGTCAGCGCCGCTACCAGGCTGCCGCTTCTCGCTCTTACCGCGACGGCCACCTCCACATGAGCTTCAGCTTCAGGGCAGCGGCGAATGGCGCATGGAAGGCGACTATCGCGGCGAGGCCCACGTCGAGATCCCGCGCATCTCCTTCGCCACGCTGCACGACCTTACTCCCGGCAAACACCTCCGCAAGGACCTGCCCTTCGGCGGCTTCATCGAAGGGCGACGCCACCATCTCCGGTCCCGCTCAATCGGCCTTCGTCGATGAAAGCGGACGTGACGCTCTCCACCGTGCAGTTGAACGCCAGCCCCAATGCGCAGCCGGTGGCGGGCGTCGCCGCGCAGGACCTGGTGCTGCGGAATGCCCAGCCCATCACATCTGGAAGTCGCCGGCGACACCATCGACTTCGGCCACGCCAACTTTATCGCCAAGGACACCACGCTGGACGCCTCCGGCCGCCTGCTGTTGAATTCGAAAAACCCATGGGATGTGGCCATGCAAAGGCAGCATCAATTTCTCGATTCTTCAGCTCTTCAATCCGGACTTGCTCGGCTCCGGCGAGTCTCGTCATCGACGTAACCGTGCGTGGACCGCTCACGGAACCGCAAGTGCAAGGCACGCCTGGAACTGCGCAATGCCTCCTTATTTCTGCGCGGCGTCCCCAACGGCATGGATAACGCCAATGGCCTGATCCTGTTCGATCACAACCGCGCCACCGTGCAGAACCTGACGCGGCAAAAGCGGCGGCGGCGATATTTCGTTTGAAAGCGGCAGCTTTCTGGGCTTCCGTGGCGCTGCTCTGGTTTATCGTCTCCAGGCCGACGGCCCGCAACGTGCGCTATCGCTCGGAAGATGGCATCAGCCTGACGGCGGACGGCTCGCTCGCCCTGGTGGGCACATCGGACAGCAGCGTATCTGTCGGGTGCGGTTTCGGTGACGCGCGCCGCATTCAATCCCGCGCACCGACCTGGGAGCGTTGCTGGCTTCCACCACCACGCCCGTCGCCGCCAATCCAAACGGGTATTTGCAGGGACTGCAATTGGACGTGCGCGTCGCCACGCAGCACACGCTCGAGGTGGAAACCGCCCTGACGCGCAACATCCAGGCCGATGCCGACCTGCGCGTGCGCGGCACGCCCGATCACCCCATCCTGCTGGGACATGTCACGGTCAATTCCGGCCAGATCGAGTTCTTCGGGAACAAGTACAGCATCAATCGCGGCGAAATCAATTTCAACAATCCGGCCAAGATCGAGCCTGTGATCAATATGGACTTGTCCACGAAGGTGCGCGGCATCACGGTGGACATCAGTTTTTCCGGCTCGCTGAACAAGCTGAATTTCTCCTATCGGTCCGATCCGCCGCTGGAAGCCTCCGACATCATCGCGCTGCTCGCGGTGGGCCGCACGCCTTCCGCCGCCGGTCCCCTGGCGACTGCGCCAGGCGGCCACCAACGTGAACAGCAGCTATCTGGGCCTGGGACCGGAAGCAATTCGCTGCTGTCGCAGGCCATTGCGCCCAAGTCCAAGGCCGCCTGCAAAAGTTTTTCGGCGTCAGCCATATCAAGATCGATCCGCAGCTCACCGACGTCACCATTGTTCCGCAGGCGCGCCTCACCATGGAACAGCAGGTGTCCTCCGACGTCACGCTGACCTATATCACGAACCTGGCGGTACCAACCAGCAGATCGTGCGCGTGGAGTGGGATTTCAGCCGGAAATGGTCGGCGGTGGCGCTGCGCGATGAAAACGGCGCCTTCAGCATCGACTTTCAATACCGCAAGCGCTTCAAGTAAGCTCGCCATGCGGCTCCGCAAGGTCCAGGGAAAGCTGAAGGTGGAACACAGCATCATGGACGGGGTTGCGGAAGTGCTGGAACGGCTGCTCGCGGAAAATCCGGCAGCGATTCGGTCGCGTCATTCCCGGCGTGATCCGTCCGGTGCGAGACGCCAAAGGCGAGGTCAGAATCCGCGTGACGGTGCCCACCACCAACGGATGGAAGGCCATCGCACTCAGCGCCGGGCGCGCGGCAGGAGCTCTTCATTAGTACCAGCTTTCCAAGGACGAGCTGGAACGGGCCATTCGCAGGCTTCGCCTTAAGGGTACGCTGGAGCGCTGGCTGCGGCCTAGGTACTAAGGCGATTCACCCGCGTTACGGAGCCGAGACTTCCGTAGCCGAGTCCGGCGATCTCTTAACCGGCCCTACCGCGCTAACGTTACTCTCAGTTCCCGGCCGATGAGGAAATTAGACTCAGCTCATCTTGAACTATAATCGGATGAGAAGTTCGTGGAAATTCGGTGAAGATTCTAATCGCAGATGACAGCATCGTCTCGCGGCACTTGCTGGAAGCCACGTTGCGCAAATGGGGCTACGACGTCATGGTTGCTTGTGACGGAGCCGAAGCTCTGGAGCTCTTGCAGCGCGAGGACGCTCCCGCGCTGATCATTCTGGATTGGATGATGCCGGGCATGACCGGCGTGGAAGTCTGCCGACGCATCCGGCAGCGCGACGGCGAGCCGTACACCTACATCCTGCTGCTTACCTCCAAGAGCCAGAAGGAAGACTGATCGAAGGCA
Organism: Bryobacterales bacterium; assembly: GCA_963761265.1. Lineage (GTDB taxonomy): Bacteria > Acidobacteriota > Terriglobia > Bryobacterales > Bryobacteraceae > Palsa-89. The sequence continues at coordinate 70,003 of CAVXGM010000028.1, forward strand.
TGGACGCGGGCGCCGACGATTACATCACCAAGCCTTTCGACCAGAACGAGCTGCAAGTTCGCCTGCGCGCCGGTACCCGGCTGGTGGACCTGCAGGCGCAGTTGCTGAAAGCGCGGGAAGACGCTGCGCGAACAGGCCACCCAGGATTCGCTCACGCGGCTTTGGAACCGCAGCTCCATCCTGGCGGAGCTGGCGCGCGAGGTGTCCCGTTCGGAGCGCGAAGCGTCGCCCGCTGGGCGTGGTGATCGTCGATCTGGACCATTTCAAGCACATCAACGACACTCACGGACATCTGGCCGGCGACGCCGTGCTGCGCGAGGCCGCCCGCCGCATGCAGAGCGAGCATTCGCCAGTACGATTCCATCGGCCGCTACGGCGGCGAGGAATTCCTGATCCTGTTGCCCGGCTGCGGCGAAGCGGAAAGCTACTCACAGGCCGACCGTTTGCGTAAGCAGCTCGCCCAGGCGGAGATTCGCGTCAATGAGAGCTCTCTGCGCGTCACGGCCAGTTTCGGCGTCACGGTCGCCATGCCGGGCGAAACCTGGACCGCAGGAGGGCTGATCCGCAAGGCGGACGAGGCGCTGTACGTGGCCAAGAAATCCGGCCGCAACCGCGTGGAGATGCTGTCCTACCCTCAGCGCCGGACCCGGCGGTGGTGAATACCTCCGATCAAAACGCCCGTTGTTCGTTCCCTAAGCTCGCAGGCAGCAACTGGGACCTTGCGGGTTAATGCCGCTGCGCGACTTGGAAATGGCTTAGCGAGTTCGCGTAGCTCGATATCCCTTTATACAGGGCCTCGGCCACGCGCTGGCGATACTCCTCGCGCCGCATCAGGCTCTCGTCGTGCGCATTGCTGACGAACCCGATTTCCGCCAGCACCGACGGCATGGAGGCGCCGATCAAAACCACAAACGGCGCTTTCTTTACGCCGCGATCCCTGCGCGCGCGTTTCCGTCCTGCGCCGACAAGGCGTACAGCGAGTTTGAACGCGCGTGGCAAATTCGCGCGACTCCTCTACCTTGTCCTTGAGAGCGATCTTCTCCAGCAGGCCTGCAATTCGTAGATGCTCATCTGTGATCCGGCGTTCTCGCGCGACGCCACGTCCAGCGCGCTCCGGGAAGTGGTGAAGTTGAGATAATACGTCTCCACGCCCGCGGCAGCTGCGCAGCGGCGAGGAATTGGCGTGGATCGACAGGAACAGGTCGGCCTTGGCTTCGTTGGCGATTTCGGTGCGCCGCTCCAGCGGAACGAACGTGTCGTCGGTGCGGGTGAAAATCACTTCGCTTCCCATCCGTTCTTCGATCAAGTGGCCCAGCCTCTGGGCGACATCCAGCACCAGGTCTTTCTCGCGCAGCCCGCCCGGACCAACCGTTCCGGTATCGTGTCCGCCATGGCCCGGGTCGAGGACGATGCGCCCTGAATCTTCAGCCCGAGCACGCGAATCATGGACCGGCCGCCGGAAGTATTGCGTTTGGCGGGGAGAGCTGTCTCACTTGGCGCCGAGGGGTGTTGGAGAGCGATGTGTTTAGCGTCTTAGGAACCGGCGCATTCGAAATAGCTGCGTTAGCGAGCGAGGGCTTGGATAGTGGCTCGCGCGAAAGCGGCGTGCTTTCTATCACGCTGCCCGCGCCCGCGAAGCCGGCTTGCCAGTACCCCGGCGGGGGCCGGACGGTCCGGCGCGGGTCCCGGCTTGTAGCTCACGGCCAGCGCTGCTGGAACCTGCGCCGACGGGCTCTTCGATTGCAACTCGGGAGGCGGCTCCAGCGCAGCGTCTTGCGACTTGAGGCTGGGGAGGGTGACCGGCTGGGCGGCCGGCGGCGGCGTGAATGGCCGGTGCTGGGCAGGCTTGGGAGCAGGGGCTGGCTCGATCAGCGCTGGGGGCTCTCGCACTGGTGCTTCTGCGTGGTTTCGGGCGCGCTCCCGGCGGCGCGCAGCTCGATGATCAGCCGGTTTGGATTGTCCAGCCGCGAAGTGGTGGACTCCACCGCTGCTTCCAGGTCCAGCACCACGCGCGTGACATCGGGCTGCGGCTCGGCCACCCGGATCTGGCGGACAAAATGATCGTCTACGGGAATCACGGTGATCGACTTATGGCTAAGTCCGGCCGGGTCCCGACCAGATCGAAGAACAAGCGGTCCGGATTGTCCAGACGGTCCGACTTCAGCTGAAAATCGCCATCGGTCTCGATCGCGATCCGCGTTACTGCCGCGAAGCGACCAGAAGCGAACCGCGGTGACATGGTGCGGCTCGGCGGGCTTTGCGGCCAGCGGCGCGCCAAGTGCTATGACCAACAACGCTCGCGGCACAGCCGACCAGCGCGCGCGGAGCGTGCCGCCTGCATGCTTCCGGGGGAGGTGTAGCATGGATTTCCTATCGGGTTGCGATGTGTAGCTTGCCCTCTGGATCCACATACGCAAGAATATGCCTCGGCTCCTGTTCACTGGGAGTTGCCTTTGGCTCCTCTGCATTCTTGGCCTGGCGCTGAGTTCGTTGCCGGTCTCTTTACCGTTTCTCAGCCGCGCGCTTCGCTTGGCCGTATTTCTTGCCCACTTTGGCGACGTAACTTACGGTTTCGGGATACGGCGGGACATCTTCGTACTTCGCCACCGCGTTCTCGCCCGCGTTGTAAGCCGCGATCGCCAGCCGGTCGTCCTGAAACGTATCCTGAGGAACTTGAGATAGCGAACGCCCGCTTCGATATTCTGTTTCGGATCGAAGCTGTCGGTCACGCCGAACCGCTGCGCGGTGGCCGGCATCAACTGCATCAGCCCCTGCGCGCCCTTGGGCGAAACGGCGAAGGGATTGTAGTTGCTCTCCACCTGGATCACCGAATCCACCAGCAGCGGATTCACGTCGAAACGTTTTCGCTGCCTCGTCCACCAAGCCCCGAACATCGGCGAGTCTGCATCGGCGTCTTGCGGCGCCGATCACCGCTAGGCTCCGCACCAGCCTGCCGGTGCGGGAATCCACCTTCACTACCCAGACTTCGCGGGGCCGCTGCGCTGTCGCTGCGGAATTGGCAAGGCGCGTCCGACGGCGGGCAAGCCGGCAGCCGCCAGATTTCCCAGAACCGCCGCTCCCAGAACAAGTTCCAAACAAAATCGCATCCTTTTGTTCTCTCCGATTATAACCGGATTCCCTCCGTCCGCAAGTTTTTCTTTCCGCCGGGCCATTCGGATGCTAATGCTATTATTCTCTCATGCAAGCCTCGGGATTTGTGCTGGCCGGTGGGCGAAGCACGCGCATGGGCCGGGACAAGGCGCTGTTGCCCTATCGTGGAACAACGCTGGTGGAGCACGTCGCCGAAAATGGTGAGCGAAGCCGCCGGCACGGTGGCGCTGATCGGCGATCCGGCTCGGCTGGGCCATCTTGGCTTGCCGGTGTTTCCCGACGAGCTGCCTGGCTGCGGTCCCGCGAGCGGCATTTACACCGCGCTTCGAGTGACCGAAACAGACTGGAATCTGGTGCTGGCGTGCGACATGCCGGCCGTCTCCGCGGACATCCTGCGCCAACTGCTGCGCCGGGCGGAGACGTCCGAGCGCAACTGCGTGGCCGCTGTCGGACCCGTATGGCCAACCGGAGCCGCTGTGCGCCGTTTACCATCGGCGATGTTTGCCGGCGCTGACGCGGGCGATTCGCGATAAACGGCTGAGAATGCGAGACTTTGTCAAGGAAATCGGAGCCAGCTGGATTCGGGTGGACCCCTCCGCGCTGGCCAACGTCAACACCCCCGCTGAGTGGGCCGAATTCGAGGCCAAGCCGGCGTGACAGACAAACTCCATTACATCGAGTTTCGCCATGTTTATAAGACGTTCGACCACCCCGTTTTAGTCGACGCCAATTTTTACGTGAACGCGGGCGAGACGGTGGCCATCATCGGCCGCAGCGGCGTGGGCAAATCCGTCAGCCTGGGCCACATCATGGGTTTTCTCAAGCCCGACCAGGGCCGCGTGTTTGTGGCCTACCAGGACATCACCGACTACACCGAGGCCGCAGCTGCGCGAGATCCGCAAGAAAGTGACCATGGTGTTCCAGACCGGCGCCTTGTTCGATTCGCTCACCGTGGGCGAAAACATCCTGTTTTCGCTCGAGCTGCGCAGCGACTACGACGAGCACAACAAGGAAGACGTGGTGGACGGCCTGCTCTCCATGGTGGACATGCTGCAGTTCAAGGACGCCTATCCGGCCGATCTCTCCACCGGCTACAAGCGCGCCGTCGCGATTGCGCGCGCGCTGGCCGCGCAGCCCGAATGCATTCTTTACGACGAGCCCACCACCATGGTGGATCCCATCATGGGCGACATCCTGGCGCAACTGATGCTGAAGCTGAAGCGCGAGCTGAAGCTGACGGCCGTGGTGGTGACGCACGATCTGGACCTGATGCGCAAAGTAGCCGACACGGTGGTGGTTCTGTACCAGGGCCAGGCGATTTATTTCGGGCCGGTGGCGGATCTGGAGAAGTCCACGCATCCGCACATTCGATCGTTTCTGGCGATGGATCGCGTGGAACTGGTCCCGGACCTGGCCGAGTAGCCCGCGCTACTTTTGCTTCTCGAAATCCAGCGCGGCCGAATTCATGCAGAAGCGCTGATTGGTCGGCTGGGGCCCGTCGTCAAAGACGTGGCCCAGATGCGCTTCGCACTTCCCGCATAACACCTCCACGCGGCGCATGCCGTGGCTGGTGTCGGTCTCCATCTTGACATTTTCCGGCGAAATCGGCGACCAAAAGCTCGGCCATCCGGTGCCGGAATCGAACTTGGTGTCGGAATGAAACAGCGGCGTGCCGCAGCAGACGCAGCGGTAAGTGCCGGGTTCATGATTGTCCCAATGTTTGCCGGTGAACGCGGGCTCGGTGCCTTTCTTCCGAGTGACCGCGTATTGCTCGGGCGTTAGCTGTTTACGCCACTCTTCTTCGGTTTTCTTGATTTCCGCCATGTTTTTGTTACCAAATGGATCGATTGTAATTGCTGCGAATCTCTCCATCTTTTGAAACCAGCGCCGCATCGTTCGCGCTGGCCTGGGCGACGATGAGCCGGTCAAACGGATCGCGCGTCCAAGATTGCTTCACCGCATGTTCTAGAACCGATGTGAATGGAAGCCGGCAGACCGCCAAACCAATCTCCGATGACAATCGCTCAATGACCTTGACAGCGACTGCTCTTAGTCGCTTGATCTCATGAAGCAGCTGCAATTCAAGAACAACGGCAGGCGAAACGAGCAACTCCTCGTTTCGGATTTGCTCTGTTGCCGCGGAGCTGAGCCTATGCCTTTCGCCTCCAAATAGCCAGATCACGACGTGGGTGTCCAGATACGTCACTTCTTCAGCTCACTCCACTCCTTGCTCCAGTCGATATGGACGAAGTCCTCGGGATCGCCGACGATATAGTCCCGTTTTTTCAATCGGCTCAATTTGTCGGGCTTGGTTTCGGGAACGATCTTCAAGACGCGGCCCTTCCGAACCACCTCTACCGGCACTCCCGTCTTAAGGGTCTCATCGAGAATGTTGTAAATGTCGGCACGGAGCTTCGATGCTGTTACCCGCACGACCACATGGTACCACGGACGTACGTATCATGCTGACGAGTCGTACGATTTCGTTGGGGCTGTCAGGTCCTTATTGCTGTATCGTGACGATCGGCTGCGACGCCGCCAGCACCGCCTCGGCCTCTTCCGCGGTGAACTGCTCGGTCTTCGCCGAGTGGTTCATCGAGCAGAACTTCGGCCCGCACATCGAGCAGAACGCCGCGTCCTTGAAGCCCTCTTCGGGCAGCGTTTCATCGTGCATGGCTTCGGCGGTCTCCGGATCGAGCGACAGCTCGAACTGCTTGCTTCCAGTCGAACGCGGTAGCGCGCGCGCGACAGTTCGTCGTCGCGGTCGCGCGCGCCCGGCCGGTGCCGCGCGATATCCGCCGCATGCGCCGCGATCTTGTACGCGATGATGCCCTGCTTCACGTCCTCGCGATTCGGCAGCCCCAGGTGCTCCTTGGGCGTCACGTAGCACAGCATCGAAGCGCCATGCCAGCCGATCATGGCCGCGCCGATGGCCGACGTGATGTGGTCGTAGCCCGGCGCGAAGTCGGTCACCAGCGGCCCCAGCGTATAGAACGGCGCCTCGTGGCACATCTCCACTTCCTTCTCCACCTGCATCTGGATCTGGTCCATCGGAATGTGGCCCGGACCCTCGATCATCACCTGCACGTCGTAGCTCCCAGGCCTTCTTGGTCAGCTCGCCCAGCGTCTTCAGCTCGGCAAACTGCGCCGCATCGCTGGCATCGGCCACGCAACCCGGCCGCAACCCGTCGCCCAGCGAAAAGCTGACGTCGTGCTTCTGGAAAATCTTGCAGATCTCGTCGAAGTGCTCGTACAGGAAATTCTGCTTGTGATTCTTGACCATCCACTCGGCCAGAATCGCGCCGCCGCGGCTGACGATGCCCGGTGATGCGCTTGGTGGTCAGCGGAACGTACTGCACCAGCACGCCGGCGTGGATGGTCATGTAATCCACGCCCTGCTCGGCCTGCTCCTCGATCACTTCCAGCATCACGTTGATGTTCAGGTCTTCCACGCGGCGCACGCGCGCCAGCGCTTCATAGATCGGCACCGTGCCGATCGGAATGGGCGAACGCATCGATGATCGCCTGGCGGATGCGCGGAATATCGCCGCCGGTGGACAGATCCATCACCGTATCGGCGCCGTACTTCACCGCGTAATGCAGCTTCTCGAGCTCTTCGTCGATGTTCGACGTGGTGGCGGAATTGCCGATGTTGGCGTTGATCTTGCAGCTGGACGCCACGCCGATGCACATCGGCTCCAGGTTGGTGTGGTGGATGTTGGCCGGGATGATCATGCGGCCGCGCGCCACTTCGTCGCGGATCAGTTCTCCGGTGCAGGTGCTCGCGCTTGGCGACGTACTCCATCTCCTCGGTGATCGACGCCCTGGCGGGCATAGTGCATCTGCGTCCGGATCGGATCGTTCAATCGGGGGGTAATCCATGGGCTGCGCATACCGGCCATTTTAGCGCAGTAATGGTTTCGCAACCCGCGCCGTCAGGCGATCTTCTCCCAATAGGCGTTTCGCCCAAACGGCGTCACCACCACGTGTTTCTGGAAGGTTCCGCGCGTGTCGGTGAATTGGGCGCCGTTTTGATAGGTTTCGCCGGGGACCGAGAGATAGATGTTGCCGATCGATTGCAATCCCACCGGATCGTCGCCGGCCTGGGTGTGCGGCGTGGGCTGCGGGGCCGGCGCGAACGGCGGGTAGTCGGCGATGTTCGTGGACACTTTGATGGACCCGGGCGGCGGATGCAACGGATCGTACGCCACAACGCCTGGTTGCGCCAGGCCGGGCGCGATAGTCACCGGTGGCTGCAAGGCGGACGGCACCCAGGTATAGCCGAACTGGGCGCGCATCGTCATCACCAGGTACGCATCCCAGCCCCACACCATGATCGGGACGTCGATGGTGAATCCGTCCGTGGCTAACGTAGCTGCCTGCGTGGCGCGCTGCACCGAATCGGCGATCCCTGGCAGTGCCTGCACTTCCGGCGGCTGCGACGCCCAGTAAGCCTGATCGAATTGTTGTTGGTTTGTATCCTGGTTTGTATTGGACATGCTGGCCGCACTCTAGCAGGCCCTCGCGGCGTCGCCAGGATCCGGGCCCGCCAAGCCATTGAAAGACCGGACGACAAATTCCGGCCCGCGCCGTGAATCCCGTCTGATAAGTTGAATGTTGCCTCCGGTTCGCAAGCAGATTCGAGTCCACGGCATCGTCCAGGGCGTCGGTTTTCGGCCCTTCGTATACAATCTCGCCGAAAGGCTGGGAGCTCGCCGGATACGTACTGAACTCATCCGCGGGCGTGCTGATCGAAGTGGAAGGCGAGGCGGCGCAAATCGAGCGCTTCGTGCGCGAGCTCCACGAAAACCCGCCGCCTCTGTCGCAGATCGAAGATATTTCCATCGCGAATCTGGAGCCAAACGGCCATGCGGGGTTCGTCATTCGTGAAAGCGTGGATGAGCCTGGGCAACTGGTGCCCGTTTCTCCCGACATCTCCACTTGCCCGGATTGCCTGCGCGACTTCCAAACGCCCGGCAATCGCCGCTTCGGCTATCCTTTCACCAACTGCACCAACTGCGGCCCGCGCTACACCATCACGAAGACGATCCCCTATGACCGGCCGTTGACCACCATGGCCTGTTTCGCGATGTGCGAACAGTGCCTGCGCGAGTACGAAGACCCGTCCGAATCGCCGCTTTCATGCGCAGCCCAACGCTTGCCCGGATTGCGGGCCGTCGCTCACGCTGTCCGTAGAAACGGCCGAGCCGCATCCTCGATCGCGTAGCGCCAGCTTTTGCGCGCAGGGCCATATCCTGGCGATCAAAGGCCTGGGTGGTTTCCACCTGGTCTGCGATCCTTTGAACGACGCCGCGGTTCGCCAGTTGCGCGAGCGCAAGAAGCGCAGCGACAAACCATTCGCCCTGATGGTCCCCGACGTCGCCGCCGCCGAGAAGCTATGCCTCGTGTCGGACGACGAGCGCGCGGCCCTGACCAGCATTCGCCGCCCCATCGTGATCCTGGCTCGCCGCCCCGGCGCCCCGGTTTCCCAAGCCCTGGCGCCCGGCAACAACACACTGGGCGTGATGCTCCCGTACACGCCGCTGCATCATCTGCTTTTCGATGAATCGCTTTCGGTGCTGGTTATGACCAGCGCGAACTTGAGCGAAGAGCCCATCGTCACCGGAAATCGCGAGGCAGTGGCGCGCTTGCAATCCATCGCCGATGCGTTCCTGTTTCACAATCGCGATATTCACACTCGCGTGGACGATTCGGTGGCGCGCGTCTTCGCCGGTGGGGAGCGCATACTGCGCCGGTCGCGTGGCTACGCACCCCATCCAGTGACGCTGAGTTTTCCGGTGGCCGAGATTCTGGCTTGCGGCGCCGAACTCAAGAGCACTTTTTGCCTCACCAAGCAGCATCACGCGTTCCTGAGCCAGCACATCGGCGATCTGGAAAATTACGAAACGCTGGTCTTCTATCGCGAAACGCTGGATCGCATGAAGCAGCTCTTCCGCATCGCGCCCGCCGCGGTCGCTTACGATCTTGCATCCGCAATATCTCAGCACCAAGCTCGCCCTGGAGATGACGGATCTTCAACAGATCGGCGTCCAGCATCATCACGCGCACATCGCGAGCTGCATGGCCGAGAATGGGATCACCGATAAAGTCATCGGCGTGGCATTCGACGGAACCGGGTTCGGCACGGACGGCAAGATCTGGGGCGGGGAATTTCTGGTGGCCGATTTCGGCGGGTTCGAGCGTCGCGCCCATTTTCGTTACATTCCGCTGGCCGGCGGCGACACGGGCCGTTCGCGAGCCTTGGCGGCTGGGCGCTCAGCTATTTGCTCGATACCTTCGGCGCCACGATCGATTCGATCGATCTGCCGCTCTTGCGCCGCATCGCGCCGCAAGAAAATCGCAACCGTTCGCTCCATGATCGAGCGCCGCATCAACACCGTCGAAACATCCGCATGCGGCCGGTTGTTCGATGCGGTGGCTTCCATTGTCGGCGTACGCGACGAGGTCAACTTCGAAGCGCAGGCCGCCATCGAGCTGGAAGCCGGTGCCCTGCCCGGTGTGGAAGCAAGCTATCCGTTCGAAATCTCATCTGGCGATCCCTGGCAAATCGACCTCCGGCCAATGATCGAAAGCATCGTCCGCGATGTCCTGGCCGCCAAGCCCACCGGCTGGATCTCCGCCGCGTTTCATAACACGGTCGCGGCGATCATGGTCGAAGTCTGCCTTCGATTGCGCTCCGCTGAGCGAATCAACCGCGTGTGCCTGAGCGGCGGCACGTTTCAAAATGTTTATCTGGTCGAACGCGCGCTGGCCAGCCTGCGCGCGCATGGCTTCGAAGTTTTCCTGCACTCCAAGGTTCCGCCCAACGATGGCGGCATCTCGCTCGGCCAGGCCGTGATCGCAAACGCGTCGCTCCAATCCTAGTGCTTCACCAACTGTGGAAACTCTTTTTGTAGATTTCTCACCTTTGGCGCATCGTTGTAGACGATATACGGATTGTTCGGATTGTGATCGAAAAAATGCTGATGATACGCTTCGGCGGCATAGAAACCGTTCAGCGGCGCCACCTGCGTGACGATCGGATCGCGAAACACCTTCGCCGCGGTCAACTGATGAATGTAGGCTTCGGCCACGTGCTTTTGTTCGGGATTCGAATAGAAAATAGCAGACCGGTATTGCGTGCCGTCGTCCGGCCCTTGCCGATTCAGCTCCGTTGGATCGTGCGCTACCGAAAAGAAAACCTCCAGCAGCTTGCCGTAAGAAATCCGCGATGGATCATACGTCACCTGCACCGATTCGGCGTGCCCCGTGGTTCCGCTGCTCACCGTCTCATAATGCGCGGTAGCCGCACTGCCGCCCGCGAATCCCGACACGGCATTGGTGACGCCATTCAAGCGTTCGAATACCGCTTCCACGCCCCAAAAGCAGCCGCCGGCGAAGACGGCAGTGGCGGTGTGATTGGCGGTAGCAGGCTGATCGACGGTTGGTGCGGGAAATCCGGCGGCACTCAACAAAGAGCCGGTCAACAAGGACGCAAGCAGATACAGACGCATCGAAAACTCCTTTGCTCTAGTCTACCGCTGGCTATCGCACCCGATATCATGAAGGTGCGGATGCCCACGCTGATCATCGACAACTACGATTCGTTCACCTACAACCTGGTGCACGCCGTCGCCGAGATCACGCAATGCGCGCCTATCGTGGTCCGAAACGATGAGCTGACGTGGGAACGAATCCAGAGGCTTGATTTCGATCAGCGTGATCATTTCGCCCGGCCCGGGACGTCCCGAAAATCCGCGCGATTTCGGTGTTTCGGCGCAGGCGATCGCGGAAGCGAAGCGTTCCGCTGCTCGGCGTGTGCCTGGGGCATCAAGGGATCGCGCAACACTTTGGCGGGAGCGTGATTCGCGCCGCCGAACCGGTGCACGGACGAAGCGCCCAAATCATACACGACGGCGATGAACTGTTTGCCGGCATTCCCGAGCGATTCAGCGCCATCCGCTATCACTCCCTGATCGTCGGCGAGCCGCTGCCGCCGGAGCTGAAGAAAATCGCCTGGACGCGGACGGCGTGGTGATGGCGTTGCGTCACGTGACGCGGCCCATCTGGGGCGTGCAATTTCATCCGGAATCCATCTGCACCGAATACGGCATCGCGCTGCTGCGCAATTTTCTTCCGTCGCTCACGCGCGCTGCCCGACAATCCCGCTACCGCCGCTACCCGCGCCGCGCCGCGCGATCCAGGTCCATGCGCGCCAAATTCCCCTGCCCGCCGCTCCCGAAACCATCTTCCGCAATTTGTTCTCGCGCGAGCGCTACGCATTCTGGCTCGACAGTTCGATGGTCTCCGAGAACAGCCGCTTTTCATTCATGGGCACCGGAAGCGAAGTCCTGCGCGGCGATGTTTTCTCCCAACTGGATCGTGCGTTGCAGGATGTTGAGGTCCACGCTCCGCCACTGCCTTTTCAATTCACCGGTGGATACGTCGGCTATCTCGGCTATGAGCTCAAAGCCGAGTGCGGCTCGCCCAACAAACATCGTTCGCCGCTGCCCGATGCTTGCCTGCTGCAAGTGGATCGCTTCCTCGCCATCGATCATGCCGAAAAACACTCTCTGGATCGTATCCTGCGGCGATCCTGACGAGCAAACCGAAAAGCGCCTTGCGGCGATCAAAGATTGTCCGCCGGCGATTTCAGCCATCGGCTCCGGTGGAATTCGAACTGGCAACCGAGCGCGACGAATATCTTCGCCTCATCGATTGCTGCCGCTCCTACATCGCCGCCGGCGAGAGCTACGAAATCTGCCTCACCAACCAACTGCGAGTCCGCACCGCCGCTTCGCCGCTCGCTTATTATGAAACGCTCCGCAAACTGAATCCCGCGCCGCATTCGGCGTACCTGCATTTCGACGATATCGACGTGGCTTGCTCCTCGCCCGAACGATTCTTGCGGATCGACGCAGCGGGCAAGGTCGAATCGCGCCCCATCAAAGGAACCATTCGCGCGCGGCGGTACTCCGGAAGAAGACGCCGTGCTCCGCTCCGCGCTCGCATCGAGCGAGAAGAATCGGGCCGAAAATCTGATGATCGTGGACCTCACCCGCAACGATCTCGGCCGCGTCTGTCTCCCCGGCAGCGTCCATGTTCCGCAAATGATGCAGGTGGAAACCTACGCCACCGTGCATCAACTCGTCAGCACCATCACAGGACGCCTGGCCCCCGGCAAGACCGCTATCGATTGTATCCGCGCCGCTTTCCCCGGCGGCTCCATGACCGGCGCGCCCAAGCTGCGCACGCTCGAAATTCTGGACGACCTGGAACCGGAAGCCCGCGGCATCTACTCGGGCAGCATCGGCTACATCGGTTTCAATGGCGCTACGGACCTGAACATCGTGATCCGAACCGCCGTGTTTCACCAGGGCGTCGCCAGCATCGGCGTGGGCGGAGCCATCGTCTATCAATCGCAGCCCGAAGACGAATGGGACGAGATGCTGCTCAAAGCGCAAGCGCCGCTGCGTGCGTTTTCGGGCAAGTTATCATGAAGGCTATGTCCAGTGCTTTACCGACCGGTGGCGGAAGAGACCGGCCAGCGCTCTCGACCGCGTGCGAACGCTCGAGAGCGAGTACGTGCTCCAGACCTACGCCCGCTATCCGCTCCTGCTCGATCATGGCAAAGGCTGTTACGTCTTCGATGCATCGGGCAAGCGCTATCTCGATTTCATCACCGGCATCGGCGTAAACGCGCTCGGCCACGCGCACCCGCGCCTGGTGAAGGTGATCCGCGAGCAGGCCGGCCGCATGCTGCACTGCTCCAATCTCTACTTCCACGCCTATCAGGGCCCGCTCGCCGAACGCCTGGCGAAAGCCAGCGGCCTGCAGCGCACGTTCTTCTGCAACTCCGGCGCCGAGTCCATGGAAGGCGCGCTGAAGATGGTGCGCGCGCACGGCCACAAGATCAGTCCGGAAAAATTCGAGATCGTCGCGCTGCACAATTCGTTCCACGGACGTACGCTGGGCGCTCTCTCCATCACCGGCCAGGAAAAATATCGGCGCGATTTTGAGCCGCTGCTGCCCGGCGCGCACTTCGTTCCACCCAACGACGAAGTCGCGCTGGAACAGGTCGTCAGCGATCGCACCGCGGGCATCGTCATCGAATGGATTCAGGGTGAGGGCGGCATCTTCCCCATGTCCATGGAATACGTTCGCAAGGCGCGCGAACTGGCCGACCGTTACGATGCGCTGCTGGTCTTCGACGAAATCCAGTGCGGCGTCGGCCGAACCGGCAAGTACTTCGCTTATCAGCTCTCCGACCCGGTGGTATTGCCGGATATCATGACGGCGGCTAAGCCGCTGGCCTGCGGCATCCCCATGGGCGTGGTCGTCGCCAACGATCGCGCGGCCCAATCCATCGGCTCTGGCATGCACGGCTCCACGTTCGGCGGCGGACCGCTGGCCTGCCGGGTGGCGCTGGAATTCATGGACATCCTGGACGAGCTTCTGCCGCACATCGACAAAATGGGCAGCTACTTCCGCGCCAAGCTCGAAGATTTGCAGAAGCAGTTCTCTTTCATCCGCGAAGTGCGCGGCCAAGGCCTGATGATCGGCGTCGAGTTGACCTTTCCAGGCAAACAGATCGTGCTGGACGCCATGGAGCAAGGCCTGCTGATGAACTGCACGCACGAGACAGTGCTGCGTTTCCTGCCGCCTTACATCGCGACGGAGCGCGAAATCGACCGCGCCGTTACCATCCTGAAGCGTGTTCTCAAGCTGGCCGCCAAGCGCGGCGACGCCAAAATTTGAGCAGCGGCCGCATCGAGGAGTGGAACCAGCGCTATCGCGCGCACGAGCAGGTTTTCGACGCGCCATCGCCGCTGGTGGCTGAGTTCACGCGCGATCTGGCGCCCGGCTCCGCGCTCGATCTGGCCTGTGGTCCTGGCCGCAACGCCCTATACCTGGCCGAGCGCGGATGGCGGGTCACAGCGGTGGATGGCTCGCCGGTGGCCATCGATCTATTGCTTGCCCGCGCCGGCAGCCTGGCGAGCGATGTGGCGATCGACGCCCGCGTGGTCGACCTGGAAGCCGGCGAATTCGAAGAGCCCGCTGAGACCTGCGATCTCGTCTTATCCTGCTACTATCTCCAGCGCTCTTTGATTCCACGCATGCAATCGGCGCTCCGCGCCGGCGGCCTGCTGATCATGATTGTCCATCTGGCCGAAGCCGGTCAGCCGACCGGTACGCCCACGCGCGCTTTCCCGGGCGAACTCCGAACGTTCTTCGAGAGGCTGGCGCATCTTGCATTACCGCGAAGGGGAGCCTGGAGAGTCCGGCCATCGGCACGCGGTAGCCGAAGTGGTGGCGCAAAAGCCGGTCTAGGAGTGTACCGGCGCTGGGAGCGCGGTCGGGGTGGGGCTCTCGATGGCACGGGGCCCCGGGGTTGGATCCGAGTCGCCTCCCAGCGCGCCGATATCAGCAGTTCTGCATCCACCAAGCCGTAATCCGTATCATCATGATTTTAAGTGGATACCCTCGCCCAAGCCGAGCCAGGGGCCTAACCGTTTAGATAGTCGACCATCGAGCCGGATAGTCAGCGTGGCAGCTCAGCAGTGAGGCGTCCGCGCCAAGGAACTTCAGCCGGGCGGATGGCGTGCCCGGCGCGCACCCGAATCAGGAGGGTCACCGGTGCCGGTGAAGACGGTCCAGTGTCAACACGCCCGATGGCATTGTGCGATGGCAATGTTTGACGTGGCGGCTGGAACAGCCGGGCGTTCGCTAGCCGGCAAAGGTGGGGCTGTTGTGACGTTTCAGGAAAGAAACCAAGTTACGTTATCCAATAGAATCGCCCTGCCTCGATTCACCGGGGCAGGGCGTTGAAGAGAGGGGTAAGAAGTGGCTTAGACCGCGGCGGCCATGGAAACGCTATTCACGGTCTTCAAGATCCGCGAAACGATCTGGTAAGGATCAGCCTCGGAGTTGGGACGGCGATCTTCCAGATAACCCTTGTAGCCGTTCTTGACGAAGTTGACAGGCATACGGATGGAAGCGCCGCGATCGGAAAGACCATAGCTGAACTTATCGATCGCCTGCGTCTCATGCAGACCAGTCAAACGCAGATGGTTGTCCGGTCCATATACGGCGATGTGCGCCGCGATGTTGTCCTGGAACCCCTGCATCAGGGCTTCGAAATATTCCTTGCCGCCCACTTCACGGATGAACTTCGTCGAGAAGTTGGTGTGCATGCCCGATCCATTCCAGTCGCCCCGGATGGGCTTGCAATGCAATTCCATATCGACTTCGTATTTCTCGCAGAGCCGCATCATCAGATAGCGAGCGGTCCATAGGTCATCGGCGGCCTTTTTGGAGCCTTTGGCGAAGATCTGGAACTCCCATTGGCCTTTGGCGACCTCCGCGTTGATGCCCTCGTGATTGATGCCGGCGGCTAGACACATCTCCAGGTGTTCTTCGACGATTTGACGGGCAACGCTGCCCATGCTCTTAAAGCCGACGCCGCAGTAATAGGGCCCCTGCGGAGTGCTCGGGTGGCCGTGTTCCGGGAAACCGAGTGGGTGGCCGTCTTTAAACAGGAAGTATTCCTGTTCAAAACCGATCCACAAGTCGGGATCGTCTTCGATGGTGGCCCGAGCATTGGTGGAGTGCGGCGTACCATCCGGGTGCATTACTTCGCTCAGAACGATGTAAGCATCCTTGCGGCTAGCGTCAGGGTACAGAGCCGCGGGTTTAAGAATGCAATCGGAGCTTTTGCCCTCGGCTTGCATGGTGGAACTGCCGTCAAACCCCCACTTGGGTATATCCGCCAGGGTAGGTGGCTGCTCAAACTCCTTGAGGAGAGTTTTGCCACGTAGTGCGGGGACGGGCTGTTTGCCGTCCAGCCAGATGTATTCGAATTTGTATTTTGTCATAGTATTGGGGGACCATTGGGGCAAGTGCCCCGGTCGTTGCACTCTCTTTGATTTAAAATTCTAGAATCCTTTCGAGCGAGGAAAGGACCGGTTGTGAACTTTGCTCTGAAAATGCACGCTTCGCCCCGGGTTACAGGAACCGACTCTGTTTCCTAATGACGAAGTCGATCCTTCATTTTCGATGAGCGGCTCCCACTTCGCAAGAGCCAAGCCCATCAATTGTCTTTATCGAGGACCTTCAAGAAACTGATCGGGCTAGTATAACCTCTGCTTATCACTTAACTGCTGCCTTACGATGGTCTTGAGTGCTTTTCGGGCGCGTCACCAAGAAACGATTCGCGGGCCCGCGCGTGTCTCGATGGCGAGCGCGGGATAAGATATCTCAAGTCGTTCATTGGCGACCAGCGCGATGGAAAGTGAGTTGTGGAATGGCGTGTGTCCAAACCCGCGCGCCTCAGTACTCTCAGTACTCAGCTCAATAAGTCAATGACGTTCCTATACGACTTTGGTCGTATAGTGTACTGAGGTTCCTTTGCTTGGTCCGGGGAGCCCCAAAGGCCCGGGTGGTCGCGCGCTCTCGGGCCTCTGTGTTTCTAAGGACACCGCCGGCACTCGCTCACAACACCGTGGCCGCTTTCCGTCATTCGCGAACACAGGTGTAGCTCGCCGCGGAGTTCTCCGTTCCCGCCGCGCCTGTGAACTTTGGCCACGCCGGCCATTCGCATAGAGGCCGGGTGCGATTGGCGCCCTTGTTCCCGTCCATAACGACCAAGCCGCTGGGCGCCTGCCCTTTTTCGACCCAATTCTCGAGCGCGGCCAGGCTGTCGAACTTTGCGTTGAAGCGGCCGAAGCCATGGCCGAAACCGGGAATTTCATAAAACCGCAGGAAGCTATCGAGGCGCGCCTGACCAAAATGGGCGAGCTGCCGCTGGTAGTATGCGATCGAGTTATGCGGCGTGATGAAATCGTCCGCCGTGCCGTGGAGCATAATGATTTTCCCGCCCCTGGCGCGGAATTTATCCAGGCTCACGTTCGTCACATCCATGCTCGAAGCCGCCGTCGCGATCCGCTGTTGCCACTGCCGTCGGATCGAACTTCATCGGATCATAGTGCGGATCACGCGTGATGATGAACTTCACCGTCTGATCGCCGGCGGTATAGAGCAGCGCTTCCTTGCCCGAGAGCGGATTCGACGGCTGGCGCACCTGCCCGAAGTTCGACGGTCCCTGGAACAGCGCTCCTTCGAGCAGTGCCCACTTCGGGAAGGTATCCATGCCGGCGACGGTGACGCCTGGTTTGTAGCTGGATGTGATCGTCCGAACCGTCCCGATCTGCGCGTCCGAAAGACAGGTGTCGCCCGTGTCCGCTCCGTTCGGGCAGCGCAGCGCCGACACGTCGAACGCGGCATTACACCCGGCGACATTGCTGATGATTCCATCTTTGGCGCCGTCGAGAGCATCGCATTTGGCGTAGACGGCTTCACCGATCAGCTTGGTCTTCTGCGGATTGATCCATCCGGCGCCTCCGTCCGTGTAGAGGGCCTTGCCCACGTTCAGCGATCCCAGGTGCAGCATCGTCACGTTATACGCGGGGTAAAATGCCACCACTCCGTCATAGTCCTGCGAATAGCGCGCGGCGGCATCCAGCGCTTCATGCCCGCCCTGCGAGCCGCCGATAAAGTAGAACCGCTCCGGCCGCCGTCCGTAAGCTTTTGCGGATGACGGCCATCGCGGCATCATGGGCTTTCTTCACCGACTCCTTCCCGAAATTCAGCAGCGCTTCATCGTCCATCCCGAAGCTGCCGTCGAACCCGGCCTTGCCCTCATGGCCGCCGTCGCTGCCCAGCGTAACGTAGCCTTGCTTGAGGGGCGTGTCGGTGTCGGGCGTCTCATTGGAATAGAGGGTCAGACCGGTCACCAGCGAGCCGTCGTATCCGCCGCCGCCCATCTGCAACGCGCGGCGATTCCACGCGGCCGGAAGGTTTACCTCGAATTCCAGATTCGGCGAACTGGGGTTATGGGGCTTGACGATGCCGTTCACCTTACAAAAATCGCCGTTGATGTTCTTGGTCTCCGCCGCGCCGACAAACACCGCTGTCTGCACCACGGCGCCCCCGCTCGGCAGGCCAATGGCCGACGGCGGGAATGGAGAGTCCCTGGAGGCTCGTGCAGTTCTCGCGAGAGAGCCGGACGGGTTCCTGGTTCCCCGAATCTCCGGCCACGGCCAGCCCGATCCCGCCGCGCAATCAGGAGCACGCGGCCCATCCACCGCAAACTGTTTCGCAAAGTGTGCATAGCGACTTCCAAGATTATCCGCTGCGTTCTCGCAACGCAACATAGTGTGCCGTGCGTGCGGGCGGTGCGTGCGCCTTGCGGCGCCGCAGACAGCATATAATAAAAACCATTTGCGGGCTGAAAAGGAGATCTGCTTGTCATCTGCTATTCGCATTGTCGCGATTCTGCTGGTAGCGTTGAGCTCCGTAGCACCCTTGGCCGCGGCTTCTTGCGAGGGGCTGGCAGCGCTCGCGTTACCGAACACAACCATCACGCTGGCTCAAACGGTGGCCGCCGGAAGCTTTACGCCGCCTCCCGCCTCGGCTCGGGATCTGGGCGCGCCAGTGGACTGGAAGCAACTACCGGCATTCTGCCGGGTCACTGCCACAATTCAACCCGTACCCGATTCCGACATAAAGATAGAGCTTTGGTTGCCACTGTCAGGGCCAGCCCCAACCTGGAACCGTGAGTTCGAGGCCAACGGAAACGGAGGCTGGACGGGCACCATCAATTACAAATCCCTCGGCGCCGCACTGCTCAACGGTTTTGCGGCGGGTATGACCGACACCGGACATACAGGCGGCAGCGCCAGCTTCGCGCTGGGTCATCCGGAAAAGGTGATCGACTTCGGCTATCGCGCCGTTCACGAAATGACGCTGAAGTCGAAAGCCATCATCGCAGCCTTCTATGGGCAAGCTCCCAAGCTGTCTTTGTGGAACGGCTGTTCGGCCGGCGGCAGGGAGGGGTTGAAGGAAGCGCAAATGTTTCCTGAAGATTACGACGGCATCGTCGCAGGCGACCCGATCGCTGACTTTGTCGGCCGCTCTCTCGGCGGTGTATGGATGGCGCAGGCCGTCCATCATGACGAGGCAAGCTTGCTGACACCGGAAAAGTACGCCGTTCTTCACAAAGCTGTCCTGGGGGTTTGCGATGCGATGGACGGCGTGAAGGACGGTGTGATCGAGAATCCTACGCTTTGCAACTTCAATCCCGAGACCGTCGCCTGCAAGGAAGGAAACAACGACGCCTGCCTGACAGCGCCGGAAGTGGAAGCGGCGAAAAAAATATATTCCGGAGTTGTCGATTCGGCAAGCAAAGAAGTGGTGTTTCCCGGGCTCACGCCCGGCAGCGAACTCGCATGGGGCACGCAGGCCGGCCCGCGGCCGTTCGGCGCGGCTACGGATTACTTCAAGTACATCGTCTTCAAAAATCCCGATTGGGATTATAAGACGCTCAACTTCGCCGGCGACATCGCCGTTGCGAAAAAGGCCGATCACGAGACCATCAACGCCACCAATCCCGATCTGAAGGCGTTCTTTCAGCGAGGCGGAAAGCTGCTGCAGTATCACGGCTGGTCCGATCAGCAGATGTCGGCCGCCACCAGTCCGAAATATTACAACAGCGTTCTGAACACCGTGGGCGATGCCAAGTTGGTGGAACAATCCTACCGCCTATTTATGGTCCCGGGAATGGGCCACTGCGGAGGCGGTGAAGGCGCCGACATATTCGATAAGATGGGCGCGCTCGAACAGTGGGTGAAGAGCGGAAAGCCGCCTGACACAATCGTCGCGTCGCGGGCGCAGGCTGGCAAGGTAGTGCGGACCCATCCCCTTTGCCCGTATCCTCAGATGGCCGTGTATAACGGAACGGGGAGCACGGATGACGCCGCGAGCTTCACTTGCAAAGCCGGTTCTGTGGAGTCGCGTGGCGATGCACGTTAACCCAAATATTCCCTCTACGCTCCCATTTTCGACGCCAAATCTATAATGTCAGCGGACACCACGTCGAAATCCCCGGGCCGCGCATCATCTGCTTTCCGAGTAGGTCCATATTCGTTGGGCCGGTGGATAAATCCGGTGCGCAGACCGAAACTGCGGGCGGCCCTCAGATCGCCGGAGTGCGCGGCACACATCATCACTTCTTCGGGCTTCAGCTCCAATAGGTCGACCGCCGTGAGGTACGCTTCCCGATCGGGCTTGTAATGCTTGGCCAGCTCGGCCGAAAGGATGAGATCCCACGGAAGACCAGCGTGCTTCGCCATGTCGGCGAGAAGAACAACGTTACCGTTCGACAAGGGCGCAATGGTGTACTTCTTCTTGAGGCGCGTGAGACCGGCGACGGAATCGGGCCACGGCTTCAGACGGTGCCAGACGCGGTTCCAATGGTCCTTTTCCGCTTCCGAAAGCCCTTCGATGTGAAACTCCGGGAGCAGGTCTTCCAGCAGCGCGCGATGCAGATGGTCAAGGTTGGTCCAGGGCATCTCTCCTTTCCGCACTTTGTCCATGGAAGGCGCGTAGCCGGCCCGCCATCGATCGGCAAAGCGGCCCCAATCGATGGTGATGCCCTTGGTCTTCTCCCAGGCCTTGCCTTCCGCGATAATCGATCCGCGCCAGTCCACCACCGTGCCAAAAGTGTCAAAGACGAGCGCCTTCACCGGAGGCGCCGCATGTGCCGAATCCTGGCCACTCGCGCCGCAGGCCATCACCGCTGCGCCGATGCTCGCGTTTTTCACCAGTTGCCTTCGCGTCATATCCAGTTCCTGGCAACCTACTATAGCTTGGATCAAGTACACTGGGGCAGCGTCAAAGGCACTGTCGACATCGTGAATCCCAAGTTTCATCGTTACGCCGTTCTCGTGGCGATCAGTTCGCTGATCCTGATCGCGATCGGCGCCTGCATCACCAGTCAGGCGACAGGCCGCCAACCGGAGTCGCGCGGCATCCTCGATGGGGTAATTCATAAAGACGTGGCTATTGGGGTGGGCATTTTGGTTCTCGGTCTGGCGGCTTGGCAGTCACTCGATCAGGAGGTATCCCCCCTGGTTTGGACCGCGTTGGGTTTGTTCGCACTGGAAGGCTGGGTTGGATGGCTGGGAGGAGCATTCCTCCATGCCAGCCTCGCACCGGTGGCGTTCGCGATCCTCGTTGCCATCGCGGTAGTCACATCGTCCGGTTGGAATGAAGGCCCGGAACTGGTGGAGGACCCGTCCGCCCCGGCATTGCGCCTCTTTGCGTTTGCCACTCCGCCGCTGATCCTTCTGCAAATTATGCTCGGCGCGGCCTATCGTCATAAGCTGACCGGCCTGCTGCCTCACCTGGGCGGCGCGATGATCGTTTCGCTCGCGATCCTGATATTGGCAATGCTGATCCTGCAGCGGCATCCCGGACATCGGAAGCTATGCACGGCCGCAACCTGGTTAATATCGATCTTGCTGGCGCAAGTGATGCTCGGGCTGACGGCATTCATCATGCCTCTGCTGACGTCAAGCCCGGCCGCGAACATAGCCGCCACCGCGCTGCACGTCGTGGTTAGGATCTCTCACTCTGGCTGCGAACCTGGTGCTGGTGATGCAGATCCAGCGCAATTTACGCCCCGCGCTAGCTGGGCCATCCGGGAAACTAACCCATCTGGCCGAGAAAGTACCAGTCACTTCCCAGTCCCCGGGAACGTCACACTGAGGCAAGAGATAACCCATGGCCACCAACAAGCTCGCTCTCACGGGCAGCGAACTGCAGCCCGTCGGTACCCGGATAGGCGATCAGCCCGTCGATGAGAAGATCGAGGTCTCAGTCATCCTCAAGCCCAAGGAGCGTGCTCCTGTGCCTCGTGCGGGCGGCGCATCCGTTTCGCGCGAACAGTTCGCGGACAGATATGGCGCCGATGAAAAGGCGATCGAGCAAGTAAAACAGTTCGCGCAGGAGAACAACCTTACGGTGACGGCGGTTTCGGCGGAAAGGCGGACCGTGCAGCTGGAAGGAACCGCGGCGGATATGATTCGCGCTTTTGACACTCAACTGGAGCGCTATAGCCATCAGGGGCACGAATACCGGGCACGCAGGGGCGCCATTAAACTTCCTCCTGAGCTGGTCGACTCGGTGGAGGCAGTGCTGGGACTCGACAATCGAACGCAGGCGAGAGCCCATTTCCGCGTGCGCGGCGCATCGTCCTTGACGGCGTCGGCTACCGCAGTTTCCTATACACCACGCCAGGTGGCCGAGTTCTATCAATTCCCAACGGATGTGGATGGCACCGGGCAAACAGTCGGCATTCTGGAATTGGGAGGAGGTTATAAACCGGCCGACCTCAAAACCTATTTCTCGTCCTTGGGAGTGAAAGAGCCCACCGTTGTATCCGTGTCCGTGGACAAAGCGAAGAACAAGCCGACCAACGCGAATAGCGCCGATGGCGAAGTGCTGCTGGACATCGAGGTAGTGGGAGCGGTGGCGCCGGGCGCTAAGGTGGTCGTTTATTTCGCGCCCAACACATCCCAGGGATTTCAGGACGCGCTGACTACCGCGATTCACGATTCGGCCCACCATCCGTCCGTTATTTC
The DNA here is from genome assembly GCA_963761265.1 of Bryobacterales bacterium. GTDB lineage: Bacteria > Acidobacteriota > Terriglobia > Bryobacterales > Bryobacteraceae > Palsa-89. The sequence continues at coordinate 92,595 of CAVXGM010000028.1, forward strand.
GATCAGTTGGGGGAGTGCCGAATCAACCTGGACGGCACAAGCCATGACCGCGTTCGATTCCGCCGCCCAAGACGCCGCAGCGCTGGGCGTAACCATCTGTGCCGCCTCCGGTGACAGCGGATCGAGCGATGGAGTGAGCGGCGGCGGCAATCACGTGGATTTTCCGGCATCAAGCCCGCATATCCTCGCATGCGGTGGAACCAGCCTGAAAACCGCAAACGGAGCCATCACCAGCGAAACGGCCTGGAACGATGGCTCCCAGGGAGGCGCCTCCGGCGGTGGATTCAGCAAGCAGTTTCCTTTGCCCGCGTTCCAATCCGGCGCGAACATCCGGCCTCCGTCTGGCGGCGGCCGGGGTGTGCCGGATGTATGCGGTGACGCGGATCCCGAGACCGGCTACAGCGTGCTGGTGGATGGTCAGTCACTGGTGATTGGAGGAACCAGCGCCGTGGCGCCACTCTGGAGTGGTCTCATCGCGCTGTTGAATCAGAGGCTCGGAAAACCATTGGGCTTTCTGCAGCCAGTCATCTATGCATTGCCCAAATCCGCGGACGCTTTTCGCGACATTACCAGCGGATCGAATGGAGCGTTCTCCGCCGGCCCCGGATGGGATGCCGTCACTGGCCTGGGCTCCCCTTCGGGTGACAATCTACTAACAGCATTGGGCGGCACAACAGCTTCCACCACATGAGCCCTGATGGTTTCCGATTTCTGGAAGCCAGCGCGGCAACTCGCGCGCGAGTGATAATGATCGGAACCAGGATTCGGTTCCATGAGAAGAATTTTTCGCAGACTCAAGAAGAGATCCGCCATGGCGGCAATCGTGGCCATCGCCGTGATGCCGGTGGCCGGCCAGTCTTATCGCGCGCCACTCGGGCCCGGCGGCAAGCCCGATCTGAATGGAATCTGGCAGGCGCTGAACGAAGCCAACTACGATCTGGAAGGTCACGACGCGCGTCCCGCGCTGGCGCTGCGCCCCGGCCCCTATGGTCCGGTGCCGGCCGCTCCCGTGCTGGCGCTAGGCGCTGTCGGCGCGGTGCCGCCCGGCCTCGGCGTGGTCGAAGGCGGCGAAATCCCCTACAAGCCGGAGGCGCTCGCGCGCAAGAAGCAGAACCAGCAAGACTGGTTGAATCGCGACCCGGAGATCAAGTGCTATCTCCCCGGCGTGCCGCGCGCCAACTACATGCCCTATCCGTTCCAGATTCTCGAAAGCGCGAGCGCGCTGACGTTCGTCTATGAATACGCGGGCGCGGTGCGCAACATTTTTCTGAAAGATCCCGGACCCGCTCCGACGGATTCCTGGATGGGCCAGTCCGTCGGACATTGGGACGGCGACACGCTGGTGATCGACGTCACCGGCTTCAACGATCAGACCTGGTTCGATCGCGCTGGAGATTTCCATAGCGACCAACTGCACGTAGTGGAGCGCTACACGCGCACCAGTCCGGATGTGATCTCCTACGAAGCCACCATCGAGGATCCGGAAGTCTTTACGCGCGCCTGGAAGATGAGTATGCCGCTGTACCGCCGCCAGGAAAAGAATGCTCAGCTTCTGGATTTCAAGTGCGTCGAGTTTGTGGAAGAGTTGTTGTATGGCCGCTACCGAAAACATCCCCTGAGCAAGTGATCGAGGTCCTAAATGGATATGCCGAATCGATGGATATTCCCGGCGAGCGCGGCTCCATTCGCGCTGGCGTTATTGTTCGGTGCTCTTACCATGTCCGCTCAACCGGCGGGGCCGGCGGCGAATTCCACGCTGCCTCGTACGCCCGATGGGCATCCGGACCTGCGGGGCACCTACGATCTCTCCATGATGACGCCGCTCGAGCGATTGCCCGGCGATCCGCCTTTTCTAACTAAAGAGAAAGCCGAGGCGCTGGAAAAAGCGGAGCGCGAGCGCCGGGCCCAGGATAACCGGCCGGAATCCGCGGATCGCCCCGCGCCGCCGGTGGGCGGGGATAAAAGCGCGCCGAAGTCGTTCTTTGAAATCCTGGAGCGGGCCGGCGGCGGCGCGGTCGGCGGCTACAATCGTTTCTGGCTGCACCAGGGTTCGGCGTACACCGTGGTGGACGGGCAGATTCGAACATCGATTCTGGTCGATCCACCGAATGGCCGTGTGCCTCCGTATAATGCCATCGCCCGCAAACGGCTTGCGGCCGGCAGATCGACGCCAACGTCCGATGCGCGCGAGAGCCAGGATCCCACAGCCGAACCGCCCGGCGCGTTCGATAACCCGGAGCAGCGGCCGTTGGGCGAGCGCTGTCTGCTCGGCTTCGGCTCCACGTCTGGTCCGCCGGCTCTGCCGGATTATTTCTACAACGATCTGCATCAGATTGTGCAGACTCCCGATTCGATCATGATCCTGAGCGAGATGGTGCACGACGCGCGCATCGTGCGCATGAACGCGCAACATCTGCCGAAGAACATTCGCCGCTGGATGGGTGATTCGGTGGGTCATTGGGAAGGCGACACGCTGGTGGTGGACACCACGAATTTCAACGACAAGACCAGGTTTCGCGAATCCACGGAAAACCTCCACGTGGTGGAGCGCTTCACGCGCGTCGACGCCAAAACGCTTCTGTACCGGTTCACCGTGGAAGATCCCGAAACCTGGGACCGGCCCTGGACGGGCGAGTACACCTGGCCTGCGACCACCAAGCCGATTTACGAATATGCCTGCCACGAAGGCAATTACGCGCTAGGCGATATATTGCGAGGCGCGCGCCGGCATGAGGCTGAGCAAGCAGCGGCCAAAGCCGGGAAGTAACTAACCGCGGTTGCGGCCGGCCACCAGGCATCTGGTCATCGAATCCCCAAGCGAAGCAAGGCAGCGCGCGCGGGCCCGTTCTGAGGATCCAGCGCCAGCACGCGTTGATAATCCGCCACGGCTTGCGCCTGGTCGCCTTGAATGGAATGAATATTTCCGAGGTTGTAATAGGTCAACGGGAAGCCGGGGTCCAGCCGCTGAGCGGTCGCCAGAGCTTCCAGCGCCGCGGGATACTGACCCATTTTGGTGTATTCCAAGCCGATTTGCGTATACAGTTGCCCATCCGGATGCTGGGCCACGGCCTGCTGCAATTTCGCGACGGCCTGGCGCGGCTTCCCGGCGCAATCATAGGCCAACCCCCAATCGCGCAGCATCTCGTGCCGCCAATCGAACAGCGGATCGTCGGCTGGAAGCTCCAGTGCGGAGGCCTGCTGGAACTCATCCACGGCCTGGCTGCAACTTCCTGCCTGCATGTACGCGTAGGCCAAGTGGAAGCGAGGCCGCAGTTTCCTGGGCGACTTCGCGACACTGTCTTTCCAAAGGTCGATCGCGTTGCCCCACAGCGTATTCCGCTGGTAAGTCAGGGCGCCTTCGGCCACTAAAACCAAGGCCAGCGCAGCCACTATAATCCCCGGCGACGCTTTCCAGCGCCGCAAAAATCCAACGGCCACCAGCACAAGCCCGATGAACGGAAGGTAGAGACGGCGCTCCGCCATCGGATCGCTGATCGGCACCACGGACGACGTGGGAGCCAGCAGAATCAAGAACGTGAACCACCCGTACGACGCAATCGGAAAGCGGGGGCGGTAGATCCAGGCGAGTATGCTGACCGCCAGCAATCCCGCCAGGCCGAAGAGAGCGCCATGCGCGGTAACGGTTCGCGAGATATCGATATCCGGGTCCAGATTCTGGCCGATCGGCACCACGAACAGACGAATGTAATCCCAGATCACCCGGCATTCGGTGAAGAAGTATTGGTACCACGTCAGATGCCGCATCTGGAATCCTACCGAGGGGTTCCCGCGCAGAATGCGCCACAGGCCCGCCAAGGCGAAGGCGGCGCCGCCCGCGATGGGAAGGTACAATTTCCAATTCCGCCAGATGACGGACTGAGAAAAGTCGAAGTTCCAATAGTAATCGGTAAGAATGAACAGGGCTGGGAGAACAACGGTGTGTTCCTTGGACAGCGCGGCGCCCGCAAACAAGGCCAACAGCGCCAGGATTCGCGGGATCGAAATGGCGGCCGTCTTGCGGCTGAAGTAAACGGCCAGAGCCGCCAGAACAAAAAAGACACTCAGTGTTTCCGACCGGCTTGCAATGTAGCTCACCGCTTCCGTCTGCATGGGATGCAGCAGGAAGATGCCCGCGGCGAATAACGACAGGGTGCGATTGCGCCATTCCTCCCCGCCGGCCCAGCTCAGCAGCCTGCGAGCGATGAAAAAGACGAAGATCGCGTTGAAGAAATGCAGCAGCACGTTCACCGCGTGGTATCCGAAAGTATCCTGCGCGGACTGTTGATAGTTCAGCCAGAAGGTGAACATCAGCAAGGGCCGGGTCTGATTGAGCCAGGCCTTGAGCGGCAGATAGGCCGCATTCGGCAGCGCGTAGGGGAGGCGGATATCGTCGAACAGGAATGGTCCGTGGATAGCAGGCCAATACACCGCAAACGCCGCGAAGAGTGCCGTCGCCAGACTGGCGGCCGAGATCCAGAGCCAGGGATTCGCGGCGGGGTCCGCGGCCACCACCGCCGCGCCAGAGGCCTTCGGCTTCCTGGTCCTCCTATTTTTCATTTCGATAGCGCAATAAACTCGAACATAACACAGCACCAATGTTTGATGGCTCGAATCCGGATGGTTCGCGCACTATTTAGGACAGAAGTAGTATATGGCTCAGTGGCCGGCAACGGCGGACAGCGTTTCGCACGACTGGCCCGTGCCTTCCTTGAGATTCACAATCGTATCCACCGCGTTCTGTTTGAACGACTCGCATTCCCCCGCCAGCCAATAAACCTGGATGCGATTCACTTCGGTATCCTTCCCCAGGCCAAAATGCACCCTCGGGTCGTTGGCGGCCAGGTAACTCCCGTCGCCGCGAACCCAGCGCCGGACCGAGGTGCCATCCCTCCGCACCAGTTCCACCACGCTCCCATAGGCCGAACGGTTGGTTTTTCTGCCCTCCAGGTGAACCAGCAGCCAATGTCCGCGATTGGGCACCGTGTTTAGCAACAGACGAGCGGGGCCGTTGTTATTGGTCACCAGGATGTCCGTTCCGCCGTCATTATTCACATCCCCGATAACCGCGGCCCGGCTGACCTCGGGAATCTGAAAAACCGGACCAGCCGACGCCGTCATGTCCTCGAACGCTTTTCCCTTGCCCATATTTTTGAGCAACAGCTTCTTCTCTCGATAAGGAAACCGGTCCCCCGGCCGCACCATCGCGACATTCACAGCGCCATTGGCGGTGAACAGATCGAGCAGCCCCCGATTCTCCATGTCGATCAAACCGACGCCAAAACCCGTGTAGGGCAGCGTGAGGTGGGACAGCCCGCTCTGCTCGGTGACGTCGCTAAAATCCCCGTTCGGCTGCCGCTCGAATACCGTAAACGCTTCGGTGGGAATATTGGTAACCACCAGGGACTCGCCGCCATCGCCGAACAAATCTCCCGATGCGATCCCCATGCCCGCGCGCGGCCTCCCGTCGGAAGCATAGGCCAGGCCGCGGCTCAGTCCCTCCTCGCGAAATACCCGATCGCTTTGCTTCGATTGCGGGCTTCTGCGCTGGTTGATCCAAAGATGATTCGCCGCCCCATCGTCGGCCACCAGAAAATCAGGATACCCGCTAGCTGCCGAACGTCCCGGTCAGGATGCCCAGCCCAGGTCCTGGCTTCGCGCTTAACCCGATTTCATCGGTGACGTTCTTGAATCGCCCCTGCCCCAGGTTGTGGTAGACCTCCGTGACCGTGCCCTTAAACGGCTGCGGTCCGCAATAATTCGGCGATCCCTGCGGCGTGTAACAAGGCCGGCGATAAAAGTCCAGATAATGAACCACCACCAGATCCAGCAGCCCGTCCTTGTCGTAGTCGATGAATGCGGCGCTGGTCGACCATCCCGACGACGCCACTCCCGCCGCCGCCGTTACATCCGTGAACGTACCGTTGCCGTTGTTGTGATAAAGAACGTTGTGGCCGTAATTGGTGACATAAAGATCTGTGTACCCGTCGTTGTCGTAATCGCCCGCCGCCACGCCCATGCCTTTGGCGGCCAAGCCCAGTCCCGACGATTCGGTAACATCGGTGAACGAAAGCCTCCCCGTTTCGTGCAGGTTATTGCGGAATAGTCGATTGCCCGGTTTCCATCCGGAGGGTATCGGCACCAGCGGCGTCCCTTGCGGATAAGTGGGCGAGCCTTGGATCAGAAATACGTCCAGGTCGCCGTCGTTATCGTAATCGATCAGCGCCGCGCCCGATCCCATCAGCTCCGGCAGCAGGAAGTCGCCGGTGGCGCCGGAAAATTGCCAAAAATCGAGGCCGGTCTGTTTGGCTGCGTCCTCAAAAGGGAACTGCTTATGAGCAGACGTGTATTTGCACGCGGCTAGCGCGTACAAAAACAAAACTACAACTACACCCCGGTACGACGTGGGTCGAGCATATTACAGATTTAACAAAGTTTGTAAAATTGCGTGAACATTTGACGAAGGTTTGATCTTTCAATGACTTGACCCTGACGGCGCTGCGACGCACGGGCGAGGTTGTAAACAGGCGAGCGAGATTCCTTCGTACGTTTTCAGTAGTTCAGCAGCCGCTCGGCTTCGGCTGCGAGATTCTCTACCTGCGGCAGGATCTCGTTCTCCAGTTGCGGGTTGTAGCCCACCCAGGTATCGAGCGCGCCCACCCGGCCCACCGGCGCATCCAGGCGATCGAACAGTTCATTCGCGATGCGGGCGGCGAGCTCCGCGCCGTAGCCCCACGAGAGGCAGTCTTCGTGCGCCACCATCACGCGATTGGTTTTCTCCACCGACGCGCGGATGGCCTCCCAATCGTAAGGCGACAGCGTGCGCAGATCGATCACCTCGATGGTTTTGTCGGGATTGCGCTGCTCCACCAGCAGCGCCGCTTGCAGCATCTTTTGCACTACCGCGCCGTAGGTGACCACCGTCAGGTTCTGCCCGCTCTTCACTATGCTCGCTTTGCCGAACGGAATCGTATAATCCGGGCCCGGGATGTTGCGAGCGATTATAGAGCTCGCGATACAGCTTCTTATGTTCCAGGAACAGCACCGGATCGTCGCAACGAATCGCCGTCCGCAGCAGCCCGCAGGCATCCTGCGCATTGGATGGCATCACCACGCGCAGCCCGGGAATGTGAGTGAAAATCACCTCGCCGCACTGGCTGTGATAAATCGCGCCGCCGCTCAGATAGCCGCCGATTGCGACGCGCACCACCACCGGCGCGCTAAAACCGTTGTGCGATCGCCAGCGCAGCGTCGCCAGTTCGGCGCGCAACTGCATCATGGCCGGCCAAATATAGTCGAAGAACTGAATCTCCACCACCGGCTTCATCCCGCGTTCCGCCAGTCCGATGGCCCGGCCGATGATGCCGGCTTCCGCCAGCGGGCTGTTGAAGCTGCGGTCGCTGCCAAATTTAATCTGCAGGCCGGCCGTGGCTTTGAACACGCCGCCCTTGCCTTTCACTTCCGCCAGGTTCGCCTCGCGGCTGCAATCCGCCACGTCTTCGCCAAACACGATCATGCGCGGGTTTCGCCGCATTTCCTCATGCAGCGTGAGATTGATCTCGTCCACCATGGTGTGCGCCTCGCCGCTCGAATTGCGGCTCAGCCTCGAACTCCACCGAAGTCGGGTCGATCTTGTCGGAATAAAGATATTGGAGCGCCGAACCCTTGGCCGGCGGGTCGGCACGCAGGACATGATCGGTGGCCTCGCTGGATCTCCTGATCCACCTCATGCACGATCACCTGCAATCCCTGGCGGTCCAGAATGCCTTCCGAGATCAGCCACTCCGGGAAAGCGCAATAGCGGATCGCGCAATTCTTCGGCTTCCCGTTCGGCTTTGGTCTTATAGATCCGCTCGTCATCGGAAAGGGAGTGCGAATAAGGACGCGTTACTTGCGCATGCACCAGCGCCGGACCCTTCCGCTCGCGCGCGTATGCGGCGGCTTCGCTCAAGCGCCTGGTGGGACGCGATGAAATCGGTGCCGTCCACTTCGATGCGCTTCAGATTGGGGAACCCGGCCACCAGTTGCGCGACGTTCCCGCCCGCGGTCTGCTTCTCCACCGGCACGGAGATGGCGTAGCCGTTGTCTTCAATCAGGAAGACCAGCGGCAAATTCTCCAGGCAGGCCGCATTCATGGCTTCCCAGAACTCGCCTTCGCTAGTGGCGCCCTCGCCGCTCGAGACCAGCGTCACCTCGTCGGAGTCCGGATCCAGATACCGATAGGCCTGCGCGCACCCGGCAGCTTGCAGGAACTGCGTGCCGGTGGCCGAGGATCGGGATGCGATGTGCAGCGCGGCATCGGTCCAATGGGAAGGCATCTGACGGCCGCCCGACGCCGGGTCCAGCCCCGCTCCTACCGCCGCCAGCAGCATCTGTTCGGCGGTCACCCCCAGCATCAGTGCCAGCGCGCGGTCCCGATAATAGAGATAAAACCAGTCGTGCGCCGGCCGGAAGACCAGCCCCGCCGCCGCTTGCACCGCTTCATGTCCAGCGCCGCTGATCTGAAAAAAGATACGATTCTGCCGCTTCAGCAGGATCTCGCGGTCATCCAGCCGGCGCGCCATGTACATCGCGCGGTAGGCCCGGACAAGCTGCTCCTGCGAGAGCGAGATATCCACTGGAGTTTGTACGCGGGTGGGCGTTGCCATCGCTTATTTAGATGCTTTCCCCGCTTCTAGTTTATCAGCGGTTCAGACCGGCGGCGCTAGTGCCAACCGGAACGCTGGCCCCCAGGGCCGTGGCGATGTTGGTGTTGATGGCGTTGTTGAGGTTGACAATAGAGGTATCGGACTGAAAGAGCCCCGTAATGACTTTGGCCTTGCCGACGGGCGTGCCCTGATAGGCAAATATGTTTGGCACGGCGTTTTTCAGTTCTCCAACCGGGGTCCCTCCGCCGTTGTAAACCGTCTGGTTGAAAACCGAGGACCACGAAAGCACATTGAACAGATTCGGCGCGGACGTTGATTGGGCTTGCACCGATGCCACCCAGAACGTCCCCAAAACCACAATCAAGCTATGTTTGGACGCTTCTCCTCCTTGAAATCCCAAAGTAAAAACGAACCAAGCCCGTACAACTAAAAAGGTTTTAGACTATCCTACACAAATCTAAAGGCGCAGGCTAGTGGTTTTCAGTGACATCGAAATCGAGCCGCGGCCCCGCCACAAGCCGACGCCTTTCGTCCATAATGGAGAATATGAAGTTGTTTGTACCCCTCCTGGCATTAGGAGCTGGTTGTGCTTTCGCCCTCAGTCTGGCTGCAGCCGACACCTCCGTGGTTGAAGAGATCGTCGCCAAATGCAATGGCGACATCATCACGCGGGGCGATCTGGATCGCGCCCGCCGCGAGCTGATCGAGGGCCTGCGCGCCAATGGCGTGGTGGGCGATGAACTGGAGCAGACAATTAGCCGAGCGCGAGAAGAACCTGCTGCGCGACAAAATCGATCAGCTCCTCCTGGCCCAGAAGGCCAAGGATCTCAACATCAACGTTGACAGCGATGTCAGCAAGCAGATTGGCCGCGATCCAATCCGACTCCAAGATCGCCGATCCGGAAAAGTTCCAGGCGTACGTCAAGGAACAGAGCGGCGATGTCCTTATGAAGACTTCAAGCAGGACATGAAGAATCAGTTCCTCACCCAGCGCGTGATTCGCCAGGAAGTCAGCGAGAAGATGCCGGTGAAGCACGAGGAGCTGGAGAAGTATTACAACGAGCACAAGACGGAATTCGTGCGCAAGGAGCAGATCACTTTGCAGGAGATCCTGATCTCCACCGAAGGTAAGGACGCAGCCGGCATCGCGGCCGCCGAAAAGAAGGCCAAGGACCTGGTGGCGCGCGCGCGCAAGGGCGAGCGATTCGCCGAAATGGCTCGCGACAATTCCGATTCCGTCAGCGCTAAGAGCATGGGCGAGCTGCCGCCCTACAAGAAAGGCGATCTTGAGCAAGAACCTGGAAGACTTGGTTTGGAATCAGCCCAAGGGCTACATCACCGATCCTGTTAAAGTGGCCGACGGATTTCTCATTCTGCGAGTGGAAGACCATCAGAAAGCCGGTCAAGCCGAACTGTCGGAAGTGGAGAACGAGATCACGGAGAAGCTGCTCGCGCCCCGCTTGGATGCCGCCGTTCGCGATTATCTCACCAAGCTGCGCAAGGACGCTTTCCTGGAGATCAAAGCCGACTACATCGACACCGGCGCGGCGCCTGGCAAGGATACCGCCTGGGTAGATCCCGCGCAACTCAGGCCGGAAACCGTGAAGAAGGAAGAGGTCGTGAGCACCACCCGGCACAAGAGACTGCTGTGGACCATCCCGGTTCCCGGGACCCAGACCACGGCCGTCAGTTCGTCGCAGTAAGGCGCCGAGTTTCCATGAAGTCGCCCTACCTTAGCGATCTAAAGCCGAACCAGGTTTTCACTACCACCTTTCTCGTTCACGGCAAGGACGTGCGGCAGAAGAAGTCCGGCGAACCCTACCTTTCGCTGCTGCTGGGCGACCGCACCGGCGAGATCGACGCCAAGATGTGGGACAACGTCGTCGAGGTGGTGGATACCTTCGACCGCGACGACTTCGTCAAGGTGAAAGGCCTGCTGCAGATCTTCCAAAACCGGCTGCAGATGACCGTCCACAAGATGGCGCGCGTCCTGGATGCGGACGTCGATTTCGCCGATTTTTTTCCCGGCCTCCACGCGCGATCCGCTGGAAATGTTCGCGGAGCTGCGCGCCTTGGTAGCGGCCATGCGCAATCCGCATCTGCGCGGGCTGCTCGAACGCCTTTCTCGACGACGAGCCGCTGGCGCGCATGTATCGCACCGCGCCGGCCGCCAAGCACGTGCATCATGCTTATCTGGGCGGATTGATCGAACACGTGCTTTCGGTCTGCCGGCTGTGCCACCTTACCGCTTCGCATTACGGCAACCTGGACTCGGACCTGTTGCTCACCGGCGCGATCCTTCACGACGTCGGCAAGGTGGCCGAGCTAACGCTACGAGCGCAGCTTCGGCTACAGCTCCGAAGGGCAATTGCTCGGCCACATCGTGATCGGCCTGCGCCTGCTGCACGAGAAGATGCAGCAGCTTCCCGATTTTCCGCCCAAGCTGCGCGTTCTGGTGGAGCACCTGATTGTCAGCCATCACGGCGAGCTGGAGTACGGCTCGCCGAAGGTGCCGCTGTTTCCCGAAGCGATGCTGCTGCATCACCTCGACAATCTCGATTCGAAAATGGAGTGCATGCGCGCGCTGGCCGAAAAGGACCGCCACATCGAAGGTTGCTGGACCGGTTACAGCCCTTCGCTCGAACGATCCATTCTCAAGAAAGCGAAGTACCTGGATGACGAGCCGCCGCGCGAGGCTTCCGCCGCACCGGCTGAGTTCCGCCGAGCCTGCATCTCCCGCGCAGGTTCCCGCCGGGACCGCACCGCCGGAACATCAGCCATCCGTCTGAGCCTTCCCAGCGCAGCGCCCCGTCCTCTTCTCCTTTCGCGGAAAAGCTGCAACAAGCCTGGCGCAAAGATCCTTGACGCACAACCCCGGCCAGAGACGTTGATGCAATCCAGCTCCAGCACCAGCCGTAGTGGACTCCGCATCCTCCAGCCGATTCTCGCCGGCCTGTTCATCGCGGGCCTTTTCCTGAGCCTCACCTGGCGCGGGCTGCTGATTTACTACACCGGCGACGACATGATGAATCTCTACGGCTATTGGAGCAAGCCGGTGAGCTCGCTGGTGAAGGCCAACATTTTCTTCTGGACGCCGTATTATCGGCCGTTCGGCGGCGTTATCTATCGAACGCTCTTCGCGATCTTCGGCTTTAATCCTTACCCGCTCTACGTCGCTGTTCTTCGCGGCGATGCTGGTCAATCTGTGGCTCGCCTATATGGTGTTTCGGCAGGATCGGCGGATCGCGCGGAATTCGGCGCCATCGCGATCTTACTGTACTGTTTCCACGGCAAGCTCGACTATCTCTATTACAATGCCGGATCGCTGTACGACGTTTTCTGCTTCCTGTTCTATTTTCTGGCCCTGCTGATTTATCTGAGAGCCAGACTGCGGGACCGGTTCCTGGGCGTATGGGGGACCATCGGATTTCTGGTCTGTTTGGTGTGTGCGCTCAATTCGAAGGAAATGGGCGCGACGCTGCCGGTGATCGTATTGCTGTATGAGCTTTTGTTCCATCCGCCGGATTTCCGAAGCCTTCGCGCACTCTTCCGCTGGTGCTTCCACGAAGGCAGAATGGCGCTTCTGGGAGCGCTGTGCGTCTTGATCTACATTCCGGCCAAGCTGGGAGCGAATGGCATCGGCCAAGACACCGCCTACATTCCCAGCTACACCCTGACGCGCTGGCTGGCGGACACCGGAACATTTCTGGGCGATTTGCTTTATCGCAATGATCCCTCCGCTGCCGCTGGGCGTCAAGCCGTTCACGCCGGCCGGTGTAGCCATATTCTTCGGTGTGTTGCTCGCCATCGCGATTTGGATGCGATCCCGCGTGATGTGGTTCGGGCTGCTCTTCTTCGTCATCGCGCTGCTGCCGGTATCGTTTATCCCGCCCCGCCTGGGATTCGTGCTTTATCTGCCGCTGGCGGGGATGGCGCTCTATGGGGCGGTCATGCTGGTGCGTTTCAAGGAAAGCCTGTGCCGGCTGATCGCGGAAGACTTTCAGGCCCGCGGCGCGCCACCTTTGGGCGCGGCCTCGCACTGGTTCGCATCGCCAGCTTCCTCATCGGTCGCCCTGTTCGTAGCCACGGCTCTGTTATTCACGGTGATTGACTTTCGCAACTGGCCGCAAGCTCCCGACCCGCGATATTCTCCTTACAAGAATACCGCCGCCGAATTCTCGCGCCTCTATCCCACACTGCCGCATGGCTCCAAGCTCCTGTTTGTGCATAGCGCCCTGGATTATAACTGGGACCTGTTGTTTCTTCTGAGGCTGTATTATCACGATACCGATCTTTTCCTGACGCAGTTGAATGGCCCGCCCGCCGCAACGCATCCCTCTCAATCGCCTGCCGCATTACGATCATATCTTCGATTACGAGAACGGCCACTATGTAGAGCTCGACAACTCCGACGCCGCCGTCAGCGTCCAGCTTCATTTGCTGAAGGTATCCAATCCGGATTATGCGTTCGGCGAAACCATGACCGTCGGGAAGCCGGGAGCGTCGCAGTATGTGGTGAAGGGCGTGCTGGTGGGCGACGAAAAATCGCAAGGCTTTTGGACGCTGGACGAGCCCGAGCTGCGGTTCCGGCTTTCCTCCGTGCAGCATCACGTGTTCCGCGAGCGCTTCTTCCTTCCGCTGGAGACGCTCCAGCAGACCGGTCCGCTGATCGTCGACTTTTACGTGAACGGGCATTTGCTCGATCAAGCCCGGTTCGCCAAGGACGGCATCGTGAATTACCAGCATGAAGTCCCGGTAAAATGGCTGAAAACCGATAGCCTGACCACCGTGCAAATGCACGTCCACAATCCCTATGTTTCCCCGCGCGATCACAGCCGGCTGGGCGTGCTGCTAATGTCGGCTGCGTTTAGCCCCATTGCGATCACGCTGTAATGCTGCGGCGGGCCCGCTCGAATACCCCGCGAAACATCGCCTCGGTCAGTTTGCCGGTGGAAGTGTTCTGCTGGCTGGGATGGTAGGAGCTGATCAGCAGCGGCTGGCCCTGGCCGGTATGATGTTCGGCATCGTGCGCGAACACGAATCCGGACCGCCGCGCGATCTGGCCCCGATCGCGCAGGATTCCCAGATAGACATCGAAAGCCAGGCGTCCCAGCGCCACTATTACCTCGACATCCTTCAGCAGCTCCAGTTCGCGCTCCAGATACGGACGGCAAGTGCGAATCTCTTCCACCGTTGGCTTGTTATCGGGCGGCGCGCAACGCACCGCCGCGCCGATGTAATGCGTCCGATCAGTTTCAGCCCGTCATCGCGCGACGTGCTGGTCGGGCTGCGATGCGAATCCGGTAGCGAACAAAACCTTGTACAGGAAATCGCCCGAGCTATCGCCGGTGAACATGCGTCCGGTGCGGTTGGCGCCATGCGCTCCCGGTGCCAGGCCGATGAGCAGCAGCCGGGCCCGCGGATCGCCAAAACCAGGCACCGGCTTGGCCCAATAATCCCAATCGCGATACGCGCGCCGCTTGACGCGTCCCACTTCGGCGCGATAGGCCACCAGCCGCGGGCACTTTTCGCAGCCGACAATCTCGCGCTCCAGGATTTCCAGAGGCTTCAAATTACAAGATTAGTCTATTAAGGAACTCGCGCAAAACGGAGCGCGGCGCGAAGCACTCTTCCTGGCCTGTTTTGTGGTGCGCGCCGCGCCCTTTGCGCTTTTAAAGAACTCGCGCAAAACGGAGCGCGGCGCGAAGCACTTCCTGGCCTGTTTTGTGGTGCGCGCCGCGCCCTTTGCGCTCTTAAGGAACTCGCGCAAAACGGAGCGCGGCGCGAAGCACTTCCTGGCCTGTTTTGTGGTGCGCGCCGCGCCCTTTGCGCTCTTGAGGCTGGCCGTGTGCGTTGACTTACCGGGAAACGGCGATGCGCATGTTTTCGAGCGAGGCCTCCAGCGACGTCAGGTCGGCGCTGGGATTGGTCTGAATGGTGCTGGCGAACAGCGAGCACCAGTTCCGGATCGCGCCATCCGCGCCGGACTTCTTCCTCCATGACCGCGAACGCCTCTTCGGGCGACAGCGCAGCTTTGTAGGGGCGCTCGCTAATCAACGCATCGTAGATATCGGACGACCTGCAGAATCCGCGCCAGCAGCGGAATCTCCTCGCCCGCCAATCCGTCCGGATAGCCCGATCCATCCCAGCGCTCGTGATGGCTGCGAATGATCGGCAGCACCGGCGCCAGGCTGCGCATGGGCCGGCAGATCTCTTCGCCGCGGACCGGATGGCTGCGCATCACTTCCCATTCCTCGCTCGGTGAGCTCGCCCTGTTTGAAGAGAATGGCGTCCGGAATGCGCGATCTTGCCGATGTCGTGCAGATATCCGCCGCGATACAGCGCACGTGAGATCCTGGCTCGGCAAACCCAGCGCCTCGCCCAGCATCACCGACGCCACGGCCAGCCGCTGGCAATGTTTTCCGGTGTAAGGATCGCGATGCTCCACGGTCTGCGCCAGCGCCAGCAGGATGGTCTCGGCCTCTTCCAGCGAATCGATCAGCGACTTATTGCGCAGCATCGCGCGCACCCGCGTTCGCACCACGGCCGGATGCAGCGGCTTGATCAGAAATTCGTCCGCGCCCGAGGAGATCCCCGCAATCTCGTTCTCCACGCCTTGCAGATTGGTGATCATCAGGACTGGGATCAACTGCGTGGACCGGTGTGCTTTCATCCAGCGGCACAGCTCCGGGCCGCTCATCTCCGGCAGCATCAGATCCAGAATCACCAGATCGATCTTTTCGGAATCGAGCAGCGCGGTTGCTTCCGACGCCCGGTGCGCCTCCAGGATTTTGTACGGCGTGGTTTTAAAGATGGCCCGCAGCAGCCGGCGGTTGATCTCCTCGCTATCGACCATCAGGATGGTTGCCGGAATTTGCGCGTTGTCGTCCGGTTCAAAGAACGGGATGGGCGCAATTATGGACGTGGAAGCGGCCGAACCCGAATGAACGAGATGTCTTTGCCTGGCATTGCAAGGATCGGCCGCGAGGCCGCAAGATCCCAATGGACCTATCGTCGGGGAAGACGCCAAAAGTTTAAGACGCGTGGCCCGCTCGCACGCCCTAAGCTGCTGAAATACAAGGGCAAGCAGCGGCCTATTTCTTAGGAAGCTTAGATTGAATATCGGTGACGTAGTTTTGCGTTTCTGCAATTTGCGGTACGCCGCCGTCCTTATCCACGCGCGCCTCGCCCGCATTATAAGCCGCCAGCGCGAGACTCACGTCATTGTTGTATTTCGTCAGCAATTGCTTCAGCAGCTTCGTGCCGGCCTCAACATTCTGGTGGGGATCAAACGGGTCCTTGACGCCGAATTGCTCGGAAGTGGCCGGCATGAGCTGCATCAGCCCCTGCGCGCCTTTCCAGGACACCGCGCACGGCCGGGCGCCCGATTCCTGCGCAATCACCCCGCGGATTAATTCGGGTTTGACGCCCTGCTGCTGTGAGTTCTCCAGTACCAGTTTGTCTAAATCGGCGGTTGGCATGGGGTCGCACGGCGGGACGCTGAACGGCACCGGCGTTTCCACCCAAGGGACAGTGAAAAAGGACGCCGCGGGCGTAGGCGCTTTGCCCATCACCGACGCCACTTGCTGCATCGCGGCTACGCGCTGTTTGGCGAGTGACTCCGCCATCGCCGATTGCACCGCTTTTGCATCGGGTTGCTGGTTGCTTGGTTGTGGCGTAGGAGCCGCTGGCTCGGGGGCCGCTGACTGGTCGCTAGCTTGTTGATCCTGTTGTGGTTGTTGTTGTTGTTGCTGCTGCTTTTGGTCCGGCTGGTGGCGCATCGGAAGGCGCGGCTGCGGGCTTGGTTTGCGCCCAGGCGAGCGCTCCCGCCAGTACTCCGAGGAACAAAACGCACTTCATCTCTATCTCTATCGGCGGAATTGTAAGATTCTCGATACTGCCAGGGTAATAGCCCGATGCCACGGTATAGTAAAGCTTCGCATGAAAATCATCGCCGAGGCGCCTTGCCGCGTTGACCTGGCCGGCGGGACCCTCGATATCTGGCCTTTATACCTCTTTCATCCGGGCGCGGTTACCGTAAATTTCGCTATCAACCGCTTCACGCGCTGCGCGCTGGAAACTTTGGACTCGTCCGGAAATCCGCTTGCGCTCCGGCGACCTCCAGGCCGAGGAAACCCACCAATCTCTTGCCCAGCTTGATCTCGCCCGAAAGCCCAGCCTGCCGCTGGCGACCTACCTGTTGCGTTTCTTCCGTCCGCGCACCGGCCTCGCCCTGCGGACCGATTCCGAATCGCCCGCCGGCGCCGGGATTGCCGGTTCGTCCGCGCTGATGATCGCCACCGCCAGCGCCCTCAATCGCTTTACCGGCTCCGGTCATGGCCCGGAAAAAATTCGCGAGATTGCACAGAACGTCGAGGCGCAAATCATTCGCGTGCCCACCGGCGTGCAGGATTACTACCCGGCGCTGTACGGCGGCGTTAGCGCCATTGAACTTCGGGCCGGACGGCGTGCGGCGCGTCGCGATTCCGGTGGATCTGGACGACTTCAATCGCCGCATCGTGCTCTGCTACACAGGCGCTCCCCGCAATTCGGGCATAAACAATTGGGAAGTGACCAAGGCCTACATCAACGGGGATCGCAAAGTGCAGCGCAATTTCGGACACATAGCCGCGATCGCCTCCAGCATGCGCGACGCCGTTCAGAAAGCCGATTGGAACGAATGCCGGCCGGTTGCTGCGCGAAGACTGGTCGCACCGCCGGGCCAACCTGCCGGGCATATCCACTCCGCTCATCGACCGGCTGATCACCCTGGCGCAAGCGCGCCGGATCGCTGGGCGCCAAAGTCTGCGGCGCGGGCGGAGGCGGCTGCGTCTTTTTTCTGGTGGAGCGCGGCGCACAGGAGCGCGTGGCGCGCGCTATCGCCAGCGCCGGCGCCGAAATCCTGCCCGTGCAAGTGGCCGCGCGCGGTGTCACAATTCGAAAGAGCCCCCGCGAAGGGACCAAGAGCAGGAATTGAAGAGTTCGATGGAAGCGCTGCGATCGGCAATTCAGGACCAGCCGGAGGGCGCGGCTCGACATGGCGGCGCTCGAAATCGCCTCCATCGAGACGCCGGATCTGGATCCCGAGCCGTTTCTGGGCGATTCTGGATAGAATCGCATCGGGAATCGGGGCGCGGCTGCCCTCTTCGGCCAGCGGCCGCGAGTTTGTGCGCGTGGCCAACGAGTACCTGTTCGGCGATCTCGGCTTCCGCGGCAATGAAATCGATTACAACGATCCCCGCAACAGTTGCCTCAATTATGTTTTGGATCGCCGCACCGGGATTCCAATCGCGCTTTCGGTGGTTTATATCGAAGTCGCGCGGCGGCTGGGCCAGCCTGTTTCAGGAGTGGGACTTCCCGGGCCACTTCATCGTCGAATATAACGACGGGGAATATCGCAACCTACATCGATCCGTTTCACTCCGGCAAACTGCTCGGCACTGGAGGAGTGCCGGCAGCTGGCGCGGGACCGCACCGGAGCCGAAGCCGATGCCACCGCTCTGGCGCCCGTGGGCACGCGCTACATCCTGGTGCGCATGTTGAACAATTTGCGCTCGGCCTATTTTCGCGGCAAACAGTTCGACAAAATGGTGGCGGTGACCGATCTGCTGATTGAAGCTTTCCCGCGGAAACGCCGAGTATTACAAGGCGCGCGGCTGTGGCCCGCTTGCGGATGCGCCAATTTCGCAGCGCGCAAACGGATCTGGAGCTGTATCTGAAGTATTCGCCCAATGCCGAGGATCGCGCGCAAATCGCCCAGCAACTCAGCTCCATTCATCGCTGGCTGGCGCGGCTCAACTGACGCGGGTTAGCAGCGGTTCGCCTACATCCGCGTTTATCTGTGTTTATCCGTGGCCATTTAGAACAACCGCACGCCGCGGCGGTCCGGCTTGCCCGTCAGATGGACCGTATCGCGGAAAGCTCACGGTATTCGGGTGCGAGGTCATCACCAGGGAGTGCGTTCGATGACCGTCGCCGAAGAATCGGACGCCTTGCAGCAGATTTCCCGGCGTGACGCCACACGCCGCGAAGATGATTCTCTTGCCCGGCGCCAGATCTTCGGCCCGATAGATCTTGCGCGGATCGCTGATGCCCATCTTCTCCATCCGCCGCTCCATCTCCTGGTTGACCACCACCAGACGCCCCAGCATCTCGCCGTGCAGGCAGCGCATCGCGGCCGCCGTGATTACGCCTTCCGGAGCGCCGCCGATCCCCATCACCGCGTGTACGCCCGCGCCGCGCACGGCCGCGGCGATTCCAGCCGACAAATCGCCATCGCTGATGAGACGGATGCGGGCGCCCGCCTTGCGAATTCCTGGCGATCAGTTCCTCGTGGCGCGGCCGGTCCAGCACCATCACCACCAGATCGTCGACATCACGATCCAATCGCTTGGCGATGGCTTTGAGATTGTCTTCGGGAGGCGCGTCCAGATCCAGCGCGCCTTGGCATCCGGGTCCCGCAATGATCTTCTCCATGTAGCAATCCGGCGCGTGCAGCAATCCGCCGGCTTCCGAAGCCGCCAGCACCGCGATGGAATTAGCGGCGCCGGTGGAGCACAGGTTCGTGCCTTCCAGCGGATCCACGGCGATATCGACGGCCGGATATTCCAGGCCAGGAGGCGGCGTCGCGCCCACCCGCTCGCCGATATATAACATCGGCGCTTCATCGCGCTCGCCTTCGCCGATCACGATGTTTCCGGCGATGGGCACATCTTCGAAAGCGCGGCGCATGGCTTGCACGGCCGCAAGATCGGAACCGGGGCTATCGCCTTGTCCCATGGTGCGCGCGGACGCGACCGCGGCTTCCTCCACAACGCGCGCCAACTCAAACGCCAGATGCGCCGCTAAATACTGCTCTCCGTCCCCCGATTTGCGCGCTTTGTTTTCGGTAGACTTGGTCGCCTGAACTGCCATTCCGGCCCCTCCGAAGGGTGCTTGCCTCGCGTGATTTCGCGAGAAGCCCGATCATAGCACGGCCTAAGCCCGGCCCAAAAATGCCACCCGCTTCCCCGCCCCATGCCGCCACAATTTGCTCCGCCTTCTTGATATGCTGATACATCCAAGGAGAAACACCTCATGAGAATCCTCACTGTAGGAGCAACGATCTTCTTCCTGGCGAGCCTCGGCTCAGCCTTCGCGCAGCCCAAGGGCGGACGTGGGCCCGCCGGTCCCGGCCTGACGCTCACTTCGCCCGATTTTGAAGACGGCGGCGTTATTCCCAACAAATACACGCAAGCCGTTCCCGACGCTGTTTCGCCGCAACTGGAGTGGACCCACGTACCGGCCGGGCACCGTCAGTTTCGCGTTGATCCTGCACGATCCCGACGTGGCGCTGGGCCGCAAGACCGACGACGTTCTGCACTGGATGATCTTCAATATTCCGGGTACGGCGACAGGCCTTCCCCAAGGCGTTCCCGCCACCGCGAAAATGGAGGACGGAGCTATCAACGCGAAGAATCTGCGCGGCGGCGTCGGCTTCATGGGACCTGGCGCGCCTCCGGCCGGTCCCTATCATCACTACACGTTTGAGCTCTTCGCGCTGGATACCAAGCTCGATCTCGGACCGGATGCCACGCGCGGCCGACGTTCTGGACGCGATGCAGGGCCACATTCTGGGGAAGGGCGTTCTCGAAGGACGTTTCCACAGATAGCGGCGAAGAAGGAGAGAAGTTGAACAAGCTGATTGCGGGCCTGGCCATTTGCGCGGGCCTGCTGTCGTTGCCTGCCAGCGCCGCCGATCTCCCCGACGGCAAGGGCAAAGAGCTGATCCTGCGCGCCTGCGTCGGCTGTCATAAGGCCGGGGAGATCGCGGTTTATCGCTTCACCAGGGACGAATACCACGCCATCGTCTATCGCATGAAAGATCGCGGCGCGCAGGCCACCAATGCCGAGCTCGACACTATCGCCGATTATCTCTTCGCGAATTTTCCGAAGGTGGAAGACGCCACCAAGATCAATGTAAATACTGCCTCGGCGCAACAGATCGCCGCGGGGTTAGGCCTCACCGAAGCAGAGGCGGACGCCGTGGTGAAATACCGCGAGCGCCACGGCGACTTTCACGCCTGGGGCGATCTGCTGATCATCTACGGCGTGGACGGCAAGAAGATCGCGGCGGCCAAAGACAAGATCAGTTTTTAGGTAATCAATTTTTGGAGCGCTTGTCGCTGGCCGTCAGCGCGCTGACCTCCGGCAATTTCGACGCATCCCATCCTCCGCCGAGAGCTTCCACCAGCAGAACGCTCGATACCATGCGGCGCGTCAATAGATTCACCAGGGCTTCCTGCTCTCCGAACAATGCGGTCTGCGATGTCTCCACTTGCAGGTAAGTCGCGGTACCGGCCTTATATTGCGCGGTGGTGATATCGAGCGCGGTTTGAGCGGCTTTCACCGTTTCGTTCGTCGCGCCGGTTTCCTGTTCCAGAATCCGCAAGGCGGCCAGTTCGTCCTCCACCTGTTGAAACGCGGTGAGCACGGTTTGACGGTAATTGGCCATGTCCGTATCGAAATCGGCTTGGGCGATGTCGTACTTCTCCGCGCCGCCTGCCACCGTCGAACAGAGTTTCCGATGACGTGGCGCCCGCCGACCAGAAACGCGCCGCCCAACTAAACAGACTTACGAAGCTGGAGCTGGAAAGGCCCGCGCCCGCGCTGAGCGTCAGTGACGGATAGTATGCCGCCTCCGCGATCCCCACCTGTTCGTTCACGGCGGCCATCTGGCGCTCCGAGATGGCGATGTCCGGACGCCGCTCCAGTAGCGTGGATGGAAACGCAACGGGAATCTGCGGCGGCTGGTCCTTCAGCGTCCGCGCTTGGATGGACAGCTCGGCCGGCGGCTTGCCGATCAGAATTGCAATCGCGTGTTCGTACTGAGCGCGCGCCACGCCAAAGTCGATCAATTGCTCCTTGGCCGAATCCAACTGCGTTTCCGCTTGCGCTACGTCGGCGCCCGACGCGATGCCCGATGTGTGCCGGGCCTGCGTGAGCTTGAGGTAATTGGCGTAAGAATCCACAGTGGATTGCAGAAGCGCGATGTCGCCGTCGATGCCGTGCATCTGAAAATAGTCCTGCGCCAAGTCCGCCTGGTAGGTGAGCTTGGCGTTCTCGAGTTGTGCCTCGGTGGCTTGCGCGGTTTCAGCGCTCGCGCGCACGTTGCGCCGGATGCTGCCCCACAGGTCCACTTGATAGGAAACATCCACGGGGATTTGATAGTTGGTGTGAACGCCCCCGGCGGCAGCCACTTGATTGGCCGAAACTCCGCCCGTGCCTTGGGCCACCTGCGCCGTGGGGCCGGCCGTGAGGGTCGGAAACAAGGCCGACCGCGCCACCTGCACCGCCGCCCGCGCCGCCCGGTATTGACCTTCCGCCGCCAGCACGTTCTGGTTCGAAATACTCACCTGCTCTTCCAGGGCATTGAGCTGCGGGTCGTTGTAAAGCTCCCACCATTTTCCTTTGAGGGCCGTGTCGCTCGGCTGCCGCTTCCTTCCAACCACTGGGGGGCTTCTCTTTGAACGCCTGCGGCACGGGCGCGGGCGGGCGCCTGTAGTTGGGACCCACCATGCATCCGCTTGAAACCAGCAGCGCGCCCAGCAACGCCGCCATCGAAAACCGATGGAACGACGGCTTATTCTTCGTTTTCCGATTCAACATTCGATCTCTCGCAATCCAGCGCCTTATATAAACCGGGCAATTCACCAGCCGCACGCCGCCGCGAAACTGCTCGGCAAAAAACTGCGCCGCGGCCGGATCGATGAGCGTCACCTCACCCAGGTCCAGTATTACTTTCTCATGATCGCGTCTTCCATGATCGATCAGCAAGGCGATTTCGGGCAACGCCTCCTGGCTCACATTGCCGGCGATGGCCAGAATCAGGGAATCGGACTGGACGGATGAAACAGTCGCTGTGTACATCATGATCGCGTTTCTGTTACACCTCCGAGCCCACGGGCTGGTCGCCTGACAGCCGTGCGCCGCTTGGCCCGCTGCCGTTCGCGCCATTGCTGCAGCCGGTCGAAGTAAAGATAAACCACCGGCGTGGTGTACAGCGTCAGCATCTGGCTGAAGATCAGTCCGCCGATGATGGTGATTCCGAGCGGCCGCCGCAGCTCCGATCCTGTTCCGGTGCCGAGCGCCAGCGGCAGCGCGCCGAAGCAGCGCCGCCATGGTGGTCATCAGGATGGGCCGGAAACGCAGCAGGCAGGCCTCGAAGATCGCATCGCGCGAGCTCTTGCCTTCATTGCGTTCGGCGGCGATCGCAAAATCGATCATCAGGATCGCGTTCTTCTTCACGATGCCGATCAGCAGGATGATTCCGATGATCGCGATCACGCTCAGATCGGTGTGCGTCAGCTCCAGGGCCAGCAGCGCGCCCACGCCCGCCGACGGCAGCGTGGACAGGATCGTCACCGGATGAATGTAGCTTTCATACAGCATGCCGAGCACGATGTAGACCGTCGCCAGCGCGGTGGCGATCAGCAGCGGCTCGCTGCCGAGCGAGTCCTGATAGGCCTGCGCCGTGCCTGCGAACCCGGTCTGGATGGTGGCGGGCAGGCCGACTTTGTTGCGCTGCCGCGTTGATCTGCGTTCACCGCCGTTCCCAGCGCCACGCCGGGCTGCAGGTTGAACGACAGCGTGATCGCGGGAAACAGCCCCTGATGGTTCACCGAGAGCGGCGCGGTGGCATCCGCCGGTTTTCGCGATCGCGCTCAAGCGGCACTTCCTTGCCCGTAGGGCGACTTAACGTAGATCTGCCGCAGCGTATTGGGATTCTGCCAGTATTGCGGCGCCGCTTCCATCACCACGTGATATTGATTGAGCGACGTATACATGGTGGACACCTGCCGCTGGCCGAACGCATCGTACAGCACGGCGTCGATCAGTTGCGGCGAAATATTGAATCGCGCCGCGGTTTTGCGATCGTAATCCACCATTGGCTTGCAAGCCGCGGTCCTGCTGATCGCTGTTGGTGTCGGTGATTACCTTGATGCGCTTCAACTCGTCCAGCATGCGTGGCGCGTAGTTGGTCAGGTCGGTCAAATTGTCGCCGCGCATGGTGTACTGATACTGCGCGTTGCTTTGGCGGCCGCCCACCCGCAGGTCCTGGACGGATTGCAAATAACAGCGTGGCTCCGGGCACGCGCGCCAGCTTCGGCCGCAGCCGCTGGATGATCTGGTCGCGCGGTCACCTTGCGCTCGCTCAGCGGCTTCAAGGCAATGAACATCCGCGCCGTATTGGTGGTGGTGCCGCCGCCGCCGCCCGAGAACGCGTTCACCGTGTCGATGGCCGGATCGGCATCGATGATGTTCACCATCTGCAGCAGAATCTTGTCCATGGCCTGGAACGAAGTGTCCTGATCGGCCTGAATCTGCCCGGTGAGCCGGCCGGTGTCCTGCTGCGGGAAAAATCCCTTGGGCACCCGGATGTACAGGAAGATGGTCAGCGCCACCGTGGCCAGCAGGGTCAACAGTGTAATCGCCGGATGCTCCAATACGCGGCGACAGCGTCCGGCCGTAGAAGTTCACCACCCACGTGAAGAACTTCTCGCTCTTCGGTACAGCCGGCCGTGCTGCTGTTCTCGCGCAAAAGATGCGCGCACATCATGGGAGTGGTGGTGAGCGAGATCACCATCGAAACCACGATGGCCACCGACAGCACCATCGGCGAACTCGCGGAACAGCCGGCCCACGATGCCGCCCATCAGCAGCAAGCGGAATGAAGACCGCGACCAGCGAGATGCTGATGGTCAGCACCGTGAACCCGATCTCCTGCGCCCCTTTGAGCGCCGCCTGGAACGGGTGCATGCCGTGTTCGATGTAGCGCGTGATGTTTTCGATCACCACGATCGCGTCGTCCACCACAAATCCGGTGGAAATGGTCAGCGCCATCAGCGACAGATTGTCGATGCTGAAACCCGGCCAGGTACATCACGCCGAAGGTTCCGATCAGCGAAACGGGAACGGCGACGCTCGGGATCAAGGTGGTCCGCGGGCTTCGCAGGAAAAGAAACACCACCAGGATCACCAGGCATGATCGAAATCAGCAGCGTGATCTCCACATCGTGGACCGAAGCCCGGATGGTGATGGTCTGGTCCATGGCCACCCGCAGATTGATGGCGCGCGGGATGGAAGCTTTCCAGTTGCGGCAGTGCCTCGCGAATGCGGTCGACCGTGTCGATAATGTTCGCGCCGGGCTGCCGGAACACGATCACCAGCACCGATGGCTTGCCGTTGGCGTAGCCGGCGTTGCGCAGGTCTTCCACCGAATCCACGGCCTCGCCCGACGTCGGAGATCCGCACCGCCGCGCCGTTGTGATAGGCGATCACCAGCGGCTCGTAATCGATGGCGTTGAAAATCTGATCGTTGGCGCCCACTTCCCAGCGCCGCTGCCCGTCCTGAAAATCGCCTTTGGGCGTGTTGGCGTTGGACCCCGCCAGGAACGCAGCGCACCTGCTCCAGGCCGATCCCATACTTGTTCAACTGCATTCGGATTCAGCTCGATGCGCACGGCCGGCAGCGCGCTCCCGCCCACCGTCACCTGGCCCACGCCGGTGATCTGCGACAGCTTCTGCGCCATGATCGTGGACGCGGCGTCATACATCTGGCCCTTGCTCAATTGGTCCGACGTGAGCGCCAGCATGAAGATGGGCGCGTCGGCCGGATTCACTTTGCGATAGCTCGGATTGCTCGGCAGATTGGTGGGCAGATAGCCGCGCGCGGCGTTGATGGCCGCCTGCACATCGCGCGCCGCCGCGTCGATATTGCGGTTCAGATCGAATTGCAGCGTGATGCGGGTGGCTCCCAGCGTGCTGGTCGAAGTCATCTCGGTTACCGAGGCGATGTGCCCGAACTGGCGCTCGAGCGGCGTGGCTACCGACGACGCCATGGTCTCCGGACTCGCGCCCGGCAGCGAGGCCTGCACCGAGATGGTCGGAAAATCCACCTGCGGCAGCGGCGACACGGGCAGAAGCCGGAACGCCGTGGCGCCCGCCAGAGCCACGGCCGCTGTCAGCAGCGTGGTTGCGATCGGCCGGCGAATGAATGGTTCGGAGAGGCTCATGGCTATTGCGCGGGACTGGGCTCCGGCGCCGAGCCCGGGCGATGCCGGCGCGCATTTCGCGATGACGGCGCGAGAAGCGGATCGCCAGCCGGTCGAAGAAGAGATAAATCACCGGCGTCGTGTAAAGCGTCAGCATCTGGCTGAAGATCAGGCCGCCGACAATGGTGATGCCGAGCGGCCGCCGCAGTTCGGAACCCACGCCCGTGCCGAGCGCCAGCGGGACGCCGCCCAGCAGCGCCGCCATGGTGGTCATCATGATGGGCCGAAAGCGCAGCAGGCAGGCCTGATAAATGGCCTGTTCGCGGCGACTTGCCTTCGTGGCGCTCGGCTTCCAGCGCGAAGTCGATCATCATGATCGCGTTCTTCTTCACGATGCCGATCAGCAGCACGATGCCGATCAGCGCGATGACGCTGAAGTCGCTGCCCGTGATGAACAGCGCCAGCAGCGCGCCCACGCCCGCCGACGGCAGCGTCGAAAGAATCGTGACCGGATGAATGTAGCTTTCGTACAGGACGCCCAGCACGATGTAGACGGTGACCAGCGCGGCCAGAATCAACACCGGCTCGTTGGCAAGCGAAGCTTGAAATGCCTCCGCGCGTGCCTTGAAACGCCGCTTGGATGCTGGGCGGCAGCCCAACGTCTTCCTTAGCTTTGTTCACCGCGTTCACCGCCTCACCGAGCGACGCGTTGGGCGCCAGATTGAACGAGAGGGTCACCACCGGAAACTGGCCCTGATGTTCGATGGCGATGGGAGCGGTCAGCGTCTGGATGGTGCTGAAGGCGGACAGCGGCACTTGGCCGCCATTGGGATAGACGCGGTAGTCGATTGAACGGCGCTGCGGCTCCCACCGAGTTGCTGGATCCGCGCTGGAGTTCAGGCTGGCCTGCGAGGCGATGGCCGAGCTGGTGGGCCCGCTCGTCACCGCGGTTCCCGTGCCGCCCGACGATCCGCCGGCCGTGGACGCCGCGGCGCCGGTTCGAATGAACAGATCCCGCAAGATCGATCGGCTTCTGCTGGAAGTCCGGCTTCACTTCCAGAATCACGTGATATTGATTGAGCTGCGTGAACATGGTGGAGACCTGGCGCTGGCCGTAGGCGTCGTAGAGCGTCTGATCGATGGCGGACGGCGTGATCCCCAGCCGCGAAGCCGTCACGCGATCGTACACCAGCCGCGTTTGCAGCCCCAGCATCTTGCTGGTCGCTGGCCGCGTCCCGCAGTTCGGGAAGCTGCTGCAGCCGGGCCAGCAGCTTCGGCGCATAAACGTTCAGTTCATCCGCGTTCGGATCTTCCAGCGTGTATTGAAACTGCGTGCGGCTGACGCGATCCTCCACGGTCAAATCCTGCACCGGCTGCATGTATAAGCGTAATGCCGGACATCTTGGCCAGCTTCGGCTGCAGGCGGCGTGATCACGTCGCTGGCGCTGATCTTGCGGACGGCCAGCGGTTTCAGATTGATCAGAATGCGCCCGCTGTTCAGGGTGGTGTTGGTTCCATCCACGCCGATGAACGACGACAGGCTGTCCACCGCCGGGTCCTGCAAAATCACTTTCGCCAATTGCTGCTGTTCGCGCGACATTTCGGCGAACGATACGGTCTGCGCGCCCTCGGAAATTCCCTGAATCACGCCGGTGTCCTGAATCGGGAAAAAGCCTTTCGGGATGTCGATGAAAAGCACAATCGTGAGGGCCAAAGTCGCCACTGCCACCAGCAGCGTCGCGGTTTGCCGCTCCAGTACCCATTGCAAGGTCTTGTCGTAAAGGCCGATCACGCTGTTCCAGGCTTTTTCCGACACTTGATAGAAACGGCTCTGCTGCGCTTCCGGCGTGTGCTTCAGCAGCTTCGAGCACATCATCGGCGTCAGCGTCAGCGAAACCACGGCGGAAACCAGAATCGTGATCGACAGCGTCACCGCGAACTCGCGGAACAGCCGGCCCACAATGTCGCCCATGAACAGCAGCGGAATGAGAACGGCCACCAGCGAAACGGTGAGAGAGATGATGGTGAAACCGATCTGTTCGGCGCCCTTGAGCGCGGCCCGCAGCGGATGCTCGCCCTCTTCGATGTAGCGCACAATGTTCTCGATCATCACAATCGCGTCGTCCACCACGAACCCGGTGGAAATGGTCAAAGCCATCAGCGTCAGATTGTTCAGGCTGTAGCCCAGCAGGTACATCACGCCGAACGTTCCCACCAGCGAGAGCGGCACCGCGACGCTCGGGATAATGGTGGCGGAAAGATTCCGAAGAAAGAGGAAAATCACCATCACCACCAGCGCCGATGGTCAGCATCAGTTCAAATTCCACGTCGCTTACCGACGCGCGAATGGTGGTGGTCCGGTCCGTGAGGACCTTCACCTGAACCGATCCGGGCAGCGTGGAAGTGAGCTGCGGGAGAAGGCCCTTGATGCGATCCACCACCGAGATGATGTTGGCGCCCGGCTGCCGTTGGATGTTCATGATCACGGCGGGGGTTTCGTTCATCCACGCGGCTTCGTGGACATCTTCCACGCTATCGATCACGTCGGCCACCTGGGTCATCGCTACCGGCGCGCCGTTCTTGTAGGCCACCACCAAGTTGGCGTAATCGGCGCTCGAAAGAAGCTGATCGTTCGCGCCGATCTGGAAGGACTGGTGCGGTCCGTCGAAATTGCCTTTGGCCTGATTCACGTTCGCGGCGATGATGTCGCTGCGCAAGATCCTCCATGTTGATGCCGTACGAAGCCAGCTGGCTGGGATTGGCCTGGATGCGCACCGCCGGCTTCTGTCCGCCGCTGATGCTGACCAGCCCCACTCCGGCCAATTGCGAGATCTTGGGCGCCAGGCGCGTGTCAGCGAGATCCTCCACTTTGGACAGCGGCAATTCGTTCGACGACAGCGCCAGCGTGAGAATCGGCGTATCGGCCGGATTGGTTTTGCTGTACAGCGGCGGCGTGGGAAGATCGGCCGGCAGATAGGTTCCCGAGGCATTGATCGACTGCTGCACTTCCTGTTCGGCAATATCGATGTTGAGGCTGAGATTGAATTCCAGCGTAATGACCGACAGCCCTTCGGAGCTGATGGACGTCATCTGCTGCAAGCCCCGGCACCTGGCCGAACTGGCGCTCGAGCGGCGCCGTAACGGACGAAGCCATCACATCGGGATTCGCCCCCGGATACGTGGTGGTCACTTGAATGGTGGGGTAATCCACTTCAGGCAGCGCCGAGACGGGCAGCTCGTGGTAAGCCACCGCGCCCGCCAGCAGAATGCCGACCATGAGCAGCGTGGTGGCCACCGGCCGCAAAATGAATGTTCGCGAGGGGCTCACTTCGTCCGCTTTCCCTGGCTCGGCCCGCCCTCCAGGTGAACCGTCACCTTGCTGCCTTCCTGCAACTTGTCGACGCCCGTCAGCACCACGACGTCACCTTGGACGACGCCGGAAGTGATCTCCGTATTTGTATCGTCGTTGGTCCCCACCTGGACTTGGCGTACGGTGACAGTGGAATCCGGCTTCACCACGTAAACGTAGGTATTTTGCGAATTGCGCTGCACCGCCGCGGAGGGTACCAGCACCACGCCGCGTTTCTCCTGCTCCAGCAAGCGCGCAATTACAAACTGATTCGGGAACAGCTCATTGTGGGAGTTGTTGAAGGTAGCGCGCAGTTTTACCGTGCCGGTGCTTTGATCGATCTGGTTGTCGATGGTGGTGAGCGTGCCGGAAGAAAGCTTGGTCTTCATGTCGCGATCGAAGGCATCCACTGGCAATTTCTGGCCGGCATTCATCTTTTTGTACACAGGCTGCAGTTGATCCTCGGAGATGGTGAAGATGACACTGATCGGTTGAAGCTGGGTGATCACCAGCAGCCCGGTAGTGTCCGAGGTTTGAACGATATTGCCCGGGTCCACCAGCCGCAGGCCGATGCGCCCCGTGATAGGCGCCGTGATGTTGCAATAAATGAGATTCACTTTGACGCTGTCGATCAGCCCCTGGTCGTTCTTCACGGTCCCTTCGTCCTGTTTCACCAGCGCGACCTGCGTGGCGAGTTGCTGTTCGGGAATGGCGTTTTGTTTGAGCAGCGTTTCATAACGCGCTTGATCGACGCGCGCGTTTTCGAGCAACGCTTGATCGCGGATGAGCTGGCCTTCATACTGCGTCAACTGCGCTTGATACGGCCGGGGATCAATTTCGGCCAGCTTGTCGCCTTGATGCACCATGTCCCCCTCTTTGTAGAGGACCTGCATCAATTGGCCGTCCACCCGAGTCTTCACGGTCACGGTGTAGATGGGCGTCACCGCGCCAAGTCCGGTGACGTACACGCCAATGTCGCCTTTAATCGCTTTGGCGGCATCCACGGGGGCTGCCGCGTTCCCGCCTTCTCCACGTCGTCCGCCGGCTTTTCCGGTTGGCGAGCCAGGAGGCGGCGCCGTCCTTTTCGACCAATAGTAGTAACCCCCAATGCCCAGCAGCGCGAGGAGCAGGACCCAGATCCACGTGTGGCGGCGCCGCGGTGGAGGAGCGTGCGGCGGCTGCTCTTTTCCCGGTGCCTGAGGTCCCGGCGCCTGTGGCGCCAATGGCGGCGCGATGGGTGTCATGGTTTCCACGGGACCCGGGGTGCTGGGTGGTTGATCCATCGTTTTCCATTTCCATCATGGAAGCGCAGAGGCCTTGGCGCGACTGCCGAAAGGCCGCTCGGCCGCTATGCCGTTTGGCAGGGGAATAAAAGGCGATGTCGCTAGCCCGCAAGAGCTACCGGGGCTCAGTATCATTCCCCTGGCCGCGCGCGTCATAACTGTAAGTGCTTCGACTGCAAAGGATCTTCGCGTTCACCGCGCTCGTCATGCTGGGCCGCGTTGCCGGCTTCCGCGCTCGATCCTGGCCGCCGGCTGACACAATATCTCCAAAGAATCTGGCAAGCCCGCCAAGGTTTGCCGCAGTCCGGAATATTTGCGATCCATCAAACGCGCGATGGATACCTGTGGCTCGGAACCGGCGATGGCCTGGTGCGCTTCGACGGCGTGCGTTTCACGTCCCCGGAAGATTTGGACGGCCTGGCGCTCCCGAAGATGTCGGTACGCCAGTTGGCCGAGGATTCGCGCGGCGCGCCTATGGGTCGCCACCAGCGATTCAGGGCTGTTTCGGATCGAGAAGGGAACGGTGGCCAGGTTCTCCCAGCGCGATGGCCTTCCCGCCGGCAATGTGGCGTGCCTTTTCCCGGGCCAGGGCGGTGATCTATGGGCCTGCACCGCAGGCGGGCTCGCTCAGATCAAGGACGGGAAGATTCATCTGCTGGGAAACACTCCAGCCCCGGCAGGCGGAAGCATCGCGGCCGCCGCCCAGAGAAACGACGGAACCATTTGGATGGGAGGCGATGGTCCTGAACTGAGCATTTGGACCGGGGCGCAATTCACCAGCTATTCGCTCCACTCGTTGCCGCGTTATGCGCGGATTCAAGCGATGCTCTCCGGATCCGATAACACTTTGTGGATTGGAACCACCGCTGGCTTGATTCGTTTAGAGGACGGCCGCGAACAGCGATTCACCAAATCGGACGGGCTGGCCAACGATTCGGTGCTTTCACTCGCCGAAGGCCGGAACGCGATCGATTTGGATCGGCACGGACGGCGGTTTCAGCCGCTGGCGCAATGGCGAGATCGAAAGTTTTCTCCCCAAGAACGGTTTGTCGCAAAGCACCGTCGGAGCATTGTATGAGGATCGCGAAGGAAGCCTGTGGGTGGGCACCAAGCGCGGGCTGAACCAATTCGTGGATCGCCGGACTCTCCCGTTTACCACCTCCGAGGGCCTGCCGAGTAACGATACCGGGCCGGTGTTTCAGGACCCGCGCGGCGTGATCTGGGTAGGCACGCTAGGTGCCGGGCTAGCCCGCTTCGATGGACGCAAATCCAGCGTGCTGACCAGGCGGGATGGGCTTTCCAGCAATTCCATCCTGGCTCTGGCCGGCGACGCGAAGGGAACTCTGTGGGTGGGAACCGACGCCGGGTTGGATCAAATCAACAACGGCAAGATCGCCAGGATTTTGCCGGGAGCGATTCGGAGTTTGTATCAAGACGATGAGGGCACCCTGTGGATTGGAACATCGAAGGGTCCCGCCGTTTTGCGTTCTCACAAAATCGTGCGCTTGGGCTCGAATGAAGCGGTGGTTTCGTTTGTGGAAGCGAGCGGAAAGATTCTCGCGGCGGTGGATGGTCTGGGGGTGAAGGCCTATGACGAACGGACACTCCAGGAGCTTTCCGGGCCGGGACGTCCCTGGCTCCGGTCTCGCGATTCGGGATGCGGACACGCTCTATCGGGACGCGCAAGGGTACGTCTGGATCGGCGGTATCGGCAGCGGATTGCATCTGCTGATTCACGCACCCAGACGGCGTACAGCAGGTCGACTTTTCGGTGCCGGACGGCTTGTTCGATGACGAGATTTACGGAATCGCCGCCGATGATCAGGATCGTTTGTGGCTGGCGAGCAGCAAAGGGATTTTTTCGCTGAATCGGCGGGAATTGCTGCGGTTCGCATCCGGCCAAATTCATAGCGCTGGCCAGCAGGCCCTTTAGCCCGCTGGATGGATTACAAACCGTGGAGTGCAAGCCGGGCATCCAGCCGGCGGCTTGGCGCATGCGCGATGGACGGCTTTCGTTTTCGACCATTCATGGGCTGCTGGTGATCGATCCGGATCAAACACAGTTGAAGATGGATCCGCCGCCGGTGGTGATCGAGACCGTTTCCATCGATGGCCGGAACCAGAGCGTGGCGCAGATGCGCGAGCTCGCACCGGGCGAGCAAAACCTGGAGTTTCGCTACACCGCTCTGAGTCTGCACTCTCCGCAGCGCATCACCTTCCGCTATAAGCTGGAGGGCTTCGATCATGCCTGGGTGGATGCGGGCACTCGCAGACAGGCGTTCTACACCAATCTGCGGCCCGGAGATTACCGCTTCCTGGTGACGGCCTGCAACGCCGATGGAACGTGCAACGACGCCGGCACGTCCCTCGCGTTTGTTTTGCCGGCCCGCTTCTATCAGCAGACCTGGTTCTATCTGGTCGGCGTGGCATTGCTCGCGTTTGCTGGCGCGATTTGCTTACGTCTTTCGCATCCGGCATATCGAACGCCAGTTCGGAGCCATCCTGGCCGAGCGAAGCCGCATCGCACGGGAACTGCACGACACTCTGCTGCAGGGATTTTCCGGCGTGACCATGGAGATGCAAGCCCTGGCGGGCCGCTTACCGAATGGGCCGCGCGAGGCTTTGCGGGATATTATTCACGACGCCGCCAATTGCCTCGCTGAAGCGCGCCGGTCCGTGTCGGAACTGCGCAGAAATCGAGGACCCAGACCCGGACTCGCCGAAGAATTGTCGGAAAGCGCGCGGCAGTTGACCGCGTCCGGCGAGGCGCGCCTGAAGCTGGCTATCGAGACGTTTGCCGAAGGGTTGCCGGCCTACGTGGAATACAATCTCCTGCGAATCGCGCAGGAGGCCATCATCAATGCAGTGAAACATGCGGGCGCGCGCACCATCGAAGTCACGTTGCAGATGCTGCCCGATGTGCTCAGGATCGCGGTGCGAGACGATGGGTCCGGTTTCGCGCCGGGAGATTCCGCAACAGACCATTTCGGGCTGGTGGGAATGAAGGAAAGAGCCAAAGAGATTGGCGCCGACTTGCAGGTGATCAGCCAGCCGCGGATGGGAACCACAGTCGTAGTGGATTTTCCGGTCAAGAAAACGAGTGAAGGCGCGTTGCGAGTTGGCGCGCGCGACAGAGCGTGAAGGCGGAACTCTAATATGCAGACCGTTGAGTTAGGACAGGTGATTCGTGTTTTGTGCGTGGACGATCATCCCATCGTGCGCAAAGGGATTGCATCGCTGTTGGCCAATGAAAATGACCTGAAACTGGTTGCCGAGGCTGCCACTGGCCGCGAGGCCGTGGAGTTGCATCGCGCTCACACTCCCGACGTCACCTTGATGGATCTCAAGCTGCCGGATCTGGATGGCGTGAGCGCCACGCGAATGATCCGCGAAGAATTCCCGCAGGCGCGCATCATTGCGTTGACCAGCTACGACGGCGATCAGGACATTTATCGGGCGCTCGAAGCCGGAGCCCGGGGATATCTGCTCAAGGAAATGGTTCACACCGATATGCTGCGCGCCATTCGCGTGGTGCACTCGGGCAAGCGCCTGATTCCGCCGGAAGTGGCCGAGCGGCTCACCGAATATTTTCCGCAGATCGTGCTCACCGAGCGCGAGGTGCAGGTGCTCTCTTTTGTGGCGCGCGGCCTGGCGAACAAAGACATCGCGCACCGGCTGGGCACGGCCAGCGGCACCATCAAAATGCACGTGCAGAATATCTTGAGCAAACTCGGCGCGGCCGACCGCACGCATGCGGTGACCATCGCGCTGGAGCGCGGAATCCTGCATTTGAATTGGTAGCTACTTTTGCGGCGGATCGTTCAGCTGCATCTCGCGGACGACATAATCCGCTGGGATTTTGAAAAGGTTCGGATCGGGCGCCCTCCTGTCGACGTTGCGGAGTTTGGCGGTGCTCTGCCCGTCCGGACCAGAGGACTTCAGCAGGCCGAATAGCCCCAGTTCAAGAGACATCCAGCGTTCGTCCAGGCCAACCAGGGACGGTTGCTCATCGGAAGTTGTCGTGGTGCGCTCGCCTTCGTATTCGATGCCGTCGATGGTCTGTTTCCCCAGTTTCTCGGTCTTCCTGGACTTTTTTCCGGGCACCCGGATCAACGGATTTCCCAAGAACGACACGCCAAAGCCGGCGTTGCCACTCTTGGGAAACCCAAAGCGGGCAGCCATTCTTTGCTCCGGCAGCAGGATCACCATGAAGCCATCCGGTCCGGTCCAGGATCTGAATCATAGGCGCGGGATCCTGGGGGCCGTCGATGTTCATTTCTATTCTCATCCTGCCCTCCGCGTCGCGAAAGACTTTGGTGGAGAGAACGTCGGTCTTGGACGGTCCGTCGGGCAGCTTGGTGGTGCGCTCCTCCACGATTTCGGCCGAGAGCGGCGCGCCGGGTTGCGGAAGGACCAGCATAGCCGGGGTGATTCCTTGGGTTGGCTTCGGCGTTGTCGTTTGCGCCAGCGCAACCGCACCGGTCAAAACGGCGCTAATCGCAATCCCCATATGCAGCGAGGTTCTCACGGCATCCGGACGATGTTCTCGCCGTAGACTTCCAGGATGGACCACACGTTCGTGATGCGGAACAGGTCGCGAACCCGCGGGCTCAAGTTGATCAGGATCAGCGTGGAGCCGGCCGCCTTGGCGGAAACATAGAGGCCTACGATGGTTCCCAGGCCCAGGCTGTCCATTTGAGTGAGTTCCGTCAAATCCAGGACGATCTTCTTGGATTGCGGGATCACCCGCTTCACTTCGTCCCGAAGAGTGCCGGTGAGGCCGGCGGTCAGCTTGCCGGTGCAGTGGACGATGGTGGCGTCGCCTTCGTCGTAGGTACGCAGGGTCAGGGGAGCGGCTGCGGCGCCGGTTGGACCTGCTGGCATGGGGAGTTCCATTGGCCCACCATTGTAGCCGAGATTCACATTAGGTCTTGACGCTTAGTTTAGTTTAATCTAAACCATCTCCGATGCCCAATCAAGGCCGCGATTTTGGCCGCGATTGCTTCGCCCCGCCGGCGCGAGATTCTGCGCCTGGTGTGGAGGGAAGAATTGACGGCCGGCGCAATTCACCAGGCCATGCCGGACGTCACGTTCGGCGCGGTTTCGCTGCAACTGCGGTCCCTGATGGAAGCCGGCTTGATCCAGACGCGCGCCAAAAGCAGGAACCGGTACTATCGCGCGCGCCCGGAAGCACTGGGAGACCTGGGAAAGATGTTGGAACGAATGTGGGATGACAAGCTTTGGACTCTCAAACTGGAAGCGGAGCTGGAAGAGACGCGGCGCGGTCCCCACCCGAAGCGAATGTCGAGGAAGAAGAAAGGCTGACCCGATGGATGAATTGAAGTACAGAGTCGAGCGGGCTGTGGAGATTCAGGCGTCGTGCGAGACGGTGTTTCGTTACTTCACCGACAGCACGCTCTGGGCCAAGTGGTGGGGCGCGGGTTCCACCATCGAGCCGCATGTGGGCGGAAGGATCTATATTCGCCATCCGAATGCGGTGGAAGTGGTGGGCGAAGTACTGGAGATCGTCCCACCCGATCGCATCGTGTTCACCTGGGGCAATGCGAGCGGACAGCCGATTCCAGCGGGCGGCTCCCGCGTCACAATCGTCCTGGAGGCCACTGGATTTGCTACCACCCTGCACCTGCTGCACGAATTTGCGGATCAAGCCCTACGCGATGAGCACGTGCAGGGCTGGCGATTCCAACTCTCGCTCTTCGCGAATGTCGTCGCGGATCAGGTTTTCGCCGGTGCCGCCGGCGTCGTGGATGCGTGGTTCCACGCGTGGACGCTCGCGGACCAAGACGCTCGGGATGCCGAATTCGCGCGGATCGCGGCCGCCGGCGTTCGTTTTCGCGACCGCTTCAGTTCGTTGGACAGCTTAGCGGATCTGTCGGCACACGCGGGCGCTGCCCTGCGCTTCATGCCCGGCCTCCAATTGCGCCGCAAAGGCGACGTTCGACACTGCCAGGGCACCGTTATGGCCCACTGGGTTTCAACGTCAAGCGATGGTAAAGAGGTGATGAGCGGTACGAGCGTTTTTCAAATGGGGGAAGACGCGCGGATCCGCTCCGCAATCAGCTTTACAAATGCGCCGGCCGGCTGACGTTTGAAAAGGACAAAAGATGAACATTCGTCCTACACCGATCGCGGGCGCGCTCGTGATGATGTTCAGCGCCGCTGTTCCTCCCGCAGCGCTCGCCAGTGTAATCGCACGGCAATTGGCCGCGGCAAATCGTCTCAAG
Organism: Bryobacterales bacterium; assembly: GCA_963761265.1. GTDB lineage: Bacteria > Acidobacteriota > Terriglobia > Bryobacterales > Bryobacteraceae > Palsa-89. The sequence continues at coordinate 129,151 of CAVXGM010000028.1, forward strand.
CTGGTTCTGGAAACGGCCCACACGCTGGTGCGCGGCAACGAAGACGGCCACACCTACTTCGTCGAGATCTTTACCTGGCGCGACGCGAACATTCCCGATGCGCCGCCGGCCGCCATCCAAAACATCTGGGCCGAAATGAACCAGTTGGTGGAATCGCGGAGCGGAAAGCCGGGCATCCACTTTACGGCAGTCTCCGTAATCCCGCAGTAACTCATCGCGCTACAAGCTGGGCGCTGCCTTGCGCTGGCCAAGGAACTCGCGATATCCTGCCGTTGTCCGGAGGTCCCTTATGAAGACATCGTCGGTCAGAGCTGTATCGTTTGCGTCGCTGTTGGTCGGTCTGGCGTTGGGCGCGCTGCCCATCCTGGCCCACCATTCTTTTTCCGCCGAATACGACGACACCAAACCGGTGAAATTCTCGGGCGTCGTCACCAAGGTGGAGTGGATGAATCCGCACATCTGGTTTTATGTCGACGAGACGAAGCCGGATGGCAAGGTGACGCATTGGGCCATCTCGGGCGGTGCACCCGGTCAGCTCATGCGCCGCGGCATAACCAAAGATGTGATTCAGCCGGGAATGATGATCAACGTGGAAGGTTTTCGCGCGAAGGATGGCTCAGACAACGCCAATGGATCGAAGGTGACGTTCCCCGACGGGCACATGGTGTTCACTGCCAGCCAGGAACCGGATTCTAAAGGCGACGGCAAGAAATAGCGCGGAGGACCTATTATGAAGCCAACTTCTGCCGATCGGATTGGACGCCACGTTGCCTTTGGGGCACTGCTGGCCGGGCTGGTTCTATCGCCCGCGCGTTTGCAGCCGCAAAACACGAAGATGGCCGGCGCGAAGGGAATGCCGCGCACCGCGGACGGCAAACCGGATTTCAGCGGTGTGTATGAATGGCCGAAATCCAACGGCGGCGATCGTTGCCGCTGCTCCGCCACCGTCTTCGATCACAAGAAATTCGCACCCTTCAAACCTGGCGGCATGCCGTTCTTTGAGCCTCCCAACGGCGATCCGCGTCACGATGAGCCGCGCGAGTTTTGCATGCCAGCCGGTTTTCCATCAGGGATGTTGTCGGCCAATGCGGTGCAGTTCGTGCAGAACAAGAATTATCTGGTGATCGTGCATGAGTTCCAGCGCATGACACGCATCATCCCGCTGGACGGGCGTCCGCATCGCCAGGGCCTGGAGCCGATGTATTACGGCGATCCGGTGGGCCACTGGGAAGGCGACACGCTGGTGGTAGAGACTACCAATTTCAAGCGCTGGGGCCTGGACGATTATTACTATACCGACAAGAACCAATACCGCATGCATAGCGACGCATTACGCACCATCGAGCACATCCGCTGGCTGGACGACAAAACGCTTTCCTACCAGCTCACCATCGACGATCCGAAAGTTTTCACCGCGGCCTGGACCCAGGATTTCACCATGGCTCTGCATCCCGATTGGGACGCAGCCGGGCTGTACGAATACGTCTGCGAAGAGAACAACCGCTGTCCGGGCGGAAAATGCAAGTCAGAATAAGTCATTCAGAATAGGTCATAGGGATAAGGAGCATCCATCATAATGAAGACCCGTAAGTTGGGAGGGTCAGGCCTCGAAGTCTCTCCCGTTTGCCTGGGCGGAAATGTCTTTGGCTGGACCGCGGATGAGCCGGCTTCGTTCGCTATTCTGGACGAGTTTGTGGGCGCGGGATTCAATTTCGTCGACACCGCGGACGTGTACTCGCGCTGGGTCCCCGGCCATAAAGGCGGCGAATCGGAAACCGTGCTCGGCAATTGGTTCAAACGGAGCGGCAACCGAAAGAAGGTGATTCTGGCCACCAAGGTGGGCATCGAACTCGCGCCGGATAAGAAGGGTCTCTCGAAAGCCTACATCCTGCGCGAAGTGGAAGACTCGCTGCAACGCTTGCAGACCGACTATATCGATCTGTACCAATCGCACATCGACGACCAGAGCACGCCGCTGGAGGAAACACTCGGGGCCTACGAGTTGCTCATCAAACAGGGCAAGGTTCGCGCCATCGGTGCGTCGAACTATAGCGCGGAGCGGCTGGCCGAGTCGTTCAAAGTCAGCCAGCAGCACGGACTGCCGCGCTACGAGTGCTTGCAGCCTCACTACAATCTTTACGAGCGCGCGGGCTACGAAAAAGAGCTGGAGCCGATTTGCTTGAAAGATGGCATCGGGGTGATTCCCTATTTCGCGCTGGCGAGCGGATTTCTGACGGGCAAATACCGGTCGGAAAACGATCTCGCCAAAGGGCCGCGCGGACAGATGGTGAAGAAGTATTTGGACGAGCGCGGATTCCGGATTCTGGCGGCGCTGGATGAAGTTGCGTCGAATCTGCACTCCACGCCCGGCAAGGTGGCGATCGCCTGGCTGATCGCACGGCCCAGCATCACCGCCCCCATCGCCAGCGCCACCAGCGTCCAGCAGTTGAAGGATCTGGTGGACGCCGCGAATCTCGCAGTTGGATTCGGATTCGATCGAAACATTGAACGAAGCCAGCGCCTACTGAGCCGCGCATGACGGCGCCCGAACTGCGATTCGCATTTGAAATTGAGGTTGAGGTTGGCGATCCGCTCGATCTCGGCCAAACGCAGGCCGGCCATCGCCGCATTGTCCGCATTGCCGGCGGCCTGGTTTCGGGGCCGAAACTGCGCGGACGCGTCGTACCCGGCGGCGCGGACTGGCAAATCCTGCGCCCGGACGGCACCGGCGATTTGGACGCGCGTTATACCATCCAGGCCGATGACGGCGCGCTCATCTATGTTGTAAATCGCGGGATCCGGCACGGACCGCCGGACGTGCTGGCGCGGTTAAACCGGGGCGAGCGCGTGGATCCCGCATCGTATTATTTCCGCAGCTCGGCGAGTTTTGAGACCAGCGCGCCCGAACATGCCTGGCTCACTCGCGCGGTGATCGTGGGTTCCGGCGAACGGTATCCCGACAAAGTGGTAATTCGTTTTTGGGAATTGCTATGAGCCGCATTGCGCTCGTGACCGGAGCCGGGAGCGGCATTGGCCGCGCGGTCAGTCTGGCGCTTCAACTCAGCCGGATATTCCGTCGTGCTGGCAGGACGCCGCGCCGCCGAACTGGAGCGCACGTCCGTAATGGCGGAGCGTCGCGACGCGCCGATGCTGGTGGTTCCCACCGACATCACCCAGCCGGACGCGGTAGCCGCGCTGTTCGATCGAGCGAAGGAAACCTTCGGACGGCTCGACGTTCTCTTCAACAATGCGGGTACCAGCGCCCCCGGCGTACCGCTGGAGGATCTTACCTCCGAGCAATGGAACGCCGTGGTGGCTGTGAACCTGACCGGCGCTTTTCTGTGCGCCCAGCATGCCATCCGGCTGATGAAGTGGCAGCAGCCGCGCGGCGGACGCATCATCAATAACGGATCGATTTCCGCGCACGCGCCCCGGCCCAATTCCGCGCCCTACACCGCCACCAAGCACGCCCTCACCGGTCTGACCAAGAGCATTTCGCTCGACGGCCGAAAGTACGACATCGCTTGCGGGCAGATCGATATCGGCAACGCGGCCACTGAGATGACCGAACGAATGACCGCCGGCGTTCTGCAGGCCGACGGCACAAAAGCCCCCGAGCCGCGCATGGACGTGAAACTGGTGGCCGACGCCGTCCTTTATATGGCGAACCTGCCGCTGGAGGCGAACGTGCAATTCATGACAGTGATGGCGACCAAGATGCCGTTCGTGGGACGCGGGTAAGTTGCTCCCGAACAAGCCTCGTCTCACATAGTGATCAGCGAAAAGAGATAGGGCCCGAGTTGGTGTAAGCACAACGCGTATAATGATTACGTACTTTCGCTCGGTGTTGTCGGCGGCTCCTTTTCCGAACCGAGTCCCGGTTACCCACGACGTGAACCGGTCAGACGCGGGAGAGGGTAATGCGGCAAAAGCCGAGCGATGCCTGTTCCACCAGTGAGGCTTGCGGCGTCTCCACTGCCACTAGTGCCGGTCCTGCCGGCAGGCGTGGCCTCGAAAGGACTGAGGCGCACGGCCGGCACTTCATGGAGGCGAAAGCGTGACCCAACCTCTCCATTCGAAAAATGCTCCTCCTCTGGCGAGTTCTGTTCCAGAAGGCGCGGCTTCATTGGAGTCGATCCTCTGCACGGAGGAGCTGCAACTGCGCCCTTCGCGCCCGCCAGATCACGCGAAAGAGAACGCCGCGCTCGTAGCGCTCGCCAGCGCGTTAGCCGAGTCGCGTCACACCATCCTTGAAACTTTGGCGGACACAATCCTGCGTGTCACCGACTCTGACTCATCGGTTCTCAGTTTACTAACGTCCGACGGCGCAACCCCGGACGCTGAAGGGCAGCGATTCTATTGGCCAGCCATCAAGGGCATGTGGAAAGAGCACGCCGGGGGCGGCACGCCGCGCGATTTCAGTCCCTGCGGAGACGTACTGGATCGTAATTGTACTCTGTTGTTTCGACACTTCGAACGGCGTTACCGCTATTTGCTGCCTGTCTCGCCCGCGGCAGAGGAATGCCTGCTGGTTCCGTTTTACGTCCGAGGGAGAGCTGTCGGAACGATCTGGGCCGTGATGCACAGTGACCGTCGCAGGTTCGATTCGGAAGATGAGCGGCTCATGAAAGTTCTAGGGCAGTTCGCTTCCTTGGCGTATCAAACTCTGGGCACGATCGACGACCTCAAATCGCAAATGATCGCGCGCGATAAAGCGGAAGCAAGGTTGCGAGAGCTAACTCGAGTTGAGGTCGGGGTGATACTCGATGGGCTGGAGGCGCAAGTTCGAACCAGGGAAGAATTCCATCGTGTGGTTGTCGAAACGGCGAGCGACGCCGTGGTGAGCATCGACCACGGAGGCGATATCCTGCTTGCCAATCACGCAACCGCAACCACCTTCGGTTACGAGCCCTCGGAGTTGATTGGGCAACCGCTGACGATACTGATGCCGGAATACCTGCGGGACATGCACTAGGCAGGCTTAAAGCGCTACCAGGAAACCAGCCAGCGGCACATGAACTGGCAAAGCACCGAGTTGATCGGCCTGCGCAAAAATGGACAAGAGTTCCCCGTCGAGGTTTCGTTCGGGGAAATGACCAACGACGGTCATCGGATATTTACGGGCTTCATCCGCGACATCAGCGGACGGAAGCAGGCCGAGGAAGCCCTGCGGGCAAGCGAGCGCGATCTCAGCTTGATCATCGAGACGATTCCCGGCCTGGTTTGGTGCGCGGCTCCGGACGGCGAACTGAACTACCTGAACCAGCGGATACTGGACTACACCGGCACCAGCGCCGGCGCCTGGGCGCAGCTCGGCTGGAAGAACCTTCTCCACCCAGACGATGCGGAGCCGACTGCGCACGCGTGGTCGCAGGCCGTTGCAACCGGCCAGCCGCTCGAAGTTCAATGCCGGCTCCGCCGGTCCGATGGCGTCTACCGATGGTTTCAGGCGCTCGGCCAGGCCGCGCGGGACAGTGACGGGCGGAGTAACTCGCTGGTACGGATTGCTGATCGATATCGATGACCGGAAGAACATGGAGGAAGCCCTGCGCAGCAGTCAGGCGCGGTTGTCGCGAGCGATCCAGACTGCTACGGTTGGCGAATTTGCCGCCGCTATCGCACACGAAATTAACCAGCCTCTGGCCGCCGTGGTAACGAACGGTCAGGCCTGTCTGCGCTGGCTCGCGGCCCAGCCTCCAGGGATCGCCAAAGCGCAGGAAGCCGCCGAAAGGATTGTTCGCGACGGTAAGGAAGCCGGAGAGGTGGTGCGGCGCATCCGGGCGCTCTTCAAGCAGGCAGCCGTCGAGAAAATCGAGCTCGATCTGAATGAGGTGATCGGCGAGGTGCTCCACCTCCTGACTGGCGAGACGGCGAGAAAGCGCGTCGCCGTGGAGACGGACCTGGGCCAGGATTTGGCGCCCGTGATGGGTGATCGCGTGCAGTTGCAGCAAGTGGTTTTCAATCTGCTTCTCAATGCGATCGAGGCCATGGACCCGGTCGTGGATCGTCCCAAGAAACTCTTCATTTGTTCGAAACAGCCCAGCCCGGAAACGGTTCTGGTCGAGGTGCGGGATTCCGGCACCGGCCTGAAGGATCCGGACAGAATCTTCGAAGCTTTCTTCACGACGAAAGAAAACGGAATGGGCATGGGATTGGCGATTTGCCGCTCCATCATCGATGCCCACCACGGCCGGCTGTGGGCGGCATCCGGCGAAGGCGCGGGGACCACCTTCTCTTTTACTCTTCCAGTCCGAGCGTAGCGTCATGAACTCCGACAGCCCCGTTGTCTTCGTGGTGGATGACGACCATCGTGTACGGGAAGCGCTGTCCAGCCTCATTTCCTCGGTGGGACTTCGAGTGGCTGTCTTCGGCTCGGCTGCGGAATTTCTGGAATCCGAAAAGCCGGATGCCCCCGCATGCCTGGTCCTGGACTTGCAACTTCCGGGTACCAGCGGACTGGAACTCCAGCAGCAGTTGTTAGCCGGAGATACCCCGCCGATTGTCTTCATCTCAGGGCACGGCGATATCCCTTCTTCCGTGCGCGCCATCAAGGCCGGGGCGATCGAGTTCCTTCCAAAACCGTTCGACGATCAGGAACTGCTTCGAGCGATTCACGCCGCCATCGATCAAGATCGAATCGCGCGGCAGAAAAGATCGGAACTGGCCGAATTGCAAAGGCGCTACAACCTTCTCACGCCTCGCGAACGGGAAGTCCTTCCCTTCGTGGTGGCGGGTTTCGCCAACAAACAGACTGCCGCCGATCTGGGCACCAGCGAGATCACGATTGGGGTTCACCGGGGCCAGATCATGCGAAAAATGGCCGCGAAATCGCTGGCAGAGCTGGTAAGAATGGCCGACAAACTCGGAATCGCCCGAGCCGCTGGGCCGGTCTAAATAAACCTATAATAGCCAGCCTGCGACGTTGCCGGTATCATGGGTGCACTGGGGATACCGTTCACACAATGGCAGACGAAGTAATACCGATCGTGGCGGCGGTGGATGACGACTTTCGAATTCGAGAGTCCATAGAGAGCCTGCTGGAATCAGCCGGATACGCGCCTCTGGTGTTCTCATCCGCCGAGGAGTTCCTGCGATCGGGGACGCTGGCAGCGGCGACCTGTGTAATAAGCGACGTTCGGATGCCCGGAATGGATGGTATTGAGTTACAGCGCCGCATCACGGCTCGAACGTCCGACGTTGCCCGTGATCTTGATATCGGCACACCATGATGCTGAAGTTCGACAGAAAGCTATCGACGAAGGCGCCGTCGATTTTCTATATAAACCCTTCGATGCCGCGGACCTTCTCAAAATAATCCAGTCGGCTGTGACCAAGGCTGCTTAAGTATCCCGCGGTTGAGAGCAGCCAGCCTTTCCGTTCTCGCATCCTTGCGTCTTCGCTCTTCGCTAAGCAACTGGCTATTTCGATGTGAACCGGCATAAATAAACCTATAATTGTCAGCCTTCCACTCTGCCCCTATCATCGAGATGTACTTAGGATGCAGTTCATGATCGCGAACGCCGGGAGACATAGCGCGAGCTGGTTTTGATCAGAGGAAACGCGGAACAAATCTCACAGCATTAAAGGAGTAACACCGTGGCTACTTTAGATTTGATCGGGTCCAGTCCGAAATTCCGGGCTGTGCTCGCAGACGTGGAGAGAGTTGCACCGGTGGACTCCGCTGTCCTGATCCAGGGCGAAACGGGCACCGGAAAAGAAGTGATTGCGAGAGCCATTCATGAGGCTAGCCCTCGCCGTAACCACCGTTTTGTGGCCCTCAACTGCGCGGCGATTCCGAGTGCGCTGTTGGAGAGCGAACTGTTCGGCCACGAAAGAGGCGCTTTCACGGGCGCGTGCACACAAACCAAGGGGCGATTTCAGATGGCGGATGGGGGCACGCTCTTTCTGGACGAGATTGGCGACATGCCGTTGGAACTTCAGCCCAAGCTCCTGCGCGTCCTGCAAGAGCGGGAGTTCGAGCGTTTGGGTAGCGCCCAGACCGTCCGGGTCAACGTGCGGGTGGTGGCGGCGACCAACCAGGATCTCGAGCAACTGGTGACCAAGAAGCTGTTTCGTGCAGACCTGTTCTACCGGTTGAACGTAATTCCAATCTGCCTGCCTCCGTTGCGGGAACGCGTTCAGGACATCCCGCCGCTGACGGAGTTCTTCGTAGCAAAATTTGCTGCCCGCCTCAACAAGCCCATCGATTCGATTCCCGATGAAGTGATGGCGGTCCTCAAAGCGCACGACTGGCCAGGAAATATTCGCGAACTGCAGAATTTCATCGAGCGCGCGGTGCTCTTTTCGCCTGGGTCGGTGCTGCGTCTGCCGCTGGACTTGAAGCAGACGGTGAAGCAGAGCTCGGAGAGCGCTTCACGCACGCTTGCCGACGCCGATCGGGAGCATATCCTGGAAACATTGGAGCAAACCAACTGGCTGATCGGAGGGCAGGACGGAGCGGCCAATCGGCTCGGATTGCCGCGAACTACGCTGATTTACAAGATGCGAAAGCTTGGAATTGAAATACGCCGATCCCCGAGGGCGCGCGCCATTCGGCAGTTGGCGGATGAACAGTGCCATTCCGCCGCGAGCTGTTGAGCAGCGTGCAGCGGGACGCGCTCGCTGGGCCGGGCGTGTCGCTGGATACCAGCTACTAACAAGGTGTAATCATGATCGACTCTTCTGATTTTCGGACGAAAAAGATGCCGCTGAACCACGGAACCGGCCAAATGCCCGTACTCGGCTTTGGCACGCTGATTCCGGACGCAGCCGGGACGATCAGTGCTACCAGAGACGCGCTGGAAGCTGGATTTCGACATTTCGATTGTGCGGAGCGATATCGGAATGAGCGTGAGGTGGGTGAGGCCTTGCAGGCTGGGCTTGCCGCTGGCGGGATGGCGCGTGAAGACATTTTTGTTACCTCAAAGTTGTGGAACACCAATCATCGGCCAGCGCGGGTGGAACCGGCTTTCAAGGCGAGTCTGGACAGACTTGGGCTCAGCTATCTGGATCTCTATCTCAGTCACACTCCATTTGCGTTTCAACCGGGGGACGACCAGGATCCGCGGGATCAAAACGGCAATATCCTCTACGACCGCGGCGTGACTTTGCTCGATACCTGGCGAGCGATGGAGAGTCTCGTGGACCATGGCAAATGCCGGGCCATCGGACTGTCTGACATCAGCTTGAACGGACTGTTGCCCATCTACGAATCCGCCAGAATCAAGCCGGCCGTGGTCCAAGTGGAAGCGCATCCCTATCTGCCGGAAACGGAGCTTCTGGAATTCTGCCAGAAGAACGATATCGTGCTTTTGGCTTTTGCGCCATTGGGTCATGGACTAAAGCCGGGGCCGCTGGAAGATCCAGTGGTTTCGGCAATTGCCGCGCGAGTTGGCAAGACGCCGGCACAGGTGCTGTTGGCTTGGGCGGTACAACGAGGCACGGCTCTGCTTACAACGCCTAGAACCGCGGCCCGCGCGCGGGAGAATTTCAACATCTCCGCCCTTCCGGAAGAGGCGATTGATGAAATCAATCGAATTCAAACCAGACAAAGGTTCAATGAAGTAGTGAAAACCGGCAGCCCGGGTTTCATTCCACAAGGGAGATGATTAATGAAGAGGCAGCGTGACGCGTCATGTTGGGGCTGAAGCAATCCCGCTGCGCTCCACGCAGAACCCCTCAATGCGTGTCACGCCATCCGCTCCACCCATTGAGCGCGCCATGCGGGAGCCACGAATGGATCCGCAAAGTACTGTGTTTCCCGCGCAACCTTGTCGCCCCTGAACTCCATGATGCTCACGGTGTAGGACGGCTTGCCGTCATATGTCAGGATGAATTCGGTAACCCAAAGATCACCGCCCCCAACGATTCGCCGGACAGTAAACCGCTTTTTGCTCGGCTGACTAGCCCGTTGGTTCTGTATGTTGCGTCGACCGCGCGTTCGCTCGCCTGACTGCGGGTATTCCAGCACCGCGTCCTCATGATAGATGAGGTGCTCGGTTTCAAAATCGCTGGCATCCGACGCCGCCCAATGCTGATCCAGTGCCACACGGATCTCTTGATCTCGCACCTCTTGTGGATCGTTCATCTTGAGCCTCCCAATATTAGTAGCACCGCCGCCAGAGCAACAACTGAACGACTCTCAATATGAATCCCACGGGAAGCAGACCCGATGTTAACGCCCGCTGGCGCGATGTGGATTGCACAATATGAACTTTGTCGGTGCATTTCAAGAACCGGCGCACAATTATCGTACGAAGAAGAGTCACTCGTTGCGCGGAAAACCGGCAAAGTCATCGGCCCGACACCGACCGCCGACAGTTGATAGCGATAAACCGCGCTGAACGTGCTCACAGCCGCAATCTCGACCTTGATAGAGTGCGCCGCCGGTCCGCTTTGGCTTGGCCCAAAGAGGTGACGCGCGGAGCGAAAGTCGGATCGCGTCGACCCGCTGAGTCGGACCGCCAACAACAGTGTACGACCGTCGCTGCTTCCGTCTTTCGTTTCTACACTTTCGTCGTGGTGCGCCACTTGCGCTCAGAGATATGAGCAATCGCCGAACAGTGCTCGCAGTCGGCCGAAACGAAGGAGAACGAATGTGAAAATACTGATGGTGCTAACGTCGCATGATCAATTGGGCAACACTGGCCGCAAGACCGGCTTCTGGCTGGAGGAATTCGCTGCCCCGTTTTATGTCTTTCGGGACGCTGGTGTTGATCTGACGCTGGCTTCGCCAAAAGGAGGACAGCCCCCAATCGATCCAAAAAGCGATTTGCCGGAAAATCAAACTCCCGCGATGACACGGTTTAAGCAAGATACGGAAGCACAGAAGAAGCTGTCTCAGACCGCGAAGCTTTCCGAAATGAAACCGGAGGATTTCGACACCATATTCTATGTGGGCGGCCACGGTCCAATGTGGGACCTCGTCGATAATCCCGATTCCATCGCGTTGATCGAGTCTTTCTACAACTCCGGCAAGCCGGTGGCTGCCGTCTGTCACTCGCCAGGTGTCTTCCATCGCGTAACGTATCGGGGCGAACCTCTCGTCAAAGGCAAACGTGTAACCGGCTTTACTAATGGCGAAGAAGCCGCGGTCAATTTGACCCACGTCGTGCCTTTCCTTGTCGAAAACGAGCTGAGGAGAATCGGCGGCATCTACGAGAAGGCAGCCGACTGGGCACCCTTCGCGGTAGTTGACGGTCGCGTTGTAACCGGCCAGAATCCGGCTTCGTCAACGGCCGCGGCCAAGGCTTTGATGGAATTACTCGCGGCTCGGAAGGCTGCATAAGGAGGTGAACAGTTCGGCTCTACAGCCGCGCGGCGGAGAGGAGCCCCGAATCGTTCCGCGGATTCGTCACACACAAAATAGCGAGCTCACTCGCCGTCAATTAACATCACCCAGCGAAAAGGAGCTTCCGAAATGAAATGCGAGAACGTCTGGATACGCCCAGAAAGTGCTTTTGGCGCGTTGTGTTTTTGCCTCGTAGCGACGATGGTGTTCGCCCGGCATATCGGTTCACGCTGAAGTCTCTAAACGGCATTGCATTCTCGGAGTTTCGTGGCTACGAGACATTTGAGATGTGCGGCGCCGACCCAAACCAATGACGGGATCAAGGTCATTCCGGCGAATGCCCCGATGATCCAAGCCTGCAAGAAGGGCATCCCAAACTACGGAGATGAGTTTCCGCAAGGTTCGGTTGAGGCAAAAATCGAATGGCCGAAAAAGAGTAACCCACCGTAACCGGTCAATGTTCCTGGTAACGTCCAATCGGCAGCATTCATCGAGAAGGACTCACAGCGATTCCCGGACACCGACGGGGGGTATGCCGAGCTAACCGATGACTCCACCGAGTTCGAGCCGGTTGAGGAACTCCTTTGCGAAGAACCCGTCGGACCGGTGCCAGAAGCGCCGGCGTAGTTGCGATAATGCGCAAATCATTTTTCGCGGAGGATGCTTCAGATGAAAATGCACAAGCGGCCTTGGAGCGCTTCGGATCACGAGCCGCCGGGCGCCGTCCATCGGGCTGGACTCCCGCAGGTGGGATCATGCCGGGAGCAGCAGCCACGACGATACCAGCCGAAGGGATGAATAAGGAGTGATCATGATCGTTCTCGCCGACACCCAGCGAACCATTGCCGCTGCCGAGCGGAAGGCGGAATCAGTTGGCCAGCCAATAAAGACCGCCGCCGTGGATGACGGCCGTGATCTCGTTGCGCCTCTTCGAATGGACAGGAGGTGGACCTGCTGGCTCGTTGGCGCCTGTCTAGCCCTGTTCGGCGGCTCAGCACTTCTTGGACAACAAGCTCAGTTTCAAGGCAGCGTCCCGACGGGGGTAGCTTCTCCCACTCCCCTCTCGCTGACACTCCGTGATGCGATCGATCGCGGCCTGCGAACTAACCTCGGTCTGCTACTCAGTGGACAGGCGAGCGAAACCGCGCGCGGTGAGCGGCTGCGGTCCCTGAGCGCGCTCCTGCCGCAGGTGACTGGGGCGGTAAGCGAAAACGTCGAGCAAGTGGACTTGCCAAGCCACGGGATCGACTTTCATCCTCCCGGCTTTTCCATTCCGACAGTCGTCGGCCCGTTCCACTATACCGATGCGCGCGCTTACGCCTCCTTCAGCGTCTTTGATTACAGCCTCCGCAAGAGCTATCGTGCTGCCCAAGAGGGCGAGCGCGCCGCTCAACTATCGTTCAAAGACGCTCGCGATTTAGTGGTGCAGTCCGTGGCCAACGCCTACCTGCTCGTGATTGCCGGTTCTTCGCGGGTGCAGGCCTTGCGGGCGCAGGTGGAAACCGATCAGGCCATCTACGACCGCACCGCCGACCAGAAACGCGCCGGGACCGCGGCGGCGATTGATGTGCTTCGGGCTCACGTCGAGTTGCAGCAGGAGCAGCAGCAACTGATCGCGCAGCAAAATCAGGTCGCCAAAGACAAGCTGGCCTTGGGACGGGTGATCGGTCTGCCGCCGGGCCAGCAGTTTACGATCGCCGATACAGAACCCTACTCGCCGCTGGCGGCGATGACTCCGGATCAGGCTCTGCGCACAGCTTACCAACAGCGCGCGGATTTCCAGAGCGCCAAAGCCTCCGTGCGCGCCGCCGAGGATTCCGTCAGTGCTGCTCGCGCCGAGCGCTACCCGAACCTGGGCGTTGCCGCGGATTACGGCGATGTCGGAACGACGCTCGCGAGTTCCCACGGAACGTTCACGTTTCAAGCTTCCGCGAAATTCAATATTTTCGACGGTGGCCGAATCAGCGGCGACATCATTCAAGCCCGGGCGGCGTTGAAGCAGCGTCAGGATGAGCTGGCCGATCTTCGCGGCCAGATCGATTATCAAGTGCGGGCGGCTTTGCTTGACATCCAGTCGGCCGCCGACCAGGTGGCTGTCGCCAGGAGCAATCTCGACCTCGCGAACCAGACCCTGACGCAAGCCCGAGACCGCTTCGCGTCCGGAGTCACCGACACCATCGAGGTTGTGCAGGCGCAAGGATCGGTTGCCGTCGCCAACGACAACTTGATTGCCGCCTTGTACGCCCACAACCTGGCGAAGGTCGAACTCGCGCGCGCCCTGGGGTCCACCGAGCAACGGATTCAGAAATTCATGGAGGTAAAGTAGCCATGCCTGATGTCACAACAACCGAAAGCCCAGCCGCAAGCCGCAAGCACGCGGCCAGCCGATTCCTTCCGCCGCCAAGGCGCCGCGCAGAAGGCGTAAAACGCTCATTCGCGCGATTGTGCTTGCTGATCGCCTTGGTCGCGGTGGCCGCCGGCTCGTTTTACGCCTGGAAGTATTTCAGCGCGTACGAATCTACTGATGACGCTGAAGTCGATGGGAACATCAACGCCATCAGCGCGCGGATCAACGGCTACGTCGTGGATGTGCCCGTCGACAATGAGCGTTACGTGAAAGCCGGCGAGGTGTTGGCCCGTATCGATCCCAAGGACTATGCCGTCGCGCTCGCTCAAGCCGAGGCGGACCTGGCTGCCGCCGAGGCGAGCTTCCAAAGCTCTCGTACCGATGTACCCGTTACCTCGACCACCACCAGCAGCCAGTTGACCTCGGCGCGTTCCGGCAAAGCGGACGCGGTCGCGGCGTTGCTGGGCGCCCAGCGCCAGTTGAGCGCGGCCCGGGCGCGTCTGATTACTGCCCAGGCCAATGTGCGCGAAGCCGAGGCAACGTACAAGAAGAATGCGGACGATGTGGTTCGGTACAAAATGCTGGTGGACAAGGATGAAATTTCCGCAGCAGATCTACGATACGGCGGTTAACACCGCCAATTCCGCGAAAGCGACCGTAGACGCACGCCGGGCAGCGGTCGCCGAGGCCGAGGATAATGTCCGCGTCGCGCAGAGCGCCGTGGACCAGGCCAACGCCCGAATCGCGCAGGCGGATGCTTCCATCCAAGCCGCGCTAACTGCGCCGCAACAGGTAGCCATCAGCCAGGCGCGCGCCAAAACGTCCGAAGCCCAAGTGCTTCAAAAACGCGCTGCCGTCGACCAAGCCCGGCTGAATCTCAGCTACTGCACGATTGTCGCGCCGGTAAGCGGCATCGTCGAAAAGAAGAGCGTCGAGGTGGGAAGCAATGTCTCACCGGGCCAGGAGTTGATGGCGGTTGTACCTTTGGATGACATCTGGATCACGGCGGATTTCAAGGAAGCCCAGTTACGCCACATGAAAGCGGGCCAGCGAGTCACGTTTAGTGTGGATGCTTACGGCCGTGAATACAAAGGTAGAGTCACCGGTATCGGTGGCGCCAGCGGTTCGCGGCTCAGCCTGCTGCCGCCGGAAAATGCCACGGGAAATTTCGTGAAGGTAGTGCAGCGCCTCCCGGTCCGGATCGATATTGATCCCAACCAAAACAGTGACCACCGGCTGCGGCCCGGCATGTCCGTGGAGCCGAAAGTCTATGTCCGATAGCGCCGACGTGCTTTCGGCGCCTGCGCTTCCGCCTGGCGGCCGAAATACAATCCCTGGCTCATCGGCGTGGTGGTCGCGATGGCGGCGTTCATGGAGGTGCTCGACACCAGCATCGCCAACGTGGCTTTGCCATACATGGCGGGGGGCCTCGGTGCGAGCAACGACGAGAGCACCTGGGTGCTCACGTCCTATTTGGTGTCCAACGCCATCGTCCTTCCGATCAGCGGCTGGCTGGCCGGCCTGTTCGGCCGAAAACGCTTCTTCATGGTCTGCATTTTCCTATTTACTGTGGCTCGGTGCTCTGCGGCAGCGCCACTAGCCTGGGCATGCTGCTCCTTTTCCGCGTTATCCAGGGTGCCGGTGGCGGCGGACTCCAGCCCATGGCGCAGGCCATCCTCGCCGATATGTTTCCGCCGGAGAAACGGGGCCTCGCGTTTGCGCTCTACGGAATCACAGCGATCATGGCGCCCACCATCGGTCCCACTCTGGGCGGATGGATCACTGACAACTATACCTGGCGTTGGATCTTCTTCATCAACCTTCCCGTCGGAATTCTGGCCACATTCCTGGTCATGCGCCTGGTGGAAGATCCGCCGTATCCTGCGGCGAACGAAGAGGGCGGGCGTGAGCGTCGACTATATTGGCATCTCGCTGCTTGCTTTGGGCGTGGGAGCGCTCCAAGTGGTGCTCGACAAGGGACAGGAAGACGATTGGTTCGGCTCCCGGTTTATCACCGACCTCGTCATCGTCTCGGTGGTCTGTCTGGTTGGTCTCGTGATCTGGGAGTGGCGTCATAAGACGCCCATCATCGACGTGCATCTGTTCAAGAACTTCAACTTCGCCACTGCGAACGTCATGATGTTTATTTTCGGCGTTCTGCTCTTCGGCAGCCTGGTGATGATGCCGCAATTCCTCCAGACCGTGTTGGGATACACGGCGGAAAATGCCGGGCTGGTTCTGTCGGGCGGCGGCTTTGTCGTGCTGCTGGAGATGCCCATCGTGGGGATGCTGGCCGGAAAATACCCGGCCAAATACATCATCGCCGCGGGCTGGCTGGCACTGGCGATCGGGATGTATATCTCCACCGTGCGGCTCGATACGTTGATCAGTTTCCGGTCGGCTGCCGTGCTGCGTGTGATTCAATCCGTCGGGCTCGGCCTCCTGTTCGTTCCCGTAACAATGGCGGGCTACATCGGGATGCCCGCCGAAAAAGCCAACAGCGTGGCCGGCATCATCAACTTCATGCGCAATATCGGCAGCAGCGTGGGAACCTCTATGGTCACGACGCTGTTGGCGCGGCGCGCGCAAGTTCACCAGGTGGTGCTGTCGCAGCATACCACTCCGTTCGATCTGTCTGTTCAGAACCAGGTCAAAGCTTTGAGCCTGCGACTGGTGCACTCCGGCGCCAGCGTTGCCGACGCGCCCAAGCTGGCCTACGGTCTGCTTTACCGAGTTCATGGGAGGGCAAGCAGAGACCCTCGCCTACATCGATATCTTTATTGTGCTGACCATCGCGGCGAGCATCATGTTTCTGCTTTCCTTCATCGTTCGCAAGAACGATCCCAAGGCCGGTGGCGGAGTGGCTGTAGGTTAGCGAAGCTAGTTGAGGAGGCTGTTGAATGACGCACGTGATCCAGAACGCATTGACGATGCTCCGCGCGGAGGAATGGATGCCGGTGACCGCGGCCCGCGTCCTGATCGGCATCTTTTTCTGTATTTCCGGCGGGACCAAGCTGTTCGTGCCAGCCCAGTTCGGCGTGCTTGAGCAGACGCTGGTTGAATCACACATCCCGTTCCCGCACGCCAATGCGATTTTCGTGTCGATGGTCGAATTCGGATGCGGGGCGGGTCTGGCGATAGGCCTGCTCACGCCGCTCTGCGCCGCGGTGCTGGCGGGGGACATGATTGTGGCGATCGCCACCAATCGGATCCACAGCATCCAGGCGAGCGGTTTCCTCGCGTGGCTCGACGACTTCCTGTACCTCCCCGAGGTGCTCTACATATTGATCCTCGTTTGGCTGATCTTCTCTGGGCCGGGCCGGTACAGCGTCGATGGCCTTATCGCGTGGAAAGCTGGTCTCTTCGGCGTCGAGCGCTAGTGTCCCGGAGCAATACCACGTCCCGGCATAAGCTCGTCGTTACTCCGGATGGGAATCCAGTGACACACAGATTTCGCCGGAGTGGCCGCGCTCGCGAGTTTAAATTCCGCGCCATCTGCGGCAGCAGTAGGCGCGGATCAAATGCCCGCCTTGCTTCCCCGCAGGCGTTGGGACGCAATGTCCGCGCCTTGGCGCAGGGAGCGCAGCTTTAGCCAGACCACGGGTTCGATCACCCATTCTCGTCCGGCGAATGTTCCGAAGCCGCAGTCGCACCCCGCGATCACGCGCTCGCGATCGCCGATCGCGGAAACCGCCGCCTCTATCCGCGTGGCCACTACCTCGGGATGTTCGACGAAATTGGTGGTGGAGTCGATGACGCCCGGGATCAGCAGCATGTCCTTCGGCAGCGGATGCGCGCGCAGCGCGGCGTACTCGTGCTGGTGGCGCGGATTGGCGAACTCGATGCTGAGCGCGCCCACGCTGGCTTGATAGAGCACCGGAAGAATGCGCGCCAGCGGCACATCATGAAGGTGGGGGCCCTCCCAGTTTCCCCAGCAGCAATGCAGGCGTACGCGATCGCGCGGAATGCCGTCGATGGCTTTGTTCAGCGCGGCCACGTTCATTTCGGCGGCCGCGATGAATTCCGCCTCCGAGCGGTCCTGATAAAACATGGCGCGGTCCATGGCCAGATCCGGCGAATCGATTTGCAGGATGAGCCCGGCTCTGTGGATCGCCAGATATTCGTTGCGCATCTCGCGTGCGAGCGCGTTGAGGTACGATTCTTGCGAGTCGTAATGCGCATTTAGCATCGTGGTCGAGATGATGCCCGGCGAAGGCGCGGTGAGGAACGTTTCGGCGAACGCACTCGTTTCGCGGACGCTGCGCTGGAGCCGTTCAATCTCGCGCTCGATCGGAGCAGTAGTCAGATAGCGCAGTTCGGCGCGCGCTTCGGGCGCGCTTTGCGAGCGGCTGCGATTCGGGAAACGGCGCGCCAGGTCCTCCATGAGTTGCGGAAACTCGTTGAAGTCCTGGGGCCGGGGGCGCTTCGATTCGCCGGAAAAGCCAGACATGCGCTGCGGAACGTAAGTCTGGAAGCCGACGCGCTGCTGCTCGCCGTCATTTCCGATGTCGATGCCGGCCTTCTTCTGCTCTTCGGCCACGTGGCGGACAGCGCTGCTCATTTCTTGGTCGAGGCGCGCTTCGTCCACCGGTTCGCGTGCCTCGCGCTCCAGCAGCAGCGTGGAGAGAGAAAGAGGGCGCGGCAGGCTGCCGGCGTGGGTTGTCAGGATTCGATCGTGGCTCAGGAGCATATCAGCACAGCTAAAATACTACTGCGCGCGGTCATCGCACAAGACAAGAGGTGCACGCGGAAGAGGAGAGCAGATGGCGAATATCGGATTTGTCGGCCTGGGCGTGATGGGCGGAAGCATGGTCGAGCGGTTGCTGCAACATGGGCATAGCGTCACGGGTTACAACCGGACGCGATCGAAGTGCGAACGGCTGTTCGACCAGGGAATGAAATGGGCGGATTCTCCGCGCGAGGTGTGCGAAGCGGCGGACGTCACGCTCTCGATGATCACGAATTCCGCCGTGCTCATGGAGATCGCCGAAGGGCCGAACGGAATGCTGGCGGGAATTACGGCCGGCAAAGTGCTGGCGGACATGAGCACGGTGAGTCCGGCGGTGAGCCGCGCGCTGGCGGAAAAGGTGAGAGCAAAGGGCGGCGACATGCTGGATGCGCCGGTGCTGGGCAGCGCGCTCACGCTGCAACAAGGCAAGCTTTCGATCATGGTGGGAGGACGGATCGAAACTTTCGCGCGCGTGAAGCCCATCCTGGCCGACATCGGGAAAAAAATCACGCGCGTGGGCGAGAACGGGCAGGCGCTGGTAATGAAGATCGCCGCGAACCTGAGTCTTCCGGTGCAACTGCTCGCGTTCTCGGAAGCCGTTTTGCTGGCGGAAAAGAGCGGCATTCCGCGCGAGATTGCGGTGGACATTCTCACCAATAGCGCCGTCGCCTCGCCCATGCTGCAATACCGCGGGCCGTTCGTGCTGCGGATGCCGGAGGAGGCATGGTTCAACGTGAACATGATGCAGAAGGACATGCTGCTCGCGCTGGAACTGGGGCGTCAGGTGGATGTCCCGCTGTCCGCGGCCGCCCTGGGCAACGAGATGCTGACCGCGGCGCGCGGGATGGGTTTCGCCGACCAAGACTTCGCCGTGGTGTTTGAAGTGCTGGCACGCATGGCGGGTGTGAAGAATTGAAAATCGCGCCGCATCGTGTATAATTTCGCAGTGTGGAAACGACGCAGCCCGAAATCGACCGCGTGATGAGGACGTTCGCGCATGATGATTATCGCGAGTTGCGCCGTCTGGCCGCGCGCATCCGCCTGAACGCGACTCGCATGGTGGCCATCCAGGGCTTCGGTTATCTGGGGCAGGCGTTGTCGTCGGCCGAGATCTTCGCGGTACTGTTTGGCGGCGGGTTCCTCCATTTCGGCCGGGATCGTTTTGTGTTGTCGCCGGGGCATTACGTAATTTCGCTGTATGCCGTGGCCGCCGAAGTGGGGCTGCTCGATCCGGGCGCGCTGACGGCATATGGCGCCGATGGGTCCGAACTCGAAGCGATCGGGACGGAGCGCACACCGCTGGTGGACCTGGTGTGCGGGTCGCTGGGCCAGGGATTGTCCGGCGCAATCGGATTCGCGCTCGCTGCGCATTTCGCCGGCGAGAGACGCGATACCTGGGCATTCCTGAGCGACGGCGAAATGGAAGAAGGCCAGGTGTGGGAAGCCGCAATGTTCGCTTCGCACCACTGCCATCGCATGGGCCGGCTGATCGCCGTAATAGACGCCAACAACTCGCAAGTGGACGGGCCGGTGACGTCGGTAACCTCGCTCGAACCGCTGGCCGAAAAATGGCGGTCGTTCGGGTGGCGCGTGGCGGAAGTGGATGGTCATGACGTGGAGGCGTTGTCGCGTGCGCTGGCGGGGCGCGGTGACCATCCTGCGCCGTTCGTTTTGATCGCGCGAACCGAAACGTCGGGGCGGCTGCAATCGATTCCGCCGGCGGTGGACGGACATTTCATCCAGCTTGACCCGGCGCTGGAACGCGCCGTGACGTCTGAATTGGAGGCCGCGCTTGCGTGAACCACCGTATCCGACGGTGCTCAAGCCGTACGGCGAGGCTTTGC
>CAVXGM010000029.1:0-12818 GCA_963761265.1 Bryobacterales bacterium
CCCGGCTTCGCTGCGAAAGCAGGGCGTATAGGCGCAAAGCGAAATGGGCAGATCGTCGGCATTCAGGATTTCGTCGCGGAACAGGTTGGTTACCGGTACTTCGGCCGTGGGGGCCAGCCAGAAATCGGTGTTCTCGATTTTGAAGAGATCTTCCTTGAACTTGGGAAGCTGGCCGGTGCCGAACAGGCTGGCGGAATTGATCAGGAACGGCGGCAGTACTTCGGTGTAGCCGTGCTCGCGCGTGTGAACATCCAGAAAGAAGCTGACCAGCGCACGCTCCAGGCGCGCGCCGATGCCCCAGTAGACGGCGAAACGGGCGCCGGTGATTTTGGTGGCGCGCTCCAGATCCAGGATCTTCAGCTCCGGCCCAAGATCCCAATGGGCTTTGGGCTCGAAATCGAATTTCCGCGGCTCGCCCCAGCGGCGGATTTCGACGTTGTCGTCCGAGCTTTTGCCCACCGGCACCGATTCGTGCGGGATGTTCGGGACGCCGGCCATCAAGATCGCGGAAGGCGTCATCGACGGCTTTGGCTTTTTCATCCAGCGCCGCGATTTTGTCGCGCATGGAGCCGCTTTCCTGCTGGATGGCGGAGATATCCTGGCCTGCGGCGCGAAGCTTCGGGATCTGCGCGCTCAATTCGTTGCGTTCGGCCTTCAACTGCTCGGCTTCGGTGAGCGCGGCCCGGCGTTCGGAATCGAGCGCGCGGAATTGCTCGACATCTAATTGATATCCGCGCGTTGCCAACCGCTGGGCGATGGAATCCAGGTTCGCCCGGAAGAACGAGAGATCATGCAATGTTGGACACCAGGCGTTGTATCGCGATCGTGTCAACGCGGCACGCTGAAGCGTGCGCCAACAGCACCCGGACATTCTCAGCGCTCGTTCATCGGAATCCAGGGCTCGCCGACTGGTTTTCCGGTGTAATCCGCGCGCGGCCGGATCGAGCCGATTGTTGCGATATTGCTCCAGCACGTGAGCGGTCCAACCGGACATCCGGCTGACGGCGAAGATCGGCGTGAACAGGTCGATCGGAATGCCCAGCGAATAATAAGTGGACGCGGAGTAGAAGTCCACGTTGGCGTTGAGATTCTTCTGATCCTTGATGGTCTCTTCGATTTTCTTGGACGTGAGGTACAGATCCAGATGCCCGGTGCGGCGGCCCAGTTCTTCGGACAGCGCGCGCAGGTGCGTGGCGCGGGGATCTTCGGTGCGATAGACGCGGTGGCCGAAGCCGGGGATCTTCTTCTTGTTGACGAGCATGTCCTGCACGTGGGCCAATGCCGTTTTTTCGTCGCCCGCATCGAGCAGCATGCGGATGACTTCTTCGTTGGCGCCGCCGTGCAGCGGTCCTTTCAGCGCTCCGATGCCGGCCGTGACGGCGGAGTGAATATCGGACAACGTGGCTGCCACTACGCGCGCCGCGAAGGTGGACGCGTTCAGCTCATGATCGGCGTGGAGGATCAGGGCGATATCGAACACGTGCTCCATCACGTCATCCGGCTTTTTGCCGGTAAGCGAGTAGAGGAAATTCGCGGCGAATCCGAGCTTGGGGTCGCTCTCGACCAGCGGCTTGCCAGTGCGCAGGCGATCGAAAGAGGTGACGATGGTGGAGGTCTGCGCCATCAGGCGCGCGGCTTTCTCCTCGTTGGCTTCCATCGAATTGTCGCGAGCCTTGGGATCGTACAGGCCCAGCATGGATACCGCGGTGCGCAGGACGTCCATGGGCGCGGCTTTGGAACTTTGCCTAAGAAATTCGACGACTTCCTTGGGAATCGGGCGGTAGCGAACCAGGCTCGCCTTGAGCGCATCGAGTTCCGATTGCTTGGGAAGGCGACCGTGCCAGAGGAGATAAATGACCTCTTCAAAAGTGGCGTGGTCGGCCAGGGTATGAATGTTATAACCCTGATAGCTGAGGATTCCACGGTCCCCATCGATGAAACAAATATTCGACTCGGCGGCAACAATGCCTTCGAGCCCCGCTTGTGTGACTGGCATTTGACTCCTCTATTTAGTAGAACGCAACGGCTTCATCGCCAGGCGATGAACTGCGGTCGCGGGGCGAAATTTCATTCTACAGAATTTCAGCTCAGGCCTGGGATTCGGCCGCAGGGAGTGGGTAAGACATCAACCGCGAGAGCCGCTCGCGCCCGGGTCTTATCCACCGCCGATCAAATCTCCACGGCCCATCAAATCGCGGGCGAATTTTACAATCGAAGCCGGACCGTAGATTCCCACCAGCCGGAAGGGCCGGATTAGCCAATAGAGCGGCTCGGGCAGGCTGCGCTGCGGCAAGCTATTGCGGTCGTTCGCATTTGGTTTGATCTGGCGGAAAAGAAATGCCGCCAGCAAACAGCAGCGTTCCAACCGGCTTTCTCGCATCCGGATACGCATTCCTTCCCAGTAAACCAGTTCCGCAATGGCTTTTCTTCGCCGGTGGAGATGAGCGTGCCCATCGGCGCGATGGCGCCGTTGAATGCGGGCGGCTAGCGCAGAGACAGCCGCATCCTGTTCGATCGCCTTTCTCACAGAAGCCGGCAGTGCTATGTCGAAGAGCTGATTCACCAGAGCCAGAGGCAGCAAAGCCACGCGTTTGCGCGCGATTTTACCGGCCTGAGCGAGAACGGCGTCCCAGTCCAATTCTGGGAATGCCTGCAGGAATACGGCGATGTCGCAAATCCATTTCAGCGATTCCCAGCGGTGTCTCGCTCCGTGAATGGCCAGCAGAAAAAAAATGTCTTCCGCCGAGGGCAAAGGCATTGGGCGATTCAGCAGAATTATCGTAGAGGCAGGATTCCAGAGCTTCAGCTTGGACGCCTGTTGATCCTCCCAGCACTCACAGGCGGACCAGTGCAGCTCCAGATGCAGGCCTGTTCCGGGATGTTTGAATTCGAGGTCCTTGCACTGAGCTATCGGCTTAGCCTTGGATCTTTCGGTGCGAACATAACCCCGTGCGGCAAGTAAATTGCCTGCTCGCGCGGCCTCGGAAGGATCCACGAAAATATCCAGGTCGCGGATCTGGCGGCGCGCCAAATCGCCATACAGAGCTTGGGTCCACGCTGGCCCTTTGAACGGCACAGCACTTACACCCGACTGTTCGAACAGTTCCAGTAATTCCGCCAGTTCGGACGCCAGAGCAAGGTTATGGGCGATCACCGTGCGGCAATGGCTCTCCAGCCGGCGACGCGCCGTGGCCGGAACCGAAACTGAGCCGGCGAATGCGGCGTTCAGCAGCGGCATCACATCATGGCGATGCGCCAACGCGATGAGGCGTGGCCACGGGAAACCTTCGGACGGAAAACCCAGCGGTTCGCGGCTCGGCTGCAGTGCGCGCCGGATGCACCGTAGCAGCAACCGGTACTCATTGCGAGCATCCCCGCGGTCGCCTGCCGCGTTCGCGGCCGTGAGTTTTGCGTGGATTGCCGTGGCTAGGGCTCTCGATCTGGAAGCCTTACCGCACTGCCCGTCGCACCATTCACTCGATGGAGCCCAAGCTGAGGGCCATGGCAGGTGTAGGCGCCAATACAGAAGCAACCAATGGAACCAGGGAAGCCGAAGCTCCCGCGAGCGCAAGCCGGCGAGCCACCTCGCGCCGCGAAGTACGCTCGGTATCCTGTTCCGGCTCGGCCGGCGTCTCCATCAGTCCCGCTGCGTCCAACTGTTCCAGGGCGAGAAGCCTCGATGTTGCCGGACGAGAACACCTCGGAGCTCTCGCCGGAAACCTGAAAAATTAAATCGCCATTCTCCGATCGCGCGGGTTGAAAACGGAAACGGGCAGCCGGCGGTTCGGATGCATCCAGCTCCGCGCCAGGGATCAGCGGCGATGAAAGATACGGTATCACGTCCAGTGTAGTTTCAAGTCCGATTCGAATGCCGTATGCGGCATAAGCGAGAAATTTCGAGCGCAGTGGCGCGGCAAAAACCTCAGTATCATTGCGAGATGGTTGTGCGCAGAACTCCATAGTTAACTAGGCCGATGCAATCCGCGCAAAGCAGCGGCAAGATCTCAACACAGCCATTCGCAGGTTCGGAATTTCTTGGCAAGCTTAACATGGCTCCCGGACGGGTACAAGACGGAAACGCGCCGGGTGGGACGTGTGCGTACTCTGCGTACTAATGGTACGGTCCAAAATGAAAGCTCGATTTCTTTCATCTATCCGATAAGCGATAACATTAAAGATATGCATCGCTTCGTGCTGCACAACGGCGCAATTCTGGACGCGCATGAAAAAAGCCTGAGCGCGGGTCAGGTGGGTCTGCTCAATGGCTGGGGCGTGTTCAGCACGCTGCGCATCGCCGACGGAGTTCCGTTCGCTTTCGAGCGCCATTGGGAGCGCATGCAGCGCGACGCGGCTAAGGTTCACGTGCCCTTCCCGGCCGATCCAGTAGAGTTGAAAGCGCAGTTGCTCCGCTTGGTGGAGGCCAATTCCGCGTTCAACGCCACCCTCCGCGTGATGGTGGTTCGCAATCGCGGCGGCATGTTCGAAGGGCCGGATTTGCAGCGGGACTACGACGTGCTCGCGTTCACCAAGGACATGAATCCGTGGGGCAATAGCGTGCGGCTGGCCGTCAAGCCGAATGCGCGCTATGCCGCGAACGAATTTTCCGGTTGCAAGATCTTGTCCTGGTCCCAAAACCTCACCTGGTACGAAGAAGCGCGCCAGCGCGGGTTCGATGAAGCGGTACTGCTCAACGAGCATGGCGAAGTGAGCGAGTGCACGTCGGCGAACATCTTTGCGGCCAACGGAGGCGACGTATTCACGCCACCGCTCGGTTCGGGCTGCCTGCCCGGCGTCACCCGCGAGCTATTGCTGGATGTGGTGCGCGTTCCGGGAATCAAGGTGATGGAGCGTGCGCTCCAGCTGGAAGACCTGGAGCGCGCCGATCAGGTATTCATCACTTCAACCACGCGCGATCTGCTGCCCGCCGCTTTCGTCGAAGGCTTGCAGGCGCGTAATGAGGGATCGGTGGTGGATTCGCTGGTGAAGGCTTTGGAGGAATACCGCGAAGATTACGTGAAGCGAAATGCCGCGCCGCTGATTGGCCAAATGCGTTAAAGCGCAAAGGGGCGGTCCGCACCACGAAACTCGCCAGGAACTGCTTCGCGCCGCACTCCGTTTTGCGCCGAGGTTCTTAAGAAGGGGCCAACGGCCAGAAAAAAGAAAAGGTTCCAGGTGACCCAGGCGGCAATCCGCTCCCCGACCGGCATGCGCGGCCAGAGCATAGCATGCAACGTGGCGGAAGCCATATTCTCTTGCTCCCCGCAACCGTCTTTTTTGTGACCGGCTACGGTTCAGCGCTCCAGAATTCGCTCGCCTAACCACCTGCTAGAAGCCAACGCCTCGAAACGGCCTTTCGCTCGCCCGCAACGATTGTTCCCCTTCGAGAACCACCGCGGCGAGGTCAACACTCCTGGCCTATTTCTTCGGCGAAATTCTAAGCTTTTCTTCCGGCCCGTTCGACTTCGCGCTCCCACCCTCTGCCGCGCTCTTCACGCAGCCGGGGACGATCGTCGCTCGAAGTCCGTTGCCGTCGCGCAAGCCCAGAACTCTCAAACGTCCATCCAACGTTCGCTCCCCTTCGGGACTTGCATCCCTGCGGGATCGTAGCGCTCGGTTGGCGGCTCGATCTGAGAAACTTACCTTCGTGTCCGGCCCGATCACCCTTCACTCCCCGAACGCGTTAATTAGTCTTATTAACTAAGCGCGCTCGGATCGCCGCTCCAGGTTCGCTACCGTTCACCAGGCTTATTGCTCTCTGAACCTCTTGGAACCAGGTCCATGATTGCGCGAAAGCAGACGGGAGTCAACGGTTAAACGTCGATGACAGAGCCTTTTCCAGAACTTTTATGCTTCGCGGAATCAAAGCCTTACAAGATTTCCACTGTGAACAACGTGTGGATAAAACAGCAGCCGCGCTAGATGTTTAATCCACCAGCCCCAGAATGGCCCCCGTATCGGTGGCCACCCACATGTGCTGAGCGTCCGGCGCCGCGATGATCGCGCGCTGCGCCACGGCGCGATAATCCACGTCCATTTCCTTCCACACTTTCAAATTGCCGCTCTCGAGTATCTTCAATTTGCCGGGAATAGGAACCTGGGTGGAATTGCCGGGCGGTTCCACTGTCACCACGACAGCGCTGCCATTGTTCAGCAAAGCGATATCGGTGGCCGAGCGGTCTCGCTCGGCAAAAATCACGCGCCCATCCGGGGATCCCAGGGGTGTCTCGAACACAGCCGAGCCCACCGGATATTTGGGATCGGAGTACAGGATAATACTCACCACCGCGTTTTTGTTGGACAGTCTCAACTGCGCGAGTTCGCCGTCGATGGGAATGACGCCAGAGCTCCACTTCTTGCCGCCGTCCAGAGTTTCCAAAACAGTTACCTTCCCGCTTCGCTGCTTCGGCGCCGGATCGAAGGTATCGGGCGAAGGGGCATCTGGCGCACCGATAATAATGCCGTGCGAGCCCCGAAACGAGATGATGTCGTAGTTGAGCGTCCGTGCCTCGGGCCCCTCACCGCGCGCTTCCAGTTTGCTCCATTTCTTTCCGCCGTCGGCAGTTTCCTCAACCAAGCCCTTCAGTCCCGCGATATAGCCATGATTGGCATCCACGAACCAGGCCTGCAATATCCCTTTGCGCGATTCCACCTTGGTCCAGGTACGGCCGCCTTCCACCGTGGACCACAGCCCGCGATCGGTGACCATCCAGCCCTGGCCTTCGTTCAAGAAGAAAAGCGACACCGGCCGTTCCTTCACTTCGTACTGCGTCCAATGCAAGCCGCCATCGCTGGTCACCACCACCTCGCCCTGGTCGTGGCCCTTCTTGTCGTCGATTAACCCCGCGGCCACGCAGTGCAGCGCAGTGGGACATTCCAGGTCCTCAATGGCGAAGTTGGCGTCGGCATGGTCGTACAGGAACTGGATTTTCCAACGGGGTGCGGCGGAGAGCGAGAAAAGAATTAGCCACAGATAAACACAGATGAACACCGATAAGCGTCCTGGCTGGCATCCGTGTTTATCTGCGTTTATCTGCGGCTGTGTATATTTAACCGCGGGCACGAACCAGGTCCGCATTCTCATTAGCTGGCTTCTCCATTTGCGAGACCGGAAAAAAGGATTAGGCGACGGATAAACACAGATGAACACAGATACCAAGACATCGTTTTATCCGTGTCCATCCGTGTTCATCCGTGGCCGTATGGATTCACCCGCGGGCACGCACCAGGTCCGCATTCTCATTGGCTGGCTTCTCCATTTGCGAGAGCATCAACAAACAACCCAACTGCTCGCCGACGCTGGTGAGGAGTTCCATTTCGATACCGGTATGGGAATGAGGATCGCGATGCTGCACGTTGATGACGCCTTCCACGCCGCGGCGCGAAATCACCGGCGCGGAGAGGAAAGCCTCGTAGGTGTCTTCCGGAAGATCGCTAAAAAACTTGAAGCGCGGATCGCGAAAAGCTTCCCGGGATATGGCCAGCAGTCGCTTCTCGCGAGCCACCCAGCCGGTCAACCCTTCGTTCATCGCCAGCTTGACATGGCCCACCGCGGAAGGACGATTGCCGGCGCGCAACACCAGTTCGCCGCGATCAAGCAGGTACAGCAGGCAAGAATCGCAGTCCATGAATTCCACCACCAGCGTCACCACGCCATCAAGAGCATCCTGGAGTTTAGTCTGCCGCACCAAATAACGGCTGATCTTCTGCAGCAGACGCAACTGCTGCTCGGTGCGCTCCAGGCGCTGTTCTAATTCTCTTACCCTGGACACGAGTTTATTATCCCACGCGATTCCCGCCGCGGACCGGGCGGATGCCTCGGAATTTCACCCTGACCGCCGCCCAGCGACTACCGGAACGAGCATCACCATAACAACCAAATGACAGACTCCGGGGACCGTAGTACGATGGTTGCATCCTTATAGGGTTGTACAGTAGTAAGAAAACGTCATGATTGAACGAGATTGAACCAAGGAGATCTTCCGAATGTGGAACAAACGGAAAGAAGAAGAATATCCACCGAAATCGAGCGCGACGCCGGCCCCGGCGCCCACTAGCCAGATCAAGGAGAACGCCCCTATGTCGACGAATCCAGCTCCCAGCTATCATCCCACCGAGTCCAGAGGACCGGCGATCATCGGAAAGTCTGTCATGATCAAGGGCCAGATCTTCAGCCGTGAAGACCTGACCATTGATGGCGAAATCGACGGTTCCGTCGAACTGCATGAGCACCGGCTCACCGTTGGACCGAACGGCAAGCTGCAGGCCGGGGTGAAAGCGCGCGAGGTGGTGGTGCTGGGAACCATTCACGGAAACGTGGAGGCGTCCGATAAGATCGACATTCGCAAGGACGCGAAGCTGGTGGGCGACATCAAGACTGCTCGCATCGTGATCGAGGATGGGGCGTATTTCAAGGGCAGCATCGATATAGCGCGGCCCGAGGCGGCTGCGGCTACTCGAACGCCAGCGCCATCTCAGCCGAAATCGCAGCCCGCCACTGCGAGCTCCAACGCGGCCCCCACGCCCGCCACCGCGGTTGCGGGCGATTCGCGCTAATTACTGATCTTTGAGGAACTCGCGCAAAACGGGGCGCGGCGCGAAGCAGTTCCTGACCTGTTTTGCGGTGCGGGCCGCACCCTTTGCGCTTTTGAGAATGAGATCGAACGATCTCCCGGCCATGAGATCTAAGGAAGGAGTGGAGCTTTGCTGAAGGACCGGTTAAGATCCGAACCGTCTTCACCCTCGCTTCACTCGCCACCCAAAAAATCGGGCTCCGGGCCGCAGAATCGCGCCAGCAACGGCCTGGATCAGTTTTTCTCCTCGCTGCAGGATCAGGAGAGCCTCTCCATCCTGGATTTTTCCGGCGCCAGCCAGGCCAACATCAGCTTCATCACCTCCATGGGGCACCGCATATATTCCAACGACGCCTTGCGCACCATGGAAGAAGCCTTCGGGACCGGCGGCGACTTCATCGCCAATCAATCCGATCCGGAACGCGCGGCGCTGTTTCTTCGCGAGAACCTGGAATTTCCCGACCGCACCTTCGATGGCGCGCTCATCTGGGACACCTTGCAGTTCCTGGCCCCGCCTCTGTTGCAGGACACCGTCGACCGGCTCTATCGCATCCTGCGTCCCCAGTCGTCCTTGCTGGCCTTCTTCCACGCCGAAGAGAAAGCTCAAACCGCGCCGCTGTACTCCTACCGCATCGTCGAATCGAAAATCATGTCGCTCACTCCGCGCAATCAGGTGCGGCCGGTTCAGTATTTCAACAATCGCAGCCTGGAAAAACTGTTTCAGAAGTTTAATTCCGTCAAGTTCTTCCTGACTCGCGATCATTTGAGAGAAGTGATCGTTCGCCGCTAGCACGGCCGCGGCTGCGCGAGGGAGCTGAAAGCTCAGCCAGGCGGTTTATCTTCGGTTCGCACCACCACAACAGTAAATTTCGCCACCAACGCCGAAATCGCACCGAGCGCCGCCAGGACCGGAGCCAGAACCGCGCCGATGGCGGCCACGGTTACCGGGATCTCCATGAAGGTGTTGCCGTGTTCATCCCGGATGATGATCCGTCGCACGTTTCCCTCGTGGATGAGTGACTTAACTTTATCCACCAAGGTCTCTTCCAAGAACCTGTACTTCCTCAACAAAGTCTTGAAATGCCATACGCCCCTGGTATAGCTTACGAGTGGGGCAAGCAATTCGTTCTCCCCTTCTAACGCCGAAACCGCCATTCCAACGGAACTGGATGATCGAGCAGCCTGCTAAGGAAGTTCGCCGCAACTGCCGATGTTGGGATCGTGGGAGTCTGTCGAGTCAAAACCGCTCAAAACCAAAAAGGGTTTGTCCTCATTGTCACCGCCATCTCGATGACGCTCCTGCTTGGGCTGGCGGGCCTGGCCATCGACATCGGGCGCATGTATGTGATTCGCGCGGAGCTGCAATCGTTCACCGACGCCGCCGCGCTCAGCGCGGCTCTCCAACTGAACGGCACGGACTCAGGGCTGGTGCGCGCCCGCGCCGGCGCTGGGCGATTGGCGAATGGACCGCATGCCATGCGTTGGGACATGGGCACGCAGCCGATCACACAGATCACCACCAGCTTTTCCTCTGACCGGGCGGCGTGGCAGGAGCAGCCCAAACAGCCCGGCGATCTCCGTTTCGTCCGCGTGGCGGTCACCGAGCCGGCGCCTATCATCTTCCTGAGGGTTTTTCAGCCGCTCACGTCCACCACGGTAGCCGCGGCCAGCGTGGCCGCCAAGACGGAACAGTCGGCGAGGTTGATGCCATGAGGTGGCGCACCGAACGCGGCAGCGCGCTCATCGAATTCGCGGGATCGTTGATTCTGCTCTCGGTGATGTTCTCGGGCATTTTCGAAATCGGATACTCGTTCTACACCTATGGCGAGCTGGTAACGGCGGTGCGCGCCGGTGCGCGCTATGCCGCACTGCAGCCACGGGACTCGGCAGCCAGTCCGGCGGTCGCAAAGGCGGTGCGCAATCTGGTGGTTTATGGCGACCCCGCTCCGGCCGATCGAGCCAAACCTCTCGTTCCCGGCCTCACCACCGATCACGTGGAATTGGTGAATGGCCCGGATGCGAGCACGGTATCGCTGCGCGGTTTCGCCTTAGATGCGCTGTTCATGAAGGTGAACCTGGATGGGCGGCCGACGGTTACCTTCCCGGTCACCGCTGGAGCGGCGCAATGAGATCGTCATCCAGGGGTCAGTCACTGGTAGAATCCGCGCTCATACTGGCTGCTTTTATGGGACTGCTGCTCGGGATGGCCAGTATCGGCCAATTGCTGTTCGTCCGCCAGACACTGGCCGATCGCGCCCGTGTGGCCGCCCGCTGGGGAGCGCTCGAGAGCTACGATGCTGCCGCGATTCGCCGCCTGGTGTTGTTCGGCACGGCCACGCCCGCTCCCGGCCAGCCGGCATTTTTCGGTCTTACGCCCAGCGCGGTTGAAGTATCGAATCCAGGGTGCCCCGGCCCGGCGTGCCGCGTCAGCGTTGCCATTCCCGAGCAAGGAATCCGCAGCGTGGAGCCTGTGGAGAGTGTCACTCCTGGTCCAGCCGCTTCCACTCCTTAACGAACGGCGCTGTCTTCGGGTTGTTCTCGTTCCAGTGCACGGGCTGCTCGCTGTCTGCCATCAAAAACATCGCCAGGGCAACCGCGCGATCCACTTTGGCCATATTGTCGTAGTCGATCTTCTGCCACTCGTCGCCGACGGCGTGGTAATCCGGATAATCGAACGCCACGCATAGCGTTTCGGCCGGGACTCCGGCTTCAGCGAACGAGAAGTTATCGCTGGCGGCGAAATAGTTGTCACTACCCGTCGGATTTTTATAGACGCGGACGCCGGTGCGCTCTCCGGCTTGCGCGACATAGCCGGTCAAATCGGAATAATCGAACCCGGTGAGCGAGGCGTTGGAAATCTGCGGGCCCTCGGTGGAATCGGTCCGGCCCACCTGTTCCAGATTCAGATCCGCCACCGTCTTCGCGAGCGGAAACACGGGGTGATGAGCGTAATATTGGGAGCCAGTTAAGCCCTCTTCTTCCCCGAAGAACGTCATAAACACGATGCTGCGGCGCGGGTGCTTCGGAAGACGGGCCAGCGCGCGCGCCACTTCCATCACCGAGACGGTTCCGCTGCCGTCATCGTTGGCGCCGTTGAAAATGCGGTCGCCCGAGCCATTGGTACGCACGCCCAGGTGATCGTAATGCGCGGTCAGCAGGACATAGCTGTCGCGCAAGACCGGATCGGAGCCTCGCAAGAGTCCGATCACGTTGCGCAGCGTGGCGGGTTCGCGATAGGTCGCCGCGATATGCACCGAAACAGTGGCCTCCTCCTCCCCGCGCTTCAGTGAGGAAAAGAAGCGAGCCGCTTCGTCGCCAGTCAGCGTCACGCGCGGGATCGTAATCTGCGTATCCGGTTCCTTGGGATCCACCAGTTGGCCGGCCGGCGCTCGCGTGTTGTGAAGCCTCGCTTGTCCACCAGGATCAGCAGCGCGGGCTTGGCCTCCCGGAAAAGCCGGCTCACGGCGCGATAACGCACCCGCAGCTTCGGTTCGATCTGGGTGATCACAACCTTGCCGTCCACCTGGCTGGCCGTGAGATTTTGCACCTGTGCCTCGTCGGCCAAATCCAACTTGACCACCGGCTCGTCCTTCAAATCCACCGCGTTCGTGACACTGAGCACCGCGTCCTTCTCGGTGGCTGAAAACTCGCGGCCACCAGCCATGAGCTTCAGCTGGAAATTGCTGAAATTAGCTTGCTCCACCAGCATGGGCGCGCTCTGGAAATAGCTGTCGCCGTCGCCCGGTTCCAAGCCCGCGCGGCGGAATTGAGTCGCGATATAATCGGCGGCGAGGTCCAACCCGTGCGAAGGAGAATCGCGGCCTTCCAATTGGTCCGAGGCGATGTAGGAAAGATCGCCGCGCAGGAAAGCGGCATGGATTCCATCCAACGCAGCTTGCACGTCCGGAGCGACTACGGCCTTCGGTGGGTCGCTTTGCGCCTGAATGGAAACCCAGGCGAAAGCGAGGAGGAGTACAGAAACACTTCCGAAACGCATAGGGCAGGTCTAGCCTGATGTTAGCATCTTGAATGACGAATAGTTTTCGGGAAAAATTGTTTTGAGTGAGCGGAGAAACGCCAAATCGAGCCGCCAAAATCAGTCACTTGCGCCAGCGAGTCTCTGACAGCGCCCAGCAGAGCAGTTCACATTTGGTCGGCGCGGAGCTCACCGAGTCGGGGTTGCTGGACCGCGCGGTGTTGAACCGCCAGATCGAGGAGATCCTCGACGGCCTTTCGGAAAAACCCAAG
>CAVXGM010000030.1:0-108334 GCA_963761265.1 Bryobacterales bacterium
TTTGCGCACGGTAATCGCAGGCAAGGCACGATCAAAGAAAATCCAGATGTGACCGCCCTTTCCAGAATGGGAACGCTCCAAGGCAGCGGGTACGCCCATTTCCCGGTAGGTCTCAAGGAAAGCCAGGGAGTCATACTCCCAGGCCTTCTTGTCGAAGTCCGCCGCGAGAAACCAGCACGTTTCGTCGGGTAACAGAGGATAAATGCCAACGGTCTCCTTGCCCACGAGGTGGTTCTCGATAACGGCGTCGGTCAGTGGGAGGAACCACCGTGTCTTCTGGTCGACTTTCTTCCGCTCCTCTGGCGGCTTTTGTTGATGGCTTTCCAGTCCTTTACAGCGGCCGGCCCGTATCCGTGTCAACCATCATCGTTTTCCCATCGCCGCGCGTAGACATCTTCTCTTCCGCGAAACAGCATTCGAAACAGGGTGATTCTCTGTCTGGCACGCTCCTTATCCACCGGTGGTGCCGTCTCGACGGGCTTGGTCGGAGGCGGGTCTTCTGGCGCAATTTGCGGAACCGGAATGCTGTGAACCGCCAGAAGCCGCCGGAGGCGAGCATTCTCCTCGCGAAGACGAATATTTTCCTGCTCTGGAGCCTCGAATGGAAGAGAGTCTGTAATCGTCCCTGGTCATGTTGCG
This sequence comes from Bryobacterales bacterium, assembly GCA_963761265.1. Classification (GTDB taxonomy): domain Bacteria; phylum Acidobacteriota; class Terriglobia; order Bryobacterales; family Bryobacteraceae; genus Palsa-89. The sequence goes on from CAVXGM010000030.1 coordinate 640, forward strand.
TTCACCGCTTCCGTGATGGCTGAGACGGGCCTGCGGCAAACCGCCTAAAGATGGTCAACCCAGAACCTCACCTCTGGCTACCGGTGGCCCGCCCTTTTCTCTTCGGAGTTCAGAGCTTGGTGCAGTAGCATTTTGAGGTAAGTCTGGTACCGCAATCCCTTCTCGGCGGCGAAGGTTCTGGCTCGCGTGAGGTCATCTTTCGCCAGCCGGATTGTGATCGTTGGCGAAGGCCCCGCTTGGCTGGGCCGTTCGCGGGCAACTCGCGCCACGGTTCCCTTACCGAGTTTTCCGGCGGCTTTGGCTTGCTCGAAGCGGTCTGCAATAAGTTTTTGATGTTTCGACCACCATTCGGCCTCTTGTGCCTAAGTCTGGAAGGGTGGCTTTTTCTTGGCCATAGTGAATCACCTCTCTCGTGCCTGATAGTAAAACTGGCTCTGCGCAGGAATCTGTGGAGGCCCGCATTTTAGGCTGCTTTCCTGAAGACAACAAATTCGGTCTTGGTGGCCGCCATCCGTTGCGCTTTCAGCAGGAGGTAACGGAGGTTCTTATAGCCCCGGCCGCGCCGTAGCAGGCTCTTGATGTTCCCGTTCACCGATTCCACAACTCCCATCGGCACTTTGGTGCGGCAGTAGTTCAGAATCCCTTCCAGGTGATCGACCAACATCTGGGCCAGCTTTTCAAACGGTTTCAACCTTTGCCAGCGCAACTGATCCATCCAGTTGTGCAGATACCGCATCATGGCGCCTTCGTAGCGATAGGTCCAGAGACGGTCCAAGCTTTCCTTTAACAGATACGCCTTCAGGACCCGCCGGTTGAGCGCGAACAGCTTGTTCAACTGCTGTTTCTTGCCGGTCTCCAGGTTGACCCATCGGCTCAGCAATAGCCAACGCTTGCCCTTCACCACATTCCTCATCCGTCCACCCTTGCGGAAGAACTCCGCCCTTCGCACTTCATCCACCGCCTTGTTGGCGTGTTGCATGATGTGGAACTTGTCATAGATGATCTGGCAGTTGGGCGCCCATTGCTCGATGCTCAACCGATAGGGCTTCCACATATCCAAACAGGCCGCCTGAATCCCGCGCCGCTGCTGGGCGCTGAGCTCGGTCTGAAAGAATCCATCCAAGGTCTCCTTCTTCCTTTCCTGGCCGAACCACAAGGGTTCGCCGGTTTCCAGGTTGCACACCACGCTGAGAAACTTCTGTTTCTTTCCCAGATAGATTTCATCGACGCCCATCTGACGTAAAGCGGGTTTCCTGCGCGCCGCATTCCACCGCTCCAGATATCTCAGATCGATCGCCCGCACGGTGCTGGCGGGCAACCCGAACTGGCGTGCCACCTGTCTGGCCGAGGCCATTTCGCATGCTAATCCTACGGCGTCTTCAAACCTCTTAGAAAATGGCGCCTTGCTCGGCAGCAGTGGCACCTTCTCGCGCTTCACACCGCAGTCCGGGCACTTCACCCGGTAAATCTCGATGAACACCGTCGCCGTAAACGCGCTCCAGGGAAGATCCCGCACCGCCCGCTCGCTGGTGTCGTACAGTTCGCTGAACTTCCGGCCGCAACCGGAGCACTCGATCTTTCGATTTCCTCGCTTGCGCCGTATCCACAGTTTCAGCGTCTTCGCTTTTTCGTCAATCTCATGTTGATAGACCTGGTATCCCGGCCAAGCCAAGATCCTGGTGAACTCGTTATCCGTCGGCAAACTGCGAGTTTAGCCCAAGTTCAGCAATTCCGGCACTTCCCACGAATTCCTGCGCAGAGCCGTAAAACTGAATGATCCGTTTGATTGGTCCGAACGCCGTTACAACCCGTACCCGGTCCTCGCGCCATGTGGTCACCACGAGAAGAACGCGGCCTTGAACTGTCGCGCCAACGTTGAGATAGCGCTCCTCCCCTTCGACGATCTCCATTCCCACGTCCACCGGATATCATTGAGGATGACTTTGCTCCGTCTCTTCTGGGAGGATGCTGTGACCAGCCAAGTGGCCGATATTCGCTTCGTCCCAATCGAACTCAATCTCCGGCCCATTCATGTTTCTCTTCAAGTGCACCTCGTTTGTAGGCACATTTAAGACCTCTTTCTCGAGCTTGCAAGACGAGGGTTTCGGGCCCGCTCATTCGCGCATTTCCGCACAGGCAATCCATTGGTGTGACTCTTCTCTTTCAGCAGCACGCTGTTTGCCGCCAGTTCGGCGTGCTTCGCCGGCCGGGGCAGGGGCATCTCTTGTCAAGTACCGAGACATTTCTTTTACAAAATGTGGTGGTCTCTCTGTTCTCCCAGAATCTCCGGCCGGACAGCGGCGGTCTGATCGGACCCTCACCGGTGAAGCGTCGCGCAATGCGGCGTGGAAACTCTGGCAAATTTGGCATTCAGGGCAAATAGAATCTATAAGTTACCGGAGTCCGCAAAACACCTGAACGAACGACGAGTCTCCTCCTGGGAAGACTCCACGACAAGCCGAGCCGAAGCATCTTCGGCTGCCGATTGCTTCGAGACTCTCGTTCTCGGCAATAGCTATTGATGTAGGAACTCTTCCCGTGATTGGTAAGTTACACCCAGTCTCCCCCCATACAACGGCACAGAAGCGTGGGAGACCCGTGAGAGGCGAGCAGAAACTTCGGAACCACGACGGGGGATCGCCACAATAGCGCCTGAGCCGGAATCGCGACAATGTTGGGTCGAACGACCGACAAGCAGTGAGTACGTAGCTGTAGATAGGACTATGTAGGAGCTGCGGACTGCAAGGCTATATAAAATAAGAGGACTAGTCTTCCGATCCCGAGAGTACCAGTGCGCCGGACAGATCGATTCTTGAGGCTTATAGTTTGCTAAGTAAGGCGGATTCCCTCGCCATCCGCAGGTCTCGAACTAGTTATAACATTCTTCAAACAATCCTATAATGGCTGCTAAGAAGCTAGTTATGGTACGTACAGAACGTTAGTGCTATGTTGAAGATTCGGCGATTACGCGTTCGACCAGCCGGTTCGGAGGATGAAAGGGTTATGTGCAAGTGTACATGGACCAAGGTCGTACTCATTGGCTCCCTCTTTGCAATGGGAGCTAACGCGACTCTTCAGACGCCTTCCCTCTCCCTCTCGACGGCCTCGGGAGCGCCGGGTTCCACCTTTACGCTTAACGTAAGTCTGGCCACCGGCAACAGCACGCTCCCCGTATCTACTCAGTGGGATTTAACCTACTCAACTTCGGATCTTAATCTCGTGACGGGCACCTTCTATGCCACCGGCGTAGCCGCCAGCGGCGCGGGAAAGTCGGTGAACTGCAACATCATTTCGGCTGGCGATGTCCGGTGTATAGTTTCCGGAATCAACACAACGGCAATGGGAAACGGTGTGCTGGCGACGCTCACGTTTCAGATCGCGGACACAACCGACACATCGACACTAGTTTCAATGATCAGTTCGGAGGCATCCGATGCCAATGCCAATCCTCTCAGCATCACAGATGGAAACGCTACGGTCACCATCAACCAACTGGCAGCACCAGTGCTTTCCGCGTTAAGCTGTAGCCCGGCAAGTGTCACACCTCCAACGTCGTCGACATGCACCGTGACGTTGAGCAGCTCCGCCACCAGTACGACCACGGTTGACTTGTCGAGCGGCGCCTCAGCGGCCACGGTCCCGGGATCGGTCAACATCGCCAGTGGCTCACTGAGTAAGAACTTCACCGTGACTACGTCGGCCGTGACCACAACCACCGCAGCGCTAATCACGGCGACGCTCGACACTAATGCGAAGCATTTCTCGCTCACTCTGACCGCCCCGACTTGCGCGTACTCATTGAGCACGAGCAGTTCAAATCTTGGTTCGAGCGCGGGATCCAGCAGTTTTAACGTCATATCTTCCGCAGGCTGCTCCTGGAGTGTTACGAATAATTCGAGTTTTATTACAGTGACTGGCGGTGGCACGGGCAGCGGCAACGGCACTGTGAGTTACTCGATCCCGGCGAACACGGGAGCCGCCAGGTCAGGAACCCTGACCATTGGTGGACAGACTTTTACGGTGAATCAAGCAGCTGGGATTTCGAACGTGCCGACGGTGGTTTCGGTAACACCGAGTTCGGGGACCGTGGCGAGCCAGACTTTCGCGCTGCAATACTCGGACCCGGGCGGAGCGGCCAGCTTGCAAACGGTGTGGGCGTATTTCAACACCACATTGGCCAATCCCGCGAGCAACTCCTGCTTGCTGTACTACAACGTTGCTGCTAACGTGATTAACTTGGCGCAAGACGCCGGGACGACGTGGCTAACGGCAACACCGGGAGCGGCGACGACGTTGCAGAATAGCCAATGCTCGCTCAACGTGGGCTCTGCGACGGTTGGACGGACCGGCAACACATTGACGCTCAACCTTTCGCTGACGTTCCAGCCGGGATACGCGGGAGCGAAGAACATTTATATGTACGCCGTCGATGTATCGGGATCCAGCAGCGGGTGGCAGCAATTGGGCAGCTGGACAGTGCCGGCAGGCTCCGGCGTCGCCGTGGTTTCAGTAACACCGAGTTCGGGGTCCGCAGCGAGCCAGACTTTCGCTCTGCAATACTCGGACCCATTGGGAGCGGCAAGCTTGCAAACGGCATGGGCGTATTTCAACACCACATTAGCCAATCCCGCGAGCAACTCCTGCTTGCTGTACTACAACGTTGCTGCTAACGCAATTAACTTGGCGCAAGATAGCGGGACGGCATGGCTAACAGCGACCCCGGGCTCTGCCACCACATTGCAGAACAGCCAGTGTACCCTCAACGCAGCGGCTACCACGGTTGTTCGGAACGGCAACACGCTGACAGTCAACCTTTCGATGACGTTCCAGCCGGGATACGCTGGAGCGAAGAACATTTACATGTACGCCGTCGATGTATCGGGATCCAGCAGCGGGTGGCAGCAACTGGGCAGCTGGACAGTGCCGGCAGGCTCCGGCGTCGCCGTGGTTTCAGTAACACCGAGTTCGGGGTCCGCAGCGAGCCAGACTTTCGCTCTGCAATACTCGGACGCATTGGGAGCGGCAAGCTTGCAAACGGCATGGGCGTATTTCAACACCACATTGGCCAATCCCGCGAGCAACTCCTGCTTGCTGTACTACAACGTTGCTGCTAACGCAATTAACTTGGCGCAAGATAGCGGGACGGCATGGCTAACAGCGACCCCGGGCTCTGCCATCACATTGCAGAACAGCCAGTGTTCCCTCAATGCAGCGGCCACGACGGTTATACGGAACGGCAACACGCTGACAGTCAACCTTTCGATGACGTTCCAGCCGGGATACGCAGGAGCGAAGAACATTTACATGTACGCAGTCGATGTGTCGGGGTCCAACAGCGGATGGCATCAAATGGGCAGCTGGACAGTGCCGGCAGGCTCCGGCGTGGCCGCAGTTTCAGTAACACCGAGTTCCGGCTCCGTGGCTAGCCAGACTTTCGCGCTGCGATACTCGGACGCGGCGGGAGCGGCGAGCTTGCAAACGGTGTGGGCGTATTTCAGTGGTGGATTGGTCAATCCCGCAAGTAATTCGTGCCTGCTGTACTATAACGCGGCAGCCAATCTGATCAACTTGGCGCAAGATAGCGGGACGGCCTGGCTAACTGCGAACCCCGGTTCTGCCACTACATTGCAAAACAGCCAGTGCTCGCTCAATATAGGGGCCTCGTCGGTGACGTTGAACGGCAACACGCTGACGCTCAATCTTTCGATGGCCTTCCAGCCGGCCTATGCGGGGGCGAAGAATATCTACCTGTATGCTGCCGATGTCTCGGGATCCAACAGCGGTTGGCAGCAACTGGGCACCTGGATCGTGCCGTAAGACTATCTCGCGCTCGACATCATACACCTGAGATTTCCTGCCAGACAATTCCACATGTCTGGCAATGAGATCTCGTGCCTTAAGTTTCCGGCGATGGCTTCGCTGGTCGGCCAGCCTCGCAACGCTGAGCGTTTGTGTAGCTGGCGGAAGCGTTAAAGGTCAACCCTCCAAGCCGAAGACCTTTCGGGTCTCGCCGCGCTTTGAAGAAGATCGTGACGCCACTTCTACGCGCTACCTCTGGCGGAACTCGGGTATCACTGTATCCCTGAGCGGCGGAGGAATGCTATCGATAAATTCGAGCCCTCGATGCGAAGCACACATTCGTTTTGTAGACGCCAACTTGCGGTCAGAACCGCAAGGAGAGATCTCGACTGAGAGCAAGAGGGTCTATTACCTCGGCACTGGAGCATCTTGGCGAACAGCTTCACAGTTTGAGCGCGTTCGCTACCCAGCGATCTATCCCGGAATCGACCTTGTGTTCGTAGCAACCGCAGATCACCTGGAATATAACTTCGAGCTTTCCCCCTACGCCGATCCTCGCCGAATCCGGATCCATTTTGAGGGATCTTCCCTGCATCTGGCTCGCGACGGAGATCTAGAAATGCAGGCAGGTAATGTGACCATACTTCATCAGTCGCCGACGGCGTTCCAATATTTGCGAGGCCAACTGCGGCGTATCGCGTGTGAGTACCGCTTGAAGGGCGGTCACGAGATAGATTTTCGCCTGGCCGCCTACAACCGTGGAGGGCCGCTATTCATAGACCCAATATTGACCTTCAGCAACTACCTCGGAGGGAATTCGTTCGATTCCATTAACGCCGCCGCCACAGATCCCCAAGGCAACTTGTACGTTGGGGGAGAAACCAGCTCCGGCAGCCTGACCAATCCGTCAATATCCCCGCGATCGAGCCGAGAGGCGTTCATCGCGAAATTCAATAGCGCGGGGACATTAGGGTTCATCGTGTACCTTGGCGGTAGCAATTATGATTCAGCAAGAGGGATTGCCCTGGATCCTCTTGGAAATATCTATGTGACTGGCGTGACCAACTCGTACGACTTCCCAATCACGAATGGCGCGTTCCTGACGCACGCCACGGGAACTCAAGCTGCCTTTGTTGCCAAGTTCAGTCCTAGCTTCGGGTTACAATACTCGACTTACCTTGGCGGCGGGACGGCTGATTTTGGATTTGCCATCGCAGTGGATTCATCTGGCGCGGCCTACGTCGCGGGGCAGACTCGTTCCACGGCTTTTCCGGTGACTTCCGGAGCGTTTCAGAGGTCGAGCCAGGGTAATTCCGATTGCTTCGTATCAAAGCTGAATCCGACAGGTAGTGCGCTGGTCTATTCAACGTATCTAGGCGGAAGTGCGCTTGACGCTTGCGCCGGCATAGCAGTGGACGACTCCGGCAACGCCTACGTTGCCGGCACCACGTATTCCACTAATTTCCCGGTCGTCAGCCAGGTGCAGAGCACTCTGCTTGGCACCGCAAACGCCTTCGTAACCAAGCTAAACGCGAGTGGTTCAGCTCTGGTGTACTCGACTTATCTCGGAGGCTCAATCCTCGACAACGCCACCGCAATTGCTCTGGATTCGGCCGATGCGGTATACGTCACGGGTGACACGGCTTCCTTTGATTTTCCGACTACAATGGGGGTCTTCCAGACAGGGTTGAACGGCCAATACAATGCTTTCGTCTCCAAACTCTCCTCCGCGGGAAGCGCATTGGTGTACTCCACGCTAGTGGGTGGTTCGGGTTCGGATGTTGGCACGTCTATCGTAATCGACCCCACTGGGCGAGCCGTCATCGGAGGTTATACAACGTCGTCCAATTTTCCAGTCTCGAATGCCATACAGACAGTATTTCAGGGGGCTTTCGACGCCTTTAGCACGGTTCTGGATCCGGCAGGCGCTAGCCTCGTTTTCTCCAGTTATTTTGGTGGATCGGGCGATGATCGTGGCTACGCCGTGGCATTACTGCCGCCCAGCACGCTGTATCTTGCAGGTATGACATCGTCTAATAATTTTCCGGTTGCGGTTCCCGTGCAGGTGGGGCTGAGCTTACCGCCCGACGCCTTTGTTCTGAACGCAAACTATAGCGGCAGCGTCCCGGCGGCGATGTCAGTGACGCCGGCTTCGGGGTCGGTAGCGAGCCAGACCTTCGCCCTACAATACTCCGACACGGCGGGAGCGGCGAGCTTGCAAACCGTGTGGGTGTATTTCGACAGCACGTTGGCCAATCCCGCGAGCAATTCCTGCCTGCTCTACTACAATGTCGCGGCCAACGTAATCAATTTGGCCCAAGATAGCGGAACTGCATGGCTGACGGCAAGCCTGGGATCTGCCACCACATTGGAGAACAGCCAGTGTTCGCTGAATGTGGCGGCCTCGACGGTTGCGCTTAACGGCAACACGCTGACGCTCGACCTTTCGATGAAGTTTCGCCCTACCTACGCTGGGGCAAAGAACATTTACTTGTATGCCGTGGATGTACTGGCAGCCAACAGCGGATGGCAACAGCGAGGCAGTTGGGTTGTGCCGGCGGGTTCTGGCGTGCCGGGAACGCCTTCTGTGACACCGAGTTCCGGATCGTCACCGAACCAAACCTTTGGACTGCAATTTTCCGATACGGCTGGGGCGGCGAGCTTGCAAACGGTTTGGGTTTATTTCAACACCACATTGGCCAATCCCGCCAGTAATTCCTGCCTGCTTTACTACAATGTGGCGTCCAACCTAATCAATTTGGCGCAAAACAGCGGAACGGCATGGCTGACGGCGACCCCGGGAGCTGCCACCACATTGCAGAACAGCCAGTGTTCGTTGAATGTGGCGAGCACGTCGGTGGCGCTGAACGGCAACTTGCTGACGCTCAACCTTCCGATGACATTCAACCCGTCTTATGCCGGCGCGAAGAACATCTATATGTACGCTGTGGATGCATCGGGGGCCAACAGCGGGTGGACCCAGCGTGGGACCTGGACTGTGCCGACAGGCTCTGGCACACCTCAAACCGTTTCTGTGACACCAAGTTCCGGGTCATCATCGAACCAAACGTTTGGACTTCAATATTCAGATACTGCGGGAGCACTGAGCTTGCAAACGCTGTGGGTGTATTTCAGCTCGACGTTAGCCAATCCGGCCAGCAATTCCTGCTTGCTGTATTACAACGTAGCGGCCAACCAGCTAAGCTTAGCGAAAGACAATGGAACAGCGTGGCTGGCGGCGACACCGGGCTTTTCTACCACGTTGCAGAACAGTCAGTGCGGGCTGAATGTGGCGAGCACATCGGTGGCGCTGAACGGCAACACATTGACGCTTGATTTGGCGATGACGTTCCAAGCGGCCTATGCTGGAGCGAAGAACATCTACATGTACGCTGCCGATGTTTCGGGGGACAACAGCGCGTGGACCCAGCGTGGCACCTGGACAGTGCCGGCTGGTTCCGGCACCGCCGAAACCGTTTCTGTGACACCGAGTTCCGGTTCCCTAGCGAGCCAGACTTTCGCGCTGCAATATTCCGACACGGCGGGAGCGGCGAGCTTACAAACCGTGTGGGTGTATTTCAGCTCCACGTTAGCCAATCCGGCCAGCAATTCCTGCTTGTTGTACTACAACGTCGCGGCCAACCAACTGAACTTGGCGAAAGACAGTGGAACAGCGTGGCTGGCGGGCACGCCAGGCTCTGCCGCCACGTTGGAAAACAGCCAGTGTTCCTTAAATGTGGCCAGCACATCGGTGGCAATGGATGGCAACACATTGACACTGAATCTGGCAATGACGTTCCAGTCAGCTTATGCCGGAGCCAAGGACATCTACATGTATGCAGCCGATGCATTGGGATCCAACAGCGGGTGGACGCAGCGGGGCACCTGGACCCTGCCGTAAGTTCCCGCCTGCCGCTAGTGCACCACACAGTTTCGTGTAACCGTACCATTGCCGCGAGGGATCGGGCAAAGGCCTTAGAAATCTGCCTTGCAAGAGCGCCGGCACCTACGTGGGAAGCGGGGCTTGAATAATCGCGCCAAATCAAGTGAAATAGAAGACACGACGGAATTCACATTTTGTCTTTCACCTCAGCGTCAGAAATCGACTCGTTGCTGGACGTTTCCGCGCGCATTGGTAGCGAACCACTGCTCGTGCAGGCTGCTACTGGTAATACATCGCTAAAGCTTGATGGAGTTCTCTGGATCAAGGCGTCCGGCAAGTGGCTGGCGCACGCTACCCAAGACGAAATCTTGATTCCGGTAAATCTGGCGGAGACACGGGCACTGATCAATCAGAACACGGATCCGGCCGGGCAATCCGTTGTCTGGCATGGCAAGCCTCTCCGCGCTTCCATCGAAACAGCGATGCACTCGGTGCTTCCACACCGCGTAGTTCTGCACGTGCATTCTGTGAACACCATCGCTTGGGCGGTTCGCCAGGATGGTCGCGCCGAATTGACGTCGAGGCTTAAGGGTATCGACTGGCAGTGGATTCCCGATGTCCCCTCTGGGCTTCCGCTGGCCCGCGCCATAGAAGCGGCGATCGCTCGGGCCCCTAACGTTAGCGTACTTGTGCTTTCCAACCATGGTCTGGTGGTCTGCGCGGAAGACTCTGAATCAGCGGAACGCCTGCTGCGCGAAGTGGAGTGCCGTGTCGCCATTGTTCCTCGCTGTGTTCCCGAAGCCAAACGAGGCTTACTGAATCGAATCTCGGAGCGGAGTTCATGGCAGGTTCCCGAAAGCGTCGATCTTCATGCCTTGGGTACGGATGGCATATCCCGGCGAGTCGTGTGCGAAGGCATCCTATATCCTTGCCAGGCAATCTTCTTGACTCCCCAGGCACGCTCCTTCCGTGCAACTACACTCGGAGAACATGCGCTGCGAGAGGAGCTCCAAAGGGTCGACGAGCCGTTTGTAATGATCGACGACGCTGGCGTGCTAGTTCATCAGGAGCTAAATCCTACCGAATCCGCCACCTTAGCGGCCCTGGTTCAAGTTCTGCAACGCATACCCGAATCGGCCCCGCTTCAATATTTGCAGCAAAAGCGGGTTCGGGATCTGCTCTGCGCCGATGTTTACCAATACCGTAAGGTGGTAGAGTACAACGGAACGACACGATTGTCGTTCGAGCAGTGCAGACGGCTCTGGCGCCGTGAGAGGAAAGTGTTCGGTTGCGCTGGCACTTGAAGGACATCATCGGCTCCGTTTTGGGGAGACCTACTAGGCGCTTATGAAGCATCGTCTCTTCACGATTCAGACTCATTGTCTACCCTCGCTCCAACCGGCGCCAACTCCTAACGTCTGGGACCTTCATCCAGAATTCATGGGTTTGCCAAGAGACAGGGTTGTTTTCGAGGGACGGGTCAGACCGTTATACCTGCGGATTGAGACGGTTAATCATTGCAATAACGACTGCATCATCTGTGCCTACAGCGATCAAACGCGCGCTAAGACGCATATGCCCCAGGCAGTATTTGAGAAGACGCTTGACGATTACCGCGCCATGGGGGGTGGGTATGTTTCCCTGACGCCGCTCGTCGGCGATGTCCTGTTGGACCGCCACATTCGAGAGCGCATAGACTATCTTCGGAAGTGCCCTTTCGTAACGGGCATCGGTTTTACGACCAATGCCGCTATGGCACACCGATTCAGCAATTGCGAACTGGACAGCATTATCGGTCCTCTTCAGCGCCTCTCGATTTCCATCTATGGATTGGATCAAGGAGAATATGAGGCAATGGCTCGCAAAAGGACTTATTCGCGCATGATTCAAGGCGTGCGCCGAATTGTCAAAGCCGCGTCCGTGCCAGTATCCCTGGAGTTCCGACTGCTCAAACAGCGACCAGAGGGCTTCATCGAGACCTGGCTGCGCGATGAGGTAGGTTTGATCCCTGACGACGGAAGAACGTTCGTCAATTCAGTTTTGATAAGCTACGCCAACTGGGGCAAATATGACGAGGGCAATCGCCCCCTCCCGGAGCAAGCTAAATGGTTCGTGATGCAGCCGACTACGCACAGGCCGCAGTGCCTGATTCCGCTCTTCGCGTGCATAGTGTTTTCAAACGGCAACGTTTCCTTTTGTCCCTGCGACAATTACGATGACGTTGACGAGTTCCGTTTGGGTAACGTGTTGGCAGAGCCCCTGTTGAGTCTGTACAATTCCGATAAGGCGAGGGCTCTCTGGGATTGGACGCGATCGGGTGTGCCTGCCTTTTGTCAGAACTGCTCCTTCCATATACCTTTAAGTGTCCTCGCCGATCGTCCTAGTATTCTTCAAGATCCCTATCAAATAGTAGGTGCCGGATGAGTAAAACACCAAATCATTCCATGATATGTCGGTTAAGGCGCTCGATTGGAATCTTATCGCGCCGATGGGGAACCTTGCACCAGGCGCCACTCCCGAAATCCCCCGAAGAGCTGCCAACAATTAGCCGGCGCCGCTCCGCGACACCTTTTGTGTGCTGGCATGGAATCATTTGCAGATTGCTCCGAACGGAACAGCGAAGATGTGCTGTATCGCTGCGGAGGATTTGCAAGAAAAGGGGCGAACCATGTCCCTTTATACCGACACCTATGAAGATATTTGGAACTCCGGCTACATGCGCGACGCACGGCGTGGAATGGCGGACGCTGAAAAACTTTCTCCCTGCATGCGCTGCTACCAGGAAGAGGATTCCGTAGGCCAAAGCCGTCGCACCATCCAGAACGCCAGGTGGCTCGCGAAGACCGGAAGGACGAGGGATGACTTTATCGGGGAGGCCCGGGATCATTCCTGGGTGGTAACGGATCGCCCGAGCTTCCTTCAGTTGAACATGGGGAATCTTTGTAATCTCGCCTGCCGCATGTGTTCCAGCCAGTATTCATCCCGGATCGAGAATGACTCCGTCCACAATAAATGGATGCCAGCAGCTTATCCCGACGTGGCGCGCTGGCGGGGAAAAAGACTGGTTTTCGGACCGCGGCCATTCTTTGGTGTCGGTTACAAAGGCTTTTATGCCTATGAATGCTGCGGCGATTATGCGCTACGGTGGAGCGACGGCGCAGGTGTGATCAGCTTCGAAATTCCTCCTGGTGCCAAGGTATCCCGACTAGGTCTATCGTTGCGGACCGTTTGCTGTCCCAGCGCCGTCACAATCCGCTTGAATGGCCAGGAAATCTTCTCGGGTCATATCGGACCCGATTGGAAACAAGAGTTTGAATTTCCCCTGCTCGCCCGCCCCACCCTGGAGTTGGAGATCGAATCTGCCGCCGAAGATGTCGGCGGCCGCCGATTGGGTATCGCGTTGCTGGATGCCTGGATCGAACGCCAACAGGAGGAATCGGTTCCGAGCTGCAATGATCGGGGTTTGAGCCGTTTGTCCTCGAATCAACCCTGGTGGGGTGGCGACGAGGTGATGTTCGACGAAATCCTTGGTCAACCGGAAAAGCTTGAATATATTATTTTCCAAGGAGGTGAACCGTTCCTGGTGAAGGAATTTGACCGGATACTGGATTTACTGATCGAACGCGGCGTGGCTGCCAAGGTGACCTTTGAGATTGTTTCGAATTTAACTAGCCTGAAAGACTCCACTATCGCGAAGCTGGCCAAGCTGAAGAAGGTGCTCCTTGAAGTAAGTATCGATGGCATTGCCGAAGTGCTGGAGTACATACGCTACCCCGCGAAATGGTCGGAAATCCAAGCGAACATCGCCCGCGTTATAACTCTTCCGAATCTGACGCTCACGTTCACTACCGCGGTGCAGATCTACAACCTCCACCACATGCCGGACATCCTGCGGTATTGCGATGCACATGACATTGACGTCCACACTCACTTTCTTGTCGGACCGCAGTACTTGAACGTTCTAGTCTTGCCCCCTGTTGCACGGCAAGCGGCTCTGGATCAGCTTCGCGAGTATCTCGCAGGCGACGGCGTGCGTGCAGCCAACCGCGGCTGCGCCGAATACATGATCACATTCCTGACACAGCACGCCGGCGCTCACTACCGAGACGAGTTCGACAACTTCGTAAAGTTCACCAACGACCTCGACGTGTCTCGGGATCAGAGCTTCGCAGAATCTTATCCCAATTTAGTAGAGTGGTTCTCCGCAGCCTCCCAAGTCTGGACTAACCAGACCAAGTATGCGCGCGGCCTTGTTCAGGTCAAATAGGTTCGCTGCGAAGGTTCCATAAACTACCCGGCGCTTCCCACGGTCGTCTGTTCGGAGACGCGTTCGCCTTATGTCTTCAGGTATCAATAGGCGTGGAGCGATTCCGAAATCGCATGATACGACGCCAGAGCGCCGAGCCCTCTTCTGGCTCAGGGAGCGGCAACATCTTTCCTTCCGTGGATGCCGGGTCGATGTTGCAACCCAATGGCTTGCCGGTGAGCACCTCAAGTTCCGCCGAAGACCGGAGCGACGCGTTATGCCCCACGGTGCCGTCAAAAGCGATAGGAATCCCGGTGTCGGCCGCCAAGCGAACGGCGGCAAGAATCTGTTCGTCGCTGTCGTTGTGCTTGAAGAGGATGTACTTCCACAGCGCCCGCGTCGAGCTCTTTGTATCCCGGATGGCTTGGGCCAGGTCGCGAGCGAATTGCAACGCGCGATCGAACTTGCCATTTTGACGGTAGATTTCGTAGGATACCTGGTCAACACCGTCCAAGGCTATACGTATCTCATCAATGCCGCAGTCCGCCAACTCCTCGGCTCGGCGTTTGCCAAAGTTGCCATTGGTATCGACAAAGATGTGAGCTTTCGGGAACAGTTCACGGGCTAGACGCGCCATATCGGGCGTCCGCGAGTTGAACAGTGGCTCGCCAAAGCCGACCAACGCTAGATTCCGAAGAGACAGGCCTGCCCGATGAACCTCACCAAGAGTCTTTCCATACAGATCATAGTCGAGGGACAGCCTAGCCGGAGCATTCTCCGTGGATCTCTCATAAGTGCAGAGACAGGCCTCGCAGAAGAGATTGCACTGGTTGCTTGGCTCAATGTGCAAATCTATCCATTTGTAAACGTGGTCCGCTGAATCGAACGATGACAACCGCGATGGGCAACCTTCGCAAAAAGGAAATGGTTCATACCCCTGGGCAAAGCACTCGCGGATGAATTGCATTATCTTGCCATTGTAGAACTCCCCGGCATTTATATCCCGCGTATCCGCCAGGATGTCCCAATACCGCATGCAGGAGCAACTAAGCATTCCGTTAGACTTGACGAAAAGTTGATATAGCTGCGTGCAACCCTGGAAGGTTGTGGGGACCCGGTTAGCGCGGAACGCCTCGATTTGGCTTTCTACCACGAATTTTAGGTCAGGTGTCAAAGGGACACTCATTTGGCTCCCCCTTTATCAGAATCTGATATCGACAGCGATGCGAACATTTGCGCCCGCCATCCCCGTCTTGTCCGAATCAAGGCAAATGCTTAGCGTGCGTGCGTCGCGCTTGAGCGAGTGCTGACTCAAGCTCCCAAGAATAGCTTGGAACACAAGCCAAGCTTTCAAAATAAGAGCGATTTGACAGCCCGTATTGATCTTCGAGTTGAAGTATGTTGGGACCGTAAGTAACAAGCGCCGCACCCCGCCCACTCAGCCAATCCGCATACCATCGAACCACATCATGCTTCATCGACACGTAGTCCGGGAATCGCCTGCCCGCCGCCGGCATCAGCCGCGCCTGAAGCTGCCCCAACCGGTCAAGCGCATCGTCCCCGGCGAAATTATACCGCCCTAATACCCAAGCGATGAATTGCGAGCTCAACGCATCCCAGGAGGCGCCGATCCTGAGCTGCTCGCGAAATGATATCAGTGTATTTACAAGATCGACCGTGGTGTTTGAGATAGTACGCGCATCATTGATGAAGGCGCCGAGTAGGGGATGATCGGCTTGCCCACCGGTATCCTTAATCAGATCATGAATCACGTCCAGCGGATTGAGTCCCCTTTCCCACTGCAGCCAACGGAGGACGTACCGCAAAATGCCAAATCGATGGGCACCCTGGAAAGCACGGCAAATAATCTCCGCGACTTCAATTTCGGCGGTGCTCATTGTGGCTGTCGCGATAACCCGCTTCTGCTCGTCGACCTCGATCCTATGCTGGCGCTGGTAGGCCGGTTCCGCCATTGGGCTGTTCGGCAGCATGACGGTTCGATGAACGAAAACCTCGATCGGCAGGTCGAAATGATAAGAGAGATCGCCCTTGAGTGCCGCGATTGTGCTGCCCGGCAACGCCATCATCAATTCGGCAGTCAGCGGTAAATCTCTTTGCGCGAATTCGTGCCGAAGCTTTTCGTATTCAGAGGTCTTGATATTGGTTCGGCGTATTACTTGGAGCGTAGCCGGATCCGATGTTTGCAGGGAGATGATCCCTTGCGCCAACAACCCGGCATCGACCATCAATTTAACGATATCCACAACGTGCGATTTGACATTCTTGGCGAACGTCAGGATCATACTCCGCGGAAACCCAGTGCGTTTTTTGACTTCGCTGATCTTCCGGGCTATCTCAACGTCACGCTCCAGAAGTCCAAAGTTCGAATCCGCAATCCAAATCGTTTCAATTCTCCTGCTGGCGGCCCATTCGACCTCGGCAATGACGCGGTCGAGATCGAACAGCTTGACCTTCGATCCCATGATCGCCCCCCAGTCGCAAAAGGTGCACGCATAAGGACATCCGCGAAAGGTCTCGATCGTAGCGGACTGCCACTGAGTCACGTCATTCCCATCAAAAAATCCCGTCAAATAGGGCGAAGGAAACTTGTTGATATCCGCGGCCCGGGATCTTGGGGCTGTCTCCACGAAGGTCCTGTTGAAAAGAAAGCGGAGGCCCTTGACTTGGACAGCCCCACTATCACCGGCTGCAAGGGATTCCAGAAGTTCCTTTAGGGTCTCTTCGCCTTCTCCGGCCACAATAAAATCGATATGAGGCTCGCGTTCCAAAAATTTGCTTGACGCCTCGGTGTAGGCCGGTGTATCGGGTCCGCCGTGAATGGTAACGCAGTCGGGATTCAGCTGCTTCGCAACTCGTGACAAGTGGAGGTTGGAGTCCGTATTCCACAAATAGTTGGAGAATAATAGGACGTGCCGCCTTGCCGAATCATGATTTGTGAGAAGTTGCGCCAACTGTTGCTCAGTCCTTACGAGATTTTGCGAGATCTGCACGCGAGGTTCGTTCGCAAATTCTTGTTTCGCGTATGTCATGATCATGCCAAGCGCTATCGGCGGATATTCGGGGATAGAGTGGATCCCCGAAACCATGATTTCAGCCTCGACCGACACGAGTCCCTCCCGTCGTTGCCTCGCACGCAACTCTGATCAGATTCAATTCGCGGAGAACACGCTTTGAATGACGACTCGGCCTGCGTCGGAATTCTCCGATGAAGACCTTTTCGGGCCGGTCACTCCCTTCCCGAACTGAGCTTGCCATCTGGCGCACTCTACACTCACACGCCTCTACGCTTGTGTACTTGCCACAGTATATCGCAGACCAGCAACACTATGACCTCTTCATTTTCATTCAGACCCCAGTCGATTCAATGGCCTCGTTTAAAGCGGGTATCCGCAAGCGTCTTACAACCCCGGTACTTGCCAAGAAGTTTGAGCTCAAGGTGCCATGTCGGAAATCTGACCCGAAATACTATCATCTTCGGCGTCCTTCTCGCTGATCTGACCGGGGAAACTCGGCAAAGGCGGCTCAAAACGAGTAATCGAACCGGTGAAGAAACTTCTCCAACGTTGCATCCAGAATCTCTATCGTTGCTGGTTGCAGTTTACGCTTATGGTCCCCCGGGTGGACCTGACGTATGTGCTCACCGACTCGATCTTCCGTTGGCAGGACGTCGAATGGCGCTACGACTTCATTCAGGCGCGCCGAGTTGATGTCCAGGGAAAACCAATCGCGCATCGCCCGGGCCAACCCAAGCTTGTTGAACACCATGTCTTCGTACCTCAATATTTTAACAGAATTATCTTCAACAAGCTCCAAGTAATCTCTAAAAGAGCCTAAGTACATGTCGACATGCGAAATGCAAAACCGATCAATCGGCTCTTTGGCCCAATCTCTTAAAAGGTTCACTCGAGAGAAAAATTGCACAGTCCCAACCTCGGGAAAGTGGTGAGAGAATTTAATTGAATAATAAAGCGATACGAGCATATCGCGCGGGTCTCGGACTAATAGTATTTTTTTTCCTGGTAGCTGGTTTAAAGCACCTCTCATGACTGGAGGCAGGCTTCGGAAGCCGGAATAACAGTAGCCTTTGGGTTTGAAGATCTGATCGAGATCGAAAAGGGCGGTGTCCATGGCTATTCCACTCATGAAGTAGAATGCTGGTATGTCAACCATCGGGACGCCGATTTCCTTCATCAATGCGGCAGCAATGTTGTTCAATAGTACACTGCCTGACTTAGGAAATGCGAACAGGTAGCAGCTGCTGAACGTCGGGCACTGCGTCGGAGGTATTTCGATAAATCGCTCTGATAGTTTTAGACCATTTTGGTAAGAAATTCTTGTCATCGTTGTTGTCAGCTTTCAGGATTGGATTCCCACTTACACGGACCGAGCCAAAACCAGGCGAGAGGTCGTCCGCGAGCTGAATGTTTCACTCAAGTTTGAGCACCATCGGCGAGTTCACGGCTTCTGCAGGCTTCCACTTGGCTGTCGCCATTGCCCCGGAGATCGAGAGCCGATGGGAAACTTATCGGAACGCTCCCGGACTGGGCGGTGGAATTCCCACCATCTTACCCTTTCAGATTGAAGCTCAAAGCTTTCGAGACGCCTTGTCGTAGCCGTGTCCTGTGTACTTGAGCATACAGCTTCGAAAACGTTAGATGCAACACTCCACTCGTACGACATCCTCATACCCTTGGCCAGTGCAACTCCGCCAGATAGTAGTCCGTCATCAGCGGTGATTTCGGCGAACCTCCCAATGGAACGCGCCATGTCTCAGGCAACGCCCGCTCGCAGCCGGTCAATTTCTTCGCGCCGGTGCGGCAGCGCGCTGCGCAGATCGGCTTCCAGAAACGGCAGGACGTAATGCCGAGCGAACTCTCGCAATTCTGCGTGCCAGCCGTAGCGTGCCGTGGTTATTAACAATGAATGAACGGCGTCCATGTATTTTCCACGTTCCAGCAGCATCAATGAGATCAATTCCCGATACCATCCGAAGCACAGGGGCACCGGGTCGTCGAATTCCGCTTGAGCGGCGGCGAATCCGTCACTCAGCGCTGCTACCGCTACCTTTCCCAGATGCTCCGGATCCTCGCTGGTGAGTTCCAGGAAATGCCCAGTGGGCTTGCCGAAATGCGCAAAGTCATGGCGAAACGAAGCATAGACCGATGTGCTGCGCTTCAGGATCTGGATGTTCGGCAACCCGGATTTAGCCACGCTGGAGGTGGCCGCTACGGTCAGGCCGCTGCCGCAACCCACAAACAGATCCACATGCTCGGTGAGCCGCGCGGTCTGGCGTATACTCAGCGCGCCGCCGGAGATAATGCGAGGATGCTGGGTGGGCAGCGCCTCATGGGTGGAGAGGATCACCACCGCCTTGGATTGGGCGGCTGTAATGCGCTCAGCAACCTGCAAAGCCAAGTCAACAGTCATGAAGGATTGACCCGATTTTGAGGAGCATTCGCACAGCACCACTTGTGACGCGGAGGAGGCCGGACTCGCCTGGAACCAGCTGTCCACCTCCGCCTTCTCCTGCTCGGACAGGTTGATCGTAACGTCGATGGGCACCGTAACGGGGCAGCCGAAATTGCGGAAAACCGAGGGCCGGATGGTGCCATCATAGTTGGCGAAGCGCGCCGGGGATATCTGCGTCAGGAACACATGGTCGAACCGTCCCGCGTCGGCTAGCTGGTGCGCTTCGATCTCGAACAAGGTCCAGTCGTGTTCCATGTCGGACCACGAGCTCTGAGGCAGCTCCCATACCTCGTCGATGTCAGGGTTGTTCGCCAGGACGCGGCTGCTGAGGCTGCCGATTGCCCAGGTGAGGTGGCAGCCAGCGAAGTCCATCTTGATCTGCCGTGCGATGGCAGTCGCGTACAGACAGTCACCGTTGGAGGCAAGCATACCGAGCAGGATGCGAGTCACAGGTGGCCTGTTACCTCCTCCCGCATATTCTGTGTGCGTGCAAGACAGTCAGCCAGGATCCAGCGAGCCACGTCCAGTGCGCCGTTCCGCGGTAAGCGGCCGACAGCACGCTGCAGGCCCTCCAGCCGGGCTCGGACGAGCGGCGCGTCGTGAGTGCGCGGAGGTGCCGGCGGCAACGCCACTCCCACGCTTTCGGCAAGGTTGCGAGCCAAGTCGGCGGCGTACACCGGCCGACCAGTAGCCATAATCACGTCCCGCGGGGCGGCCAGGTCTAATAAATCGACCGTCAATTCCATAAACTCACGGCTGCTGCCCCAATCGCACCAAAAGTCCAATGTCGCCACACCCGGCGCCGTTTCATTATGTTTCATCGCTGCGGCGATCTGCGCGGTCAGTCGGGGCAGAAAATAGCTGGCCGGGCGGCGCGGCGAATCGTGGTTGAAGTAATAGCCGACGCAAGCCCAAGAACCATGGCGGGAGCGGTAATAGTGGATCAGCTCCGTCGCGGCATTCTTCGTAATACTGTATAGGCATGTGGAGACGCGCGGCGTCGTTTCCTCGATCTCGGCCGGCGGCGGATTGCCGAACACCTTCAGGCTGCTCGGATAGAACAGCCGTGTAGCAGGACTACGGAGACGCATGTGTTCCAGGCACGTGTGCACGCTGCCAACGTTTAGCGCGAGCGCCTGCCGCCAACCAGCTTCGTAAATGTGCCCCGACGAACCATGCACCGCCGCCATGTGATAGATCTGATCCGGCATGAGATGCGAGAGCAGGCCGGTCAGTGCAGCCGCATCGGCGGCGTTGAGCTGGATGTAATTGAAGCGGGTTGAGTCCACCCAGCGCGATACGGCTTGTTGCCCGACGCCGGTCACCGCATGACCGCGTTCTAGCAGTACGTCGGCAATATAGCTGCCATCCTGGCCGTTCACGCCCAGAACAAGGGTGGAGGTCATCGCGTGGCGCTCATACTTTGCTCACCTTAGATGCCCAGTACGTCCTCAAGCATCTCCTCGGTAGTATCCGCTTTGGCAATTTCGGCATCCAGGTTGTCGGCGTTTACGACCGTGATCTCAGGCAGCGGGAAGATCATGCTGGTGCCCGCCAGTATCGTGTCACGTTCGCGGAGCAGGAACTCCTTCTTGAAGTGCCATGGCAGCACAAGGTAATAGTCTGGCCGCATCTCGCGCGACTGCTCCTCGGAGATAATGCGGACGCCGGTGCCCAACGTTAGCGCGCCGACCTTGTCGGGGTTGCGGTCCGCGGCATACGGGATCTTGTAGGAATCGATGCCATACCACTG
This sequence comes from Bryobacterales bacterium, assembly GCA_963761265.1. Lineage (GTDB taxonomy): Bacteria > Acidobacteriota > Terriglobia > Bryobacterales > Bryobacteraceae > Palsa-89. The sequence goes on from CAVXGM010000030.1 coordinate 21,811, forward strand.
CAGCAACACGTTGCCTTTGGTGGATGCGCCATAGACGTGAATCCGGCCGCCTGTGGCGTGGATGCGCTCGAGCAGGCTGGTCATTTCCGTTGCGAAGCATGTCGATGCGAAGCTGGAAGGCGAGATACGGCACGCTGGTGTCGAGTTGCATCTCGAACTCTTTCACTTGTAGCGCGGCGGATCAGGTCGCGCGCCTCGCTGGTATCGTAGCGAAAGCAGTCGGCCTTGCAGACATAGCAGCGGATACTGCCGCCATTGATCCAGTTGAGCGACACGCGGAAAATACGCAAGACCGGCGCGCGCCATGATCGTATTGAGAACAGAGAGGCTGTAGTATTCCAAATGCTCATGGCAGATCGTGTCAAACGAGTTCATAGCGAGCATCAACGGCATGTAGGACATCTCGAGAACCCAAATGCCATCCGCATCCAGCAAGGCGTTGACGTTGCGAGCAAAGCCGACCGGATCCTCCAAGTCGTAAAACATCGCCACGGAAAATATCGCGTCGAAGCGCAGGTCGCGCAGGCGGTGCGTGGCCTCCTCCGACGGGAAACACGGTGTTGATGACCCGGATCGGCGGCGCGACGGAGGCCGCGATGTCGGATGGATCTATGCCCCATCGCTCGAACTCCTCGGGAATGTGGCGCAGCAGTGTGCCGTCGTTACAGCCGATGTCTAGAACGCGCTTCTGCGCCGGCACTACAATCGACAAGGTGGAATCGGCGGTCTCCGCAAGGTGGCGGCGCATCGTCTCATTGGTGCCGGAACGATACCAGTAGTTCGCGTACAGGATCTCCGGGGGGATGGAGTGCGCAAGTTGCAACAGGCCGCAGGCGTTTTCACTGCGGGCCACGTCGCATCGGACAAGTTGCGTTGGCACCTTGCGCTTCGGCGGCGTCTGCATCGGCGGCTTTAAAAACGAACCCTGGAGAAACTGGTCACCCAGGTCAATCACTGGCGTCAAATCAGAGCAGCCGCAAACGCGGCAACAACGTTTGTGAAGGATGTGCATTCATTCCAATCTGATAAGGATTAGCAGGCGTGTCCCCATTTTGGACAGTCGCCTGAGGCGATGTCAACCTGCCTTGCCGGATATTAACCTGCAACTTAAACTGCGATTTTCTATAATGCTACAATGCGCGCTGAGTTGCTAGATTTCGGGAAGACTTGTTTGTGACAAGTTCTGCTGGTGGCATCGGCCAAGGGCAGCGAAGCTTAGCCAGTCGAGGATGCACGCTGCGGGGATGGAACAGCCCACGACCCATCTCGATCCGGCTTCGCTCTGACTGCATTACCAGCCTGCGCGAAAACGTGCGGCGGGATCTGACAGAGCTGATCCCACGCTGCGAGAAGCTGGAGCGCTCCCTTCCCGACGATTTGCTTCGTCATCGCGGGTATGTCGCCTCGAAAATCAACCATCACTTCCCGCTCGACATCAGTCACGACGAGGTGGCAGAGGGCTTCGGCATCGCGACGCTGTCCGAGCCTGCACCGCGCATACGCCACGCTCCAGTGGCTGAGGCCAACGTTGCACTCTCCGAGTCGCTTTCTCGCGCCCGCTCTATCCTGATTGTGGGTGACGTAACGGATCCGGATTTGCGTGAGCTGCTAGGCCGACGGCTAGCGGTGTATCTTAAACCCGGCGACGGCTGCTCCACGACTACACCGAGCGGAGCGCGGCGTCCCGCGACGGATTCGTTCAGCGCCTGGATGGCGGCGCATGATGAGGACGAACGCGCGGCGGTGGGGGCGATTGTGCTCGGCCGCGCAGCCGGGCGGGCCGATGTTGACCTGCTGCGCCATCGCCTCTATGGCCACCACCATGTGCTCGTCGAAGCCGGATCGGCTGCGCTGACCTGGCTGCTGGCGCAATGGGATGGTAGTGTCGTGCGGCACAACCACGTGTTTGCCTTCGCCGAAGCGGGCAACCTGTTCCGTGAGCCCTCTGCTCGGGCGCGAATTTCGCCGGAGACGGCTTGGCCGCGGATCAGCGTCGTGACGATCAGCTACAACCAGCACGACTATTTGGAACAATGTCTGAATTCAGTGCTCAATCAGAGCTATCCGAACCTGGAGTACATCGTCATCGACGCCAACTCGACCGATGGCAGTATCGACATTCTGCGGCGCTACGAGCCGCGCTTCACGCATCTGGTGATCGAACCGGACGAAGGCCAGTCGGACGGGCTGAATAAGGGTTTTAGCTTGGCCAGCGGGGACATCCTGACTTGGGTAAACAGCGATGATATGCTGGCTCCCTTGGCGCTAAAGAGGGCGGCCCTGGCCTTTGGCCGATCGGGTGCGGACCTGGTAGCTGGCACCTGCTCGCGTGTCGCTGGAGTTGACGGGCGCCTCTTGTATCGCCATCATTCGGCACTGCCTGCCGAACAGTGCGTGGCATTCGATCTCTCTGGACCGTTGAACTGGAGCAACGCTTGGGAGAAGGGCGACTACTTCTTCCAGCCGGAGGTGTTCTTCACGCGCGATATCTGGGAGCGAGCCGGCGGATTTCTCAAGCCGCATCTATACTGGGCGATGGATTGGGACCTGTGGTTGCGATGTGCGTTAGCCGGCGCCACGATCATCCGCGTCCCGGACGTGCTAGGCGTGAGTCGCGAACATCAGGGGCAGAAGACCAAATCCGACGAGATGTATCTGTGGCAGATTACGAACATCCTGCGCGAATATGACGACCTGCTTGCCCGGCTGGAACACGAGACGGTGATGGCATGACAACGTTGTCAGGCAGACGGGCAACGAGATTGGAGCGATGGGGCCTGAGCGTCCGGCGCCGGTTGGCAGGTTTGTTGGCGGTTGTCAGCCGCGCCGTTGCGTCACACTCCACAGGGGGCCGCATGCTGCTCAATACAGCGGCCGTGCGGCGACAGTTGTACGTCGCAACGACGACGATCGCCCATTTGCGGCGGATGGAGGTACGTTACGAAGCGATCGCGGCGGAGCTGCGCCAAGCGGAGGCGCGGTGCGAGGCAATGGCCGCGGAACGCGCGGAGACGCAGCGCAAGCTGGATATCGCGACGTCAACCATCGGCCATCTGCGGCGCATGGAGGTACATTACCAAGTGCTTGCCGCCGCCGATTGCAGCGCCCGAAGTGGCGTGCAGGCCTTCATCGACGAGTTGCAGCGCATCCTGTTCGAAGTGCGCGAGACCACTCCGCAAAGCCATTCCGCTGCCGTACTGGTGCTGGGCGATCAGCCTGTAGAGGACGCCCTTGCGACATTGGTGAACCTGTCTGAGCCGGCGCACGGGGCCCGGCCTTTCCAGTACGTCTTACCATTCCTCGCGCCGTTGGCATCGTTCCCGCTCCCTTGGCCGACTAGCACAGGGCCATTGCGCGTCGTCGATGTCGGCTCACAGGAACTTGACTTCGAGAAAGACGTGTTTGCCACGCTACGCCGCGTAGCGCCGGTGGAGGTTGTCGGGTTCGACCCGTTCACGCGTTTCTCCGACGCGCCCGATGGCGCCACTGAGGTGCGACGCTCCGATGGCGGGACCATCCGAACCTATCCGCATCTAGTGGGCGATGGCGGTCCGGTGACCTTTCACGTCAACCGTTTTGACGCGACTTCTTCCACCCTCGCCACCAATCACGTGCTGACGCGGCCCTTCGGGTTGCTCGATATCGCTCTGGAGACAGTGGACACGCAGGAGTTACCGTCACGGCGGCTGGACAACGTGCTGGCCGGCTTAGGCCCTGTCGACCTGCTCAAGGTCGATGTGCAAGGCACCGCCTACAACGTTCTGGACCATGCCCATTCAGTGCTGGGACGGACGTTAGTATGCCATGTCGAGGCGGAGTTCGCACCGGTCTATCTCGGCGAGCGTTTGTTCGCCGACATTGACACCCTCCTGCGGAAGGTGGGTTTCGGATTCGTGGACTTCTTCAGCCTTGGACGCCAACGTTACGCCAGTTTCGACGGCTCCACGGCCCGAGCTTTCCATCGCGGCCGAACGTTATGGGCAGACTGCATCTATCTGCGCGGCCTGGACACACCGGAAGTGCTAACCGCCGACGATCTGTTTCGCCAGGCGCTGATCGTGCACGTCTGTTACAACAAACAGGACCTCGCCGCCGAATTGCTGGGACGGTCAGACGCGCTGACCGGAGGGGCGCTGCGAGAGGCCTATGTAACAGGCCTGAAGATTGAGAAGAAGCCATGAGCGGTGGCGCGGCGGACGGAATTTTACATCGCACCATGCGGGAATTTTCGATGGCTGGGCCACGGCTGGCGCGCCGCGGGCTGAATGCTTTGAAGGCGTGTATTCCCGCTCGCTGGCCACTGCCTTCCATAAAGAGCAAATTCATTTTCGATGAGCGGCCCCTGGAAATTGGCCGGCACATTCTGGGTCAGCAATCCATGCTGACACATCACAGCCTAGACCGCTTGGATCGTTCTTTGCTGCTGCAAGGCCGAATTGCGGGATGGCAACTTTCCGCACGTGATCGCGTCGGCAGCCTCGCCGAGGTGGAATTCCGGGTATCATCGCAATTCGGCGAGGACGGCATCATTGAATGGCTATGCCAGAAGATCCCCAGCCTCTCGCGTTCCTTCGTCGAGTTCGGGGTAGAGAATTTCGCCGAGGCGAACACTCGCTTCCTGATCGAGAATCGCGGTTGGCGCGGGCTGGTAATGGACGGAAACGCTGAGTACATGCGCGGCCTTCGAGACCAAGCGCTCTACTGGCGGCACGATTTGACCGCCGTGTCCGCCTTTATCACGGCCGAGAACATTAACGAATTGATCGGAGAATATGACTTCGCTGGCGAACTGGGCATCCTAAGCGTGGACATCGATGGCAATGACTACTGGGTGCTGGAAGCCATCGATTGCGTAAATCCAGGGATCATCATCTGTGAGATCAACGGTGTGTTCGGCGACCTGCACGCGGTCACGGTGCCGTATCGGCCAGACTTCCAGCGGTTGGATGCACATTACTCAGGCCAGTATTTCGGCTGCTCGGTGGCGGCCGCGCGATTGCTTTGCGAACGCCGGGGTTACCGGTTCGTCGGCACCAATTCGAACGGTGTAAACGCCTTCTTCGTTCGCGATAACCTTGCCGGCCCGGTGCTCGGCTCGCTGATGGAGGTGCGCGCCTGGCCTCCCCGCCATCGCGACTCTCGCGGCATCGACGGTCGGCTGGACTTTGTGCGTGGTGTGAGGCGCCGAGATCTGGTGGCCGACATGCCTGTGGTGGATCTCTCCAGCGGCCGACTGGTGCCGTTGAGCGAACTGTATCCACTGTACAGCGACGGCTTCCTCGAGGATTTCCGGTAGCTTAACATGATCCAATCCATTGAGGTACCTATCGCCACCGCCGAGCTGATCGATAAGATCACGATCTTGGAGATCAAGGTGGCGCGTTTTACCGATGACACCAAGACCGCCAACGTGCGTGCCGAGCTGACGTTACTGTGTGAACGGCGCGATGCTGCTCTCATTTCCGACCCGGTGCTCGGCGCGCTAGCGACGCGCCTGAAGGCGGTCAACGAGCGCCTCTGGGACCTGGAGGACGAGATTCGCGAGTGCGAGCGGCGGCAGGATTTCGGATTGGCCTTCGTGACCGTCGCTCGCTCCATCTATCGCGCCAACGATGAGCGCGCAGCGATCAAGCGCGAGATCAATCTGGCGACAGGCTCCAAACTGATCGAGGAGAAATCCTACGCCGTCGACTGACGGGGAAGGTCGCCTGCTATTCCTGGATCAGCAGACAGTTGTAAACTGATACCTACGCGCTGAAAACGGGATGGCCGAGCGAACGCTAGTGGTGTTTCTAGCGATTGTCTAGTTTGTCGGGAACGCCAGACCGTCGCTAGTAGTAAGTATTTAATGCATAAGATCTACTACAACGAACCTATATTCCATTGGCCGCCTTTCATCCGATGTGTTTCGTGGTAGGAAGAGTGGACCTCAGAACGCAATAGCGACCGGATGGTTTCGACTAAACCATCGTCTGTAACAACGACGGGCCGCCAATCTTTGGTGGGCGCTCTGGGTGCTATTTTCGGCAGTCTCTGGATCACTGCCTCACTGGCGGTAGCCCAGCCTTTCCGGATAACTGATCCGCTGGATGCGTCTAAGACTAAAATTCTGGCCGGCAACCAGATCTCGAACGCGCGTCTTCAAGACGATCGAGGGCCTGTCGATCCTTCTCAGACAATCAGCGGCATCTCGCTCGTGCTAAAGCCGTCCCCAAGCCAGATCAGCGATCTGGAAGAGCTTCTTCAACAACAGGGAGATCCGTCCTCACCGAACTATCACAATTGGCTGACACCAGAACAATATGCAAAGCGTTTTGGTTTGAACCGCAACGACCTGGAGAAGGTGACTTCGTGGTTGGAAGCCGAGGGTTTTAGTGTGGATTACGCCGCGCGCGGCAGGACCTGGATTATGTTCAGCGGAACCGTCGGCCAGGTGTCGAAGACATTCCACACCGAAATCCACCGCTACAACTTTCACGGAGAACTGCATTTTGCAAACGCCACGGCCCCCTCGATTCCCGCAGCGCTCGATCCGGTGGTCTTACTAATGCGGGGTCTGGATGATTTTCGTGCCGAGCCCCGAAGCCTGAAGGCTATGTCGGTCCCCAAGTTCACTTCTTCAGGCGGGGGACACTCGTTGGTGCCGGGCGACATTGCGACCATCTACGATATTGGACCCCTCTATCAGCGTGGCATTACCGGATCGGGCCAAAAGATCGCAGTCGTGGGCCAAACAGACGTTCACCTTTCGGATATTGAGCATTTCCGCAGTCTATATGGATTGCCTGTCAACGATCCCCAGCTTGTGCTGGTGGCGGGAAGTCCGGACCCGGGAGTGAGTGTTGATGATTTGATCGAGTCGAGCCTTGACCTGGAGTATTCCGGTGCCGTTGCTCCTAACGCAACCGTTCTTTTCGTATATTCGACCGACGTGTGGACCTCCATTGTATATGCCGTCGATCAGGCTATTGCGCCCATCATCAGTACCAGCTACGGTTACTGCGAGCCGCAAATCTCCAGCGCTCCTGCCGCCACAGCGGCTTATTTTCAGTCCGTTGCCAAACAAGCCAATTCCATGGGCATAACCTGGCTAGCTTCTTCGGGCGATACCGGAGCGGCCGATTGTGATCTCACCTCGGAACAGGTGGCCACGCAAGGTTTGGCGGTTGATCTGCCAGCGAGCGTGCCGGAGGTCACTGGTGTGGGCGGCACCGAGTTCATGGAAGGAAATGGTAACTACTGGAGTGCAACCAACAGCAGGAACGGAAGCTCCGCCATCTCCTACATTCCCGAATGGGCTTGGAACGACACGGCGTCGATGGCAGCGTTACTTTCTACCGGCGGAGGCGCTAGCGTCTTCTTTTCAAAACCAGCGTGGCAGAGCGGAGCCGGTATCCCCAATGACAACGCTCGTCATGTCCCGGATATCTCATTTGCCGCAGCGGTCGCGCATGATCCTTATCAAATCTACGCCGACGGAGAAGGTTGGTATGTGGGAGGCACCTCTGCGCCCGCTCCCGTATTCTCGGGCATACTCGCGTTGCTGAATCAATACCTGGTTACAACTGGCGGCCAATCGAATCCGGGTTTAGGAAACATAAACCCGACGCTCTACCGCCTAGCGCAAACGACAGGCATTTTTCATGATGTTGCTGTTGGAAGTAACATCGTGCCGTGCGCGATCGGAAGTCCGAATTGCGCCAGTGGCCAGTTGGGCTTTAGCGCCGCCGCCGGATATGATCAGGCAACAGGTTTGGGCTCGGCGGATGTCTACAACCTTGTCACGCTCTGGAATGCCAGCCAGCCCGTCGCGACAACGACCGTCGTGACCGCAAGCGTCTCTACATTACTATTGGCGGCTCTGCGACCTTGACGGCAACAGTAGCTGCTAGGACGGGGACTAATTCACCTACTGGATCAGTTTCCTTCACCCTCGGCCAGACCGTCCTCGGTTCGGTGACGTTATCCGGGTCCGGGGGGAGCGCCACGGCCGCTTTGGAGCTCAATGGAAGCCAACTGGCGATCGGCGCCAACGTAATCAGCGTCTCCTATGCGGGAAGCGCCACCTTCAGTGGGTCCTCGGCATCGTTATCCGTCACCGTCACCGGGGCACGCCCAACGGCGGTTTCGGTGACCCCGAGTTCCGGCTCCGTGGCGAGCCAGATTTTCGCGCTGCAATACTCGGACCCGGCGGGACCGGCGAGCTTGCAAACGGTGTGGGCATATTTTAGTGCTGGATTGGTCAATCCCGCGAGCAGCTCCTGCTTGCTGTACTACAACGTTGCTGCGAACCTGATTAACTTGGCGCAAGACAATGGGACGGCGTGGCTAACGGCGGCACCGGGACTGGCCACGACATTGCAGAATAGCCAATGCTCGCTCAATGCAGCGGCCACGACGGTTGTACGGAACGGCAACACGTTGACGCTCAACCTTTCGATGACGTTTAGCCCGGCCTACGGAGGAGCGAAGAACATCTACCTCTACGCCGCCGATGTTTCGGGATCCAACAGTGGATGGCAGCAACTGGGCAGCTGGACGGTGCCGGCAGGCTCTGGCGTGGCAGCGGTTTCGGTGACGCCGAGTTCGGGGTTCGTGGCGAGCCAGACTTTCGCCTTGCAATACTCGGACGCGGCGGGAGCGCCGAGCTTGCAAACCGTGTGGGCGTATTTCAGTGCTGGATTGGTCAATCCCGCGAGTAGTTCCTGCCTGCTGTACTACAACGTGGCGGCCAACCTCATCAACTTGGCGCGAGATAGCGGGACGGACTGGCTAACGGCGCCCCCGGGCTCTGCCATCACATTGCAGAACAGCCAGTGCTCCCTCAATGCGGCGGCCACAACGGTTGTACGGACTGGCAACACGCTCACGCTCAATCTTTCGATGACATTCCAGCCAGCCTATGCGGGAGCCAAGAACATCTACCTGTACGCCGTCGATGTATCGGGACTAACAGCGGGTGGCAGCAACTGGGCACCTGGACTGTGCCTTCGGGCTCCGGCGTGGCAGCGGTTTCGGTGACGCCGAGTTCGGGTTCCGTAGCAAGCCAGACTTTCACGCTGCAATACTCGGACCCGGCGGGCGCGGCGCAGCTTGCAAGCGGTGTGGGCGTATTTCAATACTGCGCTGGTCCATCCCGCCACCAACTCCTGTCTCGTTTACTACAATCTAGCTAGCAACGTAATTAGCTTGGCGCAAAATAGCGGGACGGCCTGGGTGACGGCGGCACCTGGGTCAGCCACAACATTACAGAACAGCCAATGCTCGCTCAATGCAGCGGCCGACGACGGTGAATGCGAAACGGCAACACGCTGACGCTCAACCTTTCGATGACGTTCCAGCCGGGCTACGCAGGAGCGAAGAACATTTACCTCTACGCCGCCGATATGTCCGGATCCAACAGCGGATGGCAGCAACTCGGCACCTGGATGGTGCCGTGAGCATCTCACGCTCGACCTTGGGCGTTGTGAGACGGCGGCGAGGTGACGATCCTGTCAACGCTGGCACTACTTCCTTGGGGGGAACTTACGCGGTCCTCGCAATGAGAACGGAACCAACGTAATGACAGCGGATGCCGACTTGGTGCTGTCGGCTGCACTGGTAGCGGTGACTGTCACTGATTCAGGCTTGGCGTACCTTCGTGGGGCACTGTATTTGCCGTTTGATATGCTGCCCAGAGCAGGGCTGAGATTCCAGATGACCTCGGCGTTCGAGGTGTTCACTACGTCCGCGACGAACTGCGTGGTTTGCCAAGGCTGAAGGGAGATCGTCGACGGGCTCAGAGTGACGGCCACCGGAAGAAGGTGAATATCAATACTGAAGGACGCACTCGGATCGGCGACACTGGTTGCGGTAACCGTCACAGTCTGGGCGCTCATGATGATCGAGGGAGCAGTGTAGAGGCCGCTGCTCGATAAGATACCCACCTTGGGATTCATCGTCCAAATTACGTTAGGGTTCGGTGTATCAGCAACCGTTGCAGATAACTGCAGACTCTGGCCAGCGTATAGGTTGGCGCCGGTCGGCGTAATGGCTAGCGAAATCGTGCCGACAGATATGATTCCACTCGAGGCGCTGATCGATCCGCCGGAGCCATCCAACAACGCTTCCACCGGATTCGATAATTGGATGACAAGATTGCCGGTAGCGTTTGGCGATAGCGTCAGCGTAACGACGGCTACGACGCCATTTCCGAGAGGATTGGAGTTAATTCCTGCCAATAAGCACGTTTGGTCGGCACAATATAGTGCCTTCTGTGCTGATGCGGCTGCCGGGCCCGCGACCGTGGTAAATGACGTCACTTCGCCGGTTGGCGAGTCCAACGTCCATTGAAGCCCGGCCGATTTTCCAGGATAGCCAGTGTCAAGGGAAATGTTCAACGTAACCCGCTCGCCCGGCGCCCCAGAAACAGAGGAGATGCTCAGGACACTTTGTGCGAAGCAACCACTCCAGGAGATCAGCCCAAGAGCGCAAAGGAATCGAGTAGCAAGCGGCATGTCCGATCTAAAATGAATAGCACATAGCATCGTTGCCAGGAAAGGAAGATCACGAAGCGTTAAACGCATGTGCGTGACCGGCCCCATCGTCACCGGATAATGACGATCGCCTCGGTGTCTTTCAGAGGCCACTTCATTGAATCCACAGTAGTGGATTCGGCTTTTTCGATCCTGAGGGCAGTGACACCTTTCACAGCAGTGGCGCGGATCTTGAAATGGTAGATTGCGATCACGCCATCTGCAATCGGTTTCTGGCCGCCCGAAAGAATACAAACATAGGCGTACGGCGTCCGCGCCGTACACCGGAGCGATTTGCCCGAGTCCTTTGCTGCACTGCCTATTTCCGGAGCTTTGCCTTCCATGTCCATTAGCTGCGCCGGGAAAACCACTTCCCAATTCAAGGCGATTGGTGCTCTGGCCGGCTGCGAATTTGCCGAGATTTCCAACGTCACGTTCTCTCCGGGAGCTTTAGTCACGGACGATATAGGGGACGTCTGACCAAGGACAGGTAGGCACCCGAGAGCCAGGTAAGCCAGTCGCATCTGTGTCCAATAATTGCACGAAAGCGGCAAATGATCCTGTGAAGCTACGCGAACCCATTTTGGATGTTTGGGCGAGCAGAGTTTGCGTCAGGAAAGGCCACCAACCAATCGCAATATCTGGTCGGCAGCGTGAACAGCATCAGTACGGCACCCGGTGTAGCAGGTTGCCCGCGCGACTGCACGTTGGAAGGTCCCCAACATATGCGGCGAGTCAGCCGAGTATTCCGCAGCAGGGTCAACAGTCCTTCCCTTTGCGGAACACTTGCGACGCTCCAAGTGCCGGCCGGATTGTACTCAAGGGAGAGAATCCAGCCGACTGGCACCGGTCCGTCTCCCACCGAAGCGTTGTACTCGCTTGGTAGAACTGGAAACTGTGCGAGGGAGCCATTACGGAGGAGCAGCGGTCGTGGATATGGGTGAGCAAGCCCCTCCGAATCAATTAGCGCATACTCATCGGAAAAATAGGTTGCGCCTCGCCGCAACAGTTCAGCCACCAGCGTCGATTTTCCCGCATGGGTGACACCCACGCGCCCCATTGGACAATACCCGCATGCACGGCGTGCAACCCCGTTAGGCGTTGGACAACTGCATCATCCAGCACCTTTATGAGGGCGGGCACCAAGCTAATCGCGCGATAAGCCGACGCCACCACAGCATCATCGACCGACAACTGGAAATTTTTCGCGACTCGCACTACGCAAAGAGAAATATCAGGCTGGTCGGCAGCGCTATCGATTTTTGGCAATGAGGGGAGCACGTAACGTTCCAGCATCGTACGAGCTTCCGCACTGACGCAACTACTCGGATGTGACAGCCAAAAGCACGAACCCCAAAACCTTGAATGCTAGACACGCTGAATGGGCGTTGGTGACTATTTTAACGGCACCCTCCCATCTTGGGGCATCTCATGCACAGACGAAATCTAAATTCCTCATGCAAGTGTGGTGGTCCCGAGCTGGCGCCTCCGGCATATGCCCTCTGCTCCGTTATCGTCAAGGAAACGACGAGTGGTAATTCGACGCCTCCGATCGCCGCCAATACGCGCGCCTGCTGGCTCTCGATGACGATCCCGATGTGGTCAGCAGTTTCTTTCCTTCCAATCGCAGAATCGCATCCAGCGCCAGTTCCTCAGTGATCCTGGCATCAAACGAGTGCCGCTTATCTTGCGTCACTTTGGCGAGAGTTGTGGGATGGCCAGCCGTTGTGTTCAGGGCGAAAACCGTCTCGCTCTTGCGGTCGACAATGACCCTTGAACCTTCGGGAAGTCTCTCTACCGACAGCTCATTAGAGAATTCGTGCGCTCCACCTGCATGTGGACTTCTCCTTATGTAACCGTGATTTCCAATTTGCCTATCTGTCCGAAACGTGCCCTTAAGAACGAGCGTCAGAACGTCCATCGGCACTATCGCTCACCCGCCTAGTACTGTCAATCGTACTTAAGGGCAACTCGCTTCATTCGCAACACGTCCACTGAGTGGATACTTCCAAAATAAGGTTCATGGAAACTGCGGGACTGATGCGAGTGGATCGCGAGCCATGCGAATTGTTGCGCGCTGTTGTCCGACGGCCGGCCGATACCGCTGACCAGTCGATCAACCTGATTGCGGGAAGCATTCGCGATTGGGAATCGGTACTCTAGCTTGCCCGTGAGCATCGCGTGTTGCCGATGTTATTTTTGCGACTCGCGGACATAGAGTCGTCGGTTTCACTAGCCGCGCAAGAGCAACTGCGAACCGAATATCACCGCTGCATATTCCAAAACCTGGCGAGTGTGGCAGAGTTGATCGGAGTGCTCAAGGTGTTCGATCACGAAGGGATTCCAGCCATTCCGTTTAAGGGCGTCGTGCTGGGAGCGTCTATCTACGGCGACCTTGCAACACGTCCGGCCGGGGATCTGGATGTGCTTATCCATTATCGGCATCTGATCCGAGCTACGGCTCTCCTATTGGAAAGAGGTTATGAGTTGAAAACGCCGGTGCGCTCGGACCGAACGCCCGCGGTGCCGAACTATTACGAATACCATTTCGAGCGCCAGGCGGACGGAATGGTGGTTGAGCTTCGCTGGCGGTTGGAGCTTACGCAACCAAGGTTCAGACCCAATCTCGGAATGGATTGGGTATGGCCGCATCGGCGAATCGCGATGCTAGCGGGCGCCGAAGTACCGAATCTGGGTCCCGAGATCACACTGCTGGTGGTATGCATGCACGGTAGCAAGCATGCGTGGTCGCGTCTTATCTGGATCTGTGACGTCGCGCAATTGCTGGCTACGTTCCCCAACTTGGATTGGAAAGAGGTCACCCAGGAAGCCAAACGGGTCGGGTTATGGCGACCACTCGCCCTGGGGGTCCTGTTGGCGCATCGAGTCGTGGGAGCCGTGGTCCCTCCGCCGATCCTGCGGCGCTTCGAGTCGGACGCGACCGCGAGCGGATTGGCGCAACATTTTGAAGAAACATTTGTTTGATACGCCTGGCTCCCCACCCATGGGCGGCGTGCCCTACAACGTCCAGTTGCTGGGGTTCCGCGATCGGGCGCGGTTAATCCTGTCGGCAGGTTTTTTGCGGCCGAATGAGCGAGATCGGGCGGCCATCCATTTACCACCGGGACTCGATGTCCTATATTACTTGGTCCGTCCGCTCCGCATCCTTTGGGAAAGATCGGCGAGGTTATAAAGCTTTCCTGGTCGATTGTCGGCCTAGCATTGAGCCGGCAGTTCGAATCACACCCGGCGTCGCGTCAGAAATTTCGTTACAGCAAAGTTTTGCGCCGGGACTGCCGTGCGCCGAGATCTCGCATTTGGCGGCCATGCGTCGCGGGACGCCCGCGTCCGCCTGCTTTTACTGAACAAGACGCAGGCGGAACAAGCTATGCACTTGTGCGAGCGGCAGGAAATTCAAGAAATGCTGCGGCGCTTGTGCCGCATATCCTTCCGTTCCAAGAGAACTCGATCTGAAAAAACATGGCCCGGCGATAGAAGCGTTACACTGTTGACTCCAAAAACGGAAGGATCCCTGGTATCGGAAGGTTCCCTCGCACCCGAATGATAGATTTCTTATAATCGACATCGTACTTCATGGGAACTCATTCAGCGGTGAGCGAGTGCTCTGAGACGCTGTTTGCTCCTTACACAAAGCTGGGCCTGGTTCGTGAAGCCGATAGGCTTCGGCTCGAAGTCAGGATCATGCATTCGTATAGCCGCCGTGAATCCCCAACAGCGGATCAAACGACGACCTGTGTATTGTCGGGCATCTGAGTCACTACTTTCCTTCAAGGCCTCAGGCGCGCAATTTCGGCATCAGGCAATATCCGGCATGAGTCGACAGGATTGGTGGCAAATTGGCATCGCTAGCAACGTAGAATCTATAAGTTGCGGAGTCAAAGACGGTTAAACGAACGATGCGGCCCCATTGAAGCACGGCCATGGACGCTAGGCTTGCCCACGCCCTCAGAGATTTCCGCGTCTGGTAAGTCGAGCTTGCATTCAAGCGCAAAGTGGGGCCGCTCAAGACTCATTCGCTATTCGCGAATCGCGAATGCAGAATGGGACCATGGCACTCAAGCCGCAGGACATTTATGTGGTGCTCAAGCTTGTCGCTGACGGGTCGCGTCGTGCTCCCTATTCCCACCTCGCCCTTGAGTTGGTGATGAGTCCGTCGGAGGTGCACGCGAGCGTAAAACGCGCGCTCGCGAGTGGTTTGCTTCACGGGCCTGGCTTGAAGAATCGTCCAAACCTAGCAGCGCTGGAAGAGTTTCTTACGCACGGGTTGAAGTACGCGTTTCCGGCAGAACGAGGGGAGCTTACGCGGGAGTTGCAACCTCGTACGGGGCAGCACCGTTGCGTGCTTTGATCGCTCCGACTGATGACCCAATTCCCGTCTGGCCGTATAAGGAAGGCAACCAGCGCGGCGTCTCGCTTGCACCCCTGTATAAGACCGCCCCACTGGCGGCTCTGCGGGATGAGTCCTTCTACGAGCTATTGGTTCTTGCGGACGCACTGCGTGAGGGACGTGTTCGAGAGCGTAAGATTGCCGAGACTGAGTTACACCGGCGTTTGCGGGAGGTTAATGGCGAATTCAAATCTTGAGCAGCTTATCGCTACTGCCGTGCTGCTGCGTCCGATGCTGGGAGACCTCGTATTTGTGGGAGGAGCCGTCACGAGCCTGCTCGCTACGGATGCAGGTGCGGGCGCACCCCGCACGACGCTCGACGTGGACGCAATAGCTGAAATCACCTCATATGCGGAGTACGCTGCGTTCGCCGAACGCCTTCGCGCGCTCGGATTTCGCGAAGACGCCAGTGAGGAGCGCCCCTGTGCCGGTGGGTTCATTCGGAAAAAATCCTCGACGTAATGCCCTTGGATGAAAAGATTCTCGGATTCTCCAATCGCTGGTATCGCGCCGCGATGGAAGCCGCGACCACGCACCAGTTGTTTCCAGATTTGGAGATCCGGGTTGTAACCGCACCGTACTTCCTTGCCACCAAAATCGAAGCGTTCAGAGGTCGCGGACGGGACGACTTCTTCGCGAGCCATGATCTGGAAGATCTGGTCTTCGTCAGCGACGGTCGCTCCACGATTGTTCAAGAAGTACGAACAGAGCCAGCCTTGCCTCGCGAGTACCTCCGGACGGAAATCGCTGGATTGCTGGCGACTTCCAGATTCATCGACGCCCTACCTGGCTATTTGCTGCCCGATGCTGCGAGTCAGGCAAGGATGGGACGGTGCTACACCGGCTGAAAGCAATCGCCTCTCCTTGATCCGAACTCGGAAAGTAAGCGGCCACGACAGGTATGACGGTCGGCGATTTTTCCCATAGTAGCCAGCGGTTTTTCTCGAAGTGAGCCTGGCGTAAATGCTGACTTCCTGGGAGGCGCCCGTGGAGTAATTTGACGTAGGTGCGTACCGCGTCTGCTGCGATTATCCGGTCCGTTCCGCGGCTTCGCCCACGTCTTTATAAACCTCTTCCCGAATGATACGTCGCGTGGCGTCGTTGAGATAAGCGTGCAGTGCCGCCTGTAACTCAAGGTATTCCGGCCAAAGCGTGTTGTCGACGAAAGAGCGTGGCGCGCGCACCATCACGGTGGTGTAACGCTGGCCCTTATAGCGATATGGTTCGAGCCCGTATCTTCGGCAAAGCGCGGAAAACAGACGTCTCTGCCACTGATCCGCCATCGAGAACTTGATCTCGGGCAGCGCTTCGTTTTGGACCGCGGTGTTGAGCGCTTGCCGGATACGCTCAATCGCAGCCGCCGCAGCCTGGCGTTCGCCGGCGGTCGCGGCGCCCTCGAATAATGCGGTGATCTTCCGTAGCTTTTCGCGGAGCTGCTCTTCGTTTGTCACGGTTGAAATATGTAGGATAGCGAAGAACGCGGAGAGCCCAGCCCGTTTGTTCTCCTCGAATCGCCGGACCCCGCCGCGACACCAAAACCGGGGAGTCTGACCACTCCCGGAAAGGATACTCATGGAAATCTTACACCTCATCCACTTCAATGGGTAAGGTGTATAGATCGGCATGAGGGCGGCGGTCACCCGCCGACCCCTGCCACCGGTGCGTACGGGTCCGTACAAGGCGGTTCGAGCCGGTTACCCATTTCTGATGTTGCCGAGCTCTCAGGAGACAAACAAATAGGTACGGCACCATTACGCCAAGTGGGTTCCTGAACGTCAGGCAAGGCTAATGAGAATTCTGATGCATGCATTTGAGGGCAAGCGAGAGCCGAAGCTTGCCTCGATTGAGCACCCACGGAGCTAGAGATACGATTGCGCCAGTGCCATCAGAAGAAACGTGCGAATATCTCTGTGGCGGCTCGCTCGCCGTGTGGGATTTAGGCTGCGGGGTGGAAGAGCTTCGTGTGTTATGCGCCGGGCAACAGACTCCGGAATGCTGTAGCGAGTCAAGGCCCGTCGTTTTCCAAGTCTGATCTTTATGACTCCGGGCTCATCTTTTACGAGTAACCGGATGGTTTCGCGGCCTAGCTAAGCGGCACCGGGCAGCAAGATCACTGATCGCGTAGTGAGCTTCAAATGTCGTGTCGCTGGCTAAATGCCGGTAGTCGACTTTCGGAATGGATGGTTCCATAACTTTGCCAGCTTGTCCATTCGCCAACGACGGCGCCACCAGGACGGGCTGAAGTCAGGATAGGGGGATCGGGTACTGTGTCCAATGTTTGTTTGAGCGAGAGCAATGCACGATCAACCTGCGTTATGGCTCATCCGCCAACATCATTATGACGACCGCCTTCGCCAGAGCCCGAAGCCCTTTGTACGTCCAGGCTGAGCACCAACTCCCAGATCGACGGCAGGAGTCGCGAGGAGTGTGGGTTTGAGCTCATCCGCCCCAGGTGGCGTCGACGTGGGCAGGCCACTCGGGCATCTGCCAAGGCTGTTCGAGCAACTCGTCGCTCCGCTTCATGCACCGCTGGATTTCTTTGCCGGGCTCGCCGGCAGCCATACCAGACCCGTTTTTGGGCGAAGGAGGCGCGAAACGTTAATTCGCTCCGTGCCGATGCCGACTGCTTCTGCTGATGGTTCAGATTTCTAGCTCCCTGGCGATTCTGCCCTTGGCTTACTCCGTCTGGGAATTTGGAAGGTCAGTTCGCCATCTTGTGGAATGTGGTCAGCATCGCCGATGTTGGCCCAGATCGCCTGGTACGGAAGTTCGACGTCCGATTGCAAAATGCAGCGGGTGAATCGCGAGAGCGCCTGTTGCGCGGAATTGGCATGGATAGTTTCAGGTGCTCCTGTTTGCCACGCAGCTCCGATGCGGCCCGCGCGCTGAAGTCACCCCTGCGGGTCAGGAAGATCTTGGTGGAAAAGGTCTGCAGCGAGGCCCGCCACGATTCGCCTGGGAACGTCGAGCGCAGCGAACTGATCGACTGCGGCGCGACAATGGGAATGCACTTGGCTTGATGTGAGGGCGTGAGGAACTTCTCGTCGCCTGTGGGATCTCTCTCGCCCACTGTGGCGAAGCTTTGACATCCATCGCACAGCAAGAGAATTTCCCGGCATGGCGGCAAGGCTCCATCTCCACCCCTGTGGACGCGGGTTGAGCACCCCGTTGGAAGTCCTGCTTCATTAGAGTTCCAATGGCGCGACCTAGCGTCGTGAACCTTACTTCGGGTGGTTTATCCAGATGATCTCTACAATCGTCCTTGTTTCACGACCGCCCTCCCCTGGTAGGCATCTAGCACGTCGTTCACATGGCCCTCCATCGCCACGGAGCCATGATCGATCCAAATCGCGCGCTCGCACATCTCGCGAACCGCCGCCGGCGAGTGCGAGACGAACAGCATCCCTTTGCCCGCGCGGCGTAAAGAGACTAAAGCCTGCTTGCACTTCTCTTGAAAAGCGGCGTCGCCCACGACCAAAACCTCGTCGATGAGGAGAATATCGGGATTGCATTGCATGGCCACTGAAAACGCGAGCCGCACGATCATGCCGCTCGAATACGTACGCAGCGGATCGTCGATAAAATCGCCGATGCCCGAAAATTCCACGATGCGATCGAAAACCTCGGCTGTTCGCCTTTTGGACATGCCGAGCAACGCGGCGTTCAGGACCAGGTTCTCCGCGCCTGTCAGGTCGGGATGAAATCCCGAGCCTAATTCCAGGAGTGCGGCCACTCGGCCGTTCACCAGCACTTGGCCCTCATCAGGCAAGGTGAGCCCCGCAGCCAGGCTCAGCAGAGTGCTTTTCCCGGCGCCATTGGAGCCGACCAGCGCGACGCTCTCCCCCGCCTCAAGTTGAAACGAAACATTCCGCAGCGCGCAAAACCGTTCGTGATGCGTCCGGCCGAACCAGCGTGCAATATGCGTACGCAGCAACTGGCGGCCTGTGCTGTGCGGGAACCACTTGGAAACGTTTCGAAACTCGATCAGCATGCTAGCCTACAAGCGCGAATAAAACCCATCCTTCAGTTTTCCGAAGACGAACCAACCGGCGGTGAAGATCAGAATCGACGCGATCGTCAGCCGGATGAACGTGGAGGCGAGCGGCGCGCGCTCTTCGAGCAGCGCGTTGCGCATCATCAGGACCAGGGCGGCCACCGGATTGATTTGATTTAGGCCATGTCCCGCACGTAAATGTTCATCGCCGAGAACACTAGTGCCAGTCCCATAACGAATATGATTTCCAGGCACCAGATTACCGGCAGCCACAGCCAATGAATATTTAGTCCATGCTCGAAAATAATGATCAGCGAGCAGCAGCGCGATCTGTATGGTCAGGTGCATGCAAATGGACAAAACGCTTGCGATCGGGAATATCTGCCGCCGTACGGGGACTTTCTTGATGAGGAGGGCGTTGTCCAGAATCGATCTCGTACCGGTCAGCCCGTCTAGAGCGAAAACATTCAACGGAACCAAGGCGCACAAAACCGCAAACGCCAGGCTGTTGGCGTGAGCGAAGACCTGGGTGAAGATGAACGTCAGCACCACCATCATAATGAACGGGTTCAGCAGCGACCACAGAGCACGTCGAGCGACATGTCGCGATAGCAGATCTTGAAGTCCTTTTCCACCAGATTACGAGTTAGAAAAAGATCGTCACCGTTCCACATCAGGACCGATCCAATTTCTAGTGGGAATCCACAATTATACACCCCAGCGCGCACGTGTCACGGACTTAGTGAGAAGTTGAGGTGCGGTTCATGAGTAATTTACACCACGGCCTGCCGGGTGGCTGGCTGGGAGCCATCGAGAATCGCTTTGAGGGCCCCAAAGCCTGTGGGAAACGTCGATAAAATCGCCGATGCCGGAAAATTCTACGATGCGATCGAAAAACCTCAGCCGTCCTCTTCCTGGACATGCCGAGCAACGCGGCATTCAGGACCAGGTTCTCGGTACGCGTCAGATCGGGATGCAAGCCCGAGCCTAATTCCAGGAATGCGGCCGCTCGGCTGTTCATCCGGACCTGGCCTTCATCCGGCTAGGCGGGCCGGCAAGCGAGCCAATGGATGAACCGGATGCAGAAAGGGTACTGCGATGCTCGGCGCAGACTCAGGATGCCGAAACGCAGCTCAGGGCAGAGCTAACTCCGGCAACGGGGATATGAGCGAGGGCAGTTCTGGATTCGCCGCTTTCAGAAACAGGTGCCGGCACTCGGTACGAATCATCGCTAACGTGCGCTGGCGCCCTCCGCACAGCGCGATCCATGGCAGCACTCCTCTTTCAGCAGCACACTACTTTACCGCCAGTTCATCGTGCTCCCGCTTTCCCGCCAACAGGACATGAATAGCCGATACATTTCACAGCGCAAATGTTTTTCGTCGGGCAATATCGGGCAATGCGGCGTGGAAACGATGGCAAATTTGGCATCCACGGCAAAGTAAAATCTGTAAGTTGCGGAGTCCCTAGGACTAATAATCGATCGACCCCCACCTCGGCCACCAATAAAAATAAATAACAAACGAAAACGTGACGCTTACCCTTCGGAACGATGCCAGTATGCGAGCACGACTTCGCCCGTTGCCTGCACCGTTTGAACCTCTGTCGACGTCATCGTCGCGACTGCAAAGCGCGGCATCCTGAAGAGTCACGCTCGGATGAAGTCGAGGAGCGGAAAAAGGGTTGGAAGACATGTCCGTGTCCGATCTTCGCTTCCTGTCTTCGCTTCCGCCGCTTCCGGTGAATTCTTTGATAAACTCGGGCCGTATCCGCCAGCCCGCACTGCAAAGAGAAAGATAATGAATAAGCGCCAATTCCTGCGCCGGGCTCGTGACCTGGCCGCGTTCGGCTCACTCGGGGGCGCCCAAAACGCGCTCCTGACCTCCCTGGATGCACAGACCGCGAACTCTTCGGGCGCTGCCAGGGACAATCGCATCGCGCGTGTCACTGCGACCGCCGTGAATGTCCCTTGTGAGTATGTGGCGGGATCCTACAAGCGGCCGATCCGCATGGGCGGCGTGGTTGCTGAAGTGGAGACCGCGGACGGTCTCACCGGACACGGGTTCACGTCGATCATCAACGATCAGATCGTCGTATCGGCCATCCGTGACGTCGTGGCGCCGTACCTCAAAGGCAAGGACGCCATGGCCCGCGAAATGATTTCCGAGGATCTCTATTGGCGCATGACGCCGCGAGGCCAGTCGGGCCACGTGGTGCAAGCCCTCGCGGCCGTCGATTGCGCACTCTGGGATATCGCCGGGAAGCGCTACAACGAGCCTATCTGGCGGCTGCTCGGAGCGGCTCGCAATGAAGTCCGGGTTTACGCCACGTGTGGACAGAATTTCCTGACCCGCGACGAACTCGCGCAGTCCGCCCGGGATATGGTGAAAAGCGGGCTGCCGCGCCTGAAAATGGTTGTCGCCTCGGGCGCCGCCGACATCGACAGAGCCAGCCAATCGATTGAAGCAATCCTCAATGAAGACGCGGCTCGTGTCCGCGCTATGCGCGAAGCCGCGGGCCCCGAAGCCTCCGTCTCGATCGACGCCAATCAGAGCCTCGATGAATATCAGGCGCGTCACTTCGCCCGTCAAATTGCCGATTACGACATTGGCTTCTTCGAAGAGCCCCTGCGTGCGAATGACGTTGAGAGGCTTGCGGAATTCCGCCGCCAAGCGCCGATGCCGATCGCTGCCGGGCAGAACGAAACGAAACTCTCCCGCTGGCGTGACATGCTGGAGAATAACGCGGTGGACTTGCTTCAGCTCAACGTCTGCATGGGCGGCGGCTTCACGGCTGCTGTTAAGGTGGCCGGAATGGCCCAGGCGTTCGGCGTTCCCATCGCCAACGCGGGCGCCTATGCGAACTTCAACATGCACCTCCACGCTGGAGTCGCGAACGGTGGCCTTTGCGAATGGCACCTGAGCGCCGTCGCCATGTGCCGTGTCCTTTACAAAGGAGTTCCCGAACTTACCGGTGGCGACCGCATCGTGCTGCCGAGAACTCCTGGCCTCGGCTTCGAATTGGATCGCGACGCCATGAAGGACTTCGCGGCCAAGAGCTAATCGTTTACAACGTAACGGAGAGCTGACGGGTCCGTTGATACCAGTCATTGCTCGCTCAGGGTGAACATGAACAGCTGATCTAGAATCTTGGAATCCCAGCCGGGCAAGGTCCAGGCGCCGCGCCATTGCCGGGTCGTGCGACTAATGGCGGGAAATGCGGATCATGGATCGATCGAGTAACAAAAGCTTACGGTTCACCGGGCACAGGTCCGAAGTCCGGCGGCGGTTTTCGATGGCGGGTTGCTGCTTCGAAAGCTGAGGCGATGCGGAATAGCATCTCTTCGTCAAACGGACGCGCAATGAAGTCGACGCCAACGGGCAAGTTCTGCTTTGATCGGCCCGGCCAGGCGCGTGCACCATTGCCATCGCGCACGCGGTCCCAGATCTCTGTCGTGAAGCCCGCAGGCACGGTGATCGCGGGGAAACCTTGCTGCCCGATGAACGACCAACCGATCGGCAAGCGGCCATTTACGTTCGGTTCGCGCGGCGCAGTGAGTTTTCGTGGCGGGACGGTGGACATTGGGGACACTAGCGCATCCAGCCGCTGTTCCTGCATGCACTGGAGCAAGAGATTCTGAAGGGCGGAGCGGGTCTGCAGCCGCGCCGATGTGTCCAGCACCGTGGCGCGCTCCGCGGCTTCCCTTCCCTGTTTGCGATCGGGAAAGTTAGGGTCCTCATAAAACCTTGCCTTCGAGATCAGGTCCGCGTTGGTTTTGATATTAGCGTCACCACGTTCTTGCAGATACTTGTTCATCATGTATTTGTCTTCGCCCTCCACAGCGGGTGTGCGAAGATTGCGGAGCGATAGACTCTGTGGCACTCGCGCCGGATCGGCGTGCAATTCGAGCAGCGCAGCCAATTGATCTGACTGCGGCCGGCCGGCGGCATCCACCGGAAACAGGTCCCGATACTGACGCGTAAACGCGCTGTTCATGAGTTCCGGCGCGTAACGTGCGATGCAGCTTTGGAACAATGCGCCTTCCGGTCCCGGATCCACGATCGTCGCACCCAATTTACGAAGGTCGCCGATAGCGCGCTCGACGATGTCAATGCTTTCCTCGTCGGCCTTGGAGAAGAGCTTCTTCGACATGTACTCACGAATCACACCGATCCGGACGCCGTCCAGACGCCGTGCGCCGGCGAAACTGAAGTAGGGTTGTGCAGGCTTCCGTCCGATGCTGAATGCCGTCAACTCGTCCTTGGGGTCGTAGCCGGCGATCACGTCAAGTATCCTGGCCGCATCCTGAACGTTGCGGCAAATCGGTCCTGTCCGCATGCTCAGGCCCGCGCCCATCATCCCTTTCCGGCTGACCAGTTCCTCCGTCGGCGCCAGCCCAACCAGGCTATTGACGGATGCCGGCCATCGGATGGACACGACAGTTTCTTCACCGATGGCGCAGGTCACCAGGTTCGCGGCCACCGATGCCGCCGAACCCGCGCTCGACATGCCGGGTTCGCGCTCCGTGTCGTACGGATTGCAGAATGTTCCTCCAAAGGAACTGCGCGCGCCGTCCGTTGCATACTCGGCCAGGTTTGCTTTCGCCAGAATGATCGCTCCGGCATCCCGCAACCGCTTGACGAAGGTGGCATCCTCGGGAGGACGGTCGTTGGCGTACTGCGCGTCGGCTCCGGACGTCGTCCGCATATCGAAGGTGTCGTACTGGTCCTTGATCGCCATGACGACTCCATGCAGCGGTCCAACCAGCTTTCCGCTCTGCTTGAATTGCCGATCCTGAGCAGAGGCAACCTCCAGCGCGTCGGGCATGTTCGGATTGTCGTCATCCAGATCCGTCATGCTGCGCGCCTTGCGTTCGTCGAATCCCCACGTCTTGCGGGTAGCCGGCCGCAGGTTCAGGGTGGAGAGCGCGTTGATCTGCCGGGCGTGCGGAATGGTGGTAATGGGTCCGAGAATCCCCATCGGCTGGTTCACGCACGTGTTGTTATAAGTCTTGATGCGCTTTAAATACAGCTCGACGAGACTTGTACTCGTAATTTTGCCGGCCAGGATGGCGTGTTGAATATCGGCAATACTGGCCTCTTGTAGATGAAACTGTGTTGAAGATGGCGGTTGTGCGCCGACGGTGGCGCCCGCGGCGATCAGAGCGGCCAGAAACCTGACGTTCCTCCGAACGTTCGGACAAAGATTGTGATGCATTCAATTGGCGAGGGCTTACCGGAAACAAGTATATTCCGTTTGCAATGGTTCACGATGTTGCGCTGGTTGTGCGCTGATCAGCCCTGATTGACGGCGAAGAAACTAATGGGGAACCATAGTCCTATCCCTGGCGACCGATGGCCAGCTGGCTAACGGTCTGAACGCAGCAAATGCAGCCCAAACTTGAGCCCCGACGGGTCCGTGCAGAAACAAAACTGCCCAAATCCTGGCTCCTCTGTCGGGGCTTCCGCTTTGCCGCCTAACCTCACAACCTTGGCGATAGCGGTCTGCAGGTCCGGGACGCCAAAGAAAACCAGGAATCCGGGCAAAGGATCGTTTCCGTGCATACCTATTCTGATCGAGGAGGTTTGATACCATCCTTCGGATTGGGCGCCCAGAGGATGGAATTGCCACTCGAAAAGCTGCTGGAAGAAAGGCCCTGTTTGGGAGGCATCGGCGGACCCGATTTCAACGAAAGAAACAATATCGTGGCTCATAATGATAGCCCAAATGCTATCAGATGCCGCGGGATGCGCATTTGAGTGAACGCCTTTCTCTGGGCTCGGCTTCCGGATCGGCAACTTAATAGAGGGCCGATAATCCCGAGCCCCGCGCCTTTGCCCGTTGCAGGAAGTAGAATCAACGAATGATGAAAACACCTATCACTGTTGCCCCGTCTTCGCGCTGGTGGGCCGCGCTTCTGCTCGCGGCCTCGGCAGCCTTCATCGCGCACGCTCAATCGCAGCTCCCGGCCGACCTTGATCCCCAATCGCGCGCCCGCCTGCCGTATCTGAAGAAGTCCGACCTGGACGCCAAGGGCCAGAAGATTTTCGAAACCCTGCCTGGCGCCGGCAAGGATGGCACCCTGCGCGGTCCTCTCGCCTTCGCTGCCTATAATCCTGCCGTCGCGCAGGCCTTGTTTGATCTCCATAACGCCGCCGTGCCTGGCGGAACGCTCGATCCGCACACGCGTGAACTCGCGATTCTGGTCGCCTGCCGCGAAACCAACTACAACCTGGAGTGGAACGGCCATGCGGCCAGCGCGTCTCAAGGCTGGAATCGACGCCAAGTTGATCGACGTCGTTCGCTACAACCGTCCGCTAGCCGGTTTGAATGAAAAAGACGCCACCGTCATCCGTTTCGGCCGCCAGATGTTCCACGATAAGAAGGTCGATTCCGCCACCTTCGCGAAGGCCGTGGAATTCTGGGGCAAGCGCGGTGCGATGGACATGGTGGCCGTCATGAGCACGTACGCGGTGAGCGGCTATTTTGCCATCGCCGTCGATGAGCGCTCTCCGGAAGGCAAGCGGGAACTTCCGCCGGTCAAGTAGCTTCAGACGGCTGTTCGACATGTTCGAGAAATGGGCTAACGGCGCGGGGCCCAGGGTAGGGCTTGCAGTTGTCCTCGCAGCGATATATCTTATGTTGCATGCAAGTGCATCTGCGGTATGCAGATGCGTCGGAGGGAGGCGTAGCGATGCAATCGGGCGAAAAGAGCAAGGCCGGTGCGGCGTATCTGGTGGTGTCTGCCGCTTATGCTGGGGTTCGCGGCTGGTGCGACCCCATGCCCTCCTGGCAAGCTGCTTCCAACATTAGCGCCGTGGCGGACGCCGCCAGGGCCGATGATCTGCCCGAGATCCGCAAGCTGATCAAGGAGCATGCCGATGTAAACGGTCCCGCCAATGACGGCTCGTCCGCGCTCTTATGGGCGGCCTATCACTCGGACGTGGAAATGACGAAGGCGCTGCTCGCGGCCGGAGCCTGCGGTTGACACGCCGAATCATTACGGCGTGACTCCTCTTCTCCAGGCCAGCCGCAACGGCGACGTCGAGGTGATGCGAGCGTTGCTCGATGCGGGAGCCGACGCCGACGCGCTGGCATCCTGAGGGCGAGACGCCGCTGATGGCTGCATCGCGCACAGGCCGCGTGGACGCCGTGAAACTGCTGCTTTCGCATGGCTCGTTCGTCAACGCCGCGGATCCCGTATCAGGAAGAGACCGCGCTCATGTGGGCGTCCGCCGAAGGTCAGTTGGAGGTGGTGAAGGCGCTGCTGGCCGCGGGCGCGGATCCAAACCTGAAGGCGCACGTTTCCACGATCACAGAGCGCAAGGATGCCGACCATCCTTCCGGCGGCTTTACGGCATTGATGTTCGCCGCCCGGAACGGACACGCGGATGTGGTCGAGGCGCTGATCAAGGGCGGCGCCGATCCGAAGCTGACCAACGCCGACGGTGCGACTGCCACCATCATCGCTATCGTAAATGACCGCTTCGATCTGGCGAAGGAACTGCTTGACCTGGGCGCCGATCCCAACGACGGATCCTTGTACTGGGCCGTCGACATGCATGACGCCACCACCGACATGCGCGCGCACGACGGCTCGCGGCTGCAACCCAGCCATCCGAACAATCTGACAGCCTTGGGTCTGGTGAAGGTGCTGCTCGACCTGGGCGCGGACGTGAACAAGCCGTTCGTCGGCGCGTTGCATTCCACCACACTGTGCTGCGGCGCGTCGGTCAACAGCTCGCCGTTTTATCGCGCCGCGGCCGCAGCCGACGTGGAGGTGCTGAAGCTGATGCTGGCACACGGCGCGCAGATCGAGTGGAGCCCGAGCGAGGTCGAAGCCGAAGGACGGCAAACCCGCCCCTCCTGGCCGGCGGAATCCGAACGTCGGCAAGACACCCATCATGGCTGCCCTGAAAGGCGGCCTGGGCGCATCGTTCGCAGCGGGGCCCGGATTCGACCGGATGGTGGCGCCGGCTTCCGCGAGCCCGGCAGCCGCGATCCGGTGGAGGCGCTCAAGCTGTTGCTGGCCGCCGGGGCCAATCCCAACGCCAAGGCGCCCGATGGCTCCACGCCGCTGCACCAGGCCGTCGAAGAGGAGCACGTGGCGATGATCCGTGCGCTGGTCGCGGCCGGCGCAAAGCTGGACGCGGTGAACAAGGACAATCTGACGCCCCTGCTTCTGGCCGAAAAGCCTAAGAAAAAGGACCCCAACGCCATGGGTGACAATCCCGAGGCGTATCATCCGAAGAAAGATTCGCGCGCGGAAGTGGTCGCGGCCCTGCGCGAGCTGATGCACCTGGGTCCCAACGATCCGGCGCCTCAGCCTCCGCCGCTGGCTCCCGCGGCCGACAAGAAAAGCGGCGAAAGCAGAAAAAAAGTTCCGATGTGCGCGGCGGTGACGAAGGCGCAATGAGGAAGATCGTAATCACAACTGCGTTGGCCTGCGCCGGAATCACAGCGCCATTGATGGCGCAACCGGGCGCGAGCGCGCCGCCCAAGGCCGGGACAACGGCGGGGGAAGCCAAATACCGGGCGTTCGTGAATCAATATTGCATCGCCTGTCACAGCAAACGCGCGGCGAATCCAGCGGAGGCCCCCGTCAATCTGGAAGCGGCGAGCTTCGACGATCTTTTGGGCCACGCGGGCACCTGGGAGAGAGTGATTCGTAAGCTGAGTGTGCGGGCCATGCCGCCGCCGGGCGTGCCGCGTCCCAGCGAGGCCGAATACGCGGCCTTCACGAGCTGGCTGGCGGCATCGCTCGATCGCGCCTGGGAGGGCCATAGCACTCCTGGCCGCTATCGTCGTGCATCGTCTGAATCGCGCCGAATATGCGAACGCGATCCGCGACCTGCTGGCGGTCGACATGGACGTGAGCGACCTGCTGCCCACCGACGGCGCCGAATTCGGGTTCGACAATATCGCGACCGCTCTGAAAACGTCGCCGCTGCTGCTGGAGGGCTACGTGAACGCGGCCGAGCGCGTCAGCGCCATGGCCGTGGGCGATCCGCAGGTGCGGCCCGGGACCGACCGAGCATTCCATCAGCCGCGAATTCAGCCAGAACGGATACATCGACGGACTGCCGCTCGGAACAGTGGGCGGTACGGTTGTTCACCACGTTTTTCCGGCTGACGCGGAGTATAAACTGTCGGGCCGGCTGGTCCGAGGCGTCCAGGAAGGCTACGCCGGGCGTGGAAGGAAATGACACGCCATATACCTTCGTCATCACGGTGGATGGCGCCGAAGTGTATTCGGCGCCGATTGGCGGTCCCGCCGACGACGAGATGCAGGCCAAGGATTTGGCCGCGGCGCAGCCCGTTATCGACAAAAGAATGACGGGACGCGTGCGCATCACCGCCGGTCCTCACGACGTTGGCTTTACGTGGAGAGAGCGGCCGGGCAAGTTGCAGGACGTCTGGCAGCCCTCGCCGCGCGACAGCCAGGAAGTCCACATGGTGGCGGGCATGCCCAGGCTGAGGACCGTTTCCATCGACGGCCCGTATAACGTGCACGGCTTGAGCGAAGGCCCCAGCCGGCAAACAATTGTTTGTGTGCCATCCCGAGGCGAGTGTCAGCCGTGTGGCGGCGAAAGGCGCCGCGGGTGCGAGTCCGGAGGAGAACACTTGTGCGGCGAAGATCCTCACAAATCTTGCACGCCACGCGTATCGGCGTCCTGTGACTGCGGGCGGAGTCGAGGCGCCGCTGTCGTTTTACAAGCGGGAACGCCAGACCGGCGGCAGTTTCGACGATGGGATTCGCGCCGGGGTAGCGCGCATTCTTGCCAGCCCCTACTTCTTGTATCGGATCGAAAGCGATCCGCCTGGCGCCCGTGCCGGCGCCGCGCATCCGGTCAGCGAAGTGGATCTGGCCTCGCGCTTGTCCTTCTTCTTATGGAGCAGCATCCCCGATGAAAAACTGCTGGACCTGGCGGCAGCGGGGCGGCTGCGGGAGCCGGAAGTGCTGAGCGCTCAGGTGCACCGCATGCTCGCCGACGACCGGTCCGATGCCCTGGTCAACAATTTCACCGGGCAGTGGTTGCAGCTCCGAAATCTGGAAGCGAAGGTGGTTCCGGATATCCTGATGTTCCCCGATTTCGACGACAATATCCGCAAGGGATTCCGCACCGAGACCGAGATGTTCTTCGGCTACATTTTGCGTGAAAACCGCAGCACCCTGGAGCTTTTGAACGCGGACTACACCTTCCTCGATGAGCGGCTGGCGCGGCATTACGGCATCCAGGGCGTCTACGGCCCGCAATTCCGGCGCGTGAAGCTCACCGATCCCAATCGCCGCGGGCTGCTCGGGCAAGGGAGCATCCTGGCGATGACCTCCGTCGCCACCCGAACCTCGCCGGTCTATCGCGGCAAGTATATGCTGAGCACATTCCTCAATACGCCCCCGCCTCCTGCGCCGCCCAATGTTCCTACGCTGGACGAAAGCAACAAGGACTCGAAAATTCCCAAGACGGTGCGCGCCCAACTGGAATTGCACCGCAAGAATCAGCCCTGTGCGGGCTGCCATCGCGTGATCGATCCGCCCGGGTTTGCGCTGGAGAATTTCGATTCGGTGGGAGTATGGCGCGATAAGGGACCCGATGGCGCGCCGCTGGACGTGGCGGGCACGCTCGCGGATGGAACCCAGGTCAACGGTCCGGTGGCGCTGCGGGAGGCGATTCTGAGCCGTCCCGACGCCTTTGTGACCGTCGTCACTGAAAAGCTGCTGACCTACGCGCTGGGCCGCGGGCTGGAGCCCGCCGACATGCCGGTGGTTCGCCGCATCGTGAGGAAGGCCGCCCAGAACGATTACCGGCTTTCCTCCGTTATCATGGGGATAGTGGAAAGTGCGCCGTTTCAGATGCGCACGAAGTTGGAGCCGGTAGAATCGGCCCGTACTGCCGATGCTGTTAAAGTTGCACGATCAAACACTTCACGATCAAAAAAGGAGCAGCCATGATCATTACAAAGAAGCATCTTTCGCGCCGCACCTTCATGCGTGGCGCTTTGGGCGCCTCGGTCGCACTGCCGTTCCTGGACGCCATGATTCCCGCGCTTTCCGCTGCGCCGAAATCGCCGTTCCGCTTCGGCGCTGTCTACTTCCCTTGTGGCGTGTTTCCCACTACGTGGCATCCCGATGCGGCGGGGAGCGACTTCGTCTTCAAGCCGGTGATGCAGCCGCTGGAAGGGTTCCGGAATCAGCTGGTCACGGTCAGCAAGATGAAGGCGCCGTGGGGCTCGTCCATCCATCTGGGCGCCAGCTCCGCGTTCCTGAACGGCGTCGGGCCGGTGGTGCAGCGTGACGGCAACACGATCGGCTTACGGGGAAATCCACTCGAAGAAGACCGTCGATCAGTTTATTGCGGATCAAGTGGCGGGCGATACGCCGCTGCGGTCCATCGAAGTCGGCACCGAGGACATGGGCACCGCTGTCGGGGCCTGCGACGGTTTCGCCTGCACGTTCTTCAACACGCTGTCCTGGCGCGACGATTCGAGCCCGCTGCCGGTGGGAATCAATCCGCGCGTGACCTTCGAGCGCATGTTCGGCGAAACGGATTCCACCGAGCGGCGCTTTGCCCGCCTGAAGGAAAAGCAGAGCCTGCTCGATTCGGTGAGCGAGGAAACCGCGAAACTGAAACGCTCGCTGGGAGCGCCCGATCGCGCCATCCTCGACGAGTATCTCGGCAACATTCGCGACGTGGAGAACCAGCTCCAGCGGATGGAGAGCCCGGCTCGGAACCATTACCGGCGATCCGGAGGCGCCCGTGGGCTTGCCGGAAGCGTTCGACGATCACATGACCATCACCTATAACCTGATGCACCTGGCGTATCAGGGCGACATCAGCCGCGTGTTCACTTTCATGACCGGTCATGAGGCCAGCGACCGCGCGTACGCGTTCATCGGCATTCCCGAGCAGCACCACACCATCTCGCATCATGGCGGCGATCCGGAGAAGCTCGCCAAGTACGCCAAGATCGCCACCTACCAAATCCAGAAGTTCGCCGATTTCTGCGACAAGCTGAAGGCCACCAAAGAGGGCGACGGAAACTTGCTCGATCACTCGGTTCTGTACTGGGGCAGCGGCATGAGCAACGGCAACGCGCACGATCGGCACAGTCCGCCCGCGGTGATCGTGGGCGGCGCACAGCGGCCGGCTCAAGGGCAACCGGCACATCGTCGCGCAGGATACGCCGACCGCGAACTTGCTGCTGGCGATGGCGCACTTGGGCGGCGTGGAGATCGACAAACTCGGAGCGAGTACGGCAGAATCGATCTGTAAAGGGAACGATCTCTCTAGGGACACTTCGGGGCGACGCGGTTCACGGTGGTTACGTTGATGCCGTCCGCGCCGCCGGCGCCGATCAGGAGGCCGGTTACCGCCACGCGCGAACCGGCCAACGGATCCAGGCGCGTCACGACAAACTTGAGCGGGAATGTACGGCTGCCCAGCGGCCTGGTGGCGTCTGCGCCGCCCGGAGCAGCGTTCTCCGCCCGCTCCGGGGTGGTTGCGTTCGTGACCACCCAGTCGGCTCCGTTCCGAGTCAGGCAGCCGATCACGCGAGCGAGCGCGTCGGAGGGGAGTTCTGTGCGTCCGTCCTTCTGGCACAATCTGCACGTTGGCAATGGTGTCGCGTCGAAGCTCGGCGGTTCCCGCGGGAAAGCCGTTGGACTTCAGCATGAGCGCGACGATATCCCGGTAGGTGGATTCGTCGAGGGAGCCGGGGGCGCCGTTCGGCATGTTCGCGCTGACGAACTCGAGCAGATCGCCCACGCTTTTTTGCGCGAAACTCTTCCAGAATGGGTCGCCCACCAGCGGCGCCTTGCCTGCTGCTGCGAGCGCATGACAGCCAGCGCAGCTTTGGCCGAAGGCAGCAACGCCACGGGCGGCTTGAGCCTCCGTGTACACACCGTCCCAGACGGTCCGGCGCGGGGTGCTGGTCTGAGCAGTCACGAGACTGGCCGTGACTGATGTAAACACAAGTGATGTGAACACAAGTGATCTGAGCACAGGTGACACGAGGAACAAGAGGCCGGCTAGCGGCAGGAACGGCGAACGGCGCAGTCCGCCGCTGATGGACCGCCGCTGGAGTGGAACAGAGACGCCGTGCATTTTGTGATCGTGTCAAGTAAGCGCAGCCTTGTCAAGCCGCAAGTGTAGGGCCGCAAGTGCGGGGCGATGCAGGAGCTCAATCGCACGCTCGTCGCACTCATTCCTTCCGGCAAACGGCTCCGTTGGGCGTTCTGGTCCCCAATTGATTGGCCGGCAATGTCCGTCTGCCGCGCGCCCGGCGGCTGACAGTATCATGCTGTCCCCTGGTGCGCTGGTAATGCAACCGCAAACCGCACGCCTTCGGCGTGGATGATATCGCTATTCGACTTGCCACGGGCAAAGCGTGTTCTTGCTGCGGGTCGCTTTGTCCAAGCGCAAATGGGTCAGTCTTGGCAGGCGCCGCGGGTCTTCAGCGCTCGGGACTGTTGACCCGATAGTGCTTCCCAAAAAGCCTGTCCGTCCAACTTGACGGTGATGCGCTTTCCAAATATGATCGGCTTTCGATTGTCCGGGGAAAGGAATAAGGTCCGTGTTAGCGACCCGGCAACGTCGCACGGCAGCGCAATCATGCTTTGGGGACGCTCCTGGCAAACTTCGAATTCGCCGTCGAAGATGTCGCAAGGGAGTTCTCCGACTTCTCCTGCGACCGATCCTTCCTCTTCCGAAATGACGGCGTTTTGAACCAATCCGCTTCCGTCGTCGACACCCGGCTGGCCGACGCTCTGATGAACGTATGCGGGCCGAAGAGGGATTTCCACGGTGCTCTCCAAGCGCGAAATCTCCGCCATTACAGAGTCGTGGAGTTCGATTGCTGCGTTTGGCTTGTCGGACACAGCCCAAATGTATCGCGCCGAGATATGTTGCTGCCGGGATCGTCGAACTGAGCCGTGGCCTCGTTACGGCAGCGCGAAAGCGTAAATACCGTTGATGCCGCGCGGCGGATGCAGCTCCGGAGTTTCACCCAGCAATACGCCATCCAGAAGCCCGTTGCCGGTCATGACGGCGACGTACTGTTTGCCGTTGACGGCGTACGTGATGGTGCTCACCGAAATGGATCCGCCGAGAATGGATTCCCAAAGCTTCTTGCCGGTGGCGGCGTCGTAGGCGCGGAAGCGGCGGTTCAGGTCGCCCTGAAAAAGCAGCCCGCCCGCGGTGACAAGCGCCGCACCGTCGGATGGCACGCGTCCGACATTGAAGCGCTGGATCTCGCCAGTGGAGAGATTGATCTTGCCGATGGCTGTGAGCGCGTTAGGATCGGATCCCGGACGCGGCACTGGTTTGCGGCGCTCGGGCGCTTTCGGTTCCGTGGTGGCCGACACCATGTCCAGGCAATTGTCGATGTAGGGCACGTACAGTGAATTGGTATCGGGGTCGAACGCAGTAGGCCAGAAGCTGCGCGTGTTGTAGGAGCAAATAATGTGCTCTTCACCCGGCTTCTTGTTTACCAGATTGTAGTTGATGGTGACCTTGCCGGTTTTGCCATCGATATTGGAAATAAGAAACAGCGGATCATCGTACGGAAAAGGCGTGGCCCACAGGAACTGGCCGGTGCCGCGGTCGATCTCGAAAACTCCGCCGCCTTCGCCCACCATCACGGCCACGTCGTGCTCTTCACCGCGCGGAATATCGGGATTGAACCACTTCACGTACTTCGGATCGGGATTGAATTTTTCGCGGACCAGCGTGCGCTCGTGCGTGTAGTCCATGTCCCAATCGTCGGCGGGCAGATGCTGGTAATACCATTTGAGCTTGCCGGTTTCCGGATCGAGCGCGACGGTAGAGTTGCTGTAAAGATCGGCCGGCGTGGTGCGCGACGTGCCATCCGGATCGCCATCATGGCGCTGCAGGCGCGTATTGGGCATGGGGTTCGCAACACCCCAGTAAAGCGTTTTGCGAACGGGATCGTAGGTGCCGGGCAGTCCCCACGTGGAGGCGAGATTGGTATCTTTGAAATCCTTGCCCCAGGTTTCCGAGCCGGGCTCGCCGGGCGCGGGAACGTTGTAGAACTTCCACACGTCCTTGCCGGTGAGGGCGTCCTGCGCCGCGATGAAGCAGGTGTCGCGCGTCTTTCCGCAGCCGCGTCCTGAGATCACTTTGCCTTCCACAACGATGGGGCCGGAGGTGTTCTGTCCGGTGCCGGTGCTGGTTTCCCAACGCTGCTCGCCAGTGCGGGCGTCCAAGCCGACCACGTAGCCGTCGGGCGCGGTGTAGAGAATCACATCCTGATAAATGGCGAGCGATTTGGTGCGCGCGGTGCTGGCGGCGGCGCTCGAAACCTTGCGCTTGTACTGCCAGATGAGATCGCCGTTGGTGGCGTCCAGCGCTTCAGATGATGGCGCCGGGCTCGACCAGATACATGACGCCATCATGGACGATGGGAATGGTCTCGCTGGTGCCCGGGCCCAGGCCGCGCGTCCACGCCATGCGGAGCTGGTTCACGTTCGACCGATTGACTTGCTTCAGAGGACTGAAGCGCTGCGCGTCGTAGGTGCGGCTGTACATCAGCCAATCGTCCGGGCTAGGGATGCAAGAGCATGTCTTGCGTCACCGGCACGAAGTTCTTCACCACCTGCGCGGATAAGCTCGCGGCGATGGCCGCCAAAAGTAAAGAGCGCCGAATCATACTGGTGGCCATTGTATAGCGATTACAGGCCCGGGCGCTTCAGGCTGGCTTGCGCGGGCGTTTGCGGCGGGGAGGCAAATAAACGAACCGGACTACATAGACATTCTGGCCTTTGCCGTGTTTGGCGATCTTCAGCAGCGCATCGACATCCGGAAACCCCGATTCGCGCGCCAGCTGGTGATTGATATCGAAGTAATCGATTTGCCGGATGGAGACGACTTCGATCTCCCCCTCCTCCATGGGATAGCGCCCTCCGACCTTCACGTGCGGACGAGTCCAGATACGGACGCTGCACGTGATGTCGCCGCGCCTCACCGCCTCGCGCAGGCTCTTCGTGAAGACCATGAGGAGAGTTTATAACGCAAAAATACGTTACATCGAGGACAGGGTGATAGAATCACTTCGATCAGGAGGCGAGCGCATGCGAAGCATGGGAGTGTGTCTGATTGCGGCCGCGGTTTTGCTGGGAGTGGCCGCGATGGCCCAGGCGCCGGCGCAACCGGCAACGGCGTTTCAGCCGGTCGGCACGATGAGCCAACTGATGATCGATATTATTTATCCCACTTCCGATGCGATTTTCTATGTGGACCGCGAGCCGCCTAAAACCCAGCACGATTGGGATGTTCTGCGGGGGCAGGCGCTGATGCTGGCCGAATCGGGAAACCTGCTCATGATGGATGGGCGAGCGCGCGATCAGAAGAATTGGATCACCGAGTCGAAGATGCTGATCGACCTGGGCGGAAAGGCGTTCCAGGCCGCGCGGGACAAGAATCTGGACGCGATTCGGGCGCTCAACGATCCACTCAATGCGGCGTGCGTGACGTGCCACTATCAGTACCGGCCCGGGTATCATCGCAGGCCGGCGGCACGGGCCAAGTAAGCGGCCTCTTGCGCTTCTTCGGTATTTCTACTATTGTAGAAGTGTCGAAGGATACGCCTTGCCCAAGAAAGACGATTCAGCACGGATCACCCGCTGCGCCGACATGTTTTCGGCGATGGGGGCCGAACCGCGCTTGCGCATTGTACGGCTGCTGCTGAGCGCTCATCCGGAGGGCCTGGTGGTGGGCGAGATCGGCAGCGAGCTGAACATTCCCGCGAGCACGCTCTCGCATCATTTGGACAAACTTAAAAATGAGGATCTGGTGCGCGTGCGCCGCGAGGGCACGTTCCTATGGTACTCGGCCAACACGGAGGCCCTGCAGGATTTGCTGAGCTTCCTCTATGCGGAGTGTTGCACGCGCAATAAGGCGATCGAGCCGCAGATGATCGTTTGCTGCAAGTAAAGGAGCCGAAAGATGAGTACGGTCGACATTAAAGACGTGGTGAAAGAGAAATACGGCCAGGCGGCGTTGCGCGTGGCGTCGGGACAAAAGAACGGTTGTTGCGGAGGCAGTTCGGCGTGCGGGACGGATATCGACCCGATCACGACGAACCTCTATGGCGATTCGGAAAAAGGCGCGCTGCCCGAGGAAGCGGTGCTGGCATCGCTTGGCTGCGGCAATCCCACTGCTCTGGCTGAATTGCGCGCGGGCGAGACAGTGCTCGACTTGGGCTCGGGCGGCGGCATTGACGTACTGCTGTCCGCGCGGCGGGTAGGGCCGAGCGGCAAAGCCTACGGATTGGACATGACGGACGAGATGCTGGCGCTGGCCCGAGCGAACCAGAAGAAGGCCGGCGTCGCGAACGTCGAGTTTCTGAAAGGCGAGATCGAAAGCATTCCGCTGCCTGACAACTCGGTGGACGTCATCATCTCCAATTGCGTGATCAATCTGTCATCGGACAAGGACCGGGTCCTCGGCGAGGCGTTTCGCGTTTTGAAGCCGGGCGGGCGATTCGCGGTGTCCGATGTGGTGGTGCGCGGTGATGTTCCTCAGGCGGTACGCGAGCACATGCTTCTGTGGGTGGGCTGTATCGCGGGCGCGCTCGAGGACTCCGACTATTTCGCCAAGCTGGCCAAGGCGGGCTTCGAAGACATCGATATCGAGCCGACGCGCGTGTACGACATCGAAGACGCGCGCGCATTCTTATCCACCGAAGGCATCGACGTAGATGCCATCGCGCCACAGGTCCAAGGCAAGTTCATGAGCGCGTTTGTGCGCGCCGTCAAGCCGGCGCAAAGGTAGGCCTGCCCGATGGAACATATCGGCCGTAAGCTGTCGTTCCTGGACCGCTACCTGACGCTCTGGATCTTTCTGGCGATGGCGGTGGGCGTCGCTACCGGATACGCGGCGCCGGGAGTGGTTCGCGTGCTGATTGGTTTTCAGGCAGGCACAACCTCGATCCCGATCGCGATTGGTCTCATCCTGATGATGTATCCGCCGCTGGCGAAAGTCCGCTACGAGCGGATAGGCGAGGTGCTACGAAACAAGAAAGTGCTCCTGCTGTCGTTGTTCCAGAATTGGGTGATTGGCCCGATTCTCATGTTCGTGCTGGCGATCGTGTTTCTGCGCGGCTATCCGGAATACATGGCCGGCCTGATCCTGATCGGCGTAGCGCGCTGCATTGCGATGGTGCTGGTGTGGAACGAACTGGCGAAAGGCGACACCGAATACGCGGCCGGCCTGGTGGCCCTCAATTCCGTCTTTCAGGTGCTCTTCTATTCTGTGTACGCCTGGGTGTTTCTGACCATTCTTCCGCGCTGGATGGGTCTCCAAGGCTCGGTAGTGAACGTGTCCACCGGGCAAGTGGCGAAAAGCGTCTTCTTTTACCTGGGCATTCCGTTCCTGGCCGGCATCATCACCCGAACGGTGTGCGTTCGAACCAAAGGCCGTGAGTGGTACGAGCGGCGTTTCCTGCCGCGCCTGAGCCCGCTTACGCTGGTAGCGCTGTTGTTCACCATCATCGTTATGTTTTCTCTGAAGGGCGAATATATCGTTCGGTTGCCGCTGGACGTTCTACGCATCGCGGTTCCACTACTGATCTATTTCGCCTTGATGTTCGCGGTTTCGTTTTGGATGGGACACAAGCTGGGCGCGGACTATTCGCAAACTGCTACGTTGTCTTTCACCGCCGCCAGCAATAACTTTGAGCTGGCCATTGCGGTGGCGGTGGCGGTCTTCGGCATTCATTCGGGAGCGGCATTTGCGGCGGTAATCGGACCGCTGGTGGAAGTGCCGGCGCTCATCTTGCTGGTGAATGTCTCTCTCTCTTGGCGGAAGTACTTTTACGGACCGCCTCGGGTTTCGGCCGAGAGGCTGGTAGGGAGTGAAATACCATGATCAAGCAGAAGGTCCTGTTTCTCTGCACCGGAAACTCCAGCCGCACGCAAATGGCTGAGGGTTTGCTCCGTTCCGTGGCGGGCGATCAGTTTGAGGTGGTGAGCGCCGGCGGATCGCCGGAAGAGTTGAATCCGGCGGCGATCGAAGCGATGCGGGAGATTGGAATCGACATTTCGCAAAATCAGACCAAGGACGTGGCCGAATACCTGGGAGAGCGGTTCACCTACCTGATTCAGCTTTGCGACCGCCGAAAAGAACCGCATTGCCCGATTTTTCCAGGCGCCATTTATCGCCTCCACTGGGACCTGGAAGATCCGGAGCAATCCGATCTCGGCGTATACTCCGCCACCCGGCGGTCGCGCGACCAGATCCGCCGGCACATCGAGGATTTCGTCCGCAAGCATGCCTGACGGAATGAAGAAGACTGTTCTGATTCTTTGCACCGGCAACTCGGCGCGCAGCCAGATGGCGGAGGGGTTGCTGCGGCATGACGCCGGCGACCGGTTCGAAGTAGCCAGCGCCGGGACGCGGCCGAGCCAGGTGCGAGGGGAGGCGATTGCGGTGATGCGGGAGATCGGCATAGACATTTCCGGCCAGCGCTCCAAATCGGTGGACGAATTCGCGGCGCGGGATTTCGACTACGTGCTCACGGTTTGCGACAATGCCCGGGAAAGCTGCCCGATTTATCCCGGCCACGGGAACCGTCTGCACCATGCTTTCGAAGACCCGGCGGCTGTGGAAGGGGCCGAGGAAGCCAGGCTGGAAGCGTTCCGCAAAGTGCGCGATGACATACGTCAATATCTGAGAGCCTTTCCTTTATAAAGTACAGCGGCGTCTATAAGATACACGCGGCCCACCGGCTTGAATCAGGGCGCTGGCGCGGGGCCGGCGCCGTCCTCCAGGCACCGGGAAAACAGGTATGATACGAGATGCAAGATAGCAGATAGGAGACTGCCGTCATGGCTTTTCAACTTACAGTGAATGGACGGTCCACCACCGTCGATGTAGCCGCGGATACGCCCCTTTTGTGGGTGATCCGCGATGTTCTGAAACTGAAAGGGACAAAGTACGGCTGCGGGATCGGCCAGTGCGGCGCATGCACTGTGCACCTGAACGGCAAGGCCGTGCGAAGCTGCCAGATCCCCGTATCCGCGGCCAAAGCGCCCATCACGACGCTCGAAGGGCTATCGGCGGACGGGAATCATCCGGTGCAGGTGGCTTGGATGGAGATCGACGTGCCGCAGTGCGGTTACTGCCAGGCCGGACAAATGATGTCGGCGTCGGCATTGCTCGCCAAGACACCCAAACCCACCGACCAGGAAATCAACACGGCCATGAACGGGAACCTGTGCCGTTGCGGAACCTATGTTCGCATTCGCCAGGCCATCCACAAAGCGGCCGAAATTGCGACCACCAGCAAGCTGAAGAAACCGTCGGAAGTTGCGGCGGGACAAAGCGGAGCTCAGGAATAAGGAGGCAACGAAAACATCATGGTTGTCAATCGACGTTCATTCTTACGCGTGACTTCGCTGGCCGGCGGCGGCGTGCTGCTCGGCTTGTACATGAAACCGGAAAAGGCCTCGGCGCAATTCGGCGGTCCGGCTCCCGTCGCCCAACAACTACATCAAGATCGCTCCGGATGGCGAGGTCACCATCATGGCCAAGGACCCGGAAGTGGGCCAGGGCGTGAAGACCATGCTGCCCATGCTGATCGCCGAAGAGCTGGATGCCGACTGGAAGCGGGTGAAGATCGAGCAGACCGATTTCGACGACACCAAATACGCCGGACAATTCGCGGGCGGCAGCCTGGCGACGCCGTTTAACTGGGATCCGATGCGCCGCGTGGGCGCGGCCGGACGCGAGATGTTGATCAGCGCGGCGGCCGAGACCTGGAAGGTCCCCGCGTCAGAGTGCTCGGCGTCGATGGGCCGCGTGCATCACAAAGGCTCCGGAAAATCGATCGGCTACGGCGAACTGGCAAGCAAATTGGCGTCGATGCCGGTTCCGGATCTGCAGAAGGTGGCATTCAAGGATCCGAAGGATTACACCATCATCGGCCACAGCCAGCGCGGCGTGGACACTCCCAAGATCGTCACCGGCAAGCCGCTGTTCGCCATCGATTTCACGCTGCCGAACATGCTGTTCGCGGCGTATCAGAAGTGCCCGGTATTCGCCGGCAAAGTGGTAAGCGCGAATCTGGACGAGATCAAGGCCATGCCGGGCGTGCGCGACGCGTTCGTAGTGGAAGGCACCGTGAAAGTGGGCCCGGTTTGGGCCGGAGACGCGCTGGAGCCGGGCATCGCGATTGTCGCCGATACCTGGTGGCAGGCGCAGACCGCGCGCAAGAAGCTGCAAGTGAAATGGGACGAAGGACAGGGCGCATCGCAATCGAGCGAAGGCTTCGCGCAGAAGGCCTTGGAGCTTTCCAAGCAGCCGCCCGGAAAGACGCTGCGCAAGGACGGCGACCCGGAGGAGGCATTGAAGGGCGCCGCCAAGGTGGTGGAAGGAGCCTACTCTTACCCGTTCATTTCGCATGCGCCACTGGAGCCGCAAAATTGCACGGCGCATTGGCAGGGCGACAAGATCGAAATCTGGTCCAATAGCCAGGTGCCGGGCGGCGGCCGGTCGCTGGTGGCGAAGACACTGGGGATTCCAGAGAAGGACGTCACCATTCATATGCAGCGCGGCGGCGGCGGCTTCGGCCGGCGTTTGACCAACGACTACATGGTGGAGTCGGCCTGGATTTCGAAGAAGGTGAACGCGCCCGTGAAACTGCTTTGGGCGCGCGAGGACGACTTCGAGCATGATTATTATCGACCGGGCGGCTTCCAGTTCCTGAAGGCCGGCCTGGATGAATCGGGCAAAATTGTCGCATGGCAGAATCATTTCGTTAGTTGGGGCGAGGATGACAAACCCGCGCCTTCTACCACCATGTCGCCCACCGAGTTCCCTGCCCGCTTCATTCCCAATTACGCGCTGCACAATAGCAATCAACTGCTGTGGTTGAAGACGGGTGCGTTACGAGCGCCGGGCAGCAATGTTTACGCGTTCGTGATTCAGTCGTTTATCGACGAGCTGGCGCATGCCGCGGGCAAGGACCCGTTGGAGTTCCGCCTGGCTTTGCTCGAAAACAAACCGCTGCCGGCTCCCGCGCCGCCGCCAGGAAGGGGCGGATTCGGTGGTCCCGAGTTCAGCGCCGAACGCACCAGCGGCGTGCTGAAGCTGGTTCGCGAAAAGTCGGGCTGGGGCAAACGGCCGGCGGAATCCGGCCGCGCGATGGGCGTCGCATTCCACTTCAGCCACATGGGCTACTTCGCCGAAGTGGCCGATGTCAGCGTGAGCTCCGGCAACAGGCTGCGGGTTCACAAGGTGTGGGTGGCGGCTGACATCGGCAGCCAGATCATCAATCCGCATTTCGCCGAGAACCTGGCGCAAGGCGCGGTGATCGATGGCCTGAGCGAACTGATGGGCCAGGAAATCACGCTCGAAAATGGCCGGGTGATGCAGCACAACTACGACAAGCATCCGATGGTGCGCATCGCGCAGGCGCCGGAGATCGAAGTGCACTTCCTGAAGACCGACAATCCGCCGACGGGGTTGGGCGAGCCGGCCTTGCCGCCGATTTTGCCGGCGGTGTGCAATGCCATTTTCACGGCATCCGGAACGCGCGTCCGTGAAACACCTTTGGTGAAGAGCGGATTCAGCTGGGCCTAGTCGGCTAGGCGCAACGTTCACTTAAGCGCAAAGAGTGCGGCGCGAAGCACCATGCAGTCCAGGCTGCTTCGCGCCGCGCTCCGTTTTGCGCGCGCGGCCCGATCCGATTCGCGGGCGACAACGTGAGATCTATATAAGAAGAAGGCCCCGCGGTGGTTCCACGAGGCCTTGAGTCGACACTTAGGAGATAATAGTTTACCAGCGGCGTCCGTGACCCCAACGCCCGCCAAACCCGAAGTACAGCGATGGGCCGTAGAAATACGGGTATCCGTACGGATAGGGATAAGGAGCCGCATAATAGCCGCCG
Organism: Bryobacterales bacterium; assembly: GCA_963761265.1. Lineage (GTDB taxonomy): Bacteria > Acidobacteriota > Terriglobia > Bryobacterales > Bryobacteraceae > Palsa-89. Next base: position 63,635 of record CAVXGM010000030.1, read on the forward strand.
TAGTAGGGCGCCGGTGGCGGATACGGTCTATAGGCGGATCCGTATCCAGGACGCGGCGCCGGACGGTAGCCCGCGTTGTAATCCTGCTGCGAAGCGTACTGGAAAGCCTGCTGCGAATTGTCGAGAGCGAGCGGAACGTCGGTGGCGAAGGTCAACGGAGTTTCCGGATACACCACAGTGGCCCGGCCGCGCGTCAGCATCACGCCGATCGTAGAAGCCACCAAACCAGCGGCGGCGCCTACACCCGCGCCCACTCCACCGTTCACGCCCGCGCCGATCGCGGCGCCCACTCCGGTGGTTGCGCCGATTGCAGCGGCGTCACGCCCGTAAGAGGTGTTGCCGCGCCGGTCCATCAATTTGGTTTTCACTTGAACCTGGCGGCCGTCGGCAAGCTGAATCCCGGTGATCTCGATTCCCAGATGCGAAACACCCGAAACACGTCCGGCTTTCTTGGCTTCCGAAACTATTCCGGTGACAGTGGCGCCCCGGCGCGCGATCAGCAATCCGTTCGCGACAATCGGTTGCACCAGCGTGCCCGTGAACGCATCGCCGGTCTGGTTATGATCGCTCGACAGCGGTTCATTCACGCGCACCGTGATCCACGTGCCGGCCGGGAGCGTGATGGTTGGTGGAGCATAGCGGGCCTGAGGCGGCGGAGGCTGCACCGGCTGATTTTGGGGATCGCCCACCGGAGGCGCGGGCGGCGGATCGCCAGGCTGATTGGCAGCCTGCTGGTCCTGCGGCTGGAACTTGCGCCATCCGCCGTTGGAGGAGGCGGTCGGCGGGGGCGCGGATTGATCCGCGTCCTGGGCCACACCCGGTAAGGTGACGACCAGAGAAAGAATGGAAACAGAAGCAGCGGTCCAAAAAAGCGATTTTGTTTTCGTCATCGTTATGCCTCTCAAGGAAACCTTAGTTGCATCTCGATTGCCAGATCTAAGTCACTGCAAGCAAGAGGCTTGGCGTAAGATGCTTTGGCCGAGGAAAGCCAGGCTGGTGCTTTTCGGCCACCGTTTTACCGGCTGGGGTAATAGCCATCGCGCGTTTCCACCATCAGTCCGGTCCTTTTTGCGGCTAGGTGGATCTTGCGATATCCGGGCTCGCCGCCGGCCCTATCGGGTGTGTAGCCAATGCTGTATAGATCGCGCAACTCCTCTTCGAGCTGCGAGTAAATGGCCGAGATCGACTTGCGATCCGAAACCTCATACAGCCGGCCGCCCGTTTCGCGCGACATGCGCTCGAGAGCTCTTTTGCCGGCCATGCTGGCGAAGACGCCGTCGTAGGCTCCGCGATCGGCAAACAGGATGGAATAGACCAGCGTGTCGGAGCGCTGAGCGGTTTCAATAGCACGCGACAATCCCACCTTGCTGCCGTTGTCCACGCCATCGGTCAGCAAAATTAGCGCCTTTCGGCCGGACTGTTTTCGCATCAGGTCTTCGGAGGCGAGCAGCACCGAATCATAAAGGTCGGTGCCGGCTAAAGTCCAGCGGCCCAACTTGGGCTCGCCACGTTTGCGCGGCTGAAGCTTGGGAGTTTGCAGGCGTGCGAGGGCTGTGTCCAGTTGCTCGCGTGAAGCTGTCAGGTCTTGCAGCAGTTCTACCTCGCGATCGAAGTGAATCACAAATGCGCGGTCCTGATCGGAACCCAGGACCTGGTTGAAGAAGCGAAGACTGGCGGTGTGCTCCTCGGCGAGCAGGCGTTCCTGGCTGATGCTAGTGTCGACCAGGAGGCCGATGATCAGAGGCAGTCCCGATTCCTGCGAGAAGTAGCGAATGGTCTGCGGGCGGCCGTCTTCTTCCAGGGTGAAATCGTCTTTGGTCAAATCACGGACCACGCGGCCCTGATCGTCATGCACGCTGGCATACAGGTTGACGACGCGGACATCGGTGGAGAAGATCGCATTGCCTTCCTGGGCGCAGGCACAGATTGCCACCAAGCTGCATACAAACAACAGCTTACAGATAGGCATCTCAAGTGTTTTCGTACAAATTTGGCTGGCCCGGCGGGCGCGTTTTCCAGCGGCGATGGATCCAAAGCCACTGGCCGGGATGCTCACGGATAACCTGCTCCAGAACAGCGTGCAGTCGGCGAGTATCTTTGGCGGCATCGCCTGAAACCTCAAGTGGAGGATGAAATTTGAGGATGTACTTGCCTTCCTTCTCAGACCATACGGCGAAGCCTGGAATAACGGCCGCACCCGTCTTGGCCGCGATCTTCGCGAAAGCGATGTTAGCGCAAGCCGGGGTGCCAAAGAAATCGACAAAGACGCCTTCCTCGGGCGAAGTGTTCTGATCGATTAGAACCCCCACCGCTTCATTTTGATGCAGAGCGCGCAGGACGGCTCGCGCGCCGTCCCATTTGACGATCAGGTGGTTGCCGGAGAGCCGGCGCCTGTCTTCCACCAGGCGATCGATGCCGGGATTATCGAGCGGGCGGATCATGATGTGCATCGGCTCCGTCATCAGCGCATGAGCGAAGGCGCTGAGCTCCCAGTTGCCGAAATGAGCGGTGGCAAAAAGGACGCCCCGGCCGGCCTTTTTCGCTTCCAGGTAATGTTCAAGCCCTTCGTAACGTATCCACTCACTAATGTTCTGGCGATTCAGTTTAGGAAAACGCGCGAAGACCCAGATCAGGCGGGCGATGGAGAGGAAGACTTCGTTCGCGATCGCGCGGCGCTCGGCCGGCGATTTCTCCGGATACGCCAGCTCCAGGTTGCGCATCGCGGTCCGGCGCAGGCGCGGAATCGAGATATCGAGAAAGGCAACATAAAAACGGGCCAGACCGAGCGGTGCGTGAGCCAGCCACCAGAGAAGGACGGCCGCTATTCGATCCACCCACCACCCAAAACGAGATCCCCGGCGTAAAGCACGGCAGCCTGGCCGGGGGTGACGGCGCGCTGCGGCTCGTCAAAGCGGACTTCGACGCGCGCGGCATCGTCTCCAATTGGAGAAATCGTAGCGTCGGCCGCGGCGTGCCTGTTGCGGATCTTCACCTGCGCGCGAATCGGGCCGCAAATCGGAGCGATGGAAATCCAATTCATGTCCTTGGCCGTGAGTGTGGCCCGCAACAGGTCTTCATTGCGTCCGACGATCACGCGCTGCGATGCCGGCTCGGTAGCGATCACGTAGAGCGGCTCACCCGCCGCTACGCGCAGCCCGCGCCGCTGCCCGACGGTGAAATGATGCACGCCCGCGTGCTCGCCCAGCACCCGGCCCTCGGTGTCGCGAATTTCGCCCTGCGTCTTTTCGGGCGCGATGCCGCGCTCGCGGAAATAAGCATCGATGAATGCGGCGTAATCGCCGTTCGGGACGAAGCAGATCTCCTGGCTATCAGGCTTCGCGGCAACGGGCAGTCCCAATTCCCGAGCCAGTTCGCGCACCTGCGGCTTGGTATATCCGCCTAATGGAAAATCCGTGCGCGCTAACTGCTCCTGCTTCAGGCCGAAGAGAAAATAGGTTTGATCTTTCGAATGATCGGCGCCCCGGCTCATCTGATAACGCCCGGTGGCATCGTCATAGCTGATGCGCGCGTAGTGGCCGGTGGCGATGCGCGATGCGCCCACGCCCGCGGCTAGATCCAGGAATTGATCGAACTTGATGAAGTTGTTGCAAAGCGTGCAGGGGATGGGGGTGCGGCCGCTCAAATAGTCGTCGATAAACGGCTTGACCACCTGCTCTTCGAATCCCGACTCAAAGTTGACCACGTAATAGGGGATGCCCAGATGCTGCGCAACGTGGCGGGCATCGTAGACGTCGTCGAGCGAGCAGCAGCGGCCGGTGACGCCGCCTTCGGGCGCCAGCTCCGGCAAGCGGCGCTGGTTCCAGAGCTGCATGGTCAAACCGACGATCGGCTGTCCGCGGCGCCGCAGCAATCCCGCGACGACGGAGCTATCCACGCCGCCCGACATTGCGACGGCAACTGGAGTTTCGGAGATTGTGTGATCAGGCACTCGTATACGTGGGTGAAAGCTTGCGCAACTGCGCGACGGAGCTGACAACCGCTTCAATCAGCGCGTCCACCTGCTCTTCATTATTCGAATGGCCGAGCGAAAACCGCAAGCTGGCACGCGCGCGTTCCGGCTTCAGGCCCATGGCCAGAAGAACGTGCGACGGCTCCACGGCGCCGCTCGAACAGGCCGAGCCGCTCGATACGGCGAAGCCCTTCAGGTCGAGTGAAATCACCAAAGCCTCGCCTTCCAGGCCATCGAAATAGATGTTGGTGGTGTTGGGGGTGCGCGCCGTGCCAGCACCATTCACTCCGGTGTCCGGAACACGCGCCAGGATTCCTGTTTCCAGCCGGTCGCGCAGTTCACTTAAACGAGATTCCTCCAAAGGCAGCGCGCCGCGGGCCATCGCCGCCGCTTTTCCCATCGCGACGGCGCTTGGAACGTTCTCCGTACCAGGGCGGCGCTCGCGCTCATGCTTGCCGCCGAATTGGATGGATTTGAGACGGGTGCCGTTCTTCACGTACAGCGCTCCGATGCCCTTGGTGGAGTAAAATTTGTGGCCGCTGATGGAGTAAAGATCCACGCCCAGCGCCTCCACATCGACCGGGATTTTCCCCGCTGCCTGGACTCCGTCGGAGTGCATCAGCGCGCGGCCTTCATGCGCGATCTCGGCGATTTCCGCAATCGGCTGGAGCACGCCGGTCTCATTGTTGGCGTGCATCACGGAGACCAGGACCGTCTCCGGACGCATGGCGCGCCGGATGTCCTCCGGATCGACGACACCATCCGGGCGGGGAGCAACGAACGTCGACTTCACACCCGATGGATACAGCTCCCGGCAGGGATTGAGCACCGCCGGATGCTCGATGGCCGTAGTGACGATGTGCTTGTCAAAGGGGGTGACGATGGCATTGACGGCACCTATAATCGCGAGGTTGTCCGCCTCCGTGCCGCCGCTGGTAAACACCAGCTCCTTGGGCTCGCAACCAAGCAAAGCAGCCACTTCCCGGCGCGCGGCTTCCAGGCGTTGTTTCGCCAACTGGCCGTCCTGATGGATGCTGGAGGCATTGCCGGGCACTTCAAGTAAGGCTGCAACCAGTACCTCTAGAACTGATTGAGATACCGGGGTAGTCGCGTTGTGATCAAAGTAGAAACGCCGCACTTCATTTATCAGTTTAACAGTGATAAACCTGAGCCGGGCTAGGGCCACAAGTAAACACCGATGGACACAGATGTTCACAACCGAGCTGAAACCAGCGCATATAATGGCACGTAGGAAACACCATGAGTACAAATCCAGCGCTTCGCGTTGGCATCCTGACACTAGCGGCGCTGGCGGCCACTGCCGCCGCTTCGGCCCAAACCTTCCACGCCACCATCGTCACCGAAGACGGCTCGCCCCTCCAGACCTCTCCGCAGATCATCCCCGCGCTTTCCGAGCGGCTGGCGCAGGAATGCGCGATTGTGAATATTTTCGGCAACGGCAGCGTGCAGTACCTGATCAATTACCGGTCCAGGCCGTACGATCCGGCCACCGCGGACATGTGCGACGTCAGCATCCGGCTGAAGGGCTATCGGCCGGTTCAAGTCACCCTGCGCAACGACGCCACTATTGTGCTGAAGCGGATCGGCCTGCATGAAGGTTCCACCGTTTCGGCCACCGCGCTCAACGCGCCCGCGCCGGCCAAGAAGGCCTATGGGAAGGGCGTAAACGCGATGACGGACGAGAAATGGGCGGCGGCGCAAAAGAATTTCGAAAAGGCCGTTGAAATCGATCCCGGTTATGCCCAGGCCTGGAGCGATCTGGGCGAGGTTTTGAAACAGCAAGCCAAACCCACCGAAGCCCGCGCCGCCTGGGAGAAAGCGGTCGCAAGCCGACCCGAAGTACATCAAGCCTTACATCCAGTTGACCATGCTGGATCTGGAGGAAAAGCGTCCGCAGGATGCCATCGCGATTGGGGGCCGCGCGGTGGCCATGAATCCGCTGGAATTTCCCGAGCTTTATTATTACTATGCGGTCGCCAACTTCAGCCTGAAGCATTTTGACGTGGCGGAGACCAATGCGCGCCGCGCCACCGATCTGGATGCCGCCCATGAAGTTCCCCGCTCGGAAGTTTTGCTGGGCGCCGTGCTGATCGCCAAAGGCGACCGCTCGGGAGCTCTGCAACATTTTCGAAAGTACCTGGAGATCGTCCCGAAAGCGAGGGACGCGGAACAAATCAAGCGAGCCATCGCGGAGCTGGAAGCCCCCGCGCCCGCGAGAGAAAGCACGACGCCAGCTAGCGATGCCAAATGATTTCGTGGCCGGAACAAACTTACCAGTGCAACGTCCAGGTGCCCAGCCCGGAAACCTCTTTGTTATCGTCGGTCACCTTCAAGCCGAAGTCACCCACGCTAGTGGAATAACTGCCATCCACTGAACCGCCGGTGGCTTTGCCATCGGTAATCACTGCTCCCACGCCCAACTTGAATGGCGTGAGAGGCCCCTGCGCGACGTCGACGGAAAGATGCAGCTCCACCTTCTTGGTGGCGACGGTATCGGTTGCACTTCCGGTCACGGTGACGTTTCCCGATTTTACGATCACCTGGCCGCTCACCTGTTGCACCTGTGGTCCAGTGGCGACGACGCCAAAGCCGACGCTCACCTGCAACTGCTGCCACTTCTCGGTGGCGATCATTCCCGCGCCCAGTTGCCGCTTGTCCGGCTGAAACTGCAGCAACTGGCCCTGGAGGGTGAACTTGCCGACTTTAAAAACCTGTATGGGCTTATTCTTGATCTGCCCAACCACTGCGTTGAGAGCGGAACCGCCGGTCTTGGTGGCATAAAGCGCGGCGGCACCGCCCAGCACGAGCGCGATGCCGGTGACGTAGAGAACCGCCTGGTTCTTGTCCACCCAGACGCCCATGGGTGTCGTCTTGGCGGCCTGCTGAAAATCCTGGATGGCCTTCTCCAGGCTCTTGTAGGACGGCGAATTCTTGATTTGACTCAACGCCGCATCGCCCGCTTTGGACCCGGCGCCGCTGGCGATGGCCCCCAGCAGATCCTGAGCGTCCTTGGGCGTCAGGCTGTTGGTCATGATGGCCGTGTTGTTTTTGAACATGAACGCTTCGAGAGTCGATTCGATAGCGTCCTGAACCTTTTTGTCCGACAAGGTCTTTTCGACGAGCGTGGGCAGATTGGCCGTTTGCTGGCCAACCAGGTCGAAAGCCAATACAATCACTTGCGTAGCGGCAGCGTCCACGTTGCTGGTGGGTGCCGGTGTGGGATCAGCCATGGTTCCTCCGTTCCAGATATCGTATCGCTATGCAATCTGAACGCCAAGGCTATTTGCCTTCCACCTCGTTCATTACGCCCGACGCCTGAATGGTGGTGTGATAGCTCTCCGCCATTACCCAGACGCCCTCCTTGTCGGGCGCAAATATGCGGCTGGACCAATAGGCTTTGCCATCGTAAGTGGGCTGGCACATAATCGCCACCACCGCGGTCCCCAGGTCCCACATGCGTGCGAACAGCACCGGCGCCGCGCCAGTTTTCGGCGCGTTGGGATTGCGGTGGGTGATTCCGTTCCAGCGGTCCATTTTGGTGGATACGCCATAAGAACCGACCACCACCTGGTCGTCGCCCACGTGACGCCGCCAGTGCTCGGGCGTACCGTCTTCCTGCTCTTGCCAGGCTTTGATCGCGGCCTTCTCGTTGGCCGTCGCCGGTACGTATGGAAGCTCCTGGCAAGGGTTGATGCAGGGGATCGCGTAGGACGACCGCTTGTCGGGGTTTTCCGATCCGGGACGCGTGGCAATCTCGGTGTTGTGCAGCAGTTTCCAGCCCGATGGCCGCTCCACCCAGAAGTGCGCGGCATACTTGTTGCCCTGATTTTCCTGAATCCAGACCACCTTGCCGTACTTATGCTCCGTGATCTTGACGTCGCCCGCGCTCGGAACCAGCGGCTTTAGCCCCAGCGCCAGCGCATCGTCCTTGAAGTAGAAGACCCCGTTCGTGTCGATCCAAGTAAAATCCGCATCCAGATACTCTTTCACCGCGGCCATGTTGCCCTTCTCATAGGCCTGGACGAAAGCCTTATCGGTGTTTACCACCGCGTCGTCGGCGGCGGGCAGCGCAGTCAGCGCGGATGCCGCACCGAGAGCAGCGACCAGGAAAATACTTTTGACGTTTTTCATACCCTCTCCTTTGCGCATTTGATTTTCCTACTCTTCGGGCTCGAACGCCAGCCACGAGTCAGCGGAACTTGTTAAACACGAGAACGGATCTGGAGATTTTTGTCTTCGCGCCAGCGGTCTGATCCTGGACCTCGGTCTGTTGATGTGCACCTTGCTGATGATGTCGAAAGTGAAGTCAGCGAGCCATCGAGATTCAAGCGATTATCATCGTGCCAGAGTGAGAATTTCCCGGGCGCTCTGTTCGATCCGCAAAGTTTGACTGACGATGGTGAGGCCGGCAGGGCACCGGGCGCGAGGCTGGCCTCGAAAGTAGATCTCTGGATATCCAGCTTCCATGTTCCGATCCACTTGGCGGGCAACGTGGCTGTCTGGCCGAACAAAGCGGCGGCTGCCAAATACAATCAGTAAGCAGATTCCGGCGACGTGCTTTCACCTCGCTTTTGACCTTACCGCGCGCTTTTCAGCAACACCAGTGTTCGCGCCAGATGTGGCGCACGCTTCAGCGTGCCGCGCCGGCACTCGTGCCGGCGCCCAATGCTTCCCAAGGGGTGGGACGGTCCACTAATTCGCTGCGCGCGCCGTTTCGGTAACCTTGCGTTCCACCGGAGGCGGAGCCTGGTCCTGGGCCGGCGGCAGCGTGAAGTAGAAGCTCGAGCCTTTGCCATTCGACTCCACCCAGATCCGGCCGCCATAGGTCTCCACAATGCGCTGGCAAATCGCCAGGCCGATGCCGGTTCCCGGATAATCCTGCCCGTGCAGGCGCTTAAAAATCTTGAAGATTTGCTGCGCGTACTCGGGCGCGATTCCGATGCCGTTATCTTGCACCGACAGTACCCAATCCGGTTCCCGCCATTGGGCGGCGATGTGAATGCGCGGAGAATCGTCACTCCGGTATTTGATCGCGTTGCCCACCAGGTTTTGCAGAAGCTGCACCAGCCGGATCTCGTGCGCGTGAACCGCCGGAATGGCGTCCCAAGTGATCATCGCGCCGCTCTGCTCCACCGACGCCTGCAGATTCAGCAGCACTTTGCGGATCACGTCGATGAAGTCGACGGTTCCCGCCGGACCCTCCGCCGACGATCCGGTTTGCGAATACGTCAGCAGATCCTTGAGCAGCATCTCCATGCGCCGCGCGCCGCCGACGATGTAGGAGATGTACTGATCGGCATTGTCATCCAGTTTGCCGCAGATATTTTCGCTGCAGCATCTGGCTGTACAGCGCCACCATGCGCAGCGGCTCCTGCAAATCGTGGCTGGCCGCGTACGCGAACTGGTTCAGATCGTCGTTGGATTGCCGCAGCGCTTCGTTGGATCGCAGCAGCTCCTCGGTGCGCTCGGTCACGCGCTGCTCGAGCGTGGCGTTCAATTCGCGGATCGCCTCGTCGGCGCGCTGCCGTTCGGTGATGTCGCGGATGGCGGAGGTGAGCAGCAGCCCTTCTTCGGTCTGCAGCGGGCTGAGGCTGATCTCGACCGGAAACTGATGGCCGCTTTTGCGCCGCGCCCACAGTTCAGCTGGTGAAGCCAGCCCCGCCACGCCGGTCGTCCGGGCCAGCGCGAGTGGCTACTCCAATCGCGGAACCAGCATCCGGATATTTTGTCCGATCAGCTCTTCGCGCGGGAACGCCGAACATGATTTCGGCCTGCGAATTGACCAGGCTGATGCAGCCCTTCCGCGTCACTGATGATCATGGCGTCGGGGGCCGCTTCCAGCAGCGAGCGGAATTTCAGCTCCGCCTTGCCCAGAACCTCGGCCTGGCGCGCGCAGCAGCGCGGTGTTGCGGCTCAGCTCGACAAAAACGCCGACTTTGGAGCGCAGAATTTCGGCGACAATCGGCTTGAACAGAAAATCGACCGCGCCCAGATCGTAGCCGCGGAACAGATGCTCGTCGCTTTTGTATCCGGTAAGAAACAGGATCGGCGTGTGGCGCGAACGCTTGCGGGCGCGGATCAGCTCGGCGGTCTGGAAGCCGTCCATCTCCGGCATCTTCACGTCCAGCAGGATGGCCGCGAAATCGTCGATCCAGCAGATGGCGCAGCGCTTCCGTGCCGGAGTCGCGCCAGCACCAGTTCCTGGCCCAGGCCCTCCAGCGCCGCTTCGAGCGAGACCAGATTCTCCGGCGTGATCGTCCACCAGCAGGATCTTCACTCTGCTCCGGCGGCTGGTCTCCGCCATGGTGTGCACGGTCATCGATCGCCATCGATCAGCCTCTGATCCTCCGTCAGTACCGCTGATACGCGCCGGGCCGCCATGTGCGCCACTTCATGCCGCGCGCTCGATCCAGACGCGCAGCACCGAAAAGAGCTGCTCCAGATCGACCGGTTTGGTAATGTAATCGGACGCGCCGGCTTCGATGCACTTCGCGCGGTCGCCCTTCATCGCCTTGGCGGTGAGAGCGATGATCGGCAGCGAGCGGAATTCGCGGAATCTGGCGGATGGCCGCATGGTCTCGTAGCCGTCCATCTCCGGCATCATGATATCCATCAGCACCAGGTCGATATCCGGCGTCTTGCTTCAGCAGTTCGATGCCGGCGCGCCCGTTTTCGGCGTGCAGCCACTTTCAGATTGTGATCTTCCAGCAGGCTGGTGAGCGCGAAAATGTTGCGAACGTCGTCGTCCACCACCAGCACCTTCTTGCCGACCAGCGTCGCGTCGGTCTCGCGCAGCTGTTCCAGAATCCGGCGCTGCTCGGGCGCGCAGATCGGCTTCCGCGCGATGCAGCAGCAGAACGGACTCATCCAGCAGCCGCTCCAGCGTGTCGCGCATGTTTCACGACGCCGGCACGCGCTGAGCCGCGCCAGATCCAGTTCTTCGTCCGACGTCAGCGGCCGCGTCGCACATCAAGATGATCGGCGGCGCGTAGCGGGCCGGCGTGGCTCTGGATCTCCTCCACCAGCTGCAATGGCGCGCGATATCCGTCGAGTCGCAGATGAACCACGATGCCATCCAGATACTGCTGCTTCAGCGACCGCCAGCGCTTCGCCCGCCGGTAGCCGACTGCCGATCGATCTCGAGATCCGGCGCGCGCCAGCGTGTCGCGATCATGCTTCGCGCTCCGCTTCATCGGCGCACACCACCAGCAGCTTCTTGACGCGCCTCTGCACGCGAATGCTCGATGGCGGCGAAGGCCTCGGCGAGCGAATCCTTGGTGACGGACTTCTCGAGATAGGTCATGGCGCCCAGCGCCAGCCCGCGGCGCCGGTCTTCGTCGCCGGAAATGATGTGCACCGGAATGTGGCGCGTGGCCGGATCGTGCTTCAGGCGATCCAGAATGGTCCAGCCGGCCATATCGGGAAGATTGATATCGAGCGTGATGGCGCCGGGCTTGAACTCGCGCGCCAGCGACATGGCGCTGCTGCCGCGCAGAGCCACCAGCGCCTTCAGCCCGCGATCGTGCGCCAGATCCAGCAGGATGCGCGCGAACGTGATGTCGTCTTCGACGATCAGCAGCGCCGAGTCGCCCGGCTGGATCAGATTGCGGTCGTCGTCGATCACCAGATCTTCCACCAGTTCCTCGGTGGTCGAGCGGCGGCAGCGGCAGAATCATGTCCACCTCGGCATCGGCGGCGTCCGGCCGCCTGCTCCAGCATGACCGGCGTAGTGCTGCGAGCGCTTCGCTCTTGGGCGCCTGCAGCGGGCGTGACGTAGGTTTGCGGCAGGTACAGCGTGAAGGTGCTGCCCACGCCGGGCGCGCTCTGCAGGCGGATTTCGCCGCCCAGCAGCCGCGCGAGCTCGCGGCTGATGGAGAGGCCCAGGCCCGTGCCGCCGTACTTGCGGCTGGTGGTTCCGTCGGCCTGCTGGAACGCCTCGAAGATGATGCGCTGCTTGTCCGACGGAATGCCGATGCCGGTATCGGCCACCGAGAATGCGATCACGGACTTTCGCGCGGCTGAGCACGCATGTGTCCGGGCTCCAGCCCGACTGGCGCCTTGTCGATGCGCAGCCGCACCGAGCCCTGCTCGGTGAACTTCAGCGCGTTCGAAAGCAGGTTCTTCAGCACCTGCTGCAGGCGCTTGGCGTCGGTATGCATGATCTCGGACGCGAGAGCTGTCGCCCAGTTCGACCGTGAAGTCCAGGCCCTTGCCGTCGGCCACGTGCCGGAAGGTCCGCAAGCAGTAGTCTTCGCAGCTCGGTGAAGCGGACGCCGCCGACTTCCACGTCCATCTTGCCCGATTCGATCTTGCTCAGATCCAGAATGTCGTTGATCAGCGCCAGCAGGTCGGTTCCCGAGGTGTGAATCGTCTCGGCGAACTTCACCTGCTTGGGCGTCAGGTTCTTGTCGGAGTTCTCCGCCAGCATGCGCGCCAGAATCAGCAGGTTGTTCAGCGGCGTGCGCAGCTCGTGGCTCATGTTGGCCAGGAATTCGCTCTTGTACTTGGAGGTCAGCGCCAGCTGCTCGGCCTTTTCTTCCAGCGCCTTCTTGGCCTGCTCCACTTCCTGATTCTTGGTTTCCACTTCGGTCTTCTGTTCGGCCAGCAGCTGCGCCTTTTCCTGCAGCTCGGCGTTGGTCGTTTGCAACTGGAGCTGCTGGCTTTGCAGTTCTTCGGCCAGCGCCTGGCTTTGCTTCAGCAGTTGCTCGGTCCGCATGGTGGCGCGCGATGGTGTTCAGCACGATGCCGATGGATTGCGTGAGCTGATCGAGGAACGCCAGGTGAATGTCGCTGAACTGGCCGAACGACGCCAGTTCGATCACCGCCTTCACATCGCCTTCGAACAGCACCGGCAGCACCACGATGCTCACCGGAGCGCGTGCCGCCCAGGCTGGAATTGATCCGGATGTAATCGCCCGGGACGTCGGTGACCAGGATGCGCTCCTTCTCCATGGCGCACTGGCCCACCAGCCCCTGGCCCATCTCGAACTGCGTCGGCACGTCATCGCGGTCGTCGATCGCGTAGCCGGCCAGCAGCTTCAGCACCGGTCTCGTCTTCCTGCCGTCTCGGCGATATAGAACGTGCCGTGCTGCGCGCCCACCAGCGGCGTCAGTTCGCGAGAGCAGCAGCTGCGCGACGGTCAACAGATCGCGCTGGCCCTGCATCATGCCGGTGAACTTCGCGATGTTGGTCTTCAGCCAGTCCTGCTCGTTGTTCTTGCGCGTGGTGGCCGCCAGGTTCACGATCATCTCGTTGATGTTGTCCTTGAGCGCCGCCACTTCGCCCTGCGCTTCCACCGCGATGGATCGCGTCAGGTCGCCCTTGGTCACGGCCGTCGCCACTTCGGCGATGGCGCGGACCTGCGTGGTCAGATTGGCCGCAAGCTGATTGACGTTGTCCGTCAGATCGCGCCAGATTCCGGCGGCGCCCGGCACGCGCGCCTGGCCGCCCAGCTTGCCTTCGATGCCGACTTCGCGCGCCACGGTGGTCACCTGGTCGGCGAACGTCGCCAGCGTGTCGATCATGCCGTTGATGGTGTCGGCCAGCTCGGCGATTTCGCCCTTGGTTTCGAGCACCAGCTTGCGCTTCAGATCGCCGTTGGCGACGGCGGTCACCACTTTCGCGATGCCGCGCACCTGCGTGGTCAGGTTCGCCGCCATGAAGTTGACGTTGTCGGTCAGATCCTTCCACGTGCCGGCCACGCCTTTCACTTCCGCCTGGCCGCCCAGCTTGCCTTCGGTGCCCACTTCGCGCGCCACGCGCGTCACTTCGCTGGCGAACGAATTGAGCTGGTCCACCATGCGTGTTGATGGTGTTCTTCAGCTCCAGAATTTCGCCTTGCACGTCGACCGTGATCTTGCGCGACAGGTCGCCGTTCGCCACCGCCGTGGTCACCTGCGCGATGTTGCGGACCTGCGCCGTCAGGTTGCCGGCCATGGAATTGACGCTGTCGGTCAGATCCTTCCACGTGCCGGCGACGCCGCGCACATCGGCCTGGCCGCCCAGCTTGCCTTCGGTGCCCACTTCGCGCGCCACGCGCGTCACTTCGCTCGCGAACGAGTTGAGCTGATCCACCATGGTGTTGATGGTGTTCTTCAGCTCCAGAATTTCGCCGCGCACGTCCACCGTGATCTTGCGCGACAGGTCGCCGTTGGCCACGGCCGTGGTCACTTCGGCGATGTTGCGGACCTGGTTGGTCAGGTTGCCGGCCATGGAGTTGACGCTATTCGGTCAGATCCTTCCACGTGCCGGCCACGCCTTTCACTTCCGCCTGGCCGCCGAGCTTGCCTTCGGTGCCCACTTCGCGCGCCACGCGCGTCACTTCGCGAAGCGAACGAGCTGAGCTGATCCACCATGGTGTTGATGGTGTTCTTCAGCTCCAGAATTTCGCCGCGCGCGTCCACGGTGATCTTGCGTAGTCAAATCGCCGCGCGCCACGGCCGTGGTCACGCCGGCGATGTTGCGCACCTGGTTGGTCAGGTTGCTGGCCATGGAGTTGACGCGAGTCGGTCAGATCCTTCCAGGTTCCCGCCACGCCGCGCACATCGGCCTGGCCGCCCAGCTTGCCTTCGGTGCCGACTTCGCGCGCCACGCGCGTCACTTCGCTGGCGAACGCGTTGAGCTGATCCACCATGGTGTTGATGGTGTTCTTCAGCTCCAGAATTTCGCCGCGCGCATCCACGGTGATCTTGCGTCGACAGATCGCCCTTGGCCACGCCGGTGGTCACCTCGCGCGATGTTGCGAACCTGCGACGGTGAGGTTGCCCGCCATGAAGTTGACCGAATCGGTCAGATCTTTCCACACGCCGCCGACGCCCTTCACTTCGGCCTGGCCGCCCAGCTTGCCTTCGGTGCCCACTTCGCGCGCCACGCGCGTCACTTCGCCGGCGAACGCGTTGAGCTGGTCCACCATGGTGTTGATGGTGTTCTTCAGCTCCAGAATTTCGCCGCGCACATCCACCGTGATCTTGCGCGACAGATCGCCCTTGGCCACCGCGGTGGTCACTTCGGCGATATTGCGAACCTGGGCGGTCAGGTTGCTGGCCATGGAGTTGACCGAATCCGTCAGATCTTTCCAGGTGCCCGCGACGCCGTGCACGTCCGCCTGCCCGCCCAGCTTGCCTTCCGTGCCCACTTCGCGCGCCACGCGCGTCACTTCGGCGGCGAACGAGCTGAGCTGATCCACCATGGTGTTGATGGTGTTCTTCAGCTCCAGAATTTCGCCGCGCACATCCACCGTGATCTTGCGCGACAGGTCGCCCTTCGCCACCGCCGTGGTGACTTCCGCGATGTTGCGCACCTGGTTGGTCAGGTTGCTCGCCATGGAGTTGACCGAATCGGTCAGATCCTTCCACGTGCCGGCCACGCCCTTCACTTCCGCCTGGCCGCCCAGCTTGCCTTCGGTGCCCACTTCGCGCGCCACGCGCGTCACTTCGCTGGCGAACGCGTTGAGCTGATCCACCATGGTGTTGATGGTGTTCTTCAGCTCCAGAATTTCGCCGCGCACATCCACCGTGATCTTGCGCGAGAGGTCGCCGTTCGCCACCGCGGTGGTCACTTCGGCGATGTTGCGGACCTGGGCCGTCAGGTTGCCGGCCATGGAATTGACCGAATCCGTCAGATCCTTCCAGACGCCGCCCACGCCTTTCACCTGCGCCTGGCCGCCCAGCTTGCCGTCGGTTCCCACTTCGCGCGCCACGCGCGTCACTTCGCTGGCGAACGAATTGAGCTGATCCACCATGGTGTTGATGGTGTTCTTCAGCTCCAGAATTTCGCCGCGCGCATCCACCGTGATCTTGGTCGACAGATCGCCGCTGCGCCACCGCCGTGGTCACATCGGCGATGTTGCGGACCTGATTCGTCAGGTTGCCGGCCATCGAGTTCACGCTATCGGTCAGATCCTTCCACACGCCGCCGACGCCTTTCACCTGCGCCTGGCCGCCCAGCTTGCCTTCGGTTCCGACTTCGCGCGCCACGCGCGTCACTTCGCTGGCGAACGAATTGAGCTGATCCACCATGGTGTTGATGGTGTTCTTCAGCTCCAGAATTTCGCCGCGCGCATCCACCGTGATCTTGGTCGACAGATCGCCCTTGGCCACGGCCGTGGTCACACCGGCGATGTTGCGGACCTGGTTGGTCAGGTTGCCGGCCATCGAATTGACGCTCTCCGTCAGATCGCGCCAGGTTCCCGCCACGCCTTCCACTTCCGCCTGGCCGCCGAGCTTGCCTTCCGTTCCCACTTCGCGCGCCACGCGCGTCACTTCCGATGCGAACGAGCTGAGCTGATCCACCATGGTGTTGATGGTGTTCTTCAGCTCCAGAATTTCGCCGCGCACCGTGCACCGTGATCTTGCGCGACAGGTCGCCCTTGGCCACGGCCGTGGTAACTTCGGCGATGTTGCGAACCTGGGCCGTCAGATTGCCCGGCCATGGAGTTGACCGAATCCGTCAGATCCTTCCACGTTCCGCCGACGCCCGGCACGTCGGCCTGGCCGCCCAGCTTGCCTTCGGTGCCCACTTCGCGCGCCACGCGCGTCACTTCAGCGGCGAACGAGCTGAGCTGATCCACCATGGTGTTGATGGTGTTCTTCAACTGCAAGAATTTCGCCGCGCGCGTCCACCGTGATGCGCGTCGACAGATCGCCTTTGGCCACGGCCGTGGTCACTTCGGCGATGTTGCGCACCTGGTTGGTCAGGTTGCTCGGCCATGGAATTGACCGAATCGGTCAGATCCTTCCAACGTCCGGCCACGCCGCTTCACGTCGGCCTGTCCGCCCAGGCGTCCTTCGGTTCCCACTTCGCGCGCCACGCGCGTTACTTCGGCGGCGAACGAGCTCAAGCTGATCCACCATCGTATTGATGGTGTTCTTCAGTTCCAGAATTTCGCCGCGCGCGTCCACTGTGATCTGCGTGGTCAAATCGCCCTTGGCCACGGCCGTGGTTACGCCCGCGATGTTGCGCACCTGATTGGTCAGATTGCTGGCCATCGAGTTGACGCTTTCCGTCAGATCCTTCCACGTGCCCGCCACGCCGGTCACCACCGCCTGGCCGCCCAGCTTGCCTTCGGTTCCCACTTCGCGCGCCACGCGCGTCACTTCGCTACGCAAACGAATTCAACTGCTGCACCATCGTGTTGACGACGCGCGCCGTATGCAGAAACTCGCCGCGCAGCGGGCGCCCGTCCACTTCAAGCGACATGTTCTGCGAGAGATCGCCTTTGGCCACCGCGCCGATCACGCGCGCCACTTCCGTGGAGGGCTGCACCAGATCGCCAATCAGGCTGTTGACCGATTCCACGCAGTCCGCCCACGCCCCGCTCACCGAGCCAATGGAAGCGCGCTGGGTGATCTTGCCTTCCTTGCCCACCGCCCGGCTGATGCGCTCGAACTCGCTGACCATTTTCTGGTTGATTTCCAGAATGTCGTTCAGCGCGTCGGCGATCTTGCCTTCCAGGTCCGTCTGATCCACCGGCATCCGAACCGAGAAATTCCCCCGCTTGAAGGCGATCAGCGTGCTCAACAGCACGTTGGCGTCGCGGCGGGCCTTGGCTCCGTTGGCCGCCGCAAGCGGCTTGCTCCCAGCCGTCTTAACGCCATTGGACTTCGCCCCATTGGCTCTGGCGTCTGACTTGGAACTGCGCGCCCGGGCGCCGTTCTCGGCAGTCACACTTTTCATATTCCTAGCTCCTCGAACAGTAAGCTTAATTACACATGAACGGAGTTCTGGTGAATCTTCTAGTGGGACTCACCGCTTTCGATCACGTTACAACAATTTTTGCTGCCCCTCCGTAGATGGTAACTTTGTCTATGCTATTAGGTTAGACCGTGTTTGAAATCTTGCTGGCGGAAGACAATCCGGGAGACGTTTTGCTGTTTCGCGAAGCGCTCGACGAGCCGCGAATTGCCCTGCAATTTAGTGGTGGCCGCGGATGGTCAAAAAGCCATGGCCCTGTTGGGAGGAACGCGCGGGAGGCGAGCCAGGCGACGCGCTGATCGAAGCGCAAACCTGGCAACCGCACTTGATCGTGCTGGATGTGAACCTTCCCAAGGTGAACGGCGATGCCGTATTGCGTTATATCCGCCGCGAGCCACGGCTGGAAAGCGTGCCGGTGATCATGCTGACATCCTCGGCTTCACCGGCCGACCGCGCCGCGGCGCTGGACCTGGGAGCCAACCTGTACCTGCAAAAATCTTCCGACTTAGACGAACTTCTGGAAGTGGGAAAAATTGTCGAGGCGATTCTCGGGCGCGGTTAGACGGAATCCACTTGCCGGAGGGCCGACAAACTTTTACAGCGAACTTAGACGCGCCACTCCACTATTTCGTGTTGTAATCGATGAGGAGCCAGTCACGCTGATGCAGCTGCCTGATTTAGCCGACTGGCACGTTAACCAGATTGCCGTCTCGCGCGTCAATCTTCCAGAGGCGTTGAGTCTGGCGCCATGCGGGATTCATGAAAACAAAAACTACTCTTCTCGTTGTAATGCTCTTGGGCGCGTGCGCCTGGCAGTCTTCCGCTCAGCCGGCTTTTGACTCCAGCGGCGACAAGCAATTGAACGGCGCTTACTATATGCGCCAGGTTTTCTATTTCGTCTCCGATCAGGCCGGCGATCTGGGCGAAGCCATGAACGTCCAGGGCGAGATCACGTTCAACGGCGCGGGAGGTTATACCTTCACCGGAACGCTCCTCGATAGCGCATCGGGCTCGCCACGCCCCTGTAGCCGTCAACGCCGCCACTGGCACTTACGTGGTCTCGGCCAGCGGCGAGGGTTATATCAGCGCGGTGAATCCGGATTTTCCCGGCGATCAGATTATCGGATTGGTGTCGCGCGGCGTTTTCATCGGGAGCAGCACGGAGAATGGCAACGGTTATAACGACCTATTCATCGCCGCACCCATCGGCTCGGTAGCTACCAACGCGACACTCAACGGATCCTATAAAGTCGCCTATTTCGACCCCACGTTTCCCGGCGATGCGCTCTTCACCATGAGCGCCAACGGCGCGGGTAATATCGGAACCGTCAGCGTCACCGGCTATGTGAACAACAACAGCACCGCGAGCACCGAGAACCTTACCGGAGTAACTTACGCCTTCCAGAACGGCGGCGCACAGATCAATTTCGGAGGCTCCTCCAGCAGCCTTATCTACGGAAGCGAAGTGCTGTATACCACCCCCGACGGCAATTTTATCTTCGGCGGGTCCGCTAATGGGTTCGACATCTTCGCTGGAGTTAAGGCGGCGACCAGCAATCCCACCAACTACGATGGGCTCTATTATCAGGCCGGACTGGATCTCGACGAAGCCCCGGCCAGCAGCGGTTACACTCTGCTGGATAGCTATTTCGGATCGCTGCAAGCGTTTTCGCAAAATATCATCGGCGACCAGCGAACAAATTCGCAGTTAGTCTACGGTGGATCGAGTGACTTCACTTACTATGACTCGTACACATTAAACAACGATGGCACTTCCACCGACTCTACTTTTGTTCAGAATTATGTGAGCAGCGCCGATGGGACCATTCGTGTCGGATACGGCGTTGGCCCCTACCTCGCGCTGAATATCGCGTTTCAGGCGCCAGCCCTGAGCGGTTCGGGCGTCTATCTCAGTCCGGTTGGGCGTGGTGAACGCCGCCAGCTCCTCTCCTTTCACGGCGTTCCTTTCTCCGGGAGAATTCCTAACGTTGTATGGCTCGGGGCTGGCCTCCACCACCAATGCCGCCAGCGTTCCCTTCTCCACCAACCTTAGCGGAGTGCAGGTGTTGATCAACCAAATTCCGGCGCCCATCTACTATGTGAGCCCGACCCAAATCTCGGTGATCGTTCCCTACATCACCACGCCGGGATCGATAGCGCAGATCCAGGTGGTCAACAACGGCGCGAATTCCAACATCGTCACGCAATTCACGGGATTGACTTCGGTGGGAGCGTTTACCAACAATCCGGTGGGCGGCATCGGCTACGCGGCCGCGCTTCGTCCGGATGGTTCGGTGATTTCAGACTCGAATCCAGCGCTGGTTGGCGAGACTGAAGCCCTGTATCTGGCGGGAATGGGCTCGGTAAGCCCGTCTGTCACCGATGGCGCGGCCGCACCCAGCAGTCCGCTCAGCAATACCACAAATACGCCGGCTATTTACTTGTATGACTCAGCCGGCAATTATGCCACCCCGACGATCACTTTCTCCGGCTTGGCGCCGGGATTCGCCGGCCTGTATCAGATCAACTTCACCATCCCCAGCGGCCTGGTGGCCAGTGACGCGGAAATCGAGATCGAAGGCCCCGATTCGGATACGCTCGAAGCGCTGTTTCCACTGTCCACCTCAACCAGTGCCGCGCGGCCAGCGGCTCTCGCGAAATCGCCCGAATCGGCGGTCTCATTTGACCCGCCATCGGCTGCCGGCCGGCTCAGCTCCGGTTCAGCAGCAGAGCGACGTCATCCGTGGATTGGCGGACCAATAAACGCTAGCGCGGCCGGATTCCCAGCGCGCTCAACATCAGCTTTCCGAAAAAGCCCCTCCGGCGTTTGTCCAGAAACATCCAGGACAATACCCGCACAGGCACCGGCGGCCGGAAGTTAGGGTCGGCCGCCCGGCGCCGGTCCATAATCCCCGCCAAAGTCTCGCGCGGCTTCTCGCGAAAATCGTCCAGCATCGCGGTTTGATGCACGCACGATATGGTGCAAAATGGCGCGCAGCCCTTGGGACGCGCGGCCTCCCGCCGCAGGTCCTCGAGGGTGTAATCTTCGAGCGGGATCCCAGGCTTGCCACGCTGCTGCGAACAATAATGCACCAGCCCGTCTTCACAGATGTACAGAAAGCGGCCGCCGGCGCGGCAATGCCAGGCGTTCGGCAAACCCCGGCTGATGTTTTCCTGAAAGCTGTCAAAATGCGCGAACGAGAACAGCGAGCCTTTGTGATCGAGAAACTGCTTGTAAACCTCTTGATGAGCGTCGCCCAGCGGCTTCAATTGCCCGGAATGATCGTGCAGAATGCCCAGGGTACTGGTGAAGCCGAGCGACCGCGCGCGCCCGGAAACCGCCAGCGCGTCCTCGGGATTCCGGATCCCCGCGCCTAGTACGGAATTGATCGTGACCCCGAATTCAGCGTGCTTGGCGAGCCATTCGAGCTTCCTGTCCAGCACCTGCAGGCTTTTCTTCGAAATCTCGTCCGGCCGCGCATTATCGATGCTGATCTGCAGGTAGTCCAGGCCCGCGCGGTTCAGCTTTCCGATTCGCTCCGGGGTGAGCAGCAGTCCGTTGGTGATCAGCGTCGCAATCGCTCCGCGCTCGCGAATCCGCGCGATGATCGCGTCCAGATCGGGGTGCAGCGTGGGCTCGCCGCCGCTCAGGGTGATGATGGTGGTGCCAAGGTCGGCCAACCGGTCGATCCGCCCGAGCATGGTTTCAAGCGGCACCGGATCGGAAGTCTTGTCGTATTCGTTGCAGTAGCCGCAATCCAGATTGCAGCGGCGGATGGGAACAATCTGGGCCAGGATGGGGTGCGCGTCCGATTGCATGGCCCGCGCGAACATCCGCGACTCCCGGACCTTGCGTCCCACTTGCCTGGAAAATTTACGGTGTCGCATGGGCAGCCGCTAAATTGTGGACGAATAACGGCGAATTTCAGTAACAACGATTTCCACCGCGTCGTCTAAAGTTACAGCAAACTCGCGTCGATCTCAAGGTTGGGTGAGCGAAATGATGTTTCAAGGACGATCCGTGATTTCCGCCGTCTGGGGGGTTGTTCCAGGCGCCGTTCCGGGCGGCGTTCCTTCCCAAGCGCCTCACCAGCCGGCAAGCCAACCGGTCTGGTCGGTGTTGCGCCTCTTCCGCCGTCAAGAGCAGCAGCGCCCCGAAGCCCCGCCACGCCTGCCGGTGGCCAGTCCTGATCCGAAGACGGGCCGAAACCAGCACTAGCGGCTGCGGGCGCGCCTTGACCGTAACCAGGCGATCAACGCCAAACTTGCGCCCACGAACAGAATCTCATTTGGCTCCGGAACGCTTGATATGTCCGCGGGACCAGCCGGCGGGTCCGTCAATACGAACGCGCTCAACTGTCCGTCGAAGAGTCCTTCTCCGGTAATCTGCCCGGAATCATTGATTCCATAAGCTGCCAGCAAATCCCAGCCTGAATTGCCCGGAAGCAGCGAGTTCAAGTCCAGCATGGTCCCGTTGTCGTAAAGGAAGGCGCTTTGGCTGCCATCGGCAAGCCAACTATAGCCCACGATCTCCCCGCTATCGTTGATCCCATAGGCGTAGCTGCTTCCGCCCCCCAGGGTCCCAAGGTCGATCATCGCGCCGCCAATCTCGGAGAACGCGTGCTGGTAGCCGTCCGCCAGGCTTGCAAACCCTGCCACCTCACCGCTGCTGTTGACACCCATCGCCTGACTGCTGCTTCCTCCCAAGGTTCCCAACAAGGTCGAGGTGCCATCCGGACTCCAGATAATCCCGCGAAACGTTCCATTGGCCAGTTGGCCATCGCCCACGATGGTTCCGCCGTTATTAATCCCATAAGCTGCGCTCCAATTGACGCCCAGCGGCGCGTCGAGTTGCTGGACCTGGCCGTTCACTGCGGCAAATGCGCCGCCGTTTCCGCCCACCACTTCACCTGCCCCATTGATCGCCGTCGCGTAGGAGCCCGTGCCCAGATCGGTAGTGCCCGAAGCGCTCCAGATGGTTCCGTGCGCTTGCCCGTTTGCGTCGTAGGTAATCCCCACCACTGTCCCGGCGTCATTGATCCCGTAAGCATATGATTCGGAAGACCCAGGGGACAAACCCTGCGATCCGTTGGCGGTTGAAACGAAGGCCTGCTGGCTACCCGAGGCATTTTGGCTCCAGCCGGCCACGCCGCCCGAGCTATTGATGGCGTAGCCGATTGCCGGGCCGCTCAGACCGCCCACGGCGACCACCGTATAAATAGGATTCGCGGCAGCGACGGCTGCGAAAATCAGCAAAAAAGCGACGTTTTTCACGGAAAACACCTCACTTCATTTCGAAGACGAAGCGATTATCCCATTGGGCCAACTATTCTGACATCACCAGAATGTCTCGTTTTGAAGCATACACGCTCCGGTACAAATCCGCTAGTCCACCAGTGGTAGATGGTGATACGGCAAGCGATTCACTGAGAGTGTTTTCGAGCGGCTGCCACTAATCTGCGTGGTCCAGCCCCAGGCGTGCCGCATCGGCACTCGTGTCGATGGCAGGCGGAGGCGAGTTCGCTGTTTGGAATGATGTCACGAGGTGCGTTAGTGCGTGCGCTGGAGTGGCGTGCCCGGCGGTTCTCCGATCCGGCGGATCGGCTGCAATATCTGCGGCGAAAACTGGGCGTGCGTCCGGTGGCCTCCGGGCGTGGGATGCGCGCCGTCAGGCCAGTCTTGGTAATGATCATCGCTTTGGGAGCCGTGCTGCCAGCGGCTGCCTGGTTCTGGACTTCCTCGCGGCATGTCGCGCTGGCGGCGGTAAATACTACCGCCGCGGAATCGCTGCCGGCGCGCCTAGTTGGCAGGCCCGCCGGACCAGTGTGGGTGGTCCAGACCACTCCGCAATTCGATCTCTATAGCAACGGCCTGCGGATCGAGGAACAATACGCGACATCCACGGCGCCGCGCCACTATGTCGCCTTCGCGCGGGACCGCTCGGGCGACATCGATTCGGCGGCTCAGTGGCGCACTGAACCCGCCGGGATCGTCTATCACACCACCGAAAGCCACCTGGCGCCCTTCGAGGAGAACCAGAATCAATCGCTACGGCGCTCCGGCGAGGGATTGCTCCAGTATGTGAGCCGCCGCCGCTCGTACCATTTCGTGATCGACCGGTTTGGCCGTGTTTTCCGGGTGGTGCGCGAGAGCGATTACGCCAATCATGCCGGTAACTCGGTCTGGGCGGATCAAAGCTGGATTTACCTGAATCTCAACCAAAGCTTCTTTGGCGTCGCGTTCGAGGCGCGCAGCAAACCTGACGGCAACACGGCCCCCATAAACGCCGCGCAGGTCTACGCCGGGCGGGTATTAACCGAGATGCTGCGCGCTCGTTACGGCATCCCGGGCTCCAACTGCGTGGCGCACGCCCAGGTCTCGGTCAACCCGGCGAACAATGGGGTTGGCTACCATCTCGACTGGGCGGCGAACCTGCCCTTTGCCGCCTTTGGCTTGGCCGATAACTACAAGCTGGCGTTGCCGAGCATTCGGTTGTTCGGTTTTGAGCCGCCGCGGGCCCTGCTGGACTCCGGCGCCTCGTCTTCATCCCTTTCGGAAGGCATGACGCAAGGCTTGGAGACCGCCGAAACTGAGCTGCGCGCCGATGAAGCCGCCCAGAATCTGCCGCTCGAACGCTATCGGGAAAAACTTCGGAAACGTTACCGGGACGCAATCCGGGCGCTGCGCGGAAAAGGCGCCTACCAGGAGTACAACTAATGACTGCCACTAACACGCAACCTCTCACGGCTCTGGGGCTCGACGTCGGCACCAGCCGCATTGTCGCTGCCCAGCGCCAGGACAAGGATATTCAGTTCGATACGCAACTGAACGCCTTCGTCACCATTCCCTTTTCCAAGCTAACCCAGGGGGTGCTCAAGAAGGAGCGCATCCCGCATCTGGTACAGGATTCCGAGATCACCGTCTATGGCGACGAATCCGAGCGCTTCGCCAATCTCTTCCACAAAGAAACGCGGCGGCCCATGCTGCGCGGAATCCTGAATCCGGACGAGACCGGCAGTTTGATGCTGGTCCGGCAGATCGCCGGCGCTGGTGATGGGCGAAGGCGAGGGACAAGGCCGGAGAGTTTGCTTCAGCGTTCCGGCCGCGCCCTTGGGCTCTACCGATGAAGTGAACGAGCATGAGGCGGGACTGAAAAGCATGCTTTCCAAAATGGGTTACGACCCGCATCCGATTTCCGAAGGGCTGGCGGTGGTTTACGGCGAGATGGAAAGCTCCAATTACACCGGCATCGGCATCAGTTGCGGCGGCGGCCTGTGCAACGTTTGCCTGGCCTACCTGTCGGTGCCCGTCTTCAGCTTCAGTATTCCCAAGGCCGGCGATTTTATCGACGCCAGCGCGGCCCAGTTGCGCGGCGAACCGGCCACGCGCATCCGGACCATCAAGGAAGAGTCCTTCCACTTCAACGGCCATTTCGTGAACAAGATCCATCAGGCTCTCAGCACATCCTACGAGGACATGATCCAGGCCCTGGTGGCCGCGCTCAAGGATCAATTCGCCAGCGTGCAAAACATGCCCAAGCTCAACCGGCCGATTCCGCTGGTGTTTGAGCGGCGGCAGCGTGATGCCGCCTGGCTTCCGGGACCGGTTCGAGAAATGCCTGCGCGAAATCGAACTCCCGGTAGCCATCGCCGAAGTTCGCATGGCGTCCAATCCCATGGTTTCCACCGCGCGCGGGGCGTTGGTGGCGGCGCTGAGCGAGTTGTAGAACTGCCCCGCCGCGCGGTCCAGTAACAATACGCTAACTTCAGGAATCTAATGAGCGGATGCGCGCCGCCCATTCGATTCTCCTGTGCGCTCTGTGGTGGAACTGCCACGTGAGCGTCCTGACTTATCACAACGACCTGGCAAGAACCGGACAAAATCTCGACGAAACGCTGCTTACCCCGGCCAGCGTCAGCTCGGGGCAATTTGGGCCGCTCTTCCGTTATCCGGTGGACGGCCAAATTTACGCGCAGCCTCTCTATCTGCCCGGCGTCGTCGTCCCCGGCAAGGGGATCCACAACATCGTTATTGTCGCCACCGAACACGACAGCGTTTATGCATTCGACGCCGATAATGACCTCGCGCCGCTGTGGCACACCAGCTTTCTCAATCCCGCGCAGGGTGTGACGACAGCGTCGGCGGCTGAGCTGGGATGCGGCTCCATCATTCCTGAAGTGGGCATCACGGCGACGCCCGTCATCGACCCAGCCACCGGCACGCTGTATGTGGTCGCGATGACCGAAGATCCAACCTGCGGGCTACGTGCATCGGCTGCATGCGCTCGACGTCACAACCGGCGCCGAAAAGCCAGGCAGCCCGGTGGAAATCCAGGCTTCCGTTCCCGGAACCGGCGACGGCAACACCACCATCCAATTCAAGCCTTGGCTGCACAAGGAGCGCGCCGGCTTGCTCCTGCTGAAGGGCGTGGTGTATACGGCTTGGTCGTCGCAGTGCGACTCGGGGAATTATCACGGCTGGATCATCGGCTATGACGCGGCGACATCTGCGGCAAACCGCCGTTTTCGCCGACACTCCCAACTGGGATGCGGGCGCCTTCTGGCAAGCCGGCGCGGCCCCGGCCGCGGACGCCGATGGCAACATCTACGCCGTATCGGCCAACGGCACGTTCGATGCGAACACAGGCGGCTCGGATTTGGGGGAAAGCGTCCTCAAGCTCGCCACCGGTGAGAATCTCACGGTTGCCGACTACTTCGCGCCTTACAATGCAGACGCGCTCAGCGATAAAGATATGGATCTTGGATCCAGCGGAGCGCTGCTGCTGCCGGACGGGACAGGAAGCGCAGCCCACCCGCATTTGCTTGATCAGCGGAAGCAAGTCCGGCACTGTCTATCTGCTGGATCGCGATCGCCTGGGCCACTTCCAGCCGGATGGCGACACTCAGATTGTTCAATCGCTTCAGGCCGCGGTGGGCCCGCTCTTCGGCATCCCAGCCTACTTCAATCACACCGTGTATTTTTCGGCCGCGCACGACCAGGTGAAGGCTTTTGCGTTGCAGAACGGCCTGCTGTCCACGTCTCCGGTTTCAGCCAGCGGCTCGACTTTTGCCGAGCTGGGGACCGTGCCCAGCATCTCGGCCAACGGCGCTTCCAACGGCATTCTCTGGACCATCGATCCCGCCGGCCAGCTTCACGCTTACGATGCCGCCGACCTCAGCGATCAGCTTTACCAGGGAAGCGTGGGAACATACGTCAAGTTCTCGACGCCCACCATCGCGAACGGAAAGGTGTACGTGGGCACGGCCGACAGCCTGGTGGTGTTCGGATTGCGAGAACCTGGCCACCGGCAGCGTAGCAGCGATCGTGAATGCCAATGGATTCCAACCCGGACCGGTGGCGCCCGGTTCCATTGTTGCTTTGTTCGGTTCCAACCTCGCGCCGCTCGCCGCGCGAAGCTTCCAGTTCGCCCTGGCCCAAAGTTCTGGAGGACACCTCGGTGTTCATCAACGGAACGGCCGCGCCGCTCGCCTACGTGAGTCCTGCTCAGATCAACGCGCAGATTCCAACTGATACCGAAGCCGGACAAGCCACGGTAACTGTGGTGTCCGGCGGCCGGGTTTTGCCGCCCGTCCAGATATCGATCAAAAGCGCGCGCGCAGGCGGCGCCGGTGTAAATTGAGACGGTGACCCGTCCCATCATTACGCTCACCACCGACTTCGGCCTTTCCGATCATTTTGTTGGCGCCATGAAAGGCGTCATCCTGGGAATCCAGCCCGCCGCGCAGGTCGATCGACATCAGCCACGGCATTCAACCCTACGACATCGCCGGACGGCGCGTTCACCATCGCGCAAGCGTACCGCTATTTTCCGAAGAAGACCATCCACGTCGTCGTAGTGGATCCAGGTGTCGGATCCGCGCGGCGGCCGTTGCTAGCCGAGATGGCCGGGCAGTACTTCATCGCTCCCGACAACGGCGTGCTTTCGATGATCTTCGCTCGGGAGAAACCCAAGGTACGCCACATCACCGCCGAGAAATATTTTTTGCACCCGGTGAGCCGAACATTTCATGGCCGCGACGTTTTTTCGCCCGCCGCCGCGCACCTGGCCGCCGGAGTGACGCCCGCTCAATTGGGCAAACGCATCGAAGATTACCTGCGCGCATCGTTCGACAAACCCGCGCAAACCGGCAAGCACACCTGGACTGGAACCATCCTGAAGGCCGACCATTTCGGAAATCTCGCCACCAATTTCCACATCGATCAATTCCCCGCGATTCGCACGCACGCGTTTTCCCTGCAAGCCGGATTGCAGGCCATCACGCGGTTGGCGCTGACGTTTTCCGAATGCGCGACGGGCGAGCTTTTCGTTATCGTGGGAAGTTCCGGGTACCTGGAAGTGGCCGCCAGCGAGGGTTCCGCCAGCTAAGCTGCTGGGCTGCGGCGCCGGGTCGCCGGTGGAACTGACTTTGTATTAAAACCCAGCTGGAACTGTTGGCAGGAAAGGAGCGGTACAATAGACGTAGGCGGAGGCTCGGTCAGCTGCTCAGCGAATTACAGTCGAAAGAAGCGCAGTGCGGCAACATCGCTGCGGCGAAACGACGCGATTAGCCGCAACCTGAGGTGAAATAGCGACTCGTTACACGCGGCGAAAGCAAATGATGACAGGCACTCTCGTTTTATTCACCTCCGGCGCGGCGGCAACGATGCGTCGGAAAGTTCCGAGACGGGTTCCCTGGCAATGTCAGCCGTGGTTGCCTTAGCCACGGCGTATGCCATGGCGATAAACTTGGAGGGGAAATCTGGACCATGGCAAACTTCACTCGCGCATGGACGATCATCGCGCAAGAATACGCGAGCACTTTCGAGTCATACGGAGGATCAAGATGCCAGAGCGTCTTGACAATGCTCATTGAAGCGGTAGCGTCAACCATCTGAACTTGCTACCACTGAGGCTCCCAATGACGAGATAGCTGTTGAAT
This sequence comes from Bryobacterales bacterium, assembly GCA_963761265.1. Lineage (GTDB taxonomy): Bacteria > Acidobacteriota > Terriglobia > Bryobacterales > Bryobacteraceae > Palsa-89. The sequence goes on from CAVXGM010000030.1 coordinate 92,259, forward strand.
GAGTGGCAGGATCGCGTGTTCGCTTTATATCATGACAGGAGAGCCATGGCTAGGGATGCAACCACCTCCAAGAGCGGCGCGCCTGCATAACTCGGAAAGCCCACCTCGTGACTTGAGCGAACACGTATGGATCGCGGCCAGGCGCCTGACCATCATCGGCGGCGCAACCGTATGGCGAGAATTCGGTGGTCGAGCCGCGTTCGGTAGTCACCAAGAACGTTCCGCCCGAATACTCGTGGCTCGGCGGAAATCCAGCTAGAGGTATTCGTTCGATTGGGGACTGAGAGCACGTCCTCAAGAAGGCCGAAACCGAAACTTTAAGCTGACTAGCGACCCCGGCCGCGCTACACTAGGAAAACTGCTTCACTCGAGGTCATGACACCGTGAAAACCCCAATCGAATTCTGACGCCGCTTCAGTTTGGGCCGCTGCATCGTGCGGCCGCCCCGCGTGAGTCCACAGGGTTTTTCAGTCGTCTTGAGGAATTTCGTATGAGTGAAAGCAGCTAGCGCAATCCAAGCTTCGCAACCCGGGCATCTGGGCCTCGCTGCGCGAAGCCGTGATGGGGTCCAGCCAGGACTTCACCGAAGGCAGCATCGGCCGCGCCATCGTCCTGCTCGCCGTGCCGATGGTGCTCGAGATGTGCATGGAGTCGCTGTTCGGCGTGGTGGACGTCTTCTGGGTGTCGCCGCCTGGGCGCCGACGCCGTGGCAACCGTCGGGCTCACCGAAACCGCGCTCACGCTGGTCTACGTCATCGCGCTCGGCCTCAGCATGGGCGCCACCGCGCTGGTGGCGCGGCGCATGGGCGAGAAAGACGAACAGGCGGCCGGTTTGGTGGCGGTGCAAGCCATCGTGATCGGCCTGATCGTCGCCGGCGGCGACTGCCGTCTTCGGCTATTTCTTCGCGCCGAATCTGCTGCATATCATGGGCGGCTCGGACAGCGTGGTGCGGATCGGCTCCGGATACACGCGCATGATCTTGAGCGGCAGCGCCACCATCTTTCTGCTGTTCCTGATCAACGCCGTGTTTCGCGGCGCGGGCGACGCGGCCATCGCGATGCGCGTGCTCTGGATCGCCAACATCGTCAACATTTGCCTGAATCCCTGTTTGATCTTCGGGCTCGGCCCGTTTCCGCGCCTGGGAGTCACGGGCTCGGCCGTCGGCACCACCATCGGACGCGGCATCGGCGTGCTGATTCAACTATGGGTGCTGACTTCCGGGCGCGGCCGCCTCGCGGTCCGCGCCGCGCAATTGCGCGTGGATTTCGCGGTCATGTGGCGTCTGATCCGGCTTTCGCTGAACGCGATGTTCCAATACATGGTGCAGATGGCCAGTTGGATCGGCATGGTGCGCATCATCGCCAGCTTCGGCAGCGCGGCAACCGCCGCTTACACGATGGCCATCAAGGTGATCATCTTCGCGATTCTGCCGTCCTGGGGCATGAGCAACGCCGCCGCAACGCTGGTGGGCCAGAACCTGGGTGCGGGCAAGCCGATCGCGGCGGAAACGTCGGTCTGGCGACCGGACTCTACAACATGATTTTCTGGGCGCCATCGGCTGCTGTTCATTCGTGTTCGCGCCGCAGATCATCGGGCTGTTCACCACCGATCCCGCAGTGGCTGCCGCTGGCGGTCAACGCGCTGCGGCTGTTCAGCTACGGCAATATTTCCTATTCTTACGGAATGGTGATCACGGCGGCCTTCAACGGCGCGGGCGATACAGCTACGCCCACCGCTCTGAACCTGGTCTGCTTCTGGCTCTGCCAGATTCCGCTGGCTTGGGCGCTCGCGTTCCATGCCGGGCTCGGGCCGAACGGCGTATACGTCGCGGTGCTTGGTTTCCGATTCCCTGCTGGCGGCGCTTGGAATTATGCTGTTCCGCCGTGGAAAATGGAAGCAGGTGAAAGTCTGAGATGCCGGACGTCCGCAACCGATCCGACCCACGCACCTACTTCGCCGAAGAGCGCACCTTCCTGGCCTGGATTCGCACCGGAATCGCGCTGATGGGTTTTGGATTCGTGGTCGCGCGCTTCGGCTTGTTCTTGCGCGAGCTGGCGTCGCTGCGAACGCTGCCGCCATTGCACGACGTCGGCGCTCTCGGTGCCGCTCGGGACCGGGCTGCTGCTGGCCGGAGTGCTGGTGAACATTTTGGCTGCGGTGCGTCACGTGCGCACCGTGCACGCCCTGAATACCGGCGCGCCGATCGACACGAAACCTTCCACCATGGCGATCGTCGTGGCGCTGGTGCTGGCCGCGTGCGGGTTTGGCGATGGCGGTTTACTTAGTCAGGGAGTTGGTCTACCAAATGAATACCGGCGAAGGAATCATCAGCAAACCAAGCAAATATTCGGTGCGGTGAAACGTTGCATCGCTTGGAGACACATTCTGACCGCGAAAGGCATCAAAGATCTTCGCGCTGGTGGATCACAGCGGCGAAGCCGAAAAAGCCGGATTGAAAATGCCGCCCACGCAGTTGCTGATCTTCGGCAATCCCAAAGGCGGCACGCCGGTGATGCTCGCCGCGCCCACGTCAGCCATCGATCTGCCGTGGAAGGCGCTGGCGTGGCAGGATACCGAGCGGCCAGGTTTGGCTCAGCTACAACGATGCCGGCGTACATCCAGCGCCGCTTCGGTCTGAGCGACGATGTGATGAAGCCGCTGGCGGGCTTGGGCGCGGTGATCGAGCAGGCGCTGGCTTAAACTCCCGCCCACCGTCCTACGGCAAATAGATCAACCGCGCCTCGTTCAGGAATTCCTCGCTTCGGCTGGCTTTGGAGGCCAGCAGCCACAGATCGAAAGCCTGTGGACGCCGGCCGCCAATGGTGCTTCCGAATCCGGCTTCCAGGAACGCACGAACCAATGTGGAATAAGTAAATCCGCACTTGTGAGCCATGTGCACATTGCCGCGCGCCACCGATGCCCGGTGCCCGTAGAGGATGTCGCAATCGGCCCGGACGGGGAAACGTACAACGATTCGAGCAGACGGTCGTTCGCCACCGCTTCGCAGACTGTCTGGAGATCCGGGCAGGTGATGACCACGAATCCTGCCGGGTTGAGAACCCTGTGAAATTCCTTGAGTGTCACGGGCACTTCATGCGCAAAAACATGTTCGATGTTGTGGGAAGAATACAATGCATCCATGCTGGCGGTGGCCACCTGGCTCATGTCGGTCATCGCTCCCACGATGTCGGGTTTCACATTGGGATCGATATCGAAGCGGATCTCCCGCCATTCCGCGGTGTTCAATCCCTTTGGGATATTCGCTTTGGTCCGCGGACCGCAGCCGACATGCAGGAATTTCTTCATTCAGGACTCGCGTTACCCACGGATTTAGTGTTGGCCCCGTCCCCGAATTCTCACCGAGCATCCGGAGCCCATCAGCACCCGATGAACTGGATCAGCTACATCAGGAAGGGCAACGCCCGCGGCATTTGGTAGTCCGCTAATTTCCACTTGATCGTGTGGACGGTGAACGTGGCCACAACGGGAAAGTGTCTACGCACTGTGGTGAAATCGAAGCGTGCGAATGGCGCTTCTGCTGATTTCCACTTTGATTCTGTCGGGATGCATGACAATCCCTGATCGGCCTCCTCCCCCGGTGCCTATTCCAGCTAAGAGCAATCAACAGGACAGCAACTCCGATAAATCCCAAACATGATCAGTGACGCCCGCAGCCATGGCAGCGTAACCATTAGCGGACTACCCGACGTTTCCATCAATGGACTCGCGATACACGACAATGAAGGTGGGCTTTATGGCGAGTGGTTCAGCTGTATTCATCTCGTACGCCGCGGATGCAAAGGATCGGGCTCAGGAGCTGACCCGCGCCTTAGCGAGTCACGGAATCGATGCGTGGGTCGATTTCAAGGACTTGAGACCAGGCCAGCGCTGGAAAGACGAGTTGGAACGTGCCCTGGGCGCAGCGCACTGGGTTCTCATTCTTGTGGGCCCTGGTGATCGCGCTACCGCATGGCAGGAAGCCGAATGGAGCACTGCGCTCGCTCGCTCTTGGGGGGACGGCGACAAGCAGTTGCTTCCCGTCTTGTTTGGCGAGGCGGAGCTACCGCCCTTCCTTCGCAACTGGGTTTCTCTCAGAGTGAACCCCGACCTAGAGCCGGCGACCTGGACTCGTCACGTTCTAGAGGCCCTTCAGGTAATTCGAAATGAGGCCACGCCGGACGCCGCCAACCAGAATCGCCGTGAACGGCAGAACAGGCTTGATGAGATAGGAGAGGCTGCCAAAGGCCTGCGCGAGAGTCAACCGGATGATCCTCCGATTGAAACCAACGTGCGCCCAGAGTAGATGCCACGTTCCCACTTCGGGGAGGGAGCGCTGGCGCTCGATCCGTCCAAGTCGGTATTCATCAATTGCCCTTTCGACGAAGACTATTCTGCCCTGTTTGACGCGATTGTCTTCGCTTCCGTGTGTTGCGGTTTTATACCGCGGAGCGCTCTTGAGAGCGGCACTGTTTCCGAGCCGCGTTTGAATCGCATCATACGTGCCTTGTCCAGCTGCCGGTATTCCATTCATGATCTGTCGCGATGCACGGGAGAAGGATCCGATAATTTCGCCCGATTCAACATGCCGCTCGAGCTCGGAATGGCGATGACCCTGCGGCTCATGGATCCAGGGAGCGAACATGATTGGCTGGTGCTGGTTCCCCAGGGGCACGCCTACCTTCGTTTCATTTCAGATCTGGCCGCTTACGACCCGCTCACTCACGATGGTTCCATTTCAAAGCGTCGTGGTTGCCGTGATGTCGTGGTTAGCCACGCGGAAAGACGCGATTCCGCCTGTCACTCCATCAGAGATACTGCAACTCCTGCCCTCTTTTCAATCGCGGCGCCAACAACTCGACGACGCATGGGGTGGGTACCCTCCGTGGGCGGATATCGTAATGACCGCCATCGACCTAGCCAAAACGATTGCCTGAGATCCCGCGAAATGCACTGCCCTATGCAACTTGCAGGCGCAGACGATTTACTTGCCGATATCCCGGTGCGTCTCTTTCACCTTGAAACCCGCGCGCGCCAGCCGTTTGCGGATCTCGCTCGCGATCATCACGCTGCGGTGATGCCCGCCGGTGCAGCCGAACGAGATGGTCAGATAGCTCTTCCCTTCGTGGATGTAGTGCGGGATCAGGTAAATCAGCAGCTCGGAGATGCGCTCGATGAACTCCATGGTCTGCGGAAACGAGCGGATGTAGCGCGCCACGCTGGGATGCTTGCCCGGTGAGATTCTTGAACTGCCGGAATGTAGTTCGGATTGGGCAGAAAGCGGACGTCGAACACCAGATCGCTGTCCGGCGGGACGCCGTGGCGGTACCCGAAGCTGGTGATGTCGAACCAGGATGCTGGATTCGTTGCGGCCGCCGCTGAAGTCGCGCTGAATGGTTTCGCGCAGCTCGTGCACGTTGAACTTGCTGAGTGTTGATGATGGGATCGGCCAGCGCTGCGGATGGGCGCCAGCCGCTCGCGCTCGCTCCGGAGGCTGCTTGCTGCCACGCTTTGCCCGGTGCCCAGCGGATGCGGACGGCGGGTTTCGCTGAAGCGGCGGACCAGCGTGCTGCGTCGTCGGCTTCCAGAAACACCAGCGTGGCGGGACGTGCGCGCCGCGATGCGTCTTGAACAGCGCGGGAAACTTCGCGAGCGCGGCGCCCTCGCGGATATCGACCACCAGCGCCGCGCGCCGGACTGCGCCGAATCCTTGGCCAGCTCGGCGAATTTCGGAATCAGCTCGATGGGCAGGTTGTCCACCGCGTAGTAGCCCAGGTCCTCGAAGGCCTTGAGCACCGTGCCTTTGCCGGATCCGCTCAGACCGGTGATGATCACCAGCTCGGCATCCTGCGGATCTGACTGCGCGGCGACGCGTTTGGCCACTGGCTGAGTCTCAGGACTTTCGATCAGATCGAAATGGCCGTCGCGCCGGCGCACCAGCACCGTGAGCGCGATCGGTCTCGCGCGTCGCGATAGACCAGATAATCTTGCGATGCCTCCATTTCGAGCATCGCTTCTTCGAGCGTCATCGGCTTGCGCCGTCCTCGGATGATTGACACGGAACACCTGCTTGCGGGCGGCCTTCTTGCGCCTGCCGCCGCTTGGCGCTGGGCGGGCTTGGCCGCTTGCGCTTTGCGATGCCGGCCGGCCGCCGGCTGTAAGCTGGCGCTGGCCTTCTCGCCGTCGGCTTCCTTATCGCGCACGCGCTTGGTGTCGCGCCAGCTGGCCCGCAGCTTCAAAAGCTGCTTCTCCAGCCTGTCGAGCGCCTCGCAGCGCGGCCACGAACAGGTCGGCGTCGGTGCCGATGCCCACCAGCGCATGATCCCAGGCGTTGCACGGTGATTTCCGCTTTGTGCAGGAACGCGCTCCTGGGTCAGCATCACGTGCGCTTCCTTCTCGCCGCGCCTCTCCAGCACCTTCGACAGCTTTGCAACTTTGCTTCCAGCTTGGCTGCGCTGCTTGGCGGGAATTGCTTCGGATTCCCTTGTAGCTGATTTTCATCGGGATCTCGCTGGACTCGGGCTGACTTCAGGCGCGAACCCGGCGCTGGTGCGTGGAAGGAATTCGCATGTCTTCGCGGTACTTGGCGACGGTGCGGCGCGTCACGTCGATTCCTTCGCTCTTCAGCCGCGCCGTGATCTGCTCGTCGGTCAGAGGATGCTGCGTGTCTTCCTCTTCGATCATCTTCTTCACCCTGCGTTTCAGGATCAGCAGCGGCGTCGCGCTGCCGGCCGGGCCCTGCACGGCTTCGGAGAAGAAATAGCGCAGCTCGAAAACTCCCTGCGGCGTGTCGGCGTACTTGCTGGCCACCGCGCGGCTCACGGTGGAAGGATGCACGCCGATCTCCTCGGCGATTTCCTTGATCATCATCGGCTTCAGCTGATCGATGCCGTGCTCCAGAAAATCCAACTGCCGCCGCACGATGGACTGGCAGACCTTCAGAATGGTCTGCTTGCGCTGCTCGATGTTCTTCATCAGCTGGATGGCCGCCGCATAGCGTTCCTTGACGTAGTTGCGGATCTCCTTGCTCGGCTCCTGGTCGCGATCCAGCATCTTGCGGTACTGCGCATTCAGGCGAAGCTGCGGAAGATCGTCGTCGTTCAACTGGATGAGATATTCGTCGCCGTCCTTGAAGATGTAGACGTCCGGCTCCACCTGCCGCGCGCCCGGGCCCGAATAGCGCAGGCCCGGGATACGGGTCCAGATGCCGGATCACGTCGATCGCGATCTGGACGTGCTCCAGCGGCCGGTCCAGCAGCTTGGCGATTTCCTTGATCTGCCGGGTCTCCACCAGCTTCAGATGATTCGACGACGATCTGCCAGGCCACGCCGCCTTTGCCGTTGCGGCTCTCCAGCTGCAGCAGCAGGCATTCCCGCACATCCTTGGCGCCCACGCCCGCCGGATCGAGCGACTGCACCACCGCAGGCCTTCCTGCACGTCGGCCAGTGGTATGCTGCCCGGATTCGGCGATCTCTTCGAGCGTCGCCGTCAGATAGCCGTTCTCGTCCAGGTTGCCGATGATGTTGTCGGCCGCGTCGCGCACGTCTTCCGACAGCACCAGCACGGCCAATTGCGAATGCAGATGATCGCCCAGCGTGACCGGCGAGGAGAGAAAGGTCTCGAACGACGGCTTTTCGACGGTTTCCGACGCCGGGCTCTTATAGCCGGGATCCAGATAATCGTCGAAAAAGGTCCCGAAATCGATCTCGTCGAAGGGATCCTTCTCGGTCTTCTGATCGGTGATCTCAGCCTTCCGGCGCCGGAGCCGACGGGCCGTCCAGCGGTGCGCCATCCGCGGCGGCCGAAGCTGCGGCGTCCGACTCGAACTCCACTGGCGAGGCTTCCGGAATCCCAGCCGCGATCTCGGGCTCCGTCCCGGTGCCATTCACCGTCTCGAGGATCACCTGATCGGAGGGATCGGACACCCGCTCCGCTTCGAGGATCGACTGCATCTCTTCCGGCGACAGCTCCTCGATCGCCGTCCGCCGATTCTTCCAGTACCGGGTTCTCGGCGATCTCCGCGGTGATCATGTCCTTCAGCTCCAGCCGGTTCAACTGGAGGACCGTGACCATCTGGACCAGTCCGGGCGTGAGGATCTGCTTCTGCGAGACCTTCAGTTGCAGTCTGGGAGAAAGCATCGACATTCTGTAGCCATCATAACACCGGCCCGCTTGCAAGTAATCGGCCAATTAAGAAATGGGTCAACTTCGGCGTCTCGATGGCGATAAAGAGGTAAGGACGGATGTAAGGGCGAAATCTGTGGTATTTTCGATGGCAATCTACTCAATGAGAAAGACACGATTTATTTACTCCGCGACACTCGCAACGGTCCTTCTATGGCTGCCCGGGGCTCTGTTGGCACAGCAGGACCGCATTATAGGAAAAGTCGATGCCAGCCGCCTGGTCAGACTGGCCGGTTCCGTCAATCCGCGGGCCACGCCGGCATCAGACGTTGGTGCAGTGGACCCCTCCATGGAGTTGAACTACGTACGCTTGATGCTTAAGCCCTCGGCGGCGCAGCAAGCCGACCTGAACCAGTTTCTGCACGATCAGCAAAGCCCAGGTTCTCCGAACTTCCGGAAATGGCTCACGCCGGAGCAGTTTGCCGAGCGGTTCGGCGTCAGCCAGACGGACATCGGCAAGATTACCGGCTGGATGCGGTCACAGGGATTCGACGTGATCGCAGTCGCCCGCGGCCGGCGCTTCATCGCCTTCAATGCCACGGCGCGGCAAATCCAGAGCGCGCTGGCCACAGAGGTCCACCGTTTCCGGGTCGATGGCGAACTGCACTTTGCGAACGCCAGCGCACCTTCGGTCCCGCAGGCCATCCAGCCGCTGGTACTGGGCTTCCTGGGCCTGGATGACTTCGAGCCGAGGCCGGCGGCGCGCGCGAAAGCTGTAAAACCAAATTACACAGGGTCTTCAAGCTACGCCGTTACACCCGGAGACCTCGCGATTATCTACAATGTGGTTCCCATTTACCAAGGCGGCTATACGGGCGCGGGGCAAGCCATCGCGGTGATCGGGCAAAGTGATATCGATCCCTCCGATATCGCAAGTTTTCAAGCCCTCTTTCGTCTGCCTGCGAATCCTCCCCAGCGGCTGCTGGTTCCCGGTGCCGCGGACCCGGGATACGTGACCGGAGACCAGGGCGAATCGGATCTGGATCTCGAGTATGCGGGCGGGATCGCTTACGGCGCGCAGATTTTGTTCGTGTATTCCAAGAGCGTGCTTACGTCCGCCGCTTACGCCATCGATCAGAACCTGGCGCCCGTCATCAGCTACAGCTATGCCGGATGCGAGCCCAACGTGAATAGCGCCGCAGCGCAGGCGCTGGAAAGCTTGGCGCAGCAGGCTAACGTGGAAGGCATCACCTGGATAGCGTCGGCCGGCGACGACGGCGCCGCTATGTGCGATACCTCGGCTGCCACCCACGGCGCAGCGGTTAACCTGATCGCTGCCCTGCCGGAGGTCACCGGCGTGGGCGGCACGATGTTTATCGGCAATACCAGCTTTTATTGGAGCTACGGAAACAACAGCAACGATTCCTCCGCCCTGTCCTATATTCCCGAGACGGTGTGGAATGAGTCAACCAACACCCAGTTGTCGGCGGGTGGCGGCGGCTTCAGCATCTTTTATCGCCGCCCGGCATGGCAGACGGGGCCGGGCGTTCCGCCGGGAACCGCGCGCGGCGTACCGGATGTGTCATTGACCGCCGCGCACAATGACGATCCCTACGTGACCATCGAGTCGGGCAAGGTGGATCTCATCGGAGGTACGTCGGCCTCGGCTCCAGCCTTTGCCGGAATCATTGCCTTGCTGAATGAATATCTCGGAACCTACGGCCTGGGAAACATAAATCCGAGCCTGTACTGGATGGCCCAAACCACCAGCCATGTGTTTCACGACGTCACCACCGGCGGGAATATCGTTCCCTGCGCGGCCGGAACTCCGAATTGTGGTCCCAACAACAATTTTGGCTACACGGCCGGTCCAGGCTGGGATGCCGCCAGCGGATTGGGGTCGGTGGATGCCACCCAGATGTTCAACGACTGGAGTATCGGCGCCGGCACGCCCCAAATCGGATCCGTAGTGAACGGCGCCAGCCTCACCAATACAGGACTCTCACCCGGCCTGATCTTCACCATCTTCGGCGCAGCTCTGGGACCAGTGAACGGCCAGACGCTGGAACTGGATGAAAAAGGCGACGTGTCCAACTACCTGGCAGGAATCACCGTCGCCGTCAACGGTACCTACGCGCCTTTGCTCTATGTTGGTTCGGGCCAGATCAACGCCGTCGCACCGTATGAGATCGCAAGCCGCACCGGACAGAGCGTAACAGTGCAGGTATTCGACGGCAGTCAATCGAGCAACCCGATGACGGTCGGGGTGGTCTCAGCCGCCCCCGCCATCTTTTCGCTCGGCAACGGCCAAGGCGCCATCCTCAATCAGGATGGCAGCGTGAACGGACCCGGCAACCCAGCCGCCCGCGGATCCTATATTCAAATCTACGGCACTGGCGAAGGCCAGACCAATCCGGGTGGCGTAGACGGGCAAATCGCTAATCAAAGTCTGGCAAACCTGCCCAGGCCGGTGAACCAGTTCTCGGTCACCATCGGTGGCCAACCTGCTGTTTACAGCTACGCCGGAACAGCTCCGCAAACATTCGCCGGTTTTTTTCAAGTGAATGCACAAATCCCAGCCAGCCTGACGCCCGGCAATCAGCCGGTAATTCTCAAAGTAGGGAACGCCACCAGCGCTCCGCTAAATGTAGCTGTGAAGTAGTTCCGAACCCCGGGCTCCCGCGGCAGCTTAAGCGCGCTTGGGCAACTGGAGCAAATACTTGCAGATGGCGTCCAGATCCTTCGGCATGAACTTGTAGGGCGGCATAATGGAGCCCTGGGTAACGCCTGGCGGGATCGGCGAAATGCTTTTCGAGCCAGGCGCGATCGTGACGCTGGCCGACGCCATCGAGAGCGGGCCCAAGCGTGGCGCCGACGCCGTTGATTTGATGGCACGCAGTCGCAATGGTTCATTTGATAGACCACGGCGCCCTTGCGTCACAAAGGCGGGAGTGTTCAGAAGCATGGCTTCGTTTTGCGGAGTGAGCGTCAGCACGAAGAGCGAAAGATCGTTGAGATCGGCGGCGGGCAGATTGATCGGGGGCATCGCGCTGCCCGGCACCACCCGCGACGGATTCTTGAAGTGCGGGACCATCCAGGCTACCGTGCGGTGCTCCTTGGGCATTTTGCGTGAGATCGGGTCCGATGCCTTTTTCGCCCGGGCCCATATGGCAGGCGGTGCAGCCTTCCGACTTGAAGTAACTCAGGCCAACCAGTTCCTCGGGAGTCAACTTCTGCCATACAGCGGCTTGCGCAGCGCCGGTGGCGGGCGTCGCCTCCGGAGTTTCGGTGGCAGGCGTCGCGGTGTCGTCGGCCGATTCCTGATTCTTGGGCGTGGTGACAACGGCGGCGGTAGTCAGGCCGGTCCAGGCAATCGCGCTGAGAAGCACCACCGCGATGGCAAATGTTCGTTTGCCGAGGCGAAGCATCGGGCCGCGGTCAATGAAGGGAACCAGAAACAGCGTCAGTACCGCGATTCCCGGCAAGACTACGCTGCCGAAGACTTCCAAAGGCCCTTTGAAGAACTTGAGCAGCTGGAAGAGAAACAGGAAATACCATTCCGGGCGGGGGATGTAGGCGGTGTCCGTGGGGTCAGCCAGACGTTCCAGCGGGACCTTGGCCACGACGGCCATGGTGAACAGAATGATGAATGCAATCGCCACGCCGACCGTATCTTTGAACACCTGCTCGGGAAAAAACTTGCGTTTGGGGGCCGTGTCGTCCGCGGCGGCAGCGACGCCATGTTTGCGAACCAGATAGATGTGAATCCCGATGATGATGATTGTCAGCGGCGGCAGCAGCACGGTATGGAGCGCATAGAAACGCGAGAAAGTGACATTGCCGACGCTGTCACCCTGGCCGCCGAGTAATCGCAACAGGTATGGCCCGAGAATGGGAGCTTGCGATGCGATGTGGGTGGTGACCACGGTGCCAAAATACGCGCGATTGTCCCACGGCAGCAGGTAACCGGTGAGCCCGAACGCCATCGTGATCAAGAGCAGTGTGACGCCCACCATCCAGGTGGCTTCGCGCGGCTTCTTGTAGGCGCCGTAGATGAAGACCTGGATCATGTGCAGCACCACGATGATGAGCATCATGCTGGCGCCCCAATGGTGCAGGCCGCGGATCAACGGGCCGCCCGTCAATTCCGTCATGATGTACTTCACGCTGTTGTACGCTTCGCCGGGCGTGGGCGCGTAGTTGAAAGCGAGCAGGGCCGCCGGTGAAAACTTGAATGACGAAGAAAAACACCGCCATGCTGCCGATGATCTGGTGCCATCCGGCGGAGGCGGGGATGTCTTCGTAGAGAAAATTCTTGATCGCGCTTTCCAGGCCAGTGCGGTGTTCGAGCCAGTCGATGACAGTGCGCATGGCCTACGCTTGGGGCTCCACGGGGCCGATTTCCAGCTTGCCCGGCGTCGATCTTGGTCATGTAGCGATCGAGCGGCCGCGGCGCGGGACCGCTCAGACACCTTGCCGTCGATGGAAAAGACCGAAGTGTGGCAGGGGCAGACGAAGGTGTGGCTGGGGTCGTCCCAATGATAGGCGCAGCCGAGGTGGGTGCAGATCGGGGAGAACGCGACCACTTCGTTGTCCGGCTTCTTCACGATCCAGGCCGTGGCTTTTTCGGTGGTGACCTTCCATCCATCCACGCGCTTGCGCTTATAGGCAATCTCAGTGGGCGTGCCGACTGGGATGTTGGATAGATCCTCGGTCTCCACCCACTGGGCCTCCTTGCGGACTTTGGGCGGGAACAACAAGTAAATCGCGGCAGGCGCGGCCAGGGCCAGGCCGATCAAGCCCATGGCGCCATTGATGAATCCGATGTAAAAAGCGCGGCGGGTGGGGGGAACATCGACAGCCGCTTGTTGGGTTTCGTGTGAAAGGTCCATTGTTATCGTTTTACCGCACGCCGGGCAACGCAGGCGAGTGAAAGCCCGCATTGTCACAAAAGCGTATCAAACATTTTACAAGACTTCGGCATTTTACAGCGTACAAGACTTGGGTCTGGCGGCATTCTACAAGACGTTGGTCTTGTTACAGATGTTACGGAGCGCGCGATGGTTTAGAGGGCGCCGTCGCCGTGCTCGTCGTTGCGGATGCGGATGGCCTCGGCGACGTCGTAGACAAATACTTTGCCGTCGCCGATTTTGCCGGTGCGGGCGCTGCGTGACCACGGTCTGGATCACTTCCGCGGACCGGTCGTCGGTAACCACCATCTCGATTTTAACTTTGGGCAGCAAGTCCACCTGGTATTCCATGCCCCGATAGACCTCCTTGTGGCCTTTCTGGCGGCCATGGCCGCGCACCTCCGAGATGGTCATGCCGTCGATGCCGATGCCCTTTGAGCGCTTCCTTGACGTCTTCGAGCTTGTGCGGCTGGATAATCGCTTCGATCTTTTTCATGGGTGGATGCGAGTCCTGGCGCGTGGTCCTCACGCTTCGAGATTATAACCTTCTTCACCGTGCATGCTAACGTCCAGGCCTTCCAGTTCCTGGTCGGGCGAGACGCGCACGCCGAGCAGCACGTCGCAAATCTTGAGAATCACGAGGGTGCCCACGATCGCCAGGCCGTAAGAGATGGCCACGCCGATCACCTGGTTGAGCACCTGGCCCGGCTGGCCGTCGATCAGACCTAGGGGAAGCGATTTGCCGGCGCTATCCTTCAAGCCGTCGTTGACTGCCATGGTGGCGAAAACGCCGGTGAGAATCGCGCCGACCGTGCCGCCGATGCCATGTACGCCAAACGCATCCAGGGTGTCGTCGTAGCCGAACTTGCTCTTCACCACGGTCACCATGAAGAAGCAGATCATGCCCGGCGACGAAGCCGATCAGCATGGCCGGGAACGGCTTCACGAATCCGGATGCCGGCGTGATGGCCACCAATCCCGCGACGGCGCCGGAGATGCCGCCCAGCACGCTGGGCTTCCCGTTGTGGACCCATTCGACGAACAGCCATCCCAGCGCCGCCGCGGCAGTGGCGAAGTGCGTGGCGACGAATGCGCTGGTGGCGAGTGGCGATGCGGCCAGGGCGCTGCCGGCGTTGAATCCGAACCAGCCCACCCACAGCAAACAAGCGCCGACGACGCTGAGCACCAGGTTGTGCGGCTTCATCTGGCTCCGACTTGTAGCCTCTTCTCTTCCCCAAATAGAGCGCGCAGACCAGCGCCGATACGCCCGAGCTGATGTGCACCACGGTGCCGCCGGCGAAATCGAGGCAGGGGATGCGGCCGCCCGAAAACGCATTCAGCAACCCGCCCTTGCCCCAAACCATGTGGGCCAGCGGCAAGTACACAATGAACAGCCAAAGCACCGAGAACAGCATCATCGCGCTGAATTTCATGCGCTCGGCAAATGCGCCGGAGATCAGGGCCGGCGTAATGATGGCGAACATGAGCTGATAGATCATGTAGGTTTGTTGCGGGATGGTGGCGGCGTAATCGGGATTGGGCGCCGCGCCCAACGCCGTTTAGGAACAGGTAGCGCAGGTCGCCGATGAAGGGCAAGCCTTCGCCGAACGCCAGGCTGTAGCCGACGATGGCCCAGATAACGGTAACGATCGCCATCAGGATGAAGCTGTGCATCATGGTGCCGAGCACGTTCTTGCGCCGCACCAGGCCGCCATAAAACAGAGCCAGGCCGGGGCCGGTCATCATCAGGACCAGCGCCGCGCTGACCAGCATCCAGGCGTTGTCACCGGCGCTTTGGGCGGATTTTACGGCGGCTTCCAGATTTTGCGAGGCGAGTTTCGGTTGCGGAGGGGACGGACTGGGCGAGCGCCAACGCAGGCGCAAGCAATGCCGCCCATACGACACGGTAGGGCATAAGGTCTATTGTTAGCGCAGGTGACAGCGAACTGCAATTGGATTTTGCGCGTGCCGATCAGGCCCGAAACACCCATTGCGCCAGCTCGGCGAACTGCGGGGTTTTGCCTTGCGAAAGGATGCCGATGCGGAAAACGCGGGCGGCGGCCCAGATGGTGGCGGCGGCCCACGCGAACACGCCGATTAATCCGAGCCAGGGCTGCCACCACGGGACGCCTCCGGGGAGAGCCTGCCTCAGGAGCATGACCACCGGCGTAAACGGCGGGATGAACGACATCACCACCGCGAGTCCGCCGTTGGGCTGCTGCATGATCGGAGCCAGTGCAAACATGGGGATCATGATCGGCAGAATCAAGAGGAAAGCCAGATGCTGGGCATCCTGTGGAGTGGCGCAGGCCGACCCGAGCGCGACTGCCAGGGCCGAGAGCATCACGACGTCCGCAATCAGATACACGAAAAACCACGGCAGCAGGTGCAGCGGCGCCAGTCCGAACATCGCCATGCCCGCCAGAACCAGCAGTCCTCCGATGATGTAAAAAGTGGAAGTGGTCAGCGACGCTCCCAAGCCGGCCAGAACCTTGCCCATCATGAGTTCGAATGACGAGGCGGAACTCAGCAACATTTCGTGCACGCGTTGTATCTTGTCTTCGGCCACGCCCCCCAGGTTGGGCGCCGAGCCCACCAAAGTGACCATAACCATCAAAAAGACCAGGAAAAACGGAACAGCGGCCGACTGAAACGGATTTTTCTTTTCGCCCTGCACAATTTTCCCGGTGGCCGGATCCTGGGAAACCAGATTCATGGATACTACCGGGACGTTGGCGAGGATGCCCGGCACGCGCGCTGGATCCACGCCCAGTTGCGTTAACCGCACGCGGCGCAGACCTTCGTTGACGGCGGCGGGCAGCCAGAGGCCCATTTGATCCACCAGTCCGCCGGAATTGGTGTAGTAGCGAACCTGTCCTTGCGTGGCTTCACCAGGCGAACCTAGCGCATCGGGCGGGATATCCAGGACGACGAACAACTCGCCTTTGCGAATTTCATCGGAGAGGGACAAGAGCTGAGCGGTGTGGTCGGACTCAGGCTTTACTTCTTCGAACGTGTAGCGCGGCATGCGTTGCGCTGCAAA
>CAVXGM010000031.1:0-219575 GCA_963761265.1 Bryobacterales bacterium
AACATGCATGTCGGACCAAAGTAGAAAGTTCCTGATTCCAGCCAAAGTAGAAAGTTCCTAGTTTTGAGGGTGTTTGAGACCCTCATGGTATGTTCGCACAGCCGCGCCGGGGTCGCGCCTGGGGCGGTTGCCCAAAGCCGAGGCGACGGGGTTGGCTCCGAAGCAATCGGCGAATGCCCTCCTGTGACGCAGAACCCGTGGGTGTTTCCGGAGCCCAGGAGGGCTTTGTCGAGCCGGGATCCATTGCTTTGGTGAAATCTCGGAGCGGAGGCTTTGGGCTTAAGAAAAGCGCGTCTTCCATATTGGTTTTTCATCTCAATCTCCGATCAACTTCCACAGCGGCGGACTGGGGCGGTCGAAGAAGCCCTGCATCCAAGCACTCCTGCCTCCCGCATTGTGATCCTTGCGAACTGGCTTGATCGCCTTCGGTCAGCCATGACGACCCGCGCGCCGCACTCGCCGATCTCCACATAGCGGCCCTGATAGCGAGCCTTCAATTCGCCGTCCAGGCGGAATTCCACGCGCAGCCGCTGGCGTCGCATGCCAGCCTGCACCTGCGGCGCGCGCGATCTGGTAGCGACGGCCGGCGAAGGAGAACGTGTAGTCGTTGCCGATCACGCGCTCCTCCACGTGACACAGAATGGCGGCCAGGTCCAGTTGTCGGTCAGCGCCCGATGCTGGTTGGGGAAGTCCGCCACCGGCCGGGCAAAATGCGCATTCCACTCCGGCCAATACTCTTTCTCCAGAAACGCATTGGCGCCTTCCAGAGTCGAGACTTTCGCCAGACGCAGATGCTTCACCAAACGATCCTGAGCCGTTAGAAAGCTGCGTTCAATGCGTCCTTTCGCTTGCGGCGAATAGGCCAGAATCGAACCGATTCCCAATTCCCGCAACGCTCGCCCAGTTGGGTCAGGCGGTCGGCTGCGCGCTGTGCTGTCCCGGCTCTCTCCGGGGCGTGGCGGCACGGTGAACATCGAATCGCGATCCGTGTAGACATCCACCATCCGTCCATTCTTCTCCAGGTACTCCCACAGCACACCCATGTTGTGCGGTGTGGCGTCGCGCTCCACGAAACGGCCCCAACTCCAACTGGTGGCGTCGTCGATCATCCGCACCAGATAGCGCACTGGCCCCCTGCCTTCCAGCCAATCGTGCTCCGAAGTGTCCCACTGCACCAGTTCGCCAAACCCACTTCGCCGCGGCCGCCAACCATGCACCTCTTGCAGCCGGCGCGACTTGCTCTTCCACAGTCCGGCTTCCATCATCCACTGCCGCAGGGTCTCTTTGCCCACCTCGATCTGATGCCGCTTGGCCAACTGTTCGGCGGCGAACGTCGGCCCAAAATCGTGCCAGTCCGGCTGCTTCAGAATCGCCAGAGCCTGTCGCTGCGTCTCGGCCGCAGCTTGCGATTGGACGCTCGTCCCCGCAGCCCATGCACCACCACCGCGTCGCCTTGCTTCTTCATCCGCCGCAGCAGCTTCCGCACCCAGCGGTCGCTCACTCCCATCCGTTCCGGCCGCTTCCCGCTGGCTCATCTTGCCGTCCCGGGCCCGTTTCAGCCAATCCAGCCAGTCTCGTTCCTCTTGGCTCATCGCGATTCGTTCCATCCTTCAGCCTTTCGGCTGTCAAGAGGAACTTTCTACTTTGGCTCAATTAGGAACTTCTCACTTGGCCGCGACATTTTCCCAAACATGCAGAAGATCCAGATCTTTTATCTGGTAATATACAAGAGATAAACACAAATTATTCAAGGGCTTAGAGCCGTCTGCGCGCTTCGGTCGGTCGATTCTTGAATTTTGTAGGCGGATGGAGCTGCATCAATAGCTTCAAACCATTGACTGTATTGGGTTCAGCGCCGGGCAGCTTGATGTGCAGCACGGCTCATAAATCACAGTGCGATCACACTCGCCCAAGACGTAGAGCTGTAAGTTATTGATTCTTGGGGCGGCTGGTGGGATTTGAACCCACGACATCCAGAACCACAATCTGGCGCTACTACCAACTGAGCTACAGCCGCCGTGCGATTCCAGTTTAACATCGATCCGGCGTTTCTCCGTCGGTCAATTTATCCTAAGCCCGCCTTCTTCCAAAGCCGATCCACGCGCTGCTTCACTTCGTCCGGCATCCGGATCACGTCCGGCCACGGCCGCGTGAAGCCTTCCTCCTTCCACTTGCGCGTCGCATCGATCCCCATCTTCGATCCGTAATTCGGCAGGCGGCTGGAATGATCGAGCGAATCCACCGGCCCCAGCACGAACTGGATGTCGCGCTCCGGATCGATGTTGTTCAGCGCCTTCCACGCCACTTCGCGCACGTTCTGCACGTCCACGTCTTCATCCACCACCACGATGCATTTGCTGAACATCGCCTGCCCCAGGCCCCAGATGGCGTGCATCACTTTGCGCGCGTGCACGCGGATAGGACTTGCGGATCGAGACCAGAATCAGGTTATGGAACATGCCCTCGGCGGGCATGGAGATGTCGCGAATTTCGGGCAATTGCAGGCGCATCAGCGGCAGAAAAATCCGCTCGATCGCCTTGCCCATGTAGAAATCCTCCATCGGCGGCGGCCCGACGATCGTGGTCGCATAAATCGGATGCTTGCGCTGCGTGACGCACGTGACGTGGAACACCGGGTATTCGTCTTCGAGCGAATAAAAGCCGGTGTGATCGCCGAACGGACCTTCGCGTGCGCAGCTCGCCCAGCTCGACGTAGCCTTCCAGCACGATCTCGGCGTTCGCCGGCACTTCCAGATCCGACGTCTCGCACTTCACCATCTCCACCGGCTTGCCGCGCAGAAACCCGGCGATCATCATTTCATCCAGATCCGGCGGCAGCGGCAGAATCGCCGAATACATCGTCGCCGGGTCGGAGCCGATCGCCACCGCCACGTCCATGCGCGCGGTCTTGCCTTCCTTCAACAGGCGGCGATAATGCTCCGCGCCCTGTTTGTGCGTCTGCCAGTGCATGCCCGTGGTGCGCTCATCGTAAACCTGCATCCGATAGCAGCCGCAGTTGCGCTTGCCGGTGTCGGGATTGCGCGAAAACACCATCGGCAGCGTGATGAACCGGCCGCCATCCTGCGGCCAGCAGTGCAGGATCGGAAATTCGTCGAGCGAAAAATTGTCGCGGCGGATCACGTCCTTGCACGGGCCGCTCGAAACGATCTTGGGAAAGAACGCGCCCACTTCGGCCAGCTTCGGCAGCATTTTCAGTTTGCCGATCAGCCCTTCCGGCATGCGCATTTCGAGAAATTCGTAGATGCGCTGCGCGACCGCTTCCACCGAGTCCACTTCCAGCGCCAGTCTCCATCCGCCGCATGCTGGCGAAGCGTTGATCAGCACCGGAACGCGGCTGCCCTTGGGCTTCTCGAACAGCAGCGCGGGCCCGTCGTTCTTCACGGACGCGGTCGGCGAACTCGGTGATTTCGAGAAACGGATCCACCTCCACCGAGATGCGCTTCAGTTCTTTCTTTTTTTCGAGCGCGTCGATGAAGTCGCGCAGGTCGCTATAGGCCATGAAGAGAGCTCACGTTTTACTATGATGGAAATTCACTCTCATGACAAATCGAACCGCTTTCATCACCGGCGCGAGCCGGGGCATCGGACGGGCGTGCGCACTGGCGCTGTCGGAGGCGGGCGCGCGCGTGGCGCTCGCGGCACGCAACATCGCGCAATTGGAAGAGCTCGCCGGCGAGATTCGCGCGCAAGGGCGCGAAGCGTTCGCGGTCGCGATCGACATGACCAGCGCCGAGTCGATCCAGGAAGCCTTCGCCAAAACCGCCAAGGAATTCGGGCCGGTTGCGATTCTGGTGAACAACGCCGGCATCACCAAGGACGGCCTGGCGCTGCGCATGAAGAAGGACGATTGGGACAGCGTGCTCGCGACCAATCTGACCGGCTCTTTTCTCGCCATCCAGCAGGTGCTGCAACACATGATGCGCGAGCGCTGGGGCCGCATCATCAATATTTCTTCGGTGGTCGGCGAAATGGGCAATCCGGGCCAGGCGAATTACGTCGCGTCGAAGGCCGGGCTGATCGGCTTGACCAAGGCGCTGGCGCAGGAGATGGGCAGCCGCAACATCACCGTCAACGCCGTCGCGCCGGGCTTCATCGAAACCGACATGACGGCAAAGCTCTCGCAGGAGCTGAAGGACAACATGGTCGGCCACATCGCGCTGAAGCGCATCGGAAAGCCGGAAGACGTCGCCGCGGCCGTGCGATTCCTGGCGAGCGACGAAGCGCGCTACATCACCGGGCACGTGCTGAACGTGAACGGCGGGATGTACATGTAACCGCATTTTAATCGTGCGTTTATTGCGGCGACGCGCTCGCGCATCGACAATGAGAGACATGTCATTCTGTCGAGCACGGAGAAGTTCCGTGTGGGCCTGGTGCAGATGAGCTGCGCGCTCGATCCCAACGAGAATCTGGAAAAGGCCGTCTGGCGGATGCGCGAAGCCGCCGGACGCGGCGCGCAGATCGTCTGCCTGCAGGAGCTGTTCCGGTCGCAGTATTTCTGCCGCGAGGAGAACGCCGAGCTGTTCGCGCTGGCCGAGCCGATTCCCGGGACCGACCACGGAGACGCTCGGCCAGCTCGCGCGCGAGCTCGGGATCGTGATCGTCGCGTCGCTGTTCGAGCGCCGCGGCGCGGGCCTGTATCACAACACCGCGGCGGTGATCGGCGCCGACGGCGAGATCGCAGGGCATCTATCGCAAGATGCACATTCCCGACGATCCGCTGTACTTCGAAAAGTTCTATTTCACGCCCGGCGATCTGGGCTTTCGTCAATTTCGACACGCGCTTCGGCCGCCTCGGCGTGCTGGTCTGCTGGGATCAGTGGTATCCGGAAGCCGCGCGCCTGTCGCGCTCTCGCCGGCGCGAACATTCTTTTCTATCCGACCGCGATCGGCTGGCATCCGTCCGAAAAAGCGCAGTACGGCGCGGCGCAGCTGGACGCCTGGCGCACCATCCAGCGCGCGCACGCCATCGCCAACGGCATTTACGTCGCGGCGGTGAATCGCGTCGGCTTCGAAGGCCCGCCCGAGCACGGCCTGGAATTCTGGGGCTCTTCGTTCGTCGCCGATCCGTTCGGCCAGGTCATCGACGAAGCCTCTACGTCGAAGGAAGAGATTCTGGTGGCCGAATGCGATCCGCGCCGCATGGAAGAAGTCCGCCGCAACTGGCCGTTCCTGCGCGACCGCCGCATCGACGCCTACGCGCCCATTCTGAAGCGGTGGCTGGACTGACGTGGCTGCATCAATGCTGGCGGATGCCGGCCGAATGGGAGCCGCACGAAGCCACGTGGCTGGCATGGCCGCACGAGAGAACCGATTGGCCCGGCAAATTCGCGCCGATTCCGTGGCTCTATGGCGAAATCGTGCGCCACCTGGCGCGCGTGGAACGGGTCCGCATTCTGGTGGAAGATGCGGCGCTCGAAAAAAGCGCCCGGCGCGTTCTGACGAAATGCGCGGTCGACATGGACGCCGTCGAGTTCTTGCGCTGGCCGACCAATCGAAGCTGGACGCGCGACTATTGCCCGATGTTCGTGAAGAACGACAGCCGGCGAAGTCGCCATCACGCACTGGCTCTTCAACGGCTGGGCCAAATACGACAATTGGCGCGACGACAACCGCATTCCCGGCCAGCGTCGCAAAGCGCGATCAAGCTTCGCCGCGTTCGACCCGGGCATCGTGCTCGAAGGCGGCAGCATCGACGTGAACGGCGCGGGGCTGTTGCTCACCACCGAAGAGTGCCTGCTGAGCGAACGTCCAGGCGCGCAATCCCGGGCTCGGCCGCGCCGAGCTGGAGCGCTACTTCGCCGACTATCTGGGCATCCGCCAGACCATCTGGCTGAAGCACGGCATCGCCGGCGACGACACGCACGGCCACATCGACGATCTGGCGCGCTTCGTCGGACGAGAACACGGTGGTGATCGGTCAGCGGAGGATGACCGATCCGAAGCGAACTACGAGCCGCTGCGCGAGAATCTGAAGCTTGCTGCGCCGCACCGGACTGCGCGTGGTCACGCTGCCCATGCCCGAGCCGGTCTATTTCGATGGCCAGCGCCTGCCGGCCAGCTACGCGAATTTCTATATCGCCAACGGCCTGGTGCTGGTGCCGGCTTTCAACGACCCGAACGACCGCATCGCGCTGAACACGCTCGCGAAGCTGTTTCCCATCGCGCGAGGTGGTCGGCATCTATTGCGGCGATCTGGTTCTGGGCCTGGGCACGCTGCACTGCATGACGATGCAGCAGCCGCGCTCCTCGTATGGCCGATCTGACGCTACGCGCTCTGCGCTCCCGACATCCCGATTCGTCCAACGTGCTATCATCCCTGTTTCTCGGCCCGCTGTCTCATGCGTTTTCTCGATCTGGCGACGATCGCGCTTTACCTCATCGCGATCACCTGGTTTGGGGCGCACTTTCGCAAGAGCCAGCACAATCTGAAGGATTATTTCCTGGGCGGCCGCAACGCGCCCTGGTGGGCCATCGCGCTGTCCATCGTCTCGGCCGAAACCAGCACGCTCACCGTAATCGGCACGCCGGCGCTGTCGTTCTCCGGCAATTTCGAGTTTCTGCAACTGGTGCTCGGATATCTGCTGGCGCGCATCGTGATCTCCGTGCTGTTCCTGCCGCAATATTTTCGCGGCGAAATGTTCACCGCGTACGAACTGATGCGGCGCCGCTTCGGCGAGCGCATCCGCCGGCTGACCGCCGGGACATTCCTGATGCTGCGCGCGCTGGCCGAAGGCGTCCGCGTATTCGCGCTCTCGATCGTCATCTCCATCGTCCTGGGCACCGGCGAAATGGTTTCCATCATCGTCATCGTCTGCCTGACGCTGTTCTATACCTTCGAAGGCGGAATGACCGCGGTGATCTGGACCGACGCGGTCCAGATGTTTCTATATGTCGCGGGCGCCATGCTCAGCTTCGTGGTGATCTTGCGCGAGATTCCCGGCGGCTGGGCGCATGTCACGGCGCTCGCGGGCGCGGCGCACAAATTCCAGATGTTCGATTTCCGCTTCGCTTGGACCGCCGGAGTTCTTCTCGCGCAGCTACAGCTTCTGGGCGGGAATCATCGGCGGCTGCTTCCTCACCACTGCCAGCCACGGAACCGAGCAATTGATGGTGCAGCGCCTGCTCGCCGCGAGGAACGAGCGGCAGAGCCGCGCGGCGCTGCTTTCGAGCTGGATGGTGATCTTCTTCCAGTTCGCGCTGTTCCTGTTCATCGGCGTGCTGCTTTTTGTGCACTATTCCGACGCCCGATTGCCCGCGCCGCAACCGGCCGATTCCATCTATCCGCAAGTTCATCTGGAACAACTTGCCGGTGGGCGTCGCGGGACTGGTGATCGCCGCGATTCTTGCCGCGGGCATGTCCAACCTGAGCGCCGCGCTGAATGCGCTGGCGTCCACCACCGTGATGGATTTCTACAGGCCGCTGATCGCTCGATGCGGCGCGACCGCGACATCCGCCTCGGACGCGCATTTTCTCCGCAGTGGCGCGCTGGGCGACGGTGGCTTGGGGCGTGATTCTGTTTCTGGTGGGACTGGTGGCCCGCCACGTGGGATCGGTCCTGGAAGCCGGCCTTTCGATCGCGTCCATATTGTATGGCTCGCTGCTGGGCGTTTTCCTGCTCGGCCTGCTGACCAAGCGCGTCCAACAAACTTCGGCCATGATCGCCATGATCGCCGGGCTTGCGCTGATGATCTACGTTCAGCGTTGAAACCAGCATCGCCTTCACCTGGTACGTCGTCATCGGAACCGCCGCAACATTCTCGACCGGTTACGTGATGTCGCTATTCTTGAAGGAGTCATCGAATGACCGGACCAGCGCTGGCTAATCAAGACGGCCTCAAGCGCGAGCTGGGCGTCTGGAGCGCCGCGGCCATCGTGGTGGGAACCGTCATCGGCAGCGGCATTTTCCTGGTGCCCAGCACCATGGCGCGCAACGTCGGCTCGCCGCTGAAGATTTTCGCCGTCTGGATCGCCGGCGGATTGCTCTCGCTGTTCGGCGCCTTGAGCTACGCCGAACTCGCCGCCGCGCTGCCGGAAGCCGGAG
This sequence comes from Bryobacterales bacterium, assembly GCA_963761265.1. Taxonomy (GTDB): domain Bacteria; phylum Acidobacteriota; class Terriglobia; order Bryobacterales; family Bryobacteraceae; genus Palsa-89. The sequence continues at coordinate 8,067 of CAVXGM010000031.1, forward strand.
GCGAATACGTTTATCTGCGCGAAGCTTACGGTCCGCTGTGGGGATTTCTGTACGGCTGGACCCAGATGTGGGTGGCAAAGAGCGGATCCATCGCCACGCTGGCCACGGGGTTTTACATCTATCTGGCCAATTTCCGGCCGGAACTGGGAAAAGTTTGGGTGGTCGACGCCCGTTGCCGCTCGGCGAAGGCGGTAGTCGCCGCTGCCCATCCGCTATGGCCAATTGCTTGCGATTGGCGTCTGATCGCGTTGCTGGCGCTGATCAATTATTTCGGCGTGCGGGTGGGTGGAAACGTCCAGGTGGCTACCACCCTGCTGAAGGTGGGTCTTATCGGCGCGATTATTCGTGATTGGATTGGGATCCGGGCTCGGCAGCGCTGCCAATTATCACTCCTCCACGCCGGCGCCCGGCGGGGTTTTGGGCTTCTTCGCCGCGCTGGTGGGCGCATTGTGGGCTTACGACGGCTGGAATAACGTCACCATGGTGGCGTCCGAGGTTCGAAAACCGCAGCGCAATCTGCCGCTGGCACTGATTGTTGGCACGCTGGCCGTGATCGCCATTTATCTGCTGACCAATCTGGCTTATTTTTATGTGCTTCCGGCCGGCGCGGTGGCCGCTACGGACCGCGTGGCCGCCGAAATGATGCGCAGGATTCTGGGTGCGCCGGGCGCGGCGGCGGTCAGTGTGGCGGCCATGATCTCCATTTTTGCCGCGCTCAACGGCTCCATCCTGTCCGGCTCGCGCGTGCCTTTCGCAATGGCCCGCGACGGGCTATTTTTCCGTGGCGTGGAGCGAATTCATCCCGTTCATCGGACGCCCAGCGTTTCCATCCTGCTTTTAAGCGCCTGGGCCTGCCTGCTGGTGCTCAGCGGGCGATTATGACCAGCTCTACACTTACGTGATTTTCGCCAGCGCGATCCTCTATGGCATGGCGACAGCCTCGGTAATTGTGCTGCGTTTCCGCCGCCCTGATATGCCACGTCCTTACCGGACTATCGGCTATCCGGTGGTCCCGATTGCCTTCGTTCTCGGGATCGCGTGCTTAATCGTTTCCACGCTGCGCAGTTCGCCCCGCGAATCCATCCTTGGCCTGTTACTGATTTCTCTTGGCCTGCCCTTCTATTTCTACTGGAAAAAGCGCCGCTCAACGCTAGATTCACGGTCGCCGAGCCATATCAGACCCGCCCGGCTAGTACAAGAACTGTGTCTGACGGACTATATTGTTCGGTTTACCGAACAAGAAGCTTGAAAAGCAGTTCAAAATGAGGTACAAAGTTTATTACAGGATCAACGAGATGAAGCGTTGCTGTTCGCTTTTCCGAACAGAACTGGCGTCTCAGAGGTCAAATTTTTGGGAGAGACGGTGAATGGACATTAACAAGATGCTGGCCGAGTTGAGGCTGGAGCGGGAACAGATCGAAGAAGCGATCATGACCTTGGAACGGCTGGCCCGCGGCCGGGGCAGACGTCGTGGACGTCCGCCAGCCTGGATGTCGCAAATCAAGCGGCGCGGCCGTCCTCCCGGCAGCAAGAATCGTCCGAAAAACGAACCGAAGGGCTCGCGCGAAAGTCGTCGCCGCCTAAGGGACGTGAGGCCAGTCGCGGTAACCGAGCCAGTACTCTTATTGGCCCGCACCGCGGGTACTCCTACTCGCGAGAGGTGGATTCGCGTCCATCTCTCGCGCCTGCCGCCTAACGGTACAGCAGGTACTGCTCCCTTTGCCGGGTGAAACTGGCGAGCGAATCCTCCATTTCCTGCAGGATGGTTCGCGGGTCGACGCCATCCTTCAGTGCCTTCAGCACCGCGTGATTGCCAATCAGGAACCGGTTTGCCTGCCAGTCGATCTTCCCCGGATATAGCTTGTTTAAGGCGTAAGCCGAGTTCCAGGCCGAGCCGCGTGCTGTCGAATGTGTCGCGATTGGTAATCACGAATCGCACGCCTTCGATGGTCTTTCCGGAGAAATTGGACGAAGTCGGGCCGGAATCGCGCCGGATACACCCGAACTCCCGGGATAAAGCGGCCGTTTAAGAAGCCGGCCAGTTCGCGGCCATGGATCCAATCGGCGCCAATTAGCTCAAAAGGGCTATCGGTCCCACGCCCGACCGAATAATTCGGCGACGCTTCCAGCATCGCGATTCCGGGATACAGAAGGGCAGCATTCAGGCTTCGCATATTGGGCGACGGGTTCACCCAGGGGAGGCCGGTGGCATCGAACCAATCGCCCCGATCCCAACCCCGCATTTCGATCACGTGCAGATCCAGCGCCGAGCTTGCGCTCGCCATTCGCCATGGTCGCCAGTTCGCCCAGGGTCATGCCATGGCGGACGGGAATCTCGAAGCATCCGGTGAACGATTGCAGGTCAGGATCGAGCATGGGACCCTCGACATGAACGCCGGTGATTGGGTTTGGACGGTCCAAAACGAAAAACGGCAAATGTTTCTTGGCGGCTTCCTCCATGCTGTAGAGCATGGTGCAGGAGTAAGTGTAAAAGCGCGCGCCGACGTCCTGAATATCGAAGACCAGGGCGTCCACATTGTCCAGCATCGCGGGCTGAATCCGGCGGGAAGAGGCCTGATAGAGGCTGAAAACCGGCAAACCGGTCGCGTCGTCTTTGGTGTCGGAGATATTGGGGCGATCTTCGGCGCCTGCCAAGCCATGTTCGGGAGAGAAGAGGGCGGTCACTTTGATTCCGGCGGCCAGCATGAGGTCGACATTGCGCCGCCCGTCCCGATTCACGCCGGTCTGGTTAGTGATCAGGCCGATCCGTTTGCCGCGTAATGCCGCGAAATTGTCCTGGGCCAGAACGTCCAGGCCGGTGAGCACTTCGGCCTTCGGTTCCACTTCGCGGTGCACGCCCGGGCCGACGATTGTCTCGTTGTATCCGGTGAGTTTCACGCTCGGCGCCGTAATTCCGAAGGACGCGGCGGCGATGGTGGCTATGCGGCTGCGCAGCGAAACGACGGAATGGCCGCGGTGCGGATGCACCGAATTCGTCAAAATGATCACGTACGAGCGGCTGAACGGGTCGATCCAGATCGACGTACCCGTGTAGCCGGTGTGGCCGTAGGAGCCGATGGGGAACAATTCGCCGCGATTGCTGGAATAGGGCGAATCGATATCCCAGCCCAGGCCGCGCAAAATCGGCTGGTCGGGGGGCGATTGCGGCGAAGTGAATTTCTGAACCGTCGCGGCGCTGAATAGGCGGACGCCGTTGCCTGCGCCTCCGTCCAGCATCATTTGCGCGAATTTGGCGAGATCGGCCGCGGTGGTGAACACGCCCGCGTGGCCCGCCACGCCGCCCATGTAGCGCGCCGTGTCGTCGTGCACCTCGCCGCGCAACGGCTGGCCGGTCACCGGATTGATTTCGGTGGGGGCGATGCGCGGGCGGAGCGAGGCCGGCGGCAGAAACATCGTTTCGTGCATGCCCAGCGGCTCATAAAAGTTCTCGCGCGTATATTCGTCCAGCATTTTTCCGGTGAGCCGATGCACGATTTCGCCCAGCAAAATGAAATCGATGTCGCTGTACACGAACCGCACGCCGGGCGGTCCGGCGGGTTTGTCGGTGAGCGCGCGCTGGATGCCGGTTTCGTAGCCGCTCCAGGCCGGCTTCAGATCCAGGTCTGGCCGAAGTCCCGAGAAATGCGTCATCAGGTTGCGGATGGTGATGTCGCTGTGGCCGCCCTGAAATTCGGGCAGGTATTTGGTCACTGGATCGTTGAGCCGGATCTGGCCTTGCTCGAACAGCCGCATGATGGCGGGCGTGGTGGCGATCACTTTGGTGAGCGACGCGGCGTCGAAGATGGTATCGAGCGTCATCGGCTCGCGATGCGGGATCAGCGCGCGGCTGCCGTAGGCCTTCTGATAGACCACGCGCCCGTCGTGCCCGATCAATACCACGCCGCCCGGGATGAGCCCGTCGTGAACCGCGCGCTCCATCTGCTGATCCACCTCGGCCGCTCCCGAGAACGGTTCCTGCGCATAAAGGACCGCGGCGAAAAACAGCATGAGCGCGATCTTCATTGCAGCTTGCTGGCGATTCCGTCGAGAAGCTTTGCGAGATCGGCATCTTTGGACGTGATGCCCTGGGCGTCGTGCGTGGTCAGGTCTACGGTGACGCGGTTGTAGACGTTAAACCATTCGGGATGATGGCCCATCTTCTCGATGGCGAGCGCGGCGGTGGCCATGAATCCGAAGGCATGGATGAAATCGGCGAATTTGTATTCTTTGTGGAGCTTTCCGTCGACCACGGTCCAACCGGTGAGGCTGGAGAGGGCTTCGGCGAGTTCCGGCCCGGAGAATCTTCGCATACTTTCATTATCGTTCGCTTGAGGGCAGACCGAGACGAACACAAAGACGGTTGGCTCTTCTTCGGAACCTCCCCTGGCTGCTACAATCGGCCTTTCATGAGGGCATTGTTTTCGGTGCTTTTCTTCGCGTCGCTCCTGCTGCCGGCTCTATTGCTCGCTTTCTTGTGGAGAAAGTTGTCTTCGCAGGAGAGGGATTTGACAGCAAGAGCAACCGCCACACTTGTCTCACTGAGTTACGTATATTTGATTTGCGCCTTGTTCTTTAAGTCGACGTTGCTCGGCGGAGACTATAGCGAGCGGCTCTTCGCCATCGTTGAAACGAACACGGCGATCGTGTTTTGCCTTTTCCTTCTTGCGGTCGTTCGCAAATCCTCGAGCCGGGCTCTGCTTGCCTATGGTGCGCTGTCCGTTAGTTTCGCTTGGTTCCTCGTTTGGGTAGTGAACGCAACGGTCTGACGGCCTGCTGCCGGAGGATGTATCCATCAAGACGGATCCTTTTGAAGGATGGAAGAGCCATCTCCGAGCTTCGGTGAGAATCCGCATCTTATGTGGGCACATCGCGAAAGCGATGGGCCGAACCGAACTGGATACCTCGGCTAAGCAACGTTTCCTGGAAGGAGTTCCCAACGTGCATGATCGATGGACCAAGACCGGATTCGATGCACGCCGAATAATTGCACGATCGCTCTAATGCAGGCGACACGCGACACGTTCAAATACACAGTCACGTTAAAATATCTGGATGAAGCAGGAACCTCGCGCCAATCGAAAAATAGGCCTGCTGGGAATGAGTCTGCTGGCGGCGGTCTGCGTCCTTACCGCGGCCGCCTCCGATAGCGACATTCCCAAGGCCTTCCACCCTCCAACTTCCAACCAGGATTACATCAAGCGCGAAGTCATGATCCCCATGCGCGATGGAGTGAAGCTGTACACCGTCATCGTGATGCCCAAGGGAGCGCGCAACGCGCCGATTTTGCTGACTCGCACGCCCTACAATGCCACCGCCCGCGCGCTTCGCAGCAACAGCCCGCACATGCTCGCGATCCTGCCGCAGGGCGACGAGGTGTTCGTCCAGGCCGGCTACATCCGCGTCTTCCAGGACGTGCGCGGCAAATACAAGTCCGAGGGCAATTACTTCATGACGAAGCCGGTGCGCGGCCCGCTGAATCCCACTTCGACCGACAACGTGACCGACGCCTACGACACCATCGACTGGCTGGTGAAGAACACGCCCGAATCGAACGGCCGCGTCGGCATGATCGGCTCGTCTTACGAGGGCTTCACGGTGGTGATGGCGCTGCTGGATCCGCATCCGGCGTTGAAGGTGGCGGCGCCGGAGAGTCCCATGGTGGACGGCTGGATGGGCGACGACTGGTTTCACTACGGGGCGTTTCGCCAGCCCAATTTCGACTACTTCTCCGAGCAGACCATCCAGAAGGGCGGCGGAATGGCGGTGCCGCGCGATGCGTACGACGACTACGAAGCTTTCCTGCGCGCCGGATCGGCGGGCGACTACGCTCGGCTGCACGGCCTGGAGCAACTGCCCTGGAACGAGAAGATGATCGAACATCCCGCCTACGACGAGTTCTGGCAGGGGCAGGCGCTGGACAAGCTGGTGGCCGAGCATCCCTCGCAAGTGCCGACCATGTGGATTCAGGGACTGTGGGACCAGGAGGACATGTGGGGCGCGATTCACTGCTATATGGCGCTGAAGGCCAAAGGGCAGGCCGATCACAACTACCTGGTGATGGGTCCGTGGCGGCACAGCCAGGTGAATTACGACGGGTACAATCTGGGTCCGCTGAAGTGGGATGGCGACACCGCGCTCCAGTTCCGGCGCGATGTGCTGCGGCCGTTCTTCGATCAATACCTGAAAACCGATGCGCCGAAAGCCAACACGCCGCACGTGTTCATTTACAACACCGGCGAGAACCACTGGGATCGATTTGAGAACTGGCCGCTGGCCTGCGCGCAGGGCTGCGCTGCGCCGCTGAAGCCGATCTATCTGGAGGCGGATTTCGGCTTGGGGTTTGATAAGCCGAGCGGCTCGGAATGCGGCGGCGGATTCGTATGTGTCCGATCCCGCGAAGCCCGTGCCTTATCTTCCGCGCCCGGTTCGATTCGCCGATTCGCGATCGTTGGAAGCAGTGGCTGGTCACCGATCAGCGCTCCGTGGCCGACCGGACCGACGTGTTGAAGTATTCACACCGGCGTGCTCACCGCGCCCGTGCGGATCAGCGGCGCGCCGATCGCCGATCTGCATCGCGGCCACCAGCGGCACGGATGCCGATTGGGTGGTGAAGCTGATCGACGTTTTCCCCGACGAGGTTCCCAGCCAGCCGGAGCTGGGCGGATATCAGCTGGCCGTTTCCATGGATATTTTCCGGGGCCGGTACCGCGAGAGTTTCGAGCATCCGTCGGCCATCCCGGCGGGCAAGCCGCAGCGAATACCGATTCGCTTTGCCCACCACCAACCACGTGTTCCTGCCGGGGCATCGGATCATGGTGCAGATCCAATCGAGCTGGTTCCCGCTGTACGACCGGAACCCGCAGACCTACGTGCCCAACATTTTCCTCGCGCAGCCGTCGGATTATCAGAAAGCAACCGAGACCGTGTTCCGCTCAACCGACCAGGCGAGCGCGATCTGGCTGCCCGTGGTTCCGTAAGCGTGCCCAGCCTCCGCACACATTTATGTGCTACACTGGATTACGTGAAGGAACAAACGAAGGAACAAACCAACGTTACGCTCAGCCTGCCCGACAACTTGCTGCGGCGCTTTCGGGTTTTCGCCGCGACGCGGAACCAATCGATGAGCAGCCTGATGACAGCCGCCATCAGCGACATGATCGAGCAGGAGTCTCAAACGCAAAGAGCCAGGCGCCGCTTCCTGGAAAGGATCCGCAACGCTCCCGATCGCGGGACTCAGGGCCAGATCCAGTGGACGCGGGACGAATTGCATGAGCGTTGAGTTTGTGGACACGAACATTTTCGTGTACGCGCATGAAGGCGGAGCCGGCCCCAAACACGACCAAGCCGTGGACCTGATTGCCCGTCTGTTCGACGACCAAAGCGGAGCCGTCAGCATCCAGGTGCTCTCGGAGTTTTACGTCACCGCCACGAAGAAGCTGGGGATGAAAAGCGAGGAAGCCGAAGAAGCCATCGCCGATCTGGGAGCTTGGACCATTCATCGTCCCAGTCACGCGGATGTTCTGCGGGCGTGCAAGATTCATCGGCGGCACAAGGTCAGTTGGTGGGACGCACTCATCATCAACAGCGCCGTGGAATTGGGCTGCGACGTGTTGTGGAGCGAGGATCTGGCCGCCGGCCATCGTTACGGCGCCATAACTGTCCGAAATCCATTCGCGTGACGTCCCGTGAACCGCACAAGGCTCATGCGATATTGGTGATGTGCCAGGTCCACTTCCCCGTCTTCGATTGGGACTCGATTTTATTCCCTCCTCCGATCCCGAGCATCCCGGGCTCCTGATTCGCGATCCGCTGAAATTTTCCGACGCCATGCTGCTCATTCCGCCTCAACTGGTGGAGTGCCTGGCTTGCTTCGACGGCGAGCAGACCAGTCTGGACCTGCGCGCCAGCCTGGTGCGGATCACGGGCGAGATCCAGATCGGCGAGCTCGAAAAACATCTGTTCGACACGCTCAGCAATGCCGGGATTCCTGGAAGACGAGGCGTTCGAAGTACAGCGCTTAGCGCCGCGTGAACGAATTCGCCGCGGCGCCCAAGCGTGACGCCTCGCACGCCGGTTCGGCTTATCCGGACGATGCCGAAGAAGCGCGCAAATCGATTTCCGAATTTATGCAAGGCGCGCAGCTCCGGGCACAGAGGATTCGACTCCTCGGTATCGCCGCGCCGCACGTCAGCCCGTTCGGCGGCTGGGAATCGTATCGCGACGCTTATTCCGCGCTGCCTTCTTCGTACCAGGACCGCACGTTCGTGGTGCTCGGCACCTCGCATTACGGCGAACCAGACCGCTTCGGCTTGACGCGCAAGCCTTTCGTGACGCCACTCGGCGAAACCATCACGGACGGCCGCCTGGTGGACGAACTCGCCGAAGCCGCGCCGGGATCGATCCGTATGGAGGATTATTGCCACGCGATCGAGCACTCCATCGAATTTCAGGTGCTGTTCCTGCAATATCTTTACGGCCCGAACATTCGCATCCTTCCGATTCTGTGCGGTTCCTTCCTGCGCAGCATTTATCAAGGCGGCAAGCCGGAGGGGAACGAGCATGTGCAGCGTTTCTTCGATACCCTCGGCAATATCTCCGCGCGCGAAGGCAACAAGCTGTTCTGGGTGCTGGGTGTGGATATGGCGCATATGGGCCGCCGCTACGGCGACCAGATGATCGCCCGCGCCGACGAGGGTGAGATGGCGGCCGTCGCCGAGCGCGATCAAACGGCGCATCGAGCGGCTCACTGCGGCCGATGCTCCAGGATTTTGGGACCTGATCCAGGAAAATCAGGACGATCTGAAATGGTGCGGCTCGGCGCCCATGTACACGTTCCTGAAAGCGGTGCCGCAAGCTCGCGGGACGTTGCGGCGCTACCAGCAGTGGAACATCGACGAACAGAGCGTGGTTAGTTTCGCCGCGATTGCCTTCCGGGGATAGTTGGTACCAGAACTAGCCCGTACGGTCGTTTCCATAGCGCCGAACATCTTTGGCCACTACGCATCGAGTCATGCCGAGCAGAAGTTTACGCTTTAACGTGGGGCCGGTGAGTCGCCTACTCCGGGCGCGCCGCCACCCAATATCCAGGACGCGTGCGTACTTCCAGATTCGGGCGATTGACAGATCACTTTGATCTCGTGGAACCCGCCCTCGGTTTGGTTGTTGGGCGAATAGCTCAGCAGATACTGGCTGTGCAATTCGTCGCTGATCCCGTGCGATTGCCTTGTCCAGGCTCTTCTCGCCGACGAAGGAGTATTCCCGTCCGCCGGTGAAACGCGTGAATACGTCCAGCGTGTCGTCCACGAAAACGCTCTTCACCGCTTTGAATATGTCGACGAAGACCGGGACATAATTGCCCGTGTAGTAGTTCTGGTCAATGGTGGTGGGAGTAGCGGCATCCGCCGCCCGGCAGGTGCTGCGCCTCGGGAGGAACGGCGGGCGGACGCGGCGGCATGCCCTTAGCTGGTGAGGGCGGCCACGAGGGTGGAAATGTCCAGAGAATAAATCGAAACATTGGCAAACTGAGCCTCTGTCAGCGCTTCCCGCAGGCGCAGTTCGCTGCCCCGGTCCCGCTTTTCTGGCGATCAGCAGCAACACGCGACGCCGGTCTGGAGGGCGGTTCTTCAGCATGCGGATGCTATAGTTCACAGCGTCGATCACAGCGTGGACGTGAACTGCCCGGCGTCATTTTCTGCATCGCCTCGGAGATCTTGGTGCCCTCCTTGGTGAAGTCCTGCATCGACCAGAATGCGATGATCGAATCCGACGACGGCGATTTCTCCATCCTGGCCCGCCACAAGCTGGTTCAGCATGCGTGCCGATTCGCTGGATCTTGGGCAGAAAGTCGGTCAGATTGGAGCTGCGCTGCACGGCCACGACCAGCGAGAGCGGCTCATCCCGGACATCGGCGTTGACTTTCTGCAGTTTGTTGTTATCGTAAAGCTCGAAATCCTGGAGTTGCAGTCCATTGACGAACTCGCCGTTGCGGTCCCGCACCGTGGTGGGCGCGATGACAACGGTGGTGGTGGATTTTGATCGTGACATCGCTGGGATCTAGCTTTCCTGGCGCTTGCCCGGCGGCCAGTTTAGCAGCAGCCTCTTTCGCAGCCGCCTCCTTGGCCGGATCGAGCGTACCGGGCGCCTGGGCAAAAGCAACTTGGCCAAAACCAGCGGCGCAAACAAGGAAAATCAGCGCAGTGCGCATAACTTTAGTTTGGCACATTTGCCATCGTGAGCCGTCCTTCCTTCCAGAAGATCCAGCACGTGGGGAACCAATTCCGCAATCGCATCCAGCGACTCCACAGCGCCCTTCGGCGATCCCGGCAGGTTTACGATCAGGGTGCGCCCGCGCAGTCCAGCCAGTCCGCGTGACAACACTGCCTTAGACGTAAATTTTCGCCCTTCGGAACGCATCAATTCGCGCCAGCCCCGGAATTTCCCGCTCGATGATGCTGCGCGTGGCTTCCGGTGTGACGTCGCGCGGCGCCACTCCGGTTCCCCCGGTGGTCAGCATCAGCGAAAACTGGCCCGAGTCCGCCAGGCGGCGCACCGCGTCGGCGATCTCCAGCGATTCATCGGGCACCAACTCGAGCGCGCCCACCGTCCATCCGAAGGACTCGGCGCGCTCACGAACCGCCGGGCCGGACCGATCCTCGCGCGTTCCGGCGACGGCCGAATCGCTCACCGTCAGCACGGCCACTCGGATCATTTCGTCTGACCTGGGCCGCCGGGCGCCGGTAGTCGCCGCTCTTGCCGCCGGTTTTTTCCAGCAAGTACAGATCCTGAATCTCGATGCCCTTGTCGAGCGCCTTGGTCATGTCGTAGACCGTGAGCGCCGCGACCGACGCCGCGGTAAGCGCCTCCATCTCCACGCCGGTGGCGGCCATGGTTGCAACGCTGGACACAATCCGCACGCCCGTCGTCTTCGAGCGTCACTTCCACGTCGACGTGGGAAAGCATAAGCGGATGGCACAGCGGGATCAGGTCCGAAGTCCGTTTCGCGGCCGAAATGCCCGCTACACGCGCGATTTCGAGCGGATTGCCCTTGGGATTGCTGGGCAATTGCGCAATCACCGACGGCTGCATCTTCACGAACGCATGCGCGCGCGCCGTGCGCTTGGTGGGCGACTTGGCGGAGACGTCCACCATCCGCGCCACTCCGGCGTCGTCGTAATGGCTGAGCTTCTTTTTGGTGGTCATGGGCTTATTTCAGCAGCACGCGAATCCAATCGCCCGCCGCCCAGGTTTCGCGGCTCGGATTCGGTCACCAGAAATGCGTTGGCGCGCGTGAGCGTCGGCACGTCGCCGGAGCCTTGCCACGGCAAAGGCGTGACTTCAGCCCCATCCGGGCTCAAGACCGCGGGCAGGAAGCGCGTCAGCCCGGTTTTTTGGCGGAAATCCTGCGCCAACCTGCTCCAAAGCAGCGGCAGGACCGCGTCCGTTTGGCCCCCGAGAAGTTCCACGGCCGAGCGCGCGAAGATCTCGAAACGTGACCATGGTGGACGCCGGGTTGCCCGGAAGGCCGAAGAAAAACTCGCCGCGCGCCTTGCCGAACACCAGCGGCTGGCCGGGCATGATGAGCACGCGATCGAAATAAAACTCGGCGCCCAAGTCCGCCAGCACGCGCTCCACGATGTCGTACTTGCCGGCCGATACGCCGCCTGAAAGCAGCAGCATGTCGAAACGCAGCCCGTGTTCGGTCAGTTCCCGAGTGGCTTCGTACAAATCGCGCGCAATGGGCAGAACGGTGGGACATCCTCCGGCGCGCTTCACTTGAACCGCCAGAGATTCCACGTTCGAGTTGCGGATCTGGTAGTCCAGCGGCGTTTCGTCCACTTCCACGATCTCGTCGCCAGTGGCCAGGATCGCGACTTGCGGACGCGCGTACACCGAAACGCTGGCCGCCCCCACCGTGGCGAGCAGCGCGATTTCGGCGAAACCCAGGCGATGGCCCGCTTCGAGCAGCACTTCGCCCCCGCGCGCCTGCGATGCCTGCGGGCTCACGTTTTCGCCTGGAGCCAGCGTCCGCGGCACGTTGACGCGGTCGCCCGCCACGGTGCAGTGCTCTACCATGACCACCGAATCGGCGCCGCGCGGCAGCGGAGCGCCGGTCATGATTTCGAGCGCTTGGCCCGCTTGAACTTCGCCCACGTACAATTCACCGGCGCGCACTTCGCCGATCACGAATAAGTCCCCGGGCAGATCCGCGGCCCGCACCGCAAAGCCATCGCGGACCGAGCGCGAGAGCGCCGGATAGTCGCGGTCCGCAGCTACTGGTTCGGCGAGCACCCGGCCCGCCGCTTCAGACAGACTAACTTGCTCAGCTTTGGGTTGGAACCGGGCCGCGCGTAGATTCTCCAGGACACACTGCCGCGCCTGTTCGAAGGTGAGTGTGGCCACAAAGCTATTGTACCTTTGGATGTATGCGGCGCTTGGAACCGCTCGATTTCGATCGCCGGGACGTGCATTTGTGGGTGGTGCGGCTGGAAGCCACCGAAGATAATTTCGCCCGATCGCTGGCCTGCTTGTCGCACGACGAAACTGCGCGCGCCGAGCGGTTTTACTTCCCGCGGCATCGCCGTGCGTTCGTGCTGGGGCGCGCCGCGTTGCGGGGACTGACGGCCGGTTACCTTGGCATCCAGCCCGCCGCAGTGGATTTCGTATATGGACCGCAGGGCAAGCCGGCACTCGCTCCGTCGCTCGACAATCAGGCGTGCTCCCTGCGATTCAATGCGTCGAATTCCGGCGACTTGGCAGCGTATGTCTTCACCACAAGCTGTGACATCGGCGTCGACCTCGAACAGAATCGGCCGCTCTCCGACCTCGAAAACATCGCCCACAGGTTCTTTTCGCCGGAAGAGACAGCCGACCTGCTGGAGGTTGCCGAGGCCGAAAGAACCTCAGCCTTCTTCCACTGCTGGACCCGGAAGGAAGCCTACATTAAGGCGATGGGCGGCGGACTCTCGATTCCGCTGGACAGCTTTCGGGTATCCCTTCAGCCGGGTGTTACCGCGCGGATGGTCTCGCTCGCGGGAAGTGAAGATGCAGCGCACAGCTGGACGCTCGATAACTTCGATCCGGCGCCCGGTTATGCGGGCGCAATTGCCTATTGCGATGAGCCTCGCCCCGTGCGGACAGGCCCCATCGCGGCGGTGGACGAACTTCTCGATGACTTGCTGGGAGATGCATCCGATTAGCACGCGTCACCTGGCGGAGACCGAACTGGCTGGGGCGGGGCGCTTGGGAACGGGCTTGCGGCGAGCTGCAATCATCTTGTTGACACGCTCCACCAGATCCAAAGGCTTAAACGGCTTCACCATGTAATCGTCCGCTCCGGAGCTGAATCCGAGGGCGATGTCCAGCTTGTCGCGCCGGGCGGTGAGCAGCAGGACTGGTATTTCCCTGGTGGCCAAGTTGTTGCGCAGGCTCTTCAGGACCTCGAATCCGTCCAGATCAAGCATGTTCACATCCAGAATAATGGCGTCCAACGGGCGCCGGTTCACCACTTCCAGCGCCTGTTTACCGCCGCGCGCTACCTCGCAATCCATCTCGGACTGCTGCAACACCTCCGAGACAACGGAGACGATGGCCGGATCATCATCTGCGATCAGAACTCTCGGCCGCCTCTTTTGCAAATGGGGCGAATCCACGGATGGCTGCGGCGTTGCAGGCTTCGCGATCAGCCGGAACACGCGCACCAGAACCTCTTCAGCGTCCCAAGGGGCGATTAGAAAATCACAGGCGCGAGCCGGAAGTTTCGAGAACGAGAGCAGGGACGAGCGGGAGCCGATGAGAACCGCCGGGACGGACCACTGCGGCCGGTGCAGAGTAGAGACCATGGAAACGCCACATTCGTTGACGATCAGCGCGGTGTATCCGCTCTGATTTTCGATGGAATCGCTCTTCATGCGCTCAATCACAATCGGAATGTTGGGGCTGCTGGCGGCGCTGCGGATTCGATTGGCTTCTTCATCCGAAAAGTTAATGAGCCCGATCCGCGCGCCATTCAGTCCGTTGGTCAGCTCCAACGGAAAACTGGGCTTATTGCGCGCTGCGGCCGCGAACCGCCGGCGCATGGTTTCGATGGCTTTGACGATCTCAGCGTAATCCTCACCGGCTGTCTTCAACAGCGTCTCTACGTGCCGCGCCTGGCTGGAAAGTTCGGGAAAACCGAGCGTCCCTCCCACGCCCGCCCAACGATGGAGAACCCTGCGGAGCACGTCCGTCGCGGAACGCGGATCGGATTGGAGCTCTTTCAGAATGGCGCCGCATTGCTCCAGACCTTCCGCCAGAAAACTGTTTCGGATCTCGGCCAGCAGATCGCCGCTGTCGCGCGGAGCTTCGCCGGCAACTTCCGCCGTGCCGCTGAGATATTCCCGGACCTGGCGCGTGAACGTGGCGGTATCGATGGGCTTGGCGATAGTGCCGTTGCATCCAGCTTCGCGCGCTCTTCCCAGTTCCGCTGGATCGGTGTAGGCGGTGAGCGCGATGATGGGCGTGGCGCCGAGCGCCGGATTCAGCCTGAGCTCGCGCGTCAGCTCCAGGCCGTCCTTGCCCGGCAGCTGGAGATCCATCAGGATGAGATCCGGGAGAAACGATTGCAATAATGCCAGCGCTTGCTCCGCGCTCTCGGCCACCTGGACGGTGTGGCCTGCTTCCTCCAGCAGGAAGCCCACCAGCTTCGACTGCATGTCGTTATCTTCCACCACCAGGATTTGGATGCTGGCCATATCTCTAAACTCCATATCGGCGATCGGGTGGGAGTTTGAGACCAATTGGGAGCGAGCCGGTGCGCGGGTTGACGGCGGAGTCCGCCATCTGAGACGATAAACCCGTCTAAGCCCTTCCGGGCGCAAAAGGAGCTGGCCGCTGTTGTACTTACGAAAGTGGGGAGCGATTGCGCTTCTGGCCTGTGGCGGTGTGCTTGCGGCTTGGGGCAACGCGCCGGAAAAGCTCACCAAGCAAGACGCGCAGAAGCTCAAAAATCCCGTGGCCAACACCAAGAAATCCATCGCGCAAGGCCGCGCGACTTTCATGCAGAATTGCACCATGTGTCATGGCGAGAATGGCAAGGCCGAAGGGTCGCTGGTGGCCGACGCCACCGATCTCACCATCGCCGCAGCCTCTACAAGAGCGGGACCAGCGAAGGCGAGATCTTCCACAGCATTCGCGACGGGGCGGGCGATCAGATGCCCGCGTTCAAATCGCAGCTGGACAGCGAAACCGACATTTGGAATCTGGTAAATTTCATCCGCAGCCTGTGGCCCGCATCCATGCGGCCGGCGGTGGTGGAAGACGGACAAATAGATGAGAGAGGACCACAAAATGAGCGAGAGTCAGAACCGCGACGTTCAGAAAGCTGATACCCATAAAACGAGCGCCGGCAAACGGACGCGCCGAACCGGAATCGCGTCCCTCGCGCCGAGGCCTGTTTGCTTCGGTGAGTGCCGGCGCTGTGGCGGCCGCGCTAGTGAATCCGGGCAAAATTTTCGCCGCGACCACTCCTCCGATTCCCTCCATCCGCATCCCTAAGGAAATCACCGAGACGCTGGCCGAAGCCACTCACGTAGGCGATTTCAGCGAGAAGGGCGGAATGACCGGGCGCGGAGGTTTTCGCCAAGTCCTGCAAGGACGAAGACTCGCCGCGCTGTTCTGCTGCCCGGGCAATTACCAGATCATCAACGCGATTTCGGCGGCTGGCATTCCGGCATTCGGCGGGCGCTCGGAAGGCTCCATGGCATCGGCGGCCGACGGATTTTCGCGCTGCACCGGCGAAGTCACGGCGTGTTCGGGCACCGAAGGCCCGGGCTTCACCAACATGATCATGAACATCGCGGTGGCGCATCGCGCGCGCACGCCGCTGCTGGTGCTGGCGAGCAACGTAACCATCGCCACCGACGATCGCGAGTACTTCATTCAGACCGGTTATCAGCAGCCGACCACCGAGGGATTGAAGAAGTACGGCAAGCGGCTGATCGCGCCGGATCGCGTGCACGAGTACACGGCCTACGCGTTCCGAAATCTGAAGACCGGCGTTCCGGGCCCGGTTCATCTGGATTTCCCGGGCGAAATCTACCGGCATCGCTTCGCGGCGGCGTCGGAAGCTGAAGGATTATTACAGCAAGGAGAAATATCGCACCGAATCGCGCCCGCATCCCGCGCCGAAGGATTTGGCGCAAGCCGTGGACATGATCAATCGCGCCGAGCGTCCGGTGATCGTGGCGGGGCACGGCGTATTTTTCCACAAGGCTTGGGAGCCGCTGATGGTGGCGGCGGAGAAGAACGAAATTGCGGTGGTGACGTTCCGGACCCATGCGCGGGCATTTCCCCGATGAGCATCGCCTCTCGGCCAGCCTGTCGCCCGACGCGTTCATGAGCGCGGACCTGGTGGTTTTCGTCGGCCAGTACAGCATGCCGACCCGAACCGAGGATGGCGATTCAATCCGGAAGCCAAGGCGATCCGCGTGAATCCGACGGCGGAGGATCTCGGCCGCAACTGGCCGCTCGATTTGGGAATCGTCGCCGACGAGGGCGCGTTCCTGGAAGGGCCTCGCGAGTGATCTGCCGCGGAAGAAGCGCGACACGTGGGTGGCCGAGCTGGCATGCGGCGCGGCAAAAGTACGAGAAACGACTGCTGGATGAATACGACCTGGGCGTGAAGCACAGCCAGGCCACCGACACGCTGCATCACGCCGTGGTTTGCAAGGAAGTGCACGATTTTCTGTACAAGGGCAGCATCGATCCGAAGCAGACGGTGACCGGTTGGGGCGGCTGGACCATCGGCAATTGCGGAGCCCGCTGGCTGCGCGCCTATCGGCCAGGGCAGGAAGTGAACTGCCCGTATCAATACTCGGCCGTCGGTCCGGACCTGGCGATGATGATCGGCGCGGGCGCCGCGGTGCAGTTGGGCGTCGGTCCGCAGGCGGCCTACAAAGGCGCGCCGGCGCTGGTGATCACCAGCGACGCCGGCATCACTTACAGCATGTTCGAGCTGGACACCGCGGCCAAGTACAAGATCCCGATCGTTGCCGTCGTGTATCAACAACAACGCCTGGGGCATGTGGCCGAGCGCGGTGGGCACGCCGCGATCCATGCACATGTATCTGTTCCAGGAGAATCTGCGCTACGACAAAATGGCCGAAGGCCTGGGCGCGCGCGGCGAATACGTGCGCACGCAGGAAGAATTCCGCAAGGCGCTGAAGACCAGCTACGAAGTGGCGGCCAAGGAACGCGTGTCGACCTTGATCAACGTGCAGGCGCTGAAGGAGTTCACCTCGGGCAAGGATTATCCGCCGGGCAACATCATCAATCCCGAGCCGAGTGTCGGAGCGCTTGCGCACTAAGAGTCCGGTTAAAAGGATTACCAAAGAAGTTCCGGCGCAATCGCAAGGCTCGACGGTCGCGCTGGTGACGGCGATTCTGGAAAGCTACGCGGAGAAGGCTGTTTTTCGCGGGTTCAGCGCGCATCCGGGAGTTACGGGCCAGGCTACTTATCGGATGGTCTGGCATCACGACCGTCCCGTTCGAAATGCTGCTGGACGTCGGACAAAAAACTCTCCAGTTTCCCGAAGTGTTGCCCGGCGTGCCCGCGCGCTCGCCGATGTACCGCGAGCTAAAAGCTTTCTTGAGGTCGCGGCAGTCCGGGGAAATGCCGGAGCATCGCAGCGTGAATCCCGCCAAGGCGCGCCTGACGCCGGGCAACCAGCGCGGGACCGTCTCCATAACGGTCACGGTGAAGGATGGCGACTTCGACTACGCCACGCGCAAAATCATTCACATTGTTCACGAAATATTCCTGATTTTCCTGGTGGACGGCCCTTATTTCGAGTACATGGTCGAACATCTCGGGCTAGATGAGGACCGGTACTAACAAGACGGCCGTCTCGCGCCGGCCGCGTCCGCTCCTCGTCGCAGCGGCGCTGGGCGTGCTAACGCTGGTCGCGTATTCGAATTCGTTCAGCGCCGGGTTTGTGTTCGACAACAAGCTCCTGTTGCTTCAAGACCCGCGCATCCGCGAGGCAACCGCGGAAAACCTGGGACTGATTTTTCAGCACACCTATTGGTGGCCGTATGGCGAGAGCGGCTTGTACCGGCCATTGGGCACGCTGTCGTACCTGTTCAACTATGCGGTCCTTGGAAACGGCGAGCATCCAGAGGGCTACCACTGGATCAATCTGCTTTTGCACTTGGGCAACGTGCTGCTGGTGTATGCGCTGGCGCGGCGATTGCTCCAGGGGCGGTTGCGCGACAACTTCTGGCCGCCGGCGTTTGTCGCGGCGCTGTGGGCCGTCTATCCGGTTCTCACTGAATCCGTCACCAACATTATTGGGCGAGTGGATCTTCTCGCGGCGATGGCGGTGCTCAGCGGCCTGCTGTTTTATCTGAAGAGCACGGAAACGAGCGGGACGCGCCGCTGGATGTGGCTCGCAGCGTTGACCGCAGTGACGTTCATTGGCGTTTTTTCCAAGGAAAATGCCGTGGTGATCCTCGGCGTTATCGTGTTGTACGAGCTGGTGTGGTGGAAGGAGCGCCGGAACGTGCGAGGTCTGCTCCTCGGATGCGCGGCGATTGTTCTGCCACTTTTCGTGCTGTTGTATGCGCGCTTCGTTCTGGTGCCTGGCGGTTGGCAACCCCCTTTTGTAGACAATCCGCTAGTGGGCGCGGATTTTTGGACGGCGCGGCTGACCGCGCTGAAAGTGCTGGGGCGGTATCTGGCTCTGTTAGTTTGGCCTGTCCATCTTTCGGCGGATTATTCCTTCGACCAAATTCCGCTGGCGCGTGGCTCGCTGTCCGATTGGCTCGCCTGGATCGGCTTAGCCGCGGTGACTGCGGCGATCGTAGTATTCCGGCGCAATCAAGTAATCGTGTTTGTAGCAGGCTTCGGCGCGCTGGCTTTACTGCCAACGGCGAACTTGCTGTTTCCAATCGGCACCATCATGGCCGAGCGGTTTCTTTATTTGCCCGCCATCGCGGCGGCCGTTTGCATCGTCATAGTGCTCTACGCGCTGCCCGCCCAAGCTGCCCGCGTCACTTTGTGTCTGATCGCGGCAGCGTTTGCGGTTCGCACCTGGGTGCGCAACACCGATTGGCAGGATGATTTGAGTGCGGCGCGCGCCATGGTGAGCGCGGCGCCAGCCAGTTACAAGGGGCATAGCGCGCTCGCGGCCGCCCTCTATGATTCCCACGCCGGTATCGACAGCGTCATCGCGGAAGCGGAGAAGAGCCTGGCGCCGCTGGAACATCTACCCGCGTTGCAGAATTATGCGCCGCCTTATCAGCAGGCAGGCTTCTACTACTTGTCTAAAGGCGATGCTCTCCTGACGCACGATGCCGCAAGGCAGGATGGTCACTCCAATCGAAGCCCGGCAGGCCTACCAGAAGGCATTGCAGGCTTTGGAGCGGTGCGATCCTATCGTCCAGGCCAACAACGCCTATGAGAATGCACAGGCACGCGCGCGGGGTGGTCCCGCAATTCAGCCGGTGCGTTATGCCGATCTGTATCGTTTGCTCTCGGAGGTGGAATTGCGTTTAGGCGACGCGCCGCGCGCGCTGGATCGCGCCCATTACGCGCTGGATCTGTCGCCCTTTTCGGCGCCGATGTATTTGGAATTGGCCGACGTGCTCTTGCACTCGGGCCGCGCCGAGGAGAGCGCAGTCGCGCTGATGGAAGGCGAGATCATCACAAACGATCCGGGACTCACGGAACACATGGTGCAACTGTACCGGGGCGGCCTGGATCCCGAGGGCTGCGCCGCTGTCGAGAAGAATGGTCAATGGATGCTCAATCCCTCCTGCGCAGTCGTTCACCGGGATCTTTGCCAGGGATCAGCGGGCGTTGAACAAATTTACGCTCAGGCGGGACGGGCGGATTTAGCCGCCAGCACCAGGGAACTCGCGGTCCAAAGACTACGGTGCGGACCGTAGCCGGATATTCCGCACCTCGATTTTCATCGGTTCGCCGGCGTGCAGCTGTATCCCGATCAAGCCCTCCATCTTGCGATTGGCGGTGTCGTCATCGATCAGCATGCTCATCACGCGGCCATTCAAAATCTGCATCAGGACATTTCCGCGCGCGATGATGTGATACTCGTTCCATCCCTGCGCGTGGATCACGGCTTTCAACTCCGCGTCGGTTCCGAGCGATCCCAGCATGCCGCCGGCTTCGCGCCGGTCTCAATCTGCAACCGACTGCCCGCGCAACGCCAGAAAACCCCGCCCGCGCTCTTCGTAGATTTGCCCCGTGTACTGTTGCGCGGCGTCAATGTCGGCCTGGTAGCCTTGCATGGCCCAGCGGATGTCGGGCAAGCTCCGAGCTTCGATATTGAATGCCGCTGTTGCCGCCCGTGAGCCGGTATTCGGCCTCGCAGTTCGAAGTTCGCCGGGCGAGCCGCCGCGCCAAATCAGAAAGGTGTTTTGCTTCGGCATGTCGCCGGCTTTGGTTTCGCCCGACGATGGCGCCGTTTTCCACGCGCCAATACGCGGGATCGCCGTCCCAGCCATGCAGAGTTTTGCCGTCGAAAATTGAGGTGAAGCTTTGTGCGGGCGCTAAGCCCGCGGCCACGCACAGCAGCGCCGCCAGCCTAAGGCTGCGGAATGCCCAATCCAAACGCATACAACATCCCGTCCTCGGTCCCGACATACACGCGGCCTCCGCCTTCGGCTGGACGCGCTGAAATGCGAGAATCCGTGAATCGTGTTGGCGCTCGAAAAAAGCACATCGCCGGTGGCGGCGTCCAGCGCATAAACAATGGCGTGGCCCGCCCGCGCTTTCCGGTCTTCGGCGTTCAGCAGACCGCCGTTCGGACTGAATTGCACCGGCGAATCGCCATCCGCCAATGCGAATACAACGCCGTTCGCGATGATCACGGGCGTCGGGCACCGACATATTCAGCGAGTTCCAGGCCGGCGTGAGTACCGGCTTGCCAGCCTTGCTCCTCCACTTTGAACGCCATCACGCTGCCGTCGGGCGTCGTCGCCGTGGTGCGAGCGCGAACTTGGTCGCGGGCGTCGGCGGACCCCAGGCCGGCACATAAGCCAGCGTGTTCCTGCGGCGTCTTCCCAAGTGGAAAAAGCGCCCCAGAAACCCTTCCCCGCGAAGTTCACTTCCTCATTCGTAAGCAGCGGGCTGCGATAGAGCGGCGTCTCATGATCGGCGCCCCCAGCGACTTGGTGTCGAGCAGAAAGATCACGCCCTCCTTGCCGCTGGCCGCCGCCAGCTCCCAATTCTTGAAATTGAAAATGGTCGGCCCGATGCTGCCCATATCCAGATCTTTCTTGGTCACCCACGGTCGGTTGCGCGGCGAGAAATAGTCCGGCACTTTCAGATCCGTTGGCCGAAAGTGCGATCACCGAATCGGCCATTCGGCCTTTCGCGAGATCAAACGTGCCGTCGCCTGTCTCGACGATCACGCGCCCATCCGAAGTAACGGCTGCGCCGCCGCGCCCCCAGATTCCCGCCCCATTGGTTCCCGCCTCGAAATAGGAGACCTTGTGGTCCGGCATTGCTCAAGTCCATCGCATACACGCCCGACTTCACGCCATTGCAGTTCTGCGAGATGGTGGTATAGAGGACCCCGTTCACCAGATTCATGCTCCACGCCTTGGCGAACGCAGGGACGAAAGGCGTGGGCGGCAGAACGTCTTCGCCGCTCACCATATTAAAGGCGTGCAGTTTGCCGTCGCTCGCCAGCACATAAAGCGCCTGGCCGAAACCTGGGGCGCCCCCGCCGACGCGTGGAACCGGGCCGATCACCGGCGTGGCCGTCAGCCCGTTCGGGCACAGCCAGCTATCCCGGCGCTGGGGCGTACCTTCGGTGGAAAGCGTTTTTTCCCAAAAAATCTTTCCGGTATCGCCGTCGACGACGAACACTTTGTTGGATACGTCCGGCGACGATCACCAGGTCCTTGACGCCCTTCGGCGTCGCGATGTTGGCCCGCACCAGCGGCGCGGTCAGGTTGCTCAGCGCCTTCGCCTCGGTCCAGCTTGACGCTCCATTCCAGCTTCAGATGTTTCACGCTGTCGGCATTCAGGTCGGTCTCATATTTGTTCCAGCCGCTGCGCTGCGGGTCGCCGCCGAAGGTGGTCCAACTGCCGCGCCCGGATTGGGCCGGCGCCAACATGCGGTAAGGCCAGCGAACTGGCAGCAGTTGTCAGGATTCTCATCAGCGGGGCCAGTGTATATCCGCTTTGGCGGCTATGTCAAACGGAAGGGTCCGAACAACACTTGTCAGGGGTGGGACAAACCAGGCGGACAAAGTACGTGGAGCGCGAGTACTGAAATTTCACTTTCGGCTTGACGAGAGGTAAGAAATCGAATATGCTCGACAAAGTTAAAGTTTGGCAAAAACTCGTGGCGCTATCCCTGCCACGGAGTTTAGCCGGGGGATTTGCGGGTTTTCGGCGAAAGCCGAAGTTCAGGGATTTGCGGGTTTTTTGGGGAATTCACAACACTCAGTGTTCGAGGAAGAGGTCTGTATGCGCTCAGTGTGCGTAGCTGCTGGCTCCTTGCTAGCCACAATAAGTTTATTGCTGTTTGCTTCCGCGGCCTTTGCTCAAAGCGATCGCGGTATTATTACCGGGACCGTCACCGACCCGACGGGCGCCGTCGTGGCCAACGCCATGATCGAAGCCAGGCAATTGGACACGGGAGCGATATTCCCCACCACCACAACTTCTACGGGAAATTACACGCTTACCCAATTGCCGGTCGGCCCCTATGAAATAACCGCGACGCTCAGCGGCTTCAAGAAATACGTACGCTCTGGTATCACAGTGCAAGTGGCGCAGACGCTGCGTGTCGACATTCCCATGGAGGTTGGAACCTCCACCGAATCGGTCACCGTCAGCGCCGAAGCCAGTTTGCTGAAAACCGAGACCGGCGACATCAGCACCAACGTGGAGGTGCAGACCCTCGATACGCTTCCGATTTTGGGGGTCGGCAGCGCCAATGCGGGCAGTTCG
The DNA here is from genome assembly GCA_963761265.1 of Bryobacterales bacterium. Taxonomy (GTDB): domain Bacteria; phylum Acidobacteriota; class Terriglobia; order Bryobacterales; family Bryobacteraceae; genus Palsa-89. The sequence goes on from CAVXGM010000031.1 coordinate 31,027, forward strand.
GGCGTTCGCAATCCGAATAATGTGCTCAATGTGGTTCCGGGCGCTTATTACGTGCCGAACTCCCAGGTAAAGATCAATGGCGCCCAGACCAATTCGTATGCCTACCACGTGGAAGGACAGGACTCCACCAACTTCGGATTCCCCTACGCCGCGGCACAGACGCAGCCCAGCGTGGATGCGATCCAGGAAGTCTCGGTCCAGACCAGCAATTTCGCGCCGGAATACGGAGCAGTGGGCGGCGGGTTCTTCAACGTCACCATGAAGTCCGGCACCAATGAGTTCCATGGAACCGTTTACGATTATTTCGTCAATGAAATCCTGAATGCCGGCACGCCTTTCACCAACGCCGGGTTGACCGACAGCCGGAAAGATGGGCAACTGATCCGCCCGCGTGCCCGCCGCAACGACTATGGTTTCACCGTCGGCGGACCGGTAGAAATTCCCAAGGTTTATCACGGCAAGGACAAGACTTTCTTCTTTTTCAATTTCGAGCAGTTCCGTGAAACGCAGATCATCAACAACACTCCCATTACCGTTCCCACCGCAGCCTATCGCACAGGAAATTTCGCCGGCGCAATCGTCGCCGATGGAAACAAGAATCTGGGGACCGACGTTCTGGGACGCCCAATGCTGGCGGGCGAGATCTACGACCCCACTACGCGGCGCACGGTAACCGTGGGCGGACAGAACTATGTGGTGGAAGATCCGTTCGCGAACAATACCATTCCGGTGAGCATGCTGGATCCCGTGGCATTGAAGGTTCAGTCCCTGATTCCGCAACCTGGAAACGCGTTCTCCACCTTCAACTTGCTTCCCACTTATAACGCTGTGCGCCACACCACTATCCCAGCGCTGAAGCTAGACCAGTTGCTCGGCACCAAACAAAAGATCTCGTTCTACTGGTCCAAGACCAGGACGTTTGCGCCATATTCACCGATTTACGGCGGATCCGAAGGGCTGCCGGCGCCCATTACAGCCGACCGCGGTTCGTACATTGGCGGCCCAGTGGAGCGGCTCAACTACGACTACACGGTTACACCGACGCTGCTGATGCATATCGGTGCTGGTTATCAGGAAGACGACTTCTTCGATGACGCTCCGGTGATCAACTACAACGCGGCCAGCCAACTCGGTCTGACGGGCGCCACCATCAACCGCAATTTCCCGATCTTCCAGGGTCTCTGTACCACTGTGACCGGCTGTACCACCGCCGCGGGCGGCACCATGAACATGGGTCCGGTGGCGGGGCAAACCCACAGCTTCTGGCAGAAGCCATCCGCCAACGCCAGCATCACGTGGATTCGAGGAAATCATAGCTACAAAGCCGGTACCGACATGTACTGGTCGGCTGTCCCCACCATCCCCTATTCCAGCACGATGGGCAATTACACCTTCAGCCCGAACGAGACGGCGCTGCCGTATCTGGTGGGCCAGACACTGCCCGGAGGTTCGCTCGGATTCAACTATGCCAGCTTCCTGCTGGGCGACGTGGATAGCTACAGCATCGCCGCGGTAGCGGACTACCGGCAGGCGAAGAAGCAGCTTGGATTCTACGTCCAGGATTCCTGGAAGATCACGCGCAAGCTCACAGTCGATTATGGCGTTCGCTACGACTACGGATCCTATTACCAGGAAGAACACGGCCGCGCCGTCGACTTCTCGCCTACCACGCCCAACCCGAGCGCCGGCGGAGCGCTCGGCGCCTTTATCTTCGAAGGCAGCGGACCGGGTAAGTGCAATTGCCAGTTCGCTCACAATTATCCTTACGCTTTGGGTCCGCGCGTCGGCGCCGCTTACTCTCTGAATGACAAGACCGTCATTCGCGTGGGCTGGGGCCTCATCTATGGCTCTACCAGCGTCAATCCGCTCGGCGTTAACACCGCCGGGATCGTGAACACCAATACCGCCACGACGCCCGGTTTGGGCGTCCCGGCTATGACCCTGGCCGGAGGCATTCCGGCCAACACCATTCCCACCTGGCCGGTCTTCAACCCCGGAGTGGCTCCGATTCTCCCGACTGGCAACCAGTCTCTTCCGGGTGGTGTCGGCTTGCTCGACCCGAATGCCGGACGCCCGCCCCGCCAGAATCAGTGGAGCATCGGCGTCCAGCGCGAACTGACGCACAACATCGTGGCGGAAGCCTCGTACGTGGGCAACCGCGGAGTGTGGTGGCAGGCGCCCTCGCTCGAGGACATCAATGCCGTAACTCCGTCCATCCTGTCGGCCCACGGCATGAGCCTCAGCAACCCGGCTATTCCTACGCTTCTCTCCACACCCTTGCGCAGCGTTCCGGCGGCCACACTCGCGCAATACAATCTGAACGTGCCGTACACCGGCTTTTCCACCGGCAATACGGTGGGCCAATCGCTGCGGCCGTTCCCGCAGTTCGGTTGGATCCCGGTTTCGGGCGATCCTCTGGGCAAGACCTGGTACGATTCGCTGCAGACCAAGCTCACGGTCCGGCCGACGCACGGTTTGGTGCTTCAAAGTACGTTTACCTGGCAGAAGTCGATGGATGTGGGCGTCGATAGCAACCCCAACATAACCGTAGGCGGTCCGACCAATCTATCGGTCAACAACGTGGTTCAAGCGGCGCAGGCCAGCAAAGCCATTTCCGAGTTCGATCAGCCTTTGCTGTTTGTGGTGGCCGGCAGCTATACGCTGCCGAAGATCGAACAACTCAAGGGCGCGTCCTATATCTTCAAGGATTGGCAGATCGGGACCTTGCTCTCTTATTCGAGCGGGCTTCCGATTCCCGTTCCCGCCGCCACCAGCAGCATCGCCAACCAGGTGTTCCAGGGCGCGCTCGACAACCGCGTGGCGGGCGTGCCGCTCTATCTGGTGTCTAATCTGAACTGCCACTGCTTCGATCCTTCGACGACACCGGTATTGAATCCGGCCGCGTGGTCCGCGCCAGGACCGGGCCAATTCGGCACCGCATCGCCCTACTACAGCGATTTCCGCTATGCCCGGCATCCCAACGAGAACATCAATCTTGGCCGCACCTGGCGCTTCAAGGAACGCATGAGCCTCAACCTCCGCGTGGAGTTCTCCAACTTCTTGAACCGCACCTTCCTGAACAATCCGACGGTCACCAACCCGACCACTCCGGTGACCAAAAACCAGGCCGGCCTGCTGACTGGCGGTTTCGGATACATCAGCACCGCGTTTTCGAGCACCAACCAGCTTGCGCAGCCGCGCAACGGCGTCATCGTGGCGCGCTTCTCGTTCTAAGCTAAAACCAACGATAACCTCGGGCCTCGTCCAACCGGCGAGGCCCGGTTCTTTTGAGACCAGCTTTTCAGAGCAACCCAATTGGCGAACGGCACGCCCTTACGAGTATCATGAAAAATATGAATCGAGCTGCGATCCTGATCCCGTTTATCGCCATTTCTTTGACTGTGGCGCAAGCCCAAGACCTTCCGGATGGTAAAGGTAAGGACTTGGTGGAGAATACCTGCGGAAGCTGCCATGGCCTGGACGTCGTAGTCGCTCAGCACGCCACCAAGGACGGATGGGCTTCGATTGTCGACTACATGGTGTCGCGCGGCGCCACCGGCACGCCGGACGAGATTCAAACCATCGTCGCCTATCTTGCCAAGAACTTTCCCGCCGCTGCCGGCGGCGACCAACGTCAATAAGGCCACTTCCATGGATCTTCAGACGCAGCTGGAACTGACGCCCAAGGACGCCGACGCGATCGTCAAGTACCGCACCGATCACGGCGATTTCAAGGATTTCGACAGCCTCACCAAGGTCCCCGGCGTCGACGTAGCGAAATTGACGGCGAAGAAAGACAGCATCATCTTCGCCGACGCTCCTCCGGCGAGCAAGTAGTCACGGCCGCCCCGGCTTCGCTTGCGCCGACGCGCGCCACTTCGATAACATTCCGATCATGACGAGAAGAGATGCGTTGAAGGCGGCCGCGGCGGCTGCGCTTGTTCCGACGGGCTTGCAAGCCGCCACTGCTTCTGCCGGACGATTGAAGCAGTCCGTCGCGCGCTGGTGCTATGCCAAGATCCCGATTGAAGACCTGTGCCGCGCCGCGGCCGACATGGGAGTGACGGGAATGGATCTGGTGGCGCCCGACGATTGGCCGGTGCTGCGCAAGTATGGCATCACGCCGACCATGGTGCAAGGCGCGGGCACGTTCAAAGACGGCTGGAACGACAAATCGATGCACGACAAGCTGGAGGAACAGGCCAAGACCAGCATCGCCCGTGCCGCCGAGGCTAAGGTTCCCAACGTGATCACGTTATTCGGCACCCGGCGCGGGATGAGCGACCAGGAAGGCATCGACAACTGCATCACGGGCCTGAATCGCGTGAAGAAATTCGCCGAGGATCACGATGTCACGCTGTGCATCGAGCTGCTGAACAGCAAAGTGGATCATAAGGATTATCAGGGCGACCACACCGCTTATGGCGTGGCCGTAATGAAAGGAGTGGATTCACCGCGCGTGAAGCTGCTCTACGACGCCTACCACATGCAGATCATGGAAGGCGACTTGATCCGCACCATTCGCGACAACATCCAGTACATCGCGCACTTTCATTGCGCCGGCGTTCCGGGCCGCCACGAGATCGACGAGTCCCAGGAAGTGAACTGGCACGCGGTGGCAAAGGCGATTGCCGATCTGAACTTTCCCGGCTACATCGCGCAGGAGTTCCTCCCACGCGCGATCCTTTGACGTCGATGAAACAAGCCGTGGAAGTGCTCACGGTTTAGCTTTCTTACAGGCGCAAACGAAAGAATGGCGCGCCGGTTGAATCCCGAGCGCGCCATTTGCTTTTCGAGTATCTGAAACTATCTGACCGCCGCGGTCCGCCAACCGGCAGCGTACTCTTCGCGCGCAGTTTTCGCGTACGGCACGGGGCTGACTACAGCGCGGATTTCCGTCTGCTTGTGGCGCTCGACCGTGGCTTTCTTGGTCCCGCCGCCTTCTTCGCCCCAAACCAGCGTGACTTCGGTGCCGATCTGGACGTCGTGCTCCACGATCCCGAGCGACAGCATGGAGCCTTCGTTGTAGCTGTAGCCGCTGAACATCGAAAGACCGGCCAGTTTCCCGCCAATCAAAATCTGATCGTAGGAAGCTGACGCGTAGTTCGACAACGGCAGGTCAATATACTTGTAGCGTTCTTCGATGGGCAGGAACATGGAAGCCTGAATCTTCGCGACATCTTGGGGGTTCCAGGCGAAGGTCACTTTCTTGCGCTGCGGCTCTTTGGAGATTTTCTCCAACGCTTCCCGTCCGATGAAGTCGTGATCGAACTTCACGAAGGGTCCGTAGCCCATTTCGTACGGCGTAACGTAATAGTCGGCGATGTTCTTCGAAACATAGCTGCCGCCTAAGGAGCCGGTGCCTTCGTAGCTCGATGGCCGGCAGCCATTCCCGGTAGGCCTTCATCTTGTCGCCCGTGTAGACAGCCGGCAGCGGCGAAGGAATCCAGCCGGATTCCAGCGTATTGGTCGCGTATGCGCGGGCGCCCACCTGTACCAGGCCGAAGTCCTTGCCCGCTTCCACAATCGCCGCGCGGATTTCCTCGCGCTCTTCGTAGGGCCCCCAGATTTCGAGTCCAGGAGCGCCGGCCATGCCATGGCGCAGCGCGCGGACCTTGCGTCCCGCGATGTTCATGTAGCCCATGTTGAAAAACTTGATTTCAGGCATCGGCCCGCCATTCAGCTTTTCAATCACCTGCCACGCGTTCGGTCCTTGGATCTGGTAGCGGTAGCAAGTGCGAATCACCGCTTTTCCGCCGGGATTGGAAGGCGACCGGTCGTCCTTCTGGGTGGTTACCTTGAGCCCGCTGGTTTGGGCCTGGAATTCGATCCAACTGGCAGCCGGCGCGCGTCCGACAAACACCAGCTTATTCGGCTCCAGGTGAAACAGGATTCCATCGCCGATCACAAAGCCGTCGTAGCTGCAAGGAGCAAGCTGCTTGGCTCTGTCCACCGGGAAACTTGCGAAACTGTTGAACCCCAGGTACGACGCCAGCTTCACCGCGTCGGGCCCTTCCATGTACACGTTCACCATGTGGTGGGACTGGTCGAACAGAACGCAGGTGTCTCGCCAGGCGCGCTGTTCATCCCGCCAGTTACTAGTATTCGGCCGGGACGACGGGATAGACATAGGCGCCTATCTGCGAATTACGCAAGAGGTCGACGGGGTTCTTCGTCTTTAAGAGATCTTCCAAACTTTGACTCATAAGTTTTGCTTATCCGTTTCCGCGCAGACGCACCTTTGGCAGGGCGAACGCAAACGGGTAGTTTATCACACGGCCCCGGCCCGATCCACATATTGAGCAGGACTGATATGCTACCGTCAAGCGTTCGATATAATGGCCGCTGCCAATGAAGATCGATCTCTTTAATCACTTTTTTCCGCCCCGCTACGCGCACGACGTCATCGAAGCCGGACTTGCGGGCAAAGACATGGGAAAACGCGTGCGCAACGTGCTCACCATCGCGGATCTGGATGCGCGCTTTCGCGTGATGGACGAGTTCGGCGAGTATTGCCAGTTCCTCACGCTGCCCGCGCCGCCGATAGAAAGCATGGCGCCGCCGGATAAGTCGCCCGAGTTTGCGCGCATCGCGAACGATGGCTTGGCTGAGCTGGTGGCGAAATATCCCGACCGCTTCATCGGATTCGCGGCGTCGCTGCCGATGAACAACGTCGACGCGTCGCTTAAAGGAAATTGACCGCTCCGTCACGCAACTGGGCGCGCGCGGATTCCAGATTTACACCAACGTCGCCGGCAAGCCGCTGGACCTGCCGGAGTTCGCGCCTCTGTTCGACGACGCAGCGCGGCGCGATCTTACCATCTGGATGCATCCCGCGCGCGGCGCCGAAATGCCACGACTACCGGACCGAGACGAAATCGAAGTACGAAATCTGGTGGACCTTCGGGTGGCCCTATGAAACCAGCGCCGCCATGTCGCGCATCGTTTTCTCGGGAATGTTTGACCGGCATCCCAATCTCAGGATCGTCACGCACCACATGGGCGGCATGATCCCGTATTTCGAAGGACGCGTCGGCTACGGCTGGGATGTGCTCGGTTCGCGCACCTCCGATGAAGATTACGTTTCGCTGCGCCAGTCGATGAAGAAGCGGCCCATCGATTATTTCCGCAACTTCTATGCCGATACGGCGCTGTTCGGCGGGCAATCCGCCACCAGGTGCGGTCTCGATTTCTTCGGCGTGGATCATTGCGTGTTCGCCTCCGACGTGCCCTTTGAGCCCAAGCCCGGCCTGTATATTCGCGAGACCATCCGCTGCGTCGAAGGCTTGGACATCAGCGCGGCTGACAAGCAAAAAATCTATGAGGGGAACGCCCGCCGCTTGTTGAAACTCACGTAAAGGAGCTCCCATGAAGCTGTCTCTCGGTTTCGCCGTCGTTTTGCTCGCTGCCCCGTCGTGGGCCGCTACCTGCGAGAGTCTCGCGTCGCTTGCCCTGCCGAACGCTACCATCACGATGGCCCAGCCCGTGGCAGCCGGCGAGTTTGTTCCGCCGGGCAGGACGTGGCGGCGGGCCTCCGCCCGCGGTGGCCTATCAAGGATCTCCCCGCATTCTGTCGCGTCGCAGCTACGTTGAAGCCATCCAGCGATTCCGATATCAAGATCGAAGTCTGGCTGCCGGCGTCAGGATGGAACCGCAAGTTTCAGGCGGTGGGCAATGGCGGATGGGCCGGAGTGATCAGCTACCCGGAAATGGCTGAAGCGCTGCACGACGGCTACGCCACTTCGTCCACAGATACGGGGCACGTCGGCCCCACCGGCAGTTTCGCCATCGATCATCCCGAGAAGCTGATTGATTTCGGATATCGGGCCGTGCACGAGATGACCGTGAAGGCCAAGTCAGTCATCGACGCTTACTATGGCGCCGCTCCCCAGATGTCTTATTGGAACGGATGTTCCACCGGCGGCCGGCAGGGACTGAAGGAAGCGCAGCGCTTTCCGGACGATTACGATGGCATCGTGGCCGGCGCCGCGGCCAATCCCCGAACGCGTCTCTCGTCCTGGCAGATCTGGCTGGCGCAGGGCGTTCTGGACCCGCACAACCACATTCCGGCGAGCAAGTATCCCGTCATTCACAAGGCCGTGCTGGAAGCTTGCGACGCCGCCGACGGCGTGAAAGACGGCCTGATCGAAGATCCCACGCGCTGCCACTTCGATCCCAAGACCATCGAATGCAAGGCGGGCGATGAGCCCACTTGTCTGACCGCCGGACAAGTGGAAGCGGCGAAAAGAATGTACACGGCTCCCACCACTTCGCGTAGCACTACGCCGGTGTACTTCAATGTTGAGCCCGGCAGCGAACTCGGCTGGGCGATGCTGGCGCGCGGGCCGGAACCTTTCTCGGCGGCCACCGATCAGTTTCGCTACGTGGTATTCAAGAATCCCCAGTGGGACTGGCACTCGTTCAATCTGGATAAAGACGTGGCGCTGGCCGACAAGATGGATCACGACACCATCAACGCCGCCAATCCGAACCTCAAACCGTTCCTGGCTCATGGCGGCAAGCTGCTGATGTATCACGGCTGGGCCGATCCTGGCGTTCCACCGCTGGCCAGCGTCAACTACTACAAAACCGCCATGGACACCATGGGCGGCGAGCGCAAGACGGAGGATTCCATGCGCTTGTTCATGGTGCCCGGCATGGGACATTGCGGCGGCGGCGAAGGCCCGAATCATTTCGATATGATGAGCGCGATGACCGAGTGGCGCGAAGATGGGCGCGCACCCGACCGTATCGTCGCGGCGCATCGCACCGCCGGCAAAGTAGATCGCACGCGGCCCTTATGCGCGTACCCGCGGGTGGCGAAATATAAGGGAAGCGGCAGCATCGACGACGCTGAGAATTTCGTTTGCGCCGCGCCCGGCGTCCAATAGCGAAGCGCCACCCGGCCTGCCACATTTCTAATATGATGGGACACTATGCGTTTTCTGTTCGCGCTCTTAGCGCTTGTCGCCGCGTGCGCGCAAAGCCAGACGCCTGACGGTGCGACCCGCGCCGATTGGCCGCATTACGGTGGTACCCAGCTTTCCTGGCGCTACAGTGCCCTCGACCAGATCAACACCGGCGAACGTGAAAAAGCTGGTGCCCGTCTGGATGTTCCAGACCGGCGACTATGCCGAGAACCTGCAGGCCACGCCCATCGTTGTCAATGGCGTGATGTACCTGATCACACCGCGCCTCCAGGTGTTCGCGCTCGATGCCGCTACCGGCCACGAGCTGTGGCACTACAAATATCCGACGCCCAGGTCAGGAAAACCTGGCGGCATGACGTTCGTGCAAAATCGCGGAGTAGCGGTGAGCGACGGCAAAGTGTTCTTCGGTACCACCGACAATTACCTGGTTGCGCTGGATGCGAAAACCGGCGCCGAAGAGTGGAAGGTCAGCGTCGACGATCCGCGGCAATGCGGCTGCGACATCACGGCCGCTCCGCTGGTGGTGAAAGATAAAGTTATCGTGGGAGGCACCGGCGGCGACGCCGCGCATCGCGGGTATTTGACGGCCTTCTACACCAAAACCGGACGATTCGCGTGGCGCTGGTACGTGATCCCCGGGCCCGGCGAAAAAGGCCATGAAACATGGAAGGGCGATAGCTGGAAATTGGGCGGCGGCGCGCCCTGGATGACCGGTTCGTTCGATCCGGGGTTGAATCTGGTCTATTGGGGCACCGGCAATGCGGGCGGCGATTTCAACGATCGCGATCGCCTGGTGCCGGGCGAGAAAGGCAAAGAGGCCAATCTCTACACGGCCAGCGTGGTCGCTCTGGATGCCGACACCGGCAAGCTGCGCTGGTATTACCAGGAAGTCCCCGACGATTTGTGGGACTTCGATTCGGCGTATGAATGCGTGCTGATCGATCGCCCGATCAATGGCCAGATGCGAAAGCTGCTGGTTCACATGAACAAGAGCGGCGTCACGTTCGTGCTGGATCGCGTGACGGGCGAATTCATCGGCGCCTTCTCCATGCCGGAAGTGCAGACCTGGATTTCGGGCATCACCGAAGACGGCAAACTGGTGGGGCGCAGAGAGCCCGAAGCGGGCAAAGTGGTGAACACTTGCCCGAGCGCCGCCGGAGCGAAAAGCTGGAACTCGATGGCGTACTCGCCGCGCACCGGTTATGTTTATGCGCCCATCAACGAAGTCTGCAACGATCTGAGATCCGAATCCACCGAAGCCGTGGAAGGGCGCTTTCACGCTAACGGCGGATTCACGTTCAAGCTGCCGCCCAATCGAACGACGTACAGCCATTTGGACGCGTGGGACCCGATCACGCGCAAACGCGTTTGGAGCATGCCGTATCGATATGTGCTGCTGGCGTCGGTGCTGGCAACCGCGGGCGATCTGGTGTTCTCCGGCGATCCCGAGGGCGATTTCTTCGCGCTGGACGCGCGCACGCGGCGACAAGCTGTGGAGCTATGAAACCGGCGCGGGCAATCGCGGGTCGCCCGTGGCGTATTCAGTCGGCGGACGTCAGTTCATCGCCACTCCCACCGGATGGCAGCAGGCCATCACCGGCGCACAGCTCGCGCCGCTGTTTCCCGATCAGAACTGGCGCGCAGGTTCTACGCTGATCGTATTCGCATTGCCGGGGGACGCGAAATGAAGTGGGTGTTGCTGTTTGCGATTCCGGTGCTGAGCTGGTCGCAGAACGCGGGCGAAAAGGTTTTCGCGCAATCCTGCGCGACGGGTTATTGTCATGGAGCACGCGGTGCACCGGCGGGCGCGCCGCGGCTGGCTGGACGCGGTTTCGATCAAGCGTACATCACGAGTACGGTTATGCGCGGATTGCCGGGGACTGCGATGCCGGCGTTTGGAACCACGCTTTCGCGGGCCGATTTAGGCGCCGTGATCGCGTATGTTGCCAGCTTGAACGGCATCGCCAATCCAACTATTAACTTGGGTCCGGGGCCGGGTGCTGCCGGACCTCCGGAGATCAAGCTATCCGCGGAAGCCGAACAAGGGCGCGTGCTGTTTTTCGATGCGGTTCGCGGCTTCGCGCGCTGCTCGACCTGTCACGAAGTGAACGGCGTCGGGATTTCCGTGACAACGCCGATCTCGAAAATTCCCGCTGGCGCCGGGGCGCTGCGCGAGCTGGCGACGCCGGATGTTCAAACGGCTACCGTCGATGGCGAATCCATGCCCGCACTGATCGTGAGCCAGGGCAAGACCCACGCGCTGTTTTACGATCTGACATCGGTTCCGCCGGTGCTGCGCACCGTGGAACCCGGTACTCTGAAGGTTTCCGAAGGCAGCGGGTGGCATCATCGCTCGGTGATCGGCGCCTATAACGATGCGGAGCTTGGCGTCGATCCTTACCTATCTTGCGCGAAGCGATTCGGCCCTGAGATCGCCGCTCAACGGCGAATCAGTTCGAAGGCAAAATTGGGTCCCAAGCCTTGCTTCAGCGCCATTGAGATCCACAGCAAAGCGAACGGCTCCAGCAGGCGTGCCTGGCTGAGTGGCCCGGCATCCACTGCTTCGAACACCAATTGATCGATTAGTTTCTTGACCACTTCCTTGGCTTGCGCATCGTCCCCGCAATAGAACAGCACGGGACGGTGACCATCAAACGTCGAATTCGCCATGATGCCGGCGCCCACGGTGTTGAACGCTTTCACCACTTTCGCTCCGCGCGCCCAACTTGCAACCTGCTCGGCGCCCGATGTCGTGGTTCCATCTGTCAGTCCCGAGAGGTCCGGTTTCAGCGGATTCGTGGCGTCGATCAGGATTTTGCCGTTCAGGTTGCCCAGCCCCGCGATGATTTGCTCGGTGGCCGGCCAGGGCGTCGCAAGCAGCAGCACTTCGCCGTCACGAGCCGCATCCGCCAAAGCGGCCGCGCTGGTCTTGCCGCTCGCCTTCGCAGCCAATTGCTGCATGTCGAGGCCTTGCGGGTTGCGCGTGCCGAAAATAACTTCGTGTCCCACCTTTGCCCAGCGCGTGCCAAGCGCGCCACCGACATGGCCCGAACCAATGATGCCGATTTTCATAATTTGTCCTCGCTGATTCTATTCTGCCAGTATGGATGCATGGCGCTGCGATTCACTACGTCGTACATCGAAGATTCCATCACGATCTTTCGCTACTACAAAAATCTGGTCGAACGCGCAATTGCTCAAATCAGCGATGAGCAAATCTTCGCCGTCCTGGATGGAGAGATGAACTCGATTGCGGTGATCGTGAAGCACATGACGGGGAACATGCGCTCGCGCTGGACCGATTTTCTGACCAGCGACGGGGAGAAGCCGGGGCGCGACCGCGATGAAGAATTCTCCGATCCACCGCCCACTCGCGCAACGCTGCTCGAGATTTGGGAGGACGGCTGGCAGCGATTGCTGGGAACGCTGGAGTCTCTCTCGGACGCCGATCTTGGCCGCACTATTACCATTCGCGGTGAACCACACTCGGTGATGCAAGCCATCAACCGGCAGGTGGCGCACTATTCTTACCACTGCGGTCAAATTGTTTTTTTGGCCAAGCATTTTTCAAGCGATCATTGGACGACGCTGAGCGTACCACGAGGGCGAGTCGGTTGAGTTCACCGAACGTGTTCAGGCCGGCGAACTGAGCCAGCGCTGATCCTACGAACCGCTGGCGACACCTGCCGGCCGGTGAATCTCCTGCAGGCTCCAGACTCGAATTGGGTCGCGCTTGCGTGAAACAATGGCTTGCGCCGCAGCCTTCGCTCCGCTGATGGTCGTAATGCATGGGATGCGATAGGCGACCGCCGTCCGCCGGATGTCGCGCTCGTCCTTGAAGGTATGGCCGCCCGTAGTGGTGTAGATTACCAGCTTCACCTGACCGGCTTTCATGATGTCCACCGCGTTCGGACGCCCTTCGTTCACCTTGAAGACCGTCTTCACTTCAAGACCGGCCGCTTTTAAGACGGCCGCTGTTCCGCGCGTGGCGGCCAGCTTGAATCCGTGCTCCGCAAACTTCGCGGCGACATCCACCGCCGCGGCTTTATCGCGATCGTTCACGCTGATGAAAACCACGCCGCTCTCGGGCAGCGGAGTGCCGGCGCTCAACTGCGCCTTGCCGAACGCTTCGCCGAAGTTTTCTCCCACGCCCATTACTTCGCCGGTGGATCGCATCTCAGGCCCCAGCGCGGGATCGACGCCCGGAAATTTCCCGAAGGGGAACACCGGCGATTTCACGAAGCATTGCGGCACCGGCAGCACGCCGGATGTGCGGCCTCCAGTGAGATGTTTGAAATCCTGAAGCTTCTTGCCGAGCATCAGACCAACTGCCAGCTTCGGCAGCGGCACGCCGGTGGCTTTGCTGACATACGGAACGGTTCGCGACGCCCGCGGATTCACTTCCAGCACGTACACTTTGCCGTCTTTGATCGCGTACTGTACGTTCATCAGCCCGATCACGTGGAGCGCTCGCGCCAGCCTTTCGGTGTGGTTCTGAATGGTCCGGAGCACCGCCTCCGACAATCCCTGCGGCGGCAGAACGCACGAGCTATCTCCGGAATGCACACCCGCCTCCTCGATGTGTTCCATGATGCCCGCAATCAGCACGCTGCCATCGTTGTCGGCGAGCGCATCCACGTCCACTTCGGTGGCATCTTCCAGGAACCGGTCGATCAGCACCGGCCGTTCTTGTGAAAACACCACTGCTTCGCGCATGTAGCGCCGGACCATCTCTTCGTCGTAGGCGATCACCATGGCTCGCCCGCCCAGCACATAGCTGGGGCGCACTAGCACCGGATATCCAAGACGGCGAGCCACCGCGCAAGCTTCTTCCGCGCTGGTGGCAGTGCCGTTCGCGGGCGACGGAATGCCGAGATCATCGAGCAGCTTGCCGAATAATTTGCGGTCTTCCGCGAGATCGATATCAGCGGGATCGGTGCCGATGATGGGCACGCCCGCGGCTTTGAGCGGCAGCGCAAGGTTCAGCGGCGTCTGGCCGCCGAATTGGACGATGACGCCATCCGGTTTCTCGACGTCGTAAATATTCAAAACCTCTTCCAGCGTGAGCGGCTCAAAGTACAGCCGATCGCTGGTGTCGTAATCGGTGGAGACCGTTTCCGGATTGCAGTTCACCATGATCGATTCATGATCGAACTCCGCCAGCGCATAGGCGGCGTGGCAGCAGCAATAATCGAACTCGATGCCTTGGCCGATGCGGTTCGGGCCGCTGCCGAGGATCATGACTTTCTTGCGATTGCCGGGGTCGGATTCATTCTCCGATTCGTAGCTCGAATAAAGATACGGCGTGAAGCTTTCAAATTCCGCCGCGCAGGTATCCACCCTATTGAACACAGCGGTGACGCCGAGCTCTTTGCGGCGCGCCCGCACGCTCGCGGCGTCGGAGCCTAGCAGCCGCCCCAGCCTGGGATCGGAAACGCCGTCGCGTTTGGCGTGAAGCAGTCGATCTCGCGAGAGCGCCGGCAAGGGTTTGGCCCGAGAGCTCGTGTTCCAGATCCGCCAATTCGCGAAGCTGCTTCAGGAACCACGGGTCAATCGCGGTGATCTCGTGGATTTGCTCCACGGTCCAGCCTTGTTCCAATGCGAAGCGAATGTAGCCCAGGCGCTCCGGATTCGGAGTGATCAACCGCTGGCGGATGAGCGCGGGATCGAACGTCTCGGAATTAACCGCCCTGCCCGTTTCGAGGCTCCGCAAGCCCTTCGAAAGCGCTTGCTTGAAGGTGCGGCCGATGGCCATCACTTCGCCCACCGATTTCATCTGCGTCCCGAGAACCGGCTCGGCGCCCGGGAATTTCTCGAACTGCCAGCGCGGGATCTTCACCACCACATAATCCAGCGTCGGCTCAAAGCAGGCGGGAGTCTCTTTAGTGATGTCGTTCCTGATCTCATCCAAACGATAGCCGACCGCCAGTTTGGCGGCGATTTTCGCGATGGGAAATCCGGTGGCCTTGGACGCGAGCGCCGAGCTGCGCGAGACGCGCGGATTCATCTCCACAATCACCATGCGCCCGTTTTCCGGATTGATGGCGAACTGCACGTTCGATCCGCCGGTGTCCACGCCGATTTCCCGCAGGCACCGCAACGCGGCGTCGCGCATCATCTGATACTCGCGGTCGGTGAGCGTTTGCGCGGGCGCCACGGTGATGGAATCGCCCGTATGCACGCCCATCGGATCGAAGTTTTCGATGGAGCAAACGATGATGGCGTTGTCGGCCAGATCGCGCATCACCTCCAGCTCAAATTCTTTCCAGCCCAGCACGCTCTCTTCGATCAGGACTTCATGCACGGGCGACAGATCCAGGCCGCGCTCCAGAATCTCGGCGAGATCTTCGCGATTGTACGCGATGCCGCCGCCCGAGCCGCCCATCGTAAAGCTGGGCCGCAGGATCACCGGATAGCCGCCCGGAACGCGCGCGGCGAAGTTGAGCCCGTCTTCTACGGTCTTCACCAGTTGCGATTGCGGCGTCTCCAGGCCGATCTTCCGCATCGCATCCTTGAACAACAAGCGGTCTTCCGCCTTCTTGATGGATTCGATCTTGGCGCCAATCAGCTCCACGCCATACTTGTCGAGCACGCCGGCGTCGGCCAAATCCACCGAAAGATTGAGACCCGTCTGGCCGCCGACGGTGGAAAGCAGCGCATCCGGACGCTCCCGGCGGATCACTTCCTCGGCGAACGCCACGCTCAGCGGCTCCACGTAGGTGCGGTCGGCCAGCTCCGGGTCGGTCATGATGGTAGCCGGATTGGAATTGATCAGCACCACTTCAAAGCCGTCCGCCTTGAGCGCCTTGCAAGCTTGTGCGCCCGAATAATCGAATTCGCAGGCCTGCCCGATAATGATCGGGCCGGAACCGACGATCAGGATGCGGTGAAGGTCGTTGCGGCGCGGCATTACCGGGTACCGTAATCCTTGATCATTTGCATGAAGTCGTCAAACAGATAGTGCGAATCGTGCGGCCCCGGCGCCGCTTCGGGATGATATTGCACGCAAAACACCGGTTCGCTGCGATGGCGGAAGCCTTCCAGCGTTTGATCGTTCAAATTGATGTGCGTCAGATCCACTTCGTTCACGTTCAGCGAATCAGGATCCACCGCGAAGCCATGATTGTGCGAGGTAATTTCCACTTTTTCCGTCATGCGGTTCAGCACCGGATGATTCGCGCCGCGGTGCCCGAATTTGAGCTTATAGGTTTTGCCGCCCAGCGCGAGGCCCAGAATCTGATGGCCCAGGCAGATGCCAAACACCGGTTTCTTGCCGATCAATTTGCGAACCTGCCGCGCTTGAAACTCGAGCGGCTCAGGATCGCCCGGCCCGTTTGAGAGAAACACCCCATCCGGCTGAAGCGCCAGAACGTCCTCCGCCGATGTCAGGGCCGGCACCACCGTTACGCGCGCGCCAACGTGCACCAGTCGCCGCAGAATATTGCGCTTGATGCCGTAATCATACGCGACGACGTGACAGAACGGCTCAGCCGTTTTGGCCAGCGGCTCGGACGCCGAGCAGGGCGCCACCGGCTGGTTCCAAGTGTATGGGAGTGCGGTGGACACTCGCGTCGCCAGATCCAGACCGGCCATCGACGGCGCTTGCCGGGCGCGTTCGATCAGCTCTTTATGATCCTGGCTCCCCACCGACAGAACGCCGCGCATGACGCCGCGCGTCCGCAGATGGCGCACCAGCGCGCGGGTGTCGATCTCGGCGGCCACGGGGATGCCGTTCTCCGACAGAAATTGTTCGGCGTTTTCTTCCGATCGCCAATTGCTGGCCACGCTCGAAAACTCGCGGACCACCAAGCCTTCGATATATGGCCGCGCCGCTTCCTGGTCGTAAGCATTGGCGCCATAGTTTCCAATTTGCGGGTTGGTCAGAACAACGATCTGGCCGGAATATGACGGATCGGTGAAAATCTCTTGATAGCCGGTGATGGCGGTGTTAAAGACAACTTCGCCCACGCGGTCTGTTGGCGCACCAAAGCTCTTGCCCTCGAAGACCGTCCCGTCTTCCAGGGCGAGGATTGCAGCATTCAATTCGGATTGTCCTCCAGTGTTCTCGGGAAGGAGCGTTCACTCATATTGAAGCATGTCGCGGCGCGAGGTTTCAACAGCCGAGCGCGGAATCTCAGCGCAACGGCCCCGGCGGCGTATAATTGGAAATTCAAAGCCCGTCGGATCGGAATACGCCGTGTGGACCGGTGACTATATTTTTTTAATTCGCAACCTGGTGGAGAAGGACTTTAAGGTCCGCTATCGCAACATGTCCCTGGGCGTGCTCTGGTCGTTATTGAATCCGCTGATCATGATGGGACTTTTGACGTTCATCTTCACCAAGATCTTCGCTCAACCTCACGACCGGGATTTTCCACTATCCGTCCTGTGCGGCCTGGTGCCGCTGAACTTTTTCACGCTGGCCTGGCTCACGGGAGCGTCGTCGATTTTGGAGAACGCCTCGCTCGTCAAGAAAGTTCCGGTGCCGCGCTACGTCTTCCCCATCGCCAGCGTCCTGTCGAATTGTCTGCACCTGCTCATTCAGATCGTGCTCCTGCTCGGGATCATTCTGGTGTTCGGACGCGGCATCAACATCTACTGGCTTTGGTTGCCGCTGATTTGGGGCCTGGAGATTCTCTTCGTGATGGGATTGGCGCTGACCTTTTCGGCCGTGAACGTTTACGTGCGGGATACGCGTTACGTGATCGAGTCCACTAACACAGTGCTCTTCTGGCTGGTTCCCGTCTTCTATTCCTTCGCGCTGATTCCCGTCCGGTTCCGCGGAATTTATCAAATCAATCCGGTTGCCGCTCTGGTGCTGATGATGCGCAATGTTTTGCTGGAAGGCCATGCGCCGCTCGGCTCTACCTTGATTCGTCTGGCGATCGTGTCACTGGTCATGTTCGGTACTGGGCTGTTCGTGTTCGCGAAATTGAAGGCCGGCTTTTACGCGCGCTTATAACCAGGCATGCTGATCGAATTCCAGAACGTTTCCAAATGCTTCCCCCATAGTACCGGCCGCCAGTTGTTGCGGACCCATATCGCGCGCTGGTTCGGCTCAGTTCACAATGCACCCTTCCACGCTTTGCGGGATGTTTCGTTCCGCCTGGATGAGGGCGAGAGCCTGGCCATCATCGGGTCCAACGGCGCGGGAAAAAGCACTCTGCTCAGCCTGGCGGCCGGCCTTACCCCGCCGGACCAGGGCCAGGTAAGGGTGAACGGCCGGATCGCGGCGCTGCTGGAGTTGGGCTCCGGATTTCATCCGGATTTGACCGGCGCCGAGAATCTGGTTTTGAACGCCGCGCTGCTCGGCCTGTCCAAGCGAAAGACCAATCAACTGTTCGACCGCATCGTGGACTTTTCCGGCATCGGCGAGTTCATCGACGATCCGCTGCGTACCTACTCAAGCGGCATGATCGTGCGTTTGGCCTTTTCAGTCGCCATTCAATGCGAGCCTGATATTCTGCTGATCGACGAGGTTCTGGCCGTAGGGGACGCCAGCTTTCAGGAAAAAAGCAAGGAGGCGCTGGCGGCCTTCCGCAAAGCCGGCAAATCGATGCTATTCGTATCGCATGCATCGGCCGCAGTGAAAGACATGTGCGATCGCGCTCTCTGGATTGACCACGGGTCCGTAATGATGGATGGCAGCGTGCACGACGTGCTGGACGCTTATCAGGGACGGGCCGTCATGAAGCAGGGGCTCTAAAACGATTGCGTTTCTTCCTCCAGGGGATATGAAGGAATCGTCTCCAACGCAGGTCCTGGTGGCGTGCGGGATTGTGGCGCTGCTGGCTTTGTGGAGCATGATCAATTTTTACGGCGCCACCGAAGAGGCGGCCGGACCCAATGCCGACGTCTACAAGGTCGGGGAGCAGAATGCCCGCTTTCAGGATTTGATGCCCGCGCTACCCAAAACAGGAATCATCGGCTATGTTTCCGATGTCCCCACCAGCCAGACGCTGGGCGCGGTGCTGCGCGACGGCGCCCAATACGCCCTGGCGCCCCTTTTGGTGCGGGAGCAGAGCCTGAGGCCCGGCGCTGAATGGGTGATCGGAAATTTTTCTAAGCCCCTGGACGTGACGCAGTTCGGCGCCCAGCGCGGGTTGACGCTGGTGAAGGACTTTGGGAGTGGTGTCGTGCTGTACCGCGGCGGGGCGCGCTGAATGCTGGAAGCGATCTCAATCCTGCTGGCTTTACTCATCGGGTTCCTGCTCGTTCGCGATTTTGATCCCGTGCGAAATATGCAGCCCCGCTGGGCGGCCATCCTGTTCGATGCGGCGTTGGGAGCGGGCATCGGCATGGGGCTGACATCCATTGTCTTTCTATTTTTGGACTTGGCCGGCGCCGCTACACCGGCCGCTATTTTCGCGATCGATATCGTTCTGGTAAGCGGCCTGGCATGGCGATTCTTCCGCTCGCGAGCAGGCAGCGGCGCGCGAACTTCAGCCGGCGAGGCGGCCCCGGGCTTTCGCTGGACTTGGCTGCTGGCCGTCGCTTTCGGAATCGTTCTCGTGATGTCGTCGGGCCGGTTGGTTCAGATGGCAGCAGCGGCGCCCGCGGGCGAGTGGGATGCCTGGACGCTTTGGAACTTGCGCGCCAAGTTCCTGGCCGGGCCGAATGGCGCGTGGCGCTACGCGCTGTCGCCTTTGCTCTACGGTACGCATCCGGACTATCCTTTATTGCTTCCGGCTTTCGTCGCGCGGGCCTGGAAAGCCGGCGGCAGCGTGGATGCCATCGCCCCACTTGTTACCGCGTTCGCATTCTTCGCCTCGCTCCTCGCCCTTCTGGTCAGCGCCGTCGCCTTACTGCGAGGCGCTGCTTCGGCTTTGCTGGCGGGCCTGGTAACGCTGTCCACTACTTCCCTGCTGATCTGGGCGCCGGCGCAATACGCCGACATTCCTCTCGCATTCTTCTACCTGGCCTCCCTCGCTCTCATCTTCCTGGAGGCTGCGCCGGCAGCCACTGGGTTGGACCCTTCGTCTTCGGCCGGCCGGCGCTGGGCCCTGCCATGGGCGGGACTGTGTGTTGGTTTAGCAGCCTGGACCAAGGACGAAGGCGTCGCCTACCTGGTCTGCATCCTGATGGTATTCTTTGCGTTCACCCTGTGGCGGCTGGGCGCCCAGGCCGCCTTTATCCGCAGCGGACTCCTGCTGGCCGGCGCCGCTCCCGGAGTTCTACTCACGTTGTGGCTCAAGTTCTTCCTGGTGTCCACCCCGGACTCCCTCGTCAGTGTGAGCGGCTCCAGCCTGGCACACTTAACCGACCTCAGCCGCTACCTTGCCCTCGCGAAGGGATTGTGGACCAACCTGCTCGATCTTGGCTCAGGCGTGGCCCATCCTCTCATTCTGCTGGCTATCCTTGGCATTCTTCTGCGCTGGAAGATAGAAGAGCGCTACCGCGTGCCTGCGCTCATCGCTACCGCCAGCCTGGTTCTGGTGTTCCTGTCCTACTGCGGCGTGCTTCTGATTACGCCTTACGGGCTGGCTTGGCAAGTTTCGACTTCGTTCGACCGGCTGATCCTCCAGGTTTGGCCTGGCTTTCTCTTGGTCTTTTTTGTAATGCTTCGAAGGGTTGCCGATACGGCGCCACTCCCCGCTCCCGGCAAGACCGCCGCAACACGGAACTCGCCGGCCGTCTCAGGCAAAAGGACGCCGGGCAGGAAGTTGAAGCAAGCCTGAGGAGTGCTCTCGGGCCCCCTCGTTAACCTTCGGCCTGGTGAGCCTGGCGCGCCGCGGGCGCCTCGTCCCCTTCCACGATCACATAGCGGGGAACCCCGCGGCTCTGTTCGTACACCCGCGCAATATACTCGCCGACGATCCCGATGGAAACCAGCTGCACGGCGCCCAGGAACGTGACCATGACAATCACCGATGTCCAGCCCTGCACTGCCCTGCCCGCGGCCAAGGCCACCACCGCAAACGCGGCATAGAGGACGCAAAAGACTGCGGTCAAGAGTCCGAAATAAAACGACAGCCGCAGAGGCTTGGAGGAAAGCCCCATGACCGCCTGGAGGGACAACCGAAACATTTTTCCAAGCGTATATCCGCTCGTTCCGGCGTAACGC
Source organism: Bryobacterales bacterium (assembly GCA_963761265.1). Lineage (GTDB taxonomy): Bacteria > Acidobacteriota > Terriglobia > Bryobacterales > Bryobacteraceae > Palsa-89. The sequence goes on from CAVXGM010000031.1 coordinate 52,021, forward strand.
TTCGGCGCGGCATACTCGATCCTGGTAGCGGGAAAGCCCAGCCAGCCCACCAGCCCGCGGAGGAACGGATAACGATCCCTGAACTTGAGAACGGCGTCCACCACCGCCCGATCCAAGAGCTGATAATCCGCCGCCCCGCTTACCACGGGAGTCTCGCTCAGCAGGTTGACGAACCGATAGAAGATGCGCGAAGTCCAGCTCTTCCAGAACCCGGCGTCTTCGGTTTGGGTGCGCACCATTTGCACCACTGGCGCTCCGTTGCGCCAGGCATCCAGCATGCACGGGATCAATTCAGGCGGGTGTTGTAAATCACAATCGAGCGTGATCACCGCCGCTCCGCGAGCCGCTTCCAATCCGGCCAGCAGCGCCGACTGCTGTCCGAAGTTGCGGCCGAAGCGGATGAACCGCACGCTGGAATCGCGCGCGCGCAGCCTGCGGACCTCTTGCGCCGTGGCGTCCGCGGAGCCGTCATCGATGAAAATGATTTCCCAGGACTCCGTGCCGGGCAGAGACGACCGAACCGCTTCATACACAGCCGGGATGTTGTTCTCTTCGTTATAAGCGGGAATTACCACGCTCAGCAGCGGCCCGCCGGCGCCAGTCCTGTCGCTATTCATGGCTAAACACGCCAGACTCGGTTCTGAGCGCGTTGAAACTCCGGCAGCGATCCAAGCGAGGTTCCGCGGCCATCGCCGCTGTGTAGAAGCTGAGGTGCTCGAACGGCAAAGGGAAGCGGGAGATCTCCACGCGTTGATAGAAGTAAGCCAGAAGCGCTCGAATTTCGCTCGCCGTATTCAGGTGTTCGTGGCGCATGATGTTTCCATAGTTGAGGCCGCGCCGCAGGCGGTATTCGATTCCCGTGGTCAAACGCCATGCCAGTCCCCACGCCAGGCCGCCTTCGCTCGGAAATCCGGCGCGAAATGTTCCTCCCTCGCGAAGCAGCAGGCCGGAGCGCGCCAAAATGAAGGGAAGGTCCGTCAGATGCTCCAGGACCGCCACCGAGAAAATGCAATCGTAATGCGCGCCTGGACGGGATCTCCCGCACATCGGAATACACATGACGTACCCGTGAGCGATGCGCACTGTCCCTCCAGAGCTCCTCAAAGGGTTCCACCACATCGTACGAGCAGGCTTCCGGCAAATAAGGAACGTGATTCAAATTGCCGGCGCCGATTTCCAGCAGATCGCCGCCGGTTACCCCTTCGGCCACCCGCCGCTGCATCCAGGATTCAAGCTGAACCACAATTCTCGAGAGTCCGCGTTCCCCCGCGCGATTCGCTCGATAGTGTTCCACGTAACTGGCTTCCTGCCGGGGCGGCAACGCGGGGCGGGACCGGGGATAGGTGGCGAGAAGTGCTTCTATCTCCGGTGGCCGCCTGTCCATTGGTAGATGTTAGCGCAGTACCGGCTTACGCCAGCCCGTTTCTAACGACCCCTTTCAAACCGTGCGTGCGGTTTTCCCGCACACGGCTTAACGATGATCTTACTGGTGTGGCTTGCGCCGGGTATTTCACGGTACCTCGCAACTGATATAAACCCATACCCACAAACTTTTCATGGGTCCACTTCTCAAATCGACCGGTCCGCTGCCCTCCGCGCCGTACCATCCAGCGCGTCAGCCGCGACCACACATAGCTGTCGAGTTGATTGAACTTCCGCTCGGCATTACCCGACCGGAAGTAGTTTCCCCATCCCCGGAGTACCGGATTCAGCGTCGCAATAATCTGCTTCGCATCTTTCCCGCTGTGCCGCGCATCGGTCAACTCATGCACGCGTTCCCGGATTCGCTTCATGGCCTTCGGCGACGGCCACCGCTGCATGAAATGCATGCGCGGGTTCCGCTGTATGCTCCGTTTCTTTCGAATCGTGCAGCCCAGAAACACAAAGCTTCCCTTCCCACGTCTCAAGTCCACCATCCGCGTCTTCTCCGGATGCAGTTTCAGACCCAGCCGGTTCATCACCAGTCCGATCCGTCGAAGCGCTTCCTTCGCCGCCGATTCCGTTCGGCACATGGCCACGAAATCATCGGCATACCGGACCAGCACCCCCAGCGACATACAACGCGCCGCCCAGATGCGATCCAGCTTGTTCAGGTAGATGTTCGCCAACAACGGCGAGATCACTCCGCCCTGCGGGGTTCCCGCCAGCGTCTCTCTCACCGTGCCGTCTTCCATCACTCCCGCTTCCAGCCACTGGCGTATCAGCTTCAATACCCTTCGATCCGAGATTCGCTCCTTCACCAGCTCCATCAACGTGCTTCGATCGATGCTGTCGAAGTAGCCCTGAATGTCCGCATCCACGACAAAACTGTGGCCCCGGTTGCCCGCCTCGCGGATTGCTTCCAGCGCCTGTGTCGCGCTCTTCTTTGGGCGGAACCCATAACTGCAGGATTGAAAATCCGCTTCGAAGATCGGCTCGATCACCAGTTTCGCCGCCATTTGGAGCACCCGGTCCCTGACCGTCGGTATGCCTAATGGCCGCTGCTTCCCGTCTGCTTTCGGTATCCATCGCCTCTTCACCGGTGAAGGACGATATCGGCCTGCCTTGAGTTCAGCCTGTATCCCTTCGAGAAACTGCATCACTCCCCGTTCCTCGATGGATCGCAGCGTGGTTTCATCCACGCCCGCCGCTCCCTTGTTGCTGCGCACCCGCTTCCACGCTTCCCACAGGACGTCACTCCTGTAAATCCGGTCGTACAGTGCGTGAAAACGCCGCGTCTTACTCGACTTGGCACACACCCATAGCCTGCGTTGGAGTTGTCGTACTTTTTCAGTGGGGTTATTGGCTGTTTCCAGCATGCCCTCGCACTTACCTCCTCACAGGCCCGATCAAAGCAAGGTCCCTTCCCTCCGGCGCGTTGTGTTGCACGCCTTCTCAGGTACTACGAACCCCTCGGACTCCCTCCCGGCTCCGTGCACTTTCAGCCTTCCGGCCTTATATGCCCGGTCTCCGCCCGACAGGGCTGCCGGGGAGGGTCTCTCCTGTTCCGCGATCTTCTTTGCAAACGTGCCACCGCCCAGTACCCCGGAAAGGTCCAGCACCCCATCCGGTCTTGCGGAGTGCTGTCTGTTGCCTTCGCCGTGATATGACCGGCTCGGCCCTTTCAAACACCTTTCGGCTGAAAATATGACGTGGCTGCAGCGTTCACTTAATGTTGCGGCCCGCTTGCTTGCTCCCCTCTCTTTCAAGGGCTTTCGACACTCCGCTTCGCACGGTTGGATCTCTCCTCCCGCCTGGAGTCTGCTACCGGGCGCTCCGGCGCTTACCCGGACGGATCTTTCATCCGTTAGAACATCGCGTCTTCGTTCAGGACGCACCATTGCCTCATTCTATTCGATCCACGGCAGCCTTGTTCCATTGCTACAATCGAGAGTCGTCCACACGAATTTCGGCGATCGCGCAAGAATTCCATGCCAAAAGTTGCAAAAAAGAAGCCCCGCGTTTCGGCGCCGAGTATCCCAACAAAAGCGGCGGTAGATCGCTGGCCGATCCTGGCTCCCCTGATTCTTCTCGCGATGACATTGCTCTGCTATTGGACGCCCATGACATCCAATGGCACGTCGATTTTGTGGGATGCGGCCGACTATTATCAAGTGGTCCAGCACTACTTCTCGCAGGAGATCCACGCCGGACGCATCCCCTTCTGGTCGCCCTACCCGTGGTCTGGGTATCCGTTTCTCGCCGATCCACAGGTGGGAGCGTGGTATCCGCTCAACTGGCCTTTCTTTCTGATCGGCGTCGCTCCGCGTGTACTCGTGATGGAACACTGGCTGCATTCGCTGCTGGCTTGCCTGGGCGCGTACTTCCTGGCGTGGCGTTTGCTGCGTCATCGGACCGCCGCGGTGCTGGCCGGGCTTTGCTATGGGCTTTCCGGATTCTTTGTCGGCCACAGTTCCCATACCACCATGCTGCAAGACGCGGCGTGGATGCCGTGGCTGCTGCTGACGCTCGATCTGGCTTTGGCTTCACGCCCGTTCCGTTACACGATTCTCGGCGGACTGGCGGCGGGCATGTTGATTCTGGCCGGTCACTTTCAGACCATCTTATATAGCTTTCTCGCGCTGGGACTCTTCGCAGTTGCGCGAGTGGTTTTCGAACCACGCCGCTGGCTGCCGATTCTGGGCATCGCCCTCGCAATTCCCGTCATCGGAACCCTGCTTTCAGCCATCGCCACAGGGCCTGGTCTGGAATTGACGCTAAGCTCGATCCGAGCCGGACTGGCCGCCGTCACCCGGACTGAGGGCTTCATCTCTTTCGCCTCTTTATCCACTTTGCTGGCCCCGGATTATTTCGGCCTTCTTTCGGGAAATTACCATGGGCCGCAGGATATCACTCAATACTATTTCTACGCGGGTTTTCTGTTGGTTCCTCTGGCGATTTTTGGCTTGTGGGACCGCAGGCTGCGCATCGCGGGCCTTCTGTTGATCGTCCCCACCATTTGGTATGCGATGGGCCGTTCGGCCGGGCTCTATTTGCTGATCGCCCGCCTGCCCGGTTTCAGCAGTGTTCGCGCCCCGGTCAACATTTGGTTTGTACCCTCACTCGGCCTGGCGCTGCTCGCTGCCTCAGGATTTGTAGTGCTCGCCCGCAAATGGCCAGTCCCGTGGCTGCCCGCGGCCGTTTTACTATTCTTTTGCGCGGACCTCTTCTATCACCAGTCCGCCGCGAATCCGGTTGCATACGCACGCCAGAGCTACGACGAACTGTACGGATCGAAAGAGGATCTTTTTCAGCAGGCCGTGGTCAACAGCATGCCTCCGCTCACGCGATTTGACGGAATCGAAGCGCTGGCGAGTTTCGGGCCCATGTCGCATTTCCTGGACCGGCGAACCGAGGTGACTTACGGCTATGGACCGTTGAAGATATCGCGATATGCCGCCTTCGTGGACGCGATGCACTCCAATCCCGCGTTGCGGAAGGATCTCAACGTGAGCCGCTGGCTGGACGGCCGCACTGGCGACTTGCACACGCTCGCCGATCCGCTTCCGCGCGCCAATTTCCCCCCGGAACTGGTTTCCGTGAAAACCGATGCGGAGACGAAGCTGCGTCTGGTTTCGTTGGATCCGGCGCGTCAGGCGCTGGTTCCTCCCGGGACTGAGGTGGCTCAGGACCCGCGCGGCGTCGCGGACGTGCGCGAGTTTACTCCGGGCCATTACCGAATCCACTATCAGTGCGCGACCGCGAGCCTCCTGCGAGTGGGCAACACTTATTTCCCTGGATGGACCGCGAAAGTGTCTGGGCGGGACCTGCCGGTGTTACCGGTGGATCTCGCGCTCATCGGCGTCGTGGTGCCGGCCGGCCAGGCAGATCTGACGCTGGATTATCATTCCACCTATTTCGTGCCGGCGGCGCTGACAACGCTGGTAACACTGCTGGCCTCGATCGGCCTGCTGATTCTTTCGCGCGGAGAACGCCTGCATTGACCAGGTCCGGATTTCGCGTCGCGGCGCTGCTCTTGCTCTGCGTCTTGTTAGCCACCAACATCTACCGGGCTGCCACCCAATCCATCGTTCACGACGAAGCGCTGACATGGCAATATTATCTTTCCGGACCGTCGTCGGCGATCTTCCATACCTTCACCGCCAACAACCACTTTCTGGCAACAGTCCTTTTCAAGATCTCCATCACGCTTTTTGGAACGTCGGAGTTTGCGTTCCGCCTGCCGACCGTTCTGGCCGGCGCCTGGTTTTACTGGACCGTGTTCCGATTGTGCGAACTGGTTTTCGGTGAGGGATGGCTGTTTCTCACCGCTTGCGCCGCTCTCACTTTGAACCCGCTGCTGCTCGACTTTTTTGTCGCCGCGCGGGGCTATGGTCTGGCTACCGCCGGCCTGTTCTGGGCGCTGTATGAGATGTTGTCCTGGTTTCACGATCGATCCAACGGCGTGGCCGATCAGATCCTTCACAAGCGGTTATGGAAGGCGGCGCTCGGCTGCTCGGTCGCGGTAGCGACCAACCTGACGTTTCTGATTCCGGTGTTTATCCTGGCCGCCGCGTTCTGCCTTCTCATCGTCCGCTCAGCCGAACAGCCCGCTCCCGCCATTGCTAAACCTTCCGCCGCTCCGTCCAAAGCTCGCAAAAAGAGCAGGAAATCGCAGACGGATGCGGCACGCCAGCCAGCGCGCCCTTACGCTCCGCTCGTTCACTTCATTGTTCCAGTGATCCTGCTGGCGGTTGTCTTCTTGCTCTCCGCGCCCATCGATGTAGCGCGCAGCGAGGACTTTTACGCCGGCTTGCCCACGGCAATGCAGAGTTTGCGAGACCTGGTGGAGAGCTCATTTGTTTACGGCAACAGCGCCGGCGCTCTGCAGAAGATCGAGCGGATCTGGGCGAACCTCGCGCTGATTTTTCTTCCGGCCGCTGCGCTGGCCGCTGGCATCGTTGTCCTGCTGCTGTCCAAGTCGATCGCCAAAAAAACACGCTCCATGGCGCAGTTGGCCACTCTGCTGGCGTCTTTCGCCTCTGTTGGTTCGGCCCTTCTCCTGATCGTGGCGCATCTGGCGGACGGCATCCCCTATCCGCAGGATCGAACGGGGATTTACTTCCTGCCGCTGACCACACTTGCCGCTCTCGGACTAGCGCGATTGCTGATCGAGCGCCCGGGATTTCCACGCTGGATCGGCTGTGCTGTTGCCATCGTGTTCGCTTCCTTCGCCCTCGAATTCGCCGCGCAATGGAACGTGAAGAGCTTTTTCGTGTGGCGCTATGACGCCGACACCAAGCAAATCTTCGAAGCGTTGGAAAAAGCGCCCAAGCCCCCCGGCCAGATCCGGTTGGGCGTCTCCTGGGTGCTCGAGCCGGCCTTGAATTACTATCGGGAAGTCCGCCATGCAACCTGGCTGATTCCGGTTCAACGAGACGGCGTTGGCGGCGTACGGCAATTTTATGCGGCCACGACGGACGATCAGAACACGGCCGTCTGGACCAGCTTGAAACAGATCTACAAGGGGCCCATCTCCGGCACCGCCCTCGCAATTCCCAAATCGAATCAATGATATAGAGCCCGTCCTCGGCCCACCGGTACTTTCTGCCCTTGACACCCGATTGCTGATTGCGATAATCTAATTGCGGATTGCAATATGAGGCTCGGCGAGAAGCTCCGCTATCTCCGTGAAGTGGAAGGCACGTTGCGCGGACTGGGTCGCGAAATGACGCAGCAGGAAATTGTGCGCGCCATCAAAAGCGAGCTGAAACAATCCTTCAGCCAGTCCTATCTATCGCAGATCGAAAGCGGCAGCCGCCCGCATCTGACCAACTCGACGCGCATGCTGCTGGCGCGCTTCTTCAAAGTCCATCCGGGATACCTGGTGGACGATCCGGAAGGGTTTCACACCGAGCTGATGTCCGATGTGCGGGTGGGCGAGGATCAGTTGGATCTGTGGCTGATCGGCGGCGCCGAGCGATTTTCGCGCGATCCCGAGGTGAGCCGCGCGCTGCTGAGTCTGGCCATGCACGAAGATTCGCGCAAATGCCTGCTGCTTGCTGGAATCCATTCTGGATACGCCGGGCCTGGCGGATCGCCTGTTCCAGGTCCTGAGATCCGAGACCCCACGCTCGCTCAAAGGAGGAAGCGCCCGATGAGTTGGGAAACTTTCTATCTCTTTTGCTTTTGTGTCGGCTTTTTGTGCAGTCTGCTCTCGTTCCTGGCGAGGTTCCTCGCACTCGCATCTGCACCTGCCGCGCGGGACTGCACGCGCATCCCGCGCATGGCCCCGGCGGCAGGGGATCGCAGGCGTCGCCCGTCAATTTCGGAACCATTGCGGCGTTTCTGGCGTGGTTCGGCGGCACCGGATATCTGCTCAGCCGCTATTCCAGCCTGTGGGCGGTGCTGGCGCTGGGTCTGGCGGTATTGAGCGGATTGGCCGGCGCGGCGGTCGTTTTCTGGTTTTTGTTCAAGGTGCTGTTGAAGCACGACCGGGACTTGGATCCGGCCGACTACGAGATGGTCGGCGTGCTCGGGCGGCTTGAGCAGCACGGTGCGCGAAAACGGCACCGGAGAAATGATCTTTTCGCAGGACGGCGTGCGCCGGGCCGCCAGCGCCAGAAGCGAAGACGGCCGGCCGATCGCCAAGGGCGTGGAAGTGGTGGTCACGCGCTACGAGCGCGGCATCGCCTACGTGCGTCCTTGGGAAGAAATCAGCGAGTCGAAAAAGGAGAATTAGCATGCGGCTTCCAGTGGAAATACTCACGATGGCCGGACTGATGGTCCTGGTCGTCATGTTCCTGATGGCGATGTTCGCCCGGCTGTACCGCAAGGCCGGCCCGCACGAAGCGCTGGTGGTCTACGGCTTCCGCGGCACCCGCATCGTGAAAGGGCACGGCACCGTGATCTTTCCGATGATCGAAAGCTGCCACGAGCTGTCGCTGCAGCTGATGTCGTTCGACGTCGCGCCGCAGCAGGATCTTTACACCAAGCAGGGCGTCGCCGTGACGGTGGAGGCGGTGGCGCAGATCAAGGTGAAGTCCGATCCGGAATCCATCAAGACCGCATCGGAGCAGTTCCTCACCAAGACCGATCAGGCGCGCGAGGCCTTGATCCGGCTGGTGATGGAAGGCCATTTGCGCGGCATTATCGGCCAGCTTTCGGTGGAACAGATCGTGAAGGAGCCGGAGATGGTGGGCGACCGCATGCGCGCCACTTGCGCCGACGACATGAGCAAGATGGGCCTGGAAGTGATTTCCTTCACCATCAAGGAAGTTCGCGACAAGAACGAATACATCTCGAACATGGGCCGTCCCGACATCGCCCGCATCAAGCGCGATGCCGATGTGGCCGCGGCCGAAGCCGAGCGCGACACGGCCATCAAGCGCGCCGAGGCCATGCGCGCCGCCGCGGTGGCGAAGGCGCTGGCCGATCAGGAGCGCGTGCTGGCCGAAACCCTGTCGCAGGCCAAGCAGGCCGAAGCGAATCGCGATCTGGAAATCAAGCGGGCGCACCTATGTGGAGGCCACCAAGAGGCAGCAGGCGCAGGCCGACAAAGCCTACGACATTCAGGCCAACATCATGCAGCAGCAGGTGATCGCCGAACAGGTGAAGATCCAGCAAGTCCAGAAGGAGCACGAGATCAAGGTTCAGGAGGCGGAAATCAAGCGCCGCGAGAACGAGCTGATCGCCACGCATGCTCAAGCAGGCGGAAGTTGAACGCGGCCGCATCGAAGCGCTGGCCGGCGCCGAGAAGTCGCGGCTGACGGCGGAAGCTGAAGGCCACGCCGCCGCCATCCGCTCGCAGGGCGAGGCCGAGGCCGAGATCATTCTGAAGAAAGGCGAGGCCGAAGCCAAGGCCATGAGCGTGAAGGCGGAGGCTTATCAGGAATGGAACCAGGCGGCGGTGGTCGACAAGCTGATCACCGGCTTGCCGGAAGTGGTGCGGGCGTTTGGCCTCGCCGCTGGCGAACATCGACAAGATCACCATCGTTTCCACCGGCGATGGCGACGCCGCCGGAATGCACAAAATCACCGGCGATCTCACCAAGATCGCGGCGCAGATTCCCGCGTTGTTTGAAACACTTATCGGGCATGCAGATGTCCGAACTACTTGGAAAAGTCAGAACCATCGGCGACAAGGCCCCCAAACCAGGCAATGGCTCGGGAACCGTCGCCAATCCATAAAGGAGTTAGATCATGGCACTTTTAGAGCGCGTAGCTACGCTGGTCCGGGCGAATCTCAACGACATCATCGACAAGGCCGAGGAGCCCGAAAAGATGATCAAGCAGGTGATTCTCGACATGCAGAATCAACTGCTGCAAGTGAAGACCCAGGTGGCGATCGCGATCGCCGACCAGCATCTGCTCGAAAAGAAACAGAAGGAGAACCAGGAGAAATCGGCCGAGTGGGTTCGCAAGGCCGAACTGGCGGTGGACAAAAAGGAGGACGATCTGGCGCGAGCGGCCATTGAACGATCGTTGAGCTATAAATCCCTGGCTGAGAACTTCGGGGACCAGGTGGCCGACCAGACGGTGCAAGTGGAGAACCTCAAGTCGGCACTGCGCAAGCTGGAGCAGAAGCTGGCCGAGGCGGAAGCAAAAAGCGACGTGCTGATCGCGCAGCATCGCCGCGCCCGCGCGCTGAACAAAGCCGGCGACGCGCGCCTGGCGATCGGGCAACTCATCCAACGCCGATGCGTTCGACCGCATGAAGGGCAAGGTGCAGCGCGATGAAGCGCTGAGCCAGGCCAAAGCCGAACTGACCGGAGATTCTATGGAGGACCGGCTGGCGTCGCTCGAAAAGGAAGAAGAAGTCAACCGGCTGCTTGCCGAACTCAAAGCGAAGCGGGGCGCATAGGGACGGCTGCTTCGCGCCCCAGCGTTCGGCGAGGTCCATGTGGATGCCGAACTGATCGAGCGTGCGCATCACCACGTGATCCACCAGTGCGTCCACCGACTGCGGATGATTGTAGAACGCCGGCACCGGCGGCAGGATCACCGCGCCCATGCGCGAAAGCTTCAGCATGTTCTCCAGATGGATTTCGTTGAGCGGCGTCTCGCGCACCAGCAGCACCAGCTTGCGCCGCTCCTTCAGGATCACGTCGGCCGCCCGGTGGATCAGGTTGTCGCCCTGGCCGGTGGCAATGGCCGCCAGCGTTCGCGCACTGCACGGCGCGATGACCATGCCGCCCGGTCAAGAAAGAACCGCTGGAGACCGGCGCGCCTTGATCCTGGGCGAGGATAGGAATAATGTCGCCATCTGCCGCACCCGATCCAGCGAATAGGTTGTTTCTTCGGCCAGCGTGTGCGCGCCCCACTTGCTGACGATCAAATGCGTTTCCACACTGGTCCGGCGCCCTAAGACCTCCAGCAGACGGACTGCCAAAGATGGCACCGGTCGCGCCCGTGATTCCGACGATCAGCCGAAGAGGACCCTGCTCCGCCATGCGAACCTTCAGTTTACCAGCGGGACCATCCTATTCCTCCGGCGTCCAGCGCAGCCCGGCAGTAACTTCAACACCGATCGAAAACTTGGCGCCCCCCAGCCGCGCGCAGTGCCGTACTGAGGCGTGCCCCACCAGGCCCAGCTTGGCGGCCTTCAACGCTAAATACGCCTGCCGCGGCAGTTCCTCGGGCATTTGCAATCGCAGCCCCAGCTCGCTGATATCCAGCGCCTTCGCATTCACAAATTTATCCTGGCCATGCAAATCACGCCACAGGACGGTAATGTTTTGATCGCAAGCCCGCCTGCTGTGGCGGCGCAGATCGTGCCGGTTTTCCATAATGCCTGCTTCCCACCCCTAACCTTAGATCGAAATCAGTGAAGCACTATAGAACGTTTGGCCCGTGACCGGGGCCTCGCATGTACCATTCGACAGTTGCGGAGCGCTGTCTGTACCTACATGATCCACATCAGGTTACGGAAGAACAGTACTCGTTGAATCTAAGCCGCTCGTGTGAATCCCTGAGCAGGCCCTAGGCGAATATTACCGGATTCAATTTGACGTTGTGGTAAATATTGTCCGCGAAACGACACCCTGCCCCTGACAAATCTGTTTGATTTCATCTTCCCGATCTATGGACTCCGAACTGCTGTCCAAGCTGGCAAGAGTGCTGCGATGGACGTGGACGTTATCCGAAGCCGATTCATTCAAGAGAATCTGCGGAGCGCCCTGCTCGAACGGGACAGAGCCCGGGCCGCGCGAGTCCTGCGAGCCTTCCGCACCTATTTTCAGTGGTTTGAGCATCGCGTTCCCGACCTGGAAAAGCTCACGATCCTGAGCCAACTTGCTAGTTTAGAGGAAGCCTATTCCGGCGAGCGCTTAGACAACGCCCCTGCCGAGCGCTGCCCAGGCTAGCGCACCGTGATGGAATAGGGCACTATTTTCAGGAAACCCCGCTCGGAAAGCGCCTGTAACGGAAGCTTACCCAGTATTTTTTCCAAGCGCATCTGGACTTCGGCCGTGGGATCGGTCCGGCTGAACAGCAGTTCAAAGATGCTCCTGCGACCGGGGTAGGGCACCAGCGTAACCCGTTCGGAGGGCGACATGTGCGCCTGCTGCTTCAGGATTTCCACCGCCCGGTCCAGGCCGCCCAGCTGATCCACCAACCCATTGCCTTTGGCAGCGGCGCCCGTCCAGACGCGTCCCTGGGCCAGCGCCTCAATCTGGTCGTACGGCTTTTTCCGCCCATCGGCTACGTTGCTGACGAATGCCTGGTAAAACGCATCGATCTGGCCGCTAAGTTTCTGCCGCGCGGCATCACTGAGGGGCTGGTATTCGGAATCGATGTCCGCGTAACGGCCGCGCGTGAGCAACTGTTCGTCCACGCCCACCTTATCGAACAGCCCGTGTAGCGTGAATTTCGCGAAGATCACGCCAATGGAGCCCGTCAGCGTATTGGGGTAGGCGATGATGGGATCGCCCGTGGAGGCCACGTAATATCCGCCCGAAGCCGCTTCATCGCCCATCGAAATCACCAGCGGCTTTTTCTTGCTCAGGTTCTTGGCCTCATGCAGAATGTCGTCGGAAGCTACGGCATCGCCGCCGGGAGAATCGATGCGCATGATCACGCCTTGAATTGACGAGTCATTTTCCACTTGCTTCAGCAATTTGATGAAGCCCGTTCCGGTGAAGCTTTCGTCGTCGGCCGCCTCATTTCCGGTGCCCGCCGTGATCATCCCCTGTCCCACGATCAGCGCGACTCTGCGTCCGCCGCCGTTCATGGAAGTTTGGCCCTTCATATAAGCATTGGCCGAAATCTTTTTCAGCTCGCTCTGTTTCAGGCGGCTTTGCATTTCGCCGACGGCCTGGTCCTCGTAGCCCAGCGAATCGATGAGACCATCGGAGACCGCGTCTTTCGCAAGGAATGGACCGTCGTCGATCAGCGCGCGCACCGCGTCGGGCTGCTTCTTGCGCCCTTCGGCCACCGTCGCGATCAAGTTGCCGTAGTATTGATCCAGGATCGCGTTCAACTGCTCGCGCGTCTCGGGCGTCATGGAGGTCCGCGTCAGCATATCGCCGGCGTCTTTATATTTGCCCGCGTGAATCACGTCGGCGTTGACGCCCAGCTTGTCGAGCGTCTGCTTGAAGAAAATGGACTCTGCGGCCAAGCCCTTCAGATCGAGCGAGTCTTCCGGCGAAATGAAGATCTTGTCGGTGGCGGCTGCCAGATAATATTCGCGCGCCGTTGGACTGCGCAGATAGGTGATGACGGGCTTGCCGGATTTCTTGAACTGAACGATGTCGTCGTGGATTTCCTCCATCTTGCCCCATCCGATATCCAAGCCGCGCGGCTCAAACAGTACGCCGCGAATACGCGAGTCGCTGGCGGCCCGGTGAAACATATCCCAAACCTGCTCCAGCGACAGTGCTGTCTGGTTTTGCAGGATCGGGATTGGGATCAGCGCCGGCAAGCGCTCCGGAACGTCGCCTTCCAGGTTGAGAACCAGCGTGGAGCCGTCGGCGACGCTCACGGGCCGGTTGGCAAACGATCCGGCGAAACGAACCGCGGCAAACACCAGGACGAACAGGATCAAGCCGCAAAACAAGACGCCCAGCACCAGTCCGATCAGGAAGTTTTTCATGGCTTCTCCACCGAGTGAGACGCGCGAGAGGGACGGAATTTGTCGCCTCCAGGCACGTTACAACCGTGTGCAACTCATTCTACACCGCCGAAGTGCGTTTAGAACTTCACCACGTGCCACAAGCTGGCGAAGTCATCGGTCCAGGTGATGGGCGCACGGCTGCTCCATCCGGAAAGTTGGTGCAACAGCCCCGCCCGTTCGAGGAAATTCTGGTTCGACGTTATTAAAACCCAGCGCGAGCTGCTCTCACCGGTCTGGGGATCGTCTCCCGAGATGATCTGCACCGCGGTCCATCCCAGATAGCGCGCCATCCCCCGCGCGACGGGATCAAGATTGAGCGCCCGATTGGAAATGTGCAGCGCGAGCACGCCGCCCGGCGCCAGTCGCCGCCGGTAGATGTCCGCGCATTCCGCCGTCAGCAGATGCATCGGTATGGTATCGCTCGAAAACGCGTCCACCGCGATCAGGTCGAAATCCCCCGAGCGCCCGGCGGCTAATTCGCGTTCCAGTTGTACCCGGCCGTCGCCCAAAACAACTTCGGTTTGGGCTTTCGAGTCGCTCAGGAACGAAAACCAGGCCCGCGCGATCCGCTCCACGTCGGGATTGATTTCATAGAAGCGAAACGTATCGCCCGGGCGTCCCCACGCCGCCAGCGTGCCGGCGCCCAAGCCCACCACACCGATCCGCCGGTTGGGCTTGTCGATGGCGTTGAGCGCGGTGGCGATACCGCTATGCGGGCCATAGTAAGAGGTCGGCCAATCTCTTCGTTCCGCTTGCAAATATTCAAAACCGTGGCGGGTGCGGCCGTGTTGCAGTTCGCGCAAGGGCCCGTTCGCGTCTTCGCGCGCCACCACCCGCAGGATGCCGTAGAAGTTCCGCGCGCTCACCACAGCGCCTTGTTTGCCGTTCGTCGCGGTGGCCACCAGCGCGGTCAATCCTCCGATCAACAATGCCATCAGAGGAAGACGCACGGCGAAATTGCGGCTGGTCCATTGAGCCAGCGCGCCGCTTCGCAGCCATCCGGCGAAGCCAAGCAAACAGGTGGCCGCCAATCCAATTTGATATTCACTGAATTCGGTGAATAACCGCGGCGCGATCAAAGCGACGAAAACGCCGCCCAGAGCGCCGCCGGCGGCGATGGTCAGGTAAAACGTCGTGAGATAACGCGGCGACGGCCGGGATCGCGCCAGCTCGCCCTGGCAAAGCATGCACGTGACGAACAACGCGATCAGATAGACCACCAGTTGCAAGCGCAGCGACAACCCAATCGACACGCTGGGAAGCGCGCAGGCCACCGGAGCCGCCAGACCGGCCGCGATGGCGAATAAAGTTCGCAGGTAGAACCGGTCGCTTTCAAAGGCGAGCACGAACGTGAGCAGATAGATCGCGAGCGCGGCCACCCACAAAAACGGACTGACGGCGATGTCTTGCGAGATTTGATTGGTGGTGGACACCAGCAGCGTGGAGCCGCAGGCGGAGAGCCCGAGCCAGAACAGCACGGTCCCGATAGTGGGGCGCGGCGCGGATTCGGGATCGTTCGCCGGGGCTGCCTGGGGCCGGACCAGACGCAACCGCCACGCGGTGCATCCGCAGAGTACTGCGAACACCACGTACAGCCCGGACCAAATGGAACCCTGCGTGCGCAGCCGCAGTAACGGCTCGAAGACGAACGGGTAGCTCAGCAAGGCGAGAAAGGATCCGAAATTGGAGAGCGCGTACAATCGCCAGGGCGATTTTTGCGGATCGCCAATCGTAAACCAGCGCTGCACCAGCGGCGCCGTCGCCGACAACAACAGGTACGGGCCTCCCACCGTCACGGTGAGCAAAAGCAAGATCCTGCCGGAAGGATCGGCGGCCGAAGCCGGCTTCCAAATCGCCGCGTTGGGATGCAGGGGCAGAAACGCCAGCGACGCGAGCAGCAGTCCAATGTGAACTCCCGCCTGAACCCGTACGTTTGCGAGCGAACCCAGCCAGTGCGCGTAGGCGTAACCAGCCAGCAGACAGGCCTGGAAGAAGAGCAGGCAGGTGGTCCAAACAGCCGGGCCGCCGCCAAACCAGGGCAATATGTAGCGCCCGATCATGGGTTGCACTTGGAAGAGGAGAAAGGCGCTGAGAAAGATCGTGACGGGAAACAGAACATGATACGTTGGGAAGTGAAGTGAATCCAGTATCCGAATCACTTGAGGCGCGGACTGCCGTGGAATCCCAGGAGTTGCCTGTGATGGCTCCGGTATCCGCCGCTCCTGTTGCATCGACTCGGTCTTCCCTAAATCCATCGTGGCTGCGCCTGGCTTACGCTGTCGAATTCCTTCTCGCGGTAATTGCCATTATCAGTCTCTGGAGCGAGGTTGGGGGAGAAGGTCATCTCGATCTTATGCCCTGGTACACCAAGCTGGGATGTATCGCGGGCTTGGCGTGGTGCTGCGTGCGTTTTACCGCGGGTATGGTAGAACAACCGAACGTTTGGACGCGGCGCACCATAAGCTGGCTCGCGGGCATTCTGCTTTTTTGCATTGCCATGGGTGGGATCACGTATTATTATCACTTGCACGAGGACCCGGACGACCAGGATGACGATCCCACAGCCCCCGCGCTAAACCTTAATAAACTGGGAACTAATAAACTAGGAACTTTTCTCTATCATGCCAGTACAAGAACTTGGCCCTCAATTCCAATTTGCTTCCTGGCGCGTTCCGCAATTCCCGCGGGCGATCGAATACCCGTTGGAAGTTATGGAGGAGATCCGCGCCTTCTCTTGTAACGAGTTATTACAGCTTTCCCACGGCGGAGATGAAGTGGGGGGCGTGCTTTTCGGCACGCGGCGCGACGACCTGATCCGCATCCTGACTTGGCGGCCAATTGCTTGCGAGCACGCACACGGCCCGGGCCTGCGCTTGTCCTATAACGATCGCATGAACTTGGCCGTGCAATTTGAGGTGGCCAGGCAGAATCCGGATTTAAAAGATCTTCGGCCGGTGGGTTGGTTCATGGCTCACTCGCGTGGCAGCGTTTCCCTGTCGCCTTCGGATTTGGAGATCTATAACAGCTTCTGTCCGGAGGAGTGGCAAGTGACGCTGGTGATCTGTCCGAAAGGAAGTGGGCGGGCACAAGCGGGTTTCTTCGTGCGGGAAGCCGAAGACAAAATAATGTCGGAGGCCAGCTATCAGTGCTTTGATCTGGAGCCGCTGCATCTGGGCTCGATTGGCTCAGCGCCAGCACCCAGGGTTCCGGAAGCCGAGCCGTTCCATCTCGCTTCCACCACACCACCGGCTCCGCCTGATCCAACCGCGTCACCGGTTCCGGGCGAGCAACCGGCTCCCAGCAACCCATCGTTTGCAAGCGCGCAACTGGCTCGAACCTCGCAACCGCCTCCCGCCGCGCAATCCCTGCCGGGCGCGGAACCAGCCCCGACCATCCAGCCGGTTCTGAGCGGGGAGCCGGCTCCCAGTGCGCCACCGGTCCAGATGGTGCCATCCGCGAACGCACCAGTAACTCAGGCTTTGCCGTCGCCCCCGATCGCACAAACTGTCCCGACCGTCCAGCCGGTTCCAAGCGGGGAACCGGCTCCCAGCGCGCCACCGGCCCAGATAATGCACTCCGCGAGCTCACCAGCCGCTCCCATGTTTCACCCGGCCCCGATGGTGGAACCAGAACCGATCGAGGAACCAGAATCTACCCTGCAACCCGTCCAAACAGCGTTACAAGAGCGACGGCCGGCCGCGCGGGAAGTTCCAGCGCCTTTCGTTCCCTCGCCCAGCTTTGAAATGGACGAGAGAGTCCCAACTCACGAGCGCTGGTTGTGGGCCGTGCCCATCCTGCTGGCGCTCGGTATCGCCGCATTCCTGCTCTATCAGCGGCGCGCGCCCTCCCCCCACGATTCCATCGCGCTTCGCGCGCTGGCGGAAGCCCAGACCGTGCAACTCGCGTGGAATGCGAATTCCCGTGCCATTCGCGATTCAGACGGCGCTGAGATTGAGATCAACGACGGCGGAAAGAGCTCGCAGGTTTCGCTTACCAGCGATCAACTGCGCCAGGGCAAAATGTCCTATCTGCCCCAATCGCGCGACGTTAGCTTCGAGATGACCATCCATCCCGCCAACGGCGATCCGATTCATGATTCCGCTAGATTAATCGCGCCGGTCTTTACCCTGCCTCCCGCCCCCACGCAGCCGCCGCAACTTCTTCCTTCCAACCCAGCGCCCAGCAACCCGTTTTCCTCAAATGCACCGGCTGCGCCCCCAGCCGGCCAGGATGCGCTCCAGCAACAAATCACGCAGTTGAAAGAGGACCTCGGCAAGGAACGCGCCCGCGCCGATGAATTACAGAATCTGGTCCGGATTCTCGAAAACCGCTTGCGCATCCAGCCCGACGCAGGCAAGGCCGAGCCGAAAGCCCATTAGAAAAACAGGCAAAGGGGACGCCAAGATTTTAGTGGGGTTTCGCGAAGACCAGCGTCAGCCCACCGCGACCGACATCTCTCCTTGTTTCTTGCGCGTGGGGCGTACGGTAATTTCCACATCCTGACCGAGGGCCGTCAGGAAATCAATCAAACGGCCAACCGAGAATGCTCCCGCGCGATTGCGCATCAGCAAAGACACATGCGGCTGCCTTACGCCGAGCACTTTGGCGGCTTGGGTTTGAGTCAAACCGCGTTTCTTGATGAGACGATAGATCTGGAGCGTCAATTGGCCTCTCAGCATCTCCTGTTCGGAGTTCGGCAGACCGAGATCGGCGAACACGTTGCCTGTACCTTCCGCAACGCGTGGGGACGAAGGGGCTTTGCTTGGTGCTTTGATTCTCATTTTTCAGCTCTGTCTTTCTTTATAGTCACGCTCGGCTTCCGCGAGCCGCCGCTTGATCAAATCAACTTCCTTCTTCGGCGTAGCGATGCCCGACTTCGATTTCTTCTGGAACGCGTGGAGCACATAGACCGCATCGACAAAACGCACGGTATATACTGCCCGCCAGGTATTACCATCGTGCTGGGCCACAACCTCCAGCACGCTTCGGCCTCCAAAACCTCGGAGCGGCTTCGCCGCAGGGTCTGTTTCGCCTTTCTGCGCGGCGTAAATCGCGTAGCCGAAATCGAGCCTCACTGGCTGTGGAAACGACTGGAGATCCTTGCGCGACGATCCCACCCACCGAACCGGCCTTAGTCGCTCGCCGATCACCATACAATTATACGTATATTCGTATAGGGAACGTGTGATGGCAACTTGACAGCATGTCAGGTATAAGCCCCCGAAGAAAAAACCACGGCGATGTTCGGCAACGGGGACGTGAAGTAGGGCGACCAAGTCCTCCACCGATCCCACGCTACACTAGCATCAGTCCTCCGTTTACTGCCTTGGGAATGAAGATCTCGGCTGCGATCATCACTTACAATGAAGAGCGCAACATTCCACGTGCGCTCGAAAGCTTGCGTTGCTGCGACGAGGTGGTAGTAGTAGACAGCGGATCCACGGACCGCACGGTGGAACTGGCCACCAAGCTGGGCGCGCGCGTGATCGACAGCAACTGGCGCGGCTACGCGGGCCAGAAGAATTATGCGTCCAGCCAATGCGAGCACGATTGGGTATTATCGCTGGACGCTGACGAGGCGCTAAGCGAAGCGTTGGAAGGCGAGATCTGGCAGATCAAGAAGAATGGCCCGGAGTTTGACGCCTACACCATGCCCCGCCTGGCGCAGTATTTGGGCCGCTGGATTCTGCACTCGGGCTGGTATCCGGACCGCAAGGTGCGCCTGTTCGACCGCCGGCAGGCGAAGTGGGTGGGCGACTTCGTGCACGAGTCCGTGGTGGTGGAAGGCAGCGTCGGCCATTTGAAATCCAACATCCTCCACTTCACGTGCAGCTCGCTATCCGAGCATTTGAAGACCATGGACCGCTACACCACGCTCGCGGCCGAGCAGTTGGTAGAGCAGAAAACTCCGGTCGGCTGGACGCAGCTCGCGCTCAATCCGGCCTGGACGTTCTTCAAAACGTACGTTCTCCGCCGCGGATTTCTGGATGGCATGGAAGGTCTGGCCATCGCGCACATGGCGGCGCTGTACAATTTCTTGAAGTACGCCAAAGCCAAAAACATGAGCCCGCGCCGATAGCCTCATGAGGAATGCCCGAATCGCAAATCCCGCCGCCGTGATTCATCCCATCCCTGTTTTCGAGAGGACCCGCGCTTGATCGTAGCCCTGTTGGCCGCCTTGTTCGGCCTGCTCATCGGCAGTTTCCTGAACGTCTGTATCTATCGCATGCCGCGCGACCTGTCGGTGGTGGCGCCGCGCTCGTTTTGCCCGGAGTGCGATCAAACCATCGCCTGGTTCGACAACATTCCGCTGCTCAGTTATGCGCTGCTGGCGAGCGCGCTGCCGGCGCTGCGGGCATCGCATCCCGCTGCGCTATCCGCTGGTGGAGCTGCTGACCGGGGCGATGTTCTTCTGCGCGGTTCTGGTTCCTTGGCACCACGCTGGCCGCGGCCAAATTCTGCGTGTTCGCCGCCATCATGATTGCGCTGATTTTCTCCGATTTCGAAGAGCACATTTTGCCCGACGAGTTCACCATTGGGGGGACAGTGGTGGGCGTCATCTTCGCCGCCTTTGTACCCATGAACGGAGGAATCGTGTTCGTCTTCTTCATGAATGCCAAGCGCCAGTGGCTGGTCTCGATGGGCGACTCCCTGCTGGCGGCCGCGCTTTATTGCGGCGTGTTATGGCTCTTTCGCGAACTCTACGAGAAGCTGCGCCATCGTGAAGGGATGGGGCTGGGCGATGTGAAAATGGCCGCCATGATCGGGGCCTTCCTGGGCATGCAGAGCACGCTGCTGGCTTTCCTGGTGGGATCTCTCCTGGGCGCCATGATCGGCCTGTGCTACATCTGGTTCACCGGCAAGGACGCATCCACCTACGAGCTGCCCTTCGGCAGTTTTCTTGGCGTAGCCGCGCTGGGCGTCGCGCTTCTTCGAAGTTTTTTCCATCTGGCACAGCCGCCTGGGCGCGTAGCTTTGCCTGCTATTCTCATCTTCGCGATCACGTACCTGGTGCTCGCCATCGGCCGCTTGCCGGGTTTCCGCATCGACCGGACGGGCGCGGCTATTATCGGCGCCAGCTTCATGGTGGGCGTGAACGCGCTCTCGCTCGACGAAGCCTACCGGGCGATTAATTTCGACACCATCATCCTGCTGTTCGGCATGATGATCGTGGTGGCGAACCTGCAACTGTCGGGATTCTTCTCTCTGGTAGCGGAGCGCGTGGTGGAGCACGCGCATCGTCCGCTGCCGCTGCTGATCGCGATCGTGACGGTGGCGGGGCTCTTCTCGGCGTTCTTTGTCAACGACACCATGTGTCTGGTGCTGACCCCTCTGGTGCTCGAAATCACCGAAACGCTGCGCCGCAATCCGGTGCCGTACCTGCTGGCGGTGGCGATGGCGGCCAATATCGGGAGCGTCGCTACCATCACGGGAAATCCGCAAAACATGATGATTGGAAGTTTTTCCGGAATCCCCTACCGGTCTTTTGCGGCGGCGCTGGCGCCGGTGGCTGTGGTTGGGTTAGCTCTTACGGTACTCGCCGTCTTTTTCAGCTATCGCCGTGAATTTCTGACGCCGGGCGTGGTGAACGTGGAGAAGCGTGCATTGCCCGTGGATCGCGGCTTGATGTGGAAATCGCTCGCGATTGCGCTGGCGATGATCGTGATGTTTTTCGTGGGCTGGCCGGTGCCCAAAGTGGCGATTGTGGCCGGCGCCATTTTGCTGATCACGCGCCGCGTGCGGCCCGAGCAGGTTTATGAGCGCATCGATTGGCCGCTGCTCGTCATGTTTGCCGGATTGTTCATCGTGATCGCGGGCGTGGAGAAAACGTCCCTCGAAACGGGGCTGGCGGCGCTGGCCGGACGGCTGCACTTGGACAACACATTCCTGCTCAGCGGATTTGCCGCCGTGCTCTCGAACGTGGTGAGCAATGTGCCGGCCGTGCTGGTGTTTAAGCCCTTCATCGGGCAGTTGGCCGACCCGAAGCGGGCGTGGCTGGTGCTGGCGATGGCGTCCACGCTGGCCGGCAATTTGACCGTTGTGGGATCGGTGGCGAATCTGATCGTGATCCAGCAGTCGCGCGACCGAGTCCGGATCGGCTTCTGGGAATATTTCCGCGTGGGCGCGCCGCTGGGCCTGGTCACCATTCTGCTGGGCGCAGCCTGGATCGCGTGGCGCAAATACTAAACATTTCCGACATAGAAATGATCTATCCTGGTGGCGTGATGCCCTGGTTGTGGTTTATTGCGGGAGTGCTGGCCGGCGGCTTGATTGCCGGACTTTGGATGCGTGCCAAGCTGGCTCGCCTGGAGGCGGCCAAGCAGTTCGCCGAATCCGGCGCCACCAAGCTGGAGGAGACGTTCCAGGCGCTCGCCGATGCCGCCTTGCGATCCAATCAGAGCGCGTTCCTGGACGCCGCGCGAACTTCGCTCGAAACCACGCGCGTCGAAATCTCGGGCGACCTGGCGCAAAAGCAGACCGCCATTGAGGGCGCCGTAGGAGGCATGGTCCAGCCGCTCGCGGCGTCGCTTGGACGCCTGGAAGCTCACGTTCGCGAGCTGGAGCGTGCGCGCGAGAAAGCTTACGGCAGCCTGGGCGAACAGGTGCAGTCGCTGGCGCGCGAAACTGCGACGCTTTCCACCGCTTTGCGATCGCCGCAAACCCGCGGCCGCTGGGGCGAAGTGACGCTGCGGCGCGTGGCGGAGCTGGCCGGCATGGTCCACAACTGCGATTTTTCCGAGCAGGAAACGCGCGAAGCGGACGGCGGGCGCATTCGCCCCGACATGATCGTGCGCCTGCCTGGCGATCGATCGCTGGTTGTGGACGCGAAGGTTCCCTTGACCGCATACCTGGATGCCGCCGGCGCGCCCGACGAAGCAATCGCGCAGAGCCGCACTGCAACGGCACGGCCAGCAAGTGGCCGAGCATGTCCGGCAGCTTTCGAGCAAACAATACTGGAATCAGTTTCAGCCCGCGCCGGAATTGGTGGTTCTATTCCTGCCTGGCGATCATTTCTTCAGCGCGGCGCTGGAATGCCGGCCGGATCTGATCGAAGAGGCGCTGGCGAAAAAGGTGGTGATTGCGACGCCGGTGACGCTGATCTCGGTGCTGAAGGGCATCGCTTACGGCTGGAACCAGGAACAGCTTGCCGAAAACGCCGAGGAGATCCGGCGCGTGGCGTCGGAGCTGTATGAGCGCGTGCAATTGGTCCAGGAGCATTATTCGGACACCGGGCGGCTGCTTGGAAAAGACGGTGGAGTCGTACAACCGCTCGGTAGGATCGTGGGATTCGCGGCTGGTGCCGTCTCTGCGCAAGATGCGCGAGTTGGGTGTGTCGAATGGCGAGGAACCAGAGGCGCCGCGAACAGATCGATCTGCTGGCGCGCCGTCCGCGCGCGGTGAACGGGTTTTAAAGAACCCCTACTGACATGTCGATAATGTCGAAGGTAAATCGCTCGGGCGGCAAGCAGGAAAGCGGGGCCGGGCTGAGGTGCGACCAGGTGTCGAATGCGCTGGTGGCGACGCTCGAGTTCAAATAGAACAGAAACTGGTTGGAGAAGCAGGAAAGCGGCGGCGGCTGGCGAAAGGTGAGCCGCATGCCGACGGCTTTTTCAAACTCCACGCCCTCGCGCCGGCATCGCCTTATCTTCCAGCAGCATCACGAAACTGGATCGTCCGGCATGGGGCCAAACGTCGGGCCGCAGCAGATTACGCAGTTCCAGCCGTGCGCCAAAGGTGATTTCGCACTGCCGGATCCATTCGAGAATGCTGTCGCCCCACTGCCATTGGGTGACGAAGCGCAGATATTGATCGGCCAAGTTGATGGCGAGATCCATCTTGCGGCGGTCCACTTCGAATTCAGTGACCGGACAATCGAAAGCGGGTGTCGCAAGCATGTCTTCGGCGTCGATCAGGTTGTTGGCCATGCCAACCACGCGATCCATGCCGTCTGACGTTGGGGCTGGTCCGAACCAACAGCGGCGGAAGTTCGTGGGTTTTTTCCCCAGGCACCTCGACGAACTTGCGGTCTCCAACAATATCCATGGTGACGACCTAATCTCCTTATCGACAACCAGGTCGCATAACTTCTACTTTATTGACGCCGGTTGTCACTACCCCGTTACAAAGTGCCGCCCACTGGGGCGCTACCAGCATCATCCTAATGATTAAGAACAATTCTGCAAGATTTGTTGCCTGCTTGTAAAGAGGGTACTTAAAGTACTTCGGACTCCTGCGCTACAATTCGGCTTCCTGTACAGATCTTCATGACCTATTGCGACGTCAGCCTGCCGGTGCCGCTGGACCAGGCGTTCACCTATCGGTTGCCCGAAACCATGCAGCCCGCGTGCAGCCGGGCTGCCGCCTGCTGGTTCCGTTCGGACCCAGGAAACTGACCGGCATGGTGCTCGCGCTGCGGCCGGATGCCGCCGGAAGGGCCGGGCGCCGTAAGGAGGCCTTGCGCCTGGTGGACGAAGAGCCCGTGCTCGACGCCGAACTGCTCTCGCTGGGCCGTTGGATCGCGCAGTACTACTGTGCGCCCCTGGGCGAGGTGCTGCGCAGCATGACGCCGCTCAGCGGCGAAGTTCGCAAAACCAAGCTGTATTCACTGACCGACGCGGGGCGCGATACGGCGCGGCAATTGCTGCTCGGCGCGGACGAAGAGGATCCGGCGCTTCAGATTCTGCGACTGCTCGAAGCGCGGCCGCTGTCGGCGTCGTACCTGCAAAAGAAGCTGCCGAACGCGCTGCGGGTGATTCGGTCGCTCGAGAAGAAGGGCTTCGTCGCCATGGAGGATCTGGAAGCGCAGCGCGATCCCCTGCGGGCGTCGGCCAGCCAGGCTGCGCGCGTCGTGGTTGGCAGCGGCGCCGCGTCGGACTGGAAGCCTGAAGCTCACCAAGCGCGAGCGCGAGCTGCACGCCTTTCTCGAACTGCATCCGGGCACGCATAATCTGGAGCAGTTGGAAACATCGGTGAAAGGCGCGAGCCAGGCCGCGCGGTCGCTGGCGCGGCGGAACCTGATCACGCTCGAACCGGAAGCGCCCACCGGCGTCTTCACCAGCGACGTTCCGCCGCGCACGCTCAATCCGCATCAGCTGGAAGCCTACCAGCAGATCGAAGCACGCGCTGCGCAGCCGGCGAGTTTCATACGTTTTTGCTCGAAGGCGTCACAGGATCGGGCAAGACCGAGGTGTATCTGAAGTCGATCGACGCCGCCATCGCGCTCGGCCGGAGCGCGTTGCTGCTGGTGCCGGAGATCGCGCTGACGCCCGCGGTGGCCGGCCAGTTCTTCCATCGCTTCGGCGATCGCGTCGCGATTCTGCACTCCGCTTTCCACGACGCCGAGCGCGCCGAGCAATGGCGGCGGATTCGCGCGGGCATTGCGACGGTGGTGGTGGGCACGCGCTCGGGCGTCTTCGCGCCGGTGCAGAATCTGGGGCTGGTGGTGATCGACGAAGAGCACGACGCACAGCTACAAACAGCAGGAGACGCCGCGCTACAACGGCCGGGACGTCGCCATCGTGCGCGCGCGGGAGGCCGGCGCCGTGGTGGTGCTCGGGTCGGCCACGCCCAGCCTGGAAAGCCGCTACAACGCCGAACGCGGCAAATACACGCTGATCAAACTGCCCGAGCGCATCGAGCAGCGGCCCATGCCGGACGTCGAAGTGATCGACATGCGGCAGGAGTTCCTGGAGACGCGCAAACTGGCGACGTTTTCGCGGCGCCTGGTGGAGACCATCGACGAGCGCCTGAAGAGCGGCGAGCAGACCATGCTGCTGCTCAACCGGCGCGGGTTTTCGAGCTTCGTCGCGTGCCGCGCCTGCGGCGAGCGGCTGGAATGCGTGAATTGCGCGGTCACGCTGACCTATCACCGGCGCGACCGGCGCATGCTGTGCCACTACTGCAATTACGCGCAGAAGGTGCCGTCGGTGTGCCCGAAGTGCGGGAGCGAGTATCTGAATTTCATCGGCACGGGATCGGAGAAGGTGGAAGAGGAGCTGCATCGCGATTTTCCCGAGGCGCGGATTGCGCGCATGGATCGCGATACGGTCAGCGGCAAGCGGCATTTCGAGAGCATCCTGCACGGATTTCGCGAGGGCGACATTCGACATTCTGGTGGGCACGCAGATGATCGCGAAGGGCCACGATATTCCGAACGTGACGCTGGTCGGCATCGTGTCGGCCGACGTCGGGCTGGGGCTGCCGGATTTTCGCGCGGCCGAGCGCACGTTTCAATTGTTGACGCAGGCCGCCGGGCGCGCCGGGCGCGGCAATCTGCCGGGCATCGTGCTGATCCAGACCATCAATCCCGAGCATTACGCGGTGCGGCTGGCATCCGAGCAGAACTACGAAGGCTTCTATCAGAAGGAGATTCAATTCCGAAAGCTGATGCGCTATCCGCCGTTCGCCGCGCTGGCCAACGTGCTGGTGCGGAGCCAGAAGCAGGAAGACGCGCTGGCGATGAGCGCCGAACTCGGCCGCTTGCTCGATCCGGCGCCCGAAGGGATCAAGGTGCTGGGACCGGCCGAAGCGCCGGTGCCGAAACTGAAAAGCGAATTTCGCTATCAGCTTTTGTTGAAGGCGGCCGATCGCAAGCGTATTGAACACAGACGCTGCGTGATTTGCAGCGCTTCGCGCGCGAGCAGAAATGGCCCGCTACCGCGCTGGTGATCGACGTTGATCCGCTGACCCTGTTGTGAATCAAGAAACTAAAGTCGCTCCGGTCAACCCAAGGCGCCGATCCGTTGACCAACATGCCGCTATTTGTTCAGCGAATTTCTTGATAATTGATGCGAATCGGGAGTTCGTGAGGAAAGCTGAAGCGGAAGAAACCACCCGTGCCCCTCCGCGATCACGAGTGCCGGCGTGAAAAGCGGCGGTGGATCGGCGACTGGCCACTTAAATAAAACTCAGCCTTTTGAGCCGTAGACAATTTCGTCAACGGAAGCACTTGAAATTGGGTCGCCAGACTCCACCATGCCTGCATAGCGCATCCAGGGTGATTCCTGAGCGATGAGCAGCCCCTGCGTTCGGATCATGCTGCCACTTTATGCTTCCATGATGACACTAACTGCAACGCCCGGCGCGACGCGCGATAGCGTGCTTACGCGCGGGCCAGGCAGAATGATGCCGGCCAGATTCAACGGATCGGAGTTGGCGCATCATCGAGTTGTTCCTCGGGTCTTGAGCCGAGCGGCGGATGGCGCGCAGCAGGTCGAGCGCTTCGGGGCGCGCAAACTGCTCGCCGCTGAATCCGGAGACGAAGCGGCCGCCGCGAATCTCGCCTTGCGCTTCCTTGCGGCGCAGCACCGGCAGCAGATCGCGCCAGGGCGGCGCCAGGGTTTCGCGCGCCAGCAGATCGCGGAACAGCACGCCCCAGCGCGCCAGCAATTGATCGGCGAACGCCAGCGCGCGCGCTTCGCTCGTGACGGCGCTGTCCGGAATGCCGCACCAAAGCCCAGCGTCCGGCGGCGTGCCGGGGACGCGCAAGTCTTCCCCGCCCTTCTCCGCGCCGGCGCTTGGGATCGACCAGCGCGCGCAGATTCTCAAAACCGTCGGCGGTCACCAGGCCCGCGGCCACCAGTTCCCAGAGCCCGTCCTCCACTTCGCTCGCCAGCCGGCCGGTGGCGCGCACCAGATCGGTAAAGAACGACGCCCCGCGCTGTTCGAATCTGCGTCAAGCACTTCGCGCGCGGCGTGCGAGAACACTGGCGACTTCGCATTCGGGATGCATGGCGCCGCCAGCCAGTCCGCGCTCTCGCGCAGAAAGATCGCGATGGGCGCGGTGCGCGTGGGCCGCACGCGGCGCGGTTCGGCAGCTTCAAACGCCGGATGCGGCGACAGGCGCGCCCACATCACTTCGCCGGACAGGCACAAGTCGATCGAGAAACTCCGGCTCGTAGCGCGCCACGCGGCTGCGACAGCACCTCGGCTTCCCAGGCCGCGGCCGAGATTTCGTAGCCCTGCAATTGCTTGATGATCTGCAGCGTGCCATCCACGCCGTGCAATCGGCTGCCGCGGATGCAGATGCTGCCAGCGGAACAGAAAGCGCTGGAATTGTGCCGCGGTGACCGGCTCGATTTCGCGGCGCAACTGGCCCAGCGTCAGGCGATGAATGCGCGCCAGAACGCGCCGGTTGCACCATTCGGTTTCGCCTTCCGCCAGATCCGGCGAGTGAACCGGCCGCGCATCACCTGGCCTTCCGATTCGAGCTTCAGCAGCGCGGCTTCGATTTCGTCCAGCGGAAACGCAAGCGTTCCGGCGAGCGATGCAGCCGTCACCGGCCCGAGCGAATCCATCCAGCCGCGCACGGTCAGCGAGCACATCGCCGATCAGATGCAGCCGTTCGGTCGCCACCCAAAACCGCTTGCCGCTGCGTTCGATTACGCTCGCGCGGCCCGTCACCGTGAGCTGCATGAAAAATTCCCGCCATTCATCCCCCACGCCCTCCCGGCGGCAGCGTGATCAAGCTGAGCAGCGCATCGTGCAGCTCATCGGCATCGCGAACGTCGGGCCAGGATTCGGCCGCCACCGTTGCAATCGCCGCCGGATCCAGGATGCCCGCGCCTCCGGAAGCATCCGTGCGCAAGCGTCCGCCGCAACTGGACGGCGCGCGCGCGGCGTTCTTCGAGCGGCGCATCGTCCAGATACGCATAGGGATTGGCGTTCAGAATCTCGTGCGAAAACGGCGACGGCTCCGCGTTATCGATGGCCACCTTGCGGATGGCGCCCGATTCCATACCTTCCAGGATTCGCTTGAGGCCGTCCAGGTCCATGGCCTCGTGCAGGCAGTTGTCGATGGTCTCGTCCACCAGCGGATGATCCGGAATGCGAATCTCGCCGGTCAGGTTTTCCGCGCACGCCACCTGATCGGGAAACACCGAGGCCAGCAGATCCTCGGCGCGCATGCGCTGGATCGGCGGCGGAACCTTGCGCCCGCCCCGGAATCGCGGGATGGCCAGCGCGCGCGACGCGTTCCAGCGCCAGCGCGCGCGTGAACATGGGCGCATCGAGCATGGCCTGCGTCAGAACATGCTCCACGGTCTGCGGCTTCAGGAACTCGAACACCAGTTCGAGCGGGAAGGCGTGCTGCTCGGTGAGCGAAATGTTGATGCCGTTGTCGGTGGCGGCGGCCTGCAGCTCGAAATTGAACGAGCGGCAGAAGCGCTTGCGCAGCGCCAGTCCCCAGGCCCGATTGATGCGCGATCCGAACGGCGCGTGGATCACCAGTTGCATCCCGCCGCCTTCATCGAAGAAGCGCTCGGCGACCACGGTCTTCTGCGTCGGCAGGGCGTTGAGCGACGCCGCGCCCGCCAGCACATAAGCGACGGCCTGCTTGGCGCCGCCTTCATCCAGCGCCGCAATCGTCCGTCAGGAACTGCATCGCGCGATCTGGCGCCGATGCGTGACGCGATCTCTTCGCGCACTTCGCCGACGGCTTCCGACAGCTCGAGCGTCCGGCCGGGCGCTTCGCCCAGCCAGAACGGCACCGAGGGCGGCGCGCCCTGCGCATCCTCCACGCGCACGCGGCCCGGTTCCACGCGCTTGATGCGCCAGGAGCTGGTGCCGAGCAGAAACACGTCGCCGGCCAGGCTCTCGACCGCGAAATCTTCATCCACGGTGCCCACCGCCTTGCCGTCCGGCTCGGCGACCACGGAATAGTTGCGCGGTATCCGGAATCGCGCCGCCGGAGGTGATCGCGGCCAGACGCGCGCCCCGGCGGCCGCGCACCCGACCGTTCACCTGATCGCGATGCAGGTACGCTCCGCTGCGGCCGCGCTGCGTCGCGATGCCTTCGGACAGCATTTCGATGATCGCGTCGAAATGCTTGCGGTCCAGATCGCGATAAGGATACGCGCCGCGCACCAGCGCGTAACAGATCGTCTTCCTGCCAATCGCGCGCCGCGGCTTCGGCCACAATCTGCTGCGCCAGAATGTCGAGCGGCGCTTTGGGGATCTCCAGCCGGTCCAGCTCGCCGGCGCGAATGCGATCGAACCAGCGCGGCGCATTCGATCAGCTCGTCGCGCGTAGTGGCGAAGAAGCGGCCTTTCGGTATCGCGCCGACCCAGTGGCCCGACCGGCCGACGCGCTGCAGCGCCACCGCGATCGAGCGCGGCGAACCGATCTGGCACACCAGATCCACCGAGCCGATGTCGATGCCCAGTTCGAGCGATGCCGTGGCCACCACCGCCCGCAGTTCGCCGTTCTTCAACCGCGCCTCGGCGTTCAGGCGCAAGGCGCGCGAAAGGCTGCCATGATGCGGCAGCACCACGTTCTCGCCCAGCCGCTCGGCCAGCGCGTGCGCCACGCGCTCCGATAAGCCGCCGCGTGTTCACGAACACCAGCGTGGTGCGATGGGTCAGGATCAGCTCCGCCAGCGCGATCGTAGATCTCGGCCCACATTTCGTTGCTCGCCACCGGACCCAGCTCGTCGCGCGGCACTTCCACCGCCAGTTCCATCTCGCGGCGATGGCCGATATTGATGATATGCGGCCTGGGGCGAAAGAAATTCGGCGACTTCTTCGATGGGCTTCACCGTCGCGGAAAGGCCGATGCGCTGCGGCTTCGTCTCAGCCAGCGCATCCAAGCGCGCCAGCGAGAGCGCCAGATGCGATCCGCGCTTGTCATCGGCCACCGCGTGAATCTCGTCGACGATCACGGTGCGCGCGGTCTGGAGCATCGCGCGCGACTTCTCCGCCGTCAGCAGAATATACAGCGACTCCGGCGTGGTCACCAGGATGTGCGGGCGTTGCTTGCCCATCTGCTGGCGCTCGGAAGCCGGCGTGTCGCCGGTGCGGACCGCGGTGCGGATCGGCGCGAACGGAATGCCCTGACGCGCGGCCAGCTCCGAAATCTCCGCCAGCGGGATTTCAAGATTCTTGTGAACGTCGTTACTCAGCGCTTTGAGCGGCGAAACGTAAACAACTTCGGTCTCGTTGGAGAGTTCTCCGGCGCGCGCGGCGCGTACCAACCGATCGAGGCAAATGAGAAAGGCGGCTAGTGTTTTGCCGGAGCCGGTGGGGGCGGAGATCAGCACGTCGTGCCCTGCGCGGATTTCAGGCCATCCTAGAATCTGCGGTTCGGTGGGACTACCAAATCGAGTTTTGAACCATTCCACGACCAGAGGATCGAAATCCGCCTGTGACGATGTTGTAACTTGCGATACCAAGGACACCTGCTATTATTAAACCTCAGGTTCTAGTAATAGGCTACTTGTCGCTTCCGTACTATGCCTATCGGTACTTCTGGAGGTACCGGTGGTTGTGTGGAATTCAGGTAGAAGCTTAGATACTCGGGGAAAGTTGTTGACAGGGTAGATTCTAGCGATGACTGTACGGATCATATTCCGATGTTCCCGCTGTGGATCAAGATCGTTTCGTCCATCCTTGAAATGGACGTTCAAGGTCGCGATCTTACGCAAGATCGGCCTGGTTCCTCAGCGATGCTTTCTATGCCGCCGCCGGTTTTATGTATTTCGCCCCGCGTTCCTTCCGGCGCTTCTGAAGGCTTTGGATACTCCTCCTTTGCGGGCGAGTGAGGCTGATGCGTTTCTCCGGCGGAGGCCCGTGGCCGCCGAGGTGGTGTCACACCCTCGCAGAAAGATCGAATTGAGCAGATTCGCCGATTCCGACCCCAGAGAAAGCCGTTCGCAAACCGCTAGCGAAAACCTGGCGGGCTGATTTTGCGCCAGCCTCGCGATCGTCATTGGGCTTTCTGTTCCCTGCGCCGGCGATACTCTTGCAACTGTTCCAACCTGCCGCGCACCATGGCGTCGGTCGGATCCAGTTCGAGCGACTTTTCCAAATTTGTAATCGCCGATGCATCATCCACCTTGCGAGTGTACGCAAAACCGAGCAAAGCATAAGTCTTCGCCGACTGCGGATTGAATTCCAGGTTCATCCGGAGCAGCGCGATGGCGTCGTCCGGCCTGCCCTGGACCACCCGCTGGATCAGATCGAGCAATGCGTCTTCGCTGAAATCATACGTGTCGCGCCCGTAATATTGCTTCCGAAGATCCCGGTATTGTTCCGCCGCGGCCGCGCCACCCTGGCCGGCAACAGTCCGCAGGAGGATGGCCGAAAGAGGCTGTGGGATCGGGACGCCGCGATGGCAGGTCGCGCATTCCACGCGCGCCGTTGCATTAGCCGGTTTCCCCGTGGCGTCCTGAATTTTGGCGTTCAGATCGCGTGTCATCGCCATCATCGCGAGAGCAATGTCCTTTTTCGGCTCCTTCTGGCCGCTGCCGCGCGGCGCGGAATGGCAGTAATCGCAATGCACCCCAAGCGCTTTCGAGACCTCCTCCATGTTCATGGTCTGCGCCGGCGCAAGCGATGCAGTGGCGAATGCTAAGAACAGCCAGTTCCGATTCATTATGATGTTAGGTCGCAAGGCTGCGTCTATGTTCGCCTATTGTACTTCTTCGGCTCCGGCCATTTGGCGACTCGGCCGTTTTCGTCCAAGTCATTTGGTGTTGCCGCTATTTTGCTGGACAACGCAAACGCGCGATAGAATCAACAACAACCAGACAAATGGTGCTTGTCCCCGGTTGGCTCCAAACAACTGCGTTCGATATCCGATTTGCACTCCGTTCCTGGCGCAAGAGCCCTGGCCTCATCTCAATCGTGATTTTAATGCTCGCTGTCGCGATTGGCTCGACCACTGCAATCTTCAGTGTCGTGAAGGCGATTTTGATCAATCAGTTGCCGTACCGCAATCCCGATCGCGTCGTTTCACTCGCGATCGGCAGCAGTGCTGGCCCGCAATCAGCACCCGCCAGTTTTGCAACGGTTTACGACTGGAAAACCGGGAGCCACTTGATCCAAAGCATTTCTGTTTATGGCGATTCGTCGAGCGTCATCTTTGAACACGGACAAGCGAGAGTCCTGCGCGGTATGCGCGTAAGTTGGGATTTTCTCGATACGCTGGGCGCGCAACTGCAATTCGGCCGCACGTTTGTTCCCGGCGAAGAGTTCCTCGGGCACAACCAGGTAATCATTCTCACTCATGCGTTGTGGTTGGACCTGTTTGACGGAGATCCGAACGCCGTCGGGCGCAGTCTCGAGTTCCCCTCGCTGGGCGTGCGGGTCAGGGTCATCGGAATCCTACCCGCAAATTTTCATCCTCCGCACATGTCGAATCCAATCGAGTGGCCCCAGTATTTCATGCCCCTGGGAAGAGATCCATCCATCGATCCATGCCGCAGTTGCCGCGGTTGGCAGACGATCGCCCGGATGAAGCCAGGCGTTACGGTGGAGCAGGCACGAGCAGATCTGGACGGCGTTATGCGCCGGTTGATTAGCGAATATCCCAACCAGTATCCGCACGATGCCACCGTGACGATCACTCCGCTGCGCGACGCCACCGTCGGAGAGGCGCGGTCGGCGCTTTGGATCGTCCTCGCGTCCGTCGTGCTCGTGCTCCTGATCGCTGCGGCGAACGTGGCGAATCTCTTGTTAGCGAGAGCGGCGGCGCGCGGGAAAGAATTTGCGATCCGATCCGCACTGGGCAGCGGCAGACGCAGAATCGTTCAACAGTTGCTCACGGAAGCGCTTCTGCTTGCAGTTCTCTCCGGCTTGGCGGGAGTGCTACTCGCATATTGTGGAATCTCTGTACTTCGGCCGATAGTGCCTCGGGAAATCCCGCGAGTGGACGAGGTCCGCATGGATCCCTCCATTCTCCTCTTTGGCTTTGGCATCAGCGTGGTCACTGGCGTACTTTTTGGCTTGGCCCCTGCGCTCCGCGCTTCACGAGCCGATCTCATGGAAGCGATCAAACAATCTGTCCAGCCGGGGTTCCGGTCCGTCCGTTCGAGACTCCGCAGCCTGCTTGTGATCACCCAAATCGCCTTAGCGTTCGTATTGGTCATCGGAACCGCCTTACTTTCGAGAAGTCTGTTCCTTCTCATGAACGTCGACCCTGGCTTCGATTTCCACAATGTCCTTTCGCTTACGATGGTCGTCTATGGCAACCGTTATCCCGACTGGGACACGACCATGAACTACTATCGGCAAGTAAGCGAGAAGGTACGAGCGATTCCGGGTGTTGAAGGTGTGGCCATGGCCCCGGATTTTCCTCTCAGCAGGCCGAGCCCGACCCCTTTCCATATTGAGGAGCGGCCTTTACGGAACGACGTCGACGCACCTTTAGTGAACAGCGATCTGGTGTCGCCCGAATACTTCCAGGTGCTCAAAATCCCGCTAAAGCGTGGCCGCGCTTTCACCGAACAGGATACTCTTCATACGCCAGCGGTGGCGATCATTAGCGATTCCTGCGCGCGCTCTCTGTTCCCGCACGAAGATCCGATTGGGAAACATATCCGCCTGGGATCGGAATCCGAAAGCTCCGGATGGGCGACCATCATTGGCATCGTCGGCGATGTCCGGAATGAATCACTCGATCACCAGGGCGACGCGGGCGTTTACCGGCCGCAGGCCCAGGTAGAGTCCTACTACCGCATGCTGGTGCGCACGCGAGGCGATCCGATGGCCTTCGTGCCGGCAATTCGCAGAGCGTTTCACGAGGTGGATGACACGCAGCCGATCTGGCACATTCTGCCCATGGAGGCGTACGTAAAATCCTCGTATGCGGAACGCAGCTTCACCCTGGCGCTGATTGGACTGTTTGGGACGCTTTCTCTTCTTCTCGCGGCTGTCGGTATTTACGGGGTTGTTTCTTATACGGTCAGCCTGCGCACGCGCGAATTCGGCATTCGCATGGCGCTCGGTGCCGAGCGGCGCGGAATCACGGGGATGATCTTGCGGGAAGTGTCCGTCCTTCTCGCCTGTGGCGTTGGCGCAGGTGCGATTGCCGCGCTCGTTCTAACGCGATTTCTCGCGCATCTGCTCTATGAAGTGCAGCCGACAGACTGGCGTTCATCGCTCTTAGTCGTACTGATTCTCACGTCCACCGCCTTCATTGCCGGTTATTTTCCTTCGCGCCGCGCGGCATCCATCCACCCCGCCACAGCTCTGAGACATGAGTGAGCGTTTGACGCCCCGCTCCCGCCACACGCGCTATAGCCGCCGAAGTGAGGCCGAAACCCGAAGTTAGTTCACCGAAGTTAGTTCAATTGACCCGCCGCCCCAATTTGCGGTTACATCATTCCCTAGACCGGCTCGCCGCGCTTCCGGCGAACCGCCAAAACGGGAGGGGAACATGGCAAGCTTTTGCTCGAATTGCGGAGCCCCGGTGAACGGCAGGTTTTGTACGGCCTGCGGGGCGTCCATCGCGGGAAGTCCGGCACCGGCGGGGAACCCAACGCCTCCAGCGCCGCCGGCCTTCCAGCCTGTCGCCGCGCCGGCGGCCACGCGCACCAGTTCCGGCGTGAAGATCCTGTTGATCGTGCTCGGCGTGGTAATGCTGCTCGGCGCCGCGGGCGTGGGCGGCATTGTTTACGTCGGATATCGCGCCAAACAGAAACTCACCCAGCTGAAGCAGGAATACGCCGTGGATGGCGATGCCTCCAGCAGCTCGCCTGCCAGCACGCGAACGTTTCCGCCCTCGCAAGGCAGCGGCTGCAGTTTGCTGGAAGGTCAGGAAGCAGCCGGCATTCTTGGCGTCGCCGTGGAACGCGCGGAATCGGAGGCCGCCTCCGATCAAGGCACCCTCTGCAAATATTGGGTGAGCGCGGCGGAGCGGCAGCGGTTCGTCCGCCGGGAGATCGCGCAGGGCGTGGCCGGGCTCGACAAAGCCGACACCAAAATCGGACAGCAGGATTTGGAGAAGCTCATTGGCGGCGCGGCGGGCGCGCTGATCGAGGCCAACGGCGACAACAAGAACACCGACTACGCGTTCAGCCTTCAAGTCTGGCGTCAGAACGGCAAAGAACAATGGGACAAAATCGAACAGGTACAAGGACGGACCAAGGACGTGGCGGGAGCCGATGTCGCGGGCGTGGCTATGCAGCCGGTGGAAGGCGTTGGCGACCGTGCCACCGTCTTAGCGGCCGGCCACTCCATGATGGTGCTCAAAGGCGATACGTTCTTTTTGCTTGGATTCCAGCAATTCGTTCCAGGCCGGGATAAAACGGCCGCACTGGCGCGCGTGGTGGCGGGCCGCCTATAGCCGTTCATCGCTTGCAAGCCGGGCCGCCTGCATCAGAAGGTAGTTGCGTTCCGGCAGGCTGCCCGTTTTGCCCGCCGCAGCCCGATAGTGTTTCACCGCGCCCGCGTGCTCCCCGGCCATCTCCAGCAGATGCGCTCGAACAGCGTGGAAACGATGATGCTCCGCAATCCGGGCGTCGGCGGCCAGGGCGTCCATCAGTTCCAACCCCTTTTGCGGCCCCTTCACCATGGCCGCCGCAATCGCCTGATTGAGCGCCACCATCGGATTGTCGGTCATGCGCCGCAGCAAATCGTAGAGCGCCAGGATCTGGGGCCAATCCGTGTCTTCGGCTCGCGCCGCTTCGTCGTGAACCGCGGCGATAGCGGCCTGCAATTGGTATGGGCCGGCCGAGCCCTTCACCAACGCGGCCGAGATGAGCGCCACTCCCTCCGAGATTTGTTCCCGATCCCAGAGCCCCCGGTCTTGTTGGTCCAAGGGAATTAAATCGCCATCCTCATTCGCTCGCGCTTTTCGGCGAGCATCCGTCAGCAACATGAGAGCAAGCAATCCGGCCACTTCCGCGTCGTTTGGCAGCAGGTTGTAGAGGGATCGTGTCAGCCGAATCGCCTCCCGCGACAGCTCAATCCGCTGCAATTGGGGACCACCGCTGCTGGTATAACCCTCGTTGAAGATGAGATAGAGGACGTGCAAAACAGCCCTCAGGCGTTGAGCCCGCTCCGCCTTCGTGGGCGGTTGGAACCGAATGCCGGAGTCTCGGATGTTCTGCTTGGCGCGGCTGATCCGCTGCGCCATCGTCGCCTCTGGAACCAGGAAAGCCTTGGCAATTTCCAATGTGGTCAATCCGCCCACCGCCCGCAGCGTCAGGGCGATCGCCGAAGCCAGGGTCAGCACCGGATGGCAACACATGAAAAGCAGAACCAGCGTATCGTCCTCTTCGGACGTTGCATCCACGGCCCCGGCGTTGGTTCCGCGCGCCGCCTCCACCGCGCTTTCTTCCTCTCGGCGGCGGCGAGCGGAATCGCTCCGGATCTGATCGGTCATCCGGCGGAAGGCCACTTGCGTCAGCCAGGCGCGCGGATTCTCCGGCAGGCCCTCGTCCGGCCACTGCTTTGTCGCGGCCAGCAAGGCCTCCTGAACCGCATCTTCAGCGGCCGCGAAGTCACGAAATCTCCGAACCACGGCCCCCAGCACCTGCGGCGTCAATTCCCGCAACAGGTGCTCCGCCGGTTCGCCCAACCACGGTCCTGTCACCATTGTTCTCCCGGCGGCGTCAAAGCCCTAAATCGGAAAACCCGCCCAGCACTTGACGCACTTCGATCGGCATGCTCCCTGAGATGCCTCCCGGCCCCGGCGCGCCCGACACTCGCGCGGCAATCTTGTACGCCTGCTCCGCGCTCTCCACGTCCACGATCCAGTAGCCCGCCAGAAACTCCTTGGCTTCCGGAAAGACCCCGTCAGTGATGGGCTCTCCATCCTTACCTGCCCGAACGGTCTTCGCTTCGTTGGGCCATCCCAAACCCTCGGTGGCGACAAACACGCCGGAGTCCTTCAGTTCTTTGCTGAAGGCACGCATGAATGCGACGTTCCGCTGTAAATCTTCTTTTGACCACTTTGCGAACGCATCCCAGTCGTCCTTCTTGGAATTCATCATCAAAATGTATTTCATGTCCGCTCTCCCATTGCATTACTGCGACTTCGGCGGCCCCGCTAGCCGCCGTACTTCGATAGGCATATTGGTCGCTCTCCCGCCAGGTCCCGGCGCCGTGGATATCCGCGCGGCGATTGCGTACGCCCGCTCGGGACTCTCAACATCAATGATCCAGTAGCCAAGCAGGAATTCTTTCGATTCCGGAAAAACGCCGTCGGTGACCGGCAGGCCTTTGGTCTCGCCGCGCACCACCTTCGCCTCCTGGGGTCCGGTTAAGCCCTGGGTCGTGACGAATTCTCCCGACTGGCTCAATTCCTGATTGATGTTCCGCAGAACATCCATGTGCGCATCAACGTCTCGTTGCGGCCACGCATGGTAGCTATCCACGCCCGCCTTGGTACCCGACATCAGCAGAATATATTTCATGTATTTCCTCCAGTTCCCGTGCGTTCTCCGCACGTTTCATCAGGTAGTCGGAGCCCGCCAGCCGATCTCGACATGTCAGCAGCCTATTTTGAGCACACCTATTTTGATCCGGCAGGACGCCTTTCTAATCCCTCGCCGGCACCCTAACCGCGATCCACACCGCGCAGGCGCAGGCATTTGTTTCCTCCCGGATATGGCGACCCAATAACAGGAAAAGACCGGCACCGCGCCGCCGCCGGCGGCTCAGGCGCATGGCGGGCTGCCGGGGTGAGTAGTTCTTCGTAACGATGGACCACGCGAGGTCGAGTTCCTGGAAGTTACCTGTTCGATTATCACGAGGAAGTGGAGAAGCCCTGCAGCCCCGACTACAAGACTCCGGTTTTCGAACCGGAAGCAAAGAGGCTATTGCCCGGTTGTGGCCCGCTGCAAAGCCCGCGCCAGCACCGCCTGAAGACTCAGGAACACTTCAGCTTCCGGAGCTTCGCCTCGATTCAGTTATTGAATGCTCGCCGGCCCCACTGCCAGCGTCACGGTCGCCTGGCTGCTCTTGCCGCCAATGCTCAGAATCACTGGAACCGAGCTGCCCGCGGGAACGCCCGAAGGGACTCGCACGTTGACCTGCAGGAAGCCCGCAACGAGACCTGCCACCCCTCCCGCGTACTGAACGTCGGCATTCAGGCCGCCGATGGTAGCAGTTACAGGCTGGGCAATCGGACTGGGAGCCGGAAACCCATCCGGTTTTCCGTCGGTGCCATCCGGATTCGTTTCCCCTTCGCCAGTCGCGAATATCATCACAATGGAACCGGCAGACGCAGAATTGGCTGCCGAATTGACCGTCCCGTTTTGATTCACAATCGCCCCAGGCCCGTTCCCTGAGCTGTCCAAAGTAAAGATACCGGGTATGGCGGTCACAACCGGAATGGAAACCGTGCTGGAAGACTGACCCTGAAATACGACTTGCACTTGCGTGGAACTCTTCCCCAAAGTTTCGTACGGTACAACCGCGCTCACCTGTCCGGCCAGCGAATAAATCAGCGGCGCAGGCGTGCCATCGAACAGGACCTGAGTGCCGCCGAGAGCAGTAGAGACATATCCCCGCTGATCGGTCTGCATGGGCGCGAGCGTGGCCGGCCCCAGTCCCGATCCGAAGATCGTGATCATTTCCCCCGGCGCAACACCGCCCGCGGCGTAGCTGGCCGCGTTCAGAATGCCATTTGCCGAAATAACCGGCACCTGGACGATCGTCAGGCTGAGCGTAGCGGAAGCCATCTCGTCTAGACTGTCGGACACCTGCACTCTAAACGTGAAGGTTCCAGAGGAAGTGGGAACACCAGTGATCAGTCCAGTAATCAGATTGCTCGGGCTGGTCAGGGACATTCCCGGCGGAAGCGATCCGCTGGTGAGAGTCCAGTCGCTATAGGGTGGAACTCCACCGGTGGCAGATAGTGCCAGAGAATACGGAACATCGAGCGTACCGGACGGCAGCGGCGAAGTGGTGAGAATCGCGAGCTTCACCGCGGGATTGACCGTAAAGACGTAGAAGTTCAGTATGGTTTCTCCGATTCCTCCCGGATTAGAAGTGACGAGAGTACAACCCCCGGGGAGGCAATCAGGCTGGGCGGGACGAACGCCGTCAATTGCGTCGCGCTAACAAATGAACTATCCAAGGCTGTCGACGGGCCGTTGCCGCAGCTGAACGTCACGGTGGTCTGCTGGACGAATCCCGTGCCGTTCATTGTGAGTGTGAAGCCCCCACCGCCCGCGGTAGCAGAAGCGGGCATGGTCGACGTAATCTGAGGGCCGTGAGGTCCAATTGTGAATGTCACGGTGTTCGATGTCACGCCGCCGGAAACGACCGTTACTGTCGCGTTGCCGGGTGAATCGAGGAATGTATCCGGAACCCAGATCGTCAACTGAGTGAAGCTTACGAAAGTTGTCATCACAGGCGATCCATTCCACTCCACTATTGCGCCGTTAGCGAAACCACTCCCGTTCACCGTCATCTGTAATGTAGGATAGGTGCCGGGATAGGGAGCGTTCATGGCGTCTGTAAGCGCGGGAGGGTCGAGGCTGCTTATATTGACACCCGCCGGATAAATAAGGAATGTATCGAAGCCCCCGTTGGACCCGTCCGGATTTATCACTGTAAGAATCGCTTGGCCCGGACCGCCGATTGCACTGGCAGGCACAAAAGCCGTTACTTGCGACGGACTGATGAACGTCGTCACCAAATTTTGGTTTTGCAATTGGACGGTCGCTCCAGCCACGAATCCCGTACCATTAACCGTCACCGTGAAGCCGGGGCCTCCAGCGACGGCATAAGTGGGTATGGTTGAAGTGATCGTCGGTGCGAGAACAATCGTAAATGTGGCGCTGTTCGATGTCGTACCACTGGAGACGACTGTCACGGTCGCAGTTCCTGGCGTTTCGAAAAGACTGTGCGGCACTGACGCCGTCAACTGCGTCGAGCTTACGAACGTTGTCGACAGCGGCGCTCCATTCCACTCCACGACCGCATCAGGTGCAAAACCGCTCCCGTTTACCTGCATAGGCAAAGTCGGATATGGAGCAGTGCTCGGAACCGATGAAGGATTCAGGCCGGTGATCGTCTGTGCTTCCGCAGAGCCGAGCCCAAACGTAAAGGTGATGACCAGCGCCAGTTTCCCTAAGCGAGAGCTCAGACGATGGCGCACCGTGCCAGTGTAACATCGTTACCTGGAGCCCCGAGGATCATCGCGCCGTTTCCTTGTTCTTGCCCCCCAGCGAGCATCCAAACTCGCTGTAGGATGAAACAAGCTGAAAACGTATGAAAAAGTCCCCGCCATCTGTTCTTCTCATCGCAATGTTCGGGATCGCTCTGAGCGCGCAGAATCTGGCCGCGCAGAATCTGGCCAAAGAGGATGCCGCGCGCGGCGGGTCACTCTACAAGCAACAGTGCGCCGCATGTCACGGCGACGGTCTCGAAGGACGCAGCGCCCCCGCGCTAGCAGGAGCCGATTTCCGGTCAAAATGGCCCACTCCCGCGCTCATCGACAAAATCCAAAACACCATGCCGGAGGATAACCCGGGCAAGCTCACCGCGGGCCAGGCGGCGGATCTGGCCGCATATATTCAACAGGCCGGCCAAGCCGTTCCGAACGCCGGCCCAGCCACGGCTTCCACCAGCGGACCACAGTCCGCTTTTCCCCCGACCGGCAATCTCAACCAACTGATGCGCGGCATCATGTTCCCGAATTCCAACATCATCTTTACAGTTCAGACGCACGATCCGGCCGAAAAGCGAAAGCCCGGCGAGGCCAATGCCAGCGGCGGGTTCAACTGGACCATGTGGGGCAGCGATCTCTACTCCGGATGGGAAATCGTCGACTACGCGGCCATCGCCCTGGCCGAATCGGCGCCCCTGTTGCTCACGCCCGGACGCCGCTGTGAAAACGGCAAGCTGGTTCCGGTGAACGATCCCGACTGGATCCGATTCACCAAAGAAATGGCGGAAGTGGGAAGAGCCGCTTACCGTGCCTCTCAGACCAGAAACCAGGAGAAAGTGAGCGACATCAGCGGCGATGTCTCCGATGCCTGTCTGCACTGCCACCAGGTGTTTCGCGATAAATTCCGCCGGGGGAGACCGGGTTCCGATCCTGCCAACAAGGAACTGCGCTGCACCAAGGATTAGCGTCACAGCGCGCGCGGACCGGTTTCGTCCAATAATTCAGCAATTTCCCGCCGCCCGCCGGCGTGATTCGTAAACCCACTGCTATTCTCGACCAGTCCCCGCCACCCCAACCAAGAGATGAAGAAAAATTTATCATCACCAAACACAAAATTACCCCTCTTGCGTCCTGAACGCCCCCCGCTCCCGATTTGGCTTCGTTATGTTTTTTTAAATTGACGTCGCCGCGCACACACAACCCCACCCTCCGCCGCGATTGCGTCCAGCGTCGGACTGCTCGGGCTTCTGCTCGCCTTGATGGGCATCTATGGCACAGTCAGCTATCTCGTGCTCTTGCGCACGCGCGAAATCGGAATCCGCATGGCGATCGGCGCTCAAAAGCGCGATATCCTCGGATTAGTTCTGGGCGAAAGCGCGCGGCCGGTGATTGCAGGATTGCTGGCCGGAATGGTCCTCGCCGTTGGAGTCTCTGAACTGCTGCGGGGCGTGCTCTACGGGCTCAGTGCCGTCGATCCCCTATCTTTCGCCGGCGTCTCGCTCTTGTTCCTGGCCATCGCAATGCTAGCGGCCTATCCACCGGCCCGGCGAGCCACGCGGGTCGATCCGGCTATCGCGCTCCAGTACGAATGAAACGTGAGCACCTCAGTTATTGTCGTTGGGCGTCGCGTAGTAACCCTTGCGGGCCTGCACTTTCCAATCCTTATTCGTGGTCTTGATCTCGAGCTTGCGGAACGTACCGTCTTTCGACGGATTGGTGGGAGTGTAGCCGATAGCGTATTGGCTGCGCATCTCCTCCTGCAGCTCGTTGAAAGCGTCCTGCAACGTCAGCTTGCGATCGATATGGAACACGTGGCCGCCGGTATCTTCCGACATCTGGCGCAGCGCGGAATCGCTGCCTCCGGCGAAAATCATGCCATGCCCCAGGTAGAATCCGCGATCCACGTAGTAAAAACCGTAAATGAGCGCGTCGGCCTTCTGCGCGGCTTCGATGGCCTGCGAGATCTTGTAGCGGCTGCCCTCGTCCTCGCCGTCGGTAATCAGCACCAGAACTTTGCGTCCCACTTGCCCCTTAAGCTGATCCGCGGCGGCCAGATAAACCGCGTCATAAAGGATGGTCCCGCGCGGCTGCGATGCGGTGGGAACCGGTCCCGGCCCGATGCCGCTGACGCCCGAATTCACCTGCAGCCCGTTCAAGCCCGCGCGCAGCAGATTGGGCGAGTTGGTGTAATCCTGCAGCAGCTCGGCATCCTCGCCAAAGCTGATCAGAAACGCCAGATCCTGTTTGCGCAGCACCGTTCCGAAAAACTGGTAGGCCGCGTTCTTCTCGATGTCGATCAGGTTCATCTGGCTGGCGCTCACGTCGATCAGCAGGCCAATCGTCAGCGGAAGGTCCGTCTCGCGATTGAAATACTTGACCTGCTGTTCCTTGCCGTCCTCAAAAACCTTGAAGTCATCCTTATTAAGATTGCCGACCAGGCCGCCCTTCTTATCGCGCACATTAAACAG
The DNA here is from genome assembly GCA_963761265.1 of Bryobacterales bacterium. GTDB lineage: Bacteria > Acidobacteriota > Terriglobia > Bryobacterales > Bryobacteraceae > Palsa-89. Next base: position 94,862 of record CAVXGM010000031.1, read on the forward strand.
AATGTTGACCAGGTTCACTTCCACTTTGAGCGTTGTGGTGTCCGTGCCAGTGTCCTTAGAAGCGGCGTCCTGTGCGAACAGCAACGCGGCCAGGCCGCAAAAAGCCAGAATGGCCAGCAAAATCAGGGCAGTGGGACGGCGCATACGAATTATAGTGGTAGATGCACAGTTTCTAATTCCCGTTCCAATGCGCAAAGCCATTCTTCACCTCAAGAAATCCGACCCGGTGATGCGCGCGATCATCGAGCGCGTGGGCGCCTACAAGATCGAGCATCGCGAGCCGAGCTTTGAAACACTCGTCAGATCCATTGTGTACCAACAGCTCAGCGGGAAGGTAGCCAGCGTGATCCTGGGCCGGCTGATTGCCCTGCTGCCGGACGGCAAAATCACTCCGGCCGCCATTTTGAAGCTGACTCCGGCGCGCATGCGCAAAGCCGGGCTCTCGAAGCAAAAGACCGCCTATATTCGCGACCTGGCCCGCAAGACCAATCGCGGACATATCAAATTCGAGACTTTGCCGGATCTCACGGATCTGGAAGTCATTGAGCATTTGACGCAGGTGAAAGGCATCGGCGTGTGGACCGCGCACATGTTCCTGATCTTCGCGCTACGCCGTCCCGATATCCTGGCTACCGGCGATCTGGGCGTCCGCGTGGCGATCCGGAAGGCGTATCAATTGGAGGAGCTGCCGCATCCCAAGCAGGTGGAAGAGCTGGCGGCGGCCTGGCGGCCATATTCGTCGGTGGCGGTCTGGTATTTGTGGCGCAGCCTGGAAGGCACCGCGCAGATTTAAGGTTCCGGGTTCAACACCGCGACGTACTTCAGGTTGCGGTAGAGCTGCCGGTAATCGAGTCCGAAGCCCACCACGAACCGGTCGGGAATCTCAAAGCAGCGATAATCCAGAGGAATTTGCACGATGCGCCGCGGGGTACGGTCGAGCAAGGTGCAGACCGCGAGCGATTTAGGGGCGCGCCCAGACAGATGCTGGAGCAGATAGCGGGTGGTGAATCCGGTGTCGATGATATCTTCCACCAACAGAACATTCTCGCCTTCGATGCTTTCGTCCAAATCCTTGGAGATGCGCACCAGGCCCGGCGCGGCCTGCGAATAGGCGAAGCTGGAGATTCCCAGAAAATCCACGGTCAGGGGCACGGTCAACTCGCGCGCCAGGGCGGTGAGGAAGAACACCGAACCTTTCAGAACGCCCACCAGCTTGAGCTCGCGGCCCGTATAGTCCGCCGAGATCTCCGCGGCCACCTCCAGGATTCTTCGATGAATCTCCTCTTCGGTGAAGAGCACGCGCTCGATGGCCGGCATTACCGTGCTTTGCTCACCGGCTCATGCGCTCCGGCAACCGATATTTCATGACCAGATCCTGCACATCCTTCTGATAGAAGATCTGGATATTTACGTGAGGATAAATGGCGCGCAACAGCCGGATCTTGCGATTTTTCCGGGTTACATTGGCCTGCTTCATGGTGGTCAGCTCGACGTACAGATCGAATTCCGGCAGGTAGAAGTCGGGTGTGAAGGCTTCGGAAACCTTACCGTCCTTGTCCCATTGCAGGGGAAAGCTGCGCGGCTCATAGTCCCAGGCGATGCGGTAGAAATCCAGCAAATTGGCGAACACCTCTTCGCTCGGATGGCCGAACGGCTTGCGCTCCAGACGAACCAGGTCGGGCGGCGGCACGCCATAGCGGGCCAGTTCCAGGCGCACTCGAAACTGCAACTTCGGCCGCAGCCTGGCCGGAAAGGAAACCGGATTCCATGAGACCCTGCGATTTCACGGCCGATGCCAGCAGATCCAGCATCTCGGCAGGCCCCAACGCCTGGGCATTCAGAATCATGTCAAAGCCGGTGAGCGGGCTCATCTTCTGTCCAAAACGGCGCTTCCTAGTCTCGAACTGGGCTGCCGTCAGCTTACGGAGGCGTGATTTGGCCTGCGCGTGGGGTAGACTGCAATCGGCGGCTATGTTCCGAACCCGGATGGATTCCGGCGCCATGAGGTGAAAGCGGAACGCACCCGGCAGATCGCGGGCGAGAATCTCGGCGCCGGTGCAGCATACTAAAACATGCCGCTCCAAACCCAGGCTCGCCAGGATGGACAGCGCCAGCGGGGGCCAGGCTTTCTGTGGCAAAGCTTGATCCGGAAGAACTCGGTTCGATTCTCCGAATTGGGCGGCGATCATCCTTTCCAGGTCGGTTTCGGTGATCAGTTCGCATTGCAGGCGCTGGGCGGCCATGCGAGCCAACTCCACATGGCGGCATCCCGGCTCGCCCGATAGCGCGATGAAAGCCATTTAATAGAATCGTAGCGCGAATCGCAGAATAACCGGTCTGCAAACCTTAGCACCCTATCCCAGTTGAACCTTACCAAGTCTCCAGCACTGGATGAGCCTTTCGCGCTACAGTATTGGCGGTAGCCGCCGATCAGGAAAGTAGCGTGGTTTGTTCATTCTGTGTTATGTAAATTACTATACCGAAGGGAAGAATAGGCTTGACGCTGGCGCCGGTCTATTGTAGATTCAGAGTTCTGACTTTTAATAGAGCGTTACAAGAATACGGATCTTGATGAGCCTAAGTGACCGCTCCCCGGCTCTCGTGGCCGGACTAAGCATCTTGACCGCGCTGCTGAGCAGCAGTTGCGCCACCAAGCAACCCGCCTTCAAACTCTCTTTCCTGCCCTCCACACCCGCGCTGGTGGAACCAACATTCGAAGCGCCGCCACAGTTCAAAACCAATTTCTATTCCAGCGAATCTCCCGATCTGGTGCAGCGTGCCTTAGCGTCGGCCAACCGGCCGCAGGAAGTGGACAGCCGCATAGCGCAGGCGCGTGCGCACCTGGAAGCGGGTAAGCGCTTCTACCAACTGGGAGACGTGGCCAACGCCAGGCGCGAATTCGACGCCGCACTCGACGTTCTGCTGTCGGCGCCGGACAGTGTTCCTGACCGGTCACGGCTGGAGAGCGAACTCGACGAGATTTCCGATACGGTCTACCGTTACGATCTGGAGGGATTGGGAGGAGCGGCCAGCCAGGACGAAGTGGTCTACGACAAATCCCCGATCGATAGCATCCTCAACATGACCTTCCCCACCGATCCGAACCTGCGTCCCAAGGTGAAGGAAGAAATCGAAGCGACGGTCTCCCAGCTCCCGCTGGTGGAAAACGATGCAGTTTTGAGCTACGTGCATTATTTTTCCACCGACCGCGGCCGCAAGGTTCTGATCGCCGGCCTGCGGCGTTCGGGACGCTATCGCCCGCTGGTGCAGCGCATTCTCGACGACGAAGGCGTCCCACAGGAATTGATTTACCTGGCGCAAGTGGAATCCGGCTTCCTGCCCCGGGCGCGCTCCAATAAACAGGCCGTGGGAATGTGGCAGTTTGTTCAGTTCCGGGGACGGCAGTACGGGTTGATGCAAACGCCGGGCACCGATGACCGGCTGGATCCTGAGAAAGCGACGCGCGCGGCCGCCAAACATCTGCACGATCTGTACGCGATGTTCGGCGACTGGTATCTGGCCATGGCCGCCTACAATTGCGGGCCGGGCTGCGTACAGCGGGCCGTGGAGCGGACCGGCTACGCGGATTTCTGGGACTTGACGCGTTTGAACGCCCTTCCGAAAGAGACCGAAAACTACGTCCCCGTGATTCTGGCAGTCACCATCATGGCGAAAAATCCCAAGGATTATGATCTTGAGAACCTGGAAACGGACCGGCCGGTGGAATATGAAACCATCGATCTGGATACTCCCACCAGCTTGGCTTTGATCGCGGATGCCGCCGACCGGCCGGTTTCGGAGATCCAGGATCTGAACCCGGCCCTGCTCAAATCCACCGCGCCCGCTGGATATCAGCTCAGAGTTCCCAAGGGAACGCTTGCGCCGGTGATGGCGGCCCTGGACCTGGTGCCTGCCGGTCATCGGGCAGACTGGCGCATCCACCGGGTGGTTCCCGGAGAGACGCTGGCCGACATAGCACACCGCTACGCCACCGCGGTGTCGGCGCTCACATCGGCCAACCAGCGCGCTGCCCTGGACGGCGCGGGCGTGGAGACGCCGGTAGCTCCGGTAGCTGGCGACCTGCTGGTGGTTCCCGTTGCGTCGCATGTGTCGCACGTCGCCGTACGGAGAACGAACTCGCATGGCAAGCTCCAACGCCGGGCGCTGACAGCGCGCCGTGCGTCCGTCAACAAGCCCGCGCGGCGTGTTCGCGGCGCCGCGTACCGCACCGCCAGCCTGGCTTCCAAGCATCGCGTCGCAGCCAACTAGACGCGGCATCCATCAAACTTGAGCGCGCGAAAGATTGCTAATTTCTCTCGCCAAAAAGTGCGCAGTTTGGTCTTGCCTTCCAAAGAAAACGAGTTATTCTAGGGTGTGGTTAGCCCAACAGGAGGCATGAATAATGGTTGATAGCTTGCTCTTCACCGCGGATGACGACGACGATTTCGGATACGAAGAGGAACAGATTGATGTGACCACCGAGGTCGGCGAATATGGTCCGGAGGATGAAGACGACGACGAATTGACAAGGCCGGTTCCCGAGCCGGTTCACATGACTCCCCCTCCCGCCCCTGCTCCCCCGGCACCCGCCGGCGAGGCTCCGCCGCAAAAGAAACCGGTGAAGAAGGCGGCAGCGAAGTCGGCTCCCGCCACCGCGAAGGCAGTTTCAGTAAAGAAGGCTCCCACGCCCGCGAAGAAGAAGGCGGCTCCCGCGAAGAAGGCGGCCCCGGCGAAGAAAGCCGCTCCCGCGAAAAAAGCCGCGGTCAAGAAAGCCGCGGTAAAGAAGACGGCGGCCAAGGCTGCCAAGAAAGTTTCCGCTAAGAAGAAAGCTCCCGCTAAAAAGGCCGCAAAGAAGGCTGCGGCCAAGAAGCCGGCGAAAAAGGCTGCAAAGAAGGCTGCCAAGAAGAAGAAGTAAGCGCCGCTAGATTTTTCAGCGTATCGGGCCGCCGCATATGGACCATTCCACAGCGGCCCGCTACGCCGCAGCCCTGCCTAGACCTTCTCCTTATTGATCACCGTCCGGCAACGTTCGAACAGTTGCAGCAGGGCTTCGGCATATTCTTCGGGCGACTTCGATCCCTTGCCGGCGAAGCCGGCGGCGCTGCCTCCCTTGCCATAGCCCGTGGTCACAGCTACGAATTTCATCATCTCCAGGGCCACCTCATCGGTATTGCGTGCGGGAGGCGCGGCGTTGGAACTATCTTCAGGCATCAGTCATTCATCCTTGAATTGGTATGGTGGCCGCCGGAGCGGCAAACCTCTAGTGTAGTCGGTCTCCGCGCCGCGTGCGCCGGCACAGCGGCAACCAGGCTGCATCGGCCTTAGAATGATCCTTTGCTCTCCTGATGCTGGTTCAAGCCACACACCTGATCCGGAAGATGCGCGGCGGGGCGCAGGCGCATTTGCTGGAATGCGACGACGGCCATTTCTACGTGGTCAAATTTCTCAATAATCCGCAGCATCGCCGCATTCTGATCAATGAATGGATCGCTTCGGCTTTCCTGAATTACCTGCAGATCTCGACGCCCGCCGCGGCGATTGTGAATCTCTCAGCCGCATTTCTGGCGGGCAATCCGGAGATCTACATACAATTGGGCTCCCGTCACCAGGCGGTGGAACCCGGCTGGCATTTCGGGTCGCGCTATCCCGGCGATCCGGCCAAAGTGATGGTCTACGACTTTCTGCCGGATGCGTTGCTCGACAAGGTAGTCAACGCCGGCGAGTTTCTGGGAGTTTTGGCTTTCGATAAGTGGATGGGCAATGCGGACGCGCGCCAGTCCATCTTCTTTCGCGCGCGATTGCGGCAATGGCCGGCAGGAAGCGAGGCCGGGCCGCGAGCGGGCTACGTGTCTCAAGCGCCGCGAGCGGGGTTCGTTTCACAAGCGCCGCGAGCGGGGTTCGTTTCACAAGCGCCGCGAGCGGGGTTCGTTCACAAGCGCCGCGAGCGGGGTTCGTTTCACAAATGATGGATCACGGTTATGTCTTCGATGGCCCCCATTGGAACTTTCCCGATTCGCCGCTGCAGGGACTCTATTTCCGTCCGAACGTCTATCAAAAGGTTCGCGGATGGGAGGACTTTCAGCCCTGGCTGGATCGCGTCATCTATTTTCCCGAGGAAGTGGTGGATGCCGCCGAAAAGCAGATTCCTCCGGAATGGCTGGCCGAGGATGGCGGTGCGCTTCAGGCCATGCTCGAAAAGCTGATGTCGCGCCGCCGCCGGGTGCCCGACCTGATCCGCGATTCGCGCCGCGGGCGCATAAACCCGTTTCCGGAATGGAAGTAGCAAAGATGTTATGATCGACGTTGTGCGGTTTCCCGCGGCCGCCGCTGGTCTATGGCAAGTCCAGGTAAGCCCGCCGAGATTTTCATCGTCGAAGATAACGATCCCGATGTGTTTCTGGTGGAGGAAGCACTGCGCTCCCACGGGGTCCTGGCCCAGATGGAACGCTGCCACGACGGCGAGGAAGCCATTCAGGCTCTCTCGCACATCGGGGCATCGCACTTGCCGAATCTCATCATTATCGACCTGAATCTGCCGAAGGTGACCGGCCTCGAAATCCTGAAGCATGTGCGCAGGCTAAAGCAATTGGACGGGGTACCGGTGCTGGTCCTTACCTCCTCGCAATCCAGCTCCGACCGGGCGCTGTCGCTGCGGCTTGGCGCCGACGCATACATCGCCAAACCCCCTACGTTGCCGGAGTTTCTTTCGGCGATCGGCGCCGGCATTCGCACCTTGCTGGAGCGGTCCGGAGAGAAACCTGGCGCGCGCGTGGGGCCGTCGAGTTGCAACCGTGCCCGGCGCCGCATTCGGCTGCTCACATTCCGGCCGACCCGACAAACCCGCGGCACTGGCGTAAGAAGAACGTTATAAATCCGCGTGCTCTGGCCGCGCGGCTGACGAAGATTCCCCGCACGCCTTGTGATACCGTGTAGGGTTTGATACCGTACCCTTGCATCGATGAAACTGAACCTGAATATTCTGAAGCCCGAGATTGAGCTCTATCTGGAAGAGACGGGACTGGGCGTGTTTTACGGCTACTCCCGGCCGCTGGAATCCGCTCCGGCGGTGTATTGGGATTGCGAGCAGTATCCGGACTATCGGCTGTTCGTTCAATCGGCGCGCGCGGCCGGCGCGCGACTGATCGTCTTTCATCAACGCGAGTTTTTCTCCGAGCAGATCGACGACGCGATCGAAAAGCTGCACGCTTGCGAATTGCCCTCCCAGGAATCGCGGCAATTTGAAGAGCGGCTGAACGATCTGCGGGCTTACGAAGGGTCGGTTTGCGCCATCGAGCTGTCGTTCGATCATGAAGGGCGGGTATTTCTGTTCGACCTGCGCACCGAATGGTTCGACGAATTCTCCGAGATGTCGGACGAGATCCAGCTTGCTGGTTCCCGATCCCGACGACGATGATGACGAGTCGCCCATCAGCGGCTATTTTTCGAGGAATTAGGGCGGCTTGCCCTTTTCCCCATGCGAAGTTCCCGCTGGCTGATCCCGGAGACTGATCCCGAATCCGCGCGAGAGCTGGCGGCCGAACTGGGAGTGCAACCCGTCACCGCGAGGGTGCTCTTGAGCCGCGGGCTGAGCGATCCAGTGGCAGCGCGCCGCTTCCTCACGCCCGATCTTGGGCATCTGCACGATCCGCTGCTGCTGACCGGAATGCGGGATGCCGTCGCGCGGATCCAGGCGCCATCCAGGCCAAAGAGAAGATCCTGATTTACGGCGATTACGACGTCGACGGAACGGTATCGGTGGTCATTCTGAAAAAGGCCATCGAAATGGCGGGAGGCGCAAGCCAGCTTTCACGTTCCGCATCGCCTGAAAGACGGCTACGGCATGCGGGCGGACGTGATTGAACGCGCCGCCGCGATGGGAATTTCGTTAATCATCAGCGTGGACACCGGCATTCGCGCGTCGGAGGTGGTGCGGGAAGCGCGCGAGCGCGGCATCGACGTGATTGTCACGGATCATCATCTGCCCGATGCGGAGCTTCCGCCGGCTCTGGCGGTATTGAATCCGAATCGGCGGGATTGCCGATATCCCGGATAAGAACCTGTGCGGCGCGGGCGTCGCGTTCAAGCTGGTTCACGCGCTGCTGGCCACTCTGGGCTGGCCGGCGGAGAAGCTGGCGCGCGTGATGAAGTCGTTTCTGAAGCTGGTGGCCATTGCGACCGTAGCCGACGTGGTGCCGCTGGTGGGCGAGAATCGGGTGATCGTCAAGCACGGGCTGGAAGGGCTGCATCAATCGAAAAACCCCGGCTTGCAGCGCCATTTTGGAACTTTCCGGACTGCATGAACGGCCGGCCGCCCAGCGCGCGCCAGGTGGCGTTCCAGATCGCGCCGCGCATCAACGCCGCCGGGCGCATGGACGACGCGCAGAATGTGATTCGCATGTTCCTGACCGAGGATGCCGGAGCAGGCCCGCGAGCTCGCCTCCCAACTGCATTCGCTGAATCAGGAGCGGCGCGATACCGAGGCCGAGATCGTGCGGCTGGTGCTGGAGGAATGCGTGAGCGCGCCGGTTACCGACGATCAGACGCGTGCTGGTGTTTTCCGGAGCCAACTGGCATCGCGGCGTGGTGGGGATCGTGGCCAGCCGCCTGGTGGAACGATTTTATCGCCCGGTGTTCGTGTTGAGCGAAGAAGACGGCCAGGCGCAAGGCTCGGGCCGCAGCATCGCGCCGTTTCATTTGCTGGACGCTCTGGAATCGATGCCGGATCTGTTTACACGTTTCGGCGGACATCGCCAGGCCGCCGGCGTGAGCCTCGCCGCGGAATCGGTTCCTGAGTTTCGGCGCCGCTTGAACCTATATGCCGCGTCGCGGCTCACGCCTGCCGATTTTCAGCCGCAGTTGGCGATTGATGCGACGGTGACTTTGCGAGACCTGACCACAGGGCCGGCGATCGCGGAGCTGCTGGCGATGGCGCCGTTCGGATTCGGAAATCCCGCGCCAATGCTGGCGATCCTGGGCGCCGAAGTGGCGGGAGTGCCAGTGGTGATGAAAGAGAAGCATCTGCGCGTGCACTTGCGGCAAGACGGGCGCAGCCTTTTTCCGAAGGCCTGGAATTTCGCGGAGCGCGCGGGGGAATTTGCGATGAGCGGGCCGATCGATGCCGCGTTTTCGGTGGAGGAAGATTTGTACGGCCAGGACCGCGGATTTGCGAACTGGGCGGCGGTGCTGAAGGACGTGCGACCCGCACTGGCGGGATCGGAAGCGCGCTCGGCCGGAGGCAAGCTATAGGTGCGGCGTACCACCGTGGCACTTCACGGTTGGCCAGCGGCGTTTCTCCATGGGTGTCTTTGGCGTCCATGCGGCCTCCCGCGTCCAAATCTGCGGCGAATGTCTTCTTCGATTCCGAATGCGGCTGTGCGATGTAGCGGGGTTTCGCCCTTGGTGCGGGCGTCTCGCATGAAGCTGCCGGTTTCAATCCCCAGCGGCAAGCAAGATGCGCACACTCGGCGTATATTTCCATCGATTGGTCTTACACAGCGAGGCCTGCAGCGCGTCTCGCCTGTTTCCTGGAGCGCGCGATTGACATCGCTGGCAAAGAGGCCAGTGGCCGTGGAAGCAGGCGCCGTTCAGATCGAAGTTTTCTCCCAGCACGGCCAGCGATTCTCCATTCGCGAGGAGCAACTTGATGGCGCTCACGTCGCCATGGTACGCACACCAGAGGATCAGCGAGACACCATTCGCAGTTGCGGTGGCGGGATTCCCGGAGGCGACATAATCGAAAACCAGATCTGTGCGGCCATCCGCGATTCTGTCCAGCATCTCCACAGATTAATCGACGCCCAGCGCGGCTGCAAAGGCTGCAAACAGCTTTCGATCGGCGACGCTGACGAAGATGCGATCCTCGGGGTGCCATTGGACCGCAACCGCGAAGGATGCGTCGGGTTTTTCCAGCGCCTCGATGACGCCGTCCTCCGAGATCGCGGACACCAGCAGGCCGGTGCCCATGCTCTCGACCGCTTGATGGTGCCGCGAATTCACATCGTGTCCACCCGCGCCGATGATCCGGGCCAATCGAGTCTCCGGCGCAACCCAAACGCGGTGGGCAGCGGGATGCTTCCCAGGCTCCGCGTTCTTTGGCTTTTGGCGATGCACATCCGTGGAAGCCAGATGCTGCACCAGCGTGCCTCCCGCGACCACGTTGAACATTTGCAATCCGCGGCAAATGGCGAGCACGGGCAGATCGGCTGCCAGCGCTTCGCGAAGCAAACAATCCTCGCGTTCGTCGCGCGCATCGTCCACTTCGTCGCTCCCGTTGCTGCTTTCTCCATAGCGCTTGGGGTTGATATCGCTGCCGCCGGTGAGCAGCAGGCCATCCAGCGAATGGAGGGAGTCCGGATTGCGGACAGCTTCCAGGCCGACTTCTTCGAGCGCGGCTAAGTACGGACCAAGCCGGGCTGCGTTTCCGAACGTGACTGCGACGCGCATGCTCACGCCGCCTGCAACGCCTCGCCGAAATGGCCCAGGAACATTTCGACACAGTCCTGGTTTGCCATGGGCCCCATCAATCCGATGCGGAAGATTTTGCCGGCCAGCGGACCGAAGCCGCCCGCGATCTCGATGCCGTTTTTCTCAAGCAGTTGCTTCCGCACCTTGGCGTCATCCACGCCTTCCGGCACGCGCGGCGTGTTCAGGTGCGGGATGCGATAGCCCTCCGGCACGTGCATCTTCAATCCCAGCTTCTCGAAGCCGGCGACCAGCGCCTGATGAGCGCGCGAGTGGCGCGCAAAGCGCTGCTCCAAGCCTTCTTTGTGGATCAAACGCAAGGATTCGTGCAGCGCATAGAACATCGTGGCCGAGGCGGTGTGATGATATTTGTGGCCATCGAAATATTCGCCCAGCAATCGCAGGTCGAGATACCATTCTGGGATCGGCGTTTTGCGCGCGTTCAATCGCTCCACGGCGCGCGGCGACGCAGTGAATGGGGCGAGTCCAGGAGGACAGCTTAAGCCCTTCTGCGAGCAACTGTACGCGATGTCGATGCCGGCTTCGTCGAGGGAAATCGCCACGCCGCCGAGGGAGGTAACGCAATCGGCGATGGTGAGCGCGTCCACCTCGCGCGCGGCTTTCGTGATCGGCAGGGGATCCTGCAATGCGCCGGTGGATGTTTCGGCGTGAACAAAGGCGACCACCGCGGGTTTCTCGCGCTGCACAAATTCGGCCACTTCGCCGTAGCCGAAAACCTCGCCCCACGGCTTTTCGAGTGTCACCACGCGCGCGCGCTGCCGACGGCCCATTTCCGCCATCCGGCTCCCGAAAAATCCGCAACCGAGAATGGCGAACGTGGAATCGGGCTCCACAAAATTGGCGATGGCGGTTTCCATGCCGGACGAACCGGTACCGGAAATCGCCCAGGTGAGGGGGTTGCGCGTGCCGAAGGCGGACCGCAACATTTCCCGAACCTGGTCCAAAACATCAATAAAATAAGGGTCCAGATGGCCCACCAGCGGTTTCGCCAGCGCTTCGTAGACGCCCGGTTCCACCATGGTGGGTCCCGGACCAAACAAGAGGCGGCGAGGCGGCTGAAGTTCCGAAAATTGCATAACAGAATTAGATTAACAATTGGCGTTCTGGCACGTATAAGAGGTGTGGGTAAAATAGATACACATATGCGCATAGCCGTTTTTGCCATGCTTCTGGCAGGTTTGGTGTTTTTTCAAGCGCCTTACAGGCTGCTGGAAGCCCAGACCGCGCCCAAACCTCTGCGGATTCCGATTGAACAGTACAAGCTGGACAACGGGCTCCGCGTCGTAATGTCCGTGGATCATTCCGCGCCCACTTACGGGATTTCCATCACCTACAACGTCGGCTCGCACAACGAACGGCCGGGCCATACGGGCTTCGCGCACCTGTTCGAGCACATGATGTTCGAAGGCTCGGCGAACGTCGGCAAGGGCGAGCACATGATCCTGGTGGAAAACAACGGCGGCGACATGAACGGGACCACCACGGAGGATCGTACCAATTACTTCGAATCCTTCGCGTCCAATCAGCTCGATCTTGGCTTGTTTCTGGAAGCCGACCGCATGCGTTCGCTCGCGGTGAACCAGGCGAACCTGGACAACCAGCGCAACGCGGTGCAGGAAGAGCGCCGGCTGAGCTACGACAATCAGCCGTACGGCGAGACGTTCGGAAGTGGTGCAAGGCCTGGTGTTCGATAATTTCGCCAACAAGCATTCGGTGATCGGCTCCATGAAGGATTTGAATGCCGCCACCATTCAGGATGTTCAGCAGTTCTTCCGCATCTACTATGCGCCCAACAATGCGGTCCTCACGCTGGTGGGCGATTTCGAACCGGCGGAAGCGCTGGCGAAGATCAAGAAGTATTTTGGAGAGATTCCCGCGCAGCCCGCGCCGCCGGTTCCCGATCTGGCCGAGCCCAAGCAAACCGCCGAGCGTCGCAAGACCATTGACGATCCGTTCGCACGGGTGCCCCGGCTGGACATCGTGTTCAAGATTCCTCCGGGCAACACGCCCGATGATTACGCGCTGGACGTTCTTTCCACCGCTTTGGGCGAGGGCCAGTCGTCGCCGCTCTACCAAAGCCTGGTGAAGGACAAGGAGCTGGCGTTGAACGTCGCCTGCTATATCGAAGAGCACAAGGGGCCGTCGACTTTCAATGTGATGGTGCTGGCGCGGCCTGGCAAAGATTTAAAGGAAGTGGAGAAGGCGGTATACGCGGAGCTGGACAAGGCCAAAGCGGAACCGATTCCGGACTGGGAACTCGAAAAGGTCCGCATGATGGAGCGCCGTCAAACCGCGCAGGAGCTGCAGAGCACTTTGTATCGCGCGTACATTATCGGCGAGATGGCGGTGATTTACGGCGATCCGAACCTGATCAACACGCGCTTCGACAAGATCCAGAAAGTGGACAAGGAAGACCTGGAACGCGTGGCAAAAACGTACTTGACCGAGGAAAATCGCACGGTGGTGACGACGCTGCCCAAGCCGAAGGGCGAGACGGCGCAAAAGGGCGCCAATTAGGAGCATCGCATGAAACTCAACTCCGGAAATTCCGTCCGACTCTCCCTCGCGCTGGCCGCGACGTTTGCCATCGCGTTCTCACAAGTCCCGAACGATCCGGGATCCAAGGCGATTCCGCTCAGCAAGGTGGAGCGCAAGAACAAAGCGCCGGTGTCGGATGAGATTCTGCGCGTCAAGATTCCCAAGCCCACTGAGATTCATCTGCCGAACGGACTGACGGTGCTGGTGCTTGAGAATCACAGACTGCCGCTGGTGACCGCGCGTCTGACCATTTTGGGCGCGGGAGCATTGAACGATCCGGCTGATGTACCGGGGTTGGCTGACGTTACCGCCGCGATGTTAAGGGAAGGCACCGCGACGCGATCGAGCAAGCAGATCGCGGAAGAAAGCGAAGGGCTGGGGGCGGCGATTGGCGCCCAGGCGCCCTGGGGATCAGAGACCGCGACCTTCACCGCGTCTGGATTGAGCGACAACGCGGCTCAGTGGATTGCGCTGGCGTCCGATGTTTTGCTGAATCCTTCGTTTCCCGCGGGCGAGTTGGACAAGCTGAAACAGCGCATGAAAATCCAGTTGCAGCAGCAGCGATCCACCGCCGGGTTTCTGATGCGGGAGCGCTTCGACCGGGCGGTTTACGGCCATCATCCGGCCGCCATCACGTCGCCGACGCCGGAAGCTCTCGACAAAATCACGCCGGCTATGCTGGCCGAGTGGCATGCTACGCGGTACCTGCCTGAGAACGCCATTCTGGGAGTGGCGGGCGACATCACGCCGGCCGAAGTAACGCAAGATGTTCTCGCCGTTGCAAGGATGGAAGGCGGGCCCGGGCAAAATCGGCTTGCCGGCGGCTACCAAGCCCGCCAGCGGCCGCAGGATTTTCCTGGTGGACCGGCCAGGCTCGGTGCAAACGGATGTCGAGATCGGCAACATCGCGATTAGCCGATTGGATGCGGACTACGTTCCGATGGTGGTGATGGATCGTATCGTGGGCGGCGGCGCATCAGCGCGCCTGTTCATGAACCTGCGCGAAGTGCACGGCTACACATATGGCGCGTACAGCCAGCTGGTGGCGCGGCGCTACGCGGGCCCGTGGGTTGCGGAAGGCAGCATGCGGACGGATGCCACGGGTGGCGCGATGACCGAGTTCATGAACGAGATTAACCGGATTCGCGATCAGGCCGTGCCGGAGAAGGAGTTGGAGGAGACCAAGCGCTCGATTGTCGCGAGTTTCGCGCTTACGCTGGAGCGGCCGAGCGAGCTGCTGGATTACGCAATTGCGCTGAAGGTCTACAATCTGCCGGCCGATTATTGGGACACCTATCCGGCCAAGATCATGGCCATCACCGCCGAGCAAGTGCAGCGAGTGGCGCGCAAATACATTGTGCCCGACGATCTGCAGATTGTCGCGGTGGGCGATGCGGTGAAGCTGAAGCCGGTGCTGGATAAGTACGGGACGGTTCAGGTGTTCGACACCAACGGCCAGCCGAAGGCGACGCCGTAGAGCGGCATGGAATACCGTGTCGAGCACGACACGATGGGCGAGATGCGCGTCCCCGCAGATGCGCTGTATGGCGCTCAAACGCAGCGGGCGGTAGAGAATTTTCCGATCAGCGGCCTGCGGTTTCCGCGATCGTTCATTCGGGCGCTGGGGCTGATCAAAAGCGCGGCCGCGCGAGTGAATGCACGGCTCGGCCAACTGCCGCCTGAGCTCGCCGCATCCATCGAGAAGGCCGCCGATGCCGTGGCGGCCGGCATCACGACGCGCAGTTTGTTGTCGACATATTCCAAACCGGCAGCGGAACGTCGACCAACATGAACGCCAACGAGGTGATTGGACACCTGGCGGGCGCGCATCCGAACGATCACGTCAATCGCGGGCAATCGAGCAACGATGTAATTCCGTCCGCAATCCATGTGTCGGCGGCGATGCTGGTGACGCAGGACCTGCTGCCGGCCATGGCGGAGTTGGCCGGCGTGCTGCGAAAGAAGGCCGCCGAGTTCCAGGACGTCGTCAAGATCGGCCGCACGCACTTGCAGGACGCCGTTCCAATGACGCTCGGACAGGAGTTTTCCGGCTACGGCGCTCAAGTGGAGAAATGTTTGGAGCGTGTGAAGGCCGCGCGGGATGGGCTTTACGAACTGGCGTTGGGTGGGACCGCGGTGGGCACGGGATTGAACGCTGTTCCCGGTTTTGCGCCGGCAGTGATCGCCGATCTTGCGGCGCGCACTGGATTGCCGTTTCGCGAAGCGTCCAATCATTTTGAAGCGCAAGGGGCGAAGGACGCGGTCAGCTTTCTAAGTGGCGCGCTGCGGACGTATGCCGTTGCGCTGACGAAAATCGCCAACGATATCCGCTGGCTAGCGTCGGGTCCGCGCAGCGGACTGGGCGAGCTGAAGCTCCCAGAGACACAGCCGGGATCGAGCATCATGCCCGGGAAAGTGAATCCAGTGATCGCGGAGAGCCTGCTGTTGGTATGCGCCCAGGTGATCGGTTATGACGCGGCGATTACATGGTGCTGCGCCGCGGGCAATTTCGAGCTGAACGTGATGATGCCGGTGATGGCTTACGATCTGCTGGAATCCATCGCATTGCTGGCCGCCGGGTCGCGCAATTTCAGCCGGCGGGCGATAGAAGGCGTGCAAGCGGAGATGGAGCGGGCGTCTGGATTTGTTGAACAATCGCTTGCGATGTGTACGGTGCTGGCGCCGGTGATCGGTTACGAGGATGCTGCTGCGATTGCGAAGGAGGCCTATCGGAGCGGGCGGACGGTTCGCGAGGTGGCTCGGGAGAAGAGCGGCATTGCCGAGGAGCGTCTCAACGAGTTGCTCGATCCGCGCAGCCAGACCGGCGGGGATTAGAGTAGAGCCCTAGCAGCATTTGCCTTGAGCGAACTTGCGGGCCAGGCGTTCATCGGAGAAGCGGCGCCATTCGGCCGGGGAGTGCGCGAGGCCATGCGCGCGCAAATGCCGCTCATACGCGTTTTCGTCCGCGATCTCGCGCAGGAGCGTCATCACGCCGCGCAGGAAGGCTTTCATAATTCCTCCGTCTGAAGCTCGGATAAAACGAATGGCGTCTCGTCGACCTTGCACTTCGCTCGAACCACTCAAGATTCGCCACCACACGCGCACGGAATCGACCAGAATGAGCGCGACCATGATCAGAAACATTCCGCATACCGCGGCATCCAGCCGATCGTTAAAAATCTGGCCCTGCGCCTCGCCGATTTTGCCGGCGGCGATGGCTGCCGGTGTCTAGCGCGCTCTGCAAGATGGCTGGCATCCGACAGAAATCCTAGGCGCGGCTGATCGGAAAAGATCTTCTGATAGCCGGCGGTGAACGTCACCACCACCAGCCACGCCAGCGGCACGGCGGTGATCCACATGTAGCGCGCGCGATGCATCTTGATGAAGATCGTGGTGCCCACGCACAGCGCGATCGCCGCCAGCAATTGATTGGCGATTCCGAAGAGCGGCCACAGCGAATTGATGCCGCCTAGCGGATCGCGCACGCCCTGATATAGAAAATAGCCCCACGCCAGCACGACCACGCCGCTGGTGGCAAACACGCCGGGCATCCAGTTGGAGCGCTTCAGCGACGGAAAGGCATGGCCCCAGCAGATCCTGCAGCATGAAGCGTCCCACGCGCGTTCCGGCCGCGATGATGGTCAGGATGAACAGCGCTTCGAACATGATCGCGAAGTGATACCAGAAGCCGAGGAACGCGCTGTCCGCCGCCGGTGCTGGAAAAGATATGGGCCATTCCGAGCGCCAGCGACGGCGCGCCGCCGGTGCGATAGAACAGCGTCTTCTCGCCCGCGTTGGCGGCGAGCGTGCTCATGTCCGCGACCGAAACCGGATAGCCCCAGCTTGAAATGGTGGAGACGGCGGCGGCCGGGGTTGTTCCCACCACGCCCGGCGGCGAATTCACCGCGAAGAAAACGCCGGGCTGCAAGCGAGCACGCGGCGATCAAAGCCATGATGGCGACGAAGCCTTCGAGCAGCATGGACCCATAGCCGACCGGCCACGCATTCCATTCGCGCGCGATCATTTTCGGCGTGGTGCCGGAAGAGATCAACGCATGAAATCCAGAAACCGCGCCGCAAGCGATGGTGATGAAGACGAAGGGAAACACTTTGCCGGCGAAGATGGGACCGGTGCCGTCGACGAAGCGCGTGAAGGCCGGGAGTTGCAGCGTGGGATGCACCAACAGGATGCCGACGGCCAGCATCGCCACGACGCCCAGTTTGATGAACGTGCTCAAATAATCGCGCGGGGCGAGGAACAGCCACACCGGCAGCACGCTGGAAAAGAATCCGTAGATGATCACCGCGATGGCCAGCGACGTCGCCGAAAGCGTGAACCAGGGCGCGAGCACGCGGCGAATTGGCCACGGCCTGTCCGCCGAAAATGCTCGCGATCACCAGCACGAGTCCGACGGTGCGAGCACTCCAGCACCTTGCCGGGCCGCCAGTAGCGCAGATAGAGGCCCATGAACAGCGCGATCGGCATGGTGGCCGCGATGGTAAACGTCCCCCACGGGCTGCCTTTCAGCGCGTTCACCACCACCAGCGCCACCACGGCCAGCAGGATGATCATGATGAACAGCACCGTCAACAGCGCGGTGAAGCCGCCGGTTTTCCCGATTTCGTCGCGCGCCATCTGGCCGAGCGTTTTGCCGTCGCGCCGCATGGAACAAAACAAAATCACAAAGTCCTGTACCGCGCCGCCCAGCACCGCGCCGATGATGATCCAGTAGACGCTCGGCAAATAGCCGAACTGCGCCGCGAGCGTCGGCCCCACCAGCGGACCGGGCCCGGCGATGGCGGCGAAATGATGGCCGAAGAGAATCCATTTATTGGTGGGCTCGATAATCGTGGCCGTCGCGCAGGCGCTCGGCGGGAGTGGCGCGCAGGTCGTCCAAGCGCCATCACTTTGGCGGCGATGAATTTCGCGTAGAAGCGAAAGCCTACCAGGTAGGTGCACGCGGCCGCGAGAACGATCCAGAAGCTGTTCACCGGCTCGCCGCGATCGACGGCAATGGCCGCCAGGAAGAAAGCCGCCGCCAGCGATATCAGCGCCCACACGATGCGCCCGGCAATCTTCTTCATGGTGAGGATTGTATCAGCCGGGCGAGCCGTGCGATCAGAATCGCGGCAGGCGTCGCAGGAGTGGCGTAGCTGGAGCCGTGGCCGGCAAGATCCACAGCGTGCGCCGGGCGCCAGTTCCAGTCCATGGCTCCGATGTAGCGCGCGGCACTCCGATCGGGGCCCATCAAAATTACGTACAGCCGGCGCTTGCGGATAAGCGAGGAGTTCGTATCGATCGCTCATGATTCCCAGGCGCGGTCCGCCAGCGCTCAGATGCCGGCTGGCCTAACGTACGCACCACGGCCGCGTAGTCATCCTCGGGCGCTAACGGCAAATCCACCTGAACCACGGGACCATAGAAGGCACGCGTCGCGATAACGCCGCCGCGAAACAGGCTGATGGCGAGCACGCAGCCGGCGACACCCAACGCCACGCCGCCCACGATCAGCTTTTCCCACGCGCGAACTTCTGTCGTTCTCCAATCGAATGCCGACCACCGCCGGGCGCGCGCCGCCGGGGACTGCGAACGATCCGCGGCCGCGGCGCGTCATTCACCGCGCGAGGCATCTCGATCACACGGCGCTCGGCCGGCCAGACCGCGCCCGCTCGATATTCGAGCTCGGCCAGAAGGCCCACGATCATCACCGGCGCGTCGACCGAACGAAATCTCGCCCAGATAGCGCCGCGGCACGGAAACTTCTTCGTTGGTCTTGGTGTTGCGCACCAGCACGTCGGACCAGGTGGCGTCTGCGATAAATCCACTCGTTATGACCGGCGTTCAGGATGGCGGGATAAAACGAAAACGGCTGGCGGCCGAGCTGCGCAAGTGGCGGCGGAATCGGCGGGACAGCCATGCCTTATTTTAGCCTCCGGGTCGGCGCGAAGCCACTGGCGGACTGGGAGGCTGGGGCTTGCGGTGGAAGAATTTCTGACGAAAATCCGGCCAGAATTCGGGCAAAAGGTTGCCCAGCGCGTTGCGACAGCAGGCTGGTTCCAAACCGCGTGGCCACCTCTTCTCCGTTGACGCTGCTGTCGGGATAATACGCATTCGATAGCGCGATCCCCAGGCCCATTCCGAGCATGCCCGAATAATTGAACGTGTTCGTTCCCTGCGTCGGTTCGCGTAATTACCACGCGGCTCAGCGCGTAACCCACGCGATTCCACACTCCGTATTCGGAACCTCGGCGAAAATAGCGCGGATCCTCGTGCAGCAGGGACGCGAGCACAGCGTCCTGAAAAAAGTTTTGTGTGGTGACGTCGGCCATCGCCGCGCCGAAGCGCTCGGCATAGGGACCGGCGCCCTGCGCCGTACTTCGGATTGTCGTTATCAATCTGTGAAAGCGCCGCTCCCGCCGCCGAGGCGGCGAAGGTGAACGGATCGACGGTCTCCTTGGCGAACAGGGCGAACTTTTCCTTGGCGCTCAGCGGCGCGACGTTTTTCAGCGGATCCTCGACCGTCAGATAATTCGGAATGACGCCAAAAATACGGTCTGTCCGACGCGGCTCGATCGAATCGCTGCGATGGCGGCCGGCAGGTTGGATCGAGGACGCCCGGGCGCGGGAGGAGCCTGGAGCAGCCGACGAATTTGACAGTACGAAAGAAGAAATCGTAAGGAAGTACCGCGACGTTCGCGCGCTGGGCGTGTTTAAGGCAAAACTTCAATCATCCTCCACGCTAGAATCCCCGCAACCATGGTATATGGGACGACTGCGCCGCCCTATCGGTTACAGGGAACGTAATAAAATGAGCAGTCATGATTTCGACACATTCCACCGGCGTCCGGCTGAGCGGCAGTTTAGGAACCGGCGTTACTTTTCTCAAGTTTCTCGCCGCCAGCCCGCTGTTTGCTTCCCTGCCCGCCCGCGCCTGGCAAACGCACACGCTCGATGAGATCCTCGCGAGTCCAAAAGACGCGCTGGACGTGATGGATTTCGAAGCCGCCGCCCGCAAAGCGCTGCCGCCCGCGCACTGGGGCTACATGGCATCGGGCGTGGACGACAATATGACGCGCGACATCAATCACGAAGCTTATCGGCATATCGAGCTTCGGCCGCGCAAGCTGGTGGACGTGAGCAAGATCTCCACCAGCGTGGAACTGTTCGGAACCACCTGGGACAGCCCCATCTTTCTTTGTCCGGTGGGCGCGCAGGGCATGTTTCACGCCGACGGCGAGATCGGCGTGGCACGCGCGGCGCAGACCAAGAAGACCTTGCAGATTCTTTCGACAGTCACTTCGCACAGCGTGGAGGATGTGATCAAGGCGCGCGGCGGACCGGTTTGGTATCAGCTCTACGCGGTTTCGAACTGGGGCTTCACGGAAAGGATCGCCAAGCGCGCCGAGGACGCCGGATGCCCGGTGCTGGCGTGGACCATCGATCTGCTGGCCGGCCGAAACACGGAGACCGCATCGCGCTACCGCCGCATCGACGATCGGCAATGCGCCGATTGCCATGGCGAGCCGTTCGGTTCCATCACACAAAGCCGGCCCATGTTCGATGGCCTGGACATGAAAGGCGTCACCATCAACTCGCCGACGTTCACCTGGGAGAACGTCGATCGCTTGAAGAAGGCGACGAAGATGAAGCTGATCCTGAAAGGCATCGAGACGCGCGAAGATGCGCGGCTTGTGCGTGGAGCATGGCGTGGATGGGATCCTGGTGTCCAATCACGGCGGGCGCGCGACGGAAACTTATCGCGCCACCATCGAATGTTTGCCGGAGGTGTTGGACGGCGTGGCGGGCCGCATTCCCGGTGCTGGTGGACGGCGGCATTCGCCGCGGCACCGACGTTTACAAGGCGCTGGCGTTCGGCGCCAAGGCGGTGGGCATCGGGCGTCCGTACATCTGGGGCCTTTCGGCGTTCGGGCAGGCGGGCGTGGAAAAGGTGATCGACATTTTGAACGCGCGAGTTCGATCTCACCATGCGGCAGTGCGGCGCGCGGTCGATTGCGGAGATCAGCCGGTCGACGGTGTTGATTCACGGATAACCGAGAAAATGGAAACTAGCCGTGAACGCCTGCGGCGAAGTTATCGGCCGGCGAAGGTCCGGCTGCTGTTCATCGGAGAGGCGCCGCCCGCTTCCGGCCGCTTCTTTTACCAGCGGGATTCCGGATTGTATCGCGCGATCCGGGACGCCTTCTGCTCGCTCGATCCCGCGGTGACCGACGAAGGATTCCTGGATATTTTTCAGAAGGCAGGCTGCTACCTGATCGACGCGTGCGTCAAACCGGTAGATCATCTCGATATGCGATCGCGGCGCGCGGAGTGTCTCGCGAGCGAGCCATTTTTGAGCCGGAGAATCAGCCTGCTCCAACCCGGCGCGATCGTGATCTTATTGCGATCCATCCGAAGCAATGTGCAGCGTGCGGCCGAATGCGCTGGATGGGAGGGGCCGATGATCGAGCTTCCCTACCCCGGACGATGGGCGCGCCATCGTGAGGCGTTTCTGCGCATCCTGGTGCCGGAGTTGAAAGATCGCCTGAACCGCGGCGGTGGCAAACTGTTTGATACTTAGGAATAGGAGCATAAAAATGAACACATCAACCGACCGCGCGATCCTGGCTGGCGGCTGCTTCTGGGGCATGCAGGATTTGCTGCGCCGGTATCCGGGTGTGATTTCCACGCGCGTGGGCTACACGGGAGGCGATGTTCCCAACGCTACTTATCGGAATCATGGCAGCCACGCCGAAGCGATCGAGATTGTCTTCGATCCTGAGAAGATCAGTTATCGAAAACTACTGGAATTCTTCTTCCAGATTCACGATCCGACCACGGTGAATCGTCAGGGTAACGACCGGGGAAGCAGCTACCGATCGGCCATCTTTTACACCACCGAAGAACAGCGAAACATCGCGCTCGACACCGTTGCCGACGTGAACGCCTCAGGGCTCTGGCCGGGCAAGGTGGTCACCGAAGTTGCTCCGGCCGGTCCGTTCTGGGAGGCCGAGCCGGAACATCAGGATTATCTGGAGCGTTATCCGGACGGCTACACGTGCCACTTCGTTCGGCCGAACTGGAAGCTTCCCGTCCGAGCGGAGGCACGGCGTAGCGCTTGAAGGTGCCCAGGCTTATGGGAACGTTCTCTCGCTAGAATGAGGAAATGCCCGAAGACAAGCCAGCGGCCAGTTTCGAGACTGGACTCCAGCAACTCGAACTGATCGTCAAGGAGATGGAGAGCGGCGAGCTGCCGCTGGAGCGCGCGCTGGAGTTATTTGAAAAAGGAATGCAGTTGAGCGAAAGCTGCCGCAAGCAATTGGAAGAGGCCGAGACACGCATCGAAATGCTGATCCGCAAAGGCGACAAAGTCCAGGCCGAGCCGTTCCGTCCGGACAAAGCATGACGCTGGCCGAATACGTCGCGCGGCAACAGGCCCGCGTCGATGAAGCATTGCAGCGCTGGGTCCCTTCGGTATCCACGCTGCCCGAATCCATCCACAAAGCGATGCGCTACAGCCTGTTCGCGGGCGGCAAACGCGTTCGCCCGATCCTGTGCATGGCGGCGGCGGAAGCGGTATCGGACTCGCCGGATTGGCATCGAATCGTGCGCCTGCACGCTCGAATTGATCCACACCTATTCGCTGATTCACGACGATCTGCCGGCGCTCGATAACGACGATCTGCGGCGCGGCGTACCCACCTGCCACAAAGTATTCGGCGACGCCATCGCGATTCTGGCGGGCGATGCGTTGCTGACTCTGGCGTTTCAGGTGCTGGCGCAGATGGATTGCCAGGCCGATCGCAAAGCCGCGCTGATCGCGGAGCTGTCCACGGCCGCGGGCACGGTGGGCGGCATGATCGGCGGCCAGGTGTGCGATCTGGAAGGTGAAGGCCGGCATCCCGACGCCGCGCTGCTGGAAACCATTCATCGCGCGAAGACCGGCGCGCTGCTGCGCGCCAGCCTGCGCATGGGCGGCATCTACGCGGGCGCCACCGGCGACGATGACGAGCAATTGCACGCGTTGTCATGCTACGGCGAGCATGTGGGGCTGGCGTTTCAGATCGTCGACGACGTGCTGGACGTGGAGCAGTCGTCGGAAGCGCTGGGGAAAACGGCCGGCAAGGATGCGCAGCAGCACAAGATCACGTTCCCGGCGGTGTATGGTCTGGAGCGGTCGCGCGCAGATGGCCGAGCAAGAACGGCTGGCAGCGCATCTGGCCTTGCGGCCGTTCGACGAGCGCGCCGAGCGCCTGCGCGAACTGGCCGATTTCATCGTGCACCGGCGTGCCTAACCGCAGCCGAGACTGGATGTGCTGGTGGTCGAGCGCGGCCTGGCCGAATCGCGCGAGAAAGCGCGGGCGCTGATTCTGGCCGGGCAGGTGCTCGTGAACGGGCAGAAAGCCGGATAAAGCCGGAGCGAATGTCGACAGCCGACGCGCACATCGAACTGCTCGCGCAGCCGCGCTACGTCGGCCGCGGCGGATTGAAGCTGGAAGCCGCGCTCGATCATTTCGCCATCGCCGTGGCCGGCAAAATCTGCCTGGACGTGGGCTCCTCCACCGGCGGATTCACCGATTGCCTGCTGCAGCGCGGCGCGGCGCGCGTCTACGCCATCGACGTCGGCACGGGGCAACTCGACTGGAAACTGCGCAACGATCCGCGGGTGATCGTCCAGGAACAAGTGAACGCGCGCTATCTCACGCCGCGAGCAAGTGCCGGAGCCGATCGACCTGGCCGTTTGCGATGTCAGTTTCATCTCCATCACAATGATCTTACCGGCGCTGGCCGGCTTGCTCGCCGCCGACGCCGAAATGGTTATTCTGGTAAAGCCGCAATTCGAGCTGGATCGGGACCAGGTGGGTAAAGGAGGAATTGTTCGCGATCCCGCGTTGCACCAACAGGCTTGTCAACGCGTGGAGAAGGCCGTGCAGGAGCTGGGCTTTCAGACCGAAATCATTCCCTCCCCGATCTTGGGCGCGGAAGGCAACCAGGAGTTCCTCTTCCATGCCAGACATTAAAGCGGTCGGGGTCATCTCGAAGCCGGGCATCCCGCACGCGTCGAGCATCTTATCGGACTTGGTGGCGTGGTGGAGAACAGCGCGGAGTGGAAACGCGGCTGGACGAGGAGTCCGCGCGCTATCATGGGAAGCAACGACAGGGCTTGCCACGCGAGAAAGATTCCCGAAGGCGCGCAGCTGGTGATCGTGTTGGGCGGCGACGGCACGCTGCTGGCCGCGGCGCGCGCGGTGGCGGGCGCGAGATCCCGATCTTTCCGGTAAACCTGGGCGGGCTGGGCTTCCTGACCGCCATCACGCTGGACCAGCTTTATCCCGAGTTGGAAAGCGCGCTGGCGGCACAGCAGCGCGTGGTTCCCCGGCGCATGCTGCATGGCGAAGTGCTGCGCGACGGCAAGACCGTGGCGTCTTACGAAGCGCTGAACGACATCGTGATCGGCAAAACACAAATCGCGCGCATGATCGATCTGGAGACTTACGTGGATTCGCAGTACGTCAGCACGTTCAAAGCCGACGGTCTCATCATCGCGACGCCCACGGGCTCCACGGCCTATTCGCTGTCGGCGGGCGGCCCGATCGTGTTTCCGGCCGTGTGCCGCGCATCTGCATCACGCCGGTCTGCCCGCACATGCTGACCAACCGGCCGGTGCTGGTTCCCGACACCAGCGTGATCGAGATCGTGAGCAAGGCCCCGCGCCAGGAAGCGTTTCTCACCATTGATGGACAAGTGGGCGAGCCGCTGATCGAAAACGATCGCGTGGTGTGCCAGCAGCTCCAATCACCAGGTGTATTCTGATCCGGCCGCCGAAGATGTTTTTCTTCGACGTGCTGCGGCAGAAGCTGAAGTGGGGAGAGCGGTGAAGAAGGCTTCTCGCTGACGGCCTGGATCTTCATCGCCATGCTGTTGGGCGTCGCGGTCGGCGCGGCGTTTCCGAACGTCGGCGAAAGCGGACTGGATGGCGGCGCTCGCCAATGTTTTCCTGCGGCTGATCAAATCCATCATTGCGCCGCTGATCTTCGGCACTTTGGTTTACGGCATCGCGGGCACCGGCAGCGTCAAGACTATGGGGCGCATCGGGCTCAAGGCGATCTTGTATTTCGAGGTGCTCACCACTATCGCGCTGTTCGCTGGGATTGGGCGCGGTCAACCTGGTGCGGCCGGGCGAAGGGATGACGCTGGAGCGCACGGCGGGCAGAGCTGGCAGTATCCACAGGCGGCGACCGACGTTGTCGGGCATGCTGGAGCACACGTTTCCGGCCAGCGTGATCGATGCCATGGCGCGAAGGCGACGTACTGCAGATTGTCGTGTTTTCGTTTCTGTTCGGCGCGGCCTGCGCGGCCATCGGCTCCAAAGCGCGCCCGGTGGTGACGTTTTGCAAATCGCTGTCCGAGGTGATGTTCCGCTACACGAAATACGTGATGTATCTCGCGCCTCTCGGCGTGGGCGCGGCTATGGCGGGCACCATCGGCGAGCAAGGGCCTGGGCGTGCTGCTCGGGCTGGGCAAGCTGGTGCTGACGCTGTATGGAGCGCTCGCCGATCTTCATCTTCGTGCGTGCTGGGCGCGGTGGCGATGATCGCGCGAATTCCGCTTGCGCCGTTTTCTGCGCGCGGTTCGCGAGCCGTTCATCCTGGCGTTTTCCACGGCGTCGAGCGAAGCCGCGCTGCCGGTGGCGCTCGAAAACATGGAGCTGATGGGCGTGCCGGGACATATCGTCGCGTTCGTGTTGCCAACCGGCTACAGCTTCAACCTGGACGGCAGCACTTTGTATCTTTCGATGGCTTCGATGTTCGTGGCGCAGGCGGCGGGCGTCCATATGGCGCTCGGCCAGCAATTGCTGATGATGCTGACGCTGATGCTCACGAGCAAAGGCGTGGCGGCGGTGCCGCGCGCGTCGCTGGTGATCCTGGCGGGAACGCTGGCGTCGTTTCGGCTGCCGCTGTCTGGAGTGGCGCTGCTGCTGGGCGCCGACGCGCTGATGGACATGGCGCGGACATCGGTGAACCTGCTCGGCAACTGCATGGCGGCCGCGGTGGTGGCGCGCTGGGAAGGCGTGGAGCTTCCGGCATCGCAACCAGCGCTGGTTGTGGAAGCGCGGTAGCTGTTCCAGCCTTGCCCAGCTGAGGGGTAGAAGCAATCTACGATGCCGCGCGGCAGAATGACGAACCGGTGGAGGTGACCACCACGATTTCGATCGTGTTCCGGCTGAAGCCAGCGCAGTAGGTGTCTTTCGGGATTTTTCGCGATAGACTGAACCCATGCGTTTTTCACTTGTGGCGGTGCCTGCGCTCCTTTTAGCCGCCGGTTTGGATTCCTCTGGCAGCTCAGACGGCCTCCGGCCGATGCGATGGGAACCCGGCATTTTCAGTTCAGAACGGCGCCGGGTGGAACGGCTGGGGCGCGGACATCTCCAATTCGCGCTCCCAGACGGCGCAAGCGGCGCAACTGACGGCCGCGCAGGTTCCTCATCTGAAACTGAAATGGGCTTTCGGACTGGCCGGCGCCAAGCAGGTTTTCGGCGAGCCGTCGGTAGTGGGCGGACGCGTTTTCTTCAGCGCCGATACCGGCTCAGTCTATTCAGTGGACGCGAACACGGGCTGCCTGTATTGGACATTTCAAGCCGACGCCGGCGTTCGCACGGCGGTCTCCATCCAGGCCCGCCAAACCAGCTCCGATTGCATACTTCGGCGATCTGAAGGCGAACGTCTACGCGCTGGACGCCCAGAACGGAACGCTGCTGTGGAAAGTTCACGTGGACGAACATCCCACCGCGCATATTACCGGAGCTCCGCAGGTTTTTGAAGATCGAGTCTACGTGCCCGTTGCGTCGTCGGAAGAGGGAGCCAGCTCCAGCCCCACATATCCGTGCTGCAGTTTTCGCGGCAGCGTGGTGGCGCTCGACGCAGCCACTGGCAAGCAGATCTGGAAGACCTGGATCATTGCCGAGGTTCCGAAGATCGTCTCGAAGAATGCGAATGGCGTCAGCCGTTGGGCGCCGGCGGGCGGCGGCGTCTGGAGCGCGCCCACTATCGATCCGAAACGCCGCGCCGTCTATATTGGTACGGGCGATGCGTACACCACCCCCGCGCCGAAGAACACCGACGCAGTGATGGCGCTGGATCTCGATTCGGGCAAGATTCTGTGGTCGGTGCAAGGCACGGAGAACGATGCGTGGGTGGTGGGCTGCATGCGTCCCACGCCGCTGGAAAACTGTCCCAAGGATTTCGGCCCCGATCAGGATTTCGGCTCGCCGCCGATTCTGCGCGAACTGCCCGGCGGGCGCACTCTGCTGATCGCCGGCCAGAAGAGCGGAAACGTTTGGGCGTACGATCCTGACAAGCATGGAGCGGTGGTATGGCGCACGGCGCTGGTGAACAACACCAAGGAATTCGGCGGGAAGATCGTTTGGGGCGGCGCGGCGGACGATCGGGACGCTTACTTCGGCCTGGGCACGGGCGGGATCGCGGCAGTGGATATTCGCAACGGCGAACGAAAATGGTTCACGCCTCTCGCTCCGGCGGAAGGCCGCGCGAAGCATCCCGGGCAAGACGGGTCCGCTGACCGCAATCCCCGGCGTCATCTTCTCGGGCGGCTTTGACGGCGTGCTGCGGGCCTTGTCCGCATCCGACGGAAAAGTGGTCTGGCAATTCGATACGGTGCGCGAGTTTCCAACCGTGAACGGCGTGGCGGGGAAAGGCGGATCGATCGGCGCGGCAGGACCAGTGGTCGCGGGTGGGACGTTATTCGTGCCTTCCGGGTATGTCGGAGTTTCGAACTCCATGCCGGGAAACGTGCTGCTCGCGTTCACCCCGGCCGAGTAGCGCGGGCTGCGAGATGGCCGACCGGATAGCTCCACGCCGATAACCAGCGGCACAGCGCACTCATGCGCTCACTCCCAAGAAGCGCGCGAGGATCGCCACAGCGTGCTCCCAATCGCGTTTTTTGGCTTCCAGTAATTTGTGCCCCGAGCGGGGCGGATTCAGCCCCAGCACCTCACGCGTCTTCGGGGGCATCTCCTGCTTCCTGCGGCCTTGCCCGATACTAAGGCTTTTTTCGCTTGCTAAACAAGAGCATGCCACCCCTCCGTTTTTCCGCGACTAATCCAAAATAAGCGGGAACATTTTGCGGCAATCTGAATACAATGGAATGGTCCCATCCGGAGGAATCACATGGCTACAGGCACGGCAGTTCCTGGGCAACGCGTTTTCCGCGTCTTCATTAGCTACGCTTCGGAAGACTTGACCATCGCGACCGCGGTTGCCAGTTGTTTTACCACAGCGCTCCCCGAATTTTTCGCCGAGATTAACCTGGATCACGAATTCCTGGAGCCAGGATCGGCGTTCCAGGCGCAGATCGAATCGAAACTGCAGCAGACCGATGTTCTCATTATTCTGTATACCGAGGCCGAAAAGCGCAGCCACGGGTATACGGGCTGGGAAGTGGGATACTTCGATCGAATTATGCGGACAGAAACCAGCCGCCGCAAGAAAATCTCGCTCTACCTCTATGGCCCTCCCGCCATTACAGCGTCGGAACAGGGCATTCCGCTGGGCCTTTCCAAAGATCAGTTGCATTTGAGCTTGCAGCAATTTGAGTCCAGGCTTACGGTTTCGCCGGAGGAGCCCCTCTGCAAGGAAATTGAGGCTTGGCAGGATGAGGTGGAAAGCAACATTGAGGGAGCCGGGTTCTCCAAACCGCATCGAAAACCGGAGCAGGAAGCCTGCAACTGCGTTCGCAACCTAAAGCTTGCGATTTTTCAATACTTAAAGGGCACCGTTGAGAATGTCGTCAAACCACAGAGACAGATCACGATTCGCGTAAAAGGTTCCGCGCTGGAGCAATCCAACGATAGCTTGCCGCTCGAAGCCGAACTCCGCCCATTGGGCGCGGTGAACAAGGGCGGTTCCATGAGTATTTTCGGCCTCTCGGACGAGCCGATCACGTGGAAACAATTCCTGGATAAGACAGCCGGCCAGACATTTGCCGACTCCTGGAGGGACGCCATCACCAGCGTTGTGCTTTCGGCTTTTCCCGATCGAGTGGACGTCGACAATAGCCAAGTGATCCTCGCCAATGACGGAAAAACGGGCTATCGGGTCATTCTGACGACAGCCACGAAGTTTTACGACGACTATCGCGAGTACAACGTGTATTTTGTCGAAATGCTGCAGCGCGCCGATTACGGCGATCAGGACACGACCTACCTGCTCAAGGGGCTGGAAATGGTCTGCCGGTTCCGTTCCATGTTCCTCGAAAACGACAGCGATTTTCGTGGAGAAAATGTCGGTCTGACACCGTTCCAAAAGCTGCCGGAATTGGCCAGTACACTGCTGAGAGAGCTGAATCTATTGCACAGAGATGCGCAAGAGGCCGGACTGGATAGACCGGGAATGTGGATGAAGTATGTCAATTTCGAGCATATGAAGGCAATCGCCGAAGCGTATCGTCCATGCGAATCCGCGCTGCGTGAGATTATTCCTAAACTTCTGGCCGGGAGCGGCCAGCGCACGCTGCTGGAACCGTTAGGGCAAGCGATGGCGGAAGCACTCACCAGGATGGAAACGGCGGTTCGGCCCGAGAACGCGCTGCTCCTTCGAGAAATGGCGATGAAGCTCAACAGCATCGTCGAAAATCAGGAAGAGGAAAAAGCAGCGGGGCGCTCCCGATCTTGAACCTTGACTCATCGTTTTCGTCTTTGAAATACTAATCACCTCCATAGGCGACACCGAACGCCGCGGCGCATTGCATGCAAGCGCAGGCCGCCGGGAGTGATAATATGCATTGCAGTAAAACCATGAAGCAAATTGTTAAGGACGGCATCAGATGCTGGGCTATCGCCTGTGCATTGCTGGCATGCGGCGCGATGGCAAGCCAGGCCGCGGATCCGGAAGACGGGCAACTCGTAGTAGTGAAAGTGCGCCCCAACTTCTACATGATCGCCGGCGCGGGCGGAAACATCGGCGTGCAGATCGGCTCGGACGGCGTGGTGCTGGTGAATGCGGGGACCGAAGCGGCATCCGAACGAGGTTCTGGCGGCTCTTCAAAAATGACCCCGCTCCCGATCCGCTACGTTATCGACACCAACGCGGACGCGGATTTCGTGGGCGGCAACGCCAAGCTGGCCAAAGCCGGAAAAACGATTTTCACCAATGTGCTCGGCAATGCGGCGCTGGCCGACGCGATGACCAACGGCGGCGCCGCGTGCGATTCTCGCGCACGACAGCATCCTGCAACGAATGAGCGCGCCCACCGGCAAAAAGTCTCCTTTTCCCGGTGACGCCCTGCCCACCGAGGCTTTCTATCCCAAGCGATATACGCTGCGCATGAACGACGAAGGGATCGAAGTGCTGTACCAGCCCGCGGCCCACAGCGATGCCGACAGCTTCGTACTCTTCCGCGGCTCCGACGTCGTGGTGGCCGGCGACGTCATGGACACCACGCAATTTCCGGTGATCGATACCGAGCAACGGCGGGAGCATCCAGGGAGAGATCGACGCGCTGAATAAGTTGATTGAGTTGGCGATCCCGCCCACGCCTTTCATCTACAAAGGGGTCTGGAACGTACGTGATTCCAGGTCACGGGCGGCTGTGCGAACAGATGGAGGTGGTGGATTACCGCGACATGGTGGTGGTGGTCCGCGACGTGGTCGAGGACATGATCAAGCAGGGCATGACGCTGGATCAAATCAAAGCAGCGTCTCCCGCCAAGCCTTATGAGACGCAATACGGTACGCGACCGGGCGCCACCGACGCATTTATCGAGGCGATTTACAAAGGCTTGACCGCGTCAAGAAATAGGAAGCATGCGACAATTCACAGAGATTCATTTGGACTTGACGATAGCCATGGCGCTGCCGCTCCTGGTGCTTCCGCTCGCGGCACAGCCTCCGCGGCTGGGGCGACGGCGGGCCGCCGCCCAGATCCAAAGCAGCGGCGCCCATCGATTTGACCGGCTATTGGGTTTCGATCGTCACCGAAGACTGGCGCTACCGCATGGTGACCCCCGCGCAGGGCGATTATCAGGGTGTTCCGATGACGCGCGGCGGCCGAGAAGATCGCCGACGCCTGGGATCCCGCCAAGGATGAAGCGGCACGGGGAACAATGCAAGTCCTATGGAGCGCCGGCGCTGCTGCGCGTTCCCGAGCACCTGCACATCACCTGGCAGGACGATCAGACGCTGCGCATGGACACCGACGCCGGCAAGCAGACGCGTATTTTTCATTTCGGCAATTGGAAGGCGCCCGGCGAGGACGAGCCTTCGCTGCAAGGGGATTCGATGGCCGAGTGGGAAATGCAGCGCGAGGGCCGCAAGGTCGGTGAATGGATCGCTGAAGGTGACGACCACTCATTTGAAGGCCGGCTATCTGCGCAAGAACGGCGTCCCCTATAGCGCGAATGCCGCTCTCACGGAATAATACGATATGGTCCACGAACGCAACGGGGATGTGCTGCTGGTGGTGACCATCGTCGGTCACCGATCCCATGTATCTGCGCGAGCCTTTCATTATCAGCTCCCAGTTCAAGAAGCTGCCCGACGATACCGGGTGGAAGCCTACGGCGTGCTCGTCGCGATGGTAAGACAGAGGAAATCGGAGAAACAAATATGACCCGTAATCGATTGAGCCTCGGTTTGGCGATTTTGTTGTGCGTCGGCTTCCCCGCCCTGGCGGAGATGGATCTGTCGGGATCGTGGGCTTCCAAGAATCACGAGGACTCGCTGGAGCGCGGCGCCGGTCCGAATCCCGACGATTGGGCCGGGCTTCCCTTCAACGCATCGGGCCGCGCCAAAGCCTTGAGTTTTTCGCAATCCATCATCTCCGATGCCGGAGCGCATCTGCTGGTTTCAGACGCAGTGGCATATCGCGGCCGGCCCGTTCAGCCTGAAGATCTGGAGCGAAAACGATCCGCTCACCGGGAAAATCAGTCGCATGGGTGATCGGCGGGTGGGAGACTCGCGCGCCCATGACCATCTGGATGGACGGGCGCCCGCATCCTTCCAAAAATGCTCCGCACAATCAGACCGGCTTCACCACCGGCATCTGGAATGGCGACGTGCTGACCGCCTACACCACGCATCTGAAGAGCGGATACATTCGCCGCAACGGCGCGGCGAGCAGCGATCAGGCCAGCATTACCACCACGTTTTTCCGGCACGGAGATATGCTGACGCTGGCTTTGGTGATGGAAGATCCCGTCTTTTTGACCGAGCCCTACATCCTGACGCGGTCCTACATGTTGACCCCCACGCCCGTTGCCGTTGCGGGACCGCCCTGCATCGAGGGATACGAAGGAGTGGAAGAAGGCCGGGTTCCGCATTACCTTCCGGGCAAGAATCCGTTCGTCGATGAGATGGACAAGATCTATCACATCCCGCCAGTAGCGGCGATGGGCGGGGCGGAGACGATGTATCCGGCTTTCCGCGATAAAATCAAGGATAAGTTCGTAATTCCGCCGAAATGTACGCGGAATTGCGGAGCGCCCACGCCCGGCCCAGGGCCGAATTAGACGCAGGCAAAGTCCATCAGGGCTGGTCCCAACCAGAACCCATGCTGGCGGGCATGATTTTCATGAACGCTTCCACGGCGTGGATCTGGCCGCCGTATACCTTGAACTCTTCCCATACGATGAGAGCGTTGCCGGGGCCGTACGAATTGGTCTGGCCGAAATTCATGCGGAGAAGCACGATGCCCTGCTGTTCGTCCACCGCCACAACGCGGGTGGTAATGAAGGGATGCTCCATGATCTTCTGTGTTTTGATGTTCTCGCAGCCGGGCCGCGAGCATCCGGGTCCGGCCGTGACGACGCCGTTTTCGATGCGGTAGGCGTCGGACGCAAAGGGCGCATCAACGGTCGCAAAGCTGCCGATTTTCAAACCGGCGGGGTAGAACTTCGCGATCCGGATGGCATCCTGGCGTGATGGAAGCTGGGATTTTTCCGGCGCAGACTCCATGTTCTTGTCCGCGGTTTGCAGGGCGTCGATTTTAAAAAGCGCGCCCTCTTTCTGGCTCCGCGTGACCATGGTCTCGATTTCAGTGATCTTCTTTTTAGCGATTTTCAGGCGCACGACGAGCAGCGCGGGCGAGCCGGCTTCCTCCACCACCACTTGCGTCGCCGCGACGCCTTGCCGCGTGTCCAGAACGTCCTGGCGATACGGCCGAATGCGCGAGGCGTCTTTCCATAGACCGTCGCCCAAATGCATCTCGACGCTGTTTTCTGTAAATCGCACTTTTTGCTGAGCGGCAGCGCGCTCGGATTATGCGCGACCAAAGCATCCAGATATTGCGTGAGAAAGCCGCGCAGGCATTCGCGATCGCAATCGGCGGCCGCCGCGTAGCCCGAACTCGCGCCAATCAGGACCAAAACCAGGAGGAGATGTTTCATCGCGTTTGATTTTACACCTAGCCGGCTCAGACTGCGCTGAGGCAGCAGTCCAGATGCTCGATGTTTGCCCGGATACGCGCCGTTTCGCCCGCCAGCGCCGACGCTTCGATCTCGGGGCGGAATCCGCAAGCACGTTTCGTTGCAAGTTCGTCATAATAGTGGAATATGACCACCGCTACTACGAACATTGCTCGGGACGCCTCCCAAGCCTTGAGCAGCAATAAGCATCTGCTCAGATGGGTGGAGAAGATGGCCGAGCTCACCAAGCCGGACAGCATTCATTGGGTGGATGGCTCGCAGGAAGAAAACGACGCGCTCTGCGCGCAGATGGTGGAGAGCGGAACGTTTATCAAGCTGAACCAGGAGCTGTGGCCGGGCTGCTATTATGCGCGCTCGGATGCGAGCGATGTGGCGCGCGTGGAGGACCGCACGTTCATCTGCTCGCTGTCGAAAGACAACGCCGGGCCGACCAACAACTGGGTGAATCCGTTTGAGATGCGCAAGAAGCTGAAGGGGCTGTTCAGCGGCTGCATGCGCGGGCCGCACGATGTACGTGCTGCCGTTCAGCATGGGGCCGGTCGGATCGCCCATGTCGCAGATCGGCGTGCAGCTCACCGATTCGCCGTACGTCGTGGTCAACATGCGCATCATGGCGCGCATCGGGCTGCCGGTGTTCAAGGAAATCGACAAGGACGAGAAGCGCGTGGTGCCGTGCATGCACAGCGTGGGCATGCCGCTCGGCGCCGGGCGAGCGCGACGTGCCGTGGCCGTGCAACAAAGAAAAGTACATCGTGCATTTCCCGGAGACGCGCGAGATCTGGTCGTACGGTTCGGGCTACGGCGGCAATGCGCTGCTGGGCAAGAAGTGCTTCGCGCTGCGCATCGCCTCGAACATCGCGCGCGACGAAGGCTGGATGGCGGAGCACATGCTGATCCTGGGCGTGGAAGATCCGCAAGGGCGAGAAGACCTACGTGGCGGCGGCGTTTCCCGAGCGCCTGCGGCAAAACGAATTTCGCGATGCTGATTCCGCCCGACGGCTTCGAAGGCTGGAAGGTCTGGACCGTCGGCGACGACATCGCCTGGATCAAGCCGGATGCGAACGGCCGGCTGCGCGCGATCAATCCGGAAGCCGGATTCTTCGGCGTGGCGCCGGGCACTTCGGTGAAAACCAATCCCAACGCCATGGCGACGCTTGCGCGCAACACCATCTTCACCAACGTCGCGCTGACGCCCGAAGGCGGCGTGTGGTGGGAAGGCATGACCGACGAGCCGCCGGCCGAATGCACTGGACTGGCAGGGCAACCGCTGGACGCCGGAGATCGCGCAAGGAGACCGGCGCCAAGGCGGCGCATCCGAATTCGCGCTTCACCGCGCCCGCCTCGCAATGCCCGACCATCGATCCGGCGTGGGAAGATCCCGACGGCGTGCCGATCAGCGCGTTCATCTTCGGCGGCCGCCGCGCGACCACGATGCCGCTGGTCTATCAGGCGTTCAACTGGAGCGCGGGCGTTTACATCGGCGCGACGATGGGCTCGGAGACGACCGCCGCGGCGGCGGGCGCCGTCGGCAAGGTGCGGCGCGATCCCATGGCCATGCTGCCGTTCTGCGGCTATCACATGGGCGATTATTTCCGGCACTGGATCAAGATGCAGCGGTCGCTTGACCGAGACGCCGCGCATTTTCCATGTCAACTGGTTCCGCAAGGACGCCGACGGCAAGTTCCTCTGGCCGGGCTTCAGCGAGAACATGCGCGTGCTGAAGTGGATCGTGGACCGCGCGCACGGCCGGGCGTTGGGACGCGAAACGCCCATCGGCTGGATGCCGCGTTACGAGGACATCGACTGGAACGGGCTGGACTTCTCCACGCGAGCAGTTCGACGAACTGCAGGCGTTCGACCGCGCGGCGTGGAAGACGGAAGTGATCGGCGCACGAAGAGCTGTTCATCGACGCTGCACGATCATCTGCCGCCGGAAATGATTTACGAGCGCGAACTGCTGATCTGCCGGCTGTAGGGATTTAGCCGTCCAGCCCGAGCGGGTGCTTCGGAACGTCGTCGCGGGGATTGCGCGGCTTGCGAAAAACACTGGCGATGAGGAAGACGATCAAAAGCAGCAGCAGCGCCGAAAGGATGACGCTGCCAATCAACCACCAGTGTGATTCGTAGCGCCATTGTCGCGCAATGCGGATCCACAACAGGCCCAGAACAACAACGGCCAAAACCAGGCGGAGCAGCTTACGAGGCGACATTCTCCGCCTATTCTAATTAGTCCACGGGCTCCCATGTCGGACCAGGATCGTAGCTGGGCGGCGGCATCGCCGAGCGCGCCCCGCGATCTTTCTCGTAGACCGTGCCGTCCTGGTTCACGACAAAGGTATGGATGCCGGTGACGCCGTACATGGCGGGCCACGCAACCAGCGCGAATCCGCCGATCATGGTTTTGCCGATCACGTAGGGATGCTGTCCGCCAGGCGCGTCGGGACCCTGTCCCTTCAGCACACGGAAATAGTAGCCGTGGTAGGGCCGCGCAGGTTTTGGCCCGGCTGCTTCCGCGAATTCCTTGGGAACCGGCGAACTTGCTACAGTTTCGGCGTATTCCGGCGTTCCGGCCGCTGAACGTTTCTTCGCAGCGTAAGCCTGCTGCGCGCCGACATAGGCGGCACAAGCCTGGATAGCATCCAATTCATTTGCGCCGATCTCTCGCGCCCGCATTTCATAGGCGCCGCGCTCGGGATCAAAACGCCAGCGCTGGCCCTCCTGGAGCAAAGGAATTGGGAATGGCCACTGCTGATCGCCGACGACGAGGACCATCAACCGGTGATTGATGGAGGATCGCTCCAACTGATGCTTTTGACCGGCGATCTTCGCGAATTCCGCCCGCTCGGCCGCATCTTCCTTGGCATCGCCAGAAGTTAAAATGCCTTTGGCCGACGATCCCAACACGGCCCGGAGTGCCACCGTATCGTTTTTCGAGGCAGCGTCCATCAGAGCTTGGGTGGCCGCCTCCGGCGAATCGAAACTCTTTTCGGGCATCCGCTTCACGGTCTTCGGCGTCTGCGCGAAGGCCGTGCCCGCAGCCACAACAGAAATGATTGCGAATGTTTTTGCGGTCATGTTACCTCCGGCCCCCTCCGCCACGGGCGCCGCCTCCGCCATGGAATCCACCGCCGCCACGGAAACCACCGCCCCCGCGGAACCCGCCGCCACCGAATCCTCCGGCGCGGCCCATGCTGGAGAATCCGTGATCGCTCTGCATGCGCGTCACGCCGCCGTTCTGAATACCGCCAAAGGCGCTGTGGCCGCCGCTAAAACCGCGCTGGGGAGCCGCAAAGCCGCCTCTCTCTGCACCGCGAAATCCTTCGTTCCCGCGAAATGCCTGGTTTCCACCGAAAGCCTGGTTTCCGCGGAAAGCCTGATTGCCCCGAAATGCCTCGCCGCCACGGAAGCCTGCGGCCCCGCCGAACCTGCCCGCCACGTCGCGATTTGCATAGGGAACTCCGCGTCGATGAATCGGATTGTGCGCCCAAACGCCGCCTAAGCCTCGATGGTAATCGTCAAACCCAAAACGATGGAAGAAATGATCGTTCAGCAGGATTCGGTCGCCGAACCAATCCGGTCCCCACCCCCAGCCGAAGCCGCCCCACAGTCCCCAGCCGCCTCCAAAATACAGGCCAAGGTCGATACCGGGATAAAACGAGAAACCCACATCGACGCCTGGGTACAAGAGCGGAGGATAGTAGCCGTAGACCGGCGGACCCCAGACCCACTCGGGATTATAATCGGGAACGTAAACCACGCCCGGTTCCGCAGGCTCAATATCGATCGCGGATCGATCATTTTGGGTTTGGGTTGTCACATTCTCTTGCGGTGTGGATTTCAGCTTACCGTTGGCCTCCGCCTTAGCGCGCATTTGTTGCACGGCATTCATCACGTCGGCCTGTTGCGCCAAAAACGCATTACCCAAATCCGTGGTCCAATGAATGTCCTGATTCAGTTTGGCCAGAACGCCGGGAAACGCGACTAGAGCTTGAACGCTCGGATCCCAATTCTGCTGGCGCGCCGCATCCAGAAGGGCTTGGCCGGTGAGGTTTCGATGCTGTTGGAGCCACTGTTGCGCCTCGACAACTTCGATCGGATAAGTGCTGGCCACCAGAATCTGGCTCAGCAAGGTATCGGGATAAAGTGCAACCGGCGCAACCAAGTCCTGAAGCTGCTGGGGATTGAGCGGGGGTGCTGGTGGCGGAGGTTCGCCGGGCGGCGCGCCCTGCTCTGCCGGAGGTGCAACCGGACCCGGAGGAGGCTCCTGTGCGAATAATGCGACCGCCAACATTGCCGGCAAAACAATAGCGACGGCCAGCCTGAAGTTTTTCATGCCCCCGGCCTCCCTGGGATTTAACACGCGCCCACGTATTAAGATGCTCGTTGTGTTCTAAGGTTCCGCACGAAATTTGTATCGCCGGGGTAACCGCCTGCAGAACCGGGACGCCAGAGTCAGGTACGTGTGGCGCGTGCTATCGTAGCTAGCGACCCAAATCAGGAGGATTTCACGCATGAAGCTCAACCAGACAATCGCCCGCTCTCTTTCTGTCGCGGCCGCGGCCGCCGGCTTGGCCCTCGGTGCTTTCGCCCAAGAAGGGCTTCCCACGCAGAAGGTGCTCACCATCGATGTGGCCGAGGCCATCGCCCAAGGAGCCATGGCGCAGTGCCGCGCCGATGGTTACAAGGTCACCGTCACGGTTGTGGACGGCGCCAACATTTTGAAGGCGTTCTTGCGGGATGATGGCGCGGGGATGGCAACCGTAGAAGTGGGACGGATGAAAGCCAATAGTGTGATGGCCTTTGGACGCCCCTCGGGTCCGCCCGCGAATCTGCCAGCCGGCGCTCCGGTGCCGGCTCCCGTGGTGCCTGGAACCATCAATGCCATGGGCGGCGTGCCGATCAAGGTGGGCAACCAGCTGATCGGCGCGGTTTCAGTTAGCGGCGCGCCTGGCGGCGAGAAAGATGCCGCGTGCGCCAATGCCGCGCTGGCCAAAGTGGCCGACAAGCTGAAATAGACAGCCTCAAGCTACAGGAGCGGTGGGATTGACGGACCGTGGCCAAAAGTGGAAAAATCCGAAAAGAGGCGGCATTTGCCGCAATTCTTCTCGAGGAGGCTATTTGTGTCCGTTCGATTGTCTCTGTGCGCTCCGGCCTTGTTGGCCAGCTTCGCCGCAGTGGCATCCGCCGCTCAAATTCAAGGGATTCTGATTGACCAGTTGTGCTCTTCAAAAGCGGAGGTGCGCATTGTTTCCGGTCCGCGTCTGGTAGGCGGCATGATCGTCGCCGAAGCGGAAACGCGGGAATGCGCGCTCAAGCCCGCTTGCCAGAGGAGCGGTTATGGAGTATTCACCTACGACAACAAGTTCCTGAAGTTCGACCCGGCGGGTAACCGCAAGGCGCTGGCGGCGCTCCGTGCGTCGAAGAAGGAAGACGATCTCAAAGTGGAAGTCACGGGAGAGATC
This sequence comes from Bryobacterales bacterium, assembly GCA_963761265.1. Taxonomy (GTDB): domain Bacteria; phylum Acidobacteriota; class Terriglobia; order Bryobacterales; family Bryobacteraceae; genus Palsa-89. Next base: position 133,782 of record CAVXGM010000031.1, read on the forward strand.
CAGGGTGACATGATCAAGGTTGCCAGCCTGAAGCTGATGGAGTAGTCTCCGCGGAGATTAGAAGCGCCACGGCCGGCCGCGGAAATGCATTTCGACGGCGATCTTGACGGCGGGCACTACGCGGCCGTCCTGGCGCGCCGGTTCGAAACGCCAGTGCGAAACGGCATCCAGAGCCGCGCTTTCCAGCTTGCGCACGTCTTTGGTGATGCGGCCTGTCAGCAGGGCGTTGGTTACCGCGCCCTCTTCATTGACATCCACCAGCATCTTGATCACAACGTAGCCGGCGACGCTCGACACGCGCTCTTCTGTGGGGTCGATGGGGACCTGCAGAATTGGTTTCGGCGGCACAAAGCCGGCTTCAATAGCAGGCGCCGCCAGGGCGGGCGTGGGAACGATCTGAGGTGCTGGAACTGGACTTGGAATCGTGACAATGGGCACGGCTGCTGCTTCAACTGGTTTGGGCGCTGGCGAGGGCGTAGGTTGTAACTCAGGTGGAGCGGGAGGGCCGGGAGCCTTCGGTTCCGGCTTCGATGCCGTCAACACTTCCGCCGACGGAACCACCGTCAGGGAGTAGGAAGCGGCTTCGCCGTCCAGTGCGCTCGCCAGTTCCACCCAACGCTTGCCTGTCCTCGCCGTTATCCATTGGCTCCCTGGGCCGCTCTCCGGGCGTTCGTGTGCGCTGAACAGAATCTCGAAGCCGGACCTCTTCAGTTGGCCTTCCACTGCCGCGAAAGTCTGGGGTGGTGTGAGGGAAGGGCAAGCCAGCGTGACCGTCTGCACATTTCCGGTGAGCGATGTTTCTGTGGCGGCAGCGGTTCGCATTGCCACGGAGTCCTCCGATTTCGAATTGCATTCCTCCACTTCGCACTGGTTCAACAGGGAAAGCAACGGCGGCAGCACGCACGTTTGCGCTTTGAATTTCTCGCCCGGACCGCCCGCTAAAGTTAATGAGTATTCGGTAACGCCGTCCTCGGTATTCGCGCTCCAATGGATCCATTGCGCGACTTTCCGCGCGGTGAGCGCCGGATTTGCGGGATCGCTGTCATCCGGAGTGATATTTTGATAACCGGCCTTGCGAAGCTGGGCGTCGAAGGCATGCCGCATTTTCTGAAGATCGCCAGCGGGGCACGAATACGAGAGCGCATTTGTACCGGCATCCAAAGGCGCACCGCTGCCGCCGGCATCCAAAGAATCGCGGTGCTTGGCGGAGCATTCTTGAATCACGCAGCCTTCCAGGCGCGGGAAAAGCTTCAGATCCATGCAGCCTTCGGCGTCGGCCGCTTGCACGGCCCTAGGCAGCGCAGCCAGTCCCAATAGAGTGAAGACCAGGACTTTCATGGCGAGACCAACTCGATTTGGAAGATCGGCAGGCGTTCCCGAAGTCTTTAGATCAGAGCGATTTACTTTAGCTCAAGAATGATGCGCATTTCGTTAGTTGGCTCGAATCCCATGGATTCGTAAAGGCGCCGGCCGTCGTCGCTCGAATGCAAGATCACCGTGGCGACGTGATTCACACGGCACCACGCCAGCGCGGTGTCCAGCAAACGCCGCGCCAGCCCCAGGCGGCGATTCTGCGGGCGAGTGTACACGTTGAGGATGTTTGCGCGCCACGGCCCGGGTCCGATCAGATGCGGCGGCCAATCCATCAGCCACACTCCCAGGCCGGCCGCGACGGCGCCGCCGGAGTCTACGGCGAACCACGCCAGATACTGCTGGTCGCGCATCTTCCCCGCCAGCCAGGGACGAAACGCCAGGGACATGTCATCCAGGGCCTGCTCATCGCGATATCCCATCTCGCGAAACATCGCTCGGCGATGCGCGACGACAGTTTCCGCGTCGGCCAGGGTGGCGGCCCGGATGACGAAGGACTCCGGGCGATTCGGAATCGTCATCGTACCAGCCGCATAATCGAAGCGTACTACATAGGCTCGTCGCGCAGCATTGATTCTTGGCCCGGCTGAACGCAATGCGGTACACTAACACAGTAAGCCTGTTCTTCCCCGGTGAAGGCGTGTTGTTGCCGGCCCCTCAAGGTTCGTCGCAATTGAGTGGGCGGGCTGCCGAAATTACCGCCCATGATCGCGATGCCGCCCTCCGCTAGTCAGTCAAATCGAGGGAGTTCCTCCGCCTAATTGGCGCACGAGAATACAAGCATTGGCGACTGACCTGATACAAATCGATCAAGACCATCCGCTGCCGGAAGCGATTGAACGCGCGGCGGCGCATTTGCGGCGCGGCGATATTGTCGCCATTCCCACGGAAGCTCTCTACGTGCTGGTGGCCGATCCTCTGAATCTTCACGCGGTGGGGCGGGTGTTTGCCGCCAAGGGCCGCGAGATCCATCGATCACTGCCGATGCTGATTAATGGCACGTTCATGGCCGAGGAACTGGCCAAGGACCTTTCCACGCGTTTCTATGTTTTGGCGCGACATTTCTGGCCTGGGCCGCTCACGATGATCGTTCCCTCGTCGGCGAAAGTGCCCCTGAAGGTGACTGGCAATACCGGCCGCCTGGCCATTCGGCAATCGCGGTCGCGCGTGGCGCAAGCGCTGCTGGACTGGCTGGATCAGCCTTTGGTGGCCACCAGCGCCAATATTTCCGGGCAGCCCACCTGCCGGAGCGGCATTGACGTGTTTGGCGTGATGGACGGCAGCGTGGACCTGGTGCTGGATGCCGGGCCGCTGGCCGGCATGGGCGCCACCACGGTGGACATTACCGAGCCCTACTGGAAAGTGATCCGCGAAGGCGCGATTTCGGAAAAAGAAATCGCGGAGTGTCTCAAGAGCGCGGGCGTCTGACGCGGCCAGCCTCTAACGACTCCCCCAGACGCTGCGTGCCGTCTCCACCACCAGCTCCAGCTTGCGCCACTGATCGTCGATGGACAGCAGATTGCCCGCCGCCACCGAGGCGAAGCCGCACTGCGGGCTCAGCGCCAGGTTTTCGAGCGGAAGATAACGGGCCGCTTCATCGATGCGCCGCCGCAATTCGTCCTTCGATTCCAGTTTCGCTTCTTTGGTGGTAACCAGGCCCAGCACCACGGTCTTATTGCGCGGCACCAAGCGCAGCGGCTCAAAGCCTCCCGAGCGTTCGGTATCGTATTCGAGCAGGAACGTGTCGACGTCCAGCAGGCCGAACAATTTCTCGGCGATGGCATCGTAGCCGCCCTCGGTGTACCAGCGGCTGCGGCTATTTCCCCGGCAAATGTGCAACGCCACCGCGACCTTGCCTCGTGGAACCTCCTGCAGCGCCGCTTTGTCGCCGGCGATGGCGCGCTCCAGTTCCTGGTCCGGATCGAACCCCGACGCCCGTAATCGCTCGCGCTGGTGAGTATCCAGGTAATGGGAATAATACGGCGCGTCGAACTGAATGTAGCGCGTGCCTTCGGAAACCAGCCAGCGGACTTCGTCGCGCACGATGTCCACTAAGTCCCGCAGCAAATCCGCATGCGTGGGATAAAAAGCATCCGTGACGCCCGGCTTGTAGCTGGCGAGCACGAAGTTGGAGGGCGCGGGGAGGGTGATTTTGAAGGGGCCCATGGCCGCGTCTTTCAATAGCGGGAGCTCATGCCCGGTGAGTTTCCGCGCCTTTCGCAGCTTCGCTCCGGCCGCCTGCGCGGTGCTGCCTTCGGCGCCCCCGCCCGGACCTTTCCATTCCAGCGTTACTTTCTCCGGAACAAATCCATCCACGGCGTCAGCCATGTCGGTGAGCCAGGAGGAACGGCGCATCTCGCCATCCGAAAGGATGTCCAGCCCGATGGATCGCTGTTTTTTGAGCGCGGCCAGGATGGCTTGATCTTCGCGGCGGCGCAGCTCGTCCAAAGGGATCTTTCCCGCCGCATGCTCCGATCGGGCTGCGAGTAACTCGGGGGGGCGCAGCAGGCTGCCCACTTGTTCGGCGCGGAAACGTGTGGTCATTTTGGGCTTCTAAATACCGGGCATTGGGACGGAACAGGCATTGTAGCGCGGAAAGGGGATGCGGGATCACGAGCGCCCTCAGAGGGCTGATCCCCGTAGCAGTCGGCCGGCGTCCGAACCCCTAGTCTGCGTTTCGGTTAGCGGCTTTTTCGGCGAGGATTCTGATCAACAGCAGGCTGGCGGAAATGGCTAGCGTGGCCGGCAGCGAAAGCTTGTGTTCGGCGAAGAAGCAGAAGGCTGTGAAGGCGAGCGAGGCGAGGAACACCACATTCGTCAACAGCGAGACCGGCCGGCGCTTCACCGCGGTCCTGGCGTGTTTGGGGACGCTATCGCCGCAAACGTAACAGCAGTCCTCATCCCGCGTCACCACGCTATGACAATATACGCATCGGCCCATACTCATATTTAAGGCCGCGGCCCTAGGCGGCGTCGATAGAACACCTGTACTTCAGGGGGTTGGTACTACGCAGGTACCCGACGGCACAAAGTACCATTGGCGTCGTCTTCGGCCATCCCGATCATTTCAATTCGGCAGCTTCATTAGCTTGGCTAAGGCGAACCACTGCGGAGTGGGCCGCAGCAGCGGACCGAGCATGGGTATCAGTCGCGGATGCCGTTCTTCGATGGCTCGCTCGGCCCATTCCGTGGCCTGATCGAATTCCCCGCGCAGAGCGTGAAACATGGCCAAGCCGGTGGCAGATCCGTAGGCTTGGCCAGACCGGAGCTGTTCGACCAACGCATTGGCGCGGTCCCCGGCGCCGGCGCGCGCCAGGAGGGCGGCGAGTTGTCCGGCAATCGGATGGAGCTCCGGGATCAATGTGTGTGCCCGTTCCGTCAACGCCAGCGCTTCCTCGCTCCGTTCTTGCTGAGCACAAATTAAACCAAGCGTGCCCAATGCAAGCGTAGAGTTCTCATTCACTTCCAGGACCCTTCGCAATTCCACTTCCGCATCCTGAAGCCTGCCGGAGTGCTGGAGGGAGACCGCATAATGGTGGCGATACAAGAGATTCAGTGGATCCGCGTCGAGTACGATCGATTCCGCGTTCAGCGCCTCGCTGAGACGGCCGAGGGGCATCAGGTAATGGTTTCCGTACCAAAAGAGAACATCGCGGGAAACGGGCTCGCCGGCAAGGGCCAGACGCCAGTGCCGCTCCGCCCCGGTCCAGTTATATTCCATACCGGCGCAAACCCCCAACAGGGCGTGGGCTTCGGGTAATGAGGGGTCGACGAGCAGGGCTGCTTCCTGCGCGCTCCGCGCCAAAGGGATCGATTCCAGAGCCGGCCGATAGCTCGCTTGCGCAGTGTAATGCGCACCCAATAAGCTATGGGCCAGCGCGAATTTCGGATCGAGTTCTACGGCCTGCTCCAGCAATTCCTTGAACCGGGGCAACGATTCCGGGGTCATGCGGAACCACAGCTCTCGAGCCATCAGGTAGGCTTCATAAGCGCGCAGGTTCGGCTGGTGGCGCCGGGGCGCAGCAGGTTGGGGAGAAAGCCGGATCTCAAGCGCGGCGGCAATGGAGTGCGTGATCTCATCCTGTATCGCGAAGATGTCCGTCAGCTCGCGGTCATAGCGTTCAGACCAAAGGTGAAAGCCATCGGCTACCTTGATAAGCTGCGCCGTGACCCGCAGGCGATTGCCCGCCTTGCGAACGCTCCCCTCCAGAATGTGTTCGACGTTCAACCGCCTGCCGATCTCTCCAAATTCGATGGTCCTTGCCGCGAAAGAAGAAGGAGGAGGTGCGGCCGGCAACCTTCATGCCCGGCAGCCGCGCAAGCATGTTGATGACCTCCTCGGCCAGGCCATCGCCAAAATATTCCGCCTCCTTGTCGGCGCTCATGTTTGCGAACGGCAATATGGCGATGGACGACCGGATGGCGAGGTTCGACGCCGAGCCGGCTGCCACCTCTTGCAAGGCTGATTCCAGCTCCGCCATGGTCTGAAAACGCAGCGCCGGCTTCTTGGCCAGGCATCGCCGGATGATGCGCTCGATCCCTGCGATCGGAACATTCAAGCTCGACGCGGGCTGGTCTATCGGAGGTGGATCATCGTGCAGGATCGCGTGCATGGTGTCCACCGTGGAGTGCGGCCAGGGATGCCGTCCGGCAACCATCTCATACAGAATAATTCCAATTGCGAACAGGTCGCTTCGCGCATCCGCTTCCTGGCCCAGAATCTGTTCCGGCGACATATAGGCAACCGTACCCACGATCTCTCCCGGAGTGCTGATGGCGGTCGTCGCTGTGTCCCGACTGGAGAGCGCGCTGGCGCCCGCAATCCGTTTCGCCAGACCAAAGTCCAGCACCTTGACGTAGCTGTCGAACCGAACCATGATATTGGGGGGCTTCAGGTCGCGATGGATGATACCGGCCTCATGCGCGGCGCGCAGCGCTTCGATCACCTGGCGGATCACCGGGAGGCCGCGCTCCAAAGCAGGCGAATGCTTGAGCCAGTCCCGCAAGGTTTCCCCTTCCACCAGCTCCGTCACGATATACCGCTCGCCCGAGGGTAACCACCCGACATCGTACAGCGTGCAGATATTCGGATGATTCAGCGCCGAGATCGCCCGGGCCTCCTGTTCGAATCGTTTGCCGAACGGCTGGGTGGAAATCTTAATGGCTACGGCTCGGCCGAGGCGCGTATCGAGCGCGCGATAAACCCTTCCCATCCCGCCCTCGCCGAGCGGTCCTACAACTTGGTACGGTCCCAATCCCGCCCCGGCTGGCAGGGCCGCATCTGTTGAGGGGGCATTCACGAGAGACTCCCACATGCCCCTGATATCAGGAAGATCGCCGGTGGAGCGGCTCTCGGCGAGCATCCGAGTCAATTGTCGATGCAAGTCTTCGTCGGTTCCACAAGCCGCGGCTAAAAAGCGGCCTCGTTCGTCCGGTTCCTGTTGCAGGGCGGCGTGGTAAAGGCGCTCGATCTCTTGCCAATGCTCGGGGGTCATCGACTATCGGATTATGTTATCGATTCTACTGCTTGGAAGCGTCCTTTATGCTCATATACTCGTTCTGAGCGAGAATGCCCCGCCCGGCGCTCCATGTCGAGGTGACCCAAGCAGTCCAATCCGAGAGCCGTGATACGATTGCGCGCGGATTGATCGAATTCAATGTTCGCCAAGTCGGCGAATATAACTGGACCAGCCTGGATGTCTACGCTCGCGAAGCTGACGGCCGGATCGTGGGCGGCCTGATCGGCGAATTTCGTTTGGGTTGGCTTTCTATTCACGGGTTGCAGAAAGACTGCGCGGTGCGGGGGGGAGGCCGGCGAATCTTTATGCAGAAGCGCCTTTACGCCGCCTCCACGCCCCGCCGGACGAACCTCATTTCGCATCGCATCGATATGTTACGCTCGTCTAAGCCACGTCAGTTCAGTTCAGCCCATGGTTCCCACACGCGAAAAAGCCCAACTCATGAGCGCCTCCGAGATCGACCGCACCTTGGTGCGGCTGGCCCATGAAATCCTGGAAAAAACCGAAAATCTGCAGCGCCTGGCCTTCATCGGAATTCGCCGCCGCGGCGTTCCCCTGGCGCTCCGCCTCGCCCAGAAAATAAAAAACCTGGAGAACCTCGCGGTTCCGGTCGGTTTTCTCGACATCAATCTTATACCGCGACGATCTTTCCACCGTGTCGGAAAAGCCCGTGCACAACGCCACCGAAATCACGTTTCCCGGTCACCGGCAAGGACATCATCCTGATGGACGACGTGCTCTACACCGGGCCGCACCATCCGCGCCGCGCTGGACGCGCTGTTCGATCAGGGACGGCCATCCCGCGTGCAACTGCTGGTGCTGATCGATCGCGGCTGGCGCGAGCTTCCCATCGAGGCGCGCTACGTGGGCCGCATGGTCCAGACCAGCGCCAATGAGATCATCGAAGTGAAGCTTCAGGAAATCGACCAGAACGAAAAAGTCCTGCTAGTGGAAAAGACTTAAGAACAGCCATGCCGGGTGGATTGCTGGGAATCGAGCCGCTGGATCGAGTCGAGATCGAAGGCATTCTCGACCGCGCCAAGCGTTTTCAGCCGCGCCAGACCGCATACGAAAAAGTCCGATCAGCTGCGCGGCCGGATGATCGTCAATCTGTTCTTCGAAGCGTCCACGCGCACGCGCACCAGCTTCGAAATCGCCGCCAAGCGCCTGGGCGCCGATGCCATCTCCATCACCGCTTCCGCTTCCAGCGTTTCCAAAGGCGAATCGCTGGTGGACACGCTGAATACGCTGGGCGCCATGCATCCCGACGCCATCGTGATGCGCCACGCGGCTTCCGGCGCTCCGCATTTTCTGGCGCGCTATCTTGCCCACGCCCATCATCAACGCCGGCGACGGCACGCACGAGCATCCCACGCAGGCGCTGCTGGATGCCCGCACCATTCTCGACCGGCGGCCCACGCTGGAAGGCTTGCGCGTCGCCATCATCGGCGACATCGCGCACAGCCGCGTCGCGCGCTCCAACATGTATTTGCTCTCGAAATTCGGCGCGCAAATCGTCCTGTGCGGCCCCGCCTCGCTGTTGCCGCCGGAACTGGCGCAACTGGCGCCCGGCATCAGCCTGACGCACAAAATGGAAGACGCCATCCGCGATGCCGACGTCATCATGATGCTGCGCGTGCAACTGGAGCGCCAGCACGAGGCCGCCTTCTCGGCCAACGAATATTTCCAGTTCTACGGCCTGCGCCTGGAACATATGAGCCTGGCCAAGCCCGACGCCATCGTGATGCATCCCGGCCCCATCAACCGCGGCCGCGAAATATCTTCCGAGGTGGCGGACTCGCAGCGGTCCGTCATCCTGAATCAGGTGGAAAATGGAATTGCGGTGCGCATGGCGGTGCTGGAGCGCATCCTCGGAAACTGAACGGCCATGTCAAAATTGATCATTCGTAACGGCCGCGTGATGGACCCGGCCAGTGGTCTTGACGCTGTGCGCGACGTCGCGATCGAAGACGGCCGCATCGCCGCCATCGGCCAGAACATCGATGCCGCCGGCGCCACGGAACTTCGACGCCACCGGCCTGATCGTCGCGCCCGGCTTCATCGATATGCACGTGCATCTGCGCGAGCCGGGCTTCGAACACGCCGAGACCATCGAGAGCGGCTCGCGCGCCGCCGCCGCCGGAGGATTCACCTCCATCTGCTGCATGCCGAACACGTCGCCGGTGAACGACAACGCCACCGTCACCAGCTACATCAAGGAGCGCGCCGAACGTCACGCCGTGGTGAACGTATTTCCCATCGGCGCCATCACCAAAGGAAGCGCGGGCGAGCAACTTGCGGCCATCGGGTCTGATGAAGGAAGCCGGCATCGTGGCGATTTCCGACGACGGGCGGCCGGTGATGAATGCGCGCGTGATGCGCCGCGCCATGGAAACCGCGCGCTCGTTCGACCTTCCCGTGATCGATCATTGCGAGGATTTGCACCTGAGCTCCGGCGGCGATATGAACGAAGGCGTCGCCAGCGTGCGGCTTGGACTGCGCGGCATCCCGGCCGCGTCTGAAGACGTCATGGTGGCGCGCGACATCCTGCTGGCCGAACTCACTGGCGCGCGTTTTCACGTGGCGCACATATCTTCCCGGCACGCGGTGGAAATGATGGCGTTCGCCAAAGCGCGCGGTCTCCCAGTCACCAGCGAGGCTACGCCCCACCATTTCGCCCTGACCGATAGCGACATGCCGCCCTACGACAGCAATTACAAAATGAAGCCGCCGCTGCGTTCTTCCTGCGATATCGTGGCCATCACCGACGGCATCATCGGAGGCGCTATTGACGCCATCGCAACCGATCACGCGCCGCACGCCGGCAGCGAGAAGATGCAGGAATTCGAGCAATGCCCGTTCGGCATCCTTGGTCTCGAAACCGCCCTTGGCATCACTTTGGAACGCCTGGTGCATCCTGGAAAAATCACACTCATGCGCATGATCGAGCTCTTCACCACCGGACCCGATCGCGTACTCAACCTGCATCGCGGACGCCTTGCCGTCGGCGCGCCCGCCGACGTCACGATCTTTGACACCGAACGCTCCTGGACTACGACGTGAATCGATCGTTCTCCAAGAGCCGCAATTCACCTTTTGACGGCCACACGTTCCGTGGTGGTCCCGTGGCGGCTATCGTGAACGGAAAAGTGGCTTGGGCCGCCGATCACGCCGCCCTCGGAAACCTCGCAATAGTGCCGGCAGCGTCGTAATAGAGTACAGTTACTAAAGCATTGGACCCTTCATTTCGTCATCGTCAGATTCCCGGCCGCCAGGCTCGCGGCGGTTGTCTTTGGTACGCCATCGTCGCCATCATTCTTTTCGTAGCGCTGCGCTGGCTGTGCACCTGGACCATCGATTATCAATGGTGGAAAGAAATGGGCCAGCTGCACACCTGGTTCAGCATTCTGGCCTACAGCGTGATCCCGGCGGTCGGCGCTACGATCCTCGCTTTCGTCGTTTTCTGGATCGCCCACTCGCTTGCGCTGCAAAAGGCCCATGTTCGCCTTCGCGAGCATCCGCTCTACGCTAAACTCACCGCGCTCGGCATCTTTCTGCTGGCCGTTATCGTAGCGCTCTCGACGCTGGATACCTGGACCGTGGTGCGCTACTTTGGAGGGCGCGACCTGGGCGGCGCTGCCACGGCATGGCGCGATCCCGCCTTCGGCAATCCGCTCTCTTTCTATCTGTTCAAGATTCCCTTTTATTCCGACCTCATCGGATTGCTGCTCGGGATTGTGGTCCTGGGCGGGCTAATTTATTGGGCTGCGGAACGAGGTTGGGAGCTGACGGGCACCGTCGGCGATTGGAAGAACGTACAGGAAATCAACCTCGCGCACCTCAATCTGGCGGGCGCTCTGAATAGCAATTTCCTGCGCGGATTAGGCGCCGTCTTTCTGCTCTCCATGGCGGCTCGATTCTTCCTGGCACGCTACGGCTTGTTGCTCGAAGAGCATGGCAGCTTCATGGTCGGTATCGATTATGTGGACCAGTACTTTGTTCTTCCCTTGCAGTGGGTGGAAATCGCCGCCTGCGTACTCGCTGCCGGTCTGCTGGTGGGGGGCCGGTGGAAGACGGCGCTGATCGCGGTGGTCGGCGCCATCGTTTTGCGCAGCGTGATTCCGCCCATAATCAGCGCGGCGTACGTCAAGCCGAACGAGATCTCTATCGAGCGGCCGTACATCCAAAAGCACATTGAGGCCACGCGTTCGGCGTTTGGCATCGACCAGCGGACCGATGAGATTGAATTCACCGCGCAGCCGAACGAGCCGGTCGATTTCAAACAACACCAGCCTCTGCTGGACAACGTGCGACTGTGGGATTGGCACGCTTTTCACGACGCCATCACACAGCTCCAGCCCTACCGGCCCTACATTTACACTGACACCGATGTGGATCGGTATACCATCGACGGCGAGCTCCGCCAGATGATGCTGGCGCCGCGCGAACTGGACCTCACGCAGCTTGGCGAGGCGGGAACGCGCTGGATCAACCCGCACTTCATTTATACGCACGGCTACGGCGTGGTGATGGCGGAGGCCAATCAGGTATCGCCGGAAGGACTGCCCGAGCTGATCGTCAAGGATGCGCCGCCCGTCATCAGCGTGCCTGGCCTGAAGCTCACGCGCCCCGAGTTGTATTTCGGCGAGAACGTACAAGACCCGGTATTCGTCGATACCGCGCAGCCTGAGTTCGATTATCCTTCCGGAGATCGCAACGTCGAAAACCACTATCAGGGCAAAGGCGGTTTTCCCATTTCGTCGCTCCTGATGCGTGCCGCCGCCGCCGTTTCGCGCGAGGACATCAACATTCTTCTGACCGGCTATCTCACTCAGGACAGCCGCATGATGATTCGCCGCAACGTTACCGCGCGCGTGAACGCCATGGCGAATTTCCTCAACTGGGATCCCGATCCGTATCTGGTGCTGACCGACGACGGCCACCTGGTCTGGATCATCGACGGCTACATGACTTCCGATGCCCATCCCTATTCCGCCAAAGTTGGCCTCGACAGCATCGGCGAATTCAACTACATCCGTAATTCGGTGAAGGCGACCGTGGATGCCTACGATGGCACCGTGCATTTCTACGTCTTCGATCCCAACGATCCGCTGCTCCAGGCTTATCGCAATCTCTTTCCCGATCTATTCGAGCCCGCCTCGGCTATGCCCGCCGATCTGCGCCGCCACGTTCGATATCCGGAATTGATCTTCGGCGTCCAGGCCGATATTTACCGGCTATTCCACATGCGCGATCCCGACACGTTTTACAACAAGTCCGACGCGTGGGATACCGCCAAATTTACCAATGAACAAGGCGGGACGCCGGGGCCGGTTGCGCCCACCTATGTGGTCGCAACGTTGCCCGGAGAGACCAAACCGGAATTTCTGCTCATGACACCGTTTACGCCGCGCAACCGCGATAATCTGATTGGCCTGATGATGGCGCGCTGCGATGGAGAACATTTAGGAGAGAAAGTGGTTTTGCTTCTTTCCAAGCAGGAGATCATTCTGGGGCCCATGCAGATCGAGGCGCGCATCAATCAGGATCAAAACATTTCCAAGGACCTGACCCTGTGGAACCAGCAGGGCTCGCAAGTTCTGCGCGGCCAGATGCTGGTGCTGCCCATCGAACATACCTTCCTCTACGTCGAGCCGATTTACATCCAGGCCTCCCAGGCCAAAATGCCGCAGTTGAAGAAAGTCGCGCTCGCGATGGGCAACAACGTGGTGTACGCAGACACCTACGCGCAGGCCTTGGCGCAATTGGCGGGCGAGAAGTTGCCCACGCCCGCAAGAAGCCGCCGCCACTCCAGCGTCAACAACAACCACGGCAACGTACCTCCGCGCAACCTGCCACGTCCACACAACCGGACGCCCGCATCGCTGAAATCCGCCAGCATTTCCAGCGTTATCGGGAGCTGGTCTCGCAAGGGAAGCTGGCCGAAGCCGGCAAGGAACTGGAAGCCATCCAAGGCCTGGTACAGAAGTAGCTAATCTTTAATTCCGGCCAGTTTCGCCGTTTCCGTCCAAAGCCGCGCGGCCACGGCGTCGTCCTTGCGCGATCTTGGAAGGTTCTACGGCTTTGCATTTGTAGAAGTACAAGCCGCTGGTTTTGGCGACATCGTCCGACGAGGCCAGATAAATGATGGTCTCCGCGCCTTTCTCCGGCGAGATGGCGAAGATTTTCAGAACTCCGATCCAACGGGCCATGGAGCCGCCGCTCTGATCGCCGAAGCGCGTCGCCACAAATCCCGGATGCAAACTGTTCGTGGTCACCCCGGTCCCGGCCAGCTTCCGCGCCAGCTCTCGAGTGAACAGGACGTTGTATAGCTTTGAATTGGAATAAGCCGGGAACGCCTTGTAGTTGTGTTCGAATTGCAAATCGTCGAAATCGACCTTTCCGCGATAGTGGGCGTGCGACGAAGTGTTGACCACGCGCGCGGAGCCGGCGGCCAGAAGCTGATCGCGCAGACCGTGCGTAAGAACAAAGTACGACATGTGATTCGTGGCGAAGGTCATCTCCATACCGTCTTCGGTCACCTGGCGCTGCCCGAACATCGCTCCCGCGTTATTGATCAGCACGTCGATGCGCGGTTCGGCCGAGCGAATTTCGGCGGCCAGGCGGTGGAGATCGGCCAAGCGAGAAACATCGCCGTAGTGAATGGTGTGCGGTTGCCCCGGGGCCACCTCTCGCAAGCGCGCCAGTGTCGCTTCGCCACGGTCCTTACTGCGCGCCACCAGGACAATTCGCGCGCCCATCGCCGCCAGCTTCTCCGCCGATATTTGACCTATCCCGGAAGTTCCGCCCGTGATCACCACTACTTTTCCTTGCATGGCTGCTGGCCAGTGTACCCTAATTGAGGATGCGCTTTGGAACCGTTTTCATAACTGCATTGCTCCTGACAGCCTGCCAGAAGAAAGAAGCGCCGAAACCGGCAGTCGTCCCAGAAGTCTTCCGCGTGAAGTTTGAAACATCCAAAGGCGACTTTGTTGTGGAGGCGCGGCGCGGCTGGGCCAAGCACGGCGCCGACCGCTTCTACGAACTGGTTCGGATGAAGTATTTCGATCAGGGCCGCTTTTTCCGCGTGGTTCCGGGATTTATCGCGCAGTTCGGCGTTCATCGAGACTTCAACGTCCATGCGAAATGGCGCGAGTATTTTATCGTGGACGATCCTCCGCAGCAGAAGAACCTGCGCGGCACCCTGGCCTACGCGATGTCGGGGCCCGACACCCGCGCCACCGAGATATTCATCAACCTGGCGGACAACAAAGCCCTCGACGACCAAGGTTTCGTTCCTTTCGCGAAAGTGATCCAGGGCATGGATGTGGTGGATCAGTTCTATTCGGGCTACGGCGAGATGCGTCCGGAAGGCAAATATATCGAGCCCGGCCGCGTGGAAGGCGAAGCCAACGAGTACCTGACCCAGCGTTTCCCCAAACTCGACTTCATACTTCACACGCAGTTTTTGCCGTAGACGAAACAATCCAGCCCTGAAATCATCCAACTGGCGGCAGCATGTAACGTGAGTAGACGGAAGAAACTGTGGCTGGGAGGAATCGCCGGTTTTGTTGTACTTTTGGTGGTGGGCGCCTACATAGCTGCCTCCATCATCGCGAAACAATTTGAACCGACATTGCGCGCGCAGGCCATCCAGTACCTGCATGACCGGTTTCATGCCGACGTGGAATTGACGGCGCTGCACATCCATCAGCCGAAGATGTCTACCATCCAGATTCTGCTGCGGCACGGCCGCGGCGCGATTGTAGCCGTGGAAGCCGACGGGCTCAGCATGCGGTTCGGAGGGGACCGCAGCCGGTCCGCCGCTGTTCCGCATTCAGAAAGTATTCTTCACCGTCGACCTCGGGGTGCTGTTCCAACCCAAGAAATCCGTACAGTTTGTTTCGCTGGAGGGGATGGAAATCAACGTTCCGCCCAAGGGCGAGCGGCATGACTTCAGCGGCGGCGAAGGTTCCAATTCCAACGTGATCATCCAGAATGTTCAGATCAAAGAAGCCGCGCTGGTGCTGTTGCCGAAGGATACCGGAAGAAAGCCGCTCCGTTTTCAGATCGCGCGCCTGCATCTGCAGTCCGTGGGCGTGAATTCAGCGATGCGCTATGACGCTGATCTGACCATTCCGAAGCCTCCGGGAACCGTAAAAAGCGCCGGCAACTTTGGGCCGTGGAATGCCACCGAACCGGGCGATACGCCGCTTCAGGGCGGCTACACTTTCGACCATGCCGATCTCGGGATCTTCGCCGCCATCGCCGGCACACTTGCGTCGAAAGGAACATTTGACGGCTCGCTGGATGCGGTGAACGTTCGCGGCACAACCTACGTTCCCAACTTCCAGTTAAAGATGGCGGGCAATCCCCTGCCCCTTTCCACGTCCTTTGAAGCGCTGGTGGATGGCACCAACGGGAACACGGTGTTGCGGCCGGTGCGCGCGACGCTCGGCCATACGCGCTTCACCACCAACGGCGCGGTGATCAAGCACGAGGAATATTCGCAAGCGCAGCATCAACCTGAAAGTCGATATGCGCAATGGCGACATGCGCGATCTGCTGCGCCTGGCCATGAAAGGCTCGCCGTTCATGGAAGGCTTCATCAATATGAAGTCGAGCATCGGCATTCCGCCGCTGACCAGCAAGGTGAAACAGAAGCTGGTGCTGGATGGCACGTTCGATTTGAACAACGCCAAGTTCCTGAAGTCCACGATTCAGGACCAGATCGATCAATTGAGCCGGCGCGGGCAGGGCCAGCCGAAGAATGAGGAGATCGACGAAGTGATTTCCAAAATGCAGGGGTCCTTCCATCTGGAAAATCAGGTGATGACCTTTCGATCGCTGGCGTTTGAGGTGCCTGGCGCCGCTGTCTCGATCGCCGGAAATTACAATCTCGCGAATGACATGCTCGACTTTCATGGCGCGCTCAAACTGCACGCCAAGCTGTCTCAGACCATGTCCGGCTGGAAACGCTGGGTCCTCAAACCCGTGGACCCATTCTTCGCAAAGAATGGCGCGGGGACTTTCTTGAAGATCAAGATCGAAGGCGACGCTCACCACCCGAAATTCGGGCTGGATCGCTAAGGCCTACTCCAAACCGGCCTTGCCTAGCATTTCCAGGAACTGGCGTTGGGTGCGCATATCGATTGCCTCGGCGACCAGTTTACCGCTGCGATCGTAAACGAAACTCTTCGGAATGCCGTCCACATGAAACAGCTCGTTCACTTTGCGGCCGGGATCCAGCAGCACGGGATAAGTGAGCTTTTGTTGGACAATGAACGGCTTCACTTTGGCGGCGTCTTCATCGGAGATAGCAAGAATCACAAAGCCGCGCGAACCAAAGCGCTGGTAGAGCGCCTCCAGATCGGGCAACTCCTTGCGGCAGGGCGGACACCAGGTGGCCCAGAAATTCACGAGCACCACTTTGCCTGCCAGCGCGTGCAAACTCCATTTCATTCCGTTCAGGTCTGTCAGAGTGAAATCGGCGTGCTCGCGGCTTCGATCGTCCGCTTCCAAATTCTTCATGGCGGCGGCGAAGCGCGGATCGTCGAGCGAGACGCTGACGTGTTCGTAGCGAACCAACTGCGCCAAAGTGCTGTACGCCGACGGGGCCGGCTGTTCCCGCAGCGCCATCGCCAAAGTGGTGGCAACGTCCTGCAAAGTTTCATGACCAGGATCGCCTTCGGTGACCAGGTTGGCGAGTTGCTCGGCCAGCGCTTCCTTTTTCTTGGATGTCGCGGGCAATTGCCGAATCTCGAGCGCCAGCTTCCGCGTGGCTTGGATGCGCTCAGCATCGGGAAGCTGGCGAAGCGTATGCAATCGGGCTTCGATCTGCGGCTCGGCAGCCCACAGACCGACGCAACTCAACAGAAAAAGCGCTGCCACAAACAGTGGTTTCATGCGAACTCCATCATCTTCGAGGAAAGTGCGATGCTAATCCAAAGTACCAGGGACACGGCGCCAATCAGCTTGGCTGTGGCGGGGTGCAGGGATAGATCCGCCGACACGATCTTGCGGCGCACAGACAATTGAAAAACGGTCGCGATCAGCAGGAATAGCATCTTAAACCAAAATAGCGGATTGTCGTGCCACTTAGCGGCTTGCGCGGTAAACATGAATGGACCGGTGATCAACAATATCGCGAATCCGCTCCAGGTCCAGGGCGCCAACGCGGAGGCCACTTGTTGGATCGGCTGGCGGCGCATGGCGACGCCGAGCAGCCCCAGATCGGTCAGCAGCAGCGTTCCCACAAACAGCGCGAGACCGATCAGGTGAATGATTTCGAAAATCGGAAAAACCACGCGCGAATCCCGCATGAACTGTCCGACCGGCGACTGCGCTCGATCCACTCGAAGCCGCGCAGAATGGAAAGTCGGTGGCGAAGGTATGCGCGGTCTCATATCGACTCGTAACCCACCGCGCGGCCGGCGGCGATCACGCAGATCCAGCATAGGATGGACACGATGCCTGCCAGCGGGCGCGCGCGGGCGTGAGCGAAGCCAGTGTCCCACGTGCCCACTCCGCGATAAATTCCATAATGAAAGAGCAGCGCGTTCAGGCCGGCCATCGCGATGAACACGAGTTTCCAGGAAAAGAACCGGCTGTGATACAGCCTCACCGGTTCGGACCAGGCGAGCAGCGATCCGGTGATGAACATGAATGCGAAGCCGGAGAGCGTCCAGGGCAGAACCTGGCTCACCACGCTCGACACGGGCGACCGGCGCATTCCGAAGCCGAGCAGCCGCAGATCGACGACGACGATGGTGCCCGCCACCAACAGCACGCCGACGCAGTGCAGGACATTCAGGATCGGATAGATCCAGATGGATTCGCGAATGGAAATACTGAGCGGCGTCAGAAAGATCCACTGGCAAATGCTAAGCATCGAGAGCCTGCTTTAACAATAGAACACCGATCAGCGCCAGGCCGATGTGGACGCACATCAGGAAGCGCGCGCTGCTCAGCCGGCGGTGGACCAGGTGGCCGAGGAAGATCGCGATCAGGGCCAGCGGCAGAGACAGCAGGAAGTAGACGCTGACGGTGCGAGTCCACAGGCCGGTGAAGGCATAGCCGGCCATTCCAACCATGCTCGCGATCAGAAAATATCCTTGCAGCGTGGCGCGGAACTGCGCGGGCTGCCAGCGTCGCAAAACGCCGTAGACCACCAGCGGCGGTCCGTTCATGCCATATGCGCCGCCCAGGATTCCTGCGCTGAAGCCGAACAGAGGCGCGAGCCGATCGTTCTTCAGTTCGCGCTGATTGCGGCCGGAGAGCGAGTAGAGTAGCGAAAGCGAGGATGAAGCCGCCGAGAATCGCTTTGACGATGGATTCGGGGACGGTCTTCAGCAACAGCAGCCCCAGCGGAATTCCGAACAAGGTCGAGAGCACCAGCCAGCCGGCGCTGCGGACGTGCACGTGCCGCCAGTCCTGCATCACGACAACCGCTGCGACCGTGATGGACACCAGAACGGCTAGAGGCGCGGCCACTTGCACCGGCAACACCAGCGCGAGCAGCGGAACTGCTACCAGCGCTTCGCCGAATCCGAGCGCGGACCGAATGAAGGTGGCGAAAAAAGAGCAGCCAGCCGATGAATCGTCGACCGTGCGCGCTGGCTCACTGCGCAAGATGTGCTTGCTCGCATCGATTTTGGCGTACATCAGCGCGCCGAAAACGCACAGCCCGGAGGTGACGAAGAACGGAACGTCCCAGCCGAAGTCTCGGACCAGGTACGCGAGCAGCGCGGGCGAAATCGCGCCGCCGATGTTGCCGCACATGTTCATCACGGAAGCGGTGCAGCCGGCGAAGTCGCCGCCGATATCGAGCGGGATGGCCCAGGAAACGCCGACCGTCAATTCCAGGCCGCCGAACGCGAGGCAACTGAACGCGACGCAAAGCTTGGGATCATGCGTGAGCGTGGCGGGAAGAATTCCGAGGGCTGCGATGACGAAGCCCGCGATTCCGACGATGCGGCGGGCGCGAGTGACGTTGCCGCTGAGGCGCAGCACGACGGTCGGAAAGCCAGCCGCCGGCCAGATCGCCCAGCGTCCCCGCGAGCAGCGGAAGACTGGCGTAGAAGCCCATCTGCTTGAGATCGAAGCCGCGATGGCTGTTCAAATATGTAGGGAACCAATCCAGGTAAACGGCCAGCGCATACTGGTAGCAAAAATACATCAGCGCGAGTTCCCACACGGTGCGGCTGGAAAGGATGCGCCGCCAGGGAACACGAACTCCGATTTGCGGGCGCGGGCCGCCGGTGGCGGAATGGATCAGATCGAGTTCGGCGGCGATTGACGCCGCGATGCTGTTCGGGCGAGTCGCGATAGTAGAAGAACCAGATCGCGGCCCAGACCAGCCCGAGCACCGCGAAAGTGAGAAAGGGCATGCGCCAGCCGTAGCGCAAGATCATCCAGACGACCAGCGGCGGCGTGACGGCGGCGCCCAGGCGCGAGCCGGCATGCGTGATTCCTTGCGCGAAACCGCGTTCGGCCGGGAGCATCCAGCGCGAGAGCGAGCGCGTGGCGATGGGGAATGCGCCCGATTCGCCGATTCCGAAAATGAAGCGGATGGCGATCATCGACGCGGCGTTCCAGGCGAGTGGTGGTGAGCGAGGTGAAGATGCTCCACCAGGTGACGATGATCGCGAGCGCGCGGCGCGGTCCGATTTTATCGCCGAACCAGGCGCCCGGGATTTGAAACAGCGTGAAGCCCCAGCGAAAGCTGGCGAGAATCCAGCCGGCGGTGATGAGCGAAAATCCGAGTTCCTTGCGGATCAGCGGCAGGGCCGACGCGATGATGGTGCGGTCCATGTAGGTGATCATGTAGATCGCGACCGTCATGGCCGAGCACGACGTGACGAGTGCGGGTGGGGCGGAGGGAGTGCTGCTTCGGGCGGCGTGGAAGCGGCGGGCTGGGCGCTGGGCGTCATTCGTGGACATCATCCGGCATGGACGATCCGAAGGGGCATCATAGCAGGGTTGGCTGGGGCGAAGCGCTTCGGCGGCCCAGGCACAGGCTGCGGGTTCGGCCACGGTAGTATACTGTCCGATCATGAGAACACTGCTATTCCTGGCCCTCGCGATCAGTGCATCCCTGTGGGCTGCAAATCCCACGGAGCCCGTCTATTGGAGCGCGGCTCAAATGAAATCGATCGACCGGAAGCTCGCTGCCAACGTAAATCCCGAAACGCATGTCGGAGTGCAGCGACTAATGGATTCCGCGATTGTTGTTCATCGCGTGGGCCCGTCTGGGGCGGAAATTCATTCCAAGGAAGGCGACTTCATTTTCGTCGAAGCCGGCGAAGGCACGGTGTTGGCGGGCGGCACCATTGTCGACGGAAAATCCAGCGGACCCGATGAGATGCGCGGCAAATCGATCGACGGAGGAACCCGGTATCCGCTCAAGGCCGGCGACAGTATCTTCATTCCCGCCAATATGGTCCATCAATTTCTGGTCGAACCTGGCAAAGAGTTCACGGCCACCATCGTGAAAATCGTGCCTAAGCAGTAATCGGGATCGAGCCATGCTCATGAAACCAGCCCGCCTCGCCCTCGTCATGGGATTCGCGCTGTCGCTCGCGGCACAGGCTCCGGAAAAATACAAAGTCCGATTGTCTCCCGTCCCTATCGAAGCGACCACTCGCGCCAACATCGCTGGAATCGGTGCGGCGACCGCCACTTTGGCGGGCACCAAGCTTTCGATTGAGGGAACGTTCGAAGGACTGCGCTCGCCCGCCACGGACGCCAAGGTCCATCAAGGTCCGGTAACAGGCGTGCGCGGCCCAGCTATTCTCGACATCACCGTTGTCCATGCGGCCTCTGGAGCAATCCATGCTTCGCTCGATCTGACGCCGCAACAAATCGAGAGCCTGAAAAAGGGCAAGCTTTATATTCAAATCGACAGCCAGAAGGCCCCCGACGGCAATCTGTGGGGCTGGCTTCTGCGCTAGGAGAGTCCAAGTGTTCAAGGCAACAAGACAAATCCTTCTCTTCGGCACGGGCTGTGTTGTCGGCGTACTTGCTCAGCAACCGGCGCCCTACACGGCGCAGCAGGCGGCGTCCGGCCGCGCTATCTATCAGTCCAACTGCGCCATCTGCCATGTGGCCGATCTGGGCGGCCGCAATGAGGCGCCGCAACTCGCGGGCTCCAATTTCATGGGCCAGTGGGGCGATCGGACCACCAGCGATCTGGTGGCCTTCATGGAATCCACCATGCCGCCGAACAATCCCAACGGGCTCGGCGACGAAGCTTACATCAATATCGCCGCTTTCATTCTGGAAGCCAACGGCGCGCGTCCGGGAAATCAGGCGCTGACCGCCGGCGCCAAGGTAAAGATTGGTTCCATTGCCACCGGGCAAGTGCCCGACATCATCCGGCACCCTCCTCCCGAGCAGGCGCCGCCGGCCAGCAATCGGCTGGAGCCTTTGAGAGCGGAAGGACTCACTGTCGACGGCGAAGTGAAGAACTACGTGCCCGTCACCGACGAGATGCTGCGCCATCCCGATCCCGCCGACTGGCTGATGATCCGCCGCAATTACCAGGCCTGGAGTTACAGCGCGCTCAATCAGATCACACGCGACCAACGTGAAGAGATCTTCAGCCTGCAATGGGTCTGGGCCATGAACGAAGGCGGAGCGAACAGACCGCGCCCATCGTGCACAACGGCGTCATCTATCTCAACAATCCGAGCAACATCGTGCAGGCGCTGGACGCGCGCACCGGCGAACTGATCTGGGAGAACCGCTACGGCGGGCTGGCCAACGCCAGCTCGCATGCGCGGCATCGCGATCTATCAGGACAAAGTTTTCGTCTCCACCACCGACGCGCGATCTGATCGCGCTCGACGCGCGCACCGGCAAGAAGGTTTGGGAGACCGTGATCGGCGATCGATCCAAGGGCAACTACGCCACCACCAGCGGGCCCATCGTGATCAACGGCAAAGTGATCCAGGGCCTGGGCGGCTGCGAACGCTATCGCGAAGAGAAGTGCTTCATCAGCGCCTATGACGCCGACACCGGCAAGCAAGTCTGGCGGTTCAATACCATGGCGCGCGAGGGCGAGCCGGGCGGCGACACCTGGGGCAAGCTTCCGAACCTGTTCCGCGCCGGCGGCGAAACCTGGATCACCGGCAGCTACGATCCCGACCTGAATCTCACTTACTGGGGCGTGGCGCAGGCCAAGCCGTGGATGCGCGCCAGCCGCGCAGATCGGGCGGACGGCGCCGCGCTCTACACCAGCTCCACGCTGGCGCTCAACCCCGACACCGGCAAACTCGACTGGTATTTCCAGCACGTGCCCGGCGAATCGCTCGATCTGGATGAAGTCTTCGAGCGCGTGCTGGTGGATATCGGCGGCCGGAAACTGGTGTTCACCGTCGGCAAGGCCGGGCATTCTGTGGAAGCTGGATCGCAAGACCGGCAAGTACCTGGGCCACAAGGAAACGGTGTTTCAGAACGTGTTCGATTCGATCGATCCGAAAACCGGCCAGCCGCATTACCGCAACGAAATCGTGGAGCAGCGCCTGGGCGAATGGATCCGATTCCTGCCCCAGCACCGAAGGCGGCCACAACTGGCAGGCCATGAGCTACCATCCGGGAACCAACCGGCTGATCATTCCGCTCAGCCAGAGCTGCATGGAGATGAACGGGCGAAAGGTCGATTTGAACGGAGGGCGGCGGAAGCGGCAACGGCGCTGCGCGGCGGTTCTACGAAATGCCCGGTACCAACGGCAACATCGGCAAACTGGCCGCGTTCGACGTCAAGACCATGAAGCAGCTCTGGTCCATCGAACAGCGCGCGCCGTTCCTGACGGCGGTGCTCTCTACCGCCGGCGGCGTGGCGTTCGTGGGCGATCTGGATCGCAGCTTCAAAGCGGTGGACGTGAACACCGGCAAGGTTTTATGGCAGACGCGGCTGGGAACGTCGGTGCAGGGCTTTCCGATTTCGTTCAGCGTCGACGGCAAGCAATATATCGCGGTGCCCACCGGCCTGGGCGGCGGCAGCCCGCGGCAAGTGCCGGGCGCTGCTCGCGCCCGATATTCACCATCCCTCGAACGGCAATGCGCTGTACGTTTTCGCGCTGCCCGACAAGCGCTAACGGCCGGTCACCAAAGCTGCCACTGGCCGGTGGAAAGCACCCACGCTGCCAGCAGCGCATTGGTTGTGGCATGCGCTATCACCGCTTCTCCAATTCTTCCGCGGCGCATCAGGACCAGCGCGTAGATCATGCCGGCCAGCGTTCCCGCCAGCCAGCGCTCGCCATGCAGAACGCCGAACGCAATGGACGAAATCAGGAACGGCAGCCATTGAAAGGCGCGCCACGATACCGCTTCGAAATCCGCCGACGCCAGGCGGCGCAGCAGAAATCCGCGAAAAGCCAGCTCTTCGGCGATGGGCACCGTCACTACAGCGCCCAGGATGCGCAACACAATCCAGGCTGTCCGCACGAATGACGTGGCCTGCGCGAGTGGCGCCGGAACACCCGAGGAAGCCAATCCAAGCCAGCGCTCCAACCCGATCCAAAGCGCGAAGACGGCCGCGCCCGCTGCCAGCGCGGGCCATCCCACCCGCCAATCGAGTTGTTGATAAGTAGCCCGGAAATACCAGAGCGCCGCGCCGGCCGCGATGATGCGGAAAAGATACAGCCATTCGAACCCGGCGGAGGCCAAGCCCGCCAATAAACCCGCCGCGAGAATCGCAACGAATGGCATGAGATAAGCGGCCACCGCGTTCTGATCGTGGATCTTCGGCTCTGGTTGGTCTGTTCGCCCAGGCACGTTGGCCGTTAGCCACGAGACTCGCCGCGCCACCAGGCAGGTCCCCAATGCCACCGCGTTAAACATGATCCAGCCGATGTGGGAGTGGAAACCCTGGATCGCCACATCGGGCGACACAGTGGAACCAACAACAACCAGCGCGGCAACGCGTACCGCGTTGGATAACCATATGGCGGCCACCCCAATCGGGATCAACAGCAGGGCCCTGGGGAAGCGCCACTCCCTCCGAAAAAACCACAGACACGCGGTGGTGAACACCAGGATTAATCCGATGCCTTCATAGCCGGAACAGGCCGGCGCCACCTCCACAATGAAGTTGGGCGTGCCGAGTGTCCTGGCTCCAGGATCGACCGACAATCCAGGAACAAACGGGTGCAGCAGAACGCCGGCCAGCGAGAGCGTCCATTGCGCCAGCGGATACCAGATCCGCTCGGCCACCGCGGCCGCGACGCAAGCGCCGGCGCCCAACATCAACACGTAGATCCACGCATCTCCGGTCCCGCGAAAGATCTCGCGCCAGACCACGGCCGGCAGGAAAGCGAGCGCGCATAAAACCACCGCGGCAATGCCCAGGGCCAGGCAGAGAACGATCATGCCATTTAGGGTGGCTCCCGCCGGTGGGTGATTGAGCAACCTCATGGAGAGGAAAGCGAAAAGACCGACATCGGCGAAATGACACCCCAGCCAGCGCCATCGGACAACTTGCCCTAGAGGCCAAGTGGCGATGCGCTGCGCGTTCTGCCGCCCTTTGGCTTGCCAGAACAAAAGAAAGATGACGGCCAGAGTAATTGGAAGCCTGATCTTCCAGGTGCCCATATCGTACAGAAGGCCCGCGAATCCGTTCGCTCCGCTGAAGGCGGAGTGGCGCGCCTGGGAAGAAATAAGAAGTATTTCAAATGCCAGCAGGAGGAAACCGCAGCCAATGCGCCAGATCAGACGTGAATTAGCAGCGGACGAAGGCGGGAGACGATCGGCGGCGGAGGCAACAGAAGATTGCATGAAAGCACAAAACGCCCAGCCCTTCGAATAGCCATGAGGAACTGGGCATGATATGGCCGGATTGTCCGGTTAGACTCTAACGCTTCCTGCTGCGAATGATCAGGAGCGCGCCGGTAAGCAGCGCCAGGGCATTGGCACCCGAAGCAGGGTCTATTTCAGGTACTGATGCGGCGCAAATACTAGCTACACCGATCGTCAACAGAGCCAATCCAGCGAGTTTCAGAGCCGTTTGATTCATGAGCATCATCCTCCTCGATTGATTTACTTCCTCAAGACTACCTGCTGCGAATTGCGATGGCTCGAACGCCTGCGCGCTCAACACCGACTCGTCAGACCGGAGAATAAAGTCAGTATGTGGTGCACCACTGGGTCTCAGTCAAGAGGGGAGTGCCAGCGCTCTTTGGAAAGGTACTGTGGGTTCCAGGATGACAGGCAACGGGAGCTTTCGGGCGCCTGGATCGCGCGAACGGCAAAAAGAACACCAGAGAAAAAACAAAATACCCAGCCCCTCGAACAGCCATGACGGGGCTGGGTATGGAACAGCCGGATTTGCCGGGTTGGGCTCTAGCGCTTCCTGCTGCGAATGATCAAGAGCGCGCCGGTGAGCAACGCCAGGGCATTGGCGCCCGTGGCAGCGTCTATTTCGGGAACCGGGGTTGCGGAGCAAACACTGGCTACGCCGATTGTCAGAAGAGCCATTCCAGCGAGCTTTAGAGCCGTCGCTTTATTCATGAACATCATCCTCCTGGATTGAATTTAATTCTCAAAACTTCCCGCCGTGAATGACGATGGCTCGAACGCGTTTGCGCCCGGCGCCGGCCCTTAGACGGAAGAATAAGGCTAGTATGCGGTCACACCGGGTGCCAGTCAAGAAGAAGAGGCTGATGGGGCGCGGAAGAGTACCGATAGTCCCGGTAGTTCTACATGCGCAGTGGATACTCTCGCCGGTCGCGGCCCGAGAGCGTCGAGATTTCGCGCTGCCAATCGTCAGCTTGCGCTGCATGCGCCAGTGGCGATAAGATGGCTCCGCTGCGGCAACAAATGAAGAAATGCGCTTTTTTGATCGTCCTTGCGGCGGGCTCGCTCGCGGCGCAACAACTTTCCAGCTCCATCTCCTTCGACCGAATCCTGCACGCCGGTAGCGAGCCGCAAAACTGGCTCACCTATTCGGGAACCGAGTTCGGCCAGCGGTACAGCCTGCTCACCCAGATCACCCCGGACAATGTAAACAGGCTCGAACTGCAATGGGTGTTTCAGGCCAAGTCACTGGAAAAATTCGAAGCCACGCCGCTCGTAGTCAACGGCGTTTTATACACTGTGCAGCCGCCCGACGACGTTTTCGCGCTCGACGCCGCCACCGGGCGCATTTTTTGGAGTTACACTTACAATCCGCATCCGAAAGCGCGCGCCTGCTGCGGACGCGTGAATCGCGGCCTGGCGATCCTGGGCGACACGCTGTTCATGGGCACCATCGATGCTCACCTGCTGGCGCTCGATGCCAAGACCGGCCAAGTCCTCTGGAATACGGAGGTGGCCGACCCGACCCAATATTATTCCATCACGCACGCTCCGCTGGTGGTGAAGGACAAAGTGATTGTCGGAACCGCCGGCGGCGACATCGGGATTCGGCGGCATATTGGCCGCGTTCGACGTCCACACCGGTAAGGAGGTCTGGCGGTTCTATACCATTCCGCAGCCGGGCGAACCGGGCCACGACACCTGGGCGGGCGATTCCTGGAAGAAAGGCGGCGCCGCGATTTGGAACACCGGATCCTACGATCCGGAAACCAACCTGACCTTCTGGGGCACCGGCAATCCGCAGCCGGATTGGGACGGCCGCAAGCGCATGGGCGACAACCTTTACAGCGATTCGGTGCTCGCCCTCGATGCCGACACCGGCAAGCTGAAATGGTTTTACCAATTCACGCCGCACGACGAGATGGATTACGACTCGACTCAGGTGCCGGTGCTCGCCGATATCGACTGGCACGGCGCGCCGCGCAAGGTGATGCTGTGGGCCAATCGCAACGGCCTGATGTACGTGCTCGATCGCGATACCGGCCAGTTCCTGATGGGCAAGCCTTTCACCAATGTGAATTGGATGTCGGGCTTCGACGAGAAGGGCCGGCCCATGCGCGTGCCGGGTAAAGTCCCCACGCCCGAAGGAAGCACTCATCATGCCCACGGTACTCGGCGGAACGAACTGGTACCCGCCTTCTTTCAGCCCGCGCACCGGCTGGTTCTACATTCCGATGTGGGAGCAACTCGGGGACGCATCGCGACGGAAGGCGGCCGTCCTAAGGCCACCGGCAACACGCCCATGGGCGCGGTGAATTTACAAACCAATCTGAAGCTCGACAAGGAAGGCTACGGCGCGGTAGCGGCCTTCGATCCGAAGACCGGCGAGCGCAAGTGGGAGTTCAAGATGAACGACATCACCTGGGCCGGCGTGCTCACCACCGAGTCCGATCTTCTGTTCAGCGGCGGGCGCGAGGGATATTTCTATGCGCTGGACGACCGCACCGGCAAGCTGCTGTGGAAGGCCTCGCTCGGCGGGCAGATCAACAGCGGGCCTATGAGTTATGCGGTGAATGGCAAGCAATACATCGCAGTCTCCGCGGGCAAAGCCCTGTTCACGTTCGCGCTTCGGCCGTAGTTATTCGCTCCGGACGGCGAATGCGGGTTACGCCGAAACGCTCCGGACCGCCTTCAGCCGGTCCAGCAGGTCCAGCAGGTCGTGGTGATCGAGCGGCTTGCGCAGGAAGCCCGAACAACCGGAGTGGGCCGCCGAGCGCATCTGGGTGTCCAGGTCGTCCGAGGACAGAACCACGATGGGCGTTCTCGCATTGCCGGTTTTGGTTTCCCAGTCTCGCATGGAGCGAATGGCTTTGTAGCCATCCAGACCTGGCATGTGAATGTCCATCAATACCACGTCAAAGCGGCGGGACTTCATCATGTCCACCGCCTCCAGGCCGTCCCGCGCGCGCCAGACCGACTCTTTTTGCAGCAGCAGCCCGGTCAGGACAAAGCTTTCATCGGAATCCTCGGCCACCAGAACGCTCAGGCCCGCCTCATTCTGCTGGGATGGCTCGGACGGGCACTCACGATCGGCGTCGGATTGCCAGGGAATGGAGACCACCAGTGCCATGGGGGCGCGGGCGTCGGACACGAATTCCGCCGTCCCGCCCAGGGCGCGAATTCGCTTCCCGGCCACCAGCGTGGCTACGCCGTGCAACACTTCGTCAGCGTCCTGAAAGTCGATCTGGTCCGGATCGGCGTTCAGCCAATCCGCCACCCGCAGGGCGATGTTGGGGTTGGCCGGAATAATTTCGAACTGGGCGCCATCGCCGTCCATGGCCCGCGCCGACCGAGACCAGCGCATCTCCCTTGCGCCCGAGCTTGGAAACGGCGTCGAGAATGCGCATGAGCGCCTGCTCGACGGCCCGCCGATGCTGCCGTCCCGGTGACCGGCCGCGCCGGCGATTGCAGGATCAGACGGCTGGCGCGGTCTCCCGACGCCAGGTTCAGCAGCTCGATGGTTTCGCCCAGCGTAAGGGTCAGATCGAACTCCTCGGCCGGATCGAAGGCCGGCGTTTCCGGCGACAGCAGCTCCCGGATATCGTCGATGCAGCGCAGCAGGCGGTCGGCGCCGCATTTGCTGTTCTCAAGACAGGCCTGCCAGGCTGGATCGGGCGCCAGCGTTGGGGCCGAGCGCCATGAGGCCGAAACTGGCTTGCACCGAATTCCGGGCTTCGTTGCACAGATAATTCAGCAGGCTGAGGATGGTTTGGTTCGTCATATCGATCATCTCGCTGGTATTGGGTTCACCTTGCGTCGCGCGCCGCGCTGATGGAGAAGTACTCGACAAAGCGCCGCACCGCGCTGGGCTTCTTGGTGGACGGCCGGTTGGAGGCCATCTCTTCGGCGATGCGGGCGATCTGCTTGCCGAGCCCGGAGCGAGCTGTCCAGCACCGCGCCTTTCTGAACCGCGCGCGAAATCTCGCGCGGCGCTGGCCGGCAGCAGGTGGCGAACCGGCAATTGAATGATGCGCTGGATGTCGTCCACCGAGAGCGTGCTGCTGCGCTCCATGCAGTTGAGCACCACCGATACTTTGTCGGTGAGGCGCAGATCCTGCAGCCAGTTCGCCTTGCGGCGCGCCACATGCAGAGCGCCGATGTCGGGCGTACAGACCAGATAGATCCGCTTGGCGCGGAGCAAAGTCTCGCATTCCTGATCTTCCATGGTGCCCGGCAGGTCGACCGCCACCAGCGAATAGCGGCGCAGCGCGAAATCCAGCAGCTCCATGAAGCGCTCGGTGGAGACGTGCCGCGAAAAATCCATGGGTCCGGAGCCTAGCAGATGCAGGTTCTTCATCTGGACCACCAGGCTGGACCAGATGTCCACGATCCAGGCGGTCGGCCTGCAGCAGCGCGTCGACGATGGTGTGGGCGCCCTCGGCCTTCAGCAGGAACGAGGTGACGCCTAAACGGATGTCGAAATCCAGCAACAAAGTAGGCTCGGCGCTCCGTTGTGCCGCCATGGCGGTGGCGTAGGTTGCAATGGTGGTTGCCCCGCAGCCGGGTTTGGCGGGCATGAAGGCGTACAAATCGGCCAGCGTGTCGCCGGTGGTGGCCAGGGTGGAGGCGGCGCGCGCGGCCGCCTGCCGGATCTCGCGCTGCGTGAAGTTGGGCAGCACTTCGCGCACGCCGGCCTGCATTAACTGCAACAGGTCCTCCCGGCTGCCTCCGCCTTTCACCGCGATGAGGACGATTTGCGGACGGCCGTCCACAGCGCGAGCCACCGGCATCGCCAGCGGCAGATCGGCGAAGTCCACGATCAGAATGCACTGGTGCTCCGGACTGAGCCCGCGCAGCCGGGCTGCGTCCTCATACCCCAGGTCCCAGGCGGCTTCAAATCGAAGATGACCGTCGAGCGAGGCCCGCACGTCTTTATGAAAACCAGGATCCGATGAGACCGTGGCCAGGATCACGGTTGCCTCCTAGATGCAACGTCTGTGCACACGCTGGGCTTATCGGTCGCGGTTGCGCGGGAACAAGAGCAGGCGCGGCGGCTCAAATTTCGCCGCCCCTGGGCCGATGAGCTCAGTCATGGCCCAGAAGGTCTCCGAAAAACCATTGCGATTTCGGGCAGCCCTGGGACGTGCGAATGGAAAAGTGCTGGTAGTGGACGACGACCCGCACTTCCGCGTGCTGGCGCGCGCGATCCTGGAACCAGCCGGATTCGAAATGCATCGAATCGGAGGACATGCAGCAGTGCATGTCGCAATTGCGGCAGCAAGCCGTGGACGCGCTGGTTCTCGACATGGTGATGCCCGGCCAGGACGGCATCGAGGCCGTGCGGGAATTGAAGCAGCTATTTCCCGGAGATCCCCATCGTGGCCGTCTCGGGCGCCGAGCAGAGCGAGCTGTATCTGTCGGTCTCCGCGCATCTGGGCGCCGACGCTTCACTCGAGAAGGCGCGCGTCAGCGCGCTCGGCCCGCTCCTGCAGGTGGTTCTGGACCGTTAGCTTATGCGCTGGCTGGCGAACATGGCCGGACCTTTCCGCTGCGCTCCAAGTGCCTGCTGCTGATCTCCTTCCCGGCGGCCGCCACGGTGGTGATGTTCGGGGTGGCAAACGTTCTCGGCGCGCGCAATTCGGCGGCCACCGAGCTGGTCAATCGCGCCCAGCGAAGCGGACAGCAGATCCAGCGCCTGCGCGCCGCCGAGACCGAGGCCAGCGCCGATGTGCGGGCCTATTTCATTACCGCCCAGGAATCGTTTGTCAGCCGCACCCGGTACGCGCTCGCCGAGTTCGACTCCGCCCGGCAACAACTCGTCAATCTCACCGCCGACAATACCGATCGACCAGCAACGGCTGGCCCGGATCGCTTCGATCGAACATGCCCGCGAGGAGCGCATGTTTGGCGACATTGCGCGCTTCCGGCTGGGCCTTTTGCCAGCGAGCCAGTTGCGCGACGGTTTGCAGGCGGTGGAAGCCGGGCGTTCGCAGATGGCGGGCCTGCTGAAGTGGATGGAGCAGGACAACGCGAGGCACGTCGAGGCAGTGCTCCACCGGGTGGATGCCACGCGCGCCGAGCAGAGCGCGATCACGTCTCTATGCCTGTTCTTTGGCCTCTTGGGCGGCGTAGCGATGACCCTGCTGTTCACGCGCGGCATCACCAGCCGCATTGACCGGCTGCAGCGCAATCTGGCGCGGCTGCCAGGCGGAGCCATTCCCGAACCTCTGGCGGGACGGGATGAAATCGGGGCGTTGAACCAAGGCTTGATCCAGGCGGCCGAGGCGTTGCGCCATAAGAGCGCAGCGCTCGAAAATGCGCCGTACGGCATCGCCGAGGTCAATGCCGATGGAGGCTATCTGTGGATGAACCCGACCTACGGGACCATGGCCGGCTGTTCTCCCACCTATCGGCCCGCCGGCATTGTATCCACAGTGCAACCGGAGGACCGGCCCCGGGTGCAGGAGGCGATCGCAAACATGCGATTGAATGGCCGCGCGGAGATTGCCGCCCGTTTCGATCAGCCCCCAGGTTCGCCGCACGGCGCCATGTCCGATTTCGCCATGACATTTCTGGCAGCGGCCGAGGATCCGGACTCCAGTTTCTATGTCTTTTTGCGCGATATGTGGGCCGGTAAGAAAGCCGACGCCGCGCTGATCCGGGCCAAGGACGCCGCCGAAGCTTCCAACCGCGCCAAGACCGAATTCCTGGCCAAGATCAGCCACGATATCCGCACCCCCCTCAACGCGATCCTCGGGTCGGCCGACCTGCTGTCGCAAACTCCGCTGAGCTTCGATCAAGGCGAGTACGTGAATATGTTTCAGCGCAACTGCCGCCGGCTGGTGGCCCTGATCAACGACTTTTTAGATTTCTCGCGCATCGAAGCCGGAGCGGTGCGGCTGGAGAGAGCGCCTTTCCAGATCCGGGTGACGGTGGACGACGCGGTGGCCACGTTCCGCGAGGCGGCTGGGCGAAAAGGAATAACGCTCGGAGTGGAAATCGATCCCGCCGTGCCCGCCTGGGCGCTGGGCGATCCCTTGCGCATCCAGCAGGTGCTGGTGAACCTGCTCAGTAATGCGTTGAAGTTCACCACCTCCGGGCGCGTGGATGTGAACGTGAAGGTGCTGAGTGCTGCCAGCGCCAGCGACAAGCTTCGATTCGAGGTGTGCGACACCGGTCCCGGCATCCGGCTGGAGGATCAAGACAAAATCTTCGCGCGGTTCGTGCAATTACCCAATCAGACCCCCGGCCAGCGCGGCACCGGTTTGGGCCTGACCATCTGCCGCGATCTGGTGGAGCTGATGGAAGGAGAGGTCGGCGTGGTCAGCCGGGAAGGCCTGGGGAGCACCTTTCACTTCAGCCTGCCACTCCAGGCGGTGGAACCCGTTCTCGCCGAGCCGGACGCCGCCGAGATCGGTCCTGCCCGGCTTCCTGTGCATGAAACCACTCACGAAACCATGCGCATCCTGGTGGCTGAAGACACCGAAGACAACCGGCTATTGCTGGAGCACTACCTGCGCGATCAGCCGGTGACAGTTCGCTTCGCGTTGAACGGCCAGGAGGCATTGGACGCTGTCCAACAGGGAGAACCATTCGATCTGATCCTGATGGACATCGACATGCCCGTGATGGATGGCTACACCGCAACCAGGCGTATCCGCGCATGGCAGCAGGCCAACGGGACACCATCCAAGAATCCGGCCACCCCGATCGTCGCTCTTTCGGCCGACGCGATGCGAGAAGCAGTGCGCGCCAGCCTGGACGCCGGGTGCGTAGCTCACGTCGCTAAACCGCTAGACCGGGGGACCCTCCTGAAGACGATCCGCCGCTATGCGCCGGCTCCAGGCGGGCGCGGCGCGCTCCTGCCAGGGAGCATCCCCGTCTCCGAGCAAGTGATGGCGTTGGTTCCGCAGTATCTCGCTTCCAAAGAGAAGCAGATTGAAGAGGCCCGCTCCGCCCTGGCTTCCCGCGACTTCGGCCCCATCCGGCGCTTCGGACACAATCTGAAAGGCACCGGGCGCGGCTACGGATTCCCGCCCATCGAGGAGCTGGGAAGAGAGATCGAGCGCGCGGCCGCGCAAGGGGATCCTAACCGCATCGTGGAACAGCTCGATGCGCTGCATCGGTTCGTGAACGAATCGGCGGCGGCACTGGCCGATTCCTAGGGAATTCTAATGCAGAGCCCAAAAAGCCGCGGCGGCTACAGCGCACAGCCCTGCCACGATCCATAAGATGATCGCCCGGTTGCGGCGAGGAGCGCTTGGTTTAAGCCCGTCTGATTCGATTTGGGATTCCGAAGCCACGCTTTCGGTGTCTTCGCTCACCGGCGGCTGTTCGGCGGAAACGCTCGTGGAGCCCAGCAACGCCAGCGTCTCTTCCGGCGGCGTATCGGCAGGCTCGGAGCCAAATTCCCGGATGCGCTGTTCAATCCGCTTGCAAAGCTCCTCGGGAGCCCGGCACAGCCGTTGCCGCGCCTGCGGCGGTAATTGCGCGATCACGTCCTCTACGCTCGACGGGATCAGCGGCTTCACCACGTCATAGCCCAAAACGTCGGCCAGGCGGCACGCCACATGAACGATTCGCAACAAGCCGAGTTCCACGCCTTCGCAAGGGTCATGATGGCGCCCGGCAATGAGGGCCATCTCGGCCGGCAACCCCCATCGCTCGGCCAGCATGCGGCCCGCTTCGGCATGATGCGCTCCGAATTCTTCTTCTTCAAAATCGAGCACGTCCAGGCTGCGCTCGGCGGCGTTGCGAACCACTCGTTCGTACTCCTCCGGATAGGCCACCAGCAAGCCCAGGCGGCCAATGTCGTGCATGATTCCGGCGGTGAACGCGACGCTCGAGAATGCGTCACAGGCCATCGCAATTTCCTCGGCCAGCACCGCGGTTGCCACGGTATGTTGCCAGCAGCGCCGCATGGTTTCGGTTTTTAATCCGCCTTGCGCGTAGGCCGCGGCGGCCTGCGCGAGGGTGATTTGGCGTGTCGTGTCCAGGCCGAGCAGCGCCACCGCGCGCCGCACATTGGTGATGTCGGTAATGAACCCAAATTCGGCTGAATTCACGCGCTGCAGCACGCGGGCAGTGAACGTGGCGTCGCTCGCGATCAGATCCGCCACTTCGTTGGTGTCGACAGCGGGATGGGAAAGCAGGCCCAGCAGCTTGACTGCCACGGGCGGGAAAGGAGGCACCTTTTTCAAGCTGTCGGAAATGGCCGCCGCGGACCTTTGCACAGAAAGCAGAGCCTGTCTGCTCTCTATCGTCTGCAAGTTGCAGCGCCTATTTCAGGCCCCTTTCGCGGCACGGCGGGAGCTTGCTAGCGGCTGGGCAAGAGCAGCTCGCAGGGCTCGGGATCCCACTTCGATCCGTCCGGCTCGCGCCGGTAATGGCTGCTGACCACCCAGGGGGCGTCCAGATACTTGGGATCTTCGCACGATCTGCGTCTGCACCAGGTATTCGCTCATTGCCGAGCTTGTGAAGATCGTAGTATTCGGTGAGCACCGCGTTGGCGCTGAAGGGCACGCCATTATTGCGGAGGTATCCGGGCTGGATGTGCGTAGTGACCACTTTCAACGTTCCGCCCAGCCGGCGAGTGTCCGGCGGCGGTGGCGGCGAGGCCATGCTGGCGTCGCGGAACCCGGGCGTGTTGGGATCCTGCGCCGAGATCTTGGACGTATAGGCCCGGATGGATTGCGGCGTCTGCCACAGCGCCACCGAAGTTCCCTGCATAGAGGGCTGGGCGGAAGCGGGAGCCGGTCCAAACAGGAACAGTCGGGTTTGTTTTCCCGCGTCGATCTCCACTTTCAGCGTGCTGTCGTTCGACCAGGTGATGTGCAGTCGCGCCGGCTCGCGCATGATGTTCGGGCGCGCCATAGCTCATGCACTGCTTGCCCGCGGCGATGTCCTTGGCCGGATCCCAGGTGTCCGCGACGCGCTTGCCTTCCGCGTTCAGCGGGATGCTGTAGTAATCGCCCTTGGGCGCGTTCAGCATGCGATAGCGCCAGTCTTCGGTGATGAGCGACACCCAGTAGCCGGTGAGATCGACCGGAGCACTGGCCTTCGGGCGTCGCGGGGGCTTGGGCCTTGGCTCCCGGGCACAACAGGCACGCGAGGGCAAATCCGTACGCGCGCAGTTTCATTTGGAACCTCTCGCTGGGTCGCGGCTCAGGCTTTTGTAAATTGCATCGACGAACATATCGCCGGTCCAGGATGGAGTGCTGTAGCGCCGGTCGTAATCCCGGCTCAGCCTGGCCGCTTTTACTTCCTCCAACGTCTTTGCCCTGCATGCAGCATGTTTTGCACGCGGTCTCGAATGATGGTGAGCATGTCGCGGTAGTCGGTCACTTCGGACTCATCGCACAGCCGCCCGTGGCCGGGAATCACCATCGTTCCGCCTTCCTGCATGGAGCGCGGCACGGTGAGATCGAGGATGTGATTCAGGGCCAGAATCTCACCCTGGATGCTTCCGCCGCGCTCCAGATCGATCACCGGATAGCCCGTGGTGAGGAAAATATCGCCCGCGCTCAGGACGTTCGATCCGCGAAACAGCACGATGCTGTCGCCATCGGTGTGCGCGGCTTTTTCGGCGAACATCTGGATCGCCTCGCCATTGAACGCCAGGCTTTTCTCGTCCAGATAAGTCAGCGTCGGCCAGGCGCCGGACGGCACGCCCGATCCATCGCGGCTCTCCCGTTGCAGCACGTTGTCCTGCGCGAACAGCGCTACTTCGGCCTGCAATTGGTAGGTACGAGGCGGCTTCAGCAGCACTTCGTTCGCGCCCCGTGTGATCGGCGTCCGCACTGGTGTTGATCGATGAAGCGCACCGGCTCGGCCGAAAGCTTGCGAATCTCCGCGAGAATCGTTTCGCGCAGTTGCGGCGGTCCGGTATCCACCAGCAGCACGCCGTCGTGGCCCGCGTCCTTGCCCACTTGAATGGTGACGTTGCCAAGCGTGCTGGCGAACATATAGACATTGCCCTGCACGTGGCGCACTTCATACTCGACATCCACCGGCCTGATGCAATTGCTGCGCGGAAGCGAAGCGAAAGCGCCACAAATAAAAGCGCCGGCGCTTTCATGGCTTGGCTCCCGAGGAACCCGGCGCGGGCTTCTTGATGTTCCTCCTCAAACATCGCGTCGAACACCTTGGCGCGCGGAATCACCATTTGCTTAAGCTTCTTTCGATATTCCGGATACATGGTCTCCGCGCCGCCGCGGCTGGCCTCAAACGGTACGCCGTATTCCTGCGAGAAGTCCCGCACCAAGGTGTTGGTTCCCGGCAGGTGACTCGGCACCCAGCCGTAAGGCCGTGGAATCTCCGGACTCGGCAGGCACGAGCCATAGCCCGCGATCGGAGTGAAAACCTGGTAGGGATTCCAAACCCAGCTTTCGGTCCGCACCAGCGGCTCGGTCATATAAACCGGATCATCGGCGATGCTGGTCAGCGTCAGGTATTTGTCGTGCAGATCCAGGAATTCGGTCAGCGTGGCTTCGTCGGAAAACGCAATGCCGTTGCGCCGCAAATAGCCCGATTTGATGTGCGTGGTATCGATGCGCAGCGTGTCGCCTTCCCACGTTCCGGTCGAGAACCCGGCCCAGGTATGCGGCGCGAACTGCGAGGGATGCGGGCGCCCGTCCATCCAGATGGTGCGCGGGCCGGTATAGGTGCCGTCAATGATGAATGCGATGATGCGGCCCGACGCCGGGTCGTTGATGGTGCTGATCTTCAGGCCGGTGGGCGCGCGCATGGCATAGATGGCCGAGTGCGGGATGCATTGGTGCTGCAGCACCGAAACAAGATCGCCATCCCATGTATCGGCACGGAGCCGCGTCGTCGTCGTTGATCGGAATGCCCAGGTAATCGCCTACCGGAGATCCGGGATCGGTGCGCTCCAATTCATCCTCGTGATACATCGCGGTCCACACTCCGGTGGGGTTGAAGCCCATGCCGCCCTGAGCGAAGCTTGGCGCGGCGGCGAGGGCGGCCATGGCCAAAAGCAAGGGGATTCGGGAAGCGCGTGGGTGCATGTACGTTGGTTCCTTTTTAGCTCTTTCTTCCAGCGCGTATTGTATAACAGCCCTGAAAAACAGGGAACGAGCGGCGACTGATCACGTATCTTTCCCATGTCGAATCCCCGGCCAGGCAGACAGTGCGCCTATTTCAGCACCGTCTTCCGGCGATACTGAAAGAACCTATGCGCAGCCGATTGCAAACCGCGGTATTAATCTTGTTGTTCCTTGCTTTTGCGCCCCGCGTTTCGCGCAGTCGGAAATCAGCGTGCAGCCGCCAACCGGACGCCTGGGCTGGCTCACGCATCCCTATCGAAGCGTCCAGCGTCCCGCCTATCCGTCTGACCAATTCGCCGCGGTTGAACGATCTGATTCGCGCCGGCAACTTGTATCTGACCGCGCAGGACGTGGTGGCGCTGGCGATCGAGAACAACATCGACGTCGAGGTGCAGCGCTATGGTCCGCTGCTGGCCCAACAGGTGCTGCGGCGCGCCCAAGGCGGCGGAGCGCTGCGCAGCGTCGGACTGGGAGTCGCCGCGGGGCCGGAAAGCGTGAGCCTGCAGGGCGTCAGCGTAAACAGCTCCGGCGGCGTCGCGCTTTCCGGCAGGCAACGGCGTGAGTTCGGGTGGCGGCATCGTCACGCAGCTCGGTCCCAGCATCCCTTCGCTCGATCCTTCGCTGTTCGCGTTCGTAAATTTCCAGCACGCCACCTCGCCGCAAAGCAACACCTTCCTCACCGGCACCACCGCTCTGATTCAGAACATGCGCAGCGTGTCAGGCGCAGTACCGCAGAATTGGGACTTCGGCCTGAGCGCGCAGGTCAGCTATGCCAGCCAATCATTATCACTCAATAGCCAGATATTCAGTCTGAATCCGTACATCTCCGGCGACGTCGATCTGCAAGTAACGCAAAACCTGCTGCAAGGGTTCGGACGGGCCGTCAACGGCCGGAACATTCGCGTGCAACGCAACAACGTGAAGGTGAGCGACCTGCAGTTCAAGCAGCAGGTGATCACCACGGTATCGGCCGCGCTCAATTTGTATTGGGACCTGGTCAGCTTCAACGAGGATGTGCGCGCGCGCCAGCAGGAGGTCCGCACCGCCCAGCAGCTTCTGGATGACAACAAGCGACAGGTGCAGATTGGCGCGCTGGCGGAGATCGAGATCACGCGTGCCCAGGCGCAGCTTTATTCCAGCCAGCAGGACCTGGTGGTTTCGCAGACCAATCTGCAGCAACAGGAGACCGTGCTGAAGAACGCGCTGTGCCGCGACGGAATCTCCGCCGCCGGCCTGGAGAACGTTCACGTCGTGCCGCTCGACAAGATCGAGATCCCGCCCAGCGACAACATTCGGCCCGTCCCGGAACTGGTCAGCCAGGCGCTGGCGAACCGAACGGAAATCGCGACCGCGCGCATCAACATCGAAAGCAATCAGATGAACCTGGTGGGGATCAAGAACTCATTGAAACCCACGCTGCAAGCCTTCGCCGAGCTGACCAACAACGGCCTGAGCGGCCAGCTCACTCCCTTCGGGGCAACGCAACCCGGATTCGACTATCTGGCCGGCGGCTACGGCAATCTGCTGGAGCAGATCGCCCGGCGAAATTTCCCGAATTATTCCGCCGGAATTTCGCTCAACATTCCTCTGCGCAATCGCGCGGCCCAGTCCGACTATGCCACCAGCCTGCTGGAGCTGCGCCAGAACCAGCTCAATCTGCGCAAGAACATGAATCAGGTGACGGTGGACGTACAGAATGCCGTCATCGGCTTGCAGCAGGCCCGCGTGCGCTACGACTCTGCCGCCAAGGCACGCGAGCTGCAGGAGCAGACGCTGGCCGCCGACCAGCGCCGCAACGCGCTGGGCGCCGCCACGGTTTTCCAGGTGGTGCAGGACCAGCGCGATCTGGCCACCAGCCAAAGCACCGAAGTGCAGGCCATGGCCAACTACACGCACGCCGAAATCGCGTTCGATCAGGCGCTCGGGACCACGCTCGAAGTGAATCACATCTCTCTGGACGAAGCCATGCGGGGACGGATCGCGCGCGATTCGGCGCTGCCGGCCAGTCTTCCTGGAGGTAAGCCGGCTGGAGTCAACCAATGACGACACCGAAACGCGTCGCCGCCTCACTACTCTCCATCGCGTCGCTGACCTGGGCGCAGGACATCGCGCCCGTTCGCCCGAGCGCGCCCGTGATCATCCGGCCCTATCTGGCGGTCACCGTGCCTCCCGTGCATCTCGCGAATTCGGCGCGGCTCAGCGAACTGGTGCGCGCCGGCATGTTGTACCTGACAGCGCAGGACGCCATTGCGCTGGCACTTGAAAACAACATCGACATCGAGGTCAGCCGTTACAATCCATTTATCTCGCAATGGAACCTGGAGCGCGCGCAAGCGGGCGGCGCGTTGCCGGGCGTGCCCAGCGGAGCTTCGCAGGCCGGATCGGTTGCCAACGGCCAAGGCGTCGCCGGCAGCCAGGCCGCGGCGGGCGTCAGCGTGCCCGGGGCGCGCTCGAATGGATCCAGTTCCAACGCCACCGTCTCCCAAATCGGACCGGTAACGCAGAACCTGGATCCCATCGTGCAAGAGAACACCACCTTCAGCCACGTCAGCTCCCCGCAGCCGGATGAAGTGCAAAGCGGCGTGTTCAACCTGGTTGAGGCCACGCACGTGTACACCGGAAGCTACCAGCAAGGCTACCTGGCGGGCGGCATCGCCACCGTCAACTATAGCGATCACTACCTGGGTGAGAACGCCTCCAGCGATCTGCTCAATCCCACGGTTGCTGCCAGTGTCGGTGTGTCCGTGCAGCAAAATCTATTGCGCGGATTCGGAGTGGCCGCCAACGCCCGCACCATTACGGTGGCGCGCATGAATCTGAACACCACCGAGCTCAACTTCAAGACGCAGGTGATCTCCGTCGTCACTCAAGTCCTGGAGGCGTACTACGCCCTCGCCGCGGATTATGAAGATCTCCGCGCCAAGCGCAGCGCGTCGGAAACCGCGCAAACATTCGTGAAGGATGTGAAGCGCCAGATCGAAATCGGATCGGTGGCGCCCACCGATCTCATTACCGCCGAATCCCAAGCCGCCTCCAGCGCGCAAGCTGCCGTGGATTCCAATGTGGCGCTCCAGCAAGAGGAGATTTCGCTCAAGAACCTGATCAGCCGCACCGGCCCGCTCGATCCGGTGCTCGCGCAACGTGCGCCTCGTGCCCATCGATTCGATTGCCATACCAGCCACCGACAGTCTAGCTCCCATCGACCAGATGGTCCGGCAAGCGCTTACCAACCGCTCCGACCTGGCGTCTGAACTGGCCGGCGAGAAGGCCAATGAGGTGAACTCGCTCGGAACCAAGAACGGAATTCTCCCCACTCTGGATGGATTCGTATCGGAAAGCCAGGCCGGACTCGCCGGTGTTCCTCGCACCGTCACAGTGGGTGGATTCAGCCAATCGGGGAATAAGTATTTCGCCGGCGGCATCGGGACCGCTCTCGGCCAAGTGTTTCGCCGCAATTTTCCCACCGAGGGCGTCGGCGCTTTCTTTCAGGAGCCGCTCCGCAACCGGCAGGCGCAAGCCGATTACTCCATCGATCAATTGCAACTCCGGCAGACCCAGCTCACCAATCGCAAGGATTTCAATCAAGTGGAAGTGGATGTGCGCAACGGCGTGGTGGCGTTGCAGCAGGCGCGGGCCCGCTATGACGCCGCGGTCAAGAACCGTGACCTCCAGCAGGCGCTCTTCGACGCCGAAGAGAAGCAATTCCGTCTGGGCGCCGCCACGCCCTACAACGTCGCGGTGGAGCAGCGCGATCTGATCTCGGCGCAATCGTCGGCCGTGGCCGCGCTGGTGTCCTACAGCACCGCGCGCGTGTCCCTGGACCAGACCCTGGGAATTACCTTAGAAACGAACCACGTCAGCATGGACGAAGTGAAGAGCGGGAAGATCGCGCGCAATTCCACGCTGCCTGCTACTGTTACGAATCCATAGCCCGCATAGAAACTTTGGATTGGTAATCTTTTGGGCGATTCTCTAGAATACCGGTAGAGTTCGTGTCAACTCCCCGCTTTTCTCGTCGCTGCGCCAGTTTGTAAACCCACAAACCTCGTCAAGTAAATTCTGCAATTCGTGCATTCAGGAGGAAGTGTGTCCGCGGCTCGATTCTTCGGGGTCATCTGTTTTTCAGTTTCTTTATACGCGCAGTTCTCCGCCGCTCCAGGGGTCAGCGTCACCGGCGAGCTTCGGTCGCACGGCGATGCGGCATCCAACGAATTTCTGGTCGAGATTTACGATGCCCGCAGCAACCACATGATTGAGCGGGTGCCTGTCAATCGCGGTCAATTCGA
Organism: Bryobacterales bacterium; assembly: GCA_963761265.1. GTDB lineage: Bacteria > Acidobacteriota > Terriglobia > Bryobacterales > Bryobacteraceae > Palsa-89. Next base: position 174,819 of record CAVXGM010000031.1, read on the forward strand.
ACTGGATAACGTTCCGGCCGGCTCGTATACGGTCCGGCTGGTGACGGCGCCGGGCGAAGCTCCGATTGTGGAGGAATTTCATCAATTCGGCCCCGGCAGCGCGCCGCTGGTTCTGGACTTGCCGGAACGCGCCTCCGACAAGCCCATTTCCGGCATCGTATCGTTGCGCGATTTGGAGCATCCCATTCCGAAGAAGGCACTCCGCGAGGCTTACGAAGCGCAGCAGTTCGCGCGAGCCAGTAATCTCCCCAAGGCCATCGCCAAACTGGAAAGCGCCATTCGCATTTACCCGGCCTATCGCGACGCACATTTGAATCTGGGCGCCGAATATGCCCGCGCCGGACGCATCTCCGACGCGCGTGCCGAATTTCAAAAGGCCCTCGATATCGGGCCGCCCGTGTCGCCCATCTATGCCGATTTGGCGCTCATTTCCGTGGCCCTGCATCAGAACCGCGAAGCCGAGGAATTCGCGCGCAAGGCCCTGGAGTTGGACGCGGCGAATGCGGCCGCTCGAAAGGTTCTCGAAGCCGTCGCGCAACACTAATTTCAGCCTCGATTTTAGTTGGTCTTTCAGGGTCTCCAACTGCTAAAATAAGGTTTGCGAAACGTCGCTGTTCTTGAGCGCTTCGTTCCTCTATTTTCAAGGAGTTAACTAGTTGGCAGACCCGCAAGATCCGAATAACCCGACCACTCCGCCTCGCGACGGCTCGCAGATGCCGCTCGGTGGCGAAGGCAAGCAGAACCTGATCCCCATCAATATCGAAGACGAGATGCGGCGCTCGTATCTCGATTACGCCATGAGTGTAATCATCGGGCGCGCGCTGCCGGATATTCGCGATGGTTTAAAGCCCGTGCATCGCCGCATTCTCTACGCGATGTCGGAGATGGGACTGGCGTTCAACCGGCCGTACCGCAAGTGCGCGGGCATTGTCGGTGAAGTTCTGGGGAACTACCATCCGCACGGCGACGCGCCGGTGTACGACGCGCTGGTTCGCATGGCGCAGGATTTTTCGCTGCGTTATCCGCTGGTGGATGGCCAAGGCAATTTCGGCTCGGTGGATGGCGATCCGCCCGCGGCTTACCGGTACACCGAAGCGCGGCTCTCGCGCATTGACACCGCGCTGCTGGAAGACCTGGACAAGGAGACCGTCGATTTCCGGCCCAATTTCGATGAGCGCCGCGTCGAGCCTGAAGTACTGCCGACGCGCGTTCCGAATCTGTTGATCAATGGTTCGTCGGGCATCGCGGTCGGCATGGCCACCAACATCCCGCCGCACAATATCACCGAGATCATCAATGCGACCATTCTGCTGGTACAAAAGCCCGAGACGCATCTGAGCGAGATCGTGAATCTGGTGCAAGGCCCCGATTTTCCCACCGGCGGATTTATTCTTGGACGCCAGGGCATTCTGGACTACTTCACCAAAGGCCGGGGCTCGCTGAAGCTGCGCGCCAAAGCCGCCATCGAAAAGTTCGGCAAGGATCGGGAGGCTATCGTCGTCACCGAAATTCCTTACCAGGTGAACAAGGCTCGCCTGATTGAGGCGGCCGCCGGCCTGGTGAACGAAAAGAGAATCGAAGGCATTTCGGAGATTCGCGACGAGAGCGATCGGGACGGCATGCGCATCGTGTTCGAGCTGAAGCGCGGCGAGCAATCCGAGGTGGTCCTCAACAATCTGTATAAGCACACCCAGCTCCAGATCAACTTCGGCGTCATCATGCTGTCCATCGTCAATGGGCAGCCGCGCGAGCTGGGCCTGGCGGATGTTCTCAAGCGTTTCATCGATCACCGGATCGACGTTGTCCGCCGCCGCACGGATTACCTGCTGCGCAAGGCCCGCGAGCGCGAGCACATCCTGCTCGGCTTTAAGAAAGCTATTGAAAATCTGGATGCGGTGATCAAGCTGATTCGTGCGTCCACCAGCCCTCGCGATGCGCGCGACGGCTTGATTCGGACCTTCGAGTTCACCGAACGCCAGGCGCAAGCCATCATCGAGCTGCAGTTGCAGCGCCTCACCGGCATGGAGATCGACAAGATCCTCAAGGAGCTGGCCGATATCCAAGTCGAGATCGCCGAGTACCTCGAAATCCTGGCGTCCGACAAAAAGCTGCGCGGCATCGTCGTTCAGGAATTGAAAGATGTCCAGAAGGAGTTCGGCGACGAGCGGCGCACGCAGATCATCGAAGACACCGGCGAGATTCATCTGGAAGATCTGATCCAGGTGGAGGACGTCGCGGTCACCGTCACGCACGGCGGCTATCTGAAGCGCACCGCGGTGGACACCTACCGGCGCCAGTCGCGCGGCGGCAAGGGACGCATCGGGATGGGCACGCGCACAGAGGATGTGGTGGAGCACCTGGTGGTCGCGTCCACGCACGCCTATCTGCTGGTCTTCACCACCAAGGGCCGCGTCTTTTGGTTAAAAATCTACGAAATTCCGGACGCGGGCACTACCGGCCGAGGCAAGCATGTCTCTGGCCTGGTCAATCTGCAGGTGGACGAAGCGGTTAAAACGTTCCTGCCGGTGAAGGACTTTGTGCCTAACCAGTACATCGTCATGGTCACCAAGCAGGGCGTCATCAAGAAGTGCGAGCTCACCGAGTTCGACAACCCGATGTCGCGCGGGATCATCGCCCTGTCGCTGGATGAAGGCGATGAACTGCTGGCGGCGCGGTTGACCAACGGTGAGAACTATATCTTCCTTGGTACGCGGGAAGGCAAGGCCATTCGTTTCCGCGAAGACGACGTCCGCGCCATGGGCCGGCCCGCGCGCGGGGTTCGCGCCATGGATCTGGCCGACGGTGACACCATCATCGGCGCCGAGGTGGTGGAGAAAGAGGGCTTGATCCTGTCGATTTCCGAGAATGGATTCGGCAAGCGCACACCGCTCGAAGACTATCGCCTCACCTCCCGCGGCGGCAAGGGCGTCATCAACATGAAGCTCGCGCCCAGGATCGGCAAGGTGGTGGCAATTCTTTCTGTCAAAGAAGACACCGACTTGATGATCATCACGCGCGACGGCAAGATCATCCGCCTGGAATCGGGCGAGATCCGGCAAGCCGGCCGTTCCACGCAAGGCGTGCGCCTGGTGCGCATGGAGGATGGCGATCAGGTGGCCGCGGCGTCCGTCATTCCCACCGTGATTCCAGATGAAGGCGAAGCTGGCAACGGAAACGGCCAGAACGATCTGCCGCTGCAATAGAAAACGGCGCTAGTTTTACGGCCGGCTGCTGAGCTTGGTGATGGTTGCCGTCGCGACGTTTCCAAGCTCGGTGGCGTGGTGCAAGTCGTCGCGAGCTCCCGCGACATCGCCCATCGCTCTGCGAGCAACAGAGCGGTTGATATAGGCGTTGGCGTAGCTTGGATTCAACTCTATCGCCCGCGTACAATCGGCAATGGCGACCTGGTAGTTCCGCAGCCGCAGTTGCGCGTATCCGCGGGCATTCAGGGCCAGGGCATGAGTTGGATCGATCTGGATCGCCTGGTCGAAGACCTGCACCGCTTCCGCGAATTTCTCCTGTTCAGACAGGTAACGCCCCTGCCGGTAAAACCGATTGGCATCCTGCGCAGGGTGTGGACCCGAATTGGAGCGCACCGGCAGAACCTGCGGCGGCTTGATCGCGGATGCCTCTATCACACGCGGCCTCGGCGCCAACTGCGGCGGGGCGATGAGCGGTGACGTCACGTGCCGCGTTCGGGCTACGGCTGGAGGAACTGCGGTCGGCGGCGGTGATGATGTCACAGGCGGGACAACCGGAGCGGCCGGCGCTAAAGCAATCGGACCTGGAACGGCGGGCACGGGACGTGCCTCGGCCACCACGACAGGCCGGGGAGGCTGCGCGGGAGCCGCCGGCGCCTTGGTGTCAATCATCTTTTGCGCCGAACTCAGCAAGGTGGCCGCTTCCGCCGGATTCTGCCCGATCAGCATGGCCCGATTGATATCTTCGATGGCCGGCTGCGCGGCTCCGGTAGCCAGATAAAACTGCGCCCGGCAAACATACGCCGCGCTGTCCGCCGGGTTCAGCTGGATGGCTTTGTAGCAGTCCGATAGAGATTGCTGGAGCTGCCCGTGCGTGCGCAGAATCGCGGCGCGCCCCAAATACGCCTTGACGGACTCCGGGGCCAGTTGGATGGCTTGGCCATAGTCCATCAGCGCTTGCTGCGCCTGGCCGATCTGCTGGTGAAAGTTCGCGCGCATCAGGTAGTTTTCGGCATTGCGCGGATCGCGCTGGATGGCCTGGTTGGCATCGGCGATCGCCTCGTTGGTCCGGCCGCTGGCAGCGAGCGCGGATGCCCGCATGGCGTAAGCTCGAGAATTGTTGGGCTGCAGGTCAATGGAATGGCCGATATCGGAAATGGCCATGCCGAAGTCGCCCAGATAGAAGTGCGCATAGCCGCGATGCAGGTAGGCGGAGTCGTTCTTGGGGTCCAGATCGATGGCTTCGGTGAAGGATTCCACGGCCGATCCGTACGACTTCAGATCTTCCGAACGCCGCCCGCGCTGATAGGCTTCCTGCGCGCGCTGCCAGGCTGCGGGAGCGTCTGAGGGTGCCTTGGCCTCCACCGCGCCAGCGGGCTGCTGCGAGCTGGCAAGCGCTCCCTTCTGCTTCCTGGCGTCCTTCGCTTCGCGCGCCAGCTCCTTCACCGAAGATTGGAGATCTTTGATCTGTGCTTGAAGCTGCGAAAGTGTGTTCTGGAGGTTCTGAATCGCAGCGCCCAGGTCAGGCTTGGGGATGTCATCGCTATACACCCATCCGCCGAAAGCCAGCAGCACCACTACCGGAAGGATGTAGCGAAGACGATGCAGCATTTCAATTTTGGGTCAGACGCGTTGGAAAAGTTGAGTATAGCACTCACGGGTTAGGGATGGCATCGGCAATAGACCTGCCAGGCCAGTCCCACCGTACCGGTCAGCTAAGGTGTTCGCCTGCGAGTGTATACAGTTCATCCTGCTCGTGGCATAATCAGGAGCGCATGGGACAAAACAGCAAGACCATCGAAGCATTCTACGCCGCCATGGGACGCGGAGACATTCCATTCGTCCTCGGAGTACTGGATCCGCAGGTTGTGTGGCATGAGGCCGAGAACTTCCTTTACGCGGATAGAAGCCCCTACCTCGGCGTGGATGCCCTGCTGGCCGGCCTATTCGCCCGGCTGGGCGGTGAGTGGGAGGGCTTTTCAGCCATTCCCCAGGAAATCGTCGACGGCGGTGAGACGGTGGTTGCCTTGGGGCGTTACGGCGGCGTCTACAAAGCCACCGGGGCCAAAGTGGACGCACAGTTCGTGCATGTTTTCCGTTTCAAGGACGGCAAAGTCGCCAGCTTCCAGCAGTACACCGATACGGCTCAGTTCAAGGACGCCGTCGGCCAGCGCGCCGGCGCCTGAGGCTTACGTTCCCAGCTCTTGCCGGATTTCCTGCGCCACCGAACGCGCTTTATCCGCGGCCCCGATCTCGAAGCTGATGGCGCCCACGCGCGGGTGCCCGCCGCCGCCGTAGCGCTCGCAAATGGTCGCCAGGTTATGGTTCACCGGCTCTTTCGCCCAGGGGTTCGAACCAACGGAAACCTTGGTCCGGAAACTGGACGTGCTCACCGACACCGTGTATGTGGAATCCGGGAACAGATAATACGGGATGAACTTGTTGTAGCCTTCCAGTTCGTCTCCGATCAAATCAAAAAACACCACTCCGTTACTGGTCTGTGCCCGCCGTTGGATCAGCTCGATAGAGCGGACGTGGCGCTCGTACAGCGGCGCATAGAGCTGCTGAATCTCAGGCTGCTGGACAATCTCGCCCAGCTTGCAGTGGCGCATCCACCCGATGATCTTATGGATGATCTCGGAGCCCTTCGCGCCTTCAATGACCAGCGTCAATTTCATGGCCGGCGCCTTCAGCTCCACGGCTTCCTGGGCGCTCCCGTAGCGCGCGCCATCGATGATGTCGGCCCATTGCACCAGCTCCGCCAGGTCCGGGGCGTCATATCCAAATCGTTTGCGCGCCACGTCGGCGATGAACATGGTGCAGGAGCTGTAGGACGGATCGTACAGTTTCTGGCCGCTATGATCGCGCCGGAAGTGCTCGGCGTCCTGCGGGCTCAGAAACGCGCTCTGGTGATGATCGAACCACCAGGTGAGACGCGGATCGGGTGAATACTTAAAATCGACGATCGCATTGACGTCCCCGTCGAAGAGGCGAGTCTTCGAAGAGCTGGGACGCCTTATGGGCCAGGCCGGTGAACTGGAAATCGGCGGCCGGCGCGTACTTTTCCTGGTAAAAGCGGCTAAAATAAGCCGCCGAAGCCGCACCGTCAAAGCAGTGATCGTGGTAGAGAACTCTCACCAGCATGAATTCATGTCCGTAAACGTGGAAAACTATCCAGCTTGCAACAAGTGAGGGGGTAAAAGCAAGTGTGGGCGCGGCCCTATTTTGTGGCTTGTTCTTCATCGAGCCCGGTGGGTGCCAATCCCGAATGGCTTAAGCTACCTACTTGACTTCCGCCTTTTGTTCGCCTCACAATAAGAACCATGGCTCTTGACCAAGCGGCAAAAAGAAGTGCTCGACTTCATCGCGGACTTCGTCGAAGAGAACGGCTACAGCCCCAGCTATGAGGAACTGGCCCAGGGGCTCCATCTGGCGTCGCTCGCCACCGTGCACAAGCACATTCAGGCGCTGGAATCGCGCAATTATCTGCGCCGTCTTATTCAATCAAAGCCGGTCGCTTGAAGTTTCGGCCAAGTACGTTCAGGAACGCCGTAAGGGCCGCGCAGTCGGCGCGATCCACCGAGATTCCGCTGGCCGGACGCATCGCCGCGGGCACGCCGGTGGAAGCCATCGAGGGACAAGACACGTTGCAGTTCGCCGATTTCGCCGGCAAGGGCGACACGTTCGCCCTGCAAGTGAGCGGCGAATCCATGATCGACGACCACATTATGAGCGGCGATTACGTGCTTGGTGGAGCGCACGCAGCAGGCCCAGGATGGCGAGATCGTCGTCGCGCTGGTGGATGGCCGCGAAGCCACGCTCAAGCGTTTGTATCATGAGCCTGGCGGCCGCATCCGTTTGCAGCCGGCCAACGCCTCCATGCAGCCCATCCTGGTGGATGCGGCATCCGTCCAGATTCAAGGCCGCGTGCTGGCGGTTATGCGAAAATATAAGTAACGCGCCCGGCCTTTCGGTTACATTCACTTACATTGCTGCAATCAGCGGATCTGCCCGGGACGCATGTTAAACTGAAGTCAACATGGCTGGTCCGATGAGCGGCGGTGAAGCGCTTTTTGTTTTGGGATTATCCACGCGCCGGCTGGCAGTACGACGTGATGGTCGGGCTGATTCTGGCGTTCATCTTTCTAACGCCGCGGGAATGGTTTCGCGATCAGCCGCGCGCTAACAGCATCGTGATGCTTCCTTCCGAACACGGCGCAACCGTGTTCTGGATGGATGCCGAACAGCTTTCCGAACACCCGAAGACGCGCGGGCGCGCCGAGGCAGCCAGCTTGCTGCAAGCGCGTACCGGCAAGAAATACCATGTGGTTCGCTTGGAACCGATTGTCGATTCCGAACAGGAAATTAAAGGATTCATGGCGTTCACCACGCCCTAGCCGCAAGACGGTTCTCGGTGCTTAAAGCCGCAAGGCACTTTCGGTATCCAATCATTGATGCAAACGCGACTGTGGGGATTTTTGGTGTGTCTGTTGCTGGCCGGCTCGTGCCAAGCGCCGCCGCGAATCAAACGCTTCAGCAGGTTCTGGCCGCATGGACAAAGCCGCGAGCGACTTTCAGGCCATGACCGCACAACGTGATCTAGCTCACCCACACCGACGTCTTGAACGAAGACACCACAGAAACCGGCACCGTAACGATGAAAAAGGTGCAGCCGGCGAAGTGCAGGGCATGGTGGATTTTACTTCGCCGGACCGAAAGACTATCACCATTGAGAAACGCCGAAGTACCAGGAATATCTTCCGAAGATGAAGACGGTGCAAGTGTTTGATTTAGCCAAACATGGCGAGCAGATCGACAAGTTTCTCATGATCGGTTTCGGCACCTCCGGCACTGGAACTTGCAAAGGACTACGACGTGACCGTGCTTGGACAGGAACGTCAACGGCCAGCCCGCCGTTCATCTGCAATTGATTCCCAAGGCCGCCGAGGCGCAGCAATATGTTCAAAAGCTGGAATTATGGATTCCCGAGCAGGGCGATCCCTATCCACTGCGGGAGAAGATTTTCGAGCCGTCGGGCGATTACCGTATGGTGAACTTATAGCGATTTGAAAATCAATCCGCCGCTTGCGGCCGGACGCACTGCAACTGAAGTTGCCGCCCGGCGTGAAGATTGAGTATCCAGGTAAGTAAATCAGGTAAGTAGATCAGGTAAATAAAGTTGGAACCACTGCACAGCTAAACAATCGGGATACCAGCGGCCGCCTGACGTTTCTGGATTGGGCTCGCGGCGCGGCCGTAGTGGTGATGCTGCAGGGCCACGTATTCCATTCGTTCAATCGAACCGATCTCAGAACCGACGGGCCGTTCATGCTTTCGCAGTTTTTCGGCGGCATCGGTCCGGCCATCTTTTTAGTTCTCACCGGCATCACGCTTTCGTTCCTGATGGACCGCCGCGAGCGCCAGGGCGTGAGTGCGCTGGGCCGCTGGCGGGCGGCGTTGCGGCGCGCGGGTTATCTGTTCACGCTGGCGTTCCTGTTTCGCCTTCAACTTTGGACTTTCGCCTTCGGACAAAGCCCTTGGACGGATCTGTTCCAAGTCGACATTCTGAACTGCATGGGATTCTCCATCGCGCTGATGTCCGTGATGGCGATCTTCACTACCGCCGAGCGAGTGCGCCTGTGCGCCGGCTTGGGCGTCGCCATCGCGGCTGCGTCTCCGCTGGTTTCCGCCATCGACTGGCGCTGGCTGCCGCCGCAAGTTTCCGCGTATTTCGTTCCGAGCTATCAATACTTCGCGTTCTTTCCCTGGGCTGCCTTCATCGCCTTCGGACTCAGCATCGGCAGCATTTTGCGGCTGGTGAAGGCGGACCAAATGAACCGCGTGATGCAGTGGGGCGGGCTGCTGGGCTTCGGCCTGATCATCGGCGGCCAATACTTCTCGAACATGCCGTATTCGCTCTATCCGAAGTCGGAATTCTGGCTGGATAGTCCGGGGCTCATCATCATCAAGCTGGGCGTGGTGATGCTGGTGATCGGCTTCGCCTATCTGTGGACCGCCTTGCCGCTGGCGGCGTCGTGGAGCTGGGTGCGGCAGCTTGGCACAACTTCGCTGCTGGTCTACTGGGTCCACATCGAGCTGGTGTATGGCCGCTGGTTCGGCGCATTCAAGGAGCAGCTGACAACGTTGCATTGCGGCATCGCCGCGATTGTCGTGATCCTGCTCGATGATTGGGCTCTCCGTGCTCAGGACGCGCTGGAGCGCCGTGCGCGTGGCGGTGGCATCGTATTTTTCGTACAATCCGCCCAGCCGGGCGTCGGGCGATTAAATAGCCTGCGCTAGCAGCGCGCCCCAATGAAATCCGGCGCCGAACACGGCGAAACAAATCAGGTCGCCTGGGCTGGGTCCCGGATCGCGCCACCATTCCGCGGCCGCGATGAGCATGGATGCGGAAGAAGTGTTGCCGTAGCGCCGGATATTGGAGTAAAAGCGCGCGGCATCCACTTCGAGAGCGCGGGCTACTCGATCCATCAGGTTTTGATTGGCTTGATGCATCAGGAAAATCTTCACCCGCGATGCCGGCTTGGCGTTTCTTTCGAGCACCTCCGCGATCGCTGCCGGAATTTTGCGCGAAGCCTGCAAAATGACGGACCGGCCGTTCATTTCGAGCGGCGCATCGAATTCCAGCCGCAGATCTTCGGCGAACGCGCCGTCGGAATGGACCACCGAATCGATGATCTTCACGGGGCCGTCCGCGGGGCCGATCAGGCAAGCTCCCGCGCCGTCGCCGAAAAGAGGCGCCACGCCGCGTTCCAACGGTTCGCGCGAAACAATCGCAGACATTTTCTCGGACGCGATCACGAGAACATTGCCGTGAGTGGCAGAGAGCGCGGCGGCCAGCGCCATGCCGAACAGGCTGCCGGCACTGGCGATAGGCAAGTCGATGGCCGGAACTCCATCCACGCTCAAAGCGTGCGCGATGGCAGTTGCGGGCCCGGGGAAGCGGCGCTCGGATGATCCGGAGGAAACCAGAATCATTCCGAGGTCGCCGGCTTTGACTGCCGGCGCGTTCCAGACATTGCTCCGCGGCGGCAACGCCCATGCTGGCGACGGATTCGCCGGGAGCCGCATAACGCCGCTCTTCAATTCCCGAAACATCCAGAATCCAGCCCGCTTCGCATTGCAGGCGCGCGGCCAGTTCGGCGTTGGTGACGATGCGCGACGGCAGATAGGCTCCCAAGCCCCGGATCGCCGCCACAGTTTACATCCTGCTCTCGATGTAACTTTGAATCCGAGTGATCGATTCGAATTTTCGCGGATTCAAATCGGAATCGGGGATCTTCATCCCGAATTCACGTTCCAAGTCTGCCACCAGATCGGGCAGAGCGAACGAATCCAGGTATCCGGAGTCGAACAGGGACTCGTCCGGATCTGGAAGCGCAGTGTTGTTAGAGACTTTCCGAACAATGCCGAGGATGCGCTCTTTATTGTCCATGTCTATTGCTGGCTCCCTTCGGCGCGGATGGTGAGAAATTTGTTGTATTGCGCCATGAGTTCCTCGAAGAGCATGCCACCTGCCATTCGATAGCCGGCTCCGGTGAGGTGCGTGTAGTCGCCTTGTCCCAAGCCCGCCTGTACCCATTGACGCACGGATCCGGACCCGCCCATCGCGGCGCGCCAGTCCCAAAAGGCACAGCCGTTGGAGGCCGCAACGTCGCGCTGGATTTCGATCACTTGATCCAAGTGCGGAAAAGGCATGCGGTGGCCGCGAATGGGATGCTGGCAATCGGGTGGCCCGGCCAGCAGGATACTGGCCACTGGCGCCGCGGCGCGCAGGCGATGAATAATTTCGATCAAGCCGGCGCGATACTCTTCGGCGGTCCAGGAGCGGCTAAGAGCTTCGTTGGTTCCATAGGCAAGAACGATGAGCGCGGGATTCCGGCTGGCGAGCTCGGGATCAAGAATCGCCGAGTTCCAGTTGAGGATGACATTGGCCTGCGCGCCGTTAATGCCGAGGGTCTCATAAGTTACGCCCGAGTGATTCTGCGCCACCCAGCCAAACAAACGCACCGGCGCGGCGCTGAGGGTGCGCAGGCTATATTGATGCTGCCCGGGCGATGCCGTATAACTGAACACGCCTGGTCCCATATCGCCGCCGGTATCGATGGTTTCGATGGGCGCGCCGTCCACGGAAAACTCCATTTGGCCGCCGCCGGGCTGCCGCAGATAATGCAGTTCGAGCTGCTCGCACTCGACGGCCAGCGTCACGGTCTGGCCCGCGGATTCCGACGCTAGGCTGACGCCGCCGAGTCCCTCGATGCCATCGCTCTTGCGGGTCACGATCGCCGCTGGTATACCAGCCGCGCGAGTTGCTGCCCCGGCTATCGAAGCGGCGGTAGCCGAGAAAAGGATGGCCGGCGAGCGTGTATCCAGGGCCGCCGTTGCCGAACTTGGCTTGAAAATCCTGGCGCATCTGATTGGCCCAATCGTCAGACGCGGTGTGCGAATCGCCGTACTGCAAAATGTGCAGCGACATATTCTCGGGCGGATGCGAGAGCTGTTCGAAGAAGGGCACCAAAGCTCCGGCGCCTTCGAGAGCGCTCGACAGGTTGGGAGGTTCGTTCGCTGATCGCGTGCAGAGCCACGCTCCGGACCGCGGGCGAAACATAAACCGCGGGCACATGATAATGTTTTTTGCGTGCCGCTTTCTTGCGGCTGGTCTTTTTCGCGCCGGCGGTTACGGCGGGAGCCGGGGCGGCGGCGAAGAGCGCAACCAGAGCCAGGACCAGCTTGCTCACTAGTGGAGTCTCCGCTGCTCTCGCGCTTTGAATTGCCGGAAGCCGGATTCGAGCGCCTGATCGAGCAGCACGCCCACTTTGTGCGCTCCGGCGGGAAGAGGATGAGTAAAGTCGGCGCTCACCAGTCTGGGCGAGCTGTCATACCAGCGCTCCATGGTTCCCGCGCCGCCCATGGCTTGAAAGGTATTGAAGAACGCGCAGTTGGTTTCAAGCGCCATTTGACGCTGGATTTCCACCAGGTGCGGGAGGGTGGGTACGGTGGTGATGCGCGAATCAGAATCGCGCTGCCCGCGATCCATGGGGCTCATGACCAGAACCGATGCTCGTGGAACCGCCGCCTTCACGCGCTCGATCACCTGGCGTAACTCGCCGGGATAGGAGCGCTCGATGTAGTCGGCATAAATGCTCTCGTTCGTGCCGTAATTGATCACCACCAGATCGGGATGCTGGTGCTGCAACTCTTCGGTCCACTGCGGCTTGTCGAAATAGCGAACCACCACCTGCACCTGGCCGCCATTCAGCCCAAGACTATTGTAGACCACGCCCGGCGTGTTCCTTTCGAAACTGACACCGAAGAGTCGAACAGGTCCGCGCTCTACGGTAAGGTTGATTTCGCGCGCGCCGGCGTTCAGCGGGAAGGTCTGATAACCGGGCTGAATTTCGGGCCCATCGGTTTCCATGTCGCCGAGTTTTTGTCCTCCGGCTTCCACGGTGAGCACGCCACCGCCGGGCTGTCGCAGGAAGTGAATCTCCATCGCCGAGTGATCTTCGGCGAGCGTCAAGCGCGAGGTAGCGCCGGCGTTGCCTTCGAAGCTGACTCCGCCCAGGCCGTGGAAACCATCGCGGGCGCGGACCTGCGTGGCGGCATTGATGAGCCAGCCTTTCCCCTCAATCTCGACGCCGCGGTGTCCGTACCAGGCCCAGGGTTTGGCGATGAGAACGAAGCCGTGGCCGGCGTCGCCGAAGTGCTGCTGCAGGAGCGAGCGCACGTCGGCGGTGATGGAATCGGCGGTGACGGGCGAATCGCCGTAATGCAGAACGCGCGTAATTGCGCCGGGCGCGCCCAATTCGGTCCGCCAGAGAGCTAGATAGAACGCCCGCAGATTGTCGTGCTCATCGATCAGGTTGGGCTCGATGATGGGGCGGTGTTTTAAGCCGGTGACCCGGGTGGCGGGTACGGGCATAGGCGGGAGCGGTTCAACGTTTGGGATGTCGCGCGGACGAAAATCCAGGACGTCGGCAAGCGTAAAGGGGCGCGCTAATTTACCAGTTTCGAGCAGCAGTAACAGCGCCCCTAAGGCTGCGATGGCGAGCGAAGTCTTCTTCGGCAACATTGGGGCGGGCATCATCAGAATCGGGAATAAATGAACGGCGCGCTGCCCGATCCGGCGACGTATCGAATGACAACCACGATTGCGGCGATGGCGGCGGCCTGCGCGTAATGAGGGAATCGGCAGTAAAGCTGGAGCCCGCCGTCGTACCAGCGCTTGGGCGCATAGTGCGCGGCGGCCGCGAAGATCAGCATGGCCATAAACGCGGGCGTGATGTTCGCGAAAGAAACGGTGCCGGAAGAAATTTGATAGAAGATGTCGCGAGCCGTGGACAAGCTGGAAGCGCGGAAGAAAACCCAGCCGGCGAGAACGAAGTGGAACGTGGCCAGGCCGCACAGGAAGCGCGCTCCGGGCGTGAGCGTCAATTTGGGATTGCCGTGTAAAGCTTGCCAGCCGCGGTGTGCCGCCAGACCAATCCCATGCCAGGCGCCCCAGACGATGAAGGTCCAGCCGGCGCCGTGCCACAAGCCGCCGAGCACCATGGTGATCACCAGGTTCAGGTACGCGAAGATTTTCCAGCGGGAGCGCAGGCCGGGCAGGGAGAAATAAAGATAGTCGCGCAGCCAATTGGAGAAGGTGATGTGCCAGCGACGCCAGAAGTCGGAAATGTTTTGGGCGGCGTAGGGGCGATTGAAGTTGCGCGGGAGCGTGATGCCGAGCAGGAGCGCGGACCCGATGGCTATGTCGGTGTAGCCGGAGAAATCGTAATACAGCTGGAACGCGTAGCCATAGACGCCCGCCAGCACTTCGGCTCCGGAATAAAGCTTGGGAAGATCGAACACCCGATTCACCAGCTGCTCAGCCAGGAAATCGGCAATCAGGAGCTTTTTCACCAGGCCCAGCCCGATCAGGAACAGCGCCTTGCCTCCGTCCTGCGGGCTAAGTACTTCACGCTTAGACCATTGCGGCAATAACGTCGAGATGCGGGTTATGGGGCCGGCGACGGTGGTGGGAAAGAAACTGGCGGAGGCCAGGTACGCCAGGTAGCTGTCGGCCGGCTTCGCGTCGCGGCGGTAGATTTCGATGGTGTACGTGAGCGATTGAAAACCATAGAAGGAAAGCGCGAGAGGCAGCACCCACGGCAGGACCGAAAAATATTTGACCGAGGCCATGAGGCCCGACGTTGAGCACGATGCTGAGGGTGACGAGAAAGCGCCGCAGGCCAGGGCCGCTGGAACGATGCAGCGCGCGGCCAATCAGAAAATCGCAGCTGGAGGCGGCGGGGATGATGGCGAGATAGACAAGATCCCAGCGGGCGTAGAAGAAGTAGTTGGCAAACAGGACCACGGCGAGCGCGCCCAGGCGATATCGCGCGGCCAGCCAGTAGGCGAAGAAAACCGCGGCGAGAAAGGTGAAATATGCCGCTGTGGTCAACAACATGGGCGGATGCCCCAAGTATAGCTGGGAGCAGGGATTGAAGGGCTGGCGACTGGAGAGGTACGCCGAAAGTTGGGCTTGGGCCCGGGTTCAGTCTTGGAATGGGAGGAGGCTGGCAATCAGATCGTCGTCCGGCGCGCGGGCCGCTTCAGCTCAGCGGAGATCCACCAGGCATTATTCAGGGCATTTACACCCGAGAGACGCAGCCTGGATCAACTGAAAGCAGGCATCCGGCGCTACATGCGAGAAGGCCATGCGCGCGAGTGATACGAACGTCCTGGTACGGCTGATTGTTCGGGATGATTCCCGCCAAGCCTCGTCCGCGAAAAGTTTTTGTGGAGCGGGGAGCGGGGGTTTTGGTGCTGGCGCTGGCCCGAGCGACATGTGTGCTGGCAACAGTCTACGAGCTGAGCTCAACGGAAGTGGCGAAGGCGATTGAGATCTTGCTCGACCATCGCGACTTGACGCTGCAAGACCCGGACACTGGCACCCGCCGCTCGGAACTTTCGACCGGCATCTCGGCAAAGTTGAAGGCGCCCAGCGACTTTAGAATTCCTACTGTGTGACCTGGTGAAAATAGCTCGGCAGGCCGGGTTTGGTGTCGCGCAGGATTTCGACAATGGCCTGACGATCGGCGAGTGAAAGACGGGCATAGCGGCTTCCCTTCTCCGCTCCGGAAAGGACCTGCCACAGGCGCTGGTAGATGGCGCTTCTCGCCGGCTCGGGCAGGCTGTCAAAAGCTTTGCTGTAAATCATGTAGCTGCACGGATAACGCAGCAGGCGCGTGTGCAGATCGAGTTGCCTTAAGGAGCGGCCGTGGCCATCGAACGGTCCTTGGGCCGCGAACTTCTCGGCGAAACCGCTGGTGCCGTGGACTGGGCCAGGCAGGGGCGTTTCATCGATGAACAGCAGATAATCCACCAACTCTTTTGCGGATTCGTTCAACAACTCGGCGAATGCGGAGCTGTTCATTTTGTCGTACAAGGCGCAGCGGACCTCCCATCCGACCCGCGTTATCAGGTTCGTCATGTACATCTGGTGATCGAAAACCAGGAGTGCAACGATGTCGCTGTGGGCGGAAAGATAGTTGTTGGTATCGAACTTGTTTTGGAGCGATGTCACATGCAGCGTCTGATCGGTAACCATGGATTCGGGGTGATCCGGATCGGCGAGCAAGGCATTTCCCATGTGACGGCCGTGCTCCATCAGGCCTGTGACGTACCAACCACCCCAGCGTTCGGCGAAAGGGCTGCGATCATCCGTGGTGAATCCGCCGAGAATGAGTTTCGGATTGCCGTCCGGCAGGGTGTAGAAGCTGCGCACGATCATGCCGGGAACACCGAGGCTGACATCGGAGCGGTGGCAACGCAGGCAGTCGTCACGGCGCACGAAGCGTGGGCTGGGAAACGGGCTGCTGTTGCAGCGTATAGAAAATCACGCCCTGCTCGGGGTCGTCGGCGGCCAGTTCGATGAATCCGCCGTGAACCCAGGCGACGGCGACAGAATCATTAAAGAAGATGGTGCGCGGGTTGGATGGTTCGATGCGCGGCGATTGCAGGCTGGTTTTAGAAAAGACCGCCATTTGCGATTCAACAGGGACTCCGAGAGCCTGGAGCACCGATGGCAGGTAGCCTTTGTCGCCATCGAATTTAAGCTCGATTTTCCCGTCATCGAGCTTGTGCTGCAGGCCCGCGACAACATCGTTGGCCGGGTGCTTCAGGTAGTTGAAGTAGTCGATGGCGGGGTGGTCGAGCGGAGGCGACAGCCGGTCGCTGAGTTCGGCGAATCCCGACCCGGTGACGATGGCGACAACGGCAATGAGTAACGCAGCGCATCGCGTGCTACTCATAGCGCAACGCCTCGATTGGATCGATGCGTGTGGCCCTGCGGGCGGGCATCCAGACGGCGAGTAAGGCTATCGCAGCGAGGAGAATCGGCACCAACGTGAAAACCACCGGGTCCCACGGCTTGACGCCGAACAGGAAGCCGGCAATCAGCCGAGTGAGGCCAAAGGACGCGGCGATGCCGATCGCGGCGCCGATCAACGCAAGGCGCATACCTTGGAAGACGACCATATTGCGCACATTGTTCGCTTCGGCTCCCAAAGCAAGCCGAATTCCGATTTCCTGAATGCGCTGCTGGACGGAATACGCGATGAGTCCGTAGATTCCGATGGCCGCCAGCAACAGCGCGGAGCATCCGAAGATGGTCATGAGCAGCGTGTTCAACTGTGCGCGTGCGGTGGACTCCGCGGTGACTTCGTCCATGGAGCGGACATGCGCCACAGGCTGTCCGGTGCCCTTGCGCAATTGCTCCTGGATGGCGGCGCTCAGCGAATGCGGTTCGACGGCGGTGCGGACGATCCAGGCCACCGGGAGAAGCCGGAGATTGAGAGCGTTAATGGCGTCCGGCAATTGTGCAATGGGCACGTACAACTCGGGCCGCGGCTGGCGATTCAGGCCCGTTGCGCGGATATCGCCAACGATGCCGATGACTTGGCGGATAGGATCGTTATCGTACTCGGGCCGCATGCCCCGGCCAACCAGCAGACGATCCTTGAGCGGATCACCGTTCGGCCAGAACATCCGAGCCATGGTTTGATTAATGACGACCACCCCGGGGGCCGACGCATCATCGCGGTCCGTGAAAGTACGGCCGCGCAAAACGGGAATATGAAATGCCTTGAAATATTCGGGTGAGATGAACGTCCAGCCCGAGATGCCGTGAAATATTCCATGGAGCGGCCGTCCGGAGACGATGAAGAAATTCTGCCAGACGGTTTCAAGCGGCACGCAACACAACGTCGCAACGGCGGTAACACCGGGCAGCGCGTGGATGCCCTCA
This sequence comes from Bryobacterales bacterium, assembly GCA_963761265.1. Taxonomy (GTDB): domain Bacteria; phylum Acidobacteriota; class Terriglobia; order Bryobacterales; family Bryobacteraceae; genus Palsa-89. Next base: position 192,327 of record CAVXGM010000031.1, read on the forward strand.
ATTCCGTCTCGAACCAGCCGGTCGGTTTCGGAGGTTTTTTCGAAATGCGAGCCAGCCAGCGACATTTGCATGACCAGTACATTGTGCGCGTCGAATCCGGGATTTACGGCTTGTAACTCGATGGACGAGCGAATGAGCAGAGCCGCACCAATCAGCAGGATCATCGCAAGAGCGATTTCGCCAATCACCAGGAGCGAACGAATTTTGTTTTGCCGGAGACCGGTGCCGGTTCGTCCCGAGCTTTCATTTAGTGTCTTGCTGAGATCGGTGCGGGAGGCCTGGAGCGCGGGGATCAGTCCGAATAACAGGCCGGTGACCAGAGAAACAACGAACTGTGAACGCGAGAACGCGCCAATCGAGCGTGACTCCAGATCCGCTTTCGCCGATTCGGGGAATATTGACCATATTCAAAGGCGAATGCAGCGGATTGCTCGGGTAGGCTCTGAGAATGGCGCGAATACCCGCAAGCCCAATTAACAGGCCGAACGCGCCGCCGAGTAGAGAGAGGATTAGGCTCTCCGTCAAGAGTTGCCGAATCAGGCGACCCCGGCCGGCGCCCAATGCCGCACGCACGGCGATTTCGCGCTGCCTGCTGGTAGCGCGGACGAGCAGAAGGCTCGCGACGTTGGTGCAGGCGATGAGGAGCACGAAGATCACTGCGCCCGCGAGGATCATGAGCAGCGGGCGGACATTGCCAACCATGGAATCCCTCAAGGGCTCAACGATGAACGTTCTGCCCCGATCTCCGGGCCGGGGATACGCGCGGCGAAAGTTCTCAGTGGCCACCTTGAGTTGGGCATTCGCAATATTGAACGTGACTCCCCGCTTCAGACGGCCGACGACGCGGCAATAGCAAGCGCCATCCGTGCTACTCGGGTCCATTTGATATGGAATCCAGATGTCAGGCCGCTGATCGAATTGCTGGGAGTTAAACCCTCGTTCAACGACACCGATCACAACGTAGGATTCGCCGCTCAGAGATAATGTTCGGCCAACGATGCCTGGATCTCCGCCGAATGTGCCGGTCCACAAAGCGTCGCTCAGAAGGGCCACCCGCGGACCACCGGGCCGGTCTTCGTCGGAATTGAATGCGCGTCCTTGAGCGAACGAAGCGCCAAACAGGTGAAAGAACTCCGCACTTACGCGGCCAGCAGCCAGTTCCCGCGGTTCGCCACTTCCCGTCAGATTCAAGAGCTCAAGCCGAAGAGCGGAAACGTCCTGAACGATGCTGGTTTGCTGGCGGCGGAAGTAGAATTCGCGCGCTGATCCGCCCGCCGCGCCGCTTCCGTCACTCAGGGCGAATTGGACGATACGATCCGGGTCAGGCGCGTTCAGCGGTTTCAATAAAACGGTATTGACTATCGAAAAGACCGCGGTGTTCGCTCCGATGCCAAGCGCAATGGCAGCTAGGGCAGCAAGAGTGAACGCGGGGCTGTGCAGGAGCCCGCGAAGCGACTGCCTGAGGTCTCGCAGAAAGTCTTCCATCTCGGATGACCTTCTTAGCTTAGCGCTTCCTTCTTAGGTTAGAGCTTCGATAGAGCAGCTACTGCTTATAATCGTCGATCGCTTTCCTCGGGAGCGAGCCGGCGAGAAAATCGACCAGCTCCAGCCGTACGCCATTAGGATCGATCACGTTGGTGATGCTGGTTTTCGTCGATCCGGTGCGAGGGTCGGCCACTGTAACGCCCCGGCTGCGCAGGGTGGCGACCGTTGCGGACAGGTCTTCCGGCCAAATGCCGATGTGGCTTAGACCGACCGGGCGCTCGGCCGTGGCCGGCGCGAGTTCCAGGAACGTATCGCGAGTGATCTGAAGATAGGCGAGGACGGGCTTGCCGTTAGAATCCCGGATAGTGAAGGCTTCGTGAAAGCCCATGGTCTGGGTGTAGAAACGCATGGACTGGTCGAAATCCTTCACGTAAATTCCGACGTGGTTGAGGCGCAGCGCGGGACCTTGGCTGGTCTGGGCGCGGCCGGGCTGCATCAGAAAAGCACCCACTCCAATCCCGGCGGCGAAGAAAGCAAAACAAGCGATGATGCGGCGCATAAACGCCTCCTTGTACCCGAAGCTTTACCTGCCCACCAAGTGCTTCAGGCTGGTGTTGTTCTCTAAACAAACAAATTCGATCAATTCCGTATCGGGCATCAAGCGCTGGTTCAGCTTGTATGTCCAGGGCCGGGTAAAAGTTTTGGGATCATCCACTGTGATCTGGATCTCGAGCGTCCCGTAGTTCAAGCGCCGGAAGCGCTCGGTCAACCGGCCGGCGCTGGTGATAGGCGTGCCTTCTTCATCGATCCAGCCCGGCTCCTTGAAACCGGTAGTCTGGACCACCAGCGTATCGCCCTCCCAGTGGCCGATCGAATAACCATACCACCACGGATCGGGATCGTTATTGGGCAGCGCTCGGCCGTCCATGAAGATCTGCCGGATGCCATCGTTGGCTTCGTACAAGATGAGAACCAGATCCGATGTCTGGATAATTTTCCGCGGTTGCGGATGGCTGTGAAGCTGCACCGGGTTAAGCGGCAAGCAATGCGCGTCCGGATGGTCCTTGCTGTGTTCCGCCAGGCGCTGTTTTCGAAGCTCGGCAGCCCAAGGCTGGAGCGGCAGGCCGTCGGGAAATAGCGATGGCAGATCCTGGAATGGCCGCGGGCCTTTAGGAGCGTTGTTGCCCAGCACATTGGCCGGAACGGCGGCGGCGCTCCGGGGACCATGCCGCGGTCCCAGATTCCGGAAAGATCGGGATGGCCGTCGGCGGTTCTGGGCGCGGGCGCGTCCATGTTTATTTTTCCATTCGGCAAGCGGGGCGCGGACGCGGCCTTGTAAGCGGGCCATTGGGCGAAAAGCGCCGCTGGAAAAATCAGGATTGCTAAACCGCGGGTCAGCACTCTTGGTTACTTTATCGCACTCGAGGAATTACCGATACCAGCCCAATCGCGATTCGATTCTGGCTCGCCAGGCTTCCTCGCCCAGGCTCCATTGGTCCAGGGTTTCCCAATGACGCAGTGCAGCGGGCAGCTTGCTCAAGACCTGGGGGACGCTGAGGCGCGGCGCGGCACTCAGGTACCCGAAGCCCAGCGAATGCGCCAATTGCGTACCGGCGCGGACGATTTCGATGAGCTGGCGATCGATAGCGGCCGGTTGTTTGTTGAATTTGCCCACCACCGGATGCAGCCAGGCCGGTAGCTTCCACTTGGCGGCCAGCCAGTCGCCGGTGGCAAAGCGGTCCATCCCGAAAAGCATGCGCTCATACTCGGAAATATTGAACGGGCGTCCGGACTCGAACATACTGTCGGTGAGCGCCAACAGGTTCGCATACTTTTCGGGATAGGCCGCAATCAATGCGAGGCGCCCGATGTCATGAAGCAAACCAGCGGCATAGGCGCGCAGGCCGGTGATGTTATCGATCGCGATCAATTCCTGACAAGTGAATGCACACGCCAGGGTGTAACGCCAATAGCGGCGATCCTCGGCGACATCAAAGGCGCGCTGCATGTATTGCCGAACTAATACACTAAGTGCAATTTCGGCCAAGTTACTGGGCGGAATGTGCTCGATACTTTCGGCTGCCAACCCGCTCCGGTTTGCCACCGAGACAATCTCCCCGGACAACGCTGCCTGGTGCTCCAGAAGCTCCTGCAGGTGGCTGTCCGGGCTGCTTTCGAGCGACGGAATGCGGCTCAGGATCTCCACGGCGATAGGCGGAAGAGGCGCGATTCGTTCGATCGAAATTGGTATCGCCACGGAAGGTCAGCGTATCAGATCCGGGGGCGCGACAATGTGGAAATGAGCAAGGCGAGCGAACTGCGGGAACGGCTGCGCCAGGGTGGCATGCTTACGGCGCCGGGCGCTTATGATTGCATCACGGCGCGGATGGTCGAACAGGCGGGATTCAGCGCCGTCTATATGACGGGCGCGGGCACGGCGGCGGCACTGGGCTATCCCGATTATGGGCTGGTAACGATGTCGGAGATGGTGGAGAACGCAGGCCGGATAGCAGCGGCCGTGAAGGTGCCGGTGATCGCGGATGCGGACACTGGATATGGCAACGAGTTGAACGTTACCCGCACGGTCCGAGAGCACGAACAGCGCGGCGTGGCTGGAATTCACATCGAGGATCAAGGTTTCCCGAAGAAGTGCGGCCATTTGGAGAATAAGGTAATCGTTCCGCTAGAGGATTATCTGATGAAGATTCGTGCGGCGGTGGCGGCCAAGCGGGATCGCGATTTTCTGATCATTGCGCGGACGGACGCGCGAGCGGTGCTGGGGTTCGAAGAGGCGATACTGCGGGCGAATGCGTCGATCGACGCCGGCGCGGATGTGGCGTTTGTGGAGGCGCCGGAATCGCTTGATGAGGTGGCGGCAGTGCCGCGATTGGTGCGCGGTCCGTGCTTGCTCAACATGGTGTGGCGGGGAAAGACACCGGATGTCTCGATTGACGATGCGGAAGCGATGGGTTACAAACTGGCGATCCTGCCGGTGCTGCTGTTCAATGCCGTGGTGGGCGTGTGCGACCAGATGCTGGATGAGCTGAAGCACAAGCGGCGGCATCCGACGCCTATGGCCGATGTTGCGCCCAAGGAGTTTTTCCGAAGAATGGGCGCCGAGGAATGGGATAAGGTGAGGACGACTTACTAATTTCTGGGGCCGTAGTGCGGCAGCGGCCGGTCTAATTCGTACGCGCCTAAGTCTGGCGCGCGCCCGGTGAAATCGTCGGTGATGGAAGGAAGAACGGTGCCGGCGTCGATGGCGCGCGAACCAGGCTTCAAACGGAAATCGAATTCCTCGGGTTTGTAGAGATGCTGCGGGTCCGACTTGTCGGGAATCCGAACGTTCACGAACGCGTCGAAATCGAGCAGAATACTGTGCTGCTCTTGATGCGTCGCGTGGCTGTACTCTTCCAGCGATTTGAAGTGACGGGTCGTTTGGTTATGCTCGTAATCGGCGGCAACTTCGAAGGGCGGCGAATTCCACTCAAAGGCATCCTCGACGTTCGGATTCGGACGGAAGCCGTTGTAATCGGAGGCTGAGTAATTCGTGTAAGTCCGGAGATTGAGGACTGGATCGGCAAAGCCGTCGCCCAGGATCAAGTTATTCAGGAAATGCACGTTGGACGCCGGGCCCATCAGGCGGCCTTGGCCGATGAAAGTATTTTGATAAACCAGCACGCCGGCCGGCGTGTCGACGAACTTCAATGGGCCGCCGGTGGTGGCGTCGTAAACAAGATTGCGATAAAAATACAGCGGGCCGCCGAACAGCGGCTGCGCGCTGAAGGCGCCTCCGGCTGAGTTGAAACAGCGATTCTCAAACACGCGGATATTGCGCGCGCCGCCATCGGCTTCAATGCAGTTATCCGCCATATTGGAAAAATCGTTGTTGTAGAAATCGATGGAGACGGGCAGGCGGTCCTCGATGGGGTTCGGCGTGCCGTCGGGATTGCCGTAAGTGGCGATGTCGATGCCGTCGTGCCAATTGGCCGCATAGTTATACGCAACAACGTGACCCTGGCCGTAAACTTTAACCGCATACTCGGACGTGATGGGCGCCGGATAACCGGGGAACTTCGCCCAGACCGCCGGCGTAAACCAGCTTTGCAGCTTGTCGGGATTGTGGCGGCCAATGAAGACATTGTCCGCGATGTAGAAATTCTTGGAGCCTGACCAATCGTCCTCCACGCCGCGCCCGATATTTTCCAGCCGGGAATGTTTCAAAGTGAATCCACTGGATCCGGCAATGTTTTTTATCCCAAGCAGGAAGGCCACATTGGTATTGCGAACCGTGATGCCTTCAAAGTAGTTGTAATTCGCGGCCATGAGATTAAAAAGATTCTGGCAGCCATCGCCATCGAAGATCACTTCGCCGTCGCCCGCGCCTTTGATGACGATCGGTTTGTCGGGCGTGCCGCTCTGCGTCAGATAGTAAGTGCCGTCGAAGGGCGTGCCGTAAGCGGGAATCGCGGGATCGAAGCCTCCGTAAATGAAGCGGTTGTCTTTATAGACTCCGGCATGAACCAGAATCATGTCGCCGGGCTGCACGCGCGGAGGAAATGTATTGGAATGATCGGACTGATCGGAGCCCATGTAATACGCGGCCAGCAAACCGGTGAAAGCGGGCTCCTGCTTGGCGCCTTTGTAGCCGGCGGGATAAACGTGATAGACGTGGCCGCCCGTCGCAGGCTGAGGTTCTTCGCGCGTGCGAATGGTAACGGTCTGTTGCGCCTTGCCCTTCACGCCGTCGGGATCGGAAAGAACGAAATGGCATTCATATTCGGTGCCCGGCTCCAGATTGAGAAGGCTGCCGGCGAACATGTTAGGCGCCACATAGCTGTAGTAATGCCGGCCTTCGTTACGCGGATTGCCGCCCAGCACTTGTTCGTGCTGGAGGCGCAGAAACGGGAGGCCTTGGCGCCATTCCCGCTCGCCTTTCTTGCGGTAGGTAACATCGACGCGCGCATTGCGATTGTCGTCGCCCGCTATTTTCCACGCGAAGCCGAGAGAGACCAGAGTCGGCGGGTCCGCCAGGAACTCGCCTGCCACGGTATTGTTCTGGCACCAGGCAGCCGCTGGAAAAAGCGCCGCCAGGGTCAGCGAAAGAAGAAAGCGGGTGTTACGCACAGCCATCCATTTTATCCGCCTTGGCCCGCCTTGGTTGTCAATGACAGCGGCCCTTGCTTGGGCTGGGCCAATTGCGCGCCGGTAAACAGGCTGCCGAACAGAAACACATGAAGGGCGGCGGTGGTGACAAGTGATTCGAGATAACGCAGGTTTGCGAACGTGTCGACGATCAATCGGACGAGCCACGCGACGTTGATGGCCGGCACGAGGCTAAAATTCTCGACCGCGATCATCGCAGCAAACACTGACACCGAAAGAACGGGATCTGTCCGATTCCAGCGGCCAATGATCCAGCCTGTCGCGGCGAGCGTCACGCATTCGAGCGCCAACTGGCCGGTTGGGAGCCAAGCGGAACTAAGCAGGCGTGCCATCCACAAGAGCAGCGGTCGATCCACTAAGTAAGTGAAGGCGAAGAGCGCCGCCCACCCCAGCAGGACAGATCGGGCGGAGATCAACAGGCGGCGCCGCATGCTGGCCGTAATCTAACAGGTTCGCTGGAGCTTGTGGGATACTCTCTCCGAGATGACTGTCGCAGATTTTCGACGGTTGGCGCTGAGCCTGCCAGGCGCGGAGGAAGGCTCGCACATGGGATCGGCCGATTTCCGCGTGGGCGGAAGGATCTTCGCCACCTTGGCCGCGCAAGGCAAAGGCTACGGCAACCTTATGCTTACTCCCGAACAGCAGGCCGATTTCGTCGCCGAGCAGCCCGAGGTGTTCCTCCCGATTCCGGGCGGCTGGGGCCGAAACGGAGCCACGCATGTTCGGCTCGCAGAGGCGAACGAAGACTTGCTGGAGGGTGCGCTCCGGGCGGCTTGGCAAGTGCGCGTGGAGAAAAACGAGCAATCCGGAAAAAAGCGCGTGCGAAAATAGCGGTTGTGGCGCGCGCAACCCTACCTCGCAAGGGATTGAAGAAGCAGGCATCGAAAGAACCGTTTTCATTCATCCTGTTCCTCATCGGCCTGTTCAAGCTGCTCAAAGCCCTGCTTCTAATCGCAGCCGGAATTGGCGCGATCAAATTACTGCACAAGGATCTAGCCAGCACCGCCATGCACTGGGTGCAAGTGCTGCGCGTGGATCCCGACAATCGTTACATTCACGGAATTCTACTCCGCATTTTCCGCATCACGCCTAAGCAGTTAAAGGAGCTGAGCGTGGGCACTTTCATCTACGCCGGGCTGTTCCTCACCGAGGGCGTGGGGCTGCTGTTGCGCAAGCATTGGGCGGAATATTTCACCATCATTACAACCGGCGCCTTTATCCCGCTCGAGATTTACGAGGTGGTGCGGCATTTCACGGTGACCAAGCTGGGGGTGACCTTGGTCAACGTGCTCATTGTCTGGTACCTGGTGGCGCGCGTTCGGTCGCGCTCAAAACGGTCTTTCCGGTAATATCGATTCCAGGTTGCCAAAGGCGTGCCTGCGCGAAGAAACGGGGAATACGCCTTCCAGTCCGCGACCACTGCGCTGCACTCCCGAGGCGAGCACGCGGAACATACAGCTTGGGCGCATTCACAAACGGTCATCGCCGGTGGCTGAATTGAATCCGGCCATGCGATCCCGATGGCATAAGGTCCGTCGAGCGGGCTGGCTTCGATCGGCGTGCTGGAGGCGCGCGGCGAGGGCTACAATCGGCAAATGGTCCCGTTCTCCATTGAGGCAATGCAGCCGGAGGATTGGCCGGCGGTGCGCGCGATTTACTTGGAAGGCATCGCCACCGGGAATGCGACGTTCGAGCAGACCGCGCCCGATTGGGAAAAGTGGGACGCTGGGCATTTGGCGGGCGTAAGGTTTGTGGCGCGCTCCCATGGCGGCGAGGTTTGGGGATGGGCTGCATTGAGCGGCGTTTCCAGCCGCTGCGTTTACGCGGGCGTGGCTGAAGTCAGCATTTATGTGGCGGAATCCGCGCGGGGCCGCGGAGTTGGACACAACCTGATGGCGCGCCTGATTGCAGATTCGGAAGCCCAAGGCATCTGGACCCTGCAGGCGGGCATTTTCCCGGAGAATATCTCCAGCATCGCACTGCACGGGCGCGCCGGATTTCGCATCGTCGGCACGCGAGAGCGGTTGGGACAGATGAACGGGCGCTGGCGCGACGTAGTGTTGATGGAACGCAGAAGCGCTGTCTCCGGCCAGTAAAAAGATCGGGCGGAGTTAGCTGGCGGCGACAGGCTGCAGTGTGCGCGGACGTTTGGGTTCCAGATTGGGAAGGAATCCGGTGAGTAAGCCGATGGCCGGCAGGAACGAGCACACCTTGTAAACGAAGGTGATGCTGGTGTGGTCCGCTAGATTGCCCAGCAGCGCCGCGCCAATGCCAGCCATGCCAAAGGCGAGTCCGAAGAACATGCCGGAGACCATTCCGATCTTGCCCGGCATCAATTCCTGCGCGTAAACCAGGATGGCGGAGAAGGCCGATGCGAGAATCAGGCCGATCACCACGCTGAGGATGCTGGTCCAGAATAGATCCGCGTATGGCAATACTAAGGTGAACGGCAGCACTCCTAAGATGGAGCACCAGATGACGTACTTGCGGCCGATGCGGTCGCCGATGCGTCCGCCCAGGATGGTCCCGGCCGCGATAGCGCCCGCGAACATGAATAAGTGAATTTGAGCGCTGCGTATTGACAGGTGGAACTTAGTCATCAGATAGAAGGTGTAGTAACTGTTCAGGCTCGACAGATAGAAGAATTTCGAGAACATCAGGGCAATTAAAACGGCCAGCGACAAATAGACCTTGCGAGGCGTCAACAGCGGATGATATTCGGTCTTCCCCGAACGGGATTTTCGCGCGGGCGGCCTGTTCTTCTTCGACCAGGAACCCACTCGCGCCAGCACGATGATGCCGAGCAGAGCGACTGCTGAAAACCAGGCCAGGCTGCTTCTGCCGTGGGGCAGGACGATGAAGGCGGCCAGCAGCGGGCCCAACGATGAGCCGGCGTTGCCACCCACCTGAAAGAACGCTTGGGCGAAGCCATGCTGTCCGCCCGAGACCATGCGCACCACGCGGGAGGACTCAGGATGAAATACTGCCGAGCCCATGCCCACCAGAGCCGCGCCGCACAGCAGCATGGAATAAGTGGACACGCGCGAAAGCGTTACTAAGCCGACGAGCGTGAATCCCATGCCGATGGCCAGCGAATAAGGACGCGGGTGGCGATCATTGAAGTGGCCGATGAGGGGCTGCAGAAGCGACGCGGTGATTTGATAAGTCAGTGTGATCAGGCCAACCTGGCCAAAATCGAGATGGAACGAAGTCTTGAGCAGCGGATAAATCGCCGGGATCAGCGACTGAACCATGTCGTTCAGGAAATGGCAGAATGCGGCGGCCAGCAGGATGGAGAAAACCAGTTTCTCCGGGACATGTTTCGACGCTTCGGTCTGAACCGGGTTGGCGGTAGACTGCATGAATAACTTAGGGTAACAAGAGCGCGGCCAGCCGCGCGCTGACGCCCGCCGCAGTTAGATCCCCAGGCGCTCCTTGAGAACCCGGACACGATCGCGCGATACAGCAAGTTCGGTGTGTTTGGAATCTTTCAATCGCACCATCATCTTCCCGGCGAACCAGGAGTGCAGCTCCTGCACGTGGGCGACGTTGACCAGCGTGGCGCGATGCACGCGTACGAATTTGCCTGGATCGAGTTTCTCTTCCAGCTCCTGGATGGTATAGTCCACGGCGTAATTTTTGGCCGGCGTGGCAGCGAAGGTGAGCTTGTCGGCGGCGAAGAAATGCGTCACTTGTTCCAAGTCGACAAATTCGATTCGCTCGCCCACTTTGGACGCCACGCGCTCCGGATAGGCGGGCGAACGGACGGCGCCGGCGGCCGCGGCCAGGCGCTCGATTAGCTTTTCCATACCCGGAGGAGTGGCGGCAGTTCCACGCAGCCGCTCGATCTTATCAAGGGCGCGATCCAGGTGAGCGGCTTCGATGGGCTTGAGCAGGTAGTCCACCGAGTTGACGCCGAAGGCTTCCAGCGCGTACCGATCATAGGCTGTGGTGAACACCACCCACGGCTGCGGCTGAAGCTGCGCAAGCATCTCAAAGCCAGTCATGCCGGGCATTTCGATATCCAGGAACAGGATGTCGGGTTTCGTCTCGAGAATGGCAGGCACGGCCTCCACTGGATCGGTACTCGCGCCGACTACTTGTACACGCTTTGTGGCGGCGAGCATCCGCTGCAGGCGCTTCAGCGCGAGCGCTTCGTCATCAACCAGGAATGCCCGCATGGCCATTAGCATGTTGAGGCACTGACAAAATCAAGTTGTTGCGCCCGCCTGTACGTTGCAATCGGAGCGCAGCCCGGTCTCCGAACAACGCTGACAGCCGGCCTTTGAGATTGTCCAGACCATGGCCGGCAGGCGCCGATTCCAGCTGAAACGCGGGTCCGGGGTCCGACACTTCGACGCGGAAAGCGCCATTCGATCGCGCGCCGGTGATGCGAATCTCGCCGCCAGCACGCTCCGGCGCGATGGCGTACTTGACGCTGTTCTCCACCAGCGTCTGAAGCGAAAGCGGGGGAATTTGGGATTCCGTCAAATCAGCGGGGACGTTGATCTGATAACGCAGGCGGTCGCCGAAACGGGCACGTTCGATTTCGAGATAATCACCAACAATCTTCAGCTCGCTTGCCAGCGGCACCAGGCCGGACTGGTTGGCGTCGAGCGAGAAGCGCAGCAGCGCCGCCATCTGTTCCACCAGGCGTTCGGCGCGGGCCGGATCCTCGGGAATCAACGAAGAGATGGAGTTGAGCGTATTGAACAGGAAATGCGGATGAATGCGCGATTCGAGCGAAGCAAGCTGCGCTTCGGTGGCCAGCTTGAGCGCACGCTCGCGCTCCAGTTCCTTGGTGCGTAATTGCAGTGTAGTTTCTTCCAGGCGTTCCCGTAGCGTGCTATAGATGCCGATGGAGAGCCCCGCGCCGACGGTCAGAATAGCGGCAAGCTTCAGTGAGCCCAGAAATTCCGGCCAGTAGTCGCTCATGGGCTGCCAGCGCAAGGCGACGAAAATCAAGCAGGCAATCAGGCTCCCCGCAAGACATGCGGCAAACATTCTCGCCACGCGCGCGCTCCACCGAATCCATTGCGGCTGCCGGCAAGTTCTCATCCACACTTTAGGGAGCAGCAGGAACGCAAATGCGCCGATGCAGTTCGAATAAATCAAAGAGAAACGGAAGTCAACGACCAGGCGATCCCACGTGGTGTTCGAATTCATGGCAAACAGCAGGATGGGCGGAATGAAGGCGATGGCCGAATCCAAAATCACGGCCTTCAGAATGGTCTTCCCCGTTCTTTCCCACGTTGACCCGATCATGACTTCCTATCTTTTCATCTTACTTGCTCTGGTCATTTGCACCCGTGTGGCAACTCAGGCAGCCGGCTTGGCGAGGCGTGAGGGTCTTGGTTTCCAACCATGCAGCCGCTGAGTTGGCGTAAGGCGTGCCGGGCAGATCCTTCTGAATGCGCTCGAACCACTGCTGTGCTTTGTCTGGCTGGCCCAGCCGGGCGTAAGCATCCGCCATGCCGATCATCAGTTCGCCGCTCTTATGCGTACCAAGATGGCTTAGATCCGGGCCTTGAACCGAGTACGCTTTCTCATAATCACTGAGGCCCTTTTCGATTAAAGGGTGCGCGGCCTCCGCGGGCAGATATTGCGAAGCAATCAGAAGCACGGCACCGCGAACGATGCGGACGCCGAGATCATTCGGAGCGATGGCTTCGGCTTGATCCATTTCGTCCAGGCCGCGCTGCCACAGCACCGCGCCGTTTTGCTGGTCGCCTTTTTGGAACGCTTCCTGCGACTGCTGGACCAGGCCCATGCCATGCCAGACCAGCGCCTCGGGCTGCTCGGGATCGCGCGCGAGAATGTCTTCGCAGATCTTCATTCCCTTCTGAAGCGAAGTGGTATCGCCCGCGAGACCGGCGAAAAAGTAGTTGCGGACCTTCATGTCGAATCGGTCCTGGCTGAAGAGCGCGCCGGCGGTGAGGATGATCACAGCGGCGATGGTTGTCTTTTGCATTTTGTGTTGGGCTCCTTTCGAATACAGAATAGGCGGGGAGCCCCTGATTTCGAACGAAGTTCGGATGAGGGGTCGAAAAATCGGATGAAGCGCAGAGATGGGGGGACGGATGGATTAGTCCTAATGATTGAGGCGGAACAACAGCAGGTCCAGACTGAACGTCACTCGCATCGCTTCGGCCGGCCGCGCTCGCATGGGCCGATAGATGGAAAGCAAAACATCGTGCACGGCGGCGGCGTCCAGGTCCGCCGTCGTGGTTACGCGGCGGCGATCGGCGAGCGTGAAATCGCGCGCGAATGTCCGGATGGTTCGCTCCGTGCGATCCTGCCCCGATCCGCGCAGTTCAATCAGATCCTCGGGTGACGGGAGCGCGATGAGCAGGCGTCCGTCGCCACGCAGAACTCGCCGGAATTCAGCAGTGTTCATCCGCGCGGTGATCGACATGACGATCGAGAAAGAGCTGTCCGAATAGGGCACGAACCGATCGGCGTTGGCCACCACCCACTCACACTCGGGATAGCGGCGCGCCGCGATTTCGATGGCTGGAACCGAAATGTCGACGCCATGCCCGCTGAACCCTGCCTGGCGCGCCAGACTGCCCAGGTAAAAACCGTCGCCGCAGCCGGCATCCAAAACTAAGTCGCTCCGCGATGGGCACAGTATCCCGGCGATGGCAGCCAGCAGCGAGGCGGTCAGACCGGCATCATGCAACCGGCGCCGCGCCGCCACTGCCGCAACGGTATCGCCAGGCTGGCGCGAGCGCCGGTCCTGCGGCTGAAGCAGATTGATATACCCGCTACGCGCTACGTCGAAAGAATGCCCGCGCTCACAAAGCAGACGCTGCTGGCTGCGGATGAGAGGCAATCGGCAATCTCGGACGGGACAGACCAGCATGCGATCGGTAGTTTCACCGTACTATACGGAACGCGGGCGAGCGAAGCGCCCGGACGATTTCCCAACGCGGCTCGGCTACCCTAGGAGAGTGCTGAAACATATTCTGCTCCTTTGTGCCAGCGCCGCCGCCTTATTCGCGGAGGTGCACCCGCTCACGCTGCGGCAAGCCGTGGAATTGGCGCTCAAAGAGAATCCTGACCTGATGCTATCGCGGTTGGATCAACAGAAGGCGCAGGCCGCCATTCGAATCGCCAAAGATCCGTTCGTCCCCAAGCTTTACGCCGGCAGCGGACTCGCGAAGGTTTGGGGTTATCCCACCAGCATCGAAGGCGCGGCGCCCTCCATCATCCAGACTCGCACGGATATGTCGCTGTTCAACCGGCCGAAGACCTACGAACTGGCTCGCGTGCGCGAGCTGGCGCGAGGCGCCGAGATCGACACGCAGTCCAAGAGCGATCAAGTCGCCTATCAAACCGCAACCCTGTTTCTCGATGCGCAACAGCTGGACCGCAGCCAGCAATCTCTCCAACTGGAGGTGGAAAGCCTGCGGCGAGTGAGCAGCGCGGTGGGTGTGCAAGTGGAAGAGGGCCGCCAGCTCCCCATCGAGAACAAGCGCGTCGCAGTTGACCTGGCGCGCGCCAATCAACGCTCCTCGGCGCTCAACGACGATCTCGACTACTCGGAGGCGTCGCTCGCGGTGGTCCTCGGTTATCCCGCGGCGGATCGCGTCCAACCAGTGGAAGAAGAGCGCGCGGTATTGGAAGTCCCGGCCACCGAACAAGCCGCCATGGAACTGGCGCTCGCAAACAACCAAGACATTCGCAAGCTGGCGTCGCAACTGCAAGCCAAGGGTTTCGAGGTCAAAGAGGCTCAGTCGGCGCGCCTCCCGGTTGTCGATCTGGTAGCGCAATACGCGCTGTTCGCCAAAAGCAATTACCAGAACTTCTTCACCCGCTTCCAGCGCAATAATGGCGAGTTAGGCGTCTCCATCCAGATCCCGCTCCTCACTGGCTCGGCCTCCAAGGGCCTGGCTACACAAGCGCAAACCGACATTCTGGAGCTGCGCACCCAAATGAACCAGGTGCGCAACCGGATTCAGCTCGATACGCAAAAAAGCTATCAGGAGTTCCAGAAGGCGACTTCGGCGCAAGAGGTGGCGCGGCTGGATCTGGATTACACACGCGATCAGGTTTCGCTGCTGCTGGCGCAGCTTGGCGAAGGGCGCGCCACACAGCAGCAAGTGGACAATGCGCGGCTCACCGAACAAGAGAAGTGGATCGCCTTCTATGACGCGCAGCACGCGGTGGAGAGCGCTCGCCTGGATTTACTGCGGCAAACTGGAACGCTGCTCGCGTCGCTGCGCTGATTTAAAGACACGCTGTCATCGTGGCGCACGCGCTCTTGGCGCGCCGCATCGACACTCGTGTCGATGTTTGGCTTCACCCGGGAAACGTCGGGAAAGCTACTTGGCCTGGCCCATCTTCTCGGACTCGGCTTCCGCTTGCGAGCGCATCATCCGCTTGCGCTGGCGCTCGATGCGCAATAACTGCTGTCGCCGGCGGTGCTTGATGGAATCGTCCACTTTGCGCCAGAACTTGCGGAAATATTGGATGGCCGAAGCGATTCCGAAAAACACCACGCCCCACATCCAGAGCATCGCGAAGCCGCTCAGCGCCTGCCAGCGGATGCTCAGCAGCACCATCGAAATGGCCGCCACCTGCGTGATCATCTTGGTCTTGCCCAGGTCGCTGGCTTGGATCGTGTAGCCTTCGGCGGCGGCGATGCTGCGCAGACCGGAAACGGCGAATTCGCGGCCGATGATCAGCACCACCATCCAGGCCGGCACGCGCCGGATCTGCACCAGCGAAACCAGCGCGGCCGAGATCAGCAGCTTGTCGGCGATGGGATCGAGCAGGGTTCCCACCGTGGTGATCTGCTTCCAGCGCCGCGCCAGGTATCCGTCCAGCAGATCGGTTGCCGCGGCAATCAAGAAGATCGCGAAAGCGCCAGGAACGCGTTGGACACCAGCACGGCGCCGTGCCAGTCGATCCGCAGATCCTGCTCCACCAGCACCGCCACCAGAAATGGCACGAAAAAGATGCGGAGAATCGTCAGCGCATTGGGCAGATTCATGTCAGGGCCGCGTCTTTTTCTAGCAGGATTCCTGATGATAAGAATATCATTCGGCAAGGTAGCCGGAAAGCCGCCGTTTCACCGATTCCGGGACCTCCGCCTCCACTTCGCAGTATCTCGCCGCGATACCGGCTGGACAGCACTTTGGCGCGCTCGTGCAGCAAATGGATGAGCGAGCCTTCGCCCGCCGGGATGCGGAACCGGTGACGCGATACCGGGTCGAGCGGCAGCGCATTGTCGATGGCCTGCAGCAATTCGCTGAAACCTGCGCCGGTGCGGGCCGACACCGGGATCGCTTCGGTGCGCGCGCCGGCCTTCACTTCACCCAGGATGCGCTGGGCCAGGCTCTCTGATCGCTATCGATTGTCCGGCACTCTGGCGATCTGATCCATTTTGTTGAGCACCAGAATCTGCGGGGTCTCGTCGGCGCCGATCTCGGCCAGCACCTCGAAGACGTGCGCGGTATGTTGCAGGCGCACTGGGCGAAGAAGCATCCACCACGTGCAGCAGCAGCGCGGCTTCGGTCACCTCTTCCAGCGTGGCGCGGAACGCCTTCACCAGCGTGGTCGGAAGATTGCGGATGAAATCCCACCGTGTCGCTCACCAGCACCTTGCGGTGCGAGGGCAGGGTCAAGTGCCGGACAGTGGGATCGAGCGTGGCGAACATGCGCGCGTCGGCCAGCACGTCGGCGCCGGTCAGCCGGTTGAACAGCGTCGATTTTCCCGCGTTGGTGTATCCCACCAGCGCGATGGTCGCCAGCGGAACCGATTGCCGCTGGCGGCGCTGCGTGCCGCGCCCGCCGCGCACGCTTTCCAGTTGATCGTTCAGCTTCTTGATGCGGCGATAGATGCCCGCGGCGGTCGGTTTCGAGTTGCGTTTCGCCGGGACCTCGCGTGCCGATGCCGCCGCCCAAGCCGCGACATCTCCGTTCCGCGCCCGGTCAGCCGCGGCAGCAGATAATTCAACTGCGCCAGCTCCACTTGCAATTGTCCTTCGCGCGTGCGGGCGCGGCGCGCGAAAATATCCAGGATCAACTGCGTCCGGTCCAGAACCTTGCAGTCGAGCGCGCGCTCCAGATTGCGAAGCTGGGTGGGCGTCAGCTCGGCATCGAACAAAACCACGTCGGCTTCGTGGAAGTTGACCAGGCGGCGCAGTTCATCCAGTTTGCCGGAGCCGATGAGCGTGGCGGAATCCGGCGCTTGCCGGGATTGCACGATGGTCTCTTCCACGCGCGCGCCGGCGGTGTCGGCCAGCGCTTTCAGCTCTTCGAGCGATTCTTCGGCCGCGCGCGCGCCGGGATCGGCAGCTGCGGCTGCGAGCGGGATTTCAAATCCAGCCCGACCAGAATTGCGCGCTCTTCGCTTGTTACTGCCAAGCGGCTGTTAATCCCTGCTTCCGTGCTTAATCTTCGATGGGTTCCGCGGGCGCGGGGTGCGCGGCCGTCGCGGTTCCGGTAGTCCCGCGGGCGCCGGAAGGATGTCCGCCCGCCGATGCATGGAACGGTTTCGAGACAACAACCGTCGAGATAGCGTGCTTAAAGATGAGCTGCTCCTGATTGTTGGTCTCGAGCACGACCGAATACTTGTCGAAACTCTTGATGCGGCCGGAAAGCTTCACGCCGCTCATCAAGTAGATAGTCAGGAAGGTCTTATCCTTGCGCGCATTATTTAGAAAAGCTTCCTGGATGTTTTGCGCCAGCTTTTCCATGGGCGTCCTTTGGCCGGGTTTAGGCTCGTTATCGTGAATGGTGAATCCCTCCCACCGCGAATTGGGTGGCAACTAAATTCATAATAGCGCAATGACTATGGAGCGGAGGTGCCAACGGTGATTGTCGCCGGTGACCCTCACACTCGCCCCAGCCTCAAAACACGGACCGCCGCGGTTCACGCGACTTAGTTTCGAGCGAAAATCGATGTTCGACGCTTCCTTTGCCCTCAATCAGCGCGCAAACATGCTCGCCCACCGCCGGACCGTGTTTGAATCCGTGGCCTGAACCGCCGCCCACCAGCCAAACATTTTCGAAGCCAGGATGCCGGTCAATCAGGAAATCTCCCGTTGCGGTGTTTTCGTATTGGCACACGCGCGATTCCACCAGCGGAGCGCCCGCCAGCGCGGGAAACCGCTCAGTCAGGAACGCTCGCGCGGCATCCGTGTCGCGAACCACGCGATCATCGGAATCGGGATCGAACTGGGGCCCATGCCGGTCGAAAGCCAGCTTGAAACCCCGGTTCTCGATATCGGGAATGGTATAGGCGCCGTGCTCATCGGTGATGTCGACCCACACCGGCATACGCGGCGGAACAAAGCCCGGATCGCCGGATGGGGCGCCGAAGAAAAATACTTCCTGGCGTGTCACTCGAATGCGGCCGCCCAACAGTTCAGGGAAAATTTTGGGCAACCAAGGCCCGCACGCGTATACGATCACCTCGGCGTGAGGTTGGGCCGGCGGCATCTCCTGGCGATACTCCACACCTTCGCGAACCGCCTGATCGACCACGGCCTGGACCGCGCGACGCGCCAGCAACACGCCGGATTCGGGTTCGAGCAAACCCACGCGCTCCTCGCGGAAACGCAGTTGCGGAAACGATTGGGCGAGATCCCGCGTTGTCAAAATCTGATAGGGAACGCCGCAGTTCTCATACGCAGTTTGCGAAGCGGCTGCTCGCGCATCACCCGGGCGCGGCGTCGCCAGCACGCCGGTCTGCTGAAACAGTTCGGGCCGGCCCGTCTGGTCGAACACTTGGAGCCACATTTCGCGCGACCGCGCGGCCCAGCGAGTATAGATCTCATCCGCTCCATAACCGCTGCGCAGGATACGCGATTCGCCGCCGGAGCTGGAACGGTTGTTGCCCGCGCCATAGGCATCCAGCAGCGCCACCGTTCGTCCGGAGCGGCGCAAATGCAGCGCGGTCCAGGAACCAAAGACGCCCGCGCCCACAACCACCGCGTCAAAATGTCTTCATGTCAGCCGCGCAGCACGCAGGCCATCCAGTACGGACTTGGGAATGTTCAGATTTCCATTGTGGCCGGTGCCGAGCGAGATCTGCGGCTTCACATCGCCATGAAAGTCCGAGCCGCCGGAAACGGCGAGATTATACTTGCGCGCGATGCCGGCATAGCGTTCCATATCGGCCGGACGATGATCGGAATGAAATACCTCGATGCCGCCCAAGCCCGCCGCGCGCAAGCCGCCGATGAATTTCTCTTCGGCCTCCAGATCGCGGAAACCCAGACGAATGGGATGCGCTAGAACCGGCAACCCGCCGCCATCGATCACCCGTTGAATGGCCGCCTCGACGTAAGGCGCGAATCGCTCCACATAAGTGGGCGCTGTCTCGCCCAGGTAACGCCGGAAAGCTTCATCGAAGCTGGACACGTAGCCTTTGTCGATCAACACGCGCGCGAAATGCGGACGCCCGGTTAAGGTTCGCCCCAACCGTTCCACTTCGCCCAAATTGATATCGATTCCTTGTTCGTGCAAGCTTTCGATCAAACGCTGGTTGCGATCCCTGCGTCCGGCGATCAGCTCGTCCAGCCATTCGCGAAAGTCCGCGGACGGCGGCTGGTGCAGGAAATATCCCAGCAGATGAACCGTCCGCACTCTGCTGCCAGGCACGCGCGTACTCAATTCGATGCCGCAAACCAGATCCAGGCCGTGCGATCGAGCGATCGGCAACGCCTGGTCGAACCCGGCAAAGGTGTCGTGATCGGAAATCGCCAGCGCTTCCAGACCGCGCTCCATCGCCAGATCCACCAGCTCAGTCGGGAGTGAACGTGCCGTCGGATTCGTTGGTATGGCTGTGCAGATCGATCACAGCGCGAGCTTTCTCAGCCGCAGCGCATTGGCGATCACCGAGACCGAGCTGAACGTCATCGCGGCGCTGGCGATGATGGGACTAAGCAGCAGTCCGAAAAACGGATAGAGAACGCCGGCCGCCACCGGAACGCCGATCACGTTATAGACGAAGGCAAAAAACAGATTCTGCCGGATATTGTGCATGGTAGCTTTACTGAGCGCGCGGGCCCGAACAATCCCCCGCAGATCGCCTTTCACTAGTGTAATGGCGGCGCTCTCCATCGCGACGTCGGTTCCCGAACCCATCGCGATTCCCACGTCGGCGCGCGCCAGAGCGGGCGCGTCGTTCACGCCGTCGCCGGCCATCGCGACGATGCGGCCTTGCGCCTGCAGCTTCGCCACCGCGTCCGCCTTCCCGTCGGGCAGCACATCGGCTTGCACTTCGTCGATGCCCAGCGAGCGAGCCACCACTTCCGCGGCCGAGCGATTGTCGCCGGTGAGCATCACGATGCGCAGGCCGTCGCGATGCAATTGTTCGATCGCTTCCCGCGCCGAGGGCTTGATGGGATCGGCCAAGCCGAGCGTTCCCGCGGGCTGGCCGTCGATCGATACATGCACAATGGTCTGGCCGGAATCGTTCGCCGCTTCCTGAGGCGTGGATGGCTTGCCGACCGACACCCGGTGTCCGTCCACCATGGCTGTGACGCCTTTCCCGGGCGCCGATTCAAATTGCTCGGCCTTGGATAATGCAAGCTTGCGCTCCAGCGCACCCGCGACAATGGCCGCGGCCAGCGGATGCTCGCTCAGCTTTTCCACGCTGGCTGCCAGACGCAACGCTTCGTCATCCGGGGCCAAGACCAGTTTCGGCTTGCCTTCCGTCAGCGTGCCCGTTTTGTCGACCACCAGCGTGTCCACTTTCTCCAGGCCTTCCAGCGCTTCGGCATTGCGGATCAGCACGCCCGCTGTCGCGCCGCGGCCCGTGCCCACCATGATCGACATCGGCGTAGCCAGCCCCAGCGCGCACGGACACGCGATGATCAACACCGCCACCGCATTCACCAGCGCGTACGCCAGCCTGCGGCTGCGGACCGATGAGCGCCCAAACGATGAACGTCACGATGGCGGCGGCCAATCACCGCCGGCACAAACACCGCCGACACGCGATCCGCCAGGCGCTGGATGGGCGCGCGCGAGCGCTGCGCTTCGCTCACCATCTGCACGATGCGCGCCAGCAGCGTTTCCGCGCCCACGCGCTCGGCTTTCATCACGAACGCGCCCGTACCGTTCACCGTCCCGCCGGTGGCGCGGCTGCCCGGCGCTTTTTCCACCGGGATCGGCTCGCCGGTGATCATCGATTCATCGACCGAACTCGACCCGTCCAGTCACCACGCCGTCCACCGGAACGCGTTCGCCCGGCCGCACGCGCAGCAGATCGCCGGGATGCACGCCGTCGAGCGCCACGTCTTCTTCGGCTCCGTCGGGGCGAATCCGCCGCGCGGTCTCGGGCGCCAGCTTGAGCAGAGCCTTGATCGCGCTGCTGGTCTGGCTGCGCGCGCGCAATTCCAGCACCTGTCCGAGCAACACCAGGTAGACGATCACGGCCGCCGGCTCGAAGTACAGCGCCAGTTGGCCGCCATGCCGCAGCGACTCCGGGAAGATCCGCGGCGCCAGCGTCGCAATCACGCTATAGAGATACGCCACGCCCGCGCCCGCGCCGATCAGCGTGAACATGTTCAGGCTGCGATTCACGATCGATGCCCAGGCGCGCTCGAAAATCGGCCACCCGGCCCACAGCACCACGGGGCTCGCCAGCGCCAGTTCCAGCCACGGCCAGTGCACGCCTGCGAACATCAGCGCCGAGCAAAATCGCCGACGCCGGCACGCTCAGCCAGAAACCGGCGCAGCATGTCCGTGTACTCGGGATTGACTTCGTCCGCCGATTCCCGCGTGAAGCTGACCGGCTCCAGCGCCATGCCGCATTTGGGACACGAGCCCGGCCCGATTTGCCGGACCTCCGGATGCATCGGGCACGTGTACTCCACGCCCGCCGGCATCGGGTTGCATGGGCTCAGGCGCGGCCGCCGGTTGCAGGTACTTTACCGGGTCCGCCTGAAACTTCGCCGCGCAGCCCTTGGAACAGAAATAGTAAGTCGTGCCTTGATGCGCGACGGTCCCCGCCGCTTTCTGCGGATCGACAGTCATGCCGCACACCGGATCGCGCATGGGCTCAGGCGCAGCCGCGGGTTGCAGGTACTTTGCGGGGTCCGCCTGAAACTTCGCCGCGCAGCCCTTGGAACAGAAATAGTAAGTCGCTCTTGATGTGCGACGGACCCCGCCGCTTTCTGCGGATCGACAATCATGCCGCACACCGGATCGCGCACGCCGGCAGATTTTTGTTGAAGGATGGGAAGCATCGCCGCTAGTACCAGAGTAACCGGCTCGGAACGCCATGAAGATTGCCGCTTTCTGCGGATCAACCATCATGCCGCACACCGGATCGCGCACGCCGGCAGATTTGTTTTGAAGGATGGGAAGCATCGCCGCTACTACCAGAGTAACCGGCTCGGACCGCCATGAAGATTGCCGGCGATGGGACTCAATTGTCACTCGGCGTCTTCTCCGCGTGGGAGTCTGGCCCAGCAGCGCGACAGAGGCCAGCACGCCCCGCAGATCTCGCCGCATGGGAATCCTCCCGCTACAACCGATTTTCCCGAACCGTCACGCGCTCGTAGCGCCGGTGCAGACTCTGGAACTGGCGCTGGCGCAATCCCGCCCTATGCAGCAAATACCGCGCCAGCAGCCGCAAAATGGACAACCCGTACACCGAGCTCTGCAGAAACGAGGCCGATGAGCTTCCGGAAAATAGCGCGCCGGCACCGGCACTTCGCGAATGCGCATTCCGGAATCGACAAACTGCGCAACGATTTCCTGATCGAACAGAAAATTGTCGGAATTTGTTTCCAGATTCACCGCCTCCAGCGCCGCTCGCCGATACGCCCGATAACCCGTGTGATATTCACTCAACCGGAGCCCAAACACCCGATTTTCCAGAAACGTCAGGAACCGGTTGGAGACGTATTTCCACCACGGCATGCCCTGACGCATCGGGTTCCCCGCCATCAGCCGCGACCCGAGCACCACGTCCGCCTCGTCGCGCTCGATCGGCTCAATCACCTGTGGCAGCAGCTTAGGATCGTATTGATAATCCGGGTGAACCATCACGATAATTTCCGCGCCCGCTTTCAGCGCTTCGCGATAGCAGGTTTTCTGGTTCGCACCATAACCGTAATTGCGGTTGTGAACGAAAAGCTCCAAACCTAATTCGCGGGCGATTTTGACGGTATCGTCGGAACTCCCGTCGTCCACCAGGATCACTTGATCCACCAGAGCCGGTGGAAGATCGGCATAGGTGATGCGCAACGTCTTGGCCGCGTTGTAGGCAGGCATCACGACCACGACTTTTTGGTCATGCGGCATCGGAGAACTCTGAGGGAGGCTTTCACTAGTGTAGGCCAATTCCCCGCGGGCAGGTAAACTGGAGAGTGGCCAGCCCCCTGAAAAAATATCAGAGCATTCTTGTTCGATGCTTATGGGACTTGTTCGACGTTCACTCGGTGGTGATGCGTGCCGGCACCTCCGTCGGCGGCGATCTGCAGGCTCTCTCCCGGCTCTGGCGGCAAAAGCAGCTCGAATTCACCTGGCTGCGCGCGCTCATGGACCGCTATGAGGATTTCTGGCACGTCACCGAAGCCGCCCTCCGCACCGCTTTGGCGCAACTTCAGATGGAAGCGAGCGAGCCTCAGATTCAGCAGCTTCTCAATGCGTACCTCACGCCCGCCGTGTTCCCGGATGCAAAAGCCGCTCTCGAAGCTCTCCACAATTTTCCGCGCGCCATTCTTTCCAACGGCACGCCCGCGATGCTGGAAGCCGCGGTTCAACACAATCGGGCTGGCGTCCCATTTCGCCGCCATCATTTCGGTGGATCCATTGAGAACTTACAAACCGTCTCCCAAGGTTTACCAGCTCGGACCAGACGCACTTCATCTGCCGGCCCAGGAGATTCTCTTCGTTTCATCCAATGCATGGGATGCCGCGGGCGCCAAGGCCTTCGGCTACAGCGTTTGCTGGTGCAACCGATCCGGCCGGCCCATGGATCAATTAGGATTCGCGCCCGACCTCGTGGTCTCAAGCCTGGACCAAGTCCCGCTACAATAGAATCGCCTTACTTCTCTCACCATGATTCAGACTTTATTCGGCGCCGTTGAACAAGAACCCAACCTGCTGGAACGCCTGAAGGCCGGCATCCAGAAGACGCGCTCCGGCCTACTGGATCGCCTGGAAGACGTCGTCGCCGGCCGCAAGGAGATCGACGCCGATCTGCTCGACGAGCTGGAATACGCGCTGATCACCGCCGATATCGGCGTGAACACGGCCAGCGAAGTTCTCGAGAGCATCCGCCAGCGCGCCGACCGCAAGCAACTGGCCGATGCGGGCGAAATCAAGCAGCTGATCGCGCAGCATCTGCTGGAAGTTTTGGAAGCGGCCGAGCGCCCCGTTCCGCACGTCGCCGAGCCGCCCGCCGTCGTGATGGTGGTGGGCGTGAACGGCGCGGGCAAGACCACGACCATCGGAAAACTGGCCAGCCGCTACAAGTCCGAGGGCCGCAGCGTGCTGCTGTGCGCCGCCGATACCTTCCGCGCCGCCGCCATCGAGCAGTTGCAGGTCTGGGGCACGCGCACCTCCACCGACGTGATCAAGCAATCGCCGGGCGCCGATCCGAGCGCCGTGGTCTTCGACGCGCTGCAGGCCGCCAAGGCGCGCAAGGTCGATTACGTGATCGTCGACACCGCCGGCCGCCTGCACACCAAAACGAATCTGATGGCGGAGCTTGAAAAAATGCGCCGCACCGCGGCCAAGGTGATCCCCTCCGCGCCGCACGAAGTGCTGCTGGTGCTGGACGCCACCACCGGCCAGAACGGCTTGGAGCAGGCGCGCAAGTTCACCGAATCGAGCGGCGTCACCGGCCTGGTGCTGACCAAGCTGGACGGAACGGCCAAGGGCGGCGTGGTGGTGGCCATCGCGCGCGAGCTGAACCTGCCCATCCGCTACGTCGGCGTCGGCGAGAAGGCCGGCGATCTGCTGCCGTTCGAGCCGGATAAATTCATCGCGTCACTTTTCGCTGAGCATGATGAAATGATGCGCCCATTCATGGACGAAGCGCTGGAGCTGGCCCGCCAGGGGCTCGGGCGCACCAGCCCGAATCCCGTCGTCGGCGCCGTGTTGGTGAAGGACGGCCAGATCGTCGGCCGCGGCTTCCATACCTACGCGCGGGCCAAGCACGCCGAAATGATCGCGCTGGAAGAAGCCGGCGCGCAGGCGCGCGGAGCAACGCTCTACATCACGCTCGAGCCGTGCTCCCATCACGGCCGCACGCCGCCCTGCGCCGATGCGTTGGTCGCACGCGGGCGTGGCGCGGCGTGGTGGCGGCCATGGAAGATCCCAATCCCGCAAGTCGCCGGCGAGGGATTTCGGCGCCTGCGCGAAGCCGGCGTCGACGTCGAAATCGCATCCGAATATTCCGACGAGGCCGCGCGGCTGAATGAAGCGTTCGTTCACTTCATGCGCACGGGCCTTCCGCTGGTCACGCTGAAAGCGGCGCTGACACTGGACGGCAAGATCGCCGCCCCGGAAGACAACACCGGCTGGATCACCAGCGAACGGGCCCGCGCGCACGTCCAGCAGATCCGGCACAACTCCGACGCGATTCTCACCGGCATCGGAACGGTGCTGGCCGACGATTGCCTGCTGACCGACCGCACCGGCCTGCGAGCGCAGCCGGCCGCTGCTGCGCATCGTGGCCGATTCCACGCTGCGTATTCCGCTCGATTCGCGCATGATCGCGAGCGCCAAAGGCGATGTGGCCGTGATCACCACTTCGGCCGCTTCCGACGAGCGCCGCCGCGCGCTGGAATACCGGGGCGTGCGCGTGCTGGTGTTCGATGGCCCCGAGCGGCCGCACGGATCTCGCCAAGCTGTCCCGCGCTGGCTGCGAGCCAGCAATACCGTTCGCTCATGATCGAATCGGGGAGCAAGATGAACTGGGCGGCGCTCGAAGCGGGCATCGTCGACAAGATCTTCTTCTATTACGCGCCGAAAATTTTGGGCGGCCTGCAGTCGCTGCCCGTGGCCGGGGGGACCGGCCGCTTGCGCCGCACGGACGCCATCCAGCTTCACGCGTCCGGCTGCATTCCATCCCGCCGGACGAATTCGCCGTGGAAGCCTACGTCGTGAAACAAGCTGATAATGTTCACCGGAATCATTGAAGAAGTCGGCACGCGTCGCCTACGCGGGCCATCGGATGCGCATCCAGTGCCGCAAGGTGCTCGAAGATACTAAGGAGGGCGCCAGCATCGCGGTGAACGGCGTGTGCCTCACGGCGGTCGAGATCGCAGCCCGACGGATTCTGGTGCGATCTTTCGCCCGAAACGCTGGCCCGGACTAATCTCGGCGCGCTGCACGAAGGCTCGCGGGTGAATCTGGAGCGGCCCGCCGCGGTCGGCGACCGGCTGAGCGGCCACATCGTGCAAGGGCATGTCGATGCCACGGCCGAGTTCCTGGCGCTCGAAGCCCTGCCCGAAGGGAACTGGTGGCTGACCGTCCGGATCCCGCGCGAACTCGACCGCTACTTGATCCACGAAGGGCTCGGTCACGCTGGATGGGGTGAGCCTGACGGTGGCGTCGATCGAGCAATGCGTCATCGGCGTCGCCGATCATCCCCCACACCTACGAAAATACCGTCATGCAGCAGCTACGGCCCGGGACGGCCATCAATGTCGAAGTCGATCTGATCGGCAAATACGTAGAAAAGCTGCTCGCGCCGCAAGAATATCCCAGGAGAATTCGGAATCCGAAGGTCATCCGACCGCGTCCACTGAGTTGGGAGAGTTCCAGATAAGGAGCTTCCGTATGCGCGCCCTCCAGATCGCATTTGTATCTCTCGTTTTTGCTTTAGGAACCGGCTACGCCCAGCGGCGGCGGCGGACACGGTGGCGGCGGTGGAGGTTCCGTGGAGGCGGAGGCGGCGGCCGCGGTATCCGCGGAGGCGGTCGGGCGGTTCCGGTGGAGGCGGTTTCCGCGGTGGCTCCGTGGGCGGCGGATATCGCGGCGGTTCGGTGGGCGGATATCGCAGTGGCGGATACGCTGGCGGATATCGTGGCGGCTATGGCGGATATCGGGGCGGCTACGGTTACGGCGCGGTACGGCGGCTATGGCTATGGCGGCTGGGGCCTCGGGTTAGGATTAGGATTCGGCTATCCCTACTATGGCGGCTATTACGGATATCCATACGCTTACGGATATCCATACTATGGCGGCTACTAGCAGACCCTTATTACTACGATCCCTATGCATACGCCCCAGATCCTTACGGCGATCCGCCGCCGCAACAGCAGTATCCCCCAGCAACAGCAATATCAATACGGACCTCCGCAGCAACAGCAGCCCTACGGTCCGCCGCCTGCCAATCAGCGGCAAGGCTATCCGCCGCAGCAGCAGAACGGCTATCCGCCGCCTCCTCCGCCCAGAACGGGCCGCAACAAAACTCCGCGCCTGCTCCCGCGCCAAATAATACGCCGCCGCCGCAGGCCAACAACGCCCAGTCCAGCGGACAATGGCGTCACTTCAGCCAAGCGACTTCTCAGCTAGGCCAAGCGAGCACGCAGTAATTTAGCGCCTGTAAGGAAATACCCCTTCCCATCGCGCGACCGCCAACGTGACGCACGCGCCCACGCGTGCCGCGTTCAC
>CAVXGM010000032.1:0-67649 GCA_963761265.1 Bryobacterales bacterium
ACTTTCGCCGGCAACTTGTCGAACCACTCGATGAAAGGGCATGATCCGTCTTCCTCCTGGTGGAGCGCAACCCTGGTCTTGGGCACTCGATCTCATTGTATTTCGCAATATTGCGAAATGGCAAGCTCGCTCTCGAAGCCGCGAACCACGACCTGCAACCGCGCGCGTGAAAGCACGCTACCGTCCCGGTGTGGAGTCCTGGAGCCCGTGTGGTTCTTAAATGGCATGGAAGAGGTCGTGAGTTCGAATCTCACCTCCACCGAAATTACTCAACCACTGCTTCGTGAAGCGCTATCAGCCTGTCCATCGCGTGGAGTTGCATTTCGGCGAGATTTCGACAGTATTGCTGAGAGGATGAGGCAAATCCTCTGTATCTTGGCGACCGCCGCCATTGCCGCGGGCATGATGATGGCGCAGACCGCCCGCGGGAAGCCGGCCAAAACGAAAGCTCCTCCCCGTGATCCCACGCAAAGCCCGGCCTCGCAGCGTCCGCCGCAAACGGTGACGCCACAGACTTACCGATCGAACAGATTCAGGCCGGCGAGCTGCGATTTACCTCGCAGTGCGGTTTCTGCCACGGCCGCGATGCCGCGGGCGGAGAAACCGGGCCGGACCTCACGCGCTCAAAGCTGGTAGCCGAAGACAATCGTGGCGACAAGATCGGACCGCTGGTTCGCGCCGGACGCCCGGACCAGGGCATGCCCGCGTTTAACTTGAGCGATGCGGATCTGGCCGCGATCGTCGCTTTCATCCACGATCAGAAGACCAAGGCCGAATCGCTCGGCGGAGGGCGCCGTTCCGTGGATGCCGCGGACCTGGCAACCGGAGATGCCGCGGCCGGCCGCCGCTATTTCAACGGCGCGGGCGGCTGCTCCGGCGTGCCATTCCCTACCGGCGATCTGGCCGGAATCGCCTCGCGATATCGAGGGACTGACGCTGCTGCAGCGGATGCTTTATCCCGGCGGCCGGCCGGCTCCGGCGCGCCGAAAGTCACCGTGACGCTTGCCTTCGGGCCAGACCGTCGTGGCGCCGTTGGCCGGCGAGGATGAGTTCACCATTATGGTCCTGGATCCCGCGGCGAGCGCGCCAAACGTACGAAAAGAGCGCGGTGAAGTTTAAGATCGACAATCCGATGTCGGCGCACTTCGATCAACTGGGGAAATACACCGACGACGACATGCACAACGTCTACGCCTATTTGGAGACGCTGAAATGAGAAGCAACCTGAGTGCTCTGTTGAGTCTCGGCATAGGGATCGGCCTCGCGGCGCTGGCGTACGCCCAAGGTGTCGATCCAAACGAGCTGCTCCATCCGCCGGCTGATAGCTGGCTCACGTTTCACGGCGATTACTCCGGCCGGCGGCACACCAGCCTCACCGGGATCACTCCGGAAAACGTCGGCAAGCTCCAACAGGTTTGGCGGTTCCAGACCGGCCAGAACCAGCAGATCAAAGCTTCGCCGATTCTGGCGGACGGCATGCTCTACATCACCACGCCGGACAACATCTGGGCCGTCGACGCCCGCACCGGCAAGGAACTCTGGCACTACCAGAATCCTCCCAACAACGCATTCCATATCGGCCATCGCGGCGCGGCTATTTACAAGGACACGGTCTATCTGACCACGCCGGACTGCCACCTGATCGCGCTGAATGCCAAAGACGGCAAGGTCAAATGGAACGTCGTGATCGCCGATTCCAACAAGGGCTACTGGTCGACCAACGCTCCGCTCGTCGTGGGGAATCACGTCCTGGTCGGCGTCTCCGGCGATTTCGATAACCTGCCGGGCCAGTTGAAATCGATCGATGCGGATACCGGCGAGACGCAGTGGATCTTTTACAGCACGCCTCCTCCCGGCGCGAACGAACCCAATAGCGGCGGGGCAACCGGCGGCCAGATGTGGACCACCGGCACTTACGATCCCGATCTCAATCTGGTGTACGTTGGCACGGGAAATCCCACGCCGGTGCTGAATGGAGCAGTCCGGCCGGGCGATAATCCCTGGACCTGCAGCATCGTCGCGCTGAATCCGGATACCGGGAAACTGGTCTGGGGCTTCCAGGCTTCGCCGCACGATACGCACGATTGGGATGCGAACGAAGTCCCCGTGCTGGCGGATGCCGATTTCAACGGCCAGCCGCGCAAAATGCTGATGCAGGCATCGCGCAACGGCTACTTTTTCGTGCTCGACCGGACGAACGGCAAGAGCTTGCTGACCACGCCCTTCGCCACCGTGAACTGGGCCAAGGGAATCGATCCGGAGGGACACCCCATTCCGGATCCGGCCAAGTTTCCTTCAAGGAGCGGCGTTCTGGTTGCGCCCAATGAAAGCGGCGCCACCAACTTCCGCCCGCCGAGCTTCGACCCGCAGACCGGCTTGTTCATCGTGAGCGCTCAGGACGGCTACGGCATCTATTTCTTCAAGCCCGAGGACGGAGCCTACGGTTGGGCCGGCGCGGATTACGGCGTCGCGGGCAGGGCGTTCCTTCGCGCCATCGATTACCAGACCGGAAAGATCGTCTGGAACCATCCGATCGGCGATGGCGCGGGCACGGCCGGCGTGCTGACGACGGAAACCGGCCTGACATTCAGCGGCGACGTTGCCGGCAACGTGATGGCGTTTCGGACCAGCGACGGCGCAACGCTGTGGCACCAGAGATCGGGAGGATCGGAAACGGCTCCCATCAGTTATGAGCTGGACGGCAGGCAATATCTGGTGGTGGGCGGAGGCAGATCGCTGTACGCGTTTGCCCTGCCCTAAGGAGAATCACGCGATGAAAGCACTCGCACGGCAATTCTGGCGCATGCTGGTACTCGCGGGCGTTTCCCTTGCCGCGGACCCGATCCGAGTGATGCTCCTGGACGGCGAAAGCGGCGGCCCGTATCACAAGTGGAAGCTGACCACGCCGGTGCTCCGGAAGGAGCTCGATGGAGACCGGCCTGTTCCAGGTGGATGTCGTAACCGCGCCTCCCGCGGGCGGCGACTTCAGCGCGTTTAAGCCCGATTTCAGCAAGTACGCGGTGATCGTGTGGAACTACGATGCGCCCGACGAGCGGTGGCCGGCGGAGTTGAAGACGTCGTTTGAGAATTACGTTCGCGGCGGCGGAGGCTTCGTCAGCGTGCATGCCGCCGATAACGCGTTTCCCAACTGGCTCGCGTTCAACGAAATGATCGGCGTCGGAGGCTGGCGCGGCCGGACCGAGAAGAACGGGCCGTTCTGGTATTACAAGGACGGCAAGCTGGTTTCGGATCCAGCGCCGGGCCCCGCCGGCAGCCACGGCCAGCGTACGCCATTTCAGATTATGGTTCGCCAGGATCATCCCATCACGCATGGTCTGCCCAAGGTCTGGATGCATCAGGGCGATGAACTGTACGCCCGGCTCCGCGGCCCCGGAAAGAATATGACCGTTCTGGCGACTGCGTATTCCGATCCCGCCAACAACGGCACCGGCCACGACGAGCCGATGTTGATGACGCTCAGCTACGGCCAGGGGCGCGTGTTCCATACCACGCTGGGTCACGATATCAACGCGCTGAGCTCGGTGGATTTCGTCGTGACGTTCCAGCGCGGCACGGAATGGGCCGCAACGGGCAAGGTGACGCAGAAGGTCCCCGCCGAGTTTTCCCACCGCGAACTCGGTGAGCTATCGCACGGATCTGGCCGCGATGGATCCGGGCTACAAGAGAGGCTTGAATCCTCTGGATGCCGCCCCCGCGCGATGAGCGCCCAGGTACTTTGAGCTATCTTACAGCGTGGCACGTTCTCCATTTCTGAAAGACGATGGCTTTCATCGTACGTTTGAATTCGGCCGGGGTCACTTGCAGCTCTTTGACCTTTGCCGGATCGTACAGCTTAATCTTAGGACCTTGAACGCCTATCATGGCGTGGTCGTAAGAAAGCAGGGCGTGGCCGTGAAAGCAGGGCGTGGCCGTGAAAGCTGGTCACATTATCCACGTCGGCTTTGCTGCCCCCTACGATCGCAAGGTCATCCTTGGAGGCCGCAATCGAAGGCTTGTTCGCGGAGCTCTTGGCAGCGTTGACGATGTCTGATTCCGGCGTTCCGCCGTCAACAGTCAGGACGCCGGGCCACGCGCCTATAATGATGTGCCAGAAATCGTTGGTTTGCAGCTTGGTCACGTTAACTCCTGGTAACTCCCCAGGCTTTGAGCCAGCGCTTTATATATAAAACAAATGAAGGTGCGTCAAGCCTCCCTGGGCTCACTGATTGTGCTGCTCGCGGTGATGCGTCTCGGCTCGAATGCCTACGGCATGACGGTCCGCAGGGAAATCGAGTGTGCGAGCGGACGCGACATTTCGATCGGCGCCGTGTACGCAACGCTCGGACGATTGGAGTCGAAAAGATTCATCCGATCATATTCGGGCGAACCCACAGCCGAGCGCGGTGGCAGAGCGAAGCGCTATTTCGGCATGACGGCTGAAAGGTAAGGCGACTCTGCGAAATACCCATAAGATCATTCTGACAATGAGTGCTGGCCTCCAAGGACTGCAAGAGGCGTGATGCGCCATCGCGCCGTGGATGTTGTGACGTGGATGTTTTCGCGGCTCGTATCCTTTTCGCGGCTCGTATCCAAGGGAGAGCGCGAGCCGCTGTTAGGCGACCTCGCAGAGGAGTAAGCGCTACGTACGAACACGGGCTCTGCGTCTGCGACTTTCAAATGGTACCTGCAAACAGATCTGCGCGTCCGCCCCGCCCCTGCTGTATCCCCAGCTCGCACGAGCGGGGTGGATTGCTAAAGGCCGGAGTGGCGCTACTCGCGTATATAGGCGTCGGGCTTGGCGGAACTCATGGTCAATCGGGTGATCCCTCGCCCGCGGTCTACAATCACGCTCCGCTTGGTGATCACCTTCCCGATGGTGGTGCTCATCGGATATTTCGCAGCACGATTTCGCCGCAGAGCGGCCATCGTGCTGGGAGCGATGATGCTGCTGGCGGTCGTTGTAATGACTGCGTGGAGCAGGGAAAGCGCGCTGCGTGGTACCGAATTGCGTATTTCTTAGCGGGGCCTGGGCGGCGTTGATGGGCAGCGCTTTGCGTTCGCTTCGCCCTCCGCGTCCGTAAATCGAAGCCGTTATCCCCGAACCGCTTCGTTCGTCCGGACGTCTGGCATGGGTCCATACCAAACGAAGGCCGCAAGGCATCCATCGATCTCCGCCGAAATCGTTAGAGAAATCTTTTGCGCCCCCTGGAGTCAATTAGTTTGGCGCGCTTCTGGGTCACCGGCGATAAGTGGTTCGCAACTCGATTGTGATAACAAAAGGCTAAAGAACGCGCCAGGT
Source organism: Bryobacterales bacterium (assembly GCA_963761265.1). Classification (GTDB taxonomy): domain Bacteria; phylum Acidobacteriota; class Terriglobia; order Bryobacterales; family Bryobacteraceae; genus Palsa-89. Next base: position 5,300 of record CAVXGM010000032.1, read on the forward strand.
GCTTTGGGTAGGTCATTGTAAGCTGCGCTTTAAGCGCGGTTCATTATAAGGAGTACTGTTGTGAGAACGACACTCGTGTGCCTCGCGATTTCTCTAGCCCTTCCTCCGATTTGGGCCGAGAACCGCCCGAACCTTGAGAGAACCAGGGAGGGCCAATATTTGGCGCTCGGAGATTCTCTCGCGTTCGGCTTCAATCCCTTGATCCAGCCGCCTGATTTGGTCAAATATATCGGATATCCGAAGATCGTTGCGGGAATTGTGCGTCTCCAGCTCTCGAATGCGTCCTGCCCGGGTGCCACCACGAGCACGTTTATTGAGACATCGACGACGCCCAGCGACTACTATCCCGGTTTTTATTGCGTTCCATCCAAGAACCAGGTATTCGTCCCTTCCAGCAACGGCGAGACTTCACTCAGCTATTTCGTTCCCTACCATGGCGCGCTCGATCAGCTGGATTATGCCACTGCATTCCTGAAGGCCAATCCCGGCACGAAACTCATCACGATAGATATTGGGTTGAATGACCTTGGGCTGGTGCAGATCAACTGTGCGAATACCCCGCAGGACTGCCAAAGTGAGCTGGCCGCGGCACTGGCAACCGTTGGCCAGAATCTCGCGGAAATATTTTCCGGTTTGCGCGCGACCGGATACAGCGGCCACATTATCGCGGTGGACGCCTTCTCATTCAACTATAGCGACCCCGTCCAGACGGGCGCGATCGTTGCTTTCAATAACGTGCTGAAACAAGTGGCTGGCCCCTTTGATGTAACGGTGGCAGATCTGTATCCGTTATTCGAAAATCTCGCCGCCCGCTTCGGCGGTGATACCTGCGCAGCGGGTGTATTGGTGAAACTTTCCAACGGAACTTGCGATACGCATCCCAATTTGTTGGGACAAGCTTTCATTGCCTCCGCCGTAATTCGGGTTCTTCCGCGCGAGCCAGGCGAATAGAATACGGACTTCTTCGCTTCAGCGTGAGAAAGGCAGAATCAGCAGGAAGTACAACGGTCTGCCGGGACGCCGTTAGCACTTCATCCGGCCGGCGGCTTCTCACGGGTGTGCATTGCTTCCGGTTCGCCCACCCTGGGCCGCGCCATCTGCGTGATCGGCCCCGGATCGGGAATAGCATAATGAACTGGTAGGTCGCTGATACGGATCCACGCGAAGGCCGCCGCATTTCATCCCGATGGAGCACAAGGAGCACGCGAACATGAAGCCAAAGAACACGATCTGCCTCTGGTTCGACAAAGACGCACATGCGGCGGCGCGCTTCTACGCCGCCACCTTTCCGGATAGTAAAGTGATCGCTGTTCACCAGGCTCCCGGTGACTATCCGGGCGGGAAGCAGGGCGACGTGCTTACGGTGGAGTTCACGGTCCTGGGCATTCCCTGTCTCGGTCTCAACGGCGGACCGACGTTCCAGCACACCGAGGCTTTCTCCTTCCAGATCGCGACGGAGAATCAGGAAGAGACAGACCGTTACTGGAACGCGATCGTAGGCAATGGCGGCACCGCAAGCCAGTGCGGTTGGTGCAAGGACCGCTGGGGTCTGTCCTGGCAGATTACCCCGCGCGCGCTAACCGATGCGCTTGCGGCTGGTGGCGCTGAGGCGAAGCGCGCCTTCGAGGCGATGATGACGATGACGAAGATCGACGTCGCGGCCATCGAGGCAGCGCGGCGCGGCTGACGCGAACACGCCAAAAGGTCCCTATTCGTCTGGATCACGGTGGCCAGCTGAAGTAATGCCGGAAATTCCTAATTCCGACACCAGTTCCTCAAATCTGCATCGATCCGGACGGCACGAACAAACAGCAGTCATGACGGAGGGTCGGCTTGAAGTGCGTGCGGGACGGCCGCGCTGAATTGTTATAAACTACCGAGGAGAGGAGATCCAAACATGCGTCTGAAAACGACAATCAGAACCGCTTTTTGCGTCTGCGCCGCCGCCGCCCTCGCGTTAACCTTCAGCACCGTCAGCCGAACCGCCACTTCCAAGGTGAATCTGCCGGTCGGGAAAGTGCCGCTGACTTCCGCCGGGTCGCTCGCCTTCGGACCCGACGGCATCCTTTTTGTGGCGGACTCGCCCGGCGCACAAATCGTGGCCATTGATACAAAAGACACGAAACCGGTGGCGAAAGGCTCGATCAATGTCGAAGGCGTTGACGCCAAAATCGCCGCGATGGTTGGCGTGCCCGCTGACCAGATCGTAATCAATGACGTTGTGGTGAATCCCATTTCGAAGAACGCCTACGTGTCGGCCTCCCGCGGCAAGGGCCCCGACGCCGCTCCGCTCATCGCGAGAGTCGATACGAACCGCAAAATAACCATGCTCTCGCTCGACAGCGCGCCAAATCAGGCGGTAAGCCTGGTGGATGCTCCCGAAGCCAAGTCGGGTGGCCGAAATCCGCGCATGCAAACCATCACGGATATGACCTACGTCAATGGCGATCTGATGGTGGCGGGTCTCTCGAACGAAGAATGGAGTTCGGCGCTGCGTTCGATTCCGTTCCCGTTCACATCCGCCGAGAAGGGCGCCACGCTCCAAATCTGGCATTCTTCGCATGGCCGTTACGAAACGCAGGCCCCCATCCGCACCTTCGTTCCTTACGATATTTCCGGCCAGCAGTATGTGCTCGCCGCTTACACCTGCACTCCGCTGGTGAAGATCCCGGTCAGCGAGCTGAAGCCGGGCGCGCAGGTGAAAGGCGCTGAAATCGCCGACCTGGGCGCGGGCAACCAGCCCCTCGACATGGTTCCTTACAAGAAGGGCGGTCATCAATATATCCTGATCGCCAACACCAGCTTCGGCGTGGTGAAGCTGAAAGCCGACAAGATCGAGACCTACCCGGCCATCTCCGCGCCGCAGCGCACCGACGTAGCCGGCGTTCCCTACGACAAGGTCAGCGGACTGGAGAACGTTCAGCACCTCGCGGCGCTCGATTCCTCGAACGTGCTCGTCATGACTGGCCAGCCCGGTTCCGGTCCGGTTTACAATCCTGGCCCGCCGGTGGGTCCGATCAATCTGGAAACCGTCGCACTGCCCTAAGCTCGCGGTTGTCCAAGCAGCACCACATTGCGTAAGTTCATTTTTGCCGGACTGGCGGTCATCCTCTCCTGGGGGATGGCCGCTGCGCAAAATATCTCCATTCAATTTCAGAGCGGCGCGTTCAAGATCACCGGCTGGCAGGTTCCCTCGGCGCCGCCGGCTAAAGGCTGGGCTGCTGTTTTCGTTGTGTATGCGGGGAGCGGCGATGTACCTCCTCTGCTTGGCAGCTACACGGTGGAAAGCGGCTCCCTGGTGTTTCATCCCACTTATCCCATCGCGGCGGGCGTTCATTACCGGGCCATTTTCCATGCGCCTTCCGGAGGGGCGCCGGTCGAGAAATCATTCGATGGACCTCCGCTTCCTACCAATCGCATTGCACGCGTCGAGCATGTCTTTCCTTCGGGTGACGTCTGGCCCAGCAATCAGCTTCGCCTGTACATCTACTTTTCGGAGCCCATGAGCCGTGCGGAAGCCGCGCGCCACATTCACGTGCTCGATTCGGAAGGGAAAGACCTGGCCGGCTCGCGCGGTATCTTTCTGCCTGGCGAAGAGCTATGGGATCCCGCCTTCAGGCGTCTGACGATGACCTTTGATCCGGGTCGCATAAAACGGGGCCTCACCTCGAACGAGAGCATCGGACCGCCCCTCACGGAAGGGAAGCGCTATACCCTCGTGATCGATGCCGGCTGGCCCGACGCCCGCGGCGTGCCAATGGCCGGGGAGTTCCGCAAGGCCTTTCGCGGTGGACCGGCGCAGCGCGTTCCGCCCGATCCCAAACGCTGGAACATCACGGTCCCGAAGGCCGGCGGCAGGGCGCCGCTCCTGATCGATTTCCCGACGCCGATGAACTATCCGCTGCTGCAGCGCATGATCCGACGTGTCGGGGCCGGGGGGTGGCATGATTTCTGGCGCGGTTGCCATCGCGCGGCAGGAAAGCGAATGGCGTTTTGCGCCAGAGAAGCCCTGGGCCGCCGGCAATTACCGGATCGTTGTCGACACCGGCCTCGAAGATCTGGCCGGCAACCACATCGGCGAACCGTTCGATCTCGATATCTTCAACAAAGTTACCGAGCACATCGAGACCACAACGGTATCGCTGCCATTCAGCGTGCGCTGAAGGGCATTATTTGCAGGCCTCAAGCGGCCGATCGCTGATCTCGACCATCGTGAAACGGTCTGGGTGACGCCAGCGGACGAGGAAATAGTGGCTAGGCTCGTCTTGCAGATGAGTGCCGATCTGCCATAGCTCAGGGTCGCTCCGGCAGTTGACCGGCTGGTCGGGGAAATCCCCCTCGTCATCGTCGCGGTGCAGCTTTTGATGCCACTGCTGCAGCGCCGGAGATTCGGCCAGTCCGGCGCTCTCCTGCCAGGGCGCCGCCAGCCACTCTTCGACAAAGTCACGGGGCGCCGGCGCGATTGGATCCACCTGCTTCACCGCTGTGCCGTGAATTTCGAAGTGCCGGACTGCTTTGTGCGGGTAGCCGTAGCCGCCGCCTCCAGCCGTGAATTCGATGCGCAGGTCCTCGGGTCGAATTTTTCCCCATACCGGCGGATCGCCTTCGTCGTACAGCAACTCGCGTTTATCGAGCAGAGGCATCTCGGTGCCGAGCCGCCACACCCGGTAGTAAACGTCTTTGAAAGTCAGGCAGCCGGCTTGCGTGCCGAGCGTGAGGATAAGCCGTTTGCCGTCGGGACCCGGATCGGAGATCTGAACGGAATGGAGCAGTTGCGGGAAATAAACGGTGGCTGAGTAGTCGTCCTGCTCGTTCTCCCAGATGCGCTGCCACGTACCATCGCTCCACTGATAGATGTAAGCAGAATAATCGTATCCACAGCGAATTCCGACGCCTACGGCAGTCAGTGCAGTCAGGAAATTTCCCTGCCGTTCGATCTGAATTTCATCCAAAAAACCGAGCGCGGTCGGAAGACAATCCGAATCTTTATCACAGAACAGCTTCGCCTGGCTGAGGCCAGTGTGCAAAGTTTCAGTCAGCGCCGCAACATCACCGTCCTGCGGAAACATTGCGAGATGAGCTTCGATCCAGTCACGAATCTCGTGCTTGGCGACTGTGACCTGCGGAATGCCTCCGCGAACCTCCTGGTGTTGATTGGCGTACCGGCGCAGCTCCAGAACGGTTTTGCGAATGGCCGTCAGGCGCGCATCCTGCGTCAGACGCGGATTTTGCGCCAGCGCGCAGAGGGGCAGCAATACCAGCGCGAGTCGCTTCACGACCATACATGATCGCAAATTTACGGTCGCCGGTTGCAAGTTCAGCCGCGCGCTTCGCGATCCAACCAGTGCGTGCACGAATGTGCAAGTCATGGACGCCCTGGCGAAGCGAGCCGTTCAGGTCTTGAAATCTGGCCGAAGGAACGCTAGCGAAACATACGAGGGAGGCCAGCGTCTGATGCTCTCATAGTGTTCAACACGGGCGCCGTCAGCCGCACATCGACCGCAATTCTAGCGCTGTCGTCCCTCTTTCGTAGCGCCCCTCTGGGGCAAGCCATGCGTTCGCGGTCGCGCCAATCGCCGGCCGCCTGCCCGATTCTAACCGGCCGCGCGGTAGACTGGCCGTTGAACGATCCGTATGCCCACTGCCGCCACTGCAATTCCTCAACGCCCTGCATGAAGCCGGAGTTTCCTACATTTTCGCGAACCTCGGAACCGATCATCCTCCGATTCTGGAGAGCCTGGCCGAGGCGCACGCAACCGGACGACCCGTCGCCCAAGTAATCACATGTCCGCACGAAATGGTCGCGCTGAGCGCGGCCCACGGCTACGCGCAGGCCACTGGCCGGGCACAAGTGGTTCTGGTGCACGTCGATTGCGGCACCCAATCGCTTGGTGGCGCGGTCCACAACGCGGCCAAGGGACGCGTGCCGGTCCTGGTGTTCGCCGGGAATCTCGCCAGTTACCCAGGAAGGCGAACTCCGCGGCAGCCGCAACGAATGGGTTCATTGGGTGCAGGATGTACTGGATCAGCGGGGTATCGTGCGCGGCTACGTAAAATACGAAAACGAAATCCGCACTGGCAGGAACATCAAACCGATCGTTCATCGCGCCATGCAGCTGGCCCATAGCGATCCCAAGGGTCCGGTTTACCTGACGGCGTCCCGCGAGGTGCTCGAAGAAGAAGTCCCGCCGGTGGCGGCGAACGATGCAAACCTGTGGCGCCCGGTGGCGCCGGGAGCGATCGAGCCGTCGGCTGCGGCGCTCATCGCCGAGCGATCTGATCGCAGCGCGCCGTCCCCTGGTGATCAGCAGCTATCTCGGAAGAAATCCCGCGGCCGTCGCGGAACTGGTGAAGTTGTGCGACACCCTGGGCATCGGCGCGTGGACTTCTATTCCCACGTATCTGGACTTTCCGGCGGACGATCCTCTGTATCTGGGCAACCAGGTAAACGCCCCGGTACCAACGCCGCGCTGGAGGAAGCCGACGTCGTGTTAGTGCTGGATAGCGACGTGCCGTGGATTCCTGCCGTGACCAAACCGCGCGCCGCTGCAAGGATTTATCACATCGATGTGGATCCGCTGAAGCAGCAGATGCCGCTTTGGTATTTTCCGATGCAACACTCGTTCCGGGCCGATGCAGCCACCGCGCTGCAGCAAATGAATGCGTATATTGACGGCGTCGCGAAGGCGAGTGGCAAGATCGATGCAGGCGCTGGTCGACGAGCGGCGGGCGCACTATACCGCGATTCATGAGGCGCGGATGAAGCAACTCGCGGCGCGCGAGGCACCGCAGCAGGATGTGATCACACCGGAGCTTCTGACTGCACGCGTGCGCGAGCACCTGCCGCCGGATGCCTTGGTTCTGGATGAGGGAATCACCAGTCATAACACCATCGCCGACCACATTCGTGCCAACCGGCCCGGCAGCTTTTTTACCGCTGCCGGCGGCTCCATTGGGTGGAGCACAGGCGCCGCCGTGGGAATCAAGCTCGCCAATCCCGATAAAACCGTGGTCGCTTTGACGGGCGATGGTTGTTTCATGGCCTCCATCCCTTCGGCCGCGCACTGGATTGCCGGGCGCTACAAGACGCCGTTCGTGCAAGTGGTGTACAACAATCGCGGCTGGAAGGCACCCAAGATGTCTGCGCTTGCAATTCACCCCGATGGATTCGCCAGCAAGTCGAACGATCTCGGAGTGGCCTTCGATCCGCCGCCGGATTATTCCGGCATCGCCGCCGCGGCCGGGCGGCGCTTTCGCGTCTATCGTTCGCCAACCTGTGCGAACTGGATCAAGCGCTGGCCGGCGCTTTCCGCGTAGTTCGCGAGGAGCGGCGTTGCGCCGTTCTGGATGTTTGGCTGCCCGGATTTTAGGGGCCGGGCCGGTTGTCATTAATAATTTCTGGCGGAAGGCTGTAGTAGAACCACTCGCCCAGCCTGAATGGGCGGTGGAAGCTATCCAGGTGCACAAAGCCGCGCCGCAGATGGCCCGGATGTTCGGTGTCCACCCGGCCCAAGTCGCAGGCTGGAAGAAGCAAGCGCTGGCCGGCTTGCCAGACATTCTCGGCAAATGGCCGTGAGCAGGTGCGCCAGCAGTCCGACGCCGAAAAAAACGGGCTCTACAAACAGACCGGCGAACTAAAAGTGGAGCTGGACCTCAAATAAACAGCTGGCGCATTGACTGAGACCAGACAACAGAAATATTGCCGCTGCGCGGTTGGAGGGTGGATCGATGCAAGTATGGAACTGCCTGTCGGCAATCCATTCATGGCATGGGCGGCAATCAAACCGACATCCGTCGTAGCCTGGCAGCTCCGAGTGCGCCGTTATGCCAAACTCGCCACTTCCCCGGTTACTATTGAGCCGGCTTCTGGTTTTGGCCGGTCGACTGCGCGAAGTGTTCCACAAATTCGAGCCGAGTACCCCAGGGGTCGGTCAGAAAAGCCAGCGCCATCTGGGGCGATCTGCGATAAGGAGTATCGAGTTTCAGGCCATTCGCCTCCAGGGTCTTGCAAAAATCGTCGAGGTCCTTTACTTCAAAGCCGACATGATCAAGCACGCGCCCCTTGGTTCCAACAACGGGGCTATCGGTGGGACTAAACAGCAGCATGGTCCCGGGCAGGTTAACAACCTTCACTTTTCCGAGCGCCTGGCCTGTCCCGCCAAGAGTCTTGAGGTACCACTTCTGCATGCCGTCCGCGTCCGGGGTAAAAAAGTGGACCTGGTGGTTTTCCGCTATAGCCGTTATTTTAGGGCCAGCGAGCAATTCGACGCGAAGATCGTCCGGGCCGAGCAAGAACGCCTGGTTGGGCTTGTCTTTATTCGGATTTACTACTTGAATGGTGTAGTGCTCCGCGGCGGCCTTATCCAAAATGTCTTTGATATCGCGCACCCTGAATCCCACGTGATTAACGATCGACCCCTCGGTTCCGCCGGCAGGGTCACCTTTCTTGACCATGACGCGCATCGTCGGCAGCGTGTACACATCCAGGCCGCCACCTATCTTGCCGGCCGTAGCACCCATAATGTCCACCCAAAAGTGCCTCTGAGCCTCGGGGTTTTTGCTGAGCAAGTAAATATGGCTGTAGGATACCCGCCCATCTGCCACTGCGCCGGCGGATGGAGTCGCGTTTGGCGCCGCGGACGGAGTGGACTGGGCGAAGCTAACTGAAGCAAGGGCCAGTATGCCGGCCGCGATAGAAAGAGTTTTCATTTTTTTCCTTTTAGTCGCAGTATGGCGTTGTGCTTTCGGCTGCGACTGATCGTCAATTAGAATCTGGTCGATGATCCCGAACCAAGGACCCAACATCGGACATTTTACGTTTCTAGCCGGGCTGCCAAAAAACACTGTACCATCTCCCAGATCTTTGCCGGCGAGTCTGATTGGCTTAATCGTCGAAGCTGCGCCCGCCTGCCTCCACTGCAAGAACATCAGCTTTAAGGACCTTCCTTCCGCCAAGCCGCCGGCATCAAGGAAGTTGGACAAGAAAACTCTTCGGCCGTTGCGCAACTCCTCCAGTTTGTTGGCGTAGAGGCGAGCTCTTACTGGGTCTCCATGGCGAGAATCCGCTCCGCGGCTGGGCGCTCATGACAGTTTCAAACCAGTTGAGCGCCACTCGGGTTTCACCGCGCCAGAAGACCACCTGGTACCCGGCTGCTTCCAGGGCTGTGCGGTCCTCAAATGTTCATCGCCACATGCTGCCGAAACGCGGCATCGAATGAACATCGTCGAAAGGCAGATGCGGAGCGTCGGCGGCTTGGAACATCACTCGATCGGACAATTCGCAGCGTGCCGTGAGATAGGTAGCCGCATCGACGAACGCGGGACGCCGGTCGATCCCTGTCACTTGCAGCCGAAAGTCGCGGCGAGATAGCGCGCCGGGCCGCCGAGGCCACAGCCAATCTCCAGCACGCGTGAATGGATCGAGCCTGGCGGCCGCGAGCCAATTCGGCAGTGGCGAGCATGGGCGTGATCGCTGCCAGTGCCGACTTGATGCGGCCGGTCAGGCCAGTGGCGCGCACTTGGATGATGCTATCGGTCATGGTTGTTCTCCTGGAAAATCGTTTATTGGGACACTCCGACCAGGCCTGTTTTTCTCGTGAGGGCTCGCTCGAACCTGGCGATCAGAGCCGCAAGGGCTTCCGGCTGCTCACTCGTCGTGAGGTGACCACCGGGCAGCCGTTCGATCTGGAGCCCGAGCTTGCCCAACCGTTCCTGCGCGAGGCCGATCTGCCGGTGTTCAAAGGGATCTTCATCGCTGCCGCCGACCAGGAACGGGAATTCATCGCGATAAGCCTTGAAGAGGTTACCGAAGTCGAGCCGATCGCCTTGCGCTTTGTGATCAGCCACGAAACCGGCCGCGGCGGCGAGGTAGAACAGCCCATCGTGGCGGTCCATGGCGCCATGAAGCTCGCGGAGCTCGGCATCAGTTACGTGATAGCCTTTGGACCACATCTTCCTAATTCCCGGCATCCTCTTGAAGAGCGCGAAGGGGAGGCCCACGCCCCGGCGGGCCCGGTTGGGGAGGCGGCGCAGTATTGGCGTGGTGTACCAGGGGTGGGAGTGCCCATCCGTAAAGAGCCCGCCATTGAAGATGAAGACCCCGCGTATGTCGGGACCGCCCGCTGGTTTACCCCGCTTCTGAGCGCTCAAGCCGGCGGCGCAAGAGCTCCAGTACGACAAGCGAGGAAAAGTCGAAGGCTACCAGCGTCGTGGACTGGACCGACAAATCCCGCCAGATCGCTTCGACGAGATCGGCGCGCTCAGACGTGGAATACACGTAGTCTTTGGGCTTGTCGCTGTCGCCCATGCCCACATAGTCGAGGAAGAGTTTCGGCATCCCGGCAGCGTCCGGCAAATGTTTTCGTACCTTCGCCCACCCGAATGAGCCGTCGGGAAATCCAGGCAGGAAGGACACAGCGCCCGCGGGATCTCCCTCCCGACGCAGGAAAATGTTGAGGGGAGCGTCTTCTCTCGCGACCATCGCGCGAGCTTCGGCGTCGTATCCGACGCGCTCACCACCGGCGAACCAGGCGTCGGCAGACGGCGTCTGGCCGATATATACGGCGGTGCCGGCAACTGTTTCTAAAAGATCAGACATATCGGTTCTCCTTTTGCGGACGCAGCAACAAATAGAACGCGGCGAGGTGCGTGATCATCAATAAGGGTACGTAGATGATCGGGATCGCATAGGTGGCGCCCAGTTGCCCCGGCACCGCGGGAAGCCCAGCCTGAATAGCGTGGTAGTAATCGACGATGATGTCGGTTGCCCCCGCGAGATTGAAAGCGACGACGAAAGACCAAAACAGCGGACGTATCCTGGCGGCAGAGGAGCGCCAGAATGGCTAGCACTCCGGTCGCGAAGTCGCCGTAGGCGGCGAAGGTGGCGAAGCCGGCGGGCAGATTAGGGCCTACGATGCCCGGAAGGATGAAGACGAGCCCGAAAAATCGAAAGCTGTGCAGCGTCGCGATTGCGCGTTGGGCATCGAACCGGTCCATCGCCTTGAGTCTGGGCCAAAAGTAGACGCTGAAGCAAAGCAGCCACGCGACATAACCCAAAACGAGATGAATTTGGAAGATAGTTTCTGATGACATTTCAGGCCTCCTGAGTATTCGCGGCGAAGAATGCGGCATTTTTGCGGAAGAACTCCTCCAGCGTTTGTGGATTCCTGCCAGTGACCGTGCGAATCGCATCGGTAGTCTGGTAGCGTTCTTCACCCTTCCGGAAGGTTTGCCAAAGATGTGAGAGATGATCGAGCGCGTGAGGACCGAGCCGCTCCTTCACCGCATTGGCCCACTGCTCGTCCGTGATAGCCACGTATCGAATCGGCCGTCCGATCGCTCTCCCCAGAGCTTCGATCATTTCTCTCACGGTGGGAGTTTCGCCGACCAGAGGGTACACGCTCTGAGACGGCACGCCAGGATTGGCCAGCAGGGCTGCGGCTACGCGGGATACATCTTCCGCGCCGACGAGCGGAATCACGGTCGTATCCTCGCCCCACGGCAGGAAGACCGTACTTTGCTCGGCGACGCTCCGGCTGACAAGAGCGCGCACGTTTTCGTAGTAGGGCGGCGCCTGGAGATGAACGGCGCCCACCTGCGCCCAATCGAAGATGCGATCGGCCAGCCGATGCTGCAAATTGCGGAAGCTGGCGGCACGCTTTAGATCGCGAAACGCGGGATCATCGGGCCTGCCCTGAAACTGCGAATTGTTCACCACCAATTCCAGTGCCGCATCGCGAGCGGCGGCGGCGAAGATCGTAGCGGCCTCAAGCAGGCCATCGGCCACTGGGTATGTAAAATAGGCCCGCTTGACGTTCCGCATGGCGGCCTGGACTGAAGCTGGGTTCAGGAGGTCGCCCTCGACTACTTCCGCACCTTGTTGACGGAGTTCATCGGACCTGGAATCGAGCTTATGGACTAAGGCGCGAACCGGGATGCCTTGTTGCAGCAGAAGACTTGTGATCAGGCGTCCGGTGGAGCCTTGCGCTCCACCAGCTGCGCCTGTAACCAAAATTGGATGAGACATGGAGTTCTTCCTTTCGCTCCATAGGATGATGTACATAATCCCATGGATTCGGATTTTCTGCGTCCTGCCGGAGCGGCCCCGGGAGATTGCACCTTGGGATGATTCGCAGCATCCTATATTCATGCGTTACCGGCCCGAACATAAACTCGAGATCCATCAAAAGATCGTGAAAGACGCCTCGCGCCGCGTTCGGGCCGAAGGCTTAAACGGCGCCGCGGTTTCGGCCGTTATGAAAGACGCCGGCCTGACTCACGGAGGTTTTTACAAGCATTTCGGGAGCAAGGACGACCTGCTCCTGGAGTCGCTCCGCGAGGGCTTCCGGGAGATCGAGGATACCCTGGTTCATGCCGCTGAACAGTCGCCGCCCGGAGAGGCCTGGAAGGCCGTTGTAAGAACCTACTTGAGCCTGGAACTCTGTGAACATCCCGAGCGCGGATGTCCCCTGGCGGCGCTTTCGCCGGAACTGGCGCGGGCAGATAAGAGGATGAAGCCGCAGATTGTGGCGGAGTTGGTGAACTACAAGAGCCGAATGTTGCCGTTCATGCCTGGCCAGCGAACCGCCGGACCAAGGAACGCGCTTTCTTCGCGATTTTTTCAACCATGATCGGAGCAGTTGAAATTGCTCGAATGCTGCCAGATCGCACGATGCGAGAGAAAGTGCTGGCGAGCACAAGAGATTTTCTCTTGCGCAGCTTCTAACGGCCCGGTCTATGAATCGCACCATTACGAACTGTTACGAACAAGCCTTAGTATGACGAACAAGGGCGTTCACCAATCTTGCCGGCCTCGATTGCTTATCGATCCAGCAGCCTGCGAATTCATCGCCTTGTCATCGCCCGGTGGAGTTGCTACGGTGTGGGGAAGAGATCGAAGCGGACACAGGCCCCTTCGCCTGACGTTCGCCTTTGGTTTCCGAAAAAAATGCGCCACCTGACACAAAAAGTGCCCTGATGCGTCCAACTTAATACCGGTCCCCGACTCGGATTCTCGAACTGCCGCCAAACCGGTGGTACCTCAACCTGATTGCGCTGGCTGTGTCATTCGAGTCATAATGCGCGTGAGCGCTCTCTCGCACCATGCTCGGCAAAAAGATTCTTCACTACGAACTAATCGACAAGATTGGCGCCGGCGGAATGGGCGAGATCTACAAGGCGCAAGATGACCGCCTGAATCGTCTGGTAGCGGTGAAAATTCTCGCGCCGGGCATGTCCACCGACTCGGAACGTAAGCGCCGCTTCTTCCAGGAAGCCCAGGCGGCTTCAGCCCTGAATCATCCCAATATCATCACGTTGTACGACATCGTCTCCGAAGACGACATGCAATGCATCGTGATGGAATATATCGCGGGAAAAACTCTGCGCGACCTGATTCCTCCGGGAGGCTTGCCCCCCGGTCAGGCGCTGCAATATGCCGCCCAAATCGCCAGCGCCCTCACGGCGGCCCATGCCGCGGGCATCATCCACCGGGATCTCAAGCCATCCAACATCATGGTCACGACGTCGGGATTGATCAAGGTCCTCGACTTTGGTCTTGCGAAGTGGGTGGATTCCAGCATCGCCGGACAGACCGGCGAACAGAGCACCATGGAGACAGCGCTCACGCGCGAAGGCTCCATCATCGGCACGGTCAGTTATATGTCGCCCGAACAGGCCGAAGGCAAACGGGTGGATGGGCGCTCCGACATCTTCTCCTTCGGTTCGGTGCTGTACGAGATGCTGACGGGAACGCGCGCCTTCGAAGGACGATCCGGCATCTCCACACTTTCCTCCATCCTGCGCGATGACGTGACACCAATTTACGAAAAGGCGCCCGATGTCCCGCCGTTGCTGGAACAAATCGTGCTGCGCTGCCTGCCCAAAGAGCCCGTGGCGCGTTGGCAGTCCATGCAGGAGATTGAAGCGGCTTTGCATACCCTCCAGCGGCAGTTGGATCCGGAGGGGCACTTCGCCTCGCCGCTTGCAGCCGGTCAGATGCCGCTGCTTTCGGCTCCGCCTCCGCAGCCGTTCACCGGCAGCGCAGCGGCCTCGGCGGCTTCACCGGTGGCTGTGACGTCCGTTTCCATGGACTCAGACCCGTCCATGGAATTTCCGCCCCTTGCGAGCGTTACCGCGCCCAGCAATGGTCCCTCCAGAACCAGTCCGGCCCTGCTCGATCCATCCAGGCCTGATCCAGCCAGGCCTGACCCAGCGAGGCTTGATCCGTCCCGGGTCGGCATCATCAGGACCCCGCCTCCGAAACCTCCCGTCGCGCGCGCGCGGGTTGTCCATCGGCCGTCCGGAAATTCGCCCAAATTCTTGGTTGTGATTCTGGGTTTGGTTGGGGCGGCTCTCGTCGCAGGAGCTGGAATCGGCGGGTGGTACTGGTGGAAGAGCCATTACGCGGCGCCCCTGCCGGTGACAATTGCAGCGGTGCCTCACGTGGCCCCGGCGCCTCCTCCGCCAGTTCAGATAGCACCGGCGGAAACTCCGCCGCCCGCTGAGCCCGCCCCGGTGGTCAAACCGAAGCGGAGACACAAGCCGAAGCCGGACAAGACCGCGACACTTCCCGTGGCGCCCGTTTTACCTCCTCCACCACCGCCCAAGCCGGCGCCCGTGTCCGCACCAACTCCGCTGCCGCCCAAGCCGGCGCCCAAGCCCCTGATTGTAACCGTACCGATGGTGGTGAGTGATGCCCTCCCGTTCGTCATTAATCTCGCTCAGGATGTTCCAGCCGATGCCACCGAAGGCGAGACCCTGCATTTCACGGTGGGCCAGCCGCTGCAAGTGGGAGACAAGACGGTAATCGCCAAAGGAGCGCCGGTTACGGGAGTGATTACCGTCGAGACCAAGAAGAAGTTCCTCGGCATCGGAGGGCACAAGCTGACGTTCCGTCTGGCACAGGTTCAGGCCGTAGACGGAAGAAAGCTGGCCGTGCGAGCCGTGGCCGGCAAGAGTGAAGACGGACCCGCCGCTCGCAGTTTTGAAACCGGCAGGACAACGAAAACCAAAGGCTACGCAGCTCTGCAAGGCACCGAGTACATCGGTTACATCGATGGCGACCAGATCGTCGCCGTACGCAAGTGAATTCGCGCATTTCCCTGACAATATGGCTACTCCACTCAGTAACGACGCTCTCGATGTTCTCTTTCGCCAGGCACGGACTCACAACGTCTGGCTGGACAAACCCGTCAGCGACGATCTGCTGCATCAACTGTACGAATTGGTGAAGTACGGGCCCACCAGCGCCAACTCCTGCCCCGCCCGCATCATTTTCCTGCGAACACCGGAGGCCAAGGAGCGTCTGCGGCCGGCTCTGAGCCCCACCAATGTGGATAAAACGATGAAGGCGCCGGTGACCGCGATCATTGGCTTCGACCTGAAATTTTTCGAACAGACACCGAAACTGTTTCCGCACAACCCTGGCATGCGCGACGTTTTTGCCAATTCATCCAAGCTGGCCGAGACCACCGCGTTTCGCAATGGGACTCTGCAAGGCGGCTACCTAATTCTGGCTGCACGATCGCTGGGGTTGGATTGCGGCGCGATGTCGGGTTTCGATAATGCCAAGGTGGACGCCGAGTTTTTCTCCCCTGCGGCGGGCAATCCGCCCGAGTTCGTCGACGTGAAGTCGAACTTCCTGTGCAATCTCGGCTATGGGGATGCGCCGGCGCTCTTCCCTCGGAATCCGCGCCTGGCGTTCGAAGAAGCCTGCCGGTTGCTGTAACGCGTTCCCGGACAGCGGTGCGATAGGATGGTTTCGGATGCAAGGCCGTTCCTTCGCGGATCAGGAAGTGAAATTTTCCCGGGTGCCGGCTTTTCGGGCCGAGCATTTTCCCTACGCGGGCCCCTATCCCTGGTTGGACCGCCCGGATGCGCTCGAACGCATCGACGAGAAGCTGAAGCGCGGCGAACTGACCGAAGAAGAGGCCGAGCAATGCCGCTGCTGGTCTCGCGACGGCTATATCATCCTAAAGAAACTAGTCGACGACCAGACGCTGGATGCCATCTGGACTGCTTATGAAAAAGCGCTGGCGAGTGGCCGGATTCGGTTGCAGCCGGACCCGGCCGGCGCCGGCGATCCTTATCCGGGGCGTTTCCTGAATCCTCACAAAAAGTCGGGGAGCTTCTGCCGCATTTTGAAGCACGCTGAATTGTTGCGCTGGATTCGCTTGTTGATGGAGCGCGAGCCCAAGACGCTGCAGACCATCACCTCGCATAAGGGCTCGCAGCAGGGCACGCATTCCGACTCCATCCACATGACCACTTACCCGCTGGGGTATTTGTCGGCGGCCTGGATCGCGTTTGAAGACATTCATCCCGATAGCGGACCGCTGGTCTATTATCCAGGCAGCCACAAATTGCCGTACGTGTTCAGCAAGGACGTGGGGCTGGGCGAGTTCGATCTGAAGCGCGAAGGCTACGGTCCGTATCATCAGAAATACGAGCCGTACATCCAGGACCTGATTGCCAAGCACGGGCTGGAGCCGCATTACTTTCATGCGCAGAAGGGCGACACGCTGATCTGGCACGCGAATTTGCTGCATGGCGGATCGGCGCGGAAAAATCTTCAATATTCGCGGCGCTCGCTGGTGTGCCACTTCTTCGTGAAGGGATCGTTCGTCTATCACGACCTGGCGGCTTCGCGGTCGCGTGCGCAATACATGGGAACCTGTTTGCTGCGCGATGATTCAGGCGCCCTTATCGCACCTGGCTTTTCTCGCCGTCGGCCAAAGCCAGCTCCGTGATCCGCTGAACCCGAGTTATAACTCCGTAGGGCTACTGGGGCTCTACCCTTGCTTACTCCCTAGACTTCCATGGACAGGAGTGTGTCAGCACATTCCTGCCATGCTACTAGGCGAACTCTTGCGCCCTCAAGGCCCAGACGGAATCATTGCAAGTTGAACCGCCGGACTTGGCTCAGTCAAGCGTCTGCAGAGTTCAACGCGGGTATGCACTCCCAATTTCCTGTATGCATTGCGTGCGTGGCAGTCCGCTGTATGGATGCTGATGTCTAGCTGAAAGGCGACTTGCTTGAGCGACAGACCCGCCACCAGAAGCGTGCAAACGTCGACTTCGCGACGGGAAAGTGATTCCTTCGGGAGAGCACAATTTAGCCTGGCCTTCCCGGCTCTTTTCTTCTTCGGCCTTATCGAAATTTCAGTGTCCCCACCGTCTGGATGCATGGCCTGTTAGTTCACCGCAACGCATGGAGTTCTCACAAGGAACAGCAAAGATGCACAGATCTGCGCAAAAACATTTTCGTCACCACGCGTAGTATACGGTGATGGCGGGAATAGCTTATACCAGCCGGTACCGTTGCGTTGGACTAAGGTGTTTTCCCCCGAACGAGCGGAGAGAATATCTCGATCGCTGTCGCACGAACCACTCTATGAAAGTCAGCGCCACGCGTTTGATCCGAAAGATGCGTGGCGGTGCCCAGGCCCATCTGATCGAGTGTAGCGATGGACACTTCTACGTGGTGAAGTTCCAGAACAATCCTCAGCACCTGCGCATACTTGTCAACGAATGGATCGCTTCGTCTCTTTTAAGCAGCCTGCGGATTTCGACGCCGGAGATCGCGCTGGTGAACCTCTCCGCGGAGTTTCTCGCCAGGTCCCCCGAAGTTTACATCCAGCTTCAGCACAGTCGACTCGCTGTCGAATCCGGCCCCCATTTCGGATCGCGCCTTATCGAGAGCGCCTTGAAAACAGCGGTCTATGACTTCATTCCCGATCGACTGCTCGAAAAAGTGGTTAACCGCGATGAGTTCCTCGGTGTACTCGTCCTCGACAAATGGACCGGGAATGCGGATATGCGGCAAGCAGTCTTCGGCCGGAGACGAAAGGTGTCAATGAACGGTGGCGAACGGCCGGGTAGATTCTCCGCGAGCATGATCGATCAAGGTTGTGCCTTCGGCGGACCTCACTGGAGGTTTTTCGATTATCCGCTGCAGGGATTGTATTTTCGCCCTACCATATACCGCAACGTTCGGTCCTGGGACGACTTTGACCCTTGGCTCGATCAAGTGGTGCATTTTCCCGAGGAGGTGCTATATGGCGCCCGACGACAGATTCCCCCCGAATGGATATGTGGAGAGGAATCTTCCTTGGATGCTTTGTTGGACAAGCTGCTCTCGCGGCGTAATCGCGTGCCGGACTTGATTGCGGATTCGGCGCGGGCGCGCGAGAATCCGTTTCCAGAATGGGGCGTGCAGGATGCCTCTCGGTAAAGATCTTGCTGCCAAACGCTTATCGCACCTGGCTTTTCTCGCCGTCGGCCAAAGCCAGTTCCGTGATCCGCAGTCCGTTCTGTGTGATCCGCGAAGGGTATAAATCCTTGAGACGTTCCTCATGCGGCGGGATCACGCGATGAACATCGCCGCCCACGCTCTTCACCATCTCCTCCGCTGTCATGATCACGTTGAACTGGCTGCCCGTGGCCAGGCCAATAGGAATGTACTCGGGATCGGCGGGATCGTGGCCGCGCAAGTTTTCGTGGGTGTAGGCCAGGTCGCCGCAAAACACCCAACTGCTTTGCGAATTCGCCGCCAGATCGTTGCGCACCGTGACGTACATCGATCCCCAGGTGTGCGTGTCGAACGCGGCGTGCAGATCCACGCCCGGCAGCACGTTTTCGCGATCGCCGTTCACGCAAACCAGCCGGCCCTGCCGCGCCAAGATCCACCGCGCGCATGATGTCCGCGGGATCGATTCCGAGCATCAGCCAGCGGAAGCGGCGTTCCAGTGACATGGTCCAGACCCATTTGGAAAGCTCGCGCTCTTCGATATAGAAAGTGGCGTTCGGGAAATCCTCGATGTTGCCCATATGATCGAAATGGCAATGGGTGATGAAGATGTTGGAAACGTCCTCGGGCTGGATGCCGATCTCGCCCAGCACTTCGCGCGGCGGATGCCAGCCGCGCACACCGTACGTATTGGCCAGCACCTCGCCATGCGCTTTGTGGTTGTATCCGACATCCACCATCGCAAGCTGGCCCTGGCCCTTGATGACGATGTAGCAATACGGCAGCTTGCGCGTTCCCTGGTTGTGCATGCCGTAGATCAAGCCGCTCTGCGGATAATCGGGAACGGCGGCGAATTCCATGACCCACAATGAGTACGCTGGCGTTCATTGACGCGCGCTCCCACGCAGCAGGCTCGGTCATAGGCGATCTTTTCAAAGCCGGGCAGCGAATCGGCGGCGCGCTCGAGTTCGGAGTATCCGGCGCGCAATGGAATCAGGACGCGATCCACGTCCAGAGCGCCGTCGGTCTGCTTGCAAAGCCGCGCCGATCAGCGCTTGACGGCCGCCAGAGATGTTCGTGATGCCGGTGCGCGCGTTCGGTTGGGCTGAGCGCGCTGCAACGCATCGCTCGCTTCGCGAAAAAGCTCGCGAGCCGCGCCGAGCATGCGGATGATCGGGCGCAGCTTCCTTCGATCCGGCGGCCGCCAGCACCAGCAGCCCGGCAAGCTGCGAGGCCACTTGCTTCAGATCTTCAAAACATTTCTGATTTTCGACAATATAAGCTGCAGTGGCGTCGTCTACCATGCAGTTTTCCATTGTTGAGCCATTGAGCAAACCGAGACTATCGCATTACGAACGGATTCGGGGCGTTGCCGGCGATATCGATCCAGACGCTCTTGGTTTGCAGATAATCGTGAATCGCGTCGATGCCGCTCTCGCGCCCGATGCCCGAGCGCTTGTAGCCGCCGAATGGCGACATATAGCTGACGGCGCGATAGGTGTTCACCCAGACCGTGCCCGGCTTCCAGGCGCTCCGACATCAGCAGCGCGCGGCGAATGCTCTGCGTCCAGACGCCGGCGGCCAGCCCGTAGACGGTGTTGTTCGCGATGCGAATCGCTTCTTCTTCGTCGTCGAACGGAATCACCGAGAGCACCGGACCGAACACCTCTTCGTTCGCGATGCGCATCTGCGGGTTCACGTCGGTGAAAATCGTCGGCTCGACGAACCAGCCCGATCCGCATTCTTCGCGCGCGGCCGGAGCCGCCGCCCAGACGGCACACCGCGCCTTCTTCTTTGGCGATGCGGATATAATCGAGAACCTTCTCGTATTGCGGGTGCGTGGTGACGGGACCAACTTGCGTGGATGGGTCCAGCGGATTGCCCATCCGCGCAGTCTTGGCGAGAGCGAGCAAACGCTCGACAAACTCGGCGTGAATGGAGCGATGAATCAGCGCGCGCGAGCCTGCAATGCAAGTCTGGCCGGTGGCGGCGAAGATTCCCGAGACCACGCCTTTCACCGCTTGATCGAGATCGGCATCGTCGAAAACGATGTTGGCCGACTTGCCGCCGAGTTCCAGCGTGACGTGCTTGATGCCGCGCGCGGCCAGGCCGTAGACATGCTCGCCGGTTTTGTCGCCGCCGGTGAAGGCTACTTTGGCGACGTCCTGATGCGTGATCAAAGGCTCGCCGACTTCGTTGCCGAAGCCCGTGATGATGTTCACCACTCCGGGCGGAAAGCCGGCTTTCTCGAACAACTCTCCAAATGCGAACGCGGACACCGACGAAAATTCCGATGGCTTCCACACCACCGTGTTGCCCGCGGCCAGCGCCGGCGCGAGCTTCCAGGTGGCCAGCAGGAGCGGCGAATTCCACGGCGTGATGGCGGCCACCACGCCCAGCGGCTCCTCGCGCGTGAAATTGAACACGCCCGGCTTGTCGATGGGAATCACGCGGCCTTCGATTTTGTCGGCCAGTCCGCCGAAATAGTAAAACCATTGCGGGATGTAGTTGAGCTGGCCGCGCATTTCGGCGATCAGCTTGCCGTTGTCGGTGGATTCGATCTCGGCCAGGCGCTCGGCTTCCGCCGCGACCAGGTCGCCGAATTTGTGCAGCAGCGCGCCGCGCGCGGTTGCGGTCAGCTTGCGCCATTCGCCCTGAAACGCGCATTTCGCGGCGGCGATGGCCTGGTCCACATCGGCCTTCGAGCCGCGCGGAACCAGCGCCCACGGCTTCGCCGTGAACGGATTCATCGATTCGAACCATTCTCCGGAGGCGGGATCCACCCACTTGCCGCCGATCAACATCTGATGCTTCTTCACTCTGCCAGACCTCCGATAAGGCACCGACATCTTCTTGTTGTTCCAGTGTATCGACCATCTCTTCGATGGCCTGCCAGTTCGCGCAGGCCGATCGGAATCGCGCGCGGATCTGTTCGGGCGTGGCCGGGATCACATCATCCATTCGCGACTGCGCGGTCCGTCCGCGAAAGTTCACCGTAACTTCGGCCCCTTGTGCTCGCGGATACGCGGCCGTGAACGCCGGATCGATTTCAAGCTTGGTGATTCTTGACAAGCCGATTGACTTCGGGATCATCCAGCAAATGATAATTCGATTCCGTCGATCACGCCGCGCGCAAGCGTGGCCGCCACGCAATACTGGATGCTCATCTTGGCTTGCAGGATGCGCTCGAACGGGCCGGCATAATCGCAACCAGGATAACCCACGGCGGCCGCGGAGGCTTTCACTACGATGGATTCGACGTCACCGCTACGAAAGCCATCCTCGATCGACAGAGCGAGCGCAGCCTGGCACGCCGTCTGCGCGTAGTTGCAGGCCGGCGCGGGCTTGTAATAGACCGACAGAATTTCAAACGGGCCGCCCGAAAACGGCGCCACTCGCGAAATGCAATCGGTTTTGTTCAAGTCCCGCAAAAAGACCCGCGCGCCCATCGAGCGCGCTCTCCGATGCACGCGCGCCGAGCGATGCGAGCTCCACCGCCGTCACCGCATTGCGCGCGGCGAATCCGGGATGAAAGAACATTTCGTCGCCGCCGCAATAGGGCCATTCATTGAGGCCGCCCGTAGCATTCGCCGCGAAGCCCAGCGCGCTGACCGTCGCGTCTTCATCCAGCCCAAGCAGCCGGCTTCCGGCGATCGCGCCTGCCAGCGGACCGGTGATTCCCGTCGGACGAAAACGCCGGACCATCTCCTGGTCCATGATCGCGCGGCCCACCGCCGCGCCAATTTCGTAACCGCACACCGCGCCCAGAATGAAATCGCGCCCGCTCGACTTTCTGCTGCTGCGCGAGCGCCAGTAAGGTTGGAAAGATTACGACGCCCAGGTGGCTCACCGCGCCGGTGTGCATGTCTTCGCGCACCAGTCCATGGCCGAGCGTGGCGTTCGCGAATGCCGCTTCCGATGGCGAGGAATGCACCGAAGTTCCGATCACGGTGGCTTGGCCGGCGGCAGCGCTCGCCATCCGAATCGCCTGGCAGCCCCAGGGCAAATCGCGCGCTTCAAAAGCGCACGACAGCATATCCAGCAATCCGATCTTGACCTTGGCGATCACCTCGGGCGGAAGTTGATCGAAGTCAGCGAGCGCGCGGCGCGCGCCATGCTCCGCGAAAGACTCATTTCCAGCCGGTGTCGGAATCGTTCGGAACGTTGACCATCACTGCCTGGACCTGCTGGATCTGGTTCGCCGCGATTTTAAACATCTCCGAAATCAGAATTCCGCCCATTTTGCCGTTCTGGTTGGCGTGCATCAGGATGAGCCCGACTACCACGCCGCGCTCGGTGTCAACGACGGGGAACCGCCGGTGATCGATCACGAGGCCTTTGAAGATGCCCTTGTCCAATTGCTCGGCGCCGCTCATCGCCGGATTGCCCATCACTGGAACGTTGGTGGTCTGCACTCCGTTTTCGAAGCGGTTCATGCCGGGCGCCAGCGGCGCTGCCCTGTAATCCTTGGTTCCCTCCGCTTGAACGGCGGTGAAATAGGCGCTGGCCTGCTTAATCAGTTGCGCGCGCGCGGTCTTTTGGGATTCCGGCAACAATTCGCTGTAAATGGCCGGCGCGGTGGTCAGCTTTTCCGGAGCGAAGAACCCCGCTTGTCCCTTGCGGCAAACCAATGTCTCGGCTTCGGTAATTTTCCGGTTCTTCAGTTTCAGCCGAACGAAAAATGTATCGAGCCCGCCATTCTCTTCCACCACGGCTTGTGCCGCCGCGTTCCCGCTTTCCGGATCCAAAGCATAAAGGCGATAGGTGCTCGCTCCCGCGGTCTTCCAAAATCCTTCGCCCAATTTCAGCGCCTTGCCGTTCTCGGTGAATTTCACCGAGGGCGCGACAGGCAGCGCGGACGGATCGTGCTTGGCCAGAGCATCCAGATAGGAATCGACGAAACCTTGCAGGCAGGCGTGGCCGCAGTTTTTCGAACCAGACGTATCGGCAGCACGCAAGGACACAGCGGCAACGATGGCTACAGCGAGAATTCGAAACTTCAAACTCACCCTCCCTGTATACAATACCCGATTACGATAAACTCCAGTGGTGAGTGAAATTGGCGTCAGTCCCAGACCAATCGACTAGCGCTGCTACACCGTCCGTTCGCACCTGGATGATGTGGGTTCCTTCGGTGGCCATGATGCTGTCGAGCCTGCTGTCCTACATGGACCGGCAAGTGCTGGCGGTGCTCTCGCCGATGATCCTGCACGATACCGGCCTCAGCGCGCAGGCGCTACGCCAATGCGCTCTCGGCGTTCTCGATTTTCTACATGATCGGGAATCCGGTATTCGGCTCGTTCCTCGACTTCGTCGGACTGCGCAAAGGGATGTTCACGGCAGTCTCGATGCGCGCCATCGCCAGTACGGCGCACGCCTGGATGTCGGGTTTTTGGGGATTCGCGGTGGCGCGCAGCGTGCTGGGTTTCGGCGAAGGCTCGGCGTTCCCGGCGGCGCTGAAGGCAGCGGCCGAATCGTTGCCGCCGAACCGGCAATCGCGCGGAACGGCCATCGGATACAGCGGGGCATCGCTCGGAGCGATCATTACGCCGCTGATCGTGACGCCGATCGCGCTGCGCTTCGGCTGGCGCTCGGCATTCCTGGTAACCGGGGCGATGGGCGCGTGCTGGCTGGCGATGTGGGCGATCATCGGACGGCCGCCGTACTTGGCCAAGCATCAGCGCTCATCGCTCAAAGTGGCGTGGCCTAATTTCCTGGAGCGCCGGCTTTGGATCGTGGTGTCGAGCTTCGGACTCGGCGCGGTAGCGCTGGGATTGGTATCGTACATGAGCCCGCTGTACTTGAGCCGCGCATTCAATCTTTCGCAGGCGCAACTCGGCAACATACTTTGGATTCCGCTGGTGGGCTGGGAAGCCGGCTATTTTTTCTGGGGCTGGATTGCGGACAAGTTCGTGACGCGCGGGCAGCGGCCGACCGGACTGTTTTTCATGCTCACGGTGCTCGCGCTGCCTACCGCGCTGGTCACCCGCATCGACTCGTGGCCCGTCGTTCTGGCGTTATTCTTCTGGGCGACGTTCATCGCCGATGGCTTCGTCGTGCTGTCGTTGCGCGTCGGCTCGCATTTGTATCCGCGCGATCAGACTGCGCTGGTGGGCGGCATCGGCTCGGGGTCCTGGTCCGCCGTGCTGGCGGTGATTCTGCCGGTTTGGGGCCGCTGGTTCGATCTGAAATGGTACGGTGCGGTCTTCGTTTCGGCGAGCCTGTTCCCGGTGTTGGGGACGGCCTTGTGGTTTTGGTTGAGCCGTCCGGAGGAGCTTTGGCGCGAAGCGGCTGCGAACGGACTAACGCAACGCGCCCGCCCGAGGATCTCCTCGATGATCGCGGTCTTGGCATCGGCATAATCCTGCACCTGCTCCATTCCTGTTGCGCCAACGCGAGCTTGGTGCGCTCGTACAGCTCGCGATCGTCGGCATTACCGCGCAGCCAGTCGCGAAACATCAGCATGCGATCCACTTCGCGGACAGCCCAGTGAGAACACGTGCAGGTTCACATCCGGTTCCGGCCCTTTGAACATCCGATGCTCGTACCAGTTGGGCTCTCGGATCCGCAGCGCGTAGCCGGCGGATTCGAGCGCGGAACAGTATGCGCTCTTCGTCCGCCGAATCGGCCACGACCAGCACGATGTCGATGATCGGCTTGGCAGCAAGTCCCGGAACTGAAGTCGAGCCGGCGTGCTCAATCCGCAGCACGCGGCTTCCCGAGCGCAGCCCGGATTCTGCTAGCTTCCCGCTCGAAGAGCTGCGGCCACTGCGGATCGTAGTCGACCAGCAGAATCCGGGTTGCCGTTGTTAAATCCCCATTTCCTTGAAGACTTCCCGCGCCAGGCGGAAACTATCCACCGCCGCGGGAACACCGCAATAAATCGCCACCTGCAGGAACACTTCCTGGATGTCGTTCTTGGTGAGCCCGTTGTTGATGGCGCCCTTAACGTGCGCTTTCACTTCGTGCGGCCGGTTCAAGGCCGAGATCATCGCCAGGTTCAGCATGCTGCGCGTCTTGCGATCCAGGCCCGGGCGGCCCCAGCATTCGCCCCAGCAATACGTGGTGACCAGTTCCTGCAGCGGCCGGTTAAAATCGTCAGCGGTCCTGAGGGCCTTGTCCACATACTCCGCGCCCAGCACTTCGCGGCGGATCTTCAGGCCCTTCTCAAACATTTCCTTTTCCACTTGTTCTCCTTGCTTATTTGGCCTGAACGGTTACGCCCGCCCAGCCCTCCATTACTTTGATCAATTCGGTCATGTCGGCGTCCGCGCCTTCGCTTGCGGTGCCGATCGCCAGCATCTGCCGGACGGCGCTGCCCACCACCATCGGCACGCCCATGGCTTCGGCCTCTTCCATGCACAGCCGGATATCTTTGTTCAGCAGCCCGATGGCAAAACCAAAATCGAATTTTCGATTCAGAACGCAGCGCGGGATTTTGTCCATGGTCGCGGTGTTGCGGCCGCTGCCCGCGTTGATCACGTCGATCACTTGCTTGGGATCGAGCCCGGCCTTGACTCCCATCACCACCGCTTCCGACGAAATGGCCATGGCGGTAGCCGACAGCAGATTGTTCAGCAACTTCATGGTCTGGCCTTGGCCGGGCTGCTTGCCGACGTGAAATACTTTGCCGATCACTTCCATTACCGGCTTGATGGTGGCGAAAGTCTGGTCGTCGCAGGAGACCATCACCGCGAGCGTGCCCTTCTCAGCGCCGGCCACGCCTCCGCTGACGGGCGCATCCACGGCCACGATGTTCTTCGCTTTCGAGCCCTTCGGCCACGCGCTTGGCGTAGGTGGAGCCGGTGGTGGAAACATCGATGAAGATTTTGACCCGGCTGCCCTCGATGACGCCTCTGCGGCCCGAGCGCGGCGGCTTGCACGATGGGCGGCGTGGGCAAACTGGCCAAAACAATTTCGGCCGCCGATGCAACCGCGGCCGGCGAATCCACGCGCTTGGCGCCCAACGCTTCCAGCGGCCGCATCGCCGCGTCGCTCTTGTCAAAAATCGTGAGGCTGTTGCCCGCCTCGATCAACCGGCGGCACATGGGGCCGCCCATTCGTCCCACGCCGACAAAGCCGACGTTCTGCTGAGCCATTTACTGATTCTCTCCGTCCAAAGCCGTTAGGATATCACGCGCTGCGCGCATACTAGCGCGACGGCGGAACATCCAGGCGCACGACAATGCCATCGAGCTCCGGACTGCGGCGCCGGATAATATTTCATCACCAGCGGATCGTGCCCCGGAACGATGTGATTGGGCGAATCGGCCAGGCGATACAGCGTCTGGTAGCCTTCCAGCATTTCAGCGACGCTGTAGACCACCGGAAACGCGCGGTTTTCTCGAAATTCGAATACAGGTGCGCATGCGTCGGCGGCCAGCACCACCCAGCCGCGCTTGGTCCAGACGCGCAGGATCTGCAAGCCGGCCGTGTGCCCGCCTACGCGATGCAGCGTCAGGCCGGGGACCATCTCCGATTCACCATCATGAAACACGGCGCGGCCGGAATAAATTTTTCGGATCATCTCCAGCGCGTTTTCCAGATCATACGCTTCGCGCAGGAAGTGATGGCACATGCGAGCGGCCGGTGGCGTAGGAGACCTCGCGATCCTGGATGTGAAATCGCGCGGCGGGAAAGCGATCGAGATTGCCGGCATGATCGTAATGCAAGTGCGTGAGGATCACGTCGGTGACTTTCTCCGGATCGATTTGCAGCAGCCGCAACGCGTCCACGGGACTGCGCAGATGCTCGCGCTTGCGGCGGATGGCCGCTTCTTCGGCGAATCCGGTGTCGACCACGAAGATGCAATCGGCGCGGCGCACCACCCAGACGAAATAATCGAGGTCCGGCCCGAACTCATGCGGATCGGCCAGGATGTAGCTTTGGCCGGGATGGCGATTTCCCAAATGCCCGTAGCGAATGGCGAAAACTTCGAATGGTTCCATGGCAGCCAGATCGATCATTATAATGGACAATGCTCCAAGGGAAGTGCGCGCTCATCACGGGATCCACGCAGGGCCTGGGCCTGGCTACCGCTAAGCGATTCGCGGCCGCCGGATGCAATGTGGTCATCAACGGCTTTGGCGACGAGCGCGACATCGCCGCCCTGCGCAGGCAGATCGAAAAGACAGTACGGCGTGCGAACGATGTACTCGAACACGAACCTGGCGCATGCCATCGAAATCGAGCGGATGATCGGGGTGAGCAACGAGACCTTCGGCGCGATCGATATTCTGGTGAACAACGCCGTGGTGCGCTACGCGGCTCCGGTGGAACAGTTTCCGGTGGGCGAATGGGATTTGGCGATCGCCGTGAATCTTTCGGCCGCGTTTCACACCATCCGGCTGGCGCTGCCTGGGATGCGCAAACGCAATTGGGGGCGGATCATCAACGTCTCGTCGATCTACGGCCTGAAAGGAACCGCCAACCGGTTCAATTATGTCATCACCAAGACGGCGCTCATCGGGATGACGCGAGCCGTGGCGCTGGAAACGCGCGATCAGGATATTACGTGCAACGCGGTGTGCCCGGGAACGGTGGAGACTCCGGTGCATACGCAAGCGGATCGAAGACATGATGACATCGCGAATCCTTTCGCACGAGCGAAGCCGAACAGCGCTTCCTGGCGAACAGGCAGCCCGGCGGGCAGTTCATTGAGGCGGACGATGTGGCGGGCATGATTCTGTTTTTGTGCGGCCCGAGAGCCGCGACATCACCGGCGCGGCGCTGCCGATCGACGGCGGGTGGTCCATCAGTTGAGCGCTCCACTGTTCCACTCGAACTCGCGCGCTGGGCCGCGAGCGTTCAGTTTCGAAGACTTGCCCGAGGACGTTGTCGCGTCGACCAAGCTGCGCGTGATGGACGTGATCGGACTGGCGCTGGCAGGCGCCGAAACAGATTTTGGGCGTTCTGTTCGCGATGCGGCGCTGGCTATTTCGACGCCTGGCCCGTGCCGCATTCTCGGGTTCGGAGATCGAGTGGGCGTAACGACAGCAGCTTTCGCCAACGGAGCATTTTCGCAGGCGCTGGAATTCGACGATACGCACAACGAATCCATCGTGCATATGAGCAGCCCGGCGGTAGCGGCGGCTCTGGCCTTATCGGAATTCACGCGCGGTCTCCGGGCGCGATCTCATCACCGCCATCGCGGTGGGCAACGAGATCTCGTGCCGTGTCGGCAGCGTGTCTTCTGGCGAGCTGCATCAAGCGGGATTCCATCCCACGGGATTGTTCGCGACGTTCGGCGCGGCGTATCTTGCCGGCAAACTGCTGGGGCTCGACGCCGACGCATTGGCGCGCGCGGCGGGGATTGCGGGCAGCTTCGCATCGGGGCTGCTGGAATGCTGGGTGGATGGCACACAGACCAAGTTTCTGCATCCCGGATGGTCGGCGCAGAGCGGCATCACGGCCGCGCTGCTGGCACGGTCCGGCGTCACTGGGCCGGCACAAGTGTTCGAAGGACGCTGGGGACTTTTCGCCACGCACGTTCAGGACCCGAACGCGCATCGCGATTTCGCGCGCATCAGTGACCGGCTCGGCGAACATTGGGAGAGCCGCAATTCATCGTTCAAACCGTTTCCCGCGGCGCACGTGATTCATCCCTACATCAGCGCGATATTGCGGCTGCGCGAACAACACGGAATCCGGCCGCAGGATGTGGAGCGCATCGAGTGTCCGGTGACCGCGTTCATCGTCGGCATCGTGTGCGAACCCACGGAAGAAAAGTTCGCGCCGGCATCCGATTCGCACGGGCGCGTGAGCCTGCAATACAGCCTGGCCGAGGCGCTCTATCACGGCGCGCTCGGCAAGTCCGCTTACAGCGCTGAGAGCCTCAAGAATCCCGAGATTCTGGCGCTAGCGCGCCGCGTGCGATATCACGTCGATCCGAATTATCCCGGACCGGGCCGCTTCAAGGGCGCGGTCAAGATCCGAATGAACGATGGGCGATCATTTGAAACGGTGGAAGAATACAATCGCGGCTCGGCCGAGAATCCGATGACGTATCAGGAGCTGCGCGCGAAATTCGATGACAATGCGAGCGGCTTTCTCTCAGCGGAACAGCGCGATCGCCTGGCCGGCGACATGGGTCGCCTGGAAACACTGCCTAACGCAAATGTCCTGGTAACTCAGGCGTCAGGCTGATATTCTAATAACTGGGTGTCATTTCCGACTGAAGTTGTTTCTCCTGCACTTCCTCAAAGCTGGCGTCGCCGTTTAGGGCATTGGACAGATGGGGAGGCGCTCCTCCAGCACGAAGACAAAATCCTGCTGCTGCTCACGCTGATCATCGGCGCGGTGGTGGGGCTGGTGGTAGCGGCGTTCATCTACGTCACTGAAAATCTGGGCGCGCGCATGTATCCGGAGGGAAGCGCGGCGTGGCGGCGCGTGCTGATCCCCACCGCGGGCGCGCTGTTCACCGGTTATCTGCTCTCGCGCTTCTTCACCAACGCCCGCGGCAGCGGCATCCCGCAGACGAAAGCCGCGCTGTTCCTGCGCGATGGATACATCACCATGCGCACGGTGCTGGGCAAGTTCGGATGCTGTTCGGCATCGCTCGCGAGCGGCATTGCGCTGGGGCGCGAAGGGCCATCGGTGCAGGTGGGCGCGGGAATCGCGTCGGTGCTTGGCCGGCGGCTGGGCCTGGGTCCGAATCGGATTCGCGAGTTAATTCCAGTGGGCGCGGCGGCGGCGCTGGCGGCGGCATTCAACACGCCCGTGGCGGCAGTGCTGTTCACGCTCGAAGAAGTGATGGGCGATCTGCACGCGCCGGTGCTGGGCTCCATCGTTCTCGGCTCGGCGACGTCGTGGGTTACGCTGCACCTGCTGCTGGGCGACGAGCCGCTGTTCCACGTCCCGTCCTACCAGCTGGTCAGCCCGATCGAATTCATCAATTATGCGTGCTCGGAATCGCCGGGCGGATTGGTTTCGGTGGCGTTCGTCAAGCTGCTGCTCGGAATCCGCCAGTATTTTCTTGGGCTGCCCAAGTGGAGCGAATGGATGCAGCCGGCGGCGGGCGGCCTGGCGGTGGGATTGATGGGATGGTTCGTGCCGGACGTTCTGGGCGTCGGTTACAGCCACGTGAGCGAAGCGCTCAACGGGCAGATGACGCTGGAGATCATGGCGATTCTGGTGGTGTTGAAGGTGGTCGCGACAGCAAGTTGCTATGGCACCGGGAACGCGGGCGGCATCTTCGGCCCCGCTCTGTTCATTGGCGCGATGCTGGGCGGCGCGGTGGGAACCGTAGCGCATCAAATCCTGCCGGATTTCACCGGCGGCGTGGGCGCGTACGCTCTGGTGGGCATGGGCGCGCTGTTTGCCGGCATTGTGCGCGTGCCGCTGACGTCGGTAATCATGATCTTCGAGATGACGCGCGATTATTCCATCATCGTGCCGCTCATGATCGCCAACCTGATCAGCTTTTATATTTCCTATCGCTTGCAGGAAGAGCCGATTTACGAAGCGCTGCAGCATCAGGATGGCATCCACCTGCCGTCCGGGCTGCGCTACCGGCAGGGGCTGTTGATCGTGAGCGATGCCGCGGCGGCTCCGCGTGCACGTGCTGACGAGGACCGATCGCGTGGAGGATGCGCAGCGGTTTCTGGACGCGGACCATAACGCGTGGCCGGTGATGGATGGCGGGCATCTGGCCGGGATGATCACGCTGGCGCAGGTGGAGCAGGAAATCGCGGCGGGCCATGGCAATCGCGCGCTGGGTGAACTATTGCCGGCGGATGTGCCGAGCCCGTTTTTGAACGCCGAAAACTTTTCCGCATCTGCACATGGATCATCCGCTGGACATGGCGATGCGGCGCATGGCGCACACCAAGTTGAACGTGCTGCCGGTGGTGGGGCGCGGCGGATATTCGCGATTTGAAAGGCGTGGTCTCGCTGAAGGACATCCTGCAGGCCTATGGCGTGGCGGGAGAAAAGAGCGAAGCGGAGGCCGAGACGGCGGAAGTTCACACCTCCACCAGGCTGGTGCCTGGCGTGATTGCAGCGGGCCTGGCGGTGCTGCTCGTGATCGGGTTTATCAATTACTACTACCGTTCCGAGCGCTCGCAGCGCTCAGCGGAATATTACAAAACCGGGAACGAGTTATTGCAGCAGGGCCGCGATGACGAAGCGGTGCAGCAGTTCCGCGACGCGCTCTCGGCGAGCGGCTGGAAACGAGCAATACCGGCTGGCCTTGGGATTGGCGCTGGTGAAGGATCAGCACCTGGCGGAAGCCGCGGTCTACCTGAGTGCGCTGTTGAAGGCGCGATCCGGAAAATGCGCTGGCAAATCTGGGCGAGGCGCAGATTGCGGTGGCACAAGGCAAAACCGCGGATGCGGTGAAGTTCTACCGGCGGGCGATCGATGGCGCATGGCCGGCCGGCCAGGATGACCAGCGGATGCAAACGCGTTTCGAGCTGGTAGCGCTGCTGCAGAAAACGCGGACAAAGGACGCAGGCCATCGCCGAGTTGCTGGCGGCTTTGGGACCGGCCGCGCACGATTCCGCTGTCAAGAGCAAGATCGGGCAGTTACTGCTGAATTACGGCGCCCCTCGCGAGGCCGCGGATGTATTTCGGAATATGGTGCAGATGAACGGCCGGAACGCGAATGCCTACATGCGGGCTCGGCGAGGCTGCGCTTGCCATGGAGAATTACCAGGACGCGCGCAATGCGTTCCAGAAGGCGGTGCAACTGAACCCATCGGACGCGGCGAGCAAGATGCAGCTCGACCTGAGCAATCGGGTTCTGGCGCTCGATCCAAACGCGCGCGGGATTGAGGTCGGCCGAGCGCTATCAGCGGAGCAAGGAACTGCTCCAGGCCGAAGTGATGCGAGTGGATCAGTGCCAGCCGGCAAGTACAGCGGCGGGGCTGGCTGATCCGGCCGCGGCGGCGCGCACGGCGCTTGCCAGCAAGCCTCTTCGGGCCCAATTGGAAGATGAAGCCGATAAGAATCTCTCGCTGGCTGAAAGTCTGTGGAAGCAGGAGCAGAAGCTGTGCAGCACCGGTCCCGCGCAAAATCCCAACGACCAGGCCATTGAGCGCGTGCTGGCGCGGTTGTCCAGACAATAAGGTCGAGGCACTAAGCCCACTGCCAATTGCTTTTTCGTCTGCTCACACGCAAGCAGAGCGGGCGTCGCGCTGTGGCGACGCGGCAAACTTTGAGCGCAGTTCCCATCTAGTACGACGGTTGGGTTAGTAACGGGTGACGGTATCAGCGGGGCTTCGCGAACTGGCAGGAAGGGGTGGGGGCCCTGGCAAGGATAAACATAAAGCGCAAAGGGCGCGGGCCGAACGGCACGAGGAAGCCCACTCCCTTTGCGCTACTGAAGTAACAGCGGCTAGGAACTCAAGATGACTGACTAGTTGGCTTGCGCCTGCGTAATGTGGGTGTGGCGATTCTTCTGCCAGCAATCCTCATCATGCTCGGTGCAGACCGGTTTATCTTTGCCGTAGCTCATGATGGCGAGCTGGTTGCCGGGAAGCCCCAGGTTGGAAAGATACTCTTTGGTCTGTTTGGCGCGGGCGTCGCCGAGCGCCAGGTTATATTCTTCCGATCCGCGCTCGTCGGCAAATCCTTCGACGGTGAGCTTGAAATCCGGGTACTGTTTGATGATGTCAGCCAGCGTCTGGGCGTCTTTCTTCAAAGCAGCCTCGGCGTCCGGACGCAGCGTGTGTTGGTTGTAGTCGAAATAGGCATCCTGGATGCGGTTCAGCAGTTCCTGGATTCGGGCACGGGTGGCGGCATTCGGCAGACGCGAAGGCGTAGTCGAAGCAGCCTGCGCCGGCTGAGAATAGTTTGGTGTGGACGCTGGCCGCGACGCGACGGTGGGCGTGCTCCGCTCCGGGGCCGGCGGCGGCGGCGCTTTCGCAGCAACCTTTTTCGCACAACCGGAGAACGTCAGCGTGAGCGCTGTCAGGGCCGCGCAAGCCAAAAATCTTAATTTCATCCAAAGCCTCCTAAGCTTTCGTAGTTACAGCATACTGGCGCCTAGGGCGGCAAAGAATCCCGTTGGCACTGTATTTCCCTTAGTTCATCACCTTAATAAAGGTTCATTACTCTCATACAGGATGGACGCGATTTCGCTATCCAGCTCCTGGTTCTACCTTAGAATAGATGTGGTTTCGTCCCGCCGCCGAGCTACTCCCGCATCCTGTCCGCTACACTGAGGGAAGAATGCGACAGCGCCCGGGAGTGGTTTTGGTAGCGGGATTCGGCGGCCTTCTGCTCATTATGGCCGTGGCCGAAGCCGGGGCCCTGCTGTTCCTGAACAGCCTGCGCCATAACGACACGGCGCTGCAAGCGCGCTTCCTGGCGCGCAACCGCACGCTGGAGCGCATTCGATCCGATATTTATCTGTCGGGTACTTTCGTGCGGGATTCGCTGCTGGCGCCGGAACAATCGGGCGCGCAGGCTCAATTGGCGAGCCTGGAGGCGCTGCGCCGGGGATCGGAAGGCGCGCTGAACACCTATGCCGCCGGGCTGGAACAGGAAGAGAAGGCGCCCTTCCAGGATTTGCGTTCTCAAATTGAATCGTATTGGAACGTGCTGGATCGCACTTTTGCATGGAGCGCCGAAGAGCGCGGCAAGTATCGCTATGCGTTCTTCTATGAGGAGCTGGTCCCGCGCCGCACGTCGATGCTGCAGATTGCAGACCGCATCGAGGCATTGAACGAGGAAGCGCTGCGGCGCGGCGACGCCAAGCTGGGCGATCTATTCGGACGCCTGCAATTCGGATTGCTGGCCATGATCGCGATCACGCTGCTGGGCGGCGCTACCTTGGCCGCTTTCACCATTTTCCACATCTTGAAGCTGGAAGCCGAGGTGCAGCAGAGGCTGAAAGAGAGCGTTCATTCGGAAGCCAGTTTGCAGGAACTTTCCGCCCGCCTGGTGCGGGCGCAGGAAGAAGAGCGGCGTGCTTTATCGCGCGAGCTGCACGACGAAGTGGCGCAAGCGTTTTCGGCGGTGCTGATGGAAGCCGAGAACCTGCTGGATCTGGACCCGGCGCCGGAAGTTCGAACGCATCTGGATTCCATCCGCGGCGTAGCTGAAAAAGGCATGAACGAGATTCGCAACATGGCGCTGCTGTTGCGGCCTTCCATGCTGGACGATTTCGGGCTGCTGCCGGCCCTGGAGTGGCAGGCCCGCGAGATCGGCAAGCGCACCGGGTTGCGCGTCCAGGTGGCCAGCGAGATGGCGGGCGAACTGCCGGAGGAACATAAAACCTGTATTTATCGGGTGGTGCAAGAAGCGCTGAACAATTGCGCCCAGCACGCGCAGGCCAGCGCCGTGCAAGTCTCGGTCCGGCAGGACTCCAGCCAGATTTTAGTGACGGTGCAGGATGACGGCAGCGGGTTTGATCCGGAGCGTGTGCGCGGATTGGGCCTGCTCGGTATGGAAGAACGTGTGCGGCATCTGGGCGGCACGTTCCAGATCGACTCGCGGCCCGGGCGCGGCACGCTGCTGCGCGTGACGCTGCCGCTTTCGGCCATCTTT
The DNA here is from genome assembly GCA_963761265.1 of Bryobacterales bacterium. Classification (GTDB taxonomy): domain Bacteria; phylum Acidobacteriota; class Terriglobia; order Bryobacterales; family Bryobacteraceae; genus Palsa-89. The sequence continues at coordinate 40,038 of CAVXGM010000032.1, forward strand.
AATACCGCGGCGCGCGAAGCGTCGAAGCGGAAGGATGCATTAGTTCGGCAGCCCGAGTTTGACACCGAGGTGGTGTGGAACGGAGGCCTGGCGGATGGCGCAGATTCGCATACTGCTGGCTGACGATCACAATATCCTGCGTGACGGAATGCGCCTGCTGCTGGAGCGGCAGCCCGGATTCGTGGTGGTGGGCGAGGCGGCAGACGGCCGCGAGACGCTGCAACTGGTCTCTGAACAGCGCCCCGACGTGGTGGTGATGGATATCGCCATGCCGAACATGAACGGTATCGAGGCCACGCGCCGGATCGTCGAACAGCATCCCGCCATCGGCGTCGTGATCCTGAGCATGCACCACGATGAGAGTTACATCATCCGCTCGCTCAAGGCGGGGGCGCGGGCGTACCTGCTCAAGGACGCGGTGAAGGCCGAGCTGATTTTGGCGATTGAGGCGGTGGTGGACGGGCGCTCGTTCTTCAGTCCCAAGGTGAGCCGCATTCTGCAGGAAGACTATTTTCAGGCGCTCGGGCGCCGGGATGCCGACGACAGCTACGACTTGCTGACCGATCGCGAGCGCGAGATTCTGCAAATGGTGGCGGAGGGCAAGACCAATAAAGAGGTCGCCAACACATTGAATCTCAGCCTGTACACCGTGGACACGCATCGCACGCACATTTTGCAGAAATTGAATCTGCATAGCGTTCCGGAGTTGATCCTGTACGCGGTACGCAAGGGGATTATCGCGTAAGTACCACTCCCTCCGGCTACGGCTCGGCTATGCTCGTATGAGGCCGCCAGCCTGCAATGCAACACCGTAACCTGCTTTTCACGCGCGTCCATGCAGTTCTCCCGGCGCTGCTCGCGCTGGCACTGATCGCCTGTGCCATCGGAGTGTATGCCACGCGCGGGGCCGCGCCGAAGCCGGTTACCGCACAAACCGGGAATCCGCCGGTGGACCAGCGCCTGCTCCAGACCGCGCTCCAGATGAATACCTTGGCCGACACGCCGGAAGAGCTGCCCTTGGCGGCGGAGGCGCTGCGGCTGTCCGATCATGAGCTGGACCAGGCATTCGCTTCCGCCTTGCGAGAGGCCGCCGCGCCCAGCTTGCCGGCCACCGGTCCTTTGAAAGAAACGTCCGATCGCGTGGCGCATTGGACCGCTGCGGTCGCCGAAGATCAGAAGCGCATCGCCAGCCTGAGCAAGGGCGCTCCGGCCAATACCGCCGGCTCCGATCCGCTTGAATTGGCCAAGGCGCAACTGGCGCTGGACCAGGATGAACTGGAAGACGCTCAGTTGGATCTCGCGCGGCAGGGGGGCGATCCAAAAGCGGCCATCGAGCGCGAGTTGCAGGAGCACGAAGCAACGCAACATCAGGCGCCGCCGGCCGCGAAGACGCCCACAACTCCTCCGGCCGCAACGTTGCTGGAACAGGCGCGCGTGTGGCTCTCGCTCGGAAGCCGTCAGCAGCAATTGAACGCGGCCAAAAACCAGGCGGCGAGCCACATCTCGACGCTGGAGAGAGAACATCAGGCTTTGGAAGCGATCGCCTCGCACAAACCAGCCGCACCTGCCGCCGCGAGCCAGGACTCCGGGGACGGAGATGGCGAAGCGGACACAATGGCGGCCTTGGCGCGCATCAAGCGGCTTTCGGACCAGCGCAAGGCCATGTCCGATCTCGATAAGCGCGTCCAGGACAGCCAGCTGTTGGAAGACGCCTACAGCCGCTGGGGCGCGGCGGTAGCAACCCGGAGGAACGCGGTGCTGCATGCGTTGCTGCAATCGTTCGCCGTCGTGCTGGTGATCCTGCTGGCGATGGTTCTGATCAACCGGTCCATCCGGCACATGTTCCATCGTCAAGCCGATCCGCGGCGCCTGCATCAAATGAAAGTAATGAGCACCATTGCGGTGCAGGTGATCGCGCTGCTCGCCATCGTGCTCATCATCTTTGGGCCGCCCAGTCAGGTGTCCACTATCATCGGGCTGGCGACCGCGGGGCTCACGGTGGCGCTGAAAGATTTCATCGTCGCGTTCTTCGGGTGGTTCGCGCTGATGGGCAAGAACGGCATTCGGATCGGAGACTGGGTGGAGATCCTGGGGGTGGGCGGCGAGGTGGTGGAGATCGGCGTTTTGAAAACGGTGCTGCTCGAAATGGGGAACTCGGGCGTGACCGGACATCCCACGGGCAGGCGCGTGGCGTTCGTGAATAGCTTTGCCATTGAAGGTCACTACTTCAATTTTTCCACCGCTGGGCAATGGCTTTGGGACGAGCTGCAAATATCCTTGCCGGCGGGTGGCGATCCGTATCTGCTCGCGCAGCAGATCCGCGAAATCGTGGAGCGCGGCACCCAGGCCGATGCCAGCGAAGCGGAAAAAGACTGGGAGCGGGTGACGCAGCAATACGGAACACGGCCGTTCTCGGCCAAGCCGGTGGCGGAGCTCAGGCCATCAGCCACCGGGATGGATGTCATCGTGCGGTACATCACGCGCGCGCCACAACGGTACCAGGTGAAATCGCAGTTGTTCGAACCGATCGTTGAGCTGCTGCATAAAGCCAGCGGCGGCTCAGTGCCGGAGCCGGTGCGCCAACAGGTCAGCGCGAGCTGATTTTCCGCCGGCCTTCCGCTTTTTGGGGGACTGCGGACAGAAGCAGCCGCGGACCATCACGATTCCGATAGCGAATTTTCGGTAGTGCCGGCGGAATTCTTCTGTCCGGATCGTGCCCAGTATGAAGACCGGCGGCGAACACCAGAGCTCTTCGCATGTTCAGGGTTTCACACCATCAATTTACTGCGTCACGGTCAGCTTGGCGGGCTGGCTGGCAACGGTCCCCACCGTCACCACCACTGGCTGTACACCGGCCGGTGTATTAGCCGGAACCGTGTAATTAATTTGCGTCACACCCACCAGCCCGCTCGGGATGCCGATGAAATCGATGGTGGCGCTCTGGCCCGCTACAGTAACCGTCACCGGCAGCTTGGGCTTGGGGAGGCGAGTGAGCGCAGTTCCTGGAGAAGGTGTGGTTCCGTCCGCGAGCGCCGGGAGGACCTGCCCATCGCCCGTGATGAAAAGCGTGCTCATTTGTCCGGCCGCGGCGCTGGAAAATGGGGCCGCCGTGAAACCAGTGGCAGTCATGAAAACTCCCGGCGCAGCCGCAACAATCTTCAGGTTGTAGTTGACGTTGACGTAGGGATTGCCAACCGTGAGGGTGGCGGTTCCAGGTTGAGTCTCGTAGGGAATTTGAATATTCACCTGATTCGGCGAAACATAATAGAGGGGCGCGGTGACACCGTTGACCAACGCCTCAAACCCTGCCAGATACTGGGGCAGCGGAATGGTGCCGGCGGATTGGATGAAATCGCCCAGCGCCGTTCCGTACACGCTCAAGAGCATGCCGGGCGCGTAGGATTGTTGGCCCGACGCCGCGTTGCTGGCGCCGCCGATAACCAGCTGCGTCTGCGGCCCGTCGAAAGGGACGGAGAGCGTCTGTGTCCAGCCATTGCCGTTCGCGTCCGTGCCCGTGAACACGAATACCACGTTGCTGGGAACGGTGAGGTTCGCAAGGCCCAGGCCCGTAGAGGAAACAGACCCATCGGCAGGGAGGCTAGCGGTTCCGAACACCGTGGCGACGTTGTAGCTGGCGTCATTGATGGTCAAACCCGTCAGCGTGGTGGCTACTCCGGCTTCCTCTGTCAGAGTAAGGGTGAAGGTCCAGGGATCCCCGCCGCGGCTGATTTGCTCGAACACCGGATTCTTATCGATGGAGGGCACCACGGCGGCTGCCGCGGGCGCCAGGCTGCTCCACTGATGGACGAAGTTATAAGCATCCGGAGAGCCGAGACCACTGGCCTGGTCATACCCCTTTCCCGCGTTGTATCCGATGCTTCCAGCAGTGCAATCGGGCGAGCCGATGACGCATGGGACGCTATTATTGCCGGCACTAATATCGTGAAAAGCGGCCGGCGAGGTTTGGGCCATCCGATACAGCGTCGGGTTGATATTGCCTAAGCCGGCTTGTTTCTGAGCGCCGGAAGAGACCAGATATTGATTGAGCAAGGCAAGAATACCGGCCATCGTAGGCGCCGCCACCGACGTACCGCCGTACACCTGGAGCGACCCGCCGGTGTAGACGTAATAACCATCGTGATCGGGCGAAGAAGCCAAGGAAAGATCCGGAATGTGGCGAAAGGCGTCATTGGGAACGCCCGGCCCGGTTTGCCAGACGGGCTTCGAAAAAAAGGTGCTGGCTCCGCCGCCGCCCGCCGCCAAACCGCCGCCGAGGCCGGTATCGTTCCATACCATTTCAGGAATATAAGATAAAGCCGAGGCGCTGTTGGCGGTGTTGGTTCTGCTCCAATAATTGCCGTTTCCTTCGTTGAATTCCGACCCGCCCATGGCGGTCACTTCCGGGATGCTGGCCGGTGCGTCCACGGCTAAACCATCCTGGGCGATCAGGGCGTCGGGGTCCTCGCAATCCGCCGCTCCGGCGTCGCCGGCGGCGACCAGCCATGTGACGCCTTCCGCATTCGCCTGCTGGGCCATTCGGCGCTCGTTCGGCAGGTCGACCAGGTCGGAGCCCTCGCAGATCCCATAGCTCATGCTGATGACTGGCGCATAGACGTTGTCCACCGCATCCTGCAGGGACGTAAAAACATCGGAAGATTTCACGAAAATGATGGTCGCGTTTCGCGCCACCGCGCTAGACCATTCCAGGTCCAGATCGGCCTCCGCCAGATCGCCCTGGCTGATGCCGGGGTCGGGCTGGCGCGCCACCAGAATCTGCTGCAATTGAATCGGCGGCAGATTGTACTTGCTCCGAAACGCATTAATATCGGAAACGTTGATGTCGGTCTGTCCCACGATAACCAGGCTTTGGCCCGTGCCATCGAGGCCCGCGGCGTAGAGCGGAGTGACATCGTAAATAGTGGCGAAGTCGTCAGGGGCCATCTGATGTTCGCCCTGGCCGGTGGTGTCTTTGGGAAGAATCCCTCGCAATTTGCCGCGGGGCTTGAGCCGGTAATTGTTCAGCCCGCGCAAACCGAGCACTACATTCGATAAAGCCGCGGGAATGGATGGATTGGTGGAGTTGGCATAATGCAACTTGCCATTTTCCAGATACTGGTGGATCTGCGTATGAAACGCATTCTCCACTTGCCGCGCGGTTCCGCTGAATTCGATCCAGGTACGGCTGCGTGCCACGCGCTGAACTTGCAGGCCTTGCGACTGAAGCCACGCGGTAATGCGGTTCACGTCGCTTTGGCTCACGCCGAAACGGCTGGCATATTCTTCCGGCGTCAGCCACTTGTGATAATCGGGTGACGCCGGATTCTGCTGGTTGGCCAGCAATTGCTCCAAAGCGGTCTGCTGGCTTGCCGAAGGCTTCAGATCCATCGTGATGGCCGGCATCGCAAAGGATGCGGGCACCGGTCCCTGGTCCAGCTGCCGCTGCGTTTGGGGAGGCACATGACCAGCCAGCACCACAGTCCGGCGGCCGTCGATTGGCGCGCTGAGGCGGTCCGGCTGCGCGGGCAAGGCGACCGTCGCAAGGCCGGCAGCTATTACGAAAGACGTAGTCCGCAAATAAGTGCGCGTCGATGGAAGCATAGAGTAGCGTTCTTTAGGTGTAGGATGGCTGCTTCGAAGTGTGGGTTTCAAAACGATTTTAGAGCTATCTTCATTTAGACCAATCTTTGGATCTTGTAGACTAATCGTCGACGCAATGCCTTGGGATTAGAGCCGTCATAGTCGCGATGGTTGGTGCGGCGCCGGTACTCATCGCCGGAGCGTCATGGTCTGCTGCCAGACGATGGGACCTGACCATTATCACATCAGCAGGTGAACACCCGGCCTGGATTTAACTCGCCGATGAAGGAGGAACGCCGCCGCGCGCGTGGCGGGCCGCACGGGCAACATATGCGGCTCGCAATCTGAGTGGGCAACGGGGGAGATGATTCATTGATCCGCGTTCCTGGGCGCGTACGTCATCTTGCCCGTTTGCAATCATTTATCAGCCTTCCGAACGCCACCCGCATCGGATATACTCTCCCCTGCTAGGAGAAAAGCCGTCATGAAACGCTATTTTCTACTCTGCGCCGCCGCGTTTATGCTTGCAGCCGCCATCGGATTCCTGCACACCCGCTCTGTCGTTCACGCAGCGGCAATCATGACGCCGCGCTTCGAAGTGGACCCCTACTGGCCCAAGCCGCTGCCCAATCATTGGATCCTCGGCCAGACCATCGGCGTCTCGGCCGACCCGCAGGATCACATCTGGATCATCCATCGCGTCGGCTCGCTCGAGGCCGGCGAACAGCACGCCACCACCAATCCGCGCATCGCGCAATGCTGCGCGCCCGCGCCGCCGGTTCTCGAGTTCGATCAGGAAGGCAACCTCATCGGCGCACTGGGGCGGCCCGGGACCCGGGTTACGATTGGCCGGAATCGGCGCATGGAATCACGGTGGATTACAAAGGCAACGTCTGGCTGGGCGGCAATGGCCGTGGACCCCAAAGCGCGCGCGGCGCCATCAATGGCCAGGACGAAGAGTCGAAGGCCGGCGACCGGGTGAACAGCTTTCCACGACAACCAGATCCTCAAGTTCACCGAAGACGGCAAATTCCTGCATGCAGATCGGCAAGCCCGCGCACAGCAAAGGCAGCAACGATGTCGAAAATGTCCGGCTCGCCGCCAAGACTTTCGTCGATCCGAAGACCAACGAGCTCTACGTCGCCGATGGCTACGGCAATCACCGCGTGATCGTGTTCGACGCCGACACCGGCCAGCTACAAGCGGCATTGGGGCGCTTACGGCCACAAGCCCAGCGATGCCGACCTCGGCCCGTACAATCCGAACGCGCCGCCCGCGCAGCAGTTCCGCAATCCGGTGCACTGCGCCATGCTTTCGAACGACAATCTGCTGTATGTCTGCGATCGCGTGAACGATCGCATCCAGGTGTTCCATCCCGACGGCACGTTCGTCAAGGAAGCGTTCATCGAGAAGCAGACGCTCGGTTCCGGCTCGGTGTGGGACATCGCCTTCTCGCGCGATCCGCAGCAGAAGTTTCTTGTATGTCGCCGACGGCGAAAACGATCGCGTGCACATCGTGGATCGGCAATCGCTCCAGGTTTTGACGACCTTCGGCGAAGGCGGCCGGCAGCCCGGCGAATTTTACGGCGTGCACAGCATCGCCACCGATTCGAAAGGCAACATCTACACCACCGAAACGTATCGCGGCCAGCGCGTGCAGCGATTCGTATATAAGGGCCTGGCGCCGGTCACCAGCAAAGACCAGGGCGTGATTGTGGCCCAAGCACTAAGGAGAACTTGCTATGCGAATCAATTGCGAAGATTCTATTGCTGGCTGTTAGCGCTTCCACGCTCTTCGCGCAGGATACGCACCCCAGTTGCAACAAATGTTCGGGGACCTATATCAGCAGCGACGAGATCCAGGCATACTCAAACGGTCGCCCGCCAACGCCGTGGTCACCGATCAGCAGGTTCGCGCCGTGGATGTCGGCAAAAGCAATGTCGATATCGGCGTGGTCTATCGCGGCAAAGACTCGGGCGGCGGCGCGGTAGCCGAGCATGACTTGGTGAGCGAGGTTTATCACGTGATCGACGGATCGGCCACGCTGGTTCTGGGCTCCGATATCACCGATTTGAAGCGGCGGCCGCCGGATGATCGTGCCGTCCGGTTGCTCAACGGTCCAGGCGGGAACGGCAAATCGATTCGCAATGGCGCAACGTATGAATTGAAGCCCGGCGACGTCGTCATCATACCGGCTGGCGTCGGGCATTGGTTCACCAAGATCGACGACCATATCGCGTATCTGATGGTGCGCGTCGACCCCGACAAAGTAACTCCGCTCAAGGACGAAGCCGCATCGAAAGCCGACTTGGCCAGCGGTGCTGCAGCGCGATAATCGGGTGCTAAACTTTCGTTAGCGGATCCCGCGCCCGCCTCGGAGTCTCTCTTGCGCCGTCTTATTCCCTTGTTTCTTTGTATGTCGATTGCCGCGTTCGGTTCCCCCGTTCGGATGCGTGTAGTTGGACAGGTGGTGGACCGATCGATTTACCCGGGCATCCACCTGGTGATTCACGGCGATCGGAATCCGCTCGAATACGATTTCCGGTTGGCGCCAGGAGCCGACCCAAACTGTATCGAACTGTCGTTTGAGGGGGGCGGCAGGCCGGAGATCGATGCGCGAGGGGATCTGATTCTGCACGCGGGCCCAATCAGGATTCGTCAGACCAAGCCAATCGCGTACCAGATGGTGAATGGCCGGAGGCACGAAGTGGCGGCGAGCTTCCAACTCGACCAAGCCGGGCACGTCCGCTTTCGCCTCGGCTCGTACGATACAAATCGCGATCTGGTGATCGATCCGACGCTGCTGTTCGACAACCAGTTCGGCCCGCCGTATTCGTCCGCCGGTGCGATCGCTCTCGATGCCCAGGGGAACATCTACGTTGCCGGCCAAACCACCGTTCATCAGGCTGGATCGGCCGGCGACACCTTCGTGAACAAATGGAATCCCGCGGGAACCAAGTTAATTTACTCGATCAACTTCGGCGGGAACAACGGAACGGATACGGTTTCCGGTATCGCCGTGGATTCCGCCGGCAGTGCGTATCTGATCGGCGCAACCGGCTCGCCGAATTTTACCGTCACCGCCAATGCCTTTCAAAAGAACCTCGTCGGGAACCGCAACGCTTTTGTCGCAAAGGTAAGCGCCGACGGTACGCACTTGATTTATGCATCCCTGCTGGGCGGCAGCTTTGAGGCAAGCGGCGGCATCGCGGTGGATTCGAGTGGCGCAGCTTATATCACCGGATCGACAGTCAACAATTTCCCGGTTACGGCCAACGCGTTCCAACAAACTCCCGGCTCGAATTGCCCTGTGAATTCCCTTTGGCTCAACTACTCGACGACGGGCGATGCCTTTGTCGCGAAAATCAGCCCGGATGGAGGATCGCTCGTCTATTCTTCGTATCTCGGCGGAAGCTGCGGGGAATATGGTTACGGCATCGCAGTGAACTCTGATGGCACCGCCTGGGTGGTGGGCTCTACATTTTCGCCCGATTTCCCGGTCACGCCCGATGCACTGCAACCGGTATTTGGCGGCGGCTTCGGAGATGGATTCCTCGCCAAGGTTTCGGCCGAGGGCGACCGGCTCACCTACTCGACATTCCTGGGCGGCATCGACTATGACCAGATCAACGCCATCGCCCATGACAGCACGGGCAACTTGTATCTTACGGGGTCCAGTGCGGGTTTTTCACAGCCTGCATCCGTTGCAGCCTATCAGCCGCACGCTACCGCGCCCTGTTTTTTCCTCAATGTCGGACCTCCAATATTCAACCTCGACGGCAACTCGTTTGTGATGAAACTCGATCGAACGGGAACTGCAATCACAGGCCTTACTTACTTAGGCAGCCCGTGTTACGCATCGGGCTTGGCGATTGCCGTGGATAATTCGGATGATCCCTGGATCGCAGGCTCCGGTGGTCCCGGCTTCCCGATGTCCATTCCACTGGAAATCCAGGCCGGCGGTGGAGTGATCTCAAAACTCAGCCCGGATCTGACGCAGCTTCTTTTTTCAACCAGCTTTGCTAGGGTCAATGACCTCGCGCTGGATGCTAACGGCATCGCGTACATCATTGGCGCGGCGAGTCCTCCAGGAATAACAGGCACCGGGCCAAATGTGTCGAACCAGGCGTATGTGGCCAGCATTGATGCCGGCCCCGTCGCGGTTTCGCTCGACAATGTTCTCAGCGCCAGTCCTTTTCTAGCGCCATTCCTGGGAGAGACGCTGGCGCCCGGCAAGGTGATCCGCGTGGTGGGCCGGGGAATCGGGCCGGCGACGAAAATGCCCGGCGTGATCAACGCCGGCGTCATCGCAAACACCGTCGCAGGCGTGCAGGTGACCTTCGACGGCGTTGCAGCGCCGCTGCTCTACGTTAGCTCCACCGAAATCGGCTGCATCGTGCCCTATAGCATGGCGGGCCGTGCCAAGACGACATTGCAGGTAACGTACGATGGCGTTTCCTCGAATGCCGTGCCGGTTGCTCTGCAGGCATCCGCGCCCGAAGTATTGGAAGTATTGAATAGCGACTTCACGGTTAACTCGGCGGCCAACCCGGCACAGGCCGACTCCATCATCAGCTTGTACCTCACGGGCGCGGGACAAACCATTCCCGCCAGTACGGACGGAGAAGTTTATGCGGCCCCATTTCCGCTAGCGGGAAGCACGATCACCCTTGCAGGCCTGCTTCCAGTTACGTTCGCCGGCGCGGCCCCTGGCCTCGCGGATGGAATCCTGCAAGTGAATTTTCAAGCGCCTCCCGCGCAGCCGGCTGAATTCGCGAACGCGCTCACGCTATCTACGGGAGCGGCATCCACCAACTTCATCGTCTATGTGAAGTGAGGCGGGACCCTAAACTTTCTCGTCCTCCCAAGGATTTCCGCGCCGATGCATGATCTGTTCCAGCCCGGCCGGCTTGAGCCGCCACTCTTTTCCGAAGTGTTGGTCAACATCTTCCCGATAGCTCATGCGCGGACCCGGATAGCCGATCAGTTGCCAGCCAATCAGCCCCGCGTTTCCGCCATGCATCGGATCGGAGAACATGCCCTCGATGGTGTGGGCGCGCAGCAATTGGAAGAAATGGGTCTTCTCCAGCGACTGCAATTTCTGAATTTGCGCGTCCGCCGGGAGTTGGTCGAAATTAGTCCCCAACTTGGCGATCCCTTCGCGATACGTCTCGCGTGGATTAGCCTTCGCTTGATAGCCATGCTCGGGAACCGATTCGACGAACGGCCCCTTGGTGTAGCGATATTTATCCGCGCCGTAGGGGCCGGCCAATTGCCGGTCGATATAAATCACAACTCCGGCTTCTTTCGCGCCCGGCCCGCTCGCATCGCTGGGGAAAATTCGGTCGCAGGCCGCCGCAATCACACGCGCCTCCGCGGCGCTGAAGAAGCGCAGCGGAACCTTGACCGTCCCTTCCTGCGCCTGCAGCCGGATCGGCTCGCGCGCCAGCGTATACAGCAGCGTGCCGCCCAACGCGGCCGCGGGGATCGTCAAAAATTCCCGGCGCTTCATGCCAGCCTCCCAGGGTTCTTCAAATATTTGTTGATCATTGCGTCCATCGCCCAATATGTCACCGCCATCACGGTCAATGTCGGATTCCCGGACGCGGTCTGCGGGAACGACGACGCGCCGACCACCCACAGATTCGGGACGTCCCAATGCTGCAGATAAGGATTCACCACGCTGGTCTCGGGCGTGCTGCCCATCACGGCGCCGCCCTGGATGTGCGTGCTTTGATAATTGATCACGTTGTATCTGGCGCGCGACGGGCGCGTGGGATCGATCTTCGCTCCCATGGCCGGCGCGATCTTGGCCGCAAGATCGTAGGCGAAATCCCGCTGCTTGTGTTCGTGCTCGGTCCAATCCAGCGTAAAGCGCAGCAGCGGATCGCCGAACTTGTCGGTGTACGTCGGGTCCAGGTCCATGTAGTTTTGCCGATAGGACATGTGCTCGCCGTACATATTCAATTGGGCCACGCGGTCGTGCCATTGGAGCGAAGCGGCCTTCCACTCCGCGCCCCAATTGGATTTCGATGTGCCCGGAGGCATGGCGCCGAAGGCGCCAATGGGCAGATCGCCATTGCCGTTCAAGCTCAGCATGCCATAGCGAAGCAGCCCGTCTTCGCCGCTGAGGCCGTGGTCGCCATCAAAATCGGAGATGCGCCGGCCGAGCGATCCCGCGCCCATGAACAAGTTGAGCGGCTTTTCGAAAAAGATCTTGATCCCGCCTTCCACCTGGTGCGTGAGGTTTCGGCCCAGCGTCCCTTTGCGCGTGGCCGGATCGTAGGGCGTGCCGATCTTGGACAGATGGAGCAGCCGGTTGTTATTTAACGTGAACGAAGCCAGAATCACTGTTTCCGCGGGCTGGAAAAACTCCGCGCCGTTCGCGTCGGTATATTGGACCCCGGTGGCGCGGCCGTTCTCATGTACGATGCGGCGCACCCAGCTTCCGGTCCGCAACTGAAAGCTCTTGTGCTTGCGCAAAACCGGCATGAGCGTGTTGCTCGGTTGCGACTTCGCTCCGATCATGCAGCCGAAGCGCGAACAATAGCCGCAATAAGCACAGCCGGGCCGCGAAACGCCGTCCGGATTCGTGTAGTTTTCACTTAGATTGGCCGCTGGCGTCGGATAAGGATGGTAGCCGAGTTTGCGCGTGGCCTGTTCGAACAGATGCGACGCATAGGAATGCTTGAGCGGCGGCGTGGGATATTCGTGCGAACGAGGCGACTCGAAAATGTTTCCACCGTCGATGAGCTTGCCGTTCACATTGCCGGCCTTCCCGCTGACCCCCATCATCTGCTCGGCGTACCAGTAGTGCGGCTCCAGTTGATCGTACGTTACGCCCCAATCCTGCACCGCCAGATCGGCCGGCAGCCGCGCTGCACCGTGCTTTTCGGTCAGATGCGTTCGCAGCGTGAAAACGTCCGGCAGAAAGCGGAAGCACATGCCAGTCCAATGCTCGCCCGCGCCGCCCACGCCGGTTCCCGGATGGAACGACCCGTATTGGCGCACCGGAACCGCCGAAGCGCGCGCCGAGTGGCGGTGCGTGACCGTCTCTTCGGCGATGTTCTGCATCATGCGCAGGCGGATGTTATAGTCGAGCTCGTCCATGTCCATGGAGTAGCTGGCAATGTCGCGCGGTGCTCCGCGTTCCAGCGCCAGCACGTTCAGCGGCGTCCGCGTCACAAGCTCCTTCGCCATGGCAAGGCCGGTCCATCCGCCGCCGATAATGGCGACATCCACGGGTTTCAAGTTGGTCATAACCTTAGCTATTGAGGCTAGTTCTATTCTACGCGCGCGTCAAGCTGGCGGCCGTTGGTTCCGGCCCAGTTATATCGTGATACGATATAACTGATGAAGGACTTGTCCCTGGAAGAATATCGCGCTCTGGCCGAGTTCCGCTACCAAATCCGCCGATTCCTCGGCTTCAGCGAGGAGCAGGTTCGCTTAGCCGGCATGGAGCCGCAGCAGCATCAGTTGCTGTTGGCCGTCAAGGGATTGCCAAAGGGCGCCACGGCGACGATCGGCGAATTGGCGGAGCGTTTGCAGCTCAAGCATCACAGCACGGTGGAGCTGGTAAATCGGCTGGAGACGCTGGGATACGTCGCGCGGAAGGCCGGCCGGCAGGATCGCCGCCAGGTGATGGTTCAGCTCACAAATTCCGGCGCCAGCATTCTGCGCAAGCTTTCCATCGCGCACCACCAGGAGTTGGAAGTGGCTGGGCCGCGGCTCTCCCAGGCACTGCGTTCCATCGCTCGCCAGCACGACACGCGGAGAAACGCGGCATGACACACGCACGCTCGCGCGCGCACGGATTGGGTGACTTTACAACTGACTGGCGGGTGATCCCGATTTCGGGTCTGGCGATCGTGATCGGATTGATCGCCACCGGAATGGCCTGGGTATTGCTCCGCTTGATTGGAGTGTTCACCAACCTGGCCTATTACCATCGTTGGGGCACCGCTCTGGTTTCGCCAGCCGCCAATTCTCTCGGGCTGGTGGGCAGTGCTGGTGCCTGTTGGCGGATCCATCATCGTGGGACTGATGGCGCGCTATGGATCGGAACGCATTCGCGGGCACGGCATTCCTGAAGCGCTGGAATCGATCCTGATCAATGGCAGCCGGGTTCAGCCGCGGCTGGCGTTTCTCAAGCCACTATCGTCTGCCATCGCGATCGGAACGGGGGGGCCGTTCGGTGCCGAGGGACCCATCATCGTTACAGGCGGCGCGTTCGGATCGATGCTCGCGCAATTCTTTCGCCTGACCAGCGTGGAGCGCAAGACGCTGCTGGTGGCGGGCGCGGCCGCGGGAATGTCGGCAACGTTCGCCTCGCCCATCGCGGGAGTGCTGCTGGCGGTGGAACTGCTGTTGTTCGAATGGAAGCCGCGCAGCTTGATTCCCGTCGCATTGGCCAGCGCGACGGCCGGCGCGGCTCGCCGGTACATTCTGGGCTTGGGGCCGCTTTTTCCGGTGAAGCCCCATCCCGCTTTCATCGGCCCGTGGGGCTTGGCCGGCTGCGTGGTCTGTGGATTGCTGGCGGGCTGCCTGGCGGGGCTGCTCACTCGCGCGGTGTACGCGACCGAGGACCTCTTCCGCAAATTGCCGATTCACTGGATGTGGTGGCCTGCTATCGGAGGACTGGTGGTGGGGCTGGGTGGCTTGATTTTCCCGCAGGCGCTGGGCGTGGGCTACGACACCATCGGCACGCTGGTGCAGGGCGATGTAGCGCGCAGCACGATGATCGGCATTCTGCTGGTGAAGTCCGTGATCTGGGTAGTGGCGCTCAGCTCCGGCACTTCGGGCGGCGTGCTGGCTCCCTTATTGATGATGGGCGGAGCGCTGGGCGGATTCGAAGGAATCTTTCTGCCGCATTTAGGCGCGGGCTTCTGGCCTCTGGTTGGCATGGGAGCAATCCTGGGAGGCGCGATGCGTGTGCCGCTCACCGGCGTGATCTTTGCGTTGGAACTAACGCACGACGTCAATATGCTGCTGCCTCTGATAGTAGCTACCGTTGTTGCGCATGCATTTACGGTGCTGGTGCTCAAGCGATCCATCTTGACCGAAAAAGTGGCTCGCCGCGGTTTTCATTTGACCTGCGAGTACTCGGTGGATCCGATGGAAGTTCTGTCCGCCGGCGAAGCAATGCGAACGAATCTGGTAGCGCTTCGGTCCGAGAGCACGTTGGAGCAAGTAGGTGCAATCCTGAGTACCAATCACAAGCCGCGTGGCCAGTATCTTTATCCGGTAGTAGACGACGAGCAACGGCTGCAAGGCGTGATCACCCGGAATGACTTGCGAAAATGGCTGGAGGATTCTCATCCCGCCACCGAAACTTTAGCCACGCTGGTGAAGAAGCCCGTGGTAGCGCATCCGGACGAGCCTTTGCGCGTAGTTGTTTCCCGCATGGCCGAAACCGGGCTGACCCGTTTCCCGGTGGTGGATCGAAGCGACGAACAGAAGCTCCTGGGCGTAATCGGGCTGCGGGACCTGTTGTCGGCGCGCACCCGCAATCTGGCCGACGAGCATGAGCGTGAGCGCGTGCTGCGGATTCGCCTGCCTGCATCGCTCCAAAAAGCGCACTAGCCTGAGAGACGGGGAGCCGATACAATCATCTGTGGCCGGAGGTCACGCTATGCGATGCAAATCGGTTCTCACTACCACGTTCGCCATCCTCCTGGGCGCGTTCGCTGCGCGCGCACAGCCTCAGCCGCCGCCGGCTCCATGGCGGGGGGCGGGGCCGGCACCCTGCGTGGGAGCGGACGGCGGCATCTTCCAATGTCCACCCGCGGCGCGCGTAATCGCGATTCGCGCCGGGCGCTTGTTCGATAGCAAAACCGGGCAGATGTTAACGAAGCAAGTGGTGATTGTTTCAGGCGAGCGCATCACCAGCGTCGGACCGCAATCGGAAGTGAAGATTCCCGTAGGCGCGCACGTGATCGATCTCAGCCGGGCTACCGTCTTGCCGGGCCTGATCGATGCTCACACCCACATGTTCAATACCCGCCGGCCGAACGGAACCACCGAAGAGTCGATGCTGATCGCCGTACAAAACGTGCAGGCGGATTTGCGGGCGGGCTTTACCGCGGCGCGCGATATGAGCACCCACGGGAACGGATATGGCGACGTGGCCATTCGCGATGCCATTAATCAGGGACGCATCGATGGCCCCCGGTATCAAGTGTCCACGCGTGGCATTGTATGGGGCGCTTCGCCTGCCAAATCCAACGGCTCCGGACAATCCATTGGCCAGCCAGGTGGTTCGCTCAGTTGAGGAAGCGCGCGCCGCGGTGCGCGAGCAGATTGCGCACGGCGCGGACTGGATCAAGCTGTTCCCAACCGGCGCCTATTCGTTCACTGCTACCGGCGTCGCAAAATATCAGCTAACGTATCCGATGCCCGTGTTGCAGGCGCTGATTGATGAGACCCATCGGCTGGGGAAGAAGGCGGCGTGTCACGTTTACGGCGGCGAAGGCCAAAAGAACGCGATCATCGCCGGCTGCGACACCATCGAGCACGCCTTCGGCTTGGATCAAGAGCAGGCCGACATGATGGTTCGCAAGGGCCTGGAATACGATCCCACTTTCGTTCGCTACCTGGAGCCGTACATGGACGACAACGACGCCAAGAATACCGGTGGGAAATATCGCATGATTCCCATTTTCGAGAAGGCTGTTCAGATGGCCGCCGCCACCAAGGGCCTCAAGATCATGATGGGCAGCGGGGCCGATGGCGCGACGTACGCCCATGGCACTCAGGCGCTCGATTTTGAGGCATTGGTGAAGCGCGGGGGCCTCACTCCCGTCCGTGCAATTCAGGCGGCCACCACAATCAACGCCGAAGTGCTGGGATGGCAGAATCAGGTTGGGTCGATCGACAAGGGCAAATATGCAGACGTCATCGCGGTGCCGGGCGATCCGCTGAGCGACATCACGGAACTGCAGCACGTCAAGTTTGTGATGAAGGGCGGAAAAGTAATCAGGAACGATTGGCAATGATTTTCCCGACCACTAGCCTCATTCGTCGTTCCGGAGTTCGAAGATAAGACCCACGACAAGATCATGGCACCCAGGCGCCCGATTTGAGGCCTCGGTAAAACGCGGGAGACCCGCATTCTTTCAAAGCAGGTCAGCAATGGGAGGGAATGTCAGCAAGAAGCTCAAGCCCAACAAGATCAGTGCAGCGGCATCGATACGCCCGGCGGGGACGGTCTTGTTGCGCCAGAGCCATTCCAAAATTCCACAGGTGAGCAGCCAGATCAGGATGGCCGCCGTGGTTACGCCTGAGAGCGGCCCCGTGGGTTTGTAGAAAATGAGACTGCTTGCGATATGAGCCGACTTATCCGCGGCGGTGGCCAGTACTGCCAGAGCGAAGGCTCCGACCCCGGCCGAAAGAATAGCGGCTGCGCCGGAACCGTTCGTCCGGGCCGGTGTGCTGGAGGAGGCAGCTTGATTTGAGGTATTCACTTCTCGTCTCCCCGGCTCAGTTGAATCGTGTGCCCGCCGTGGACCGGCGCGTTCCTGGTGATCATGGCGCCGAAAAAGCCCGCGATGCCCGCGGCAACAAACGAAGCCGCGGCAAAACAGAGCACCGCGGAGCGGAGTTGCCGATGATTCCTGAGGTCGCGGCCATACTGGATGAAAACGAACGCGACCATGCGTAATCGAAATCGGAGCGAACCAGGCGACATGCTCCTTCCACTCCATCCCCAGCGAGTGCCAGCCGATGGTGGTGGGACTCGACATCAGCAGGCGTTGCGGAAACATCGAGAGATCGGCTGTTCCCGGCGGGGGTACCGCGCGGTACCACGGGTAAATGACGTAAGCTCCGATCAGCACAGCGGCCCATGCCAGCACCACCATCGTGAGCAGGTAAAACTTCAGGAAGCGCTCCTGGCCAGCGGTGGATTCGGATGGAGCAGACGACGTGGTGAAGCGATACAGTTCCACCAGCGCACCGGAGCATGCCAGCAGGTAGAGTGCGCCAAATCCCATGCCGTGCATCAGCGTCCAAAGCCCGCGTACCGTTATTTCCATTTGCTATGCCCTCCCTAGCGGATCAGCCGTGAATCCGGCCACCAGGTCGCTAAAATCCAATTCCGTTCATCGGCCCGCGTAACCAGGCGGAGCTCGCGTCGGGCTTTTTCTTGTCTTTTCCCCAGGTCCAGTACATGCCGACGTACGCATACTGCTCGGTTTGGCCGGCTACGGAATGGCCGTAGCAAAACAAAAACTGCTCTCCCGGGTGATGCTTGAAGTGATAGTAACCGCCAATGTCGATCATCGTGGAGGCTTCGGTCTGGGGCGTGCCGAAGCCCTCGCGCCCATGGGAAAAGACCTCGCCTCCGAGTTCCAATCGCTCGCCGAAGGCATATTTCAGCAGGAATCCGCCGTATGGGAAATTGCGGTAGTCCGGTTTGCGGGACGATAGTCTCGCCGGCGCCGCCATCCAGGAGCCAGTGTCCGATATTCTTTTGCAGCCAAAGGGGAACTTTGTACCAAACCTTCCCCACGCCGAGCCCCTTGGCGTAGCTGCCGGTCGGTACTTCGAACATCGTAAACGTGCCGATCTGGGGAATGTACTTCGATTCTTTAATGAAGGCGATCTTGGCGCCGGTTTCCATATCGATGAAGCCGAAGGCGGAGGGTCCAATGCCGCCGGGGGCGTAGATCGGATTATTGGAGGGATTGATGCTGCCCCAAGGGGCGATCACGTGCAGCTGCACCCTGGGAATGGCGCCCCAATTGAACTCGAGGGCCGGGCCAGTGGAATCGATTTCCGCCGGCGTTCCATCCATGGCCCCGAAAATGTAGAACTCGTAATGGTGCAGGTCGACCGGGACCGGATCGTCGATTTGAAACGGAGGCCCCTGCGCCCACAGTGTTGACGCTGCGAACACGAGAAGGAGGAACAGCATGGATCGTGTCAGCAAGGCCATCCCACCCCATACCCTACTTCGTTTCATTCAGCTCTCCAAATAATTCGCCCACTTTTACCCGCATCGCTTGCAGCGCCTTTTTCCCTAACGGAGTGGCCCGATACATTTTACGAATGGACTGCCCGTTGCGCTTCTCGGACAACCGCAGATATCCCTTCTTTTCCAGTCCATGCAACAGCGGGTACAGCGTTCCCAGACTGATCCGATAACCATGCCGGCCCAACTCCTCTGCCATTTCCAGCCCGAAAATCGGGCCTTCCACGGCATGATGGAGAATGTGCAGACGGATCAGGCCGGTGTAAAGATCGCGATACGCAAAGCGATTGTTAACATCGGGTTTCGATATCGCCATTCGATAGCTGATTCAGTCTACCGGCAGGCCGATTCGGCGTCAACAGGTTTTTGCGAAGCGTCTTTTGGAGAGACCTCGCGGGTCAATTCCCGATAGCGATGGCTAGCTTTTGCGTGCCGCTAACTCCGCCCAGAGTGAAAGTCACAGGCACCGCATCGCTGGCGGCGACGTTGGGCACCGTCACGTTGAACTGGTAAAGCCCGACAAAAGTCGGCGCCAGTCCGGCATAGGGGATGGTCGCCTGCGTTCCGCCAAAGGAAATCGTGAGCGGGGCGGCCAGCGTGGTAATCCCCTGAGCAATCTGGCCTGGCGGAATGCCTTCATTCACTTGCCCGAAGCCGACACCATAGAGCGTAATGGTATCGCCGGGCACGGCGCGCTTCGAAGTGATGCCGGAAATTGCGCCGGGCGGCAGCACGTATGTTGTGCCATCGGAAAACAATCCCACCACGTACTGTGTTCCACCGATGTCGAAGCTGGACGGGTCGAGCAAACCTGGTTGTACGCGCACCACGGTTGTCGAAAAAGGCGCACTGGCGCCGGCCTCGGTGGTAACCACCAAGGGTTGTGAGCCAGGAGTGACCCCGCCGGGTACCTGCACGTTGACCTGTGTTGGGCTGACGTAATCGGCAAAGGCCGCCTGCCCGCCGATGGTCACGCTGGTGCCGTTCAGAGTGGTAGGCGCATTCACGCCGTTGAAATTGCTGCTGCCCCATAGTTGGGTGCTCTCGGCAAGATTGGTTCCATAGATTTCAATCCAGGAACCCGGCCCGAAGGTGGGGAAGCCTCCGAATTGACTGGCGCTGATCGCTCCCGTAATGGCGGGCTTGGCCGACTGCAGCGTGAAGTGCAAGGCAAAAATGAACTCGTTCGGCGTACTCGGGTTGATGCCGCCGGACTGGACGAAGTTATAAGGGTCTACATATATTTGCCGCCAGTTGGTTTGGACCCCCGCGGGCAAGGCTGTGCTGAAGCCCGAGTTGTAGTAGGAGGCGCCCGGAAGGATCGGGTTCGACGTTGCCGCGCAGCAGATGCTGCCGATGCCGTTGGTGATCCCGCTTACTGGCGTGCCATTCACTGTCCACTGTTGCACCACCTGATCGAAATAAACCGCTGCGCCGAGTGTATAGTTCATCACGATGTCCCAGTCGCCGTTGATGTTGCCGGCCAGCGGACCGCCGTTGACGGTTTTCATGTAAAAGATGTCCCACTCCCCGTTGGAACCGGTAGGCACTTGCTGTTGCCAGATGCTGACCGCACCGTTGTCCACTGTCACCGGGGTGGAACTGAAGGTGGTGGTAGCTGTATAAGTATCCGGCGCGTTGGTGCCGCCAAACGTCAGGGGCGAGCCAATAGGAATGATGTTAGGTCCGGCAACCGCCGCTGATGCCACGTGGGAGCCGGCCACCGCGCCAAGCGCAGCCAGACTCCAGAAAAAGAACCGATTCATTCGAACTGAAGACCTCCAGGCTCTCACCATTTTAGCTGTTATGCTGTGAGTCCTATGGGGCGCTTTCTGGCAGCACTGTTCCTGTTCTCTGCTATCTCGTTGGCACAATCGCAAGCAGATTCCTTGGAGCAGTTTGCATCCGAATTCTGGGCATGGCGCGCGCAATATAGGCCGTTCTCGTTTGACGATGTTCCGCGCATGGAGCACGCTTCCGGTGTGCGGGATTGGTCTCCCGCGGCAGTGGCTAAACAGCGTACGGAACTCGCCGAATTCGAGCGCCGGTGGAAAGCGCTGCCAACGGACGGCTGGCCGGTTGGACAAATGGTCGACTACCGGTTGCTCGGCTCCGCCTTAGCGCGCGTCCGCTGGGAATTGGATGTAAATCCGCGCTGGCAGCGCGACCCGGCTTTCTACCTCGAACAAACCATCGACCCGCTCCAGGAAGAACTCATGCCTCCGCCGCCCTTCAGCGCCGCGCGTTCGCGCGAGATTGTCGCAAGGGCTGAAAATATTCCTTCCATCCTGGAACAAGCCGAGCTCAATCTCAAGGCCGTGGCCCCGTTTGCGCAATTAACCATCGCGATGCTTTCCGATATCGATGCGCGCCTGGCCCGCGTGGAGCGCGGAGTTTCGCCATTGCTCGCAAGCGATGATCAGCGCGCGCGCTTTCAAACTGCGATCGCCGCGGCGAGCAAGGCGCTGATCGACTATCGCACGTGGCTGAACCAAAAGCTGCCCAGCATGCGGCAGGACTTCGTTTTGGGCAACAAGGCCTACGGATTCTTCCTCCATCGGGTGGCCCTGTTGCCCTATACGCCCGAACAATTGCTGACGATGGCGCGCCAGGATTTCGAACGCGTTCTCGCCATGGAAAGCTACGAACACCAGCGCGATCTTCACGCTCCCGAATTGAAGATGGCCGCCTCTGCCGAGGAAGAAGCTGCTCGCATGGAGCGTGACGATGCGCAGATTCGCCGCTATCTCACCGATCATCAGATCTTGACCGTTCCCCCTGACTTGCCGCATTGGACCCTCCGCCCGGCGCCGGACTACATCGCAGCCTTCGACGGCTTCGGCGAGCTGGATGACTTCACCGGGCCGTCGCGCCTGCATCAGAACGGAACGCGCTGGATCCATCCGCCCTCCAACGATCTGGGTTATTTCTGGAAAGCGTACGCGCAAGATCCGCGCACCACGGGCGTGCATGAAGGCGTGCCGGGACATTTCTTCCAGTTGTCGCTGGCCTGGCGTAATCGGGATCCGATCCGGCGTCACTATTATGATTCGGGCGCCAACGAAGGCATCGGCTTCTATGCCGAAGAGATGATGCTGGACGCCGGCCTGTACGACGACAGCCCGCGATCCCGCGAGATTATCTATAACTTTGCGCGTCTGCGGGCATTGCGCGTGGAGGTGGACGTAAAACTCGCGCTCGGGCAGTTCACCATCGCTCAGGCGGCCGATTATCTGGCCCGCACCGTGCCCATGGACCGGGGAACCGCCGATGGCGAAGCCGCGTCGTTTGCCACCGCTCCCGGCCTCGGCATCGCGTATGAAATCGGCAAGCTGCAGATCGAGCGGATGCTGGCCGATCGGCGTCTGCAGCAGGGCGGCAAATTCAGCCTGCGTGAGTTTCACGATTATGTCTGGACCAACGGCAATGTGCCGCTATCGTTGCAGCGCTGGGAATTGCTGGGCCTGGATGATGACATAAAGAAAGCGGACGAATTGGCGAAGTGAGCCTGAATGTTCGCGGCCACGTCACTGGCCGGTGTTCTCCGTCGCCAGGGCGGCTAAACCCGATGCGAGATCGGATGCTTGCGGGATGACCGTGGCGAGTTGCGTGAGATCCAGCACGTGCTTCACGTGCGGACTGGCCCCCACCAGCACGAAACGTCCACCTGGTTTGCGCACTACCGAAGCGTAGACGCCGACAATAAAGGTCACTCCCAAAGATCCCAGCGAAGTGACCTCTTGAAAATCGGCCAGCACCTTCGCACAATCCAGCTGCTTGATGTCGCCCATCCTGGTTTGCATGTAGTCCATCTCGGGCCCGGCCACGAAGCGCCCTTTGCAGCGCAGGATACACACCTGATCGTGCTGTTCGATCTCGATCGCCATAGGGTCCTTCATCGAGAATGTTTTTTGATCTGTAGCGGTCATTTCAGCCTCACCACAGATAGCGAGAGCGGATCGAAAAGTCCGCCTATGCTCCGCGTTTTCCTGCCAGGTTCAGCAAACTGGCCGCCAGCGGGCGAATCTCCGCCAGGAAGCTGGTCATCTCCAACGGAGAAGTCGCGGCGCCCAGAATCACGGCCGGTTTCACGGGGGTGGGAGTGGGGACAATCAAGTCGGTAAGTCCGGCGGTCTGCGGCGCCAGCCAGAATGCTTCCAGGTTCAGTCCGGGCACCGTCAGCAGGCGTAATTCGTAGTCTCCGGCCTGAATGCTTGCAGGCAGCAGGGTGGGAAGCTGGTGCGATGTAGTCCAGGTTTGCCAAATGAGGTCGCCATACTGGACCGCGACCAGTTTCCAGACCGCGCCCCGCTGTACCACTCTTCCGAGCACGGAAGTGGTACTCGATCTTCCGGCGAAAAAGCCCCATCCAGCGGGGGCCGGAGAGATCACGCCGGTGTTGTTGGCTGCGTCCGCGAGACTCAGCGCGAATATCTGGATCATGGTTGTGACATTGGGAGGGCCGCCGGGACCCGTGCTGACGTCGGCCGCGGTGGGAATAGGCGGCGCGGTGCCCACGTAAGTCTCGCTAACCACCGTACCCGCGGGGGCGCCGGGGAGAAACGCCGGAAGTCCATTGGAAAAAGCGGCCAGGCAGGCACCTGGGGCGGCTGGAATTGAGAGTGGCATAGAACCTTCTTTCGAATTTTCGTTGCGTTTAAGATTGGTTCGCAGTCAGCAGGTATGTATCGACCCAAAAACCTGCTTCCTCATAATTCTCCACGAACGCGTCGTAATCCCAGAAACCAGGGGAAGTAACGGTGGTGGAAGCAGGATCCTGCACGTGTACCATCTGCTGGCCTGTATTCAGAACCTTGCAGCCATCCAGAACAACGAAATGCGCTCCGTCGCCTCGCCACTTGATTCTCGCGGCCAGCGGGAGCTGCACCTTCACCCAATTCTGGATGCACTCGAATGTCAGGTGCTGGCTAGCCAGGGCTCCGTTCGGCATTAAATTTCCGGTGATCTGAAGCACGGCGTCCAGCGCCTCCGGTTGATTGCAGGCATCGCTCCCCGGTTCGCCGCAATCTGCGGATGTCACTCCCTGTTGTTTGAATAGCGCTGTCGCCAGCGTGGGTTGCGTCCAGGCAGGGCCTTCGGTCGCCGGCGGGGCGTCCAGGAAATCATTTACCGAGACGGCCACCGCCGCCCAGCACCAAAAGCTCTCCAGCTGAGTTTGCATGATAAAGGATCGCGCCATGTTGGGGTTTGACTGAACCTGTTTGGGAGGGTTGACGGTGACAGCGGTCGATTCTGTGTCGCCATCGGACCCGTCGGAAGATGCCGCATCTTGGCCCGAGTAGCCACCGCTGATGACGATGGGGCCGATGATGATCGGGCCGCCGCACCCGGTTCCCGAGCCGCTGCCGCCCGGCCCGGTGCCGAAGTTTTTCCCGCTGCCGCCCGGCCCGGTGCCGAAATTCTTGCCACTGCCGCCCGGCCCGGTACCGAAATTCTTCCCGCTGCCGCCCGCTGAACCGTCGCCGTTTGCAAAGACATCCCCGCTGATTACGATCGGTCCGATCACTACTGGACAGCAGCAGCCCGATCCAGTTTCATCGCCGCCCGGCCCAGTACCGAAATTCTTCCCGCTGCCGCCCGGCCCGGTGGGGAAATTCTTCCCACTACCGCCCGGCCCAGTGCCGAAATTCTTCCCGCTGCCACCGGATACCTGCTCTGTGTTGGGTTTCCCCGCGGACGCTCCGCCTACTGTGATCCGCACCGTGCCATTGCGGACCTGGATATCGAACTCGATTGCCATCGATTCCCTCCTTGTTTATTTGTCTATTTCTTTACGTGCCGCGACGCTACTAATTGCTGAAAGCGAGGATCCTGGTGCAAGTCCGCCAAATCGGGCCATCGGACAGTCTCCAACAGGACGGAGTCGGGAGAATCGCGTAGAATCGCCAGGGTGTTATCGCGCTTGCCCAGCGTCTCATACACGTCCACCGCTATGTCGCGCGGATTAGCGTCCTCCGGCGACAGCCGCAATGCCTGAGCGATTTCCGATTCGGCTCGCGCCCGGTTCCCAAGGCGCGCACACAGAAATGCGACGCGGGCTCTGACCAAGCCATCGCGCGGATCGCGAGCCAGTTCCCCTTCGGCCAATTCCAGGCTTCGTTTATAAGCCTGTCTGGATGCCTGCGGCTGGTTCGCCCGCCGGTAAGCGGTTCCCAAATTCATCAGTACCAAGTACTGCTCGTGGATTCCGCGGGAAGCTTGGATTAGAAACGGGATCGCTTCCCGATCTTTCGCCTGGCTCATCAACGTGAGGCCGAGGTTGTTCAGGGCTGGCACTGTCGGGTGGAGCTCATTGGCGGTGCGAAGCTCCCGCTCAGCCTCGGCGAATCGTGCTAATTCCTGGTAAGCGGTGCCCAAAGCATAATGGGTATCCGACTCAGCGGGGGCCAGCGCGACGCATTTTTCAAATTGCCGCGCGGCTTCCGTTGCGTCGCCTTGCTGTCGATAGAAGGTGCCCAAATCCTGATAGACCTTGAAGTAATTCGGCTCCAGCTCCACCGCTTTCTCAAATTCTGCCTGCGCCAGATCCAGGCGATTGTTGCGCTCGTAAACCTGTCCCAGCCGCCGGTAGGCGTCTCCGTTGGACGGCTCCAGTTCAATGGCTCTCTGATACTCCGCCTCGGCCTGCTCATAAAAGCCTGCATTGGCCCGCAGTAATCCGGCCACGCGATGAACGGGGGCCAGGTCCAGATCGCGGTCCTCGGCCTGCCGAAGCGATTCCGCCGTCCGGTCCAGCCACGCCTGATCCTCGGTCATGACATATTTGAACCATTGCGCTTCGGCCAGCCCGGCCCAGGTGAGCGCGGAATCGGGATCGGCGGCCACCGCGTTTTCAAGCAACGGCAGCGCCTTGTCGATGGTCGAATTTTGTCGCGTATAGGCCAGTCCCGCCAGATAATCCTTCTTAGCATCGACATTCACCGGAGCGGCCGGCAGCGACGGTAGATGGAGAGCGGCTGTCACCATGCCGGCCAGCGCTGCCGGGGCATAACGGACCTCACCCGGCGCGTATTCGGCGCTCCAATCGCCGGAGTTGGCCTGGGTCCGCGTGTCGGTTAGAAAAGCGTGCAGCATCACTCGTCCGCCTTCGCGCGCGATGGTTCCTCGCACTACGTGGGTGGCGCCCAGCGCGGTTCTCGCTGCTCCGGCGGAGTCTACATGCCGCGCGATGACATTGTCTAGCGGGACGATCTTCAGCCGGGCGCGCTTGCCGCCCTGGAGCTTTGCCAGCTCCGCGGCCGTATCGCGCGATACAACGCCAGCCAGTCCCGCTGCGTCTGGTCCGCCTTCCAGGGGAAGCAGGGCGATGCTCATGGATTCCCGCGGCGCCGTAGCACGTTGGAAGGTAACCAGCCCGGAGACCGCAGCCAGCAGGATTGCGGCAGCAGCAGCCAGCCACCACCGCAGCGCGCGCGACGGTTCCAGGGCGGCAGCCACTTCACTCGCATCCTGAAAGCGCTTCGCGGGATCCGGGTCCAGGCACTTCTGCACGATGGAGTCCCACCCGCGCCCAACCGCCGCAGGCTTCTGCTTCAGGCGGTCCTGCCAGGGCATTTCCGGAGGATAAGGACGCCGGCCGGCAGCCAGCTCGTACAGAATCACTCCCAGCGCATATATATCGGAGGCGGCCGTAGGTTTTTCGCCCTTCCACAGCTCCGGCGCCATGTAATCCGGCGTTCCGCCCGCCTGGCTTGCGGCCGACGCGCCGCCCGGGAGGGTGGCCGTCTCGTCTCCCGCCAGCCCGCGCGGCTTGCGCGCCAGACCGAAGTCGGTGATCACGGCGCGCTCGTCGCCGCCGGCATCCCGAGTGAGAATCACGTTGTTGCTCTTGAGATCGCCATGCACTACCCGGTTGCGATGCGCTTCAGCCAATCCCGCGCAGATCTGCCTTGCGATGGCCCGGCCTTCCACTTCCGGCAGCTTTCCACGGCCCAGACGCGCGGCCAGCGTCTCACCGTCCAGAAACTCCATGGTGAGAAAATCGATCTCGCCGCCGGGTGTGGACGCGGTGTGGATCTCGAAAATCTTGCATACGTTCGGATGGCTGATTTCGCTCGCATGCCGCACTTCGGGCGGCAGACGCTGGCGGAATCCGGTCTTGGCGCACTTCAGAGCGATGCGCCGGCCCAGCTTTTCGTCGCGCGCCTCGTATACGATGCCCATGCCACCCTGGGCCACTTCCCGGACAATCCGGAATCTGTCCGCCAGCAGATCTCCTGGCGCAAACTGATGCTGGGGCAGCGCCGGAAACAAAGGCTCCAGTAGAAAATCCCGCATGCGATGGTTCCACTGCACGTAGTCCCACACCTGGGTGAAGAGTTCCGGATCGCCGCCGCAGGCCGTGCGCAGATAGGCTTCCTGCGTATCGGGAGGCTGGCTCAAAGCCATCTCTACCAGGCTCATTACTAAGTCGTCATCCTGCGCTTGGGGCATCGCCCGGCTCCATCCGCGTATATAGCCATCGGCGGGCATCGTTCCAGGTTCGTTGCATGGTGCGGAGCTTTACGCCCATGGCCTCGGCCGCTTCATCGTCCGTCAAGCCCAGGAAAAACTTCATTTCCACAAGCATGCTCCATTCCGGCTTGGTTTCCGACAATTCATCCAGCAGCCGGTCCACCGATATGGCCAAGTCGACTTTCTCGCTGCTGGCCGGAAGGAGGTTTTCGAATCCTTCCAGCGCTACGAACTCGGCTGAAGGGCGTCCCCGAGCATGATCGATCAGGTACCGTCGCATGGCTCTAGCTGCTATAGCGTAAAAATGCTTCCGATTCTGCCAATCCCGTTCCTTGGCGGCCACCATGCGGAAATAAACCTGATCCACCAGCTCGGTGGCCTGCAGGGTATGGCCTTTGCGTTCGCGCTGCATCAGATAGTGAGCCAGCTTTCGTAGGTTCGGAAGAACGAGAGTAAAGAGCTGGTTTTCAGCCTCGCGGCTTCCCGCCCGCCATTGGTGTAGAAGGAGCGTGATGTCACCCATGGGCGTGTCCATTGGGCTCATCGCATGTGGGCGAATTTTACCATATAGATCCGAAGAAAGCGATGC
>CAVXGM010000033.1:0-396688 GCA_963761265.1 Bryobacterales bacterium
GAAAAGGATGAGGGTCGAATCCTCTAGTCTAGCTACCCTTCGCATGCTTCTTCGCGTCGGAAATACAGGGGCCGCGATCCGTCAAGAAGCGGCTTAGTCTGTCACTTGGAACGATGAGCACGGCTATTACGTTGTGCGCGACCAAAAAGAAGCCCGGTCAAAAATGTCCGGGCTTTTTTTATTTTCAGGAACTCCCATATTTTCGGGGATATTGGTGTTTGTTGGCGAGAGCTAGGGGAACAATCCTCAACGATTCCGCCGGAAGGATCGCCAGCGATGGCTTCACCATCTGGGCGCTTGATCGGTGGTTGGACCGGAGAGCCGAAATATGGCTCAGCGGGATTGGGAGGCTTGGAACTTGCTTCGGACAACAACCGCGCACGCTTAGCCATTCTCCTATTCTCGACATTGCTATAGCCTCTGTCCGGGCCTCCGCCCCTCCGTAGCTTGTGGGCACCTGAACTCCAGGTAGCGCTGCCTAGCCCAAAAGCCTCGCTATGACTCGCCTCGGAAGACGCCTGATTCTTCTCTGGAAGTGAAGGAGATCTCGGCATCGCCTCCAATTGGGCGAGCAGAGCAGACAGTTCGGGGGATGGTGGTCCGGACGGCCGATCAGGTTCACCGTTGACGGACCGACCGTGCCGCCCGTACCAATGCCTAGTCAACTCCTGCTCTGAGTAGAAGACCCGACTGCAACCGGTGCAAGGAAACGTCCTTGGCCGCATGTCCTCCGTCGAAGTTCCGCGTGGTTTTCGAAGATTCGCGACGAGCTGAGGTATTCTCTCAAGATGCTCCCGTACCAAGTGATCTGCTAGCCTGCTACTCAGGAAGAGCCTTGCACAGATCGAGCATCTGATCTTCGAATCGGCCTCATCATCCATTCAGTACATTGTAACCATTCTCGGTTGGCGTAGTGATGGAGACCTTGGTTGCACGGCGCTGCGCGTATCTACCAGGAACGCCGAAGACTGGCCGCCTAAGGTTCTTTTTCGACTTGAGTGGCGATGGAACAAAAGAGACCTTCCAATTCTGAATGTACGTACCTGAAGATACGTTCGAAGCGTTCTTCCCGAGGAAACTCGTCCGAAGTCCCTGCCGTAGCTTTACCAGGCTGGATCTTCCAAGCGGCGATCACCTTTGTTCTAGGCTGCCGGGGCCTTGGGCTTCGGCCCTTTTCTGCGTCTGAACGATGCGCCGAACTTTTCCTTGAAAAAAGACTTGCGTATACAAAATGTTTACTGAAGGATGGGTTTAGGAAGGAAATCCACAATGGAAATGAGGCTTACGACCACGGCGATTAAAGCGACCATTCACGGCTCGCAGTTCAGGATTATTCCACTAGGTGAGACCATCGAGGTGGCTACTCGCCTCGGCGACACCGTGCGCGTGTTTTGGAAACAGCACGAAGATGGAAAGATTGGACTAACAATTACGGCGGAGGATTTGGAGATGGGCACCACCTGCATGCCCTAAAGGGCCGCTGCCTTCGCGCTTGGCGGCCTTTTTCTTGTCCGCTTGCGCCTAGAACATATAGCACCTGGAATGATTTAAAACATTGCAGTACTGAAATGTGTCGAAGGAAAATGTATACGAATAGGCGCTTGCGTTCGGCGCAATCCGATGCTAATGGTGGAGGGAAGTCTCATCATTTACACCTGGTTGTAGTGCCAGGAGAAAGAAGCAAAGTAAAGAATCATGGAACCATTGACGACAATTACCGCTGCCCTAGGCGGGCTGAAGACAGCAGGTGATCTCGCTAGAAGCGTGCGCGACGGCGTGAAGGGCAAGAAGATCAAACCGGACGAAGTGGCGACGCAAATCAGCGAAATTCAGGACTTGATCATGAACGGGAAGGACGCACTGAATAGCGCTAAGGACGAAATCGTTCGGCTACGGGGCGAAGTAGCGAAGCTAACCTATCTGCAGGAAAGCAACTTCGAGCTGAAGGACAACGTCTACTTTCGCAAGGGAACCAACATCCCTTATTGCCCGTTGTGTCTGACTGCGGATCGCAAAGCGGTGCCGCTGACGGATTATGGTGATCGGGGAAAGCTCGTATTGCGCCATTCACAAGCATACGTTTGAACCAAGGGGTTCTGGAGAAGCGTATACTAGCTCGCCTTCGGGCCGCGCTTGTGCCACGGCGTTGGCGATCCCGCGCGTTGGCGGGCGTAGTATTGCTGAACCGATGCAGGTAGTGCTGGACCGCGACGACGGCGTGGTTCTGGTATATAGGGTCGCCCGGGCATATCAACCAGTCCTCCCTTAAGAAACAGCACCTGCGGGCCGTAAAGGCCAGCGGCGAGCCTTTCTTCGTACCTTACTCGATTCGGCACACGGCCATTATGCGCTGGTCCAAGAAAGTCGATGCATATACGCTACACTACCTGGCAGGGCACGTTTCGATGCAAACTACGGAGCGCTACGTTCACATCGGCGAAGACAGGCTGAAGGGCATTCTGGAGGCTCCCAAAAGGCGTCAGCCGGAACGTAAGACTAAAAAACGCAAAGGACGCTAGCGGGCCGGGCCGACTGATCATGAAACCCAATAAAACCGGGCATTGGCGTGGGTCACAGAAGGACGTCCTGCCCGTTCTTTTGGCTTCGAACCAATAGGCCGGGGGTTCGAGTCCCTCCGGGCGCGCCAGAAGCTCCTCAGCTTCAGCGGTTGCGATCCCGAAGCAGTCTTCTCCGAACTCAAATTTCGTCGCGGCAAGTGTCTCATCGATATCGGCACGGAGGGTTCCGCTTTGGCGGCCGATGTGCCATCTCTTTTACTCACTAGACGGGCACTTCAAATCTGAGATCACCGATCATCTGGAAGTGTTTTCGGTTCTTTGAAACGAGTGTGAAACCCTCTTCGATAGCGGTCGCCGCGATTAACGCATCGAGCGTGTGTAAACCGTGGGAACGCGCATAGGTCTTCATGAGGTAGTACGCTCGGCGCGCGATGTCCTCGTTTGGCGGGATCGCGCGGTAACCACTCAGCACCAGGTCCAGATCAGCTGTCTCGCGCTGAGTGCGTGCACCAGCCAGAAGTTCGAGGCACGTAATAGCGGAAATTGACCACGCAGCGCCGAGGCCGTCGAGGTAGTCGGCCGCGCCGCTGCTTCCGCGAGTGAGATCGACCATGACATCGCTGTCGACGAGGTAGGGCATCAAGATTTGCGCTTGTCACTCAGTAGCGGGGAGCGCGCAACCGGTTGACGTACGTCACGCCATCAGGAATGTCTTCGCGGTCGGCCCACATGCCGAAGATCGGCGAGTCTCGCACGGACTGCGGCCGCTTTGGGACTGATTCCTCGGGGACGTGCACCTCGACCTTGGTGCCTTCCGTGAGCTTCACGTCTTCCAGTGGCTTGAAGACGCCGTTCTCGTATTTCGCGGGAATCGTCATGGCTAGTCTTCTCTATCTGTAATTGTAAACCGTAGGGTCTTGGCGGCGGAATTTCTTGAGTCGCGCCGCGCGGTTCCAACTGCTCCGCAGGTATTCCCAATGGGTATGCTCACTCCCCCGCATGGTACCGCTAATCATCGCTGCTCGCTGATCAGCGGAAGCATTAAAGAGTGCGAGCCCATGGATAAGCCCGATCACTGCTGCAACTCACTGATTCCCCGTCGCTCACCTGCTTCGAACCAATAGGCCGGGGGTTCGAGACCCTCCGGGCGCGCCTAGCTCCCACCCCCTCGTGCAAAACTGGCCCGCTGGACCCTGTTCAGCTCACCCACTTATAACACTGTCCGTGGCGTCGCAATAAGTTACGAATGGCAAAGCCCGTGCACCTATCGCGAAATCGGAGAGAAAGCATGAGTCTCAAAACCAGGGTCTTGATTTGCCCGGTGCTGCTGGCCTTCACAGTCGGATTGCAAGCACAAACCAGGCTTGCCATCGTCAACATGAACGGAGCCATGATCGCCACCCGGGAAGGCCAGAAAGCGGTATCCCAGCTCAGTGCCAGGCGGGCGGCCCAGGGCAACCAATTCGAACAGAAACGCAAGGAAATCCTCACCTTGCAGGATCGGCTCAGCCAGGGCGTGAATACGCTGAGCGACGCCGCGAAGAACGCTCTCTATGCCAGTATCGCGGCCAAGAAAAAGGCCTACCAGCGAGATATAGAGGACGCCCAGATGGACCTGGAAGCCGATGAGCAAAAGCTGCTCCAACAGCTCGGCGAAAAGATTCTCGCGGTGGTCCAGCGGTACGCTCATGACAAGGGCTACACCATGGTGGTGGACGTCAGCGCCAACCCTGGCCCAATCCTGTACGCATCGGCCGACATCGACATTACCAAGGAAATCGTCGAACTATACAACCAGACCACATCTGCCTCGCCTCCGGCACCGCCGAAGCCGCCGGCAAAATAGCTCGGCGGGCTTTCATTTGACACCCGCCCCCAGCCGCGATAACGTCCTTGCATGGCCTTGGAGTACTTCGACTGGGAGGTTGGCGATGTTCTCGTCGTCCACTTGCAAGGCCCCATTACGCTCGGCCAGGCCACACAGACGCTGCGGCAATTGATCCACGACGCCCTGACCTCGGGAAGAACCAAGATCGTGCTGAATATGGCCGAGGTGTATTACATCGACAGCAGTGGACTCGGTGAGTTAGTGGCCGCTTGCGCCAGCGCGCAGCGCCAGGGTGCTAAATTGAAATTGATCAAGCTGGCGCCGCGTGTGCAGGATGTGGTCCAACTCACCAAGCTTTATCAAGTGATCGACGTCTTCCCCGACGAGGATTCCGCCGTCCGCAGCTTCGCCACCGGATGACCCAACCCGCTCCGCTCAAAGCCACCGCGCTGAACGCCACCCATCGCCGGATGGGCGCCAAAATGGTCGATTTCGGCGGCTGGGACATGCCGCTCCAGTATTCCGGCATCCTCGAAGAGCACCGCGCCGTCCGATCGGCCGCCGGGCTGTTCGACGTGAGCCACATGGGCGAAATCGAAATCCGGGGCGCCGATGCGGCAGCGCTCACCGACTACGTCACCACCAACGCCGTCGCCAAACTCCAGCCCGGGCAAGCGCAGTATTCGGGCTTGCTCTACGAGCACGGCGGCTTCGTCGACGACATTCTGGTGCACAAGATCGCAAACGATCACTACTTTCTGTGCGTCAACGCGTCCAATCAGGAGAAGGATTACGAGCACATCGCCAGCGTCAATCAGCTTCACGCCTCCGTCGATTTAACCAGCGATCGCTACACGCAGCTCGCGATCCAGGGTCCTCGCGCGCTCGCAATCCTGCAAAAACTGACCGCTGCCGATCTCGCCGCGATTCGGTATTACCACTTCGTCGATGGCTTGGTGTGCCGGATCACCGCCCGCATCGCTCGCACCGGCTACACCGGCGAAGACGGCTTCGAGATCTATTTCGCGCCCGAGCATTCCGAGCGCGTCTGGACGCGATATTCTCGACGCCGGCCAGGAATTCGGCATCAAACCGTGCGGGCTGGGCGCGCGCAACACGCTGCGTCTGGAGGCAGGCATGGCGCTCTATGGCCATGAGATCCACGCCACCATCACGCCGTTGGAAGCGGGGCTCGATTGGATCGTGAAGCTGGACAAAGGCGATTTCATCGGCCGCGCCGCGCTCAGCCGCCAGAAGGAACAAGGCATCACTCGCAAGCTCATCGGTTTTGAAATGACCGGCCGCGGCATCGGGCGCGACGATTACGAAGTCTTCCTGGACGGCGCTGCCCGCGGGCTGGGTCACCAGCGGCGGACCTTCGCCCACGCTGAACAAGAACATCGGAATGTGTTACCTTCCCTCTGATCGCGCCAAGCCCGGGCAGCGGATTCAGGTGATGATCCGCAGCCAGGCGGTCGACGCCGTCACCGTTCCGATGCCATTCTATAAGCGAGCCAACTAAATGTATCCACAGGATCTGCATTACACCAAGCAACACGAATGGGTTCGCGTCTCCGGCGATGCCGGCGACGGTTGGAATCACGGATTACGCGCAGCAAGAGCTCGGCGATATCGTGTACGTCGATCTGCCGCGGGTGGGCACGAAAGTCGAACAGGGCAAGGTGATGGGATCGGTGGAATCGGTGAAGGCGGTTTCCGATATCTACGCGCCTGTCTCGGGCGAAGTGATCGCAGATCAATGACGCGCTGGCCACAGCGCCCGAAAAGCTCAACGAAAGCCCCCATGGCGATGGCTGGCTGGTTAAGATCAGGCTGTCGGCGCCCGATGAGATACCAGGGCTCCTGTCCGCGGCGGATTACGAGAAATACGTCGCGGAGGAGGAGACCGGGCACTAAGCTCCGGGCCCGATCGGTTCGTGCGCTATTTACCGAAATCAGATATCGAGCGCCGCGAGATGCTGTCGGCATTCGGCGCGGATTCACTGCGAAGCGCTGTTTGCGCACCTTCCGAGTGAAGTTCGCCTCAACCGGCCGCTCGAACATTCCTCCGGGAAAATCGGAATACGAAATTGTCGATTACTTTCGCGCGCGCGGCGATGAGTGCGCCAACGGTTATGCATCATTCCTGGGCGCGGGCGTCTATCATCATTACCGGCCCGTGCTGGTGGATACAGTGGTGTCGCGCGCTGAGTTCCTGACCTCCTACACGCCCTATCAGGCGGAAATCTCGCAAGGCACCCTCACCACGATCTTCGAATTTCAAACCATGATCTGCCAGCTCACCGGCATGGAAGTGGCCAATGCGTCGATGTACGACGGTTCCACCGCGGTTCCGGAAGCCGCCATGATGGCCATGCGCTTGACCGGCCGGGATCGCGTGGTTGTCGCGCGCACCGTGCATCCCGAATATCGCGAAGTGCTTGCCACCTACGCGCAGCACCAGGGCATGCCGGTGGTGGAGGTAGATTACGCGCGCGAAACCGGCGGCGCTCGATCATCGCCGATCTGGAAAAGAAAATCGACGATCAAACCGCGGCCGTCATCATTCAATCGCCCAACTTCTTCGGCATCGTCGAAGATGTGCGGAGCGCGGCCGAGATCGCGCACCGCCATGGCGCGCTGCTGATCTTCGTTTTCACCGAAGCTGTTTCGCTCGGCCTGCTGGAGCCTCCGCGCGACGCCGACATCGTCGCGGGCGAGTTGCAATCGTTCGCAATCTCGCCCAGCTATGGCGGTCCGTTCGCCGGCATCATCGCCACCAAGGAAAAGTTCATGCGCCAGATGCCCGGCCGCATCGTCGGCGAAACCAAGGACACGCGCGGCAATCGCGCCTTTTGCCTGACGCTGGCCGCTCGCGAGCAGCATATTCGGCGCGAGAAAGCCACATCAAACATCTGCACCAATCAGGCTTTGATCGCTCTGATGGCCACGGTCTTCATGACGGTTTACGGCAAGCAGGGCCTGCGCGAACTCGCCGAACAGAATCTGGCGAAAGCGCACTATCTCGCCGCGAAACTGCCGCTGCGCTTCTCCGGGCCGTTCTTCAACGAATTCGTGGTTTCAGCGAATTCGCCCGATGCGATCAATCGAATCGCTGCTGGATCGCAAGATCATCGGCGGCCTGCCGCTTGCGGCGCTTTTATCCCGAGCTCGAAGACGCCATGCTGCTGTGCGCCACCGAAATGTCGACGGCGAGAAGACATGGACGCCGTCGCGGAGGCGTTCGACGGAATGATCAAGAAAGTCCGCCCGCACATAAACCAAAACGAGCCGCTCCTGTTTGAGCGCAGTTCACCCGGCAAGCGCGGCTACCAGCTTCCGCCGCTCGATGTTCCCGCCGTCGATCCCGCCGCGGCGCTCGGCGCCCAAAACACGCGCGCTGAAATCGCCGATTTTCCCGAAGTCAGCGAAGTGGAAGCCATCCGCCACTTCACGCGCCTCTCCACGCAAAACTACGCCATCGATCTCGGCCTGTATCCGCTCGGCTCCTGCACCATGAAATACAATCCGCGCGTGAACGAACAAGTGGCGCGCATCGAAGGGCTGGCGTGGGCGCATCCCTACCAGCCCGAATCGCTATCGCAGGGAATCATGGAAGTGATGGCGGCGCTCGAACAGATGCTCGCCGAGATCACCGGCATGGATGCGGTCACGCTGCAGCCGGCCGCCGGCGCGCACGGCGAATTCACCGGCATCCTGATGGTCCGGGCGCTGCTCGAATCGCAAGGCCATCCGCGCAAGAAGCTGCTGATTCCCGATTCCGCGCACGGCACCAATCCCGCCACCGCCACGAATGGCCGGCTACGCGGTCGAAAACATCAAGTCCAACGCGCTGGGCATGGTGGATGTCGACGAACTGGCGCGCGCCGTCGACGAAGACGTCGCCGCGCTGATGCTGACGAATCCCAATACGCTGGGCGTGTTCGAAGAGACACATCACGCGCATCGCCGAAATCCTGCACGCCAAGGGCGCGCAGCTCTACATGGATGGCGCCAACATGAACGCGCTGGTCGGCATCGCGCGCCCGGGCGATTTCGGCGCCGACGTCATGCATCTGAATCTGCACAAGACATTTTCCACGCCGCATGGCGGCGGCGGTCCGGGCTCTGGTCCCGTGGCGGTGAAGCGCCATCTGATCCCGTTCCTGCCGAAGCCGCGCCTGCGTTCGCGCGCAGCGATCGCTGGTCCTGGAATTACGATCTGCCGCAATCCATCGGCCGCGTGCGCGCCTTCTACGGCAACGTCGGGCATGCACATCCGCGCGCTGGCCTACATCATGGCCCACGGCGGCGACGGACTGCGCAACGCCACGCTCGATGCGGTGCTGAATGCCAACTACCTGCGCGTCCTGCTGGAACCTTATTACGATCTGCCGCACCAGGCGCCGACGCTGCACGAATGCGTCTTCAGCGACGCGCGCCAGGCCAAGCACGGCGTGCGCACCGCCGACATCGCCAAGCGCCTGATCGATTACGGATTCCATCCCTACACCGTCAGCTTCCCGCTGATCGTTCCCGGCGCGATGATGATCGAACCCACCGAGACCGAAAGCAAAGCCGAGCTGGATCTCTTCGTCGACGCGCTGATCTCGATCGCGAAGGAAGTGGAAGAAACTCCGGACCTGGTGCTCACCGCGCCGCACGACACGCGCACCAGCCGCGTGGATGAAGTCACCGCCGCGCGCAAACCCATCCTGCGCTGGAAGCCACCGCTCAAATAAAGCAGCCCAGGCTGCCCCTCGAACCCCTGCTCCACGCGGCCATCCGGCCACACCACGATCGGCACCATATCGCCGAACTTCCGCGCCTCATCCAGCACGGCCTGGCTCAATTCCACGCGCCGCTCGTCGTATTGGACGCCATCGGCTTCCCACTTTTTCAAAAGCTTCACACAAGCGTCGCAGCCGCGAATGGTATAGACCACCGGAACCTGCATGTTCCCTCGCGCTTAGGATGCGCGGTCAGGCAGATGCAGCGCCGCAGACAGCAACTGCCGCATCTCCTTGATGGCTTCCTTCCGCCAATCGTCGGACCGCGGCTGAAGCTTCGCGATCACCTCGCGCAAAAACTCCTGCCGCCGGTCTTCAGGAGCGGTTTGGAACGTCGTCGTCCTTGGGAAGGCCCAACTGCGCGATCACCTGATCCATAATCTCGGCCAATTCCCGATGCGCGGTCGCCGAGCGCTCGGTGAAATGCGTGATGTACTGCATGTCGGCCGTATAAAACACAAACACCGGAATCGCTCGCGCCTTTCCGTCATTGCTCAGAAACTCGTCCATGATGTCCGGGTTCTCGTCCCGCAGGAACACGCGGAGTTCCATCCCGATCACCTCCGCGATCCGCGCCACCGTCGGCAATTCGCGGTACACGTCGCCGCACCAGGCCTCTGCAATCGCCACGATTTTAGCCGGACCGTTCGGCTGCGCCGCGGCTCTTTTGAAAAACGCCAGATCTTCCGCCGATAGCGGGGCGCTCTTGTAGTTCTGTTCGAATTTATCGACATTCACGGCCGCCTGGGCCAGAAAAGTCGCGTAGGGCAGCCCCTGCGCGAAGCGGGTTGGAGTGACAACGGTAGTTGCTGTTGGCATGAAATGTGAGTCCTATATCTAAAGTACAACGCCCGCCTGGGGACCGCTTGCGATACACTTTATTTCGTCATGAGTGCCCCCCATTTGGCCAGCCAGAAAACGGCGCGCACAGCGCAAGCGGTTCGAACCATCGGAGGCTCTTCCGGCTCTTCGATTGACGCGCTGGTTTTCGATCAAGTCGAAGTCCCCGAGCCCGGCCCCGCACAGGTCCTGGTCGCGATTAAGGCGGTTTCGCTCAATTATCGCGACCTGGCAGTGGTCACGGGCCGCTACCCCCGCAACGCGTCGCAACCCACCATCATCGCTTCCGATGGCTGCGGCGAAGTGATCGCGATCGGCGACAATGTCACCGCCTTCAAACCGGGCGATCGCGTGGCTGGATCGTTTTTTCAGAGGTGGCTCGCCGGCCCATTCGCCCGCGAATACGGCGCATCGGCTCTCGGCGGCGCGATAGACGGCGTGCTCACCCAGTTTCGCGTCTTCGATCAGGAAGGGCTGATTCACATTCCGGAACATTTGAGCTTTGCGGAAGGCGCGACTCTTCCGTGCGCCGCTCTCACTGCCTGGAACGCGCTGGTCCCAACGTCGCACGTGCAGGCGGGCGATACCGTGCTGCTTCTCGGCACCGGCGGCGTGTCCATTTTCGGACTCCAGTTCGCCAAGTTGCACGGCGCCCGGGTAATCATCACCTCGAGCAGCGATGAAAAGCTGGCGCGAGCCAAAGCGCTCGGCGCGGACGAGACCATTAACTATCGAACCCATCCCGAGTGGGACAAAGAAGTGCTGCGCCTCACGGGCGGCCAGGGTGTCGACATTGTTCTTGAAGTGGGCGGCGGCGAAACGTTCCCCCGTTCCATGAATTGTGTTCGCGCGTCCGGCCAGATTGCTGTCATTGGCGTGCTGACTGGCGTGGCTGGCGCCGTGCCAGTTGGACTCATCGGTCTTCAGACCCTCAGCGTGCATGGAATTTACGTCGGGTCGGTGGCCATGTTCCAGAACATGAACCGCGCCATCGCGGCCAACCAACTGCATCCGGTCATCGACCGCGTCTTCCCGTTCGAGCAATCCGCCGACGCGCTTCGCTTTATGCAAAGCGCTCAGCATTTCGGCAAGATCGTGATCTCGCTGTAACTAAAGTTGCGCGCATCCTCCGGCGTCCGATTGGCGTCTCATGCTTACAAGTGGAGGAAATATGCCAAAAATGCGCGCCGTGCAGGTCTCCCGTGCCGGCGGTCCATTAGAAATTGTTGAACGTGAAATCCCCGAGCCAGGCGCCGGGCTTCGTGCGAATCAAAGTGCAAGCCTGCGGCATCTGCCATAGCGATACCGTAACGAAAGACGGCCTCTTTCCCGGAATCCAATATCCGCGCGTTCCTGGACACGAAGTCATCGGTGTGATCGATGCGGTTGGTCCGAACGTTCCGCGCTGGAAGACCGGACAGCGCGTCGGCGTGGGCTGGAACGGCGGATATTGCGGATATTGCGACAACTGCCGCCGCGGGGATTTCTTCGCCTGCCTGACTTCTTCAGAAGCTACTGGCGTAACGCGAGATGGCGGGTACGCTGAGTACATGCTCGCTCCCATCAGCGCCCTCGCGCTGGTGCCCGACGATCTTTCTTCCGTCGAAGCGGCGCCTCTGATGTGCGCCGGCGTCACCACGTTCAACTGTCTTCGGAACAGCGGCGCCGGCCCCGGCGATGTGGTCGCCGTACTCGGTATCGGCGGCCTCGGCCATCTGGCGGTGCAATACGCCGCGAAGATGGGCTGCAAAACCGTCGCCATCGCGCGCGGCAAGGACGAAGAGCCGCTAGCGCGGCAACTCGGCGCCCACTATCACATCGACAATAAAACGCAGGACCCGGCAGTGGAGCTGCAGAAGCTTGGAGGCGCGAAGGTCATTCTCGCCACCGTCACCAGCGCCGAGGCGATGAAGCAGGTGTCTGGGCGGGCTCGGCGTGCACGGCAGGCTCATGATCATCGGCGCCGTTCCCTCGCTCGAAGTGAACCCGCTGCAAATGATCTGCGGCAATCAATCGGTCGAAGGCTGGTACTCAGGCATGTCCATCGATTCGGAAGACACGCTCAACTTCAGCGCGCTCTCGGGCGTCCGGTCGATGAATGAGTCCTTCCCGCTCGACCGAGTGGCCGAAGCGTACGATCATATGATGAGTGGCAAAGCGCGTTTCCGAGTGGTCCTCAACATCGCAGGTTAACCTCCAACCCCCAACCCCGGGCGCCGGACGAAGCGCCCGTTTGTTCGCGCTGGTCGTCGTCGCGTTAGTCGTGCTCGCTTTGCGCCTGCCCTTTCTCAACCAGGCCTTCCAGGGCGACGACGTTCTGTATCTCACCGAGGCCGCGCACGCGCAAATCGAGCCGCTTCATCCCAAGCACACCACCTACGTCTTCATGGGCCGCGATATCGATATGCGCGGGCAATCGCATCCGCCGCTCAACGCGTGGTTTCTCGCGCTCCTGATCGCCGCCGACCAAGGCGTTTCGGAAATTCCGTTCCATGCCGCCTACATTCTGTTCTCGCTGATCGCCGCCTTTAGCGCCCTCGCGCTGGCCCGCCGTTTCAGCCCGCACCCTCTCCTTGCGACACTGCTCTTCTGCGCCACGCCCGCTTTCGTCATCAACGGAACATCGCTCGAAGCGGATGTGCCGTTCGTCGCCCTTTGGCTCCTCGCAACCGCGCTTTACGTTCTCGCTGTAGATCGCAAATCGATCTCGCTGTTACTCGCTTCTTCGATCGCCATGGCCTTGACGGCCCTCACCGCATATCAATCCATCCTGCTGGTCCCGATCCTATTCCTTTATGGCCGCAAGTGGCGCGCTGCCTGGATCGCCGCGCTTACGCCCATCGCCGCATTCTGTCGCCTGGCAACTCTTCGAACGCCTCTCCACCGGCGCGCTCCCCGCGGGAGTTCTCGCGAATTACATGAGCACCTACGGTCTCCAGGTTTTGGCCCAAAAATCGAAAAGCGCCGTCGCGCTCACCGGTCACCTGGCATGGCTGGTCTTCCCGACGCTCTGGATCCCGTCGCTCTACGCGCTGCCCTTGGCGATCGGCGCCGCGTTCTACGATCTCAACCCGCTGTTCTGGGGATCCATCGCGGTCGGCGTCGGCATCCTGATCTGGTGCGCTCGCCACTGGCGCGACTTTCTGGCGCAATGGGTGCTCATCTTCTTCGCCGGAGCGCTCGTCATCTTCTTCGCCGGCTCCGCGCGGTACCTGCTCCCAATCGCCCTCCCCATCGCGATCCTGGCCACCCAGCGCGTCCCTCGGCGGCTGCTCGAAATCAGCCTGGCTTGCGGATTCGCTCTCAGCCTCGCGCTGGCCACCGTCAATTATCAGCACTGGGACGGCTACCGCCAGTTCGCGCGCGCCCTGCGAAGCGATGTTCAATCCAAACGCGTCTGGATCAACGGCGAATGGGGACTCCGTTATTATTTCGAATCCGAGGGCGGCCTCCCGTTGCATCAAGGGCAGGCGATTCATCCCGGCGAAATGGTGGTGTCGAGCAAGCTCAGTTATCCCATTCCTTTTACCAGCGGCGGCGGAGTGCTGGTCCCCATCGCCGAGCGAACGATCACTTCGTCCATCCCGTTGCGGATCGTCGCGCTTGGCGGCCGCGCGGCGTATTCCACCACCATGCTGGGCCTGCGTCCCTTCGATATCTCGCGCGCGCCCATCGACCAGCTCACGGCGGAAATGATGATCGAGCGCAAGCCGCCCCTTACCGATCTGCCGATGAACGCGCCCCAAGCCGGGCAACAAATCGTGAGCGGAGTCTATCAACTCGAAAGCGGCCAATGGCGCTGGATGAGCCAGACCGCCGCGATTCTGTTGAAGCCGCCGGATCAGCCTACGCCCGTCACGGTCCAGTTCACCATCCCGGCCGTTTCTCCCGCGCGCCAGGTCACCATCGCGTTGAATGGTCACGCCATCGCGTCCCAGACTTACTCCGCGCCTGGAACCTATTCGCTCTCTAGTCCAGCCGGTGAACCCCGGCGGCGACAGCGCGAACTTGACCATCACCCTCGACAAAAGCTTTTCCGTTCCAGGCGACAGCCGCCAGCTAGGCATCATCCTGACCGAGGTTGGATTTCGCTAGAGTGAGGTTGGGGAGATTGAACATGAAGCCAATCGACAAGAAGATCGACAAGGACGTACAAAAAGGCAAGGTTCCTAAACCCATCGAGGACCTGCCGTCCGAATGGTCGAAAGAAGATCGCGAGGACGAAGGCCGCGAGCCCGATCTCGGCGAACTGGACGAAGATCCGTCGGAACTGTGATCCATGCCCAGCTAGCGGTGCCTTCTCGATTCTGGCGAGCCTCTATGGCTCCTGAACATCGAGACCCGGAATCGAAATAGCGGCGAAGTGCTTTCGGTTCCAGGTCAACAGGACCTTTGCCCCAGCATCCGCGGCGCACCACGCGATCACCGCATCGTAGACTTGCCCGCCTCGGATTCCCAGCCGTGAAAGACTCTCGATGCGCTCCCAAACCGAAGCAGCTTCTACACCCGCAACCAGGGCCGTGCGCGAGAAGTTCTCGTGAATAGCCTGCCTGACAACTTCAGGAGAGAGTCGATAGGGCGCCGGGATTCGAGTCAGAACAGAATAGCACTCCAAGATGGCATGAACCGGAAGGACGATTTGCGTACCGCGATTGACCCACTCCTGATAGGATCGCAGCGTCCTCACATGGTGATCGTGCCAGTCGGCCAGAAGCGGTATCAAATAGCTCGAATCCAAGGCGATTCGAACCTGCTTCGGCGGCATGTGCTAGATTTCGCGATCGCGAGACTTCCGAATCCACTCGTTGGTCTCGTCCACCGACATCTTGGGAACGCCCGGGATACTGGCGATTAACAGCGTTCCCTTTCTGACTAGCCGGACCTTTGGGGACTTGCGTTCGATCTCGACTCTTCCGTCGCGAAACTCGATCTTCAAGGGTGAGCCGGGCTTCAATCCAGCCGCGTCTCGAATTGCCTTAGGAATGACCACCCGGCCCGCGCTGTCGATGGTACTCTTCATGGCATAAGAATACCATTCCGCATGGTAATCCGACGAACCTCCGCCAGCACCTGGTTCGCTTCAATCTCATCCAATCTCCCGCCGGCGATCACCGCGACCCGTTCGCCGCGCGGCGCCCACACCGCCGGATCGGTCGGCCCGAAAATCGCGACCACTGGAGTTCCCACCGCCGCCGCCAGATGCGTGATTCCGGAATCGTTTCCGATGTAAACGCGAGCACGCGCGAGCCAGCAGGCCAGTTCATAGAGATTTTCGAACCGCACCGCGTCATGCGAGCGCTTCTTCCGGCCCCGCGCACCAGCGCACCGGAAGCGATAACCGAGCCGCCAATTCCCGAAATCGCTCCAGCGGCCAGTTCTTGCGCGCGCTTCCCGAAAACGGATGGATCACGGCGAAATCGGCGCGTTCCACACCCGTGCATTCGATTCGCGGCACAGCGCGAACCCTCCGCCGCCGGCTTGCCTCAGAAAGAAATCCGCGGCATGAACTGTCGCGTCGGGCGGTCGGCAAAGCATCCAGGAATTGAAACGGCAATCCCAGCGCGCTCACGTGCTCGCGAAACTCCTCGCGATTGGCGCCGTACCAGGAAACAATCGAATCGAAAGACCGCAGCCTCGCAATCAAACCCGCCGGCGGCTCCACGCCGGGCAGCCCAAGCAGATCGATGCCCGTGGATGCGATGGCCCGCGCCGCGAGCGAACGAATCAGCGGCACGATCGCCGAAGGAACCCAGACCTCGCTGGAATCGGCCCGCAGGTGCTCGATCGCCGGCAGCGACAAGATGCAATCGCCGATGCCTCCGGGCCGGATGATCAGCCGGCGCACGCACGTTCGAATCGCTCACTGTGTATGCTGCCTGGATGCTCGGTCTCCCACAGCGGGCCATCCACATCCTGGATGCTCAGGTGCACCGCTTTGGCCTTCTCCAGATCCGCGTCGCTCACTTCAAAGTGCGCGGCCACCATGCGGTCCACGGTGGCGTGCGGCGCGATCGTGTCCTGCAATCCCAAGCCCGTCGTTGTACTGATCGCCCAGGAAGCGATTGTATTGGAAGAGCTGCTTCAGATCGCCTTGGACGACCGTGATGCCGTCCACCATTTCTCCATTGGGCTTCTCCAGCGATAATCACGACATTCCCGCACGGAAAGGGACAGATCGGAAGGATTCGTCACCCGAAAATCCAGCACCGCGATGCTGTTGCCTTCGCCCAGCGCTCCCGTGCGAACCTTGAGGATTTTCCCGTGCAATCGAAGATGCGATCCCTTGTTGCCGCTCAGGATCACCACCACGGCGATCGCAATCGCAACCACGACCGATGCCGAAAAACATCAAAAGCTGTTTGTTCATTGACCAGGCGACTCGAGCCCGCTAATCCCCCAGCAACTGTCCGTAGCCGTGCAGGCTGGTGACATTATCGCAGACCGCCTTGATGCCCGCCGTGATCGGAATGGCCAGCAGCAGTCCGATGCCGCCCCAGATCGTGCCCCAGAACATCAGCGCCACCGTCACCACCAGCGGATTCAGATGCACGCGCGAGCCCACTACTTTGGGATACAGCAGGTTCATGGCGATCAGGTGCAGCACCGCCACCACCACCGCGATCATCACGTAAATGGTCGGCTGGGTGTAGACGATCAGCCCCGCGGCCAGCGGCGGGATCATCGCCAGCGGCAGCCCCACATACGGCACCAGGCTGAGAAACCCGCTCAATGGTCCGACCAGCGGCCAATACGGAAGCCGGATCGCAGAAAAAGAACGCGCAGCTGAGGGTAGCCAGCATCAAGCCCAGAATAAAATTCCCGATCACGTAGGCCCGCACCATGTCGGCCACGCCCTCCCAGCTCTTCCCCACCACCTGCCGTTCCGAGCCCGGTGAACAGATAAAGGAAGCTGCGGCGCATATGATCGCGCCAGCTCAGCATGAAATACACCAGGAACGGCACGAAGCTGGCCATCA
Organism: Bryobacterales bacterium; assembly: GCA_963761265.1. Classification (GTDB taxonomy): domain Bacteria; phylum Acidobacteriota; class Terriglobia; order Bryobacterales; family Bryobacteraceae; genus Palsa-89. The sequence goes on from CAVXGM010000033.1 coordinate 16,955, forward strand.
GCAACACGTCATAGAACGACCGGACATATCCGTAGACGTAGGTGAACAGCGGCGTCGGCTCGGTATGGATGCGCACTTCGGGAATCTGGGCTGGCGCGGGGGCCGGTTCCGCGGTCTTGCTCCGCGCCGCCGGCGGGTCGGTCTCGGGCGCGGGACGCCGGCGGCGGCGGCGCTTCCTGGAAGCGTTTGGGAATCACCACCTCGTAAGTTCGCTTCTCCACGTCGTCCACGCGCGTCGCCACGTTATCCACCAGTTCGTTCATGCGCTGGCTGTAAGGCGGGCAGCGCCTGCTACAAAGCCGGAAAACTCCGTGTACAGCCCCAGGCCCAGCAGATACAGGACCAGCAAGGCGCGAGCTGCAAACGATGAAGCTGGCCACCGCGCGCGGCATGCGCAGCTTCACGAACGCCGTTACCACCGGATCCAGCAGGAATGCGATCGTAATCGCCACCACCATGGTGATGAAGAAGACTCGCCCGAAATACAGCAGAGCTACACGCGCGGCAATCGCCAGGAAGCGTGACGCCGGCCTGCGCCGGTTTCGGCGCCGGCAGCGTGGGCATGGGCGTAGGGTGTGAGGGTGGACATATGGACCTCAAGTCCCCTTCTATGATGAAATGAAATCGGCAGAAACGGCAAACAAAATCAGCGCTGCCGGCACCGTTAGGCAATATTTCATGACGTAAGGCAGGATCCTGGCCCTGGATTTGGGCAAACGGCGCATCGGACTGGCCGTGAGCGACGAACTCGGCATTACTGCCCAGGGCCTGGAAACCCTGCAGCGCACCAATCATTCGGGAGGATCTGGCGCGCCTGGCGAAACTGGCCTCCGACCAGCAACGTAGGGCTGATTTTGCTGGGAAATCCGCTCCACATGAGCGGGCACGAAGGACGCGGCACGCGGCCCACGCCCGCGAGTTTGGCGACGCGCCTGGAGGCCGCCACTGGCATTCCGGTTCAACTTGTGGGACGAGCGCCTCACCACCGTGCAGGCCCAGCGGGTGCTGCGCGAAAGCGGCATCAGCATCGAAAAACGCGCCAAGGCGGTCGACCGGCTGGCCGCCGTCATTCTGCTCGAAAGCTACCTGGATTCCCGCCAATCATGAAGCGCGCCGTCCGCCTGTATCCGTCGTTGTCGTCGCTCGGCGGCCATGGCCGCCGGAGTGGCTGTACTTGTCGCTCTGAACGCCCGCTACCAGGGATTTCGCGAGCCGGTGATTCTCGACTTTCCGAAGGGAACCAGCACGCGGGCCATGGCGCAAGAACTGGCGCAAAACGGCGTCATCCGCTACTCCTGGCAGTTCCTGGCGGCTCGCGCGCTGCATCCGGGCAAGCGGCTGCAGGCCGGCGAATATCAGTTCGCTCACGCCGATACGCCCTCCGACATCTTCGACCGCATCGCGCGCGGCGACGTCTTTTACTATGAACTCGCGGTCCCGGAAGGCAGCAACATGTTCGACATCGCGGCAAGCCTCGGGCCAGTTCGATTTTCTGAAACCACGCGACTTCCTGCGCGCCGCCCGCGAATCCCTCGCTCATCCGCGATCTCGCGCCGCAGGCGCCCACGCTCGAAGGCTATCTGTTTCCCTTCCACTTACCGCATCACGCGCTCCACCACCGTCCAGCAGCTTTGCGCGATGATGACCGGCCAGTTCCGTAAGCAGTGGCGTCAACTGCAGGATCCTCGCACGCGCGGGCCGGTGAACGAAACGGTGACGCTGGCGTCGCTGGTGGAGAAGGAGACGGCCGGCCGCGAGCGAGCGGCCGATCGTCGCGTCGGTCTACGAAAACCGGCTGCAGCAAGGGCATGGCGCTCGATTGCGATCCCACCACCATCTACGCGGCGCTGCTGGATGCAGCGCTATCGCGGCGCCATCTATCGATCCGATCTGGCGAGCGACAACGCCTACAACACCTATCAGCATGCCGGACTGCCGCCCGGCCCGATCGCGAATCCGGGCGTGGCATCGCTCAAGGCCGCCCTCGCGCCCGCCCAAACAGATTATTCTGTATTTTGTCGCCAAGCCGGACGGTTCCGGCGGCCATCAATTCTCAGAAACGATGGAGGAGCATAATGTCGCGGTGCAACAGTACCGCCGGGCAATCAACGCCAGGCCGACCCTCCGCCACCACCTCCGCCCCCGAAAAAGCACCATCGCTCCGCAAAACATCACCGCGCGGCATAGTACATGCTGCCGTTCCGATTGGTCTATCATCCACGCTACGATCTGCACCTGGGCGACCATGTCTTCCCCGCCCGAAAGTACCGCCTCATTCACGATCGCCTGCTGGCCGAGCATTTCGCCGAGCCCGCTGATTTCGTCGAACCGCAGCCCGCCTCCGATGACGATGTCCTGCGAGTCCACGACCCAGGCTGGGTGCATCGCTTGAAAACCGGAACGCTCAGCGCGGCCGAAATCCTGAAGCTCGAAATTCCCGTACTCGCGCGAAATGGTGGAGGGCTTTTGGCTGATGGCGGGCGGGACCATTCTGGCGGCCCGCAATGCGCTGCGCGATCGCATCGGATTCAACATCGGCGGAGGATTCCACCACGCTTTTCGTTCGCATGGAGAAGGCTTTTGCGCGATCCACGACGTTGCCATCGCCATCCGAGCGCTGCAGCAGGAGCGCGCCATCGAAAAAGCGCTGGTTGTCGATTGCGACGTGCATCACGGCAACGGCACGGCCGCAATCTTCGCGGGCGACCGAAGCGTCGCGACGCTGTCCATGCATCAGTTCCACAATTATCCCAGCGAGAAACCGCCGTCGACGATCGACGTGAATTTGCCGGACGGCGTCGAAGATAGCGAATATCTGGACCGCCTGGACGGCGCGCTGAAAGTTGCGATGAGCTTCGCACCCAACTTGGTGCTCTACGTCTCGGGCGCCGATCCGTATCGGGAAGACCAGCTGGGCGGCCTGGCGCTGACCATCGACGGGCTCAAACGTCGCGACCGCCTGGTGTTTGAAACAGCGCTGGCGCAATCCGTACCGGTGGCCGTCGTGCTGGCCGGCGGCTACGCCCGCGACACCGATGATACCGTGACCATCCATTGCAACACGGCCAAAGCGGCGGCCGAAGCGCTAGAGTAGAAGCAGTGTTATGCATGCTTACGACAAGCACTGGATCAGCTAACTGTAACGGCTGGCGCGTATGCAACGCTGCCTCCGGCAGGCCGGGATCGAATACCGCGTCGTCGGTGGAATGGCCGTCCTTTCTCATGTCCAATCGCGTGATCCGCTGGCGCCGCGCGTCTGACGAAAGACGTTGATCTGGCCGTGAATCGCGCGGACCTGCCACGTATCGCACGAGCAGCGATGCGCTCTCGGCTTCGGTGCACCGTCACGTCGCGGGCGTCGACATGCTGGTTGACGCTGAGGCTCCCAAGGCTCGGAGCGGCGTGCATTTGTTTTCGCCGGAGAAAAGGTCCGTCCCACCGATTGTCGAGCCGGTTCCCGGATTTGTCCGATCCAGGCGTTGACGGATGGAGGGAATCCTGGTCACCTCCGTCGCCTCCATCGTCCGAATGAAGCTGATCAGCTTCCGCCAGCGAGGACAAAACGCACATCGTCGACATGGATTCGGTCGGATTGATCACACCGGAGATCGAAGCGGGGCTTCCGGACGCTTTGCGCGAGCGATTGAAGCAGGTTCGCGCCGAAGAGGCTCAGGCCACCGGCGGTTAGTTTCAGATTCGAAAACTTCCGCGAGCGGAACTGTCGATGTCCGGATCATTGGTTCGCAGCATCCCGTCCAGCACTTCGTGCATCTCGCCCGGCGTGTAGCAAAACGCGCGTTGCGTTAGCGGATCAAGCACCCAAACGTAGCGAACACCCATCTGGAAATAATCCGAGAGTTTCTCATTGAGCCGTGTGACGGTATCGTCTCTCGAAAGAATCTCGATGCAAAGGAACGGCGCTTGGCGCACAATGGGATCGCGAGGGGCGGACGCCGGGAGCACGCATACATCGGGCACGCGGAAACGCGTGGGGCTGACCTGCACGCGCTGCGACATGAGAACGCGGATGCCCAATCGGGCTCGCCTGTTGGAAAATCAAAGCGCCAGCGGTCATATGCGTCACTGCTGTGCGGCTTGCTCACCTGAGTGACGCTCCAGGAGCTCGCCATCAACGTACTCGCGATCCGCCTCGTAAGACGATGGCGAGATATTCTTGGACACTTACCATCAGATCGCTTACTATTAATCCACCGGCGCCGAATAAGCCGACGCGGGCGCCGCTGCAATGATCGCGTCTTCGAACGAATAATCGGGCTTGGGAAACTTGTGCCGCACATACCAGCGGTAGGTCTCCTTCAAGCCGGTATTGAAATCCACCGGCTTGAATTTCAAAATGCGCTGCGCCTTGTTCACCACCACGGTGATCGCGGGCAAATCGAAATAAAAGCCGAAATACATCTTCGGCCCCATGGGATGCCCGCCCGCGCGCAGAATCCGCTCGCGCGGCAGACGCACGAAGGTCGGCTCTTTGCCGGCGGCGCGCGCGAACGCCTCCACCGCCTCCACCTGCGTCAGCGGCCGCGGATTGGCGATGTTGAACGCGTGGCCCTCAATGTCGGGCGTGTCGATCGCCTTCACGCAGGCGGCCACCAGATCGTCGATATGGACGAACTGCATCAGCCGGCGGCCATCGCCCGGCAGGATCAGCGGGCGCCCGTCGCGCAAACGATCCCAAAAGAAGGCTTCGCGATAAAACGGATTGCCCGGACCGTACACAAACGGCGGACGCAGCGTCACCACCGGGAATCCATTGCGCTGCCGCATGCGGAACAGCGCGCGCTCGCTCATGGCCTTGTTGCGAACGTAGGGGTCGGGATGATCGTCCGGCGCCAGCGCGTCGCCTTCGTGATGATTCAGGCCGTCGCCGTAGGCGCCCACGCTCGACATGAAAACATAGCGGTGCAGATTGTTCCCGCAGGCCCGCGCCGTGGCTTCCACTTGCGCGGCCGTGGTGCCGTGCTCCCAGTTGTAGACGTTGTCGTAGACGACGTCGAAGTTCTTGCCGGCCAGCGCGCGCTTCACGGCCTCGGGATCGTTGCGGTCGGCCATAATGTTCGCCGACCCGCTTGCCCAGCTTGTGGCGAGGTTTGCGATGCAGCACGGTGACGTCGTGCCCGGCGTGCAGCAACTCCTTCACCAGCGCCTGGCCGATGAACAGAGTCCCGCCGATCACCAGCACTTTCCGCTTGGCCGGCTCCTGGCGCTTGGATCCGTTAGTCGTAGTACTCGAGCCCAAGGTGTGTAATCAAATCCTCTCCGCGCATCCAACGCAGCGTGTTCTTCAACTTCATCAACTGAATGAAAATGTCGTGCTCGGGATATAATCCGGGAGCCGTCATGGGAGCTTTGAAGTAGAAGGACAGCCACTCTTGGATGCCTTTCATGCCCGCGCGCTGCGCCAGATCCATGAACAGCACCAGATCCAGCACCAGGGGAGCGGCCAGGATGGAATCGCGGCACAGGAAGTTGATTTTGATCTGCATGGGATAACCCAGCCATCCGAAGATGTCGATGTTGTCCCAGCCTTCCTTGGCGTCGCCGCGTGGCGGATAGTAATTGATGCGAACAGCGTGATAAAGGTCTTTATAAAGCTAGCGGGTAAAGCTCCGGCTGCAGGATCTGCTGGAGCACGCTCAGCTTGGTCTCTTCCTTGGATTTGAACGAGCCCGGATCTTCCAGCACCTCGCCGTCGCGATTCCCAGGATATTGGTCGAAAACCAGCCCGACATCCCCAGCATGCGCGCCTTTAATCCCGGCGCGATCAGCGTCTTCATGAAGGTCTGGCCGGTCTTGAAATCCTTGCCGCAGATCGGAATCTGGCGATCGCGCGCCAGATCCAGCAGCGCCGGCGTATCGGTGGTCAGGTTCGGCGCGCCATTCGCATAGGGCACTCCGCTCTTGAGCGCCGCATAGGCATAAATCTGGCTGGGCGCGATGTCCGGATCGTTCTTCTGCAGGCCGCACTCGAAATCCTTGAGCGTTTGGTGCACGGCTCCCGGCTTGTGAAAAACTTCCGTGGATCCGCACCAGATCATCACCGTTCGTTCGATGTTGTTGGTCGGCGCGGAATTGCCGGATGTCTTCCATCAGCATTTCGGCCTTGTCCATCTTCGATCCGGCCTGCTTTACGTTCGGGCCGTTCAAACGCCGGACGTAGTCCGGGTCGAACACCGCCTGCATCGGCTTGATAGCGCTCAGCGGCTCGCGGACCTTCTCGAGCAGCGACTCTCCAGCACCGCGGCATGCGCGGCCGATTCATACGCGGTGTCGTTGAAAATATCCCAGCCGCCGAAGACCAGATCGTTCAAGCCGGCCAGTGGAACGAAATCCTTGATGTACGGGCTGCGGCCTTCGGTGCGCTTCCCCAGCCGCACGGTTCCCAGCTGCGTGAGCGATCCGATGGGCTGGCCGAGGCCGCGTTTCACCGCTTCAACTCCCGCCATGAACGTCGTGCTGACCGCTCCAATGCCGGGAATCAGGACCCCCAGCTTACCTTCGGCGGGCGCAATCCTGGTATTTCCTATGGTGGACAACTGCGAATCTCCTTGGGTGGTGCGAGGATGCTCAAATGTACCCTCGAACAGGGCTGCCGACGCCTATCCTTCGCTATTGTAACATTTTATGACAAAAGGCGCGACTTCGGGTAGTGGCTATTTTGAAAATTGCGCGCGCCAAAGCTCGTTGAGATTTCGTCCACAGAATGGACAAAAGCAAAACCGAAGTGAGAATCCAGATTCCCATCGCCTCGCCAAGTAAGCACGAAGTAGCGAGGCGGATCGTAATGGGGAGGTTCTCTCACCATCCTCCAGATGTGCAAGCCGGTTCCGGAAGGATGACCGCTGACATATAATCCTCTAGGCGACCAGATCGGAGCCAGTAGCCCGCTACCCGACTTCGGACGCGAAACCCTAGGCTATACTAAATGCTAATGACTGAGCGAGCTACCAGCACCCTCTCCGCCATTCTGATTGACGACGAACAACTGGCCCGCGAGGAACTGTCCTACCTGCTCAAGGAGTTTCCCGACGTCGAGATCCTGGCTACCGGCCGCAATGGTCTGGAGGCGGTCAAGCTCATCGAAAACCTGGAGCCGGACGTCGTTTTCCTGGACGTCCAGATGCCTGGCCTGGATGGCTTTGGCGTAATTCAGAATCTCCGGGAAAAGAACATTCCGCTGCCGCATTTCATTCTGGCCACGGCCTACGATCAGTACGCCATTCAGGCCTTCCGCTGGGAAGCGCTGGATTATCTGCTCAAGCCGATTGAGAAGGACCGTCTTGATGGTGGCCGTGGAACGCGCGCGCAAAGCCGTGACCGAGAAAGCCAAGGCCGCGCCGCAGCCGGAGATCGCGCCGCTCAAAGCCGTCCCGCAGCGCACCAAACTGCTGGTGAAGAACAACAATCGCAACTTCATCGTGGACGCGCAGGACGTGGTGTACGCCACCATCGATGATGGCCTCATCACCGTGGTTGCCACCAACGTCGAAGGCGAATCGAACTACCGCACCATCGAAGAGCTGCAATCCAATCTCGATCCGGACACTTTCTGGCGCGTTCACCGGTCCTTCCTGGTGAACATTCATCGCATCAAGGAAGTGATTCCGTGGTTCAAATCGAGCTTCCAGCTCCGCATGGATGACAAGAAGCAAACCGAAGTGCCGGTGAGCCGCGTCCAGACCAAGCGGCTGCGCGCATTGCTGAAACTGTAGAAGCATCGGAGGTCTATGTCCACTGCTGCTCCCAGTCGCGCTGCGGTCACCATTCGGCGGGCGAAGCCGGAAGACGCGCGCCGTTTGCGGGCAAATCTGCTACGAAGCGTTTCACAAGATCAATACCGATCATAATTTCCCGCCCGATGTTCCAGACGCCGGCTGCGGGCGTGGGACTGATGACCCAAGTGTTCTCCCATCCGGGTTTCTACTGCGTGGTGGCCGAAGTGGACGGCGCGCATCACCGGAAGCAATTGCCTGGACGAACGCAATCCCATCGCGGGCGTGGGCCCGATCACGATCGATCCGAAGGTGCAGAATCGCGGCGTCGGGCGCAAGCTGATGGAAGCCGTGCTGGATCGCGCGCGCGAGCGCAACTTCGCCGGCGTGCGACTGGTTCAGGCCGCGTTTCACAATCGATCGCTTTCGCTTTACACCACGCTGGGCTTCGACGTTCGCGAGCCACTGGCGGTGATGCAGGGCCCGGCTATCAAGAAAACGTACGAGGGATTTGCGGTGCGCGCAGCGCAGCCATCCGATCTGGAAGCGTGCAACCAGCTCGCGGTGCGCGTCCACGGCCACCATCGGGGCGGAGAACTCGCCGATGCGATCAAGCAAGGCACGGCAAGTGTGGTCGAACGCCACGGGCCGCATCACCGGATATGCCAGCGGCGCTCGCGTTTTTCGGCCATGCCGTCGCGGAGACCAACTCCGGATCTGCAGGCGATCATCGCGGCGGCCGAGGGTTTCGGGGGTCCCGGAATTCTGGTGCCGACGCCGCAATGCGGAGCTGTTCCGCTGGTGCCTGGCGAGCGGCCTCCGCGTGGTTGCAGCCCATGACGCTGATGTCGGTTGGGCTCTACAACGAACCGAAGGGCGCGTTCCTGCCCTCGGTTCTTTATTGAACACGATCACTGAGCCTGCTGGACCACTTGAACGGTCGCGCCGCTCACCAGCGAATCGGGCGGATTGGCAATCACCAGGTCGTCCTCGTCGATGCCCGGAGACCACTTCCACTTCATTGCCGTAATCCTTGCCCAGAACCACCGGCACCAGTTCCGCTTTGTTGCCGTCGCGAACCACGCCGACACGCAAGCCTTCGCTGCGGAACAGCAGCGTGCTGACCGGCAGAATGAGCGACCGCGAGCCTTCGGGAATCATGCAGGTGCACTTCGGCATAGGCGCCTGGACGAAGCTCGCCGGAAGCATTATCGACATCCACTTCGGTGAGCAGCGTTCGGCTGGCGGGATCGATCGCGCTCCGGCGGTGCGGACCAATTCGCCGGGAAATTTGCGGCCGGGGAATTCGGTCAGAGTCAAATAGCACTTGATGCCGGGAACGGCGGCGCGCGAATCGGCCTGCGGCACGTTCACGTAGACGCGCAGCTTGGCGGTGGAGGCCATGTGAAACAGCTCCTGCGCGGGTCCGCCATTGCCGGCGTTGATCAGCGCGCCGATATCGATATTGCGCGCGGTGACGATCCCGTCGAAGGGCGCCCGCACGATTTCGTAGCTCTGCATCTCCTGCAGACGGCCCAGGTTGGCCTGATCCGCGGCGATGTTGCTGCGCGCCGCCGCGATGGCCTGCTCGAGCGCGTTGAGGTTGGCCACCTGGGCCTGGTATTGCGCCTGATATTGATCGTTCTCCTGGCGCGAAACGGCGCCTTTCGCCACCAGGTTCTTCCAGCGATCGGCATTCACGCGCGCCAGCTCTTCGTTGGCTTTGCCTTGCTGCTCGTTGGCGATGGCCTGGTCCAAAGCGGCCTGCGCCTGTTGGATGGTGGCTTTGGCCTGGCGGACCTGTTGATCCAGCTCCGGCGCCTCGATGATGGCCAGCTCCTGCCCGGCCTTCACATGGCCGCCGATATCGACGAACCATTTCTTCAGGTAGCCGCTGGAGCGCGCGTAAATCGGCGAGTCGGTGAACGCCTGCACGTTGCCCGGCAGCACCACTTCGTCCTTCACGGCGCCGGGCTTGGGATGGATCACGGACACCGTCGGGAATCGCGAGCTCCCGCGTGGTTTCCTTCACCGCCGCGGCGGTCTGGATGCGGGCGTTGATGCCCCAGAAGACGATGCCGGCCACGATGGCCGCGGCCAGCAGCAGCAGAAACACCACCCGCCAGCGTTCGCGGCCGCGCCGGCGGCCGGTCGGGCGGCAAAATCGGCTCGATTGGTCGTGCTGGAGCTCGAGATGGGAGTCTCCAGCATGTGGCTCTCTATCTAGCATCGGACGTTCACGCGCCTCCGGTGCAACATGCTGAACACGGTCGGTACGAAGAACAGAGTCGCGACGGTGGCGAAAATCAGTCCGCCGATCACCGCGCGGCCCAGCGGCGCGTTTTGCTCGCCGCCTTCGCCCAGGCCCAGCGCCATCGGAATCATGCCGATGATCATGGCCAGCGCGGTCATCAGAACCGGACGGAAGCGCGTGAAGCCGGCTTCGAGCGCGGCGCGCACCGGGATCGCCTTCGGCCTCCAGATGTTCCTTGGCGAAGCTGATCACCAGAATGCTGTTGGCCGTGGCCACGCCGACGCTCATGATGGCGCCCATCAGACGCGGGAACGCTCAGCGTGGTGCGCGAGACAAAGAGGAACAGCACGATTCCGGCCATGGCGGCCGGCAGCGCGGTGATGATGATGAACGGATCCAGCCAGGATTGGAAGTTGACCACGATCAGGAAGTAGACCAGCACGATGGACAGCACCAAGCCGCCGAGCAGGCCGCGGAAGGACGACTGCATGGTGTCGATCTGGCCGCGGACGATCAACTGCGATCCGCGCGGCAGTTTGGCCCGCGCCTTTGTCGACGATGCGGTCGATATCGGTGGCCACGCCGCCCAGATCGCGATCCTGCACGTTGCCGAAAATATCGATGGCGCGCTGGATGTTGTAGTGCGAAACCACCGCCATCTCGCGCCCGCCGGCTGGTGCTGACAACGTCGCCCAGAATTTCGGGATGATGCGCGCCTGAGCCGGTGATCGGAATGTTGTCCAGATCGCTCAGCGAAGACAATGTCGTACTGCGGCGTCTGCGCCACCAGGCTGTAGGTTACGCCGTTCTTGGGATCCAGCCAGTAGGACGGCTGGGTCTGAAAGCTTCCGCTGAGCGAAATCAGCAGGCTGCTGGCCACATCGTAGCTGCGAATAGCCGCTTTCAAGCGCCTTGGTGCGGTCCACGTTCACCTGAATTCGCGGCAGATCGAAAAGCTGATGAACGCGCAGATCCACTGCGCCGGGAACGTTGCGGAGCTGGCCCAGCAGATTGGTGGCGAACGCGTGATTGGCGTTCAGGTTCGGGCCGGAAACTTGAATGTCGATCGGCGCCGGCAGGCCGAAGTTCAAAATCTGGCTGACGATGTCGGCCGGCAGGAAATAAAACAGAACGCCCGGGAAACTCGCGCGGCAGTTTGCGCGCGCAGCTCATGAATGTAATAGTCCGTGGGCCGGTGGCCGGGCTTCAGCGTGACCAGAACATCGGCGTCCATGGTGCCGATCGGCGCCGAATTGCTGTAGGCGGTGTTGATGGAGCTGTAGGGAAGCCCGATGTTGTCGATGATGCTGGCCAACTCGGACGGCGGAATGATTTCGCGCATCGAGGTTTCGACCAGGTCGCCCAGGCGGGCGGTTTCCTCGATGCGCGTGCCGGTCTTGGCGCGGAAGTGCAGATTGAATTGGCCGGCGTCGGTGACGGGAAAGAAATCGCGGCCCAAGCCAGGGAATCAGCAGAAACGCGGCGGCGCACAGCGCCAAGGAACGCCGGAACGAACAATCCGCGGCGGCGGATGCAGGTTTCGAGCATCCGCAGATAACTCAGGCGCGCAGCTTCGAAGCCGCGCTCGAACGCCCGCTGGAAGCGCGCGGCGATGTTCCAGGACTGCGGCTCGGAGGCATGGTGCCCATGCACCTTCAGCAGATACATCGCGAGCGTCGGCACCAGGGTGCGCGAGAGCACGTACGACGCGAGCATCGCGAACACCACCGCTTCGGCCAGCGGGACGAACAGGTAGCGCGCCACGCCGGTGAGGAAGAACATCGGAATGAACACGATGCAGATGCACAGCGTGGAAACCAGCGCCGGCACCGCGATCTGCGCCGCGCCATCCAGGATGCCGGTGTGCAGATCCTTGCCTTCATCGAAATTGCGATCGATGTTTTCGATGGTGACGGTGGCGTCGTCCACCAGGATGCCGACCGCCAGCGCCAGGCCGCCCAGCGTCATGATGTTGATGGTTTCGCCCAGCGCGCTCAGCACGCAGATGGAGCACAGGATCGAAAGCGGGATCGAGATCGCGATGATCAGCGTGCTGCGCCAGCTCCCGAGAAACAGCAGGATCATGATGGCGGTCAGGCACGCGGCGATGATCGCCTCGCGAACCACCCCGTTGATCGCGGCGCGCACGAACAGCGATTGGTCGGCGATCGGCTCGATTTTCAGCGCCGGCGGAAGCGTAGCGGCGATTTGCGGCAGCATGCTCGCGCACCTGCTTGCACGATATCCAGCGTGGAGGTGTCGCCGATTTTCAGGATGCTGAGCAGAGCGCTGCGCTGCCCGTTGCGGCGGACGATGTTGGTCTGCGGCGAAAACCCGTCGCGCACGTGCGCCACGTCGTGCACGTAGATGGTGCTGTTGCCGACGGCCTTGATCGGAAGATCGTTGAGCTCCTGAATCGTGTCCGGGCTGGCATTCAGGCCGACGTCATATTCAAACTGCCCGATTTTGGACGTGCCGGTGGGCAGGATCAGGTTCTGGGTGTCGATCGCGTTCACCACATCGGCGGGCGACAGGCCCTTGGACTGCAGCAGCGCGGGCTGCAGATCGACCATCACCTGGCGCTGCTTCCCGCCATAGGGCCACGGGATGCGCCGCGCCTTGCACGGTCGCGAGTTGGGTGCGGATGAAGTTCGCGGCGTAATCGAACAGTTGCTGCTCGGAAAGGCCCTGCGCCGGAAAGCGCAAGCTGCAGGATGGGAACGCTGGAGGCGCTGTAGACCAGCATGAACGGCGGCGTGCGTGCCGGGCGGCATCTGCTGGATCGTGGATCTGCGCCGCGGCGGTCATCTGCGCCATCGCCATGTCGACGCGCGTACCGGGATGGAAGAAGACCTTGATGATGCTGCGGCCGTTGACGGTCTGCGATTCGATGTGATCGATGTCGGTGACCACGGTGGTGAGCGAGCGCTCGAATGGGGACGCGATGCGCTCTTCCATCTCCTCGGCGCTCAGGCCGGTGTAATTCCACAGCGCGGCAACCACCGGGATGTCGACGTTCGGAAAAATGTCGGTGGGCGTGCGCAGAATCACCAGCGGGCTGATGAGCAGGATCAGACAGCGCCAACACGATGAACGTGTAGGGGCGCTTCAGCGCGATCTTAACTATCCACACTTCGCAGGGAACTCCTAAGGACTAGGCGAAGGTTCATCGAATCCTCGTTACTGGCCCTTTTTGACTAGAATCGGACGACAGGGAGGACGCATCAGGGCTACTTTTGTGTTTGGCGACGTACTTTTTTGATGTTTTGGGCAAACGAACCCATGCGCTCGACGATGGGCGCGACAGAGCCCGGATTCCATTGTATCGTATAGCACCGGCCGCAAAGGTTTGCACTATCGTCCGGTATATCGTAAGATACTATCGTTTGATATATTGCGTTCGACTGTATCGATCGCTTGTATCGAACGATAGGAGTCCCGTATGCGATACGGATCAGCAGATTGGGGAAGAACCTGGGCTTTCATTCCGCCCTGGGGCCCGCGAGGGCGGTTTTTCGGAGCGGGCGAGGTGCGGATCGCAATCCTTTCACTTCTGTCGGAAAAACCACGCCACGGGTATGACTTAATGAAGGAACTGGAGACGCGGTCGGGCGGAAGTTATCGGGTAAGCGCGGGCACAATGTACCCGGCTCTGCAGCAGTTGGAAGACGAGGGGATGATCGTCTCCGAGAGTAAGGACGGCAAGCGGGTGTATCAGCTCACCGATCTCGGAAAGCAGGAGTTGGAGCGGGAGCGCGCAACGGCGGACAACATCTGGCGCCGGACATCGGACTGGGGCGACTGGGGGCAGTGGATCGGTGGAAGCGCGCTCGGTCCCATGATGAAGGCTACCATCCATGCGATGAAACGGGCCTCACGAGATCCGGAGATGCGGACACGCGTGGAAGAGATTCTGGACCGGGCCCGGCGAGAACTGGAGAATTTGTAAAGCCAGCCCGGCAGCGCGGCTATGAACTCCTGGTGCCCGCGTAGCAGTTTGGATAATACAGCGGTTTATTTCCCGTTCGCCGGCTCGCCGTCAGTAGGGAATTCAAATATCTCGCCGCCGGTGTGGACCACCAGCGTCCCCGGACCGAGGATTTTTCCATTGCTGGGGAAAAAGATGGCGCCATCGGTGGATTCGCCGGATGCCAGCTTGGTTGCGACCAGGGCCAGCGCGGACGCGGCGGCGCCCGCTTTCAGGCGTGTGGAAACCCCTTCGGCCAGCGCGCTTTCACGGCGCGCCTCGTAGCCATTGGTGGTCTGCATGTGTTCGTTGCCGTATACGCCGCGCTCGTAAGTAGTGACCAGCTTAATGACGTCCCGGCGGCCGGCCTTGGCGAGAAGGTTATTTACTACCGCCAGCGCGGAGGCGGCTTGCCAAACCGTTCCATCCTGCTGGCGAAAACTGAAATCCTCGGGCTTGACCATCCACGAAATGGGAGAGCCGTTAGCGAGCGAAACCTGCATGATCGAATATTCCTTCAGGTGCGCCGGCAAGTAAGCGAACATGACGGTGACTCCGCCCTTGGTGAGCGTCTTATAAAGGAGCCCGTTGGATTCGAACGGGATGATCTGCGCGGAGAGCGTGGCGCAGGCCGCCAGGAGAGCGGCGAGCAGGTACCTCATAATTCCATGGTGAATAGAGGGCGTCTATTCCGGGACCAATGTAACACAGGCAGGGCGGACTCACCCGCGCGTTCATTCGTATTTCAGAGCCACCATGGGATCGATCCGCATGGCCCGGCGCGCCGGGACGTAGCAAGCGGCCAACGCGATGAAGCTGAGCAGAATCGCGACGGCCGCAAAAGTCCCGGGATCGCCCGCGCTGATGCCGAAAAGAAAGCTGGCCATGGATCGTGTCAGGATTACCGCGGCAACCACGCCAATGGCGACACCGGCCAATGCCAGGCGAGCGCCTTGCATTAAAACCATACGCAAAACGTCCCTGGGCTGCGCGCCCAGAGCCATTCGGGTTCCAATTTCGTGCGTGCGCCGCGCCACTGAATACGACATGACGCCGTAAATACCGAGGGCGGCAAGTGCCAGCGCCAACGCCGCGAATCCCGCGAGAAGCAAAGTACTGACGCGCCGCAAGGCGATCGATTGCGCCGCCAGTGTGCTCATCGGGAGGGCTCGAAAGACGGGCTGATCCTTGTCGACATCCCACACTGCTTGCTGCGCGGACTTGAGAAGCGCGGCGGGATCGCCAGCCGAGCGAATCGCGAACGCCAGCAGTCCCCAGGGATGCTGCGCCAGCGGACGGTAAAGAGTGGGGAGATCCGGACGTTCCAGCCCGAACGCCTTGACGTTATGGACCTCGCCGACCACATTCCACCACTCCGGCATTTCCGGCGTTCCCAAATTCAATCGTTTTCCGATGGGACTGCCATCCAGATACTGGCGCGCAAATGTCTCATCCACGATAGCTACGGGCTGGCCGCCCTCGTGGTCCGCATCGCTGAAATCTCGTCCGGCGACAAGCGGGACGCGCAGCGTGGAGAAATAGCCGGGAGTAATGAATCGGCTATCGGCGTTGGGCGTTTCGCCGGGTTTTGGGAGGGGCCGCCCTTCCACCAGAAAGTCTGTTTCACCCCAAAAACCGGTGAGTGGGAGAGTGTTCGCGGCGCCGGCGGACCGTACGCCAGGCAAGGATCTCATCCGCTCAAGAACATCCCGCACGAAAGCGCGTTGTTTGTCGGGCTGGTTCGGCGGATAGCGGTTGGGCGCTAGGAACACTTCCACGCCGAGCACGTGGTCCGGCTGGAAGCCCAAGCTGGCGCTGGCCACGCGTTGGAAGCTTTCGATGAGCAATCCCGCGCCCGCGAGCAACACCAACGACAGGGCAATCTCGCCGACTACCAGAACGCGGCGAAGCCTGGCGGAGCGCGAACCCAGCGTCGCACCGCGGCTGGATTCCTTGAGCACCTCAGCCGCGTTGGCACGTGCCGATTGCATGGCGGGCGCCACGCCGAAGAGCAGCCCTGTAAGAACCGCGGCGGAGAGGGCGAACAGGAGCACCGGCATGTCGACGGGGATGCTTTCGACGCGCGGAATACTCAGATTTGCAATGTCGTTCGGAAATATTGACACCAGAAACCGTGTGCACCACAAAGCCAGAGCAACTCCCAACCCTCCGCCCGCCACGGACAACAGAAGGCTTTCCGTGAGAAATTGACGCAACAACCGTCCGCTGCTGGCGCCCAGAGCCGCGCAAGCCGCAATTTCCTTGTGGCGCATGGTGGCGCGCGCCAGCAGCAAACTGGCGACGTTTGCGCAAGCAATCAGCAGCACAAATCCAACCGCTCCCAACAGCACTAAAAGCGGCGTTCGAATATCGCCCGCCAATTGTTTCCGGAGTGCCGTGATACCGACACCATTGCCGGCGTCGGTAGCCGGGTGCTCCGCGTTTATCTGGAGCGCGAGCGCCTGCATCGCGGCCTGCGCATGCTCGACGGACACACCTGGCCGAAGCCGGCCCATCACGCGGATATAGCGGTGCTGGTAATCGCCCGCCGCCGAATCTCGCAGAGCAATCGGGATCCACACTTGCACGCCTGGTGGAAAACTAAACCCGGGGGGCATCACGCCGATGACGGTGTAAGGCTCGCCGTCCAGCGTGATGGTTTTATCCAATATTCCCGGATCGGCGAGGAAGGTGCTGCGCCAGAGCTTGTCGCTCAATACGACGACCTTGGGTCCGCCGGGGCGGTCCTCGCCGGCAGTGAAGGTGCGGCCGAGCTCCGGGGAGGCCCCCAGGATGGTGAAATAGTTCGCCGAGAAAGCATAGCCGAACAGGAACTGTGGATTACCGCTTCCCGTCAGCGTCATCTGACTATCGTAGGAAGCAGCGATGTCTTGAAACACGGTGTTCCGCTGCTTCCATTCGAAGAAGTCGCCGGGCGACACCGGAGTCTTGTCAATTCCGCGGCGGAGATTCGTTCCCCAGATCATGGCAAGACGGCCGGGATCCTTATAGGGCAGATGTCCGAGCAAAACCGAATTTACCACCGAGAATATCGATGTGCTCGCGCCGATGCCGAGGGCCAGCGTTAGGATAGCGATGGCTGCGAAGCCCGGGGATTTGCGCAACCGCCGGAGGCCCAGGCGCATATCCTGCAGCGACTGTTCCAACCAAACGAAAGTCCAGACATCCCGCGTCTCTTCGGCGATACGCGTGACGTTGCCGAATTTGCGCATCGCCGCATGGCGCGCTTCCTTGGGGGGAATGCCGCGCGCGATGTTTTCCTGGGTCTCCCGCTCGATATGGTCGCGAATATCCTGGTCCAAATCCTCCAGCATGCGGCTTGCGGCGTCTCATGAGTCGCCCTCCTGCCCGGCGGGACGAAGAATCCGACGCGATCGCTCCCGCCAGCTTGTCCCACTTGCTGGTCTCGAGCGCGAGTTGCTTCCTTCCCTTAGCTGTCAGCCGGTAGAACTTGGCGCGGCGATTGTTTTCCGACTTACCCGCTTCCACTGCAATCCATCCCCGCTTGATCAGCCGGTGCAGCGCCGGATAGAGCGAGCCCTGCTCCACCTGCAAGACATCCTCGGAGTTGACTTCGATGGCCCGGGCGATGGCGTGGCCGTGCACCGGCCCGAGCAGCAGGGTGCGGAGAATCAGCAGGTCGAGCGTGCCCTGCAGCAGTTCGATGCGTTCCTTCTGGCTTCCGGTAGACATTCTAGGCGACCATGTTAAAGGGCTTCCAGTAGAATGTCAAGGGGAGGGAAGCCATCCTTACTAAGGTCTTCACCTCAGCTCGCTTCTAAGAAGCACCTCCGTCCTAGGGTGACGGGTGGGTAAAACTAGTACCAAAAACCAATTGTTGATACCGTGTTTCAGCCTTAGTCTAAGTTCAGGAGTTCTGCGCGATGCTTAGAGGCATTATTATCTGTCCCGATGTCGACCTGAATGAACGGTTGGAAGCGATACTCACCGAGATCGGGATCGTTAGTGTCACGCGGACACTGGACAAGTATCCCAGCGGCCTGGAACTGCTGCGTTTTCTGCGCGCTCACGCGCCGCAGGTGGTGTTCGTCAGCACCGAATCGACGGCCAAGGCGATGGAGATCTCGCGCGAAGTAGAGAAAAACACGCCCGGCGTTCAGATTGTCGCGATCAGCCGTTTCGTCGATCCGCAGATTCTTCTGGAAGTGATGCGGGCCGGCATTCGCGAGTTTGCGTCCCTGCCTTTCGATCGCCAGGCGTTGGTGGATGCCCTGGTGAGGATCAAGGACGCAGTTCAGGCGCGGCCTCCGGCCATTGAGGCCACCAATCAGGTTTATAGTTTCCTGCCGTCCAAAGCGGGCGTGGGCACCTCCACCTTGGCAATGAACACCGCAGTGGCCATGTCGCGTGTTCCGGATTCTTCGGTCCTGCTGTCGGATTTCGACCTGAACTCCGGGATGGTGCGGTTCATGCTGAAACTGGACAGCGGGTATTGCGTGACGGACGCGGCCGAACACGCGCTCGAGATGGACGAGAGCTTGTGGCCCACCATGGTAACGAGCATGGACAAGCTGGACGTGCTGCATGCCGGCAAGCTGAATCCGGATTTCCGCATCGAGCCGACGCAGATCCGCCATTTGATGGAGTTCATGCGGCGGAACTACACCTCGCTGTGCTTCGACATGTCGGGCAACCTGGAGCGTTATTCGCTCGAGATCATGCACGAATCGAAGCGCATCTTTCTGGTATGCACGCCGGAGATTCCCTCCCTTCACCTGGCGCGCGAAAAATATGTTTACCTGAAACAGCTCGACCTGGGCGAGCGCGTTACCGTGCTGCTGAATCGCTGCCCGAAACGATCGCTGATTTCGCCGCAGCAGATCGAGCAACTGCTCGGAGTTCCCATATACATGACCTTCCCGAACGATTATCAGGGCGTGCAGCGCGCCATGACGGCGGGCAAGTATGTTGAGCCCAACACCGAACTCGGCCGCCAGTTCACGGCCCTGGCGCAGTGCATGCTGGAAGCTAAGCCGGTGCCCGTGCCGGAGCCAAAGAAGCGCTTCATCGAATTCTTCTCGGTGGTGCCTGGCAAAGCGGTGACGCCCAGCCGGAAGACTGCTGGTTGAAGTTATTCGGCCACGGATAAACACGGATTAACACAGATTCCCACAAAGAAGTTTTTATCCGTGTTCATCTGCGTTCATCCGTGGCCCAAATTTTTCAGGACCAGCAGCGCCGCCAAGCACGCATTCTTCTGATCGCTAGTCCAAGGCGGGCCGAGGGAACTTCCCAGCCCTGCGATCTCGCGCCTCACCGAATCCGTTTCCGCGCCGAATTTCTCGCGCGCCCTCTCATCGAGATCGCGTTCCCGAATCCCGGTCACCTCTAATTTCAGCCGCTCTCCCGCCCTGCGGAACGATTGCCGAAAGAACTCGCCTTCGGCGGTATGGATCAGCGGGTGAGAAGCGAGGATTTTCGGGAGTTCGGGCTGGCTGCGCCCGGCAGCCAGCAGGATCGCACAGCCTGTGACAACCTTCTTGCGGCTGCGGGCTTCCTCAATGGTTTCGCCAAGTGCCTCCCAGGCAAGCTGCTCGGATGCGGCCGCGCACTCGGCAAGATATCTCTCGGCCTCCGTGAGATTCTGTCCTTGCGCAAAATGATAAGGCTGGCTCGCCCCTTTTATGTCCGGAGCGGTAATGACGACTCTTTTTCGCAGCACCACATCGATAGCCCCCTTATCGCCAGCCACCACTACCAACGCACCCCAGCCCGAATGCGGCCGAATGCCGATCGCTGCACGCTGCATATTTCGCCTTCCATACAGTCTAGCCCTTCGCGCTATCATCGCTGGTTGGAAAGCGCCGTCCTCCAGTGGGTTGCGACCTACGGCTATTTCGCCATCTTCGGGCTGCTGGCCTTGGGGATCGTCGGTCTTCCGATTCCGGATGAAACCCTGCTCACCGGCTGCGGCTTTCTCATCTATCGCGGCAGTCTGCATCCGATTCCCGCATTTGCGAGCGCGCTTGCGCGGCAGCATGTGCGGCATCACGTGCAGCTATATCATCGGACGCACTCTCGGATGGAAGTTTCTGCACTCGCGCGCCGGCCGCTTGCTGCACGTTCGCGACGAGCAGATCCGCTGGGTGCACGACTGGTTCAACCGCATCGGGCATTGGGCGCTCGATGATCGGCTATTTCGTGCCCGGCGTCCGGCATTTCACCGCGATCGTGGCCGGCACGTCTAAGCTGGAATACCACGGATTCGCGGCTTTCGCCTATACCGGCGCGCTGCTGTGGGTCAGCACGTTTCTGTTCATCGGATATCATTTCGGCGCGCGCTGGGAAGAGATTCTCGGCGTCATCGACCACAATCTGAAACAGGCCTCGGTGGTGGCCGGCGTGCTGATCCTGGCCTATGCCGTATACCTGTATGTGAGCCGGCGGGGGCGCGCCGGTAGCGATCCGAGTAGTAAGCTATGAACGGATGGGTACGACAGTTGTGAGGCCGTCCAGCCTCGTCAAAGAAAATTTCTACAGCTCAACGGCGGGCAAGAAAGCAGCAATGGCGATCAGCGGCTGCATTCTGTTTCTATTCGTGGTTGGGCATCTGATCGGCAATCTTCAGATCTACGAGGGACCCGACAAACTGAATCGCTACGCGGTGCTGTTGCGTTCCATGCCGGCGCTGCTGTGGAGCGTGCGGACCGTTCTGCTGGCGATGGTGCTGCTGCACATCTGGTCGTCGGTGCAATTAGCGGCGCGCAATATCAGCGCGCGGCCGGTGGGATATCGCAAGAAGAAAGCCACCGGGTCGTCTTACGCGTCGCGCACCATGTACTGGAGCGGGCCGATCATCCTGGCGTTCGTCATCTATCATCTGCTGGACTTTACGTTCGGCAAAGTGAATCCGCACTTCGAGCCGGGCAACGTGTACGGCAACGTGGTGGCCAGCTTCCAGGTGATTCCGGTGGCGGCGTTTTACATCATCGCGATGCTGCTGCTGTGCCTGCATCTCTATCACGGGCTGTGGAGCATGTTTCAATCGCTCGGGATCGCGCATCCGCGGTACACGCCGATGTTGCGGCGCGGCGCCGCGGTGCTGGCGACGCTGATCGCGCTGGGCAACATTTCGATTCCCAGTGGCGGTGTTATCGGGGTTGGTGAGATAGAAATGCAACTGGACGGACGCGTTCCGGCGGGCGAGATCGAGAAGCTGTGGGACCAGGCCCGCTTCGAGATGAAGCTGGTGAATCCGGCGAACAAGCGCAAGCACACGATTATCGTGGTGGGATCGGGGCTGGCGGGAGCATCGGCGGCGGCCACGCTCGGCGAGCTCGGCTATAACGTGAAGTGCTTCTGCTTTCAGGATTCGCCGCGGCGCGCGCATAGCATCGCGGCGCAGGGCGGCATCAACGCCGCGAAGAATTATCACAGCGACGGCGACAGCGTGTTCCGCCTGTTCTACGACACGGTGAAGGGCGGCGATTTCCGGTCGCGCGAAGCCAACGTTTATCGCCTGGCGCAGATCAGCGTCAACATCATCGACCAGTGCGTGGCGCAGGGCGTGCCGTTCGCGCGCGAATATGGCGGGACGCTGGCCAATCGATCGTTCGGCGGCGCGCAGGTGTCGCGGACGTTTTATGCGCGCGGGCAGACCGGCCAGCAGTTGTTGCTCGGCGCATATCAGGCGCTTGGAGCGGCAGGTGCACGAAGGCCGCGTGACGATGTATCCCGCGCACCGAGATGCTGGACCTGGTGGTGGTCGACGGGCACGCGCGCGGGATCGTCACGCGCAACCTGGTGACCGGGCGGATCGAATCGCACGTGGCCGACGCGGTGGTGCTGGGAACCGGCGGCTACGGAAACGTCTATTATCTTTCGACCAACGCCAAGGGATCGAACTGCACGGCCATCTGGCGCGCGTACAAACGCGGCGCGCTGTTTGCGAATCCGTGCTTCACGCAGATTCATCCGACCTGCATTCCGGTGTCGGGGCATTATCAATCGAAGCTGACGCTGATGAGCGAATCGCTGCGCAACGACGGCCGCATCTGGGTGCCGTTGAAAGCGGGCGACAAACGCCCGCCGAATCAGATCCCGGAAGCCGAGCGCGATTATTATCTGGAGCGGCGTTATCCGAGTTTCGGCAACCTGGTGCCGCGCGATGTGGCGTCGCGCAATGCCAAGGCGGTGTGCGACGAAGGTCGCGGCGTGGGCGAAACGGGGCTGGGCGTGTATCTGGATTTCTCCGATGCGATCCGGCGGCTGGGCGCGGACGTGATTCGCGAGCGCTACGGCAATCTGTTCGAGATGTACCAGCGCATCACGGACGAAGATCCGTACAAAGTCCCGATGCGCATTTATCCGGCGATTCATTACACGATGGGCGGCCTGTGGGTGGATTATTACCTGATGAGCACCATCCCCGGGCTGTTCGTGATCGGCGAGGCGAATTTTTCCGATCACGGCGCGAATCGTCTGGGCGCGAGCGCGCTGATGCAGGGGCTGTCGGACGGCTATTTCATCCTTCCGTACACGGTGGGCGATTACATCGCCAAGACCAAGCTCGAAAAGATTGACGCCGGCGCAGGCGGAGTTTCGCGCGGCGGAGATCGGCGTGCTGGAGCTGACGCAAAAAGCTGCTTGACATCCACGGGCACCACACCGTCGATGCGTTCCACCGCGAATTGGGCAAGATCGTTTGGGATTATTGCGGGATGTCGCGGACGCGGAACGGGGCTGGAGAAGGCGATCGGCGAGATCCGCGAGTTGCGCGGCGAGTTTTGGCGCGATGTGAACGTGCCGGGCAGCGCGGAGGATCTGAATCAATCGCTCGAAAAGGCCGGACGCGTGGCGGATTTCTTCGAACTGGCCGAGCTGATGTGCATCGACGCGCTGGATCGCGAGGAAAGCTGCGGCGGGCATTTCCGCGAGGAGTATCAGACTCCCGATGGCGAGGCGCAGCGCAATGACGATGGGTGCGCGTACGTGGCTGCGTGGGAATACAAGGGCGCCGGAACAGCGCGCCGGAGCTGCACAAGGAGCCGCTCACTTTCGAATACGTGCATCCCAGCCAGCGGAGCTACAAATAATGCGGCTGATTTTGCACGTCTGGCGTCAGAAGAGCGCGGCATCGAACGGGCGCATGGTGCGCTACGAAGCGAGCGACGTGAATCCGGACATGTCGATGCTGGAGCTGCTCGACGTGGTGAACGAGGGCCTGATCCTGAAGGGCGAGGAGCCGATCGCGTTCGAGCACGATTGCCGCGAAGGTATTTGCGGATCGTGCGGGTTCATGATCAACGGCATCGCGCACGGTCCGCTGCCCGCGACCACGGTGTGCCAGCTCACCATGCGGCATTTCAAGGACGGGCAGGAATTGTACATCGAGCCGTGGCGGGCCAAGGCATTTCCGGTGATCAAGGATCTGGTGGTGGATCGCGCGGCTTTCGACCGGATCATCGCGGCGGCGGGATACATCAGCGTGCCGACGGGCAGCGCGCCCGATGGCAATACGATACCGGTTCCTAAGGAAAACGCGGATCGCGCCATGGACGCGGCGGCGTGCATCGGCTGCGGGGCGTGCGTGGCGGCGTGTCCGAACGCGTCGGCGGCGTTGTTCACGGGCGCCAAGATCGCGCATCTGGGATTGCTGCCGCAGGGCCAGCCGGAACGGCATCAACGGGCGCTGCGCATGGTGCGGCAGATACAACGCCGAGGGCTTCGGGAGCTGCACCAATATCGGCGAGTGCGAGGCGGCGTGTCCGAAGGAGATCACGCTGGAAGCGATCGCGCGGATGAATCGCGATTTTATCGGCGCGAGCTTGGGCCGAAGGTAGCCGGCCTATTCTTCGATTTCAATGGATGGGCCTTTTTTGCCGCTTTCTTCGGCGGCGCGGCGCTGTACTTCGCGCGCGATTGCCACGAACGGCGCGCCGGCATCGCCTAGCGTGATGGGCTGCCCGGAATCTCCGCCGATTCGCACCGCCGGATCGAGCGGCAGCTCACCCAGAAATGGAACGCCCATCGCCTCGGCGGTTTTCTTGCCGCCACCATGGCTGAAAACGTCGATGCGCTCGGTGCAGTGCGGGCATTGCAGGTAGCTCATGTTTTCCACCAGGCCCAGAATGGGCACGCGCACTTGCTGGAACATATGGATGGCTTTGCGCGCGTCTTCGAGCGAAACTTCCGACGGCGTGGTGACCACGACGGCGCCCGTCAGCGGCGCGGTTTGGATCAACGAGAGCTGCACGTCACCGGTGCCGGGCGGCAGATCGACAATCAGATAATCCAGCTTGCCCCAGTCCACGCCGCGCAGGAATTGCTGGATCACGCTGTGCAGCATCGGCCCGCGCCACACCAGCGGCTTGTCGCCCGGATTCAGGAAGCCCATGGACATGATGCGCACGCCGTCTTTTTCGAGCGGCTGGATGCGCTCGCCGATGGCATGCGGCTGCGCGCGAACGCCCATCATCAGCGGCACGTTGGGGCCGTAGACGTCGGCGTCCAGCAGGCCGACCTTATGGCCCAGACGCGACAGCGCCACGGCCAGATTCACCGATACGGTGGTTTTTCCGACGCCGCCTTTGCCCGATCCGACGGCGATCAAATTCTGTACGCCGGCAATCGGGACTTTCGGCTGCTCGGCCTGTGCTGTGTTAGGACCCATCGGTTCGATGGTAGCAGTGCGGGGTTGGGGATTTGGGTTGCTAGGCAAGCGCCAGGTTGGCTTTGGCGCGGAGGGTAAAGTCGGCGAAATCTTGAAGGCGCAACTTTGGGAACGCAGCGGCGGCGATCATGGCGGCGTTGTCGGTGGAGAGCGCGGGCGTGGGGAAGAAGACCGGGCAGGCGAGGCCGGCGTCGCGCGCGGCGGTTCGGAGGCCTGCGTTCGAAGCCACGCCACCGGAGACGATGAACGATCGTGCGCCGATTTCTTCAATAGACACAGCAGCGCGGCGCAGCAGCTCTTCGATGACCGTGTATTGAAAAGATGCTAGCAGATCGAGCGTGGGTTGCGGGGTGAGCGCCAGGAAATCCTGAGCCGAGGCGCCCTGCGCGCGGCGGCGGGCGTCGATCTCGGCGGCGAGATCGTGATGCTCCACCCAGCGCAGCACCGCGGTCTTTAATCCGCTGAAGCTAAAGTCCAGCGTGTTGCCTTTCATGCGCGCGAGCGTGAACTTGACGGCGTGCGGATCGCCGTGGGGCGCCAGTTGATCGATGATCGGGCCGCCGGGATAGCCGAATCCGAGGAGCTTCGCGACTTTATCGTAGGCCTCGCCGGCCGCATCGTCACGTGTTTTTCCGAGAAGACGATACGAGAAGCCTTCGCGCACTTCAAACAGATGCGTGTGGCCGCCGCTGACTACCAGCGCGAGAGCGGGATATTCAATGCTTGATCCTGCTTCGAGTACAACGGCGTGAATGTGGCCTTCGATATGGTTGACACCGATGAGCGGCAAATTGCGGGCGAAGCATAGCGCCTTCGCGTAAGTGATGCCGACCAGAAGCGAACCCACCAGGCCCGGGCCTTCGGTTACGGCGATAGCGGCCAAGTCGTCGAAATTTGTATTGGCTTGTTCGAGAGCCAATCGCACCACTGGCACAATGGCACGCAGGTGTTCGCGCGAGGCCAACTCGGGAACCACGCCCCCGTATTTCGCGTGGGCCAACTGGGATGCAACCACGGACGAGCGTATCGTGACGCCGTCTTCCACCACGGCCGCGGCGGTTTCATCGCAGGATGTTTCGATGCCGAGGATTTTCACTGGTAAGGTGTGATTTGGACCTTTCGCAATTTCATTATCACTTGCCGGAGTCGTCGATCGCGCAGGAGCCGCTGGCGGATCGCGCGGCGTCACGGATGCTGCTGCTGTATCGGGAGGAGCAGCGCTGGGAGGATCGAACGTTCCGGGACTTCTCGCGATTCCTGCACGCGGGCGATTGCCTGGTGTTGAACAATTCGAAAGTTTTTCCCTCGCGATTGTACGGGACGCGAGTGGGATTTTCGGGCGTGGTGGAAGTGTTGTTGGTGCAACCGGTGAGCGATGACGCGAAGACCTGGACCGCTCTGGTGCATCCCGGTCGCAAGATGCGCACGCGCGAGCGGGTTGCTTTCAACGGCGTCCAAGCCGAGGTAATCGGGCGCGGCGCGTACGGAGAGCGCACGCTGCGGTTTCACTATGACGGCGATCTGTACGAGTTGCTGCGCAAGATTGGCCACGTGCCACTGCCCCCGTACATCAAGCGGAACGATACGGCTGACGATCGAGAGCGATATCAGACGGTGTTTGCGCGCGAGACCGGATCGGTGGCCGCGCCAACGGCGGGACTGCATTTCACCAGCGACATTTTGGATGCCAGCCGCAAGGGCGGCGCCGAGATCGCCTATGTCACACTGCATGTCGGTCTTGGCACGTTTCAACCGGTGCGCGGCGAGACGCTGCATGCGGAGCGATTTCATGTCGACCCAGAGAATGAGGCGAAAATTCGAACAGCTCAGCGCGTCATTTGTGCCGGAACCACAAGCGTCCGAGCGGTGGAGAGCTTGTTCTTAGGGAAGAGCGGCGAAACGGATCTGTTCATCCGCCCGGGATTTCAATTTCAACGGACCAACGCGATGTTGACGAACTTTCATCTGCCCGAGTCCAGCCTGTTGATGCTGGTGTGCGCATTCGCCGGGCGCGACTTCGTGCTCTCGGCGTATGAACATGCGGTGCAGGCTGGATATCGATTCTATTCTTACGGCGACTGCATGTTGATTGTCTGATCAATCATTCAAGAAGCTCTGCCAGGACTTCAGACCTTCGGCGTTGTGCGCCTTCAAAGCCTCAATGCCTTCCTGGGGCGCGTAGGGGTCAGTAAGCAGGTACCGGCCGACACGAGCGATGTCCAGCACGTCGTCCATCATGGCCTTCCAATGCTCGGGCGCCCAATCGATGGCGTGCGATACCACCGACGGCACTCCCTCCGCGACGCCATCGGCCGTCACCATGTTGAACGATTCGGTGTAGCTCGGCTGGAGCAGCAGGTGCATGTGCGCGACGCTCTGGCGAAATTTGGGCCAGGACTGCCATCCGTTCTCGACCAGCTTCACGTTGGGAAGGCCGTTCAGCATGGCCCGCGCGGAGCGCAGGATGGTGTCGCCGCCGCCTTCGGTGCGTCCCGCCGAGAGCCACAATTCGAGATTGGCCTTATAGCGATGCGTGATTTCAAGTGCCGCGCCGGCAGCGCTCATGAAATTCTTCAACGGTCGCGTAGCTCCGAAAGCCCCGATGCGCAGCGTGCCGCCGGTATAAAGAGGGCGCCACGGAAGGAAGTCCGCTTCCAGATAGTACAGGTTGGGGAGATAGGTGCAAGGGCGCGTGTAGGCCGAGCGAATCCACCGGCAAAACTTTTGGCTGTTACCGGCCAGATGAAAATTGTGGGAGGCCGCTTCCACTTCCATGGCCTCGCGAACCAGGCGCACGCCATTGGAATCGGCTTGCAGAAACCCGACGTTGGAATGGCAATTGACGGCAAAGCGCGTGGAGGAATTCGCCGCCACCAGGCCATGAATTTCCACGGAAGGGATCCAGGGCGCTGAAACGACAACGTGAGTGGCGGGATCGCGCTGCAAGCGGGTGCTGAGATCTTTGGAATTCATCACCGGCCAAACGTCGGCGACGATACCGCCGCGCCGCAGCACTTTACAGGTGTTCAGGGCCGAGACACCCAGTCCGATGTGGCTGATGTTTTGGTGGGCGGCGAAATTCTTGTAGGCAAGGACCAGTCTTTGCATCAAATACTCTTGGATGCCCCGATCCTAAGGCGCGAACACCCGGGTCCGGCAACGCTTGTTGCTCAAGCGTTTGAAAAGCCGTCAAAAGAAAATCGCGAAAAGGTGTGATGCGTGCAGCAGAGCCAAGTGAGGAGCCCAATATCCAGGACCAACGCGGAACTGGCCGTTCAACGCGACAGGCGTGATCACGTAAAGCATCGCCGAAAGCAGCGCCTGCGTCAGTCCCAGCACCGGCACGCTGGGACGCGCCTCGAACAAACGCGTGGAAACGGTTCCCCACAGAAATGTAGCGGGCACCAGAATCGGATTGGGAATATGCGCGGCGGCAAACATCGCGCCGGCGATGCTGGAGGTCTTCCATGACGCGCCCAGGCCGTCCCGCAGCCGGCGGTAAGCCATATTTTGAAACAAAAGCTGTTGTAGAACGCACCAAACGGCGTAGCCGCACCAGCGATAGATGGCGTGAATAGAGGTTGAAGTTTCGACCCAGGCGAGCACAATCAGCGACGCCACACAGCTGGCGAGCCACCAACGCCAGGCCACCACGGCGCCCCCCAGCGCACGCAGACTCAGGCCGAGCGATTCGGTGGTTTCCGAGTGCCAGATGAAGGAAAGCGCGACGAGCGCCAACGGGATCAGCAGACTCCACGACCACCAAAGAGGCCGCACCCAGATGTAGGCGATGACGAGCAGAGAGAATGCGAACGCCTCCCCGATGCGCCGGAGTCGAACTTCCCTCATTAGTCCCATGATATGCGCGAATGCCGTCAGTCACAAATACGGTAAACTAACCTTTTGATCCCATGAAAATTCACGAGTATCAGGCCAAGGCGATCTTGGCCAAATACGGAGTCCCTGTGCCTCGGGGGGAAGTCGCATTTACGGTGGATGAGGCGGAAGCGGCGGCGAAAAAGATCGGCGGCAGCGTGGTCGTCAAAGCGCAGATCCATGCCGGGGGACGCGGAAAAGGCGGCGGCGTCAAGGTAGCGAAGGACGCGGCGGAAGCCGTCGAGATCGCGAAAAAGATGCTGGGCATGCGGCTGATCACGCACCAGACGGGGCCTGAGGGCCGCATTGTGCAGCGCTTACTGGTGGAAGAGACGCTGCCCATCGCGCGTGAGTTGTACCTCGGCATCGTGCTGGATCGCGCGCAGGGCAAGCCGGTCTTCATGGCGTCGGCGGCGGGCGGCATGGAGATCGAAGAGGTGGCGGCTAAATCGCCTGAGCTGATTTTGAAGGAAGCCCTGACGCCGGGCTATGGCCTGGCGCCGTTTCAGGCACGCAGCATGGCGTTTGGCATGGGCGTGGAATCGGAAAGCGCCAGCGGTGCGGTGGCCGCGATGATCGGACTGGCGAAAGCCTACAATGCGCTGGACGCTTCGCTGGCCGAGATCAATCCGTTCATAATTTCGGAAGAGGGCAAGGTATACGCGCTGGACGCCAAGTTCAACCTGGACGACAACGCGCTGTACCGACACAAGGACCTGCTCGACCTGCGCGATTTGAACGAAGAGGACCCACTGGAAGTGGAGGCGTCGCGCTTCAGCCTGAACTACATCAAGCTGGATGGCGACATCGCCTGCATGGTGAACGGCGCGGGCCTGGCCATGGCAACCATGGACATCGTGAAGTACGCCGGAGGCAGTCCGGCGAATTTCCTGGACGTGGGCGGCGGCGCGAACGCCGAGCAGATCAAGAACGCGTTTCGCATTCTGCTGTCGGACGCGGGCGTGAAGGCGGTGCTGATCAATATTTTCGGCGGTATTCTGCGCTGCGACGTGCTGGCCACGGGCGTGGTGAACGCGGCGCGTGAGTTGAAGGTGACGGCGCCCATCGTGGTTCGCATGGAAGGCACCAACGTCGAGAAGGGGCAGGAGATTTTGAAAACATCGGGCTTCAACTTCACGGTCGCCGATGGCATGCGCGATGCGGCGGATAAAGTGGTTCGCGCCGCGCGGGGAGTGAAGGCATGAGCGTCCTGGTAGATCAAAACACGCGGGTTTTGTTTCAGGGCTTTACGGGACGCGAGGCCAGCTTTCACGCTCAGGCATCCATCGATTACGGGACCAAAGTGGTAGGCGGTGTAACGCCGGGCAAGGGCGGGCTGATGCATTTGGGCCTGCCGGTGTTCAATACCGTGGCCGACGCGGTGAAGCAGACCGGCGCGACGGCTTCGGTAATTTTCGTTCCGCCGCCCTACGCGGCCGACGCGATCATGGAAGCGGTGGATGCGGGCGTGCCGCTGGTGGTATGCATCACCGAAGGGATTCCTACGGCCGACATGGTGCAGGCTCGCGAATTCATGAAGGGCAAGCCCTCGCGTTTGATCGGGCCGAATTGTCCGGGCATTATTTCGCCGGGAAAATGCAAGATCGGGATTATGCCCGCGCCCATTCACAAGCAGGGCAACGTGGGCGTGGTCTCGCGCTCCGGCACGCTGACGTACGAAGCGGTGGGGCAATTGACGAAGCTTGGGATCGGACAGTCGACTTGTATCGGAATCGGCGGCGATCCGATTATCGGCACCACGTTTCTGGACGCTATCCAGCTATTCAATGAGGATACGGACACGCACGCGATCGTGATGATCGGCGAAATCGGCGGAAGCGCCGAAGAGACCGCGGCCGACTACATCAAAGCGCATGTGAAGAAGCCGGTGGTGGGATTCATTGCCGGGCAGACGGCGCCGCCGGGACGCCGCATGGGCCACGCGGGCGCGATCATCTCGGGCGGATCGGGAAAAGCGGAAGACAAAATGAAGGCGATGCAGGAGGCGGGCATTACGGTGTGCGCCACTCCCGCCGAAATCGGAGAAAAGGTCAAGAGCCGCCTCTAGAATTGGCGGCGCGATATCGAACATGGCAATCGAACAGACATTTGCAATCATCAAGCCGGATGCGGTAGCGGCAGGGCACGCGGGACAAATCCTCGCGATGATCGAGAAAGCTGGATTCCGCATTCGCGGCATGAGAATGACGCGGATTTCGAAACAACAGGCCGAGGGCTTTTATGACGTCCATCGCGAGCGGCCGTTTTTCACCGGCCTGGTAGCGTTCATGACGGAGGGTCCAGTGGTGGTGCTGGTGCTGGAGCGCGAGAATGCGATTAAGCACTGGCGAGAAGTGATGGGCGCCACCAATCCGGAGAAGGCGGCGGAAGGCACTATCCGGAAGCACTTCGCGAAGAACATCGAGCGCAACGCAGTGCACGGGTCGGACGCGCCGGAGACGGCGGCATTGGAGATTCCGTTCTTCTTCAATATGGCGGAGTTGCTGTAGGCCGCAGGTTATCCGTCGATAAGCTCATTTAGATGAGCGAACCTGCGAGTGACAACGCTACAATCTTCGTAAGCTCGAAGTTGCAGTTCGGCCAGGCACCAGTGGATAGCAGACCAGCCAAGACCAAACGGAGCAGTCACCCTCTCCAATCGGTGCTCTTCACGAACGGCACAACGAAGGGCGTCAAGCCGCGGAAGCCATCCCTTTCCATCGAAGACAACACGCCGGAAGGATTGCAAGCGCTGCTTGAGGCCAATCGCTATTACCGCGAAGTCGCGTGGCCTGAACCTTATGATCGAACCGAGCACCGGATCCATCTGGGAGACGCGCGTGACTTATCATGGCTGCCGGATCGCTCCGTTCACTTGGTAGTGACATCGCCTCCTTATTGGACTCTCAAGGAATACGCGCCTGGGAACGAAAGACAGATGGGTCACTTCGAGGATTATGAGCACTTCCTCGATGAGCTGGATCGCGTTTGGAGCGAATGCGCGCGCGTTCTGGTGGGCGGCGGACGGATCTGTTGCGTCGTAGGCGATGTTTGCATCCCGCGCAAGAAGAGCGGGCGCCACCACCTGGTCCCACTTCACGCAGACATCCAAGTACGCGCACGCAAGCTTGGCCTGGATTGCCTGATGCCCATCCTGTGGCACAAAATCGCCAACGGCATGACCGAAGCACAGGGCAACGGTGCTGGATTCTATGGGAAGCCTTACCAGCCCGGCGGCATCATCAAGAACGATATCGAATACATTCTGTTCCTCCGCAAGGGCGGCGAATATCGTTCCGTGCACATGATCCAGAAAGCGCTCTCGATGCTGACGCGCGAGGAAATGCAGGCTTGGCAGCGCTCCATCTGGACAGATCTGCGAGGTGCGTCTACGCGGGGCGGGCATCCCGCACCTTATCCTGTCGAACTGGCAGAGCGGCTCATTAAACTGTTCTCTTTCGCCGGTGATACAGTGCTTGATCCGTTCGCGGGCACGGGCTCCACGTCTCAAGCTGCTATCATCGCGGGAAGGAATTCGATTGCTAACGAAATCGAGCCTGCCTACGTTGAGCTAGCTCGGCGGCGAATTATGAGTACGGCTCGTGAGCTTCGCCTGGTGGGCGGGACCGAGGCCGAGGTCACATTTGACGGACACTCCCAAGCAAAACGAGTATCGGCTGCTCACCGAGTTCCGGCGCCTCTTTGAAGGCAAAGTCTACAAACATCGATCTTCAAATCAAGGCGATTTCGTTGCCATGCATCTGTACGAGGACCTGGTCGCCGTTCGACGGTCTTCCAAGCTCATTGACGCAATAGTTACTCGTAAAGACCGCGTGTTGAACGTCCAAAATCGCCGGCGAGGAGTCTCCGCTCGCCGCGGCGACGGAACCTTCGGCGAGATCATTCCCGGGGAGACGGCCATTTTCGACGCCGGTTATGCAGTAGGAAGAGGCCCGATCGCAACCGTTGAGATTGGCGTTGAAGTCAAGATACTCGCGAAGGCCATGATCAAGCAAATCGATCGTGTGATCAACGATCTTAGAAACCAGGTGGTTCAGTTCCGGCGCGGAGGTGGGCATCCCATCTGCGTCGGCATCGTCGGCATTAACCAAGCGGAGAGCACGATCGGCTATGAAGGCGATCGACCTTTTCCGACCACTGGCAAGGCCGGCTTCCTCCATCCCTTCCAGGAAGCCGCAGCAGCCGAGCGCCGTCTGCGAGCCGAAGCCGCACCAGAATACGATGAGTTCCTGATCTTGCGATTCAAGGCTACGAATGCGGCGCCCTATCCGTTCGAGTGGGCCAACTACAAGGGGACCCGGTTGGACTACGGAGCTGCGCTCTCCAGGATTAGCGCGGGCTATCAACAGCGTTTCTGATGTCCATCGAGCGATTTTCGAAGATCTTGGACACCGCGACGCCCACCAGGATCACCACCACGCTGCCGATCACGTTGTACCAGAGAAAAGAAATATTGGTGAACAGGTTGGCGGCGAAGATAGCCGCCTCGCCCGCCAGAACGCCGAAGAACGCGCCGTTCGCTCCCACGCTGCGGAAGAAAAACGCCAGCACGAACACGCCCAGCAGCCCGCCGTAAAATAGCGATCCGATCACGTTCACCGCTTGAATCAACGCGCCGAAGTTTTTGCCGTATTGCGCGAAGCCCATGGCAAAGCAGCCCCAGAAGACGGTAGCAATGCGCGAGGCGATGAGGTAATGCCGGTCGGACGCGTCCGGTTTCACGTGCCGCCGGTAGATGTCGATCACTGTGACCGCGGAGAGCGAATTAATCTCGCCGGAGGTAGACGACATGGCCGCTGAAAAAATCACGGCGACGATCAGACCTACGACGCCCGCGGGAAGATAGCGCACTACAAACGATAGAAAGATGAAATTGGTGTCGTCGAACTCTTTTCCTACTAAGTGTTCGCCAGCGGCGTGCGCGTCGTTCAGTTCTTTCTGCGCATTGCGATAACGCTCGATGCTGGCCGTGCGCGCGGCAGGATCACCAGACCTGTTCGCCTGTAGAAATTGGTCCGCCGCATCGCGTCGATGGGCGTACGCTTCCTGGTAACGGCGCTCCACGGCCGGGAAGCGCGCATCGTGCTGAACGTTCTTCAATTCCACGGGCTGGAACAGCAGCGGCGGCCTTTCGAAAATGAAGAACACAAACACCATCGCGCCGATGAACAGAATGAAGAACTGCATCGGGATCTTGGCTACCGCGTTGAGCAGCAGGCTGAGGCGGCTTTGCGCCACTGATTTTCCGGTGAGATACCGCTGCACCTGCGATTGATCGCAGCCAAAGTAAGCGAGCGCCAGAAACATTCCGCCAATCACGCCGCTCCAGATGTTATAGCGGTCGTTCCAATCGAAGTTGAGAGTGACGGCATTCAGCCTTCCTGCAGCGCCTGCCAGTGAGACCGCGTCGCGAAAGGAAACGTTGTGCGGCAAAAGGTGGATCGCCAGCACCAGCGCCAGCACCAGCCCGCATAGGATCAGCGACATTTGCTGGACGTCGGCCCAGGTGACCGCCTTGATGCCGCCGAACGAGATGTACGTCATGATGAGGACGCCCATCAGGATGGTTGTGACTCGATCGGGCCAGCCCAGGATCACCGACAGCACTACCGCAGGCGCGTACAGCGAAAGCCCGGAAGCCAAGCCTCGCTGGATGAGAAAAATCAGGCTCACCAGCGAGCGGGTCTTGGAATCGAAGCGATGCTCTAGATATTCATAGGCCGTGTAGACGTTGGCGCGATGGAAAATCGGAACCGCGGTGGCGCACAGGATCACCATCGCGATCGGCAGTCCGAAGTAGAATTGCACAAAGCGCATGCCGTCGGTGTAGCTTTGGCCGGTGGTCGAGATGAAGGTGATGGCGCTAGCTTGCGTGGCCATGATCGAAAGGCCCATGGCGTACCACGGCATGGTCTTTCCGGCCAGAAGATACTTGTTCATGGTGCTGCTGCCGCGCCCGCGGTACAGCCCATAGCTGACGATGAACGCGAGCCACGCGAACATCACCACCCAATCGAGTGGCCTCATGACTCAAAGACTCTAGTGAACACGTAGAAGCCGGCGATGAGCAACGTAAGGTAGCAGAGAACGATGATGTAAATCCGGCGCCATGAGCCCAGAATCGGCGGAGGTTCGTCTTCAACCGGGTGCGGTATTTTGTGCGGCTCGCCGCTCACTGCGTCTTTCCGGCGCTCAACAAATTCGCGAAGATGCGAAACGCACCCGGAACTCCCGCGGGCAGCTCGCGAAACCAGGAGAACGCCGTGAACACATACGCACCCTTGCCGTAGCGCGTGTACAGCGTGACGCCGGTCTGCGGCTTCTGCATCGGATCGTGCGTTTCAAACAGCGGCTGGTAATGCGAGTCCCATTTCGATGCGAAATAAAGCCCGCGCTCCTGAATCCAGCCTTCGAAATCGCTGGCGGTAATTTCGTTCGGCTTATGCAGCAAGGGGCTGGCTGGATTGACGAACTGCACCGGCGCTTCTTCCACGGTGACGCGCTCCCGGCCGGTGGTGAGCGGATACGGGCCGATGTTGGCCAGCAGCGTCGTCGATCCTCCGAACGGATTGTTCCCATCGGCCACGTTGTATTGCACCACCAAGCGTTCCGCCGTTCTTCACATAATCGAGCAGCCGGCCCTCGTTGGCGCGCAAATCGGCACGCACGTTGTAAGCGCGCACGCCGGTGACGATCGCATCAAAGCGGCTCAGATTGGCGTCGGCCAAGTCATCGGGACCCAGCAGCGTCACATCCGCGCCCATTTGCTGCAGCGCCTGCGGCATCTCATCGCCCGCGCCCATCACATACCCGATGGTTTTGGCCAGCAGCCGAACATCGGCGCGCACCAGTTTCGCGGTGGCCGGAGGAAACAGAACCTGCGTGGGGATGTGCGGGTAACTAATGGTCTCCATCGATGTGGTAACGTTCTGATCGCCGTCTTTCGCGCTGGCTGCCAAAACGCCTTGCGCGTTATTCGACGGAGGCGTGAGCGAGAACGACACTTCGCTCTGCTCGCCGGGCGACGTCATATGGAAATCGCCCGACGGCGAAGAAACGCGCCAACCCGGCGGCATTTGAATCTGAACTTTGCCGGCCGCCTTCGCCACGTTGGCTCGCACCTGCAATTCAACGCTTTTCGGCGAGCCATTGGGAAACAAGATGGCCGATTGAGACCATTGCAACGCTACCGGAGGCTCAACCACCACCGGCCGCGTCAGCTCGCCTTGCGCGCGTTCGATGTATCGATAATTCACCGGCCGAACAACTTCCACATCCTGGGACTCGATCCGCAGATGAAAATGCGCCTCAAACAGCGGCGGATTTTCCGGAAGCCCAACATCCAACTGATCCGGGACCGTGTACGTATCGCCCTGCTTGGGTTCCACCAGCCAGTAGGGCTGCGACAGCGGCTCGTGCTCGGGGATGGTGGTATTTAACGTGTAGACTTGCGGTTCGTTGAACGGCAGAACACCGCCGAATTTGTCTTTCGTTGTCGCGGGCGAGATGCCTTCAATGTCCACTGACTTCACTTGAACCGCCAGGTGATCGCGACTGAGCGCCGTAGCATTGAACTTCAGAGATCCGCCGGGCGTGACGGCGAATTTATCGGCATCCGCATCCAGCCACAGTCCGGTGCAAAGCGCAATCGCGTCGCTCAATTCATGCTGTTTCAGAGCCACCAGCGGATCGTGCAGCGGCGCCATCAGTTTCTCGGCTTTGAGCAGCAGCGGCACCGTTCGATCGGGATTTTCCGGATCGAAAGTCTTTGCGGCTTCAGCCATCACCTGGCCCACCGGATCCCCGCCTGGAATCCGATTCCAGGAGATATCGATGCCGTCGAAAATATCGTGTGTCGCCGGGGGCCCGGACTGCGTGATCAAATAATCCTTGGCCGATCCCTTGCGCTCGGCCGCGCCCATGCCCTGGCTGCGATGCATGCTGCGCGACATGCCGGCGATCTCGGCGTAGGAGTGGCCCAGCACCGGATCGTAGTCGCCCGGATCCACCGTGATGCGGTTGGGCATCTTCTCCACTTCCTCGCGCTG
The DNA here is from genome assembly GCA_963761265.1 of Bryobacterales bacterium. Taxonomy (GTDB): domain Bacteria; phylum Acidobacteriota; class Terriglobia; order Bryobacterales; family Bryobacteraceae; genus Palsa-89. The sequence continues at coordinate 53,505 of CAVXGM010000033.1, forward strand.
CTCTTTGGTGAAAGCCCCGGGATTCCACATCAGGCGCTTGGCTTGCCAAGGCTGCACCCATTTCAACTGCTCCGGAAATCTCGTTGGATCGGCGGCAGCGGTGTAAGCTTCGCGGCCCAGGATCGCCGACGCCTGGTGCTGGCCGTGCCCATCGCGCGGAGTTCCGCTAAAGCGCAGGATGATTACGTCCGGGCGGAAGCGGCGGATCACCCAGACCACATCGCTAAGGATTTTGTCGTGGCCCCACTTCTCGAAGCACTCCTGCGGCGTTTTGGTGAAACCGAAATCGATGGCGCGCGTGAAGAACTGCTCGGCGCCGTCGATGCGCCGGGCCGCCAGCAACTCCTGGGTGCGAATAATGCCAAGCTCGTCGCCTTGTTCGGCGCCGATGAGGTTCTGGCCGCCCTCGCCGCGCGTCAGCGAGAGATAGCCGGTGCGAACCTTTCGGCCGCGCGCCAGGTACGCGAGTAACGCGGTGTTTTCGTCATCGGGATGCGCGGCAATCATCAGCACGCTGCCGACCACGTTCAGGCGATCGAGCGACAGGCGAGCCTGGGCCGACCCCGACAACTCGCGTTGCGCGGATACCGGCGTGAGACATAAAGAAAGCAGCCCCACTACGACTATTGTCCCGCGGGCGACCAGCGTACGCTGCGCTAAGAGCGATCTGAAGTCCAAGTAAATATGATACGTGAGGATTGATTCCGGCGGGGGCTGGCAAGGGCAGCCTGTCCGATCTTCGCGAATACCAAGCGTGCGTCGTTCATCCGCTGATCGAGTGAGCCGTCGTGCCGCGGGTTTCCATCCGCAGCTTGGCGGCGTAGGTCGCATGGGGTCCATGCGCCGATCCTGCCTCAACTGCAAATCCATTAAATTTCGGCTTCGTGTACAGACCGAACGCCAGCCAGATACAATTGAATCAATGGGAAATACGCCCTCAACACCCCACGTTCGTGTGCTCGTGGCGGATGACGAAGAAAATCAACGCGCCGGCTTGGCCAAAATGATCCAGTCTTGGGGATTCACGGTAGACACCGCTTTCGACGGCCAGGACGCCTTCGAAAAATTGGCGCAGACCCCCACCCATGTTTTGGTTACCGATCTGATGATGCCGCGCATGGACGGCTTCGAACTTCTGAAGCGTTTGGGATCGCAGAATACGCTGCCGCCCACCATCGTGCTGACCGCTTTCGGAAACATCGAGACCGCCGTGCAGACCATGCACGATCTGGGCGCGTTCTGGTTTTTGGAAAAACCGATTCAGCCCAGCGCGCTGAAGGTTCTGCTGGAACGCGCGGCCACGCAAAGCCGCCTGGCGGAAGAAGCGGAGCGATTGCAGCGGCAATTGTCGTATCAGGGCGTGCTGGTGGACCTGGTGGGCACGTGTCCCGCCATGCAGCAGGTGTTTTCGCTGATCCGGCAGGTGGCGCCGTCCAAGGCGGCCGTGCTGGTGACCGGCGAGAGCGGAACCGGCAAGGAATTGGTTGCGCGCGCCGTGCATCATCTGAGCCCGCGGCGCGACGGGCCATTCGTGGCCATCAACTGCGCGGCGTTGCCCGAAACTCTGATGGAGAGCGAACTGTTCGGCCATGAAAAGGGCGCGTTCACCGGCGCGGTGGAGCGCCGCGCGGGATGCTTCGAGCTGGCGCAGCACGGCACGTTGCTGCTGGACGAGCTGGCCGAGATGCCGGTAGGGACGCAAGCCAAACTGCTGCGCGTGCTGGAGGATTCCTATGTGCGCCGGCTGGGCGGAAAGAGCGAAATCGCCGTGGATGTGCGCGTCATCGCTTCCACCAACAAGGTGCTCGAAGAGGCATTGCGGAAAGGCGAATTGCGCGAGGATCTGTATTACCGGCTGAATGTGTTCCAGGTCCCGCTGCCGCCCCTGCGCCAGCGCGAGGGCGATCTTCCCCAGCTCACCGAAGCGCTGATCGAGATGCTGAACCGCAAGCATGAGACCCGCGTGGTGGATGTAAATTCCGAAGTGAAGGAGCTGCTCAAGCGATACTCCTGGCCCGGCAACGTGCGCGAACTGCGCAATGTGCTGGAGCGGGCGGTAATTCTGGCGGGAGAAGGCACCATCACCAAGCATCATCTTCCGCGCGACTTTGGCGTTCCCGCCGGCGCCCGGCCGGTGCAACAGGAAATGGAGCCGGATGCCGTGCGGCTGCCCGTCGGCACCACCGTCGGCGAGGCCGAGAAGGCGCTCATTCAACTTACGCTGAAGCACACCCGCAACAATAAAACCCGGGCCGCCGAAATCCTCGGCATCAGCCTGAAGACTCTGTTCAACAAGCTCAAGGAGTACGGCGCCGCCGAGATGGAGGCGGGCACCGACGCATAAATGTCTTTGAAGGCTCGGCTGCGGGGCGCGATTGTGACCTTGGTCACCGCCGTCGTAGTCGTAATGTCGTTGTTGTATCTGTCGGACTTCACCAAGGCGTCCTTCAGCGCCGCCTCCGATCGAGCCGACTTGATCGCCGACCAGTTCCACATCTACCTCGAAAGTCATCTGAAGGCGGAGACCACCAGGCTCGGAATTCACCCCGCCTCCGTGAACCAATGGGAAGACACCTGGACGGGAATCATCCGCGAGGATCCAGACATCAAGGACCTGTTGAAGGTCACGCTGGCCAAAGCCGACCTGGCGCTGGCGATTGTCATTACTGACGAGCAGGGCAACGTTCTCGCCTCTGCTCCGCCGATGACCGCCAGCAACGCCTTTGCGGGCTCCGAGGATATTCACGAAATTCAGCAGCGCTGGTGGGCGGTAAACCTATGGGATCTGATCACGCGGCGCGAAAATTATGTCTCCACGCGGCCCATCGGAATCCAGGGCAGCAAACACGTGCTGTTCAACATCACCGTGGTGATCCGGTCGGTTTTACTGAAGCACTCCGTCGAACCCGCGCTCAAGAGCCTGCTGCTGGCGTTCGCCTTGGCGCTGGGCGTCGCGATTATTCTCGGAGCCGTGCTGCCCGATGTGATTCTGGACCCCTTACAGCGCATCAGCCATAGAATCGACCTGATCCGCACCGGCCAGTTCGGCGCGGTGGTTCCCAGGGACCGGCGCGAATCCCGCGAGTTCGCCGACGTGCACTCTAAATTGAGCCTGCTGGACGAACAGTACCGCGGCGCCAAACAAGACGCCACCGAACTGCGGACCAACATCGAGCAACTGCTGCGGCAGCTCGAAGAGGGCGTCCTGCTTTTTGACGATACCGGCCGCTTGCTGATGGCGGGCGAGCCTGCCGAGAGAATGCTCGGCCTGACCCATGACGAAATGGCCGGACGGACCGCCGAGGAGCTGTTTCCTCCGTCCACAATCCTGGGCGAGATAATAGGCGGAGCTTTGCAAGACGGCCGATCGATCGAAGAACAGCCAGTCACCATTGCTCGCGACGGCCTGCCCCCGCTGCGGCTGGTGGTCGGTGTCCAGCATCTCAAGAATCGCTCCAGCCAGGACGACATGGGGACGCTGGTCACCATCCGCGATGTCGAAAGCCGGAGACAACTGGAACAGCAGCTCGACTTCTCCTCCCGCCTGGCGGCCATCAGCCGGCTCACCGGCGGCGTGGCGCATGAGATCAAAAATCCGCTGAATGCCATGGCCCTGCACCTGGAGGTTTTGCGCGGCAAACTGGATGGCGAGCAGCCGGAGATCGAGGTGATCGGACGGGAAATCAAACGCCTGGACACGGTGGTGAAGACCTTCCTGAATTTCAACCGGCCGGTGGAACTGAACTACGGGCCCATCGATTTCAACCATCTTGTCACTGAGGTGCTGGCGCTGGTTTCGGTCGACGCCAGCGCCAAAAGCGTGCAATTACGAACCGTCTTCGAGCCCGGCAAACTGTGGATCTCAGGCGACGCCGATCTGTTGAAACAGGCCATTCTGAACGTGATCAACAACGGCCTGGAAGCCATGACGGACGGCGGAACGTTGATCACCGGAACGGCCACCGATGGCGGCCAGTGCCAGCTCACGGTGAGCGACGTGGGTCCCGGAATCGCGCTCGATATCCAGAGTCGCGTTTTTCAACTTTATTTCACAACAAAAGAGACCGGCACCGGCATCGGCCTTGCCACCACCTTCCGGGTGGTCCAACTGCACAATGGTACAATCGACTTTACCAGCGAGCCAGGAAAGGGCACCACATTCCGGATGCGCTTTCCGAGAATGGTCGATTACCAGGGTGCGGTATCCACTTCGGCAACCACTGGTTCGTAGCCCGGCGACTCGGTGATTCCATGCCACGCTTTCCGCGCTTTCAGGCCGGTTTCCTATTATTTCTACTTTGGGAATCCGCTTGCCATAGCAGGCATGCGGCAGTACCGCTTCCCTCGCCGCCCGCCACTTACCAGCCGGCGGCAACGTCCCCCTCGGCGCCCGCTGCCGCCGCTACCCAGTCCCCCACTTCCCCGCGCCCTGCCGCCCCACCGCCTGCGCGCCCCCAGCCACAAAACACCTATCAGGTGAACAAACCACCCCAGCCAACACCGGCCGCGAAGAAGGCGACTCGTTCAGCGGCACCTCCCCCGGCCCCGCCGCCGGAGCCGAATCCTGCAACTGCGCCGGCGCCCGCGCCTCCACCACCTGTTCTGGGCGATGTCCTTACCGCCGATGAGCAGAAACAGTACAACACGGCCATCGATCAAAGCCTGTCGCACGCCCAGGTCAGCCTGAGTTCGATTAGCGGAAGGCAGTTGACCAGGGATCAGCAAACCGAACTGGAACAGGTGCGAAGCTTTATGCAGCAGGCGCGCGCCACGCGGGATTCCGACCTGGCCGGCGCCAAGAGCTTGTCGGAACGGGCCGAGGTCCTGGCCCGCGATCTGGCGGCCAGCTTCCACTAGCGAAAGCGAACACCGCCCGGTGTATACTTGCGTCATACCAGCAAAGACTTAATGGAGACGGCCCCTAATTCGAATCCGCCGCCTCCGTGGCAGATCGGCCTGGGCTTCCTGACCTTCGGTTTGGTTGCCGGATTCATCATCACTACCCTTCCGTTCCTTCTGAGCAAGGCCGGCGTCACTGTCGATCACATCGCAACCGTGAGCGCGGTCGCGATGTCGCCCACGTTTTGGGCTTTCCTGGTAACGCCCATCGTCGATGTGGGCCTGACGCGACGCGCATACTCGTTCGGATTCGCGTTCGCTTCCGCCGCCTGCCTGGGGGCGGCCCTGTGGCTTTTTTCTCCTGCCCGGCTAGCGCTGTTTACCGCTCTTCTATTGCTCGCTGAATTGGCTATTGTGCTGCAGTGCGCCGGCGTCTACGGTTGGATCTCGGAATTCGTTCCAGATTCGGAGCGCGGAAAGGTGGGCGGCTGGATCAACGCGGCCAATCTGGGTGGCGGCGCCTGCGGAGCCATGCTTTTAATGTGGTTGGCGACCCGGGTGCCGTTCCGCGCGCTGGGGATGATCATCACCTTCGCGGTGATGGCTTCTACTTTGTTCCTTTTGCGCTTTCCACCACCAGCCGATCCTGTGTTCGGCCTGCGCGAGATTTTTGGCGGAACGTTTCGGAGCGTGGTGCGGACCTCGCGGCAGCCCCAGGTTCTTACCGGCTTTCTGCTCTTCCTGACGCCTGTGAGCTGCGTGGCAGCTATCAATTTGTTCGCCGGGCTCGGCAACGAGTTCCATACCAGCCCGCAATGGGTGGTTTGGATCACTGGCGCCGGAGCCGCGCTCACCAGCGCCTGCGGATCCGTGGTGGGCGGATACGTCGCGGACCGGGTGGATCGTGGCGTACTCTACGTCAGCGGCGGAGTACTCGCGGGTTTGTGTGCTCTCGCGATGGCTGCGGCTCCCCATACGCCAGCGGTATTCATGGCCGGAGTTCTTGCCTACAACGGCGTTGCCGGCTTATGCTATGCGGCGTACTCCGCCTTGGGCCTGCAATTGGTGGGAATCCGAAACCCAACCGCAGCCACCCAGCTCGGGTTATTCGCCGCCGCTTCCAACGGCGCCATCGTGTACATGACTTGGACGGACGGGCAGGGCTTCCGATTGTTCGGCATCCGCGGACTCTTGCTGGTGGACGGCTTGGCTGCCCTTGGAGCGGCCATCCCGCTGCTCCTATTCTTGCGATGGCGCGCGGCAAAAGACAGCCCTGCATTAGACGCGCTCGGAGCTCTGCCCGAAGAAGCCTGACGCCCTCCTCTGGGAAATCGTAAGCTGTCCTGGTGATCGAGATTCGGCAATTGACCGCGGAGGACGCCCGCCAATATACAGGGGACCTCGCCAAGGTTCTGCTGGACTGCGTGGAAGGAGGCGCATCCGTGAGCTTCCTGGCCTCGCTTTCCAGGGCCGAGGCCGAGTCTTTTTTCGAGGAGGTTGCCGCAGGCGTCCGGCAAGGCGATCGCATCCTGCTGGCGGCGTTTGCCGATTCGAAATTGGTGGGCACCGTCCAGATCCTGACCGCGATGCCTCCCAACCAACCACATCGGGCTAACGTCGCCAAGCTGCTCGTTCTGCGATCGGCGCGCGGCCATGGCATGGGCCAACGGCTCATGGAATCCGCGGAGGAAGCCAGCCGCATGGCGGGCAAGACCCTGCTGGTTCTGGATACCGTGACGGGAGATCGGGCTGAACGGTTGTACCTGCGGCGGGGGTGGATCAAAGCAGGAGTCATCCCGAAATGTGCGCTCTATCCCGATGGCTCCTGGTGCGACACCACGATCTTGTGGAAGCAGTTGTGAACCCGGACTGCCAACGCGCTAAGCGGAACCGCGCGCGGCGAATACCACGATGTGCCCGTTTGGCTCGCGTACCCCGATTTCGCGCATGCCGTAGAATGTGGTTCGTTCCTCCAGCGCCGTGGGGTAGCCTTCCAGTCGCTTCAGAATATCGGAAAAATCGTCGACTTCGACAAAAAGGCCGGCATCGTGGGACAAGCTCCGCGGCACAAACTGGGGAGCGTCTTTGCGGATGCTTTCGATGGTTTGCAGCATGATCTCCGCTCCATCGCGCACCAGAATGGCGAAGCCGAGGCGATCGCCCTCCGGCACATCCACGGTTTTAGTGAAACCCATCCGGTCCATCCAGAAGGGCAATGATTTCTCGATCTCTTCCACCATCAAAACGGCTGTAATCTTCATGCCTCGATCCTAGCTGGAGCGCCGCGGACGAGTATTGGAAAAAACGGCCATGGGTGTGTGGCCGGTGAACTGGTGAAAGTCGCGAATCAGGTGTGCCTGATCGAAATACTCGGCTTCGGCCGCGATGGCGGACCAATTGGGCCGGCCGTGCCCCCCTGCCATGCGGCAGGCGTGACGGAAGCGCAGCACGCGGCAGAGCTGCTTCGGGGTCAGCCCGCTTTCTTCCAGGCAGCGGCGGCGAAACTGTCGCGGGCTCAAATTGGCTTGGCGGGCCATGTCCTCCAGATTGGCGTTTCCATTGGCGACAGCCAGCGCTTCCAGAGCACGTTGCGTTGGCGTAAGAGCCGCATTGGGTGCCGGAACGTGATCGCGCAGGATCCGCATCGCATGCTCTACCGACTTGGCATCGTCTAACTGAAGCCGCAACTCGCGGGCACGCCGCGGCCATAAGTCTTCGAGCGGCGTTGAGCGGTCGGTCAATTCCACCGGAGGTATGCCGAGAAAACTCCCTGCCATTCCGGGCCGAAATCGGACACCGGCCAGGTAGGCGCCTTCCGGAAAATGAAACTGCTGCTCCCTGGTCATGGTCCCGATGGCGCGCAGGCCATTTGCGCGATCGTAGACGATATCCAGGCACCCATCCGGCGGAACGCGATGCCCCGAGACTGCCTCGGCGCTATTTAGAAACCATGCGCACTCCACCCACCGGGAGAAGCGGAGCCGCGGGTGGCTGCTCCCAGTAGGATCGGTGGCTCACGATGGTCCGGCATCTCTCGAAAAGCTTACCACGACGTATTTCCACGAGACACATAAGCTCTTCAACTTAGCCTTCCCCTAGGGGTGGCGGCCGTGAGACGGAGGCCCTAGGGCTTCTTAGCCCTGCTGGCCTAGCCTCATTCCGCCGAAGGTTAAGGTGGCGGAGAGCTCATCAGATGGTTTGCCAATATTGCAACAAGAAATTAGGGATGATCCAACGGTTGAAAGGGCTGCAATTCTGCTGTCTGGAGCACCAGGAACTGCACTTTGGCCTTTCGTTCGAGCGACTTCGCGAATCAGTAACCGAGGTTACCGTCCCCAAGCCGAAGCAGCTGCGGCACGACGCCAAGCAGGATCTGGCAGAAGCTCAGGCGGAGAAAACGCAGGCGATTTCCGGACAGTCACCAGCCGAGCCGGTCGCCGAACTTCAAGTACCTGAGAGCACCGGGGAAACCTCAGCAACCCTCGAAATCGCTAGCCTGGTGGAAGCTGTTGGGACAGACTCCGTCAGTGATCTGCCTGAAACCGCATCTTTTCTTCCCGAATTGCCATCCCGGCAGGATCAGCCCGCGATACCCCTGAAAACCTACGACGTTGAGGAACTGGTCTCGGCCAGCGTTCAGTTACCGGCCAGCCCCACGCCGGAGCCTCTGCTCCGGGCCTCACGCTCGCTGGTCCTGGAGGTTTCTCCGGCACAGCCTTCCGCTGAAGTAACGCCGATCACGAGCCAGGCCACGTGGCGCCCGGTCCCGCAAGGCTATCCGCCGGTTGTGGTCTCCGCAACGGCTACGCTGCTGCTCGATTCAAACGGCGCGAAGATGATCCCGCTGCGAATGGGTGACCCATATCGTGGCCAAGGGCCGGTTCCGCCTCCCCAGAATGTCTCCATCGAAACCCCATTGCCGCAGCCGCGCCTGCCTTCCCGGCAAACTGGTGGCGATCCGGGTTCGATATTCGCTCCGCCGCCCCAAGCGAGCGCCTACCAGCCGTTTTGGAAAGGACGCCTTGGATCTCATCCTCCTCTTCCGCAGGTAACCGGCATTTTGCGCCCGCAGAGGGACCTGGTGCGCCTGATTCCCCCAGTCGTGCACGAGAATCTTGGCGCTCTGTCCAGTTTCAGGTCTTTCGCCGCGGAGCCGTATATCGCAATCCAGCCTGCCGAACCGCGCGTTGCGCCACCCGCGCTTCTCGAAGGAACCATCAGTCCGCGCCGCGCGATATCCGCCGGAAAATCGCAACTGGCATCCCAAGTATTCGTGTTGCCGAAGGCGTCCAACGTATTACCGGTAGCCTCAGTGAGCCCGGTGCGCTCGGTGCCTTCGTTCAGCGGGCTCGATGCCACGTGGCTGCGGAGCGAGGTGGCTAGCCAGCTCCCGCGAGCTGCTGCCGTTTCCCGGCCGGCGCCAGTCGGGTTAAATCCAGCTGCGGATTCAGCTCCCCTCGGATGGGCCAGCGCTACCAGCCTGCCCTCGTCAGTTGCCACCGCGCCCGCCGTTCCCAGCCCTCCCCCCACCCTGCTTCTGTCCAAGCCAGCGTCGGTAACCGCACCCGTCATGCAGTTCTGGTCCAGCACGCGGGCGTTGTGGCGTGAGGCATGCTATCTTCCGTCTTCGGTTTCCGAACAGGAGTGGATCGAAAGCGCGGCGCATTTGCACCCCTCTTTGCCCAGCCCGATGTCGCTGGTTACCTGGTCGCACTCCCTCTCGGTCTCAATTCCGGCTCGCAACCCATCGAATTTGGGCGGGCCGGCGCCGGTGGGAGTCAGTGCCATTCGAGGATGCCCCTGCGCGCTTCGGCCGTTGCCTCCCAGCCGGCGCGGACACCGCATCACGCCGTTGCTGCCGCAGCCGAACGGAGTCTCCTGGACGCCGGTAGCGCCCATGCCAGCCGCCCAGCGCGAAGTGGCCATCCAGGCGATTGCTCCGGGCAGCGAGGGAACCGCTCCTCCTAGCCTGACCTCGGTCCGCGTACAACCCGCTGCCCTGACAGTCCGGCCGCCGGCGTCAGCAAGTTTCGAAATCGAGCCCGTGAATGGCCTTGTGATTTTCAGCACGGCTTCAGAAGGCACCCTCCAGGTAGCTTCCATCGACGTGGCGCACGGAACTTCGAGCATGGCCTGGAGTCTTCGAGCGGAATCCGGCACCGTGCTTCCGGCATTCTCAGCTCAACCGCAAACCCCAGCCATCGCTGTGGCGCCGTGCAGCAACAAAATCTGGGGAGGCGCGCTTCCCCCCGTCCAGGCCGCCACAAAGATCGAGTCCTTTTCGGCACTCAACCGCTTGGCTTGGTCTCTTACCGCGTCCCTGCCCGGCGCTCGCGCAACCCCGCTCACTTGAGCGGTAGTACCCGCTTGCTAAGGTCCGAGCTCAATTTGGTGTCTAAGAAGGCGGGCACCTATAAAGAAAAAGCCTTAGAACGTCGATCAAACAACTTCAGTACATATACTGGGCTAATCCCAGGGTAGAACGAGTACGATTCGTTCTGGTGATTCGCGCCAGCTTCGAGGAGACGAGGTGGATTGATGGAACAATTACTCAAGACAGAGCAAAACATGGCCGCCAGCATTGGCGTTGCGAGCGCCCCCAGCCCCCTGCAGCCAGACCCTTCCTCGCGCAATCTGGCGCGCGCCGTCTCGCATTATATTCAGGGCGACAGCGAACGGGCCTTGCAAGCTTTGGAAGGCTCGGAAGCGGGGGCCAATGAAAGCAGCTTGACGGAGATCACCGCGGCTCGCGCGCACCTGCAGTTCGAACTGCAGCGTTACGAGGATGCCGCGGCCAGCTACGCGCGCCTGGCCTCGCTGCGTTCCCAGGATTCCGACGTTCGCTCCAGCCTTGGACTCTGCCTGCAGAACCTGGGCCGCTATGCCGAGGCTGTGGAAACTTTCCGGCAGGCGCTGGCATTGGGCGCCAAGGCGCTGGAGATGCAGTTGGCGATCGGCGCCTGTCTGCTGCATCTCAATGAGCCGCAGGAAGCCCGCGAGGCCTTCGATGCCGCGCTGGCCCGCGTTCCGGACAACGAAGCGGCGATGTTCGGCAAGGCCGTGGCGCTGCAAATGGGGTGGGAATTCGAAGAAGCAGCAGTACTCTACCAGCGGATTCTCGAACGCAATCCCAAGGCGGAGGATTCGCTGGTCAATATGATCAGCCTGTCCTTGCAGCGCAAGGATTACGAAATGGTCCGCAACTATGCGGAGCGCTTGCTGGTGATTCATCCCGACGCCCGCGCCGCGCTGGAGGGCCTCACCGTAGCAGCCTTCGCGCGCGACGACTTCGAATCCGCCGCGCAGCATGCCTTGCGACTCACCGAACTCGCACCCGCCGTGTATAACGACTGGTTCAATCTGGGCGTCGCCTGTCAACGGCTGGGACGGCTGCCGGAAGCCATTGAAGCCTACCAAAAAGCGCGCGCGATCCGCGAGGAAGCCATCTACGCGCACGTGAATCTCGGCGTGGTCTACCTGGAACTGGAAGAACTCGCCCAAGCGCGCGCCTGCTTTGAGCGCGCCATTCAGATCGCACCAGACCGGGACGACCTGCGCTTCCAAGTGGCCTGGATGGCTGAACGTCAGGGCCAGTTGAACGAAGCGGAAAACATGTACGCGAAGCTGGTGGAGAAAACTCCTTCTCTCGAGAACGCATGGTTCCGGCTCGGCTACCTGCGGCTGCAGCACAGCGACAACGCGGGAAGCATCGCCGCCTTTGAAGCTTGCCTGGCGAAGCAGCCGGATTGGCCAGAAGCCGAAATCAACCTGGGTATGGCCCATTCCAACGCCGGCCATTACGAACAGGCCGATGCGGTTCTTCGTAAGCTGTTGTCGCGCCATCCGGATTCGGTGGAGGCACTGAAAGGCCTGGCCGCTACCGCGCTCAAGCGCGACGACCGCGAGAAAGGCTTGAAGTACCACCGCCGCTTGATCGAAGCCGGCGTGGCCACGTCTGAAATCCTCTACAACACCGGGCTGCTGTCGCAGCAGCTCAACAATCCGGAGGACGCTGTAAAGTTCTACCGCCTGGCGCTGGAGACGCGTCCGGATTTCGCTGAAGCCAGATTGAATCTTGGACACGCGCTCGAGTCCTTGGGACAAAAAGACGAAGCGCGCACCTGTTGGGTACAAGCTCTGGAAGTGAAACCGGAGTTGGCGCGCGGTTACTTCCGGAGAACCGCCTAAATGGCGGTTCCCACCCCGGCAGGTTCGCCGCGCTGGGCCTGTTCGATCCTCTGAACCAGCTCCGCGACCGTTTCCTCGGGGAGGCGTTCCACTACGGTTACGGTCACGCGAGCGTGGACGGTGGCAATGGCGCCATCTATCACCGCCGAATAGCCGCCCGTCAGCCATTCGGCTATGCTGCCGGCTCGCGGCATGGCCTCCTTGCCAGGACACTCGAAAATTACCGCCAACTGATTTGAGCCCCAGCGGCCCAGGACATCGCGAGGACGCACCAGTTCCGCCAGGCGATCCGCAATCTGCTTGGCGACAGCCAGGGCCGCGCCCGACGCCATGGCCCCATCCAGCTCTGTCCACTCGAATACCAGAACTGAGACAGACTTCGCAGCAGACCAGCAAGCCTCCAGTTGCCTCTCGGTTTCCGCGCGATTCGGCAAACCCGTCACTGGATCGGTGCTGTGCGCCGGGTCCGCGCGGGCCAGCCAGTCGGCCAGTTGGTTCGCGCGACACTCCAAATCCTTCAAAGAAGACCGGCTCTCCAGTTTCCGGCGCTGCAGGTAGGAGCGCAAACCCATGGAGTAGCGCTTCAGCGCGGCTCGCACGTCGGAAGCCGAGTCCACTTCGGCGGACTCCGCCATTTGCTCCGCCAGGTCTTCGATCATCGCGGCATGCAGGTTTTCGCTCTCGATAGCGTGCCGGTCCAGCCCTGTAACGATTTCCACGATCTCCCTGGCTAACTGAGACCCGGCATCCAGCCACGCAGCAGTGGCTTCCGTGTACTCGGCCAGCTCCGCCTCCAGGACCTGACGGCTCTCCTCCAGCACCTCGGGCGTGGCCTCAAAGCCCAGCCTGCGCGGCAACCGGGTCAGCCGGTCACCATGGATGAGACCGACTCGCGAGCAGACTGTACGCATGGACCTGGCCATCGCCAGCATGACACTCAGGTAGCAAGTGAGCGCTACCTCCTGCCGATCGCTGACATGTGCCGTACTAGGCGCTTCGGGGAGCATTACCTACTCTGTATCGTCAGTATGGACCCCAATCCGCGTAGTGCACAAACCTTAGACCGGCCGCGCAGCGCCTAATCGTACAGAGAACTCCTGGATTGGACGATGAGTCGCTCAAACACATAGGAACAAGGAAACGGATGCCACGAAGCGTAAGTAAACGGGAGCGGCGGCGCCATGCGCGCAGCCTCATCAGCAAAGTGGTGACAATTCTGTGGGAAGACTACGAAGGGCACGAAGGAATGTTTCAAGGCCGGTTGCTGGATGTCTCCGTTTCGGGGGCGAGAATATGGCTTCCGACTAGCCTTCCCGCGCGGACGTTGGTTACCTTCAATTGCCCGACGCTGGCGGTGGGAGGCCGGGGAACCGTGCGCTACTGTAATACGGCCAAGGGGGGATACGAGGTGGGGCTGGAGTTGAGCAATGGCACCGGATGGCGCGATCAAAACAACGATCTCGAAAACCTGGCCATTGGCATCGACCGCTCGAGTCAACTCGCCGAGCAGCCTGAGGCCCCGGAACCAGTCTCGAAAGCGACGCCGAAAAACAAATGACCTGCGAAAACTGTGGCGCACCCATGCGCTTGTCTCGCGATCAGGGATTGATGATCTGCGACTATTGCGGCAGCCAGATCGCGCCTCCCACCGATGAGGAGGGCGTGCTGGTGCTGGAACCCACGGCGCACCATTGCCCCGTCTGCGAAATCTTTCTGGCAGATGCCTCCATCGAGTCCCACGACCTGCTGTACTGCACTCAGTGTCACGGGATGCTGTTCGAAATGGAGAAGTTTTTGCCGCTGCTGGATGTTTTGCGCGAGTATCGCTATTGGTCCAGGAGCTCGCAAGCGGCGCGCGAGTTGGACGCCGCCAGAGTTATGCACTGCCCGCTGTGCAAGCAGGAAATGGATCAGCATCTGTATGGCGGAGGCGGCAACGTGGACGTGGATTCATGCGAGCCGTGCAGTGTGCTCTGGCTGGATCGCGGGGAGCTGAGCAGGATCGTCGCGGCGCCGGATCGCGATCCGCAAGATCTCTCTCAAAGCTATAGCCTGCCCGGAGAACCTTCTAGCGCTGCGGCAAATCCACCGTCGCCGTCTCGCCTTCTTGAATGGTGATTTCGGTCCCGCCGTCCTTGGGAACGTCGGACAATTCTCCCGCGGCCAGGCGGTACTTTCCAGGCGTCAGCCCCTCAATTTTGAACTGTCCGCTCTGATCCGCGGGTCGAGACCGTCCCGATAGGAACGGGTCGTCCACATTGCGGTACGCGACAGTTATTCCCGGTGATGCCGTTCCATGAATGGTTGCGGTGTTTGCGCTGAGTACGATTTTCAGTGCGTCTGGCGCTCCGGAAGAAAGATCGAGCGTACGTCCCTTGGTCGCCTTGGCCCCGAGCCAAACCGATTTTATGAAAACGCCAGCGCCATAAACATCGACACGCCACGGGACTGGAGCCAGAGAGTTCAGGGTGAAGTTCCCATCCTGATTCACGGCAGCCTCGACGACCGGAATGAATTGCGAATAATCCGAGACCAACTGAATGCGAATCTGCGTGAGGTGAACTTTGGCGCTGTTCGGAGTGTTCTCCAGTTCTACGGTTCCGTGGATATCGATGGCCTGCTTCAATTCGAGCGCGGTACTGACAGGCTTATCCCTCACCTCGATGCGTTGACTGCCGCCAATGCGATTCCCAGCGCCGAGGGTGGCGGCCAGCAGCACGTAAGACCCGGGAAATACCTGTGCGAACTCAAGGGCGCCGGAAGAGTCGGGTGTCATCCTTCCGAGTTGGTTGCCTGATGAATCGCCTGATCGAACCAGCCCGCCGAACAAGTCCCTGCCATGCCAATTGGCGCTCGACGGGGCGATGACTGCTCGGACCTGGGTGACATGGGCGGGATGCATCCGAAAGTCGATCCCGGTCGTTTCACTCCCCGCCGCAAGTTCCACCGGCTGGGCGGAGGCGGCGTCGGGAGCAGCCGGATAAAACTGAAGTGGATAAGCGAGCGACGGCGGCGGATCCGGCCCGGCGGAAAAAGGCCGAGGTTGGAAAGCTGGAACCACGCACTGCGCCGACACTATATACTTTCCGGGCAGAAGCCCGAACAGACGGTATTCGCTCGGTTCGGAGACGCTGCGCGCACCTTGCCCGGAAGCGATTTGTTCCGGATGTTCTACGGGCCGTGCCTGCGCCCAGCATCCGCGCAGAGGGTCGCCGTCTTCGTCCAGGATTCGCCCCGCAACCGTGGCCCCCGGCACCAGTTCGATGGTTACCGGATCGGGATCTTCGGAGGGGCTGACGGTGATCGCTTTCCACATGGGATAATCGCGCCGTTCCGCCGCGAGATGGTATTGGCCGGGCTTGAGGTCGTGGAACGCGAATGCGCCGTCGTCGCCGGTGATGAACTGAGGCTCGAGCAGCTGAGTCCCCAATGCAAGCGTGACCATGACCTTGCGCAGAGGCTGGTGCGACACTGAGTCCGAGACCACTCCTATAATGCTGCCGTTTCGTTCTTGCGCGGCCGCCCCAACTGTAAGAAGAACCAAGAGGAATGGAAGCACGGCTCTCACGGCAGCGCCTCGCGGGCTCGCTCCACTGGGATGAGTTTCGGATGCAGCTCCAGCCGCGCGCCTTCGGCCAGTTCAATTTCCTCGCCAAGCGGATCCAACTGGGCGGCTGCCTCCGGCGTTTTGAATTCCGCGGCCGTCAGTTTCTCCAGTGCAAAGATCTTGTACTTACCAGGCGCGATGCCTTTCAGTTCGAATTTGCCGCTATCATCGGCCACGGCGTCATAGAAGAAGCGCGTGACCGTGCTGTACTGGCCGGCCGGCGCGAGCAAAATCCCGGCGCGTTTTGAATTGCCTCCGCCGGCATCCACCTCTCCGTGGATTTGCGCGCTGTTCATGCTGATGACGATCTTTATGCCGTCTTCCGAACCGGACTTAACGTCCATGCGCGCGAAACGAATATCCTGATCGCCGAATTGCGCCACTCTGAGGAATGCGCCGTCCAGCAACGGATTCACATTCATCGTCCAGTAGCCCGCGGGAACCTGCTGGAGCGTGAACGTCCCGTCGGATGCCACCTGCGCAGAGACGCAGCAGTTAAAGCCGCGATGCGTGAGACGGATGGAAAGACTGCTGGGCGGAGGTCCGCCCGCGCCTTCGATCCGGAGCTTGCCTTTCAGATCCAATGGAGGCGAGAGAGCAAGAATAACCTCGTTGGAAGTTTGGGTGGGATCGACGAATTGCGATGCACTCCACTTTTTCGCTTCCAGTTCGACGCTGGCTTCCAGGTGATAGCGGCGCGGCGGCATATCGTAACTGAACGCGTAGCCGGGAGCCTTCGCTATTACGGGGAGGCCCCAAAGATTCTCCACATACTCGTCGGCTGGCGAAATCATGATCTCGATACCGGGCGCGCGCTGCAACTTCTCCGGCACTCCAGTCACGCGTCCGTGGATGTGGATGTCGGGCTCCGAGGTCATGTGAAAATCAATACCCTCGATATTTTCGCCGCCCCGGATGGTGAGAATTCTGGCGTCCTTGGAGTCGCGCGCCCCGCCCAGGAACTGAGGTACGAAATGATCCGCGCTGGCGAACCCCAGGCTCGGATCCGCATGCAGGTAATACTGCCCGGGCACAACGTCGTCCAGCCGGTACTCGCCCCGGTCGTTGCTGTTCGCGGCGCGATAACGCACCAGGGTACGCTCCCCGAGGTCGCGGCCCGGCTTGAGCAGCGTCACCGCAATGTATGTCGCCGGATCACCATGCGAGTCGACAACGCGCCCCGATATGCTGGCCGAATGCAGAAAGCGGAGTTTGACCCCTTGGCGGATCTCGCCGTCTTCGAGCGAAAGAAGCTCGCCCAGTTCTCTGACACTGGAGGCGCCATAGATCGCCGTCCCGACTTCTGCCTTGGTAGCGCGCAGATCGTATTTGCCCGGCGGCAGGCCTTCGAATTTGAATTGACCTGAGCTGTCGGTGCGGCTAGTCGCCCAGGCGCGCGGCGTTCCCTGCCAAGTCAGCGTGACGACGGCTTTCCGAACGGGTTCGCCGTTCGATGCGTCAACCACGGTTCCCGAAATAGTCCCACTTCCCGATGGCTGGGGGAAAGCGCCGCTCGTCCAGAGAGCCGCCGACAGGACGATGGCCCACACGCAAAGAGGTAACCGGCCAGCAATCACGGGCACGTTCTGCTTCTCTAGAGTATATTCCCCGTGAGGGCGGCCCGGAATTAAAAACGCGGCGGAACATACCGCCGCGCTGTCTTGCCTGGGGTTAAAATTCGATTCGAAGTTACTGGCCCGCTGATGTGGCCGGCGTGGTGGTAGTGAGGGCAGCCTGCGCTTGGCCGCTGACATCCAGTTGGTAGATCTTCACATCCACGCGGCGGTTTTCCTTGCGATCCTCACGAGTCTTGTTGTTGGCGTCCGGGAAATCGCTGCCGGCGCCCAGTTCACGGATCGCGCGCAGCGGAATATTGTGTTCCACCGCCAGGTAGTGCACCACGCTGTCCGCGCGTTTGCGGCTCAGATCGCGGTTATAAGCCACGTTCCCGGTTCGATCAGCAAATCCTTCCACTTCCACCACATAATCCTTCATGCCCTGAAGCTTCTGAACGGCATCGTCGAGCTTCGCTTGCTCGTCTTTGCTCAGATTGCTTCTACCCACGCGGAAGTAGATAGGCGAAGTGCTGATCAGTTTGAAATTGTTCAGATTCTGGATAGTGGTATCCAGCTTGGTCCCCGTCTGCTGAGCCAGAGTGTTCGCGGCTTGAGCCTGCTGTGCGGCGGCGGCGGCGGCGCTATTGGCCTGCGCGGCGCTGGCGGCTGCTTCGGCGGCCTTCTTGCCGGCGTCGGTGGCCTTCTCATCGGCCGTCGCTACTTGCCGATCCAGATCGCCAATGGCCTGTTTCTGCTCATCAGTCTGTTTTTGCAGAGTGCCCACTTGGGCCTGGGTCTGGTTGACCTGGTTTTGCACAGGCGCAATCGCTTCCCGGACATGCTTCTTTGTAGCGCACCCTACGCTGAACACCGATAAAACAGTAAAAGCTCCCACAACGGCGTGTGTATTGCGAAGTGACATGAGGCGTTCTCCTTCTTCGGCTACGATAGCACGTCTAGCGCCAAAAGCAAACTAATAGTACTTACGGACTATTAGACCCACGATGGGCCTCCTGTACCCACCAAATGCGTGTAAAACTTTCCGGGCTATATCCCGTTTTGACACGATTGACATTGGATCGTGATTACGCCGTGGTGCGGCTGAGAGCCCTCGTGCGTTAAATTGGTTTCACGGTGCAGACCTACGATCTGATTGTTATCGGCTCCGGGCCGGCGGGGCAGCGCGCGGCCATCCAGGGCTCGAAGATGGGCAAGCGGGTGGCGCTGGTGGAGCGCCGTGAAGTGGTGGGCGGAGTGTGTGTCAATACAGGCACAATTCCGAGCAAGACTTTCCGCGAAGCCGTGCTCCACCTCTCCGGCTATTACTACCAGAACATCTATGGCGTGAACTATCGCGTCAAAGATAAGATCACCATGGCCGACCTGGCGTTTCGCGTCCAGCATGTGATCAAGACCGAAGTGGACGTCATCCAGGCCCAGTTGTCGCGCAACAATGTCGAGCTGATCAGCGGGATTGCCGGCTTCATCGATCCGCACACCGTGCGCGTGACCAATTCGAAGCAGGAACAGACCTTCAGCGCCGAACATATCGTCATCGCCACCGGCACCAAGCCGGCCTTCTCGCCGAAAGTTCCCATCAACGGCCGCAACATCATCGATAGCGACCAGGTGCTGGATATGCCGGAGATCCCAAAGTCGATGATCGTGGTGGGCGGCGGCGTGATCGGCGTGGAATACACCTGCATGTTCGCGGCGCTGGGCGTGCGCGTGATCCTGGTGGAAAAGCGGCCCCGTCTGCTGGAGTTCGCCGATTCTGAAATGGTGGAGGCGCTCTCCTATAACCTGCGCGATCATCGCGTCACGCTGCGATTGAACGAGGAAGTGGACAGCGTGGAGGAGACCGCGGAAGGCACCGTGGTGGCGAAGCTGGAGAGCCAGAAGAAACTGTCGGGCGATGCCTTGCTGTTCGCGGTGGGCCGGCAAGGGAACATCGACGAACTGAACCTGGAAGCGGCGGGCGTGGTAGCGGACCCGCGCGGCCGCATCAAGGTAGATTGCGAATATCGCACCGCGCAGCCGCACATCTTCGCGGTGGGCGACGTCATCGGATTTCCCAGCCTGGCATCGGTCTCGATGGAGCAAGGGCGCATCGCCGCGGCCGGGGCCTTCGGCAAGAAGCTGATCTCCAACCCCGCCAGTTATCCGTACGGCATTTATACCATCCCGGAGATTTCGTTCATCGGCAAGACCGAGGAGCAGCTCACCGACGAGGACGTTCCTTATGAAGTGGGCGTCGCTTATTATCGCGAAATCGCGCGCGGCCAGATCCGGGGCGACACCACCGGCCGTCTTAAGATATGCTTTCATCGCGAGACCAAGCAAGTGCTGGGCGTACATATCATCGGCGAGGGAGCATCGGAGTTGCTTCACATCGGCCAGGCGGTTATGATTCTGGGCGGCACGGTGGAATATTTCGTCGATACCGTTTTCAATTACCCGACCTTGGCCGAGTGCTACAAGGCCGCGGCATTCAACGGACTGAACAAGCTGGCGAAGTGGTGAACGGGAGGTAGCGCAAGACAGCGCTTCAAGAAAACATGGGTCGGACAATTGGAATCACCACCGCCGAAGATATCGCCACTGGATTGGTGGAAGGGCACCAACTGGTGGGAAAGCTGCGGATCTACGAGCAGGGTCCGGAAGACGAACCGTTGCTCAGCCTGCCCCCCGAAGGAATTGCACAGCGTTTCGCCGAGGAGATTCAGGCGGTGGCGGCCGGACAACCCGTGGACGCCATCGGCGTGGGCATGCCGGGCATCATCAACTGCGGCTTCATCGAGGAGTCGCCCAATCTGCGCCAGCTCAAGGGCGCCCACATGCAGGATCTGCTTCGAGAGGCGCTGCGGAAATGCGGCATCACCGCGCCGGTTTACATCTACAACGACGCCGACGTCCTGGCCGCCGGGCTGGCGGCCGTCCACGGAAATCTGGACCGCTTCATTCGCGTCTGGACGCTCGGCAACGGCATCGGTTTTGGAGTTTATCCGCGGCGCGAAGGCGTTTGGGAGGGCGGCCACGTGGTGGTGTCGCTCGATCCGCGCGAGCGCTATTGCGGATGCGGCGGCGTCGGCCATTTGGAAGGCATCATGGGCCAGCGCGCCATGCGTCTGCGCTTTCTGGACATGGAGCCGGAAGAGGTGTTCGAGCACGCGCAGAAGCGCGACCAGCGCTGTGTGGAGTTCGTCAAGCTATGGCATCGCGCGCTGGCGGCCGCCACGGCCAATTCCATTCACCTGGCCGGCCCCGGCAAATTCTTCATCTCCGGGTTCAACTCCAAGCACCTGGATCTGAATCTGCTCCATCAATACCTGCACGAAATGGTGAAGATGAGCCCGCTGCAGAGCTACGTCTTTGAGGTGGTTCCCTCAAGCGATGTCAATGGCGTGATTGGCGCGGCCGTCAGCGCGGCACAAAACACAGCGCAATAAAATGCGCTCACGCATCAGGACTTTCGGAGGATTCTGGAAACGGTTCGCTGGCAGCATTGATCCTTGCGAATGAATGACGGCGTTCGGATCAGGATCATAGAGAGCCCGAAATCGGACAAATACAAGGTGCTCCAGAAAGCTCCATCCGATTCCCGGAAATATGAGAAGGCGTACGTCCGAAGGCTGGCAAAGGAATTCGGATGGACAATTCAGCCCGGTACAAGGAAGAAGAAAACTGCTGACGCACACCGTCCAACGAAGGGATGAAAAGAGGGATACGTCAGCCGTCACTCAGCCGATAGGCTTCGTCCAGAATCTCCACCACGTGCGCTACGCGCTGGCCTTGGCCGAACTTTTGCACCCCGGCTCTCAGTTGCAACATGCATCCCGGATTCGAGGCCGCAATCACCGGCGCGCCGGTGGCATTCACGCTGGCCATTTTTTTCTCGAGCAGCGACATCGCCATTCCGGTGTGCACCACGTTGTAAATTCCCGCGCTGCCGCAGCACAGATCGGAGAGCTGCATCTCCCGAAGCTCCAGCCCGGGAATGGACGCCAGCAGTTTCCGCGGCGCGGAGCGAATCTTCTGGCCATGCGCCAGGTGGCAGGAATCCTGATAAGTGACGGTGAGCGGAAGCACGTGCATGGGCGGATTCAGCTCGATGGAAGCTAGAAACTCATTCACATCCTTCACCAGACTGGAAAAGCGCCGCGCTTTCTCCGCGTACTCCGGGTCGTGCTCCAGTAGCTCCCCATATTCCTTCAGCGTGGATCCGCAGCCGCCCGCGTTGGTGATGATGGCGTCGAAGCCGCCGTCCAGCAGGGCGTCGATCTTGAGCAGCGCATCGATGTTGCGGCGAGCCAGCCGGCGCGCTTCGTCCCGAATGCCGGCGTGAACGTGCAAAGCGCCGCAACAGCCCTGTTCGGCTGGAACGGTTACGTCGCAGCCGTTCTTCTGCAACACACGCACGGTGGCTTCATTCAGGCGCGCGAAACTGATGTTCGCGATGCAGCCGCCGAGAAATGCCACGCGATAGCGCCGCGAGCCTTCGGCCGGCAGCGTTTTGCCGTAATATGCGAAAAAGAACGGCGTCTCGATCTCCGGCGCCAAAGCCTCCACCTCATGCAGCCGAACGGGAAGAAAACCGGGCAGGCTCACCAGCCGCTTCAGACCGCTGGCCTGATACAAGTACATCAGCGCACCGGCGATTTCAAGATTTCGCCGCGATGGAAGCAGTCTGCGAAAAACCAGCCAGCGAAGCAGGCGCTCGCGCCATGGCCGGCGAACTTTGGTTTCGATTTCGGCGCGCGCCGCTTCCACCAATCGTCCGTACTGCACACCGGAGGGACACGCCGTCTCACATCCGCGGCACGCCAGGCACAACTCGATGTGCTCCATGTAGGACGGGCTGATGGGGGCGCCATTCGACACTTGCACCATCTGATAGATCCGCCCGCGCGGCGAATCCATTTCCACATGCAGCTCGCGATAGGTGGGGCAAGCGTTCAGACACAAGCCGCAGTGCACGCATCGGTCGAGATCGGATTGTTGCGGCTTATCGAAATCGCTTTCTGTTTGCAATGACATCAGATGCGGCCAAACAATCTGCCGCGATTCAACAGGCCTTGCGGATCGAACATTTCCTTGATCTTCTTCATCATCGCAAAATCGTTTCCGGGCTGAGGCCAGAGATCATGTTTCTCGCGGAACTCGGGCGGGGCGAACTCCACCACGCTGGTTCCCACCGGCGGAAATCGCAAGTCCACCGCCTGCTCGAAATAGCCATAACAAACGCCTGAGCCGGCGCGAGCCAACGCCTGAGCAGGCATCGCTTCCAGCACGGGGCCTACATCGGAAAGCACAGACGAGACACGCAGCACCGCGCCCTGATCGTGCGTGCGCAGGAATTGCGGAGTCATTTCGCGAATGCCCTGCCACAGCGCCTCCTCTTCGGCGCCTTCCAGCACTCGCATGCGGAACAGCTCGCGCGAGTACCGGTCCAGAACGGCCGGACTTCCGCCCGCCTGGATCGCCAGTTGATAGCTTCCATCCGCCTTCACAATGTCGATCGCCGCCGGCTGCAGCCTGCTCTTCAGTACAGCATCCCGCGCCGCCATGACGTCCGCGGCTTTGTCAAACTCCTGAACGAACGTGCGCGTGCCGGACGGCATCGGGTACACGCGAAAATTCAGCGTCGCGATCGCCGCCAGCGTCCCGAACGAGCCGATCATTAGCTTGCCCATGTCCAGGCCAGCGACGTTTTTCACCACCATTCCGCCGGTCTTGATCAGCTTGCCTTCGAGCGTCGCAAAGGTCATGCCGATCACCATGTCGCGCGCGCTGCCGTACAATCTCCGCCGTGGTCCGCTGGTGTTTGCCGCCACAATTCCACCCATGGTGGCGCGCTCGGCAAACGGCGCGTCGAGCGGAATCATCTGCCGATGTTCCGCCAAAATCTGGCTCAATTCGCAATACGAGATGCCGGCGCCGACGCTGACGGTAAGGTCGCGCGGTTCGTATTCCAGAACTTTTTTCAGCGCGGCGGTGGAGATGGTAACGTCGGACGGTGCAATAGGGCCGCCCATGCGTCCCTTAGTGCAATGTCCCAGCAGCGTGATTGGCTGGTTTGGTGAGCCCGCCTGCGCCAGACACCGCGCAAGTTCCTCCGGGCTGTCCGGAACAATGGTCATGAACTAGCTATCGTATCAGCCACTCCGGCCTCTGCGAGAATGGACCTTCGTGCCGCCCCAGAATCTGATTGGCTTTGGCGCCAGCGATTTTATCGAACTCGCGCTAGCCGCGCTGCTGTTTGTGCTGGCGCTGGTTTCGCGTCCCTGGATGGAGCCCTTCGCGCGCAAACTGGCGCCAAGAACTGGCTGGTGCATGTTGCTGCTGGCGCTGCTTCCGGTCGCGCTGCGGCTCGCGATTCTTCCGCATCACCCGGTGCCTTCGCCCGATGTCTACGACGAATTCGGGCACCTCCTGGTCGCCGACACGCTGCTGCATTTTCGGCTCGCCAATCCGCCGCATCCGTTGCACCAGTTCTTCGAAACGTTTTTTGTATTGCAAACACCCGCGTACGCTTCCATTTATCCGATCGGCCAAGGCATCACGTTAGCCATCGGCCGCGCGATCTTCGGCTTGCCCTGGGCGGGCGTGCTTCTATCTACCGCGGCAATGTGCTCGCTCTGTTATTGGATGTTGCGAGGCTGGACCACGCCTGGCTGGGCGCTGTTAGGCGGCGTGCTGGCGGTGATCGAATTCGGTCCGCTCAATCCATGGATGAACAGCTACTGGGGCGGCTCATGCGCGGCGGCGGCGGGATGTCTGGTCTTTGGTGCGGTCCCGAGACTGCGCAATGGAGCCGGTATGCGCATGGGCGCGCTGCTGGGATTAGGGATCGGCCTGCATTGGCTGACCAGACCGTACGAGACCATCTTCCTGATCGCGAGCGTGCTGGTGTTTTTGTTGCCGGAGCTGGCGATCGCTCGGCGAAACCGGCGATCGCCGCAGCCCTGGTGTTGCTTCCAGCCGCCGGACTGTCGCTGCTGCAGAACAAACGGGTGAC
Source organism: Bryobacterales bacterium (assembly GCA_963761265.1). Lineage (GTDB taxonomy): Bacteria > Acidobacteriota > Terriglobia > Bryobacterales > Bryobacteraceae > Palsa-89. The sequence goes on from CAVXGM010000033.1 coordinate 77,713, forward strand.
CGGGAATTGGACCACGCTTCCTTACACGCTGAGCCGCTATCAATACGGCGTTCCGGCGGCGTTCACCTGGCAGGCCAATCCGCAACCGCATCTGGAGCTCACGCGCGAGCAGCAGCTTCAATATAAGATGCAAACGTCGTTTCGCGCGAGCGGGCCGGAGACCATCCGGACGTATTTGCAGCGCCTGGAATATCGCGTGCGATTCTACCGGTTCTTTTTTCTCGCGCCGCTGTATGTTGCGCTTCCGTTCTTCTTTGCGAAGCTGCGAGACATTCGATTTTTGTGGGTTGCGCTGACGCTTTTGCTTTTTGCGCTGGGCGTCAACTTTTATCCATTCTTTGAAGTCCACTATCTGGGCGCGCTGACGTGCTTGTTCGTGCTGGTGAGCGTTATCGGATTGCGGCGGATGCCATACGAAGCCGCCCAATTGATCGTCTTCCTTTGCTTTGCGCATTTTTGCTTCTGGTATGGGCGCAGCTTCTTCGATCATCCCGCCCCAGACCGCCGCGCCAGCGTGAATCGAGAACTCGCGCAGTTGCCAGGAAAGCAACTCGTGTTCGTGCGCTATTGGCCGCAGCACATTTTCCAGAACGAATGGGTGTACAACGCCGCCGATATCGATCAGTGCGCGCGTTGTGTGGGCGCGCGACCTTGGCTCGGCCGAAGATCAAAAGCTTCTGCGCTATTATCCGGATCGGACCGCGTGGCTGCTGGAGCCGGATGCCATGCCGCCCAAGCTGAGCCATTACCAGCCCGAACCGGAGCAACCCAAGGCAGCGCCAGCGCCAACCGTTACACCGCCGGCCAAATCACCGCCGCCGTTGCAGTTCGAGCAGGTTCACTAGGCGATGGATCTCTCTCATCTACTCGGCTTCGCGGCCAGCGATTTCATCGAATTATTCCTGACTCTGGTGTTCGTTGGACTCGCGCTGGCGTGGCGCCCCTGGATTGAGCCGTACGGCCGGCGGCTGGCCCAGAAAACCGGCTGGTGCATGCTGCTGCTGGCGCTGCTCCCCATCGCGCTGCGCCTCGCGCTGCTGCCGCAATATCCAATTCCCACGCCAAACGTTTCGGACGACTTCAGCTATCTCCTCAGCGCCGATACGTTACGGCATTTTCGGCTCGCGAATCCCGTGCATCCTCTGCACCAGTTCTTCGAAACGTTCTTCGTGCTGCAACAACCCGCTTACCAGTCGATTTTTCCGCCGGGCCAAGGCTTGATCCTCGCCATCGGCTGGACCATCTTCGGCCATCCCTGGGCCGGCGTGGCGCTCAGCATCGGCGCACTCTGCGCGCTGTGCTATTGGATGCTGCGCGCGTGGGTCTCGCCCGGATGGGCGCTCGTTGGCGGACTTGCTCGCGGTCATCGAGTTCGGACCGCTCAGTCAATGGATGAACAGCTATTGGGGCGGCGCTGTTTCGGCGTGCGCGGGCTGCCTGGTGTTTGGATCGCTGCCCCGGCTGCGTACCAGCGGGAGCGCGCGCTATGCGATTTTATTGGCCCTGGGGATCGTTCTGCAATTCCTCACTCGTCCCTATGAAGCGATTTTCCTGACCCTTGGCGCGTTCCTGTTTTTCTTGCCGAGCGCGAAGGCTATGCTGCGGCCGGCTACCGTTGCAGCGCTGATTGGCGCTCCGGCTCTCGGTCTGCTTCTGCTGCCTTGGACGATTGCGCCTTACCGGTTGAGCCAATATGAGTACGGCGTTCCGACCACATTCACCGTACAACCGATCCCCACGCCGCATCGCCCGCTGACGCGCGAGCAACAACTCGATTACGACGTGCAGTCCGAAGTTCACGGCCCCGGCACCGATACTTTCGCCAGTTACTGGCAGCGCTGGGCCAGCCGAATCCGCTTCTATCGATTTTTCTTTCTCGCGCCGTTATATCTGGTGCTGCCCGCGTTTCTCCTGCGTCTGCGCGAATATCGATTCGCGTGGGTGCTCCTGACCATCTTCCTATTCAGTCTGGGAACAACGTTCTATCCCTATTTCTACACCCACTACATTGCGGCATTGACTTGTTTGTTCGTGTTGATCAGCGTGGCTGGCTTGGAGCGCCTCAGTGGTTGGAGTGAGCAGGGCGCTCGCATTTTGCTATTTCTCTGCGCCGCGCACTTTCTCTTCTGGTACGGGCTGCACGCTTCCCGCGATGAAGCACTCTACACTGCGATGACGCCCTATGAAACCTGGGACGCCATCAATCATGGCGATCCGGAGGGCCGCATCGCCATCAACCGCCAGCTCAACGCGCAGCCCGGCCAACAATTGGTTTTTGTGCGCTATGGCCCACAGCACCTGTTCCAGGAATGGGTTCACAACGCCGCCGACATCGACCATGCCCGCATCGTGTGGGCTCGCGATCTCGGCCCGGAAGAAAATCAAAAGCTGCTGCAACTACTATCCGGACCGCACCGCGTGGCTGCTCGAACCGGATGCTCATCCACCGCTGCTCGGCCGCTATCCGCGCTGAACTACCATCCGGTCTGCTCCATCCGCTCCAGGATGATGGCGCTATATTCGTTCATCTGCGCCGGTTTCCGCTTCAGCGGCGCCGGGAATGATGGCAGCCAATCGCGCCGCTTGCTCGCGCGTCAGATCCGATGCATGCCCATGGTAATAATGCTCGGAAGCAGCCTCAGCCCCGTAGATTCCCGGCCCCCACTCGATCACGTTGAGATACAGCTCCAGAATCCGGTCTTTGGTCAGAAATGCTTCGGTGAGAGGAACCAACGAAGACTCCACGCCTTTGCGAACGAGGGACCGCTCCGTTGTTAAAAACAGATTCTTGACCAATTGTTGCGTGATGGTGGAACCGCCGCGCCCCAAGCGATGATGCTTCATATCGTCTTGCAGCACCTTTTGCATCTCCACCCAGTCGAACCCGTGATGCTGGCGGAATCGCCCGTCTTCCGCCGCCACCACGGCATGCTGCAAGTTGAGCGAAATGCGTGCAAGCGGTACGAATTCATAGCGTTTCTTATAAGGACGATGTTCGCGAAGCGCCTCGATTCGGCGCTCCATTTGAACGGCGGTGGTCCAGGGATTGATCCAACGCAGCAGCACGATCCCGGCGCCGCACAAAACATACAGCCCGGCCACGAGCGACACCACACCAACCACCACCGCCCGCATCGGGCTTCGCCTCTTTTTCATTTCTCTACTGCTATCATCGAACTTCCGTCATGCCACCGGTGTCTCATTTGGAATGCAGCGTATGCGGCCAGCAGCGCGACGCTGACAAGATCCATACGCTCTGCGAATGCGGCGGACCGCTGCTGGTCCGCTACGATCTCGAAAAAGCGCGTGCCACGTGGAAGCGCGAATCGCTGGCTAGCACGCCTTCATCGATGTGGCGCTACGCGCCGTTGCTTCCCGTCCGCGATGCCAGGCACATTGTCTCGCTCGGGGAAGGCATGACGCCTATGCTGAAGGCCTCGCGCCTGGGCGAGCGCATCGGAGCAAACGATCTTTGGGTGAAGGACGAAGGCATCAATCCCACCGGCTCCTTCAAAGCGCGCGGCCTCTCCTGCGCTATCTCGATGTGCGTCGAACTCGGGCTGCGCAAGGTGGCCATCGCGTCGGCGGGCAATGCCGGAAGCGCGCTCTCAGCCTATGCCGCCGCGGCCGGCATCGAAGCGCACGTCTTCATGCCCCGCGATGTTCCGCAATCCAACTACACCGAATGCCGCGCCTACGGAGCGCACGTCACGTTGGTCGACGGCCTGATCAGCGACTGCGCGCGCATCATCGCCGAGCGCAAAGATGCCGAGGGCTGGTTCGATATCAGCACGCTCAAGGAGCCGTATCGCATCGAAGGCAAGAAGACCATGGGGTACGAAGTAGCCGAGCAGTTCGGCTGGAAGCTGCCCGCTGCCATCTTCTACCCCACCGGCGGCGGAGTCGGGCTCATCGGCATGTGGAAGGCGTTCGACGAATTGGAAGCGCTGGGCTGGGTCTCCGGACAACGCCCGAAGATGATCGCCGTGCAGGCCGCCGGTTGCCAGCCGGTGGTGCGCGCCTTCGAGAGCGGCGAAGCGAAGAGCACGTTCTGGGAAAATGCGCACACCGTCGCCGCCGGCTTGCGCGTGCCGAAACCGCTGGGCGATGCGCTTTCTCTGGCAGCCGTCCGCGCCAGCGGTGGAACCGCCATCGCCGTGAATGACGAAGAATTGCTCGATGCCAGTATCGAACTCGCAACCGCCACCGGCATTTTCCCCGCACCCGAAGGAGGGTCATGCGTAGCGGCCCTGAAAAAGCTGCTCTCCAACGGATTTCTGAAGCCGGACGATCGCATCGTTATTTACAACACCGGAACGGGATTGAAATATCTGGAGGCATTTTCCACGCGATTTCCCCGAACCTCGCGTTCCGAGCAGGACAAACTCGGCGGCCTGATCACACCCCGGTAGGGACCATTTCGGGCCATTTGCTTTTGACACTGCCGCTTGACTTTTGGGACACTATAAGGGTGTTTTGGGAGTCAGCCCTTCCTCCCGGCTTCGGCCCTGCTGGTGTTTCGAGTCCGCGGTCGCGAACCTGCCTCTTCAGATGCCTCTCAACAGATGATGCTAAGGAGTCTTGTCAATGAAGCTATTTGTGGGGAATCTACCCTATGCGGCTACTGAAGCCGACTTAACGGATTTCTTCTCGCAAGCGGGCGTCGCCGTCGATAGCGTGAACGTAATGCGTGATCGTTTTACCGGTGAAGCTCGCGGGTTCGGCTTTGTGGAAATTAACGACGATGCCGCTGCCAACCGGGCGGTGGAAGCCTGCAACGGCCGCGACCTGATGGGCCGCGCGCTGGTGGTCAACGAAGCCCGTCCCATGGTTCCTCGCGAGGGCGGCGGTGGCGGACGCGGACCCGGCGGCGGCGGACGCGAGCGCCGCGGTGGCCGGCCAGGCCGCTAGCAGCGGATTTATCCTTCCAGCATTTTCGCGATAGCGTCCGCGTCGTTCGGCACTACCACTGGACGATTGCCTAGTTTTGCGTCGATCTTCCTGCCATCCGGATCTTCTAGTTCGCCCGTGTGATATCGATAGATGTAATCCGGATCCTTCAGAACATTTCCCGTCAGAACCGCGATCACGTCTTCGTCCGCCCGGATCGTCCCCGCTTCAGTAAGCTTTCGAATTCCCGCCAGCGTGGCGGCCGATGCCGGTTCGCAGCCGATGCCGCACTGTCCGATCACTGCCTTGGCGTCGGCGATTTCCTGCTCGCTCACCTTCTCCACCGTGCCATTCGTGACCGTCACCTCGTGCAGCGCTTTGGGCCAGGAAACCGGATCGCCGATGCGGATCGCGGTAGCCAATGTGCGTGGCTCGGGAACGCTTCGGAATTCGCCTTTCGTCTTCATGAATTCATAAAACGGAGCGGCGCCTTCCGCCTGGATAACGGCCAGTCGCGGGAGCTTGCGGATGAAGCCGAACTGGCATAATTCGCGCAGCGCTTTTCCGAACGCCGACGTGTTTCCCAGATTTCCCCCGGGCAGGACAATCCAATCCGGGGGATTCCAATCGCGCTGGTCCAGCATTTCGAAGATAATCGATTTCTGGCCTTCGATGCGAAACGGATTGATGGAATTGAGCAGGTAAATGCCGAGCCGGTCGGCCAGCACGCGTACCAGCGCCAGGATCTGATCGAAGTTGGCCTCTACTTGAAAAGTGCGCGCGCCGTATTCCAAGGCCTGCGCCAGCTTGCCGTACGAAATGTTGCCGTGCGGGATGAAGACAATCGAATCCAGCCCTGCGGCGCTCGCATAGGCAGCCATGGATGCGGACGTGTTGCCGGTGGAGACGCAGGCGACGCGCGGACGGTCCAGACGAATGGCCTGCGTCACGCCGCACGTCATGCCGTTGTCTTTGAACGATCCGGTGGGGTTGAAGCCCTGATGCTTGAAAGTGAGGTGATCCAATCCGCCGTAGCGCGCGGCACGCGGCGCGTCCAACAAGGGCGTGTTGCCCTCGCGCAAGGAAACTACTTGATGATGATGGCCATCGAACGGCAGCAGTTCGCGATAGCGCCACACGCCGCTCTGCTCCAGCGGCTCGTTGGAAGTGCGCCGGGTGCGCCACAGCTTCTTCCACAGCGTTGTCTCCACGGACCCCGCGGCGAAAACCACTTCGAGCAAGCCTCCACAATCGGGACAATTGTAGATGGCTTCGTCAATCGGAAAACGCGCGCGGCAGTGCTGCTCGAAACACGCCAACTCAGCTAGCATGATTAAAGTATCCCCAATATGGTCTCGGTTTGTCTTGAGAATGGCAAGGTTCTGGTGCGCAAACAGGCGCGGCCGCGGCGCCCGGAAGGGTTCGCTTTGATCCGTCTGCTGTATGGCGGAATCTGCAACACCGATATCGAGCTGCAGCGCGGCTATTACGGCTTTCGCGGGACGCCCGGGCACGAGTTTGTGGGCGAAGTTGTGGAGGCCGACGATCGAAGCTGGGTGGGCCAGCGCGTGGTAGGCGAAATCAATCTGGCCTGCGGCAAATGCGAGTGGTGCGCGCGCGGACTGGGACGGCATTGCCCTACGCGGACCGTGCTCGGAATCGTGAAGCAGCCCGGCGCGTTTCGTGAATTCCTGACGCTACCCGAGCGAAATCTGCGGCGAGTGCCGCGCGAGATTCCGACCGAGGAAGCCGTGTTCATCGAACCGCTGGCCGCCGCCTGCGAAATATTGGACCAGGTGCGCATCCCGCGCGGCACGCCGGTAGCGGTGCTCGGCGACGGAAAGCTGGGACTGCTGGCCAGCCAGGTATTGCAGGCGCATGGTACCCAAGTTCATCAGTATGGCCGTCACAAAGATAAGCTGAGGATCGCCGAACAGGCGGGCGTCAGTACCGAAATCGCCAAGAAGCTGCCAGTGGCCAAGTATGAATTCGTGGTCGAAGCGACCGGGTCGGCCGAGGGCCTGCGCCAAGCCGTCCAGATGACCCAGCCGCGCGGAACCGTGATCATGAAATCGACTGTTCACGGACTGGTATCCATCGATTCGGCGCCGGTGATCGTCAACGAAATCACGCTGGTCGGCTCGCGCTGCGGCCGCTTCGAGCCTGCGCTGCGGCTGCTCGCCCGGCGCAAGGTCCGCGTGGATGCGATGATATCGGAGGTGCTTCCGTTGAAGAAGGCCGCGCAGGCCTTCCAGGAAGCCGCCAAGCCAGGAGTGTTGAAGGTTCTGCTTCATGATTAAATTTCGAATCGCATGCGGCTTCCTCGCCGCGGCTCTCAGCGTTGCCGCGCAGACGCCGGAATATGGCTATCAGGTAATCCACAGCTATCCGCACGATCCCAATGCTTTCACCGAAGGCTTGGAGTATCGCGCGGGATCTTTGTATGAAAGCACGGGGCTCAAGGGCCGCTCGTGGCTGCGCAAGGAGAAGCTCGAAACCGGGCAGGTTTTGCAGCAGATCGATCTGGATCCCGAATATTTCGGCGAAGGAATCACGATCATCAATCAGCAGATCATCCGGCTCACCTGGCAGTCCAACATCGGCTTCGTTTATAACCAGCAGAGTTTTCACCAGCTGCGGAGCTTCAACTATCCGGGAGAAGGCTGGGCGCTCACCAACGACGGCCAGAATATCTACATGGACGATGGCACCGCGCAGATTCGCGTTTGGGATCCCGTTACGCTGCAGGAGAAACGGCGCATCACCGTTCGCGATCATGGCCAGCCGATCCTGAATTTGAACGAGCTGGAATGGGTGCGCGGCGAGATCTACGCCAATATCTGGCAAACGGACCGCATCGCGCGTATTTCGCCGATGGACGGCCGGGTGCTGGGATGGATCGATCTCACGGGCCTGCTGCCTCCCTCCGATCACACGGAAGAGGGCGCTGTTTTAAACGGAATCGCCTACGATGTTTTGGGGAACCGGCTGTTCGTGACGGGCAAGCTCTGGCCCAAGCTGTTCCAGATCAAATTAGTGCCGCTTCACCGCAAGATCCGGTGAAACCGGTCTTTCAACTTCGCATACCAGGAGAGCTTCTCATCGGCCTGCCGCCCGGAAGGCGCGTTGGACGCTAACTTCAACGTCTCCGTTTTCGCGCCCGGGTTGTAAAGGTCTCTCGAAACCCTGTGGATTCGATAGCTGTCGAACGAATAAGTTTCGCGATACAGATGCCCGTCGTCGCCTTCGAGCACCACGGAAAAACTCGGCATATCGCCCGTATTCATCACCTGAACCGGATAGTGGCCCACTACGTTGCGCTGGATGTACGCCGTCTCGTAGCGATGATGCCGCAAGCTCCAGACAAAAACGCGGAAGCTGTCGAACTCGTACGGCTGGCCGCCTTTGTTGATGGTGGTCCAGAGCCAGTTGTTTTTTACAACGTCGTCATCGTGCACTTGCCCTAGCGGGAAGTACGAGGTGATGCGATGGCCTTCGGCGTACTGTGCCACCTCATCGGGAATCGCCATGCTCAAAGGACGCGTGAGCACCCATCCCACTTTGCCATCCGGGGTTCGCACCAGATTCCAATCGTCCATGGGAACTTCCGCTGGCGGTGCGGCGGGCGCGGGCGGTGGTGCGGGAACTGGCAGGGGGGCCGGCGCGAGTAGCGCTTCGGGTTCGGGCTTGGACAACGAAAGCGCCAACCAATTGCTCGGGAGTTTCGGCGCAGGCGGCAGTGGCGGCGGCCCGATCCTGGTCTGCGATTTCGGCTTGGGCTTTTTGCGAATCACCGGCTTGGGCGGGGGTGGCACGAAGACTTCGTCGTGTTGCACTCGCGGCGTCAGCTTGTGCGCAATCACGTCGACTTTGCCATTTTCGGGAATTTGTCCGAAGCTGGGCGACGTTCGGCTGGGCGCGGTGTGCATGTTCAGCGCCTCGAAGACAATAGCCTGCCCCTGCGATTGAGAGCGCGAAGCATTCTTGGCCATGTCGCGCAGCCCGGTCATTTGTTCGGGAGTGAGAAGCTGCCGCAGATCGGTCCAGCCCTCCAAGCCCTCCTCGGTACGGACCTTTACCAGCCGGTGCCGGTATGCGACGATGGCGAGCTTATCGCCGTGCTTCACGGTCGCCGCAATAGCCGATTTCAGCGCCAATTCCTCACGCAAATTAAGCGTGCTGGGGCCGACGTAGGCGTCGCCGAGCGAAGCAACCGGAGCGGGCTTATCGGAACAGGAGACGAGGAGGGCAGCGAGGCAAAAGCAAAGTAAAGCGCGAGTCAATGTCACGAGCGCTAGCTTCTTCAAAGTTAAATCGCGCACAAGGCAGCGGGCCGCGATTATTTTTCTTCACACGCAAAACCGAAGTGCGGCGCCGGCCGGTCTCCAATTGGTTTCGTATGCGCCCCGGCACCCTTTGCGCTGTTGCTAGTGTATCAGTAATGCCCGACGAAGTAACTCGTCCTCAAATCGAATTTTATTGCCCGCGATGTCACACGGCCGTAACCGATCCGCTGATGTGTGGCGATTGTTCCGCGATCATCTGCCGGATTTGTGGCGCGCCGCTGGAGCGCGTGGATGAGCTGGGAATCGGATGACTTACGGCACCCAGGTGCGCAGAAATTTCGTGGGCTCGGCCGGTTCGATGTGAAACGGCTGGCCGCCGGGAGGAACCAGCCAAGCTTCGCCCTCGCGAAACTGCTGGCCTGCGATGGTCCCCATGCCGCTGATGAAAATCACCACGTGAAACCGCTGCGGCTCGGGCTTGTACAACAGCGGCGACGTGGTGCGCGCCAGCTCGGTATGGAAATACTGGCAGTCAATCGGAAGCATCACCGACTTGGGCGTGCTGGCTTCCGTGGATGCAACCTGAATGGCCTGGTCCAAGTGAAGCTCGCGCGGGCGGCCGTAGTCGTAAAGCCGGTAGGTGATGTCGGAATGCTGCTGAACTTCGCACAAGGCGAGGCCGCCACCGATGGCGTGCACGGTGCCGGCGGGAAGGAGAAATGCGTCGCCGGCTTGAACCTCGAACCAATTGAGCAATCGGTCGATCTCACCGCTGATGGCGGATTCGCGTAATCGCTCGCGAGTAATGGTTTCGCGAAAGCCGATGGCAATACGCGCACCCGGATCCGCGCGCATCACGTACCACATCTCGGTTTTCCCGCGAGAATGTTCCTGCGCCGCGGCGAAGTCGTCGTTGGGATGCACCTGCACCGACAGCCGCTCAGAGCTGAAGACGAACTTCACCAGCAATGGCAGATCCGCCTCAAACCACACTTCGCCGATTTTTTTGTCGGTGACCGGAAACCAGGGCAACAGATCCGTGCTTCCCCACACTTTTTCTAAGAAACGCGTGGGGAGCCGGACCGGTCCGTTATCGCTCACGAATAAAGCGGTCGATGCGATCGAGCCCGCGCTCCAGTTCTTTCATCGACGTCGCATAGGAAATACGGACGTGCTCGGTGGTTCCGAAAGCTTCGCCTGGCACCACGGCCACGTGCGCCTCCGACAGCAGCTTCTCGGAGAACTGCAGCGCCGAGGTGATGCCGTTGCGGAAAGCCACCGAAATGTTCGGATAGGCGTAAAACGCTCCGCGCGGCTCGGCGATCTTGATCCCGGGAATCGTGCGCAAGCGCGCGACCACAAAATCACGGCGCCGGCGATATTCGGCGAGCATGAGCGGGACGGAATCTTGCGGTCCGCGCAACGCTTCGATGGCTGCTTTCTGCGAAATGGAAGTCGGGTTGGACGTGGTATGGCTTTGCAGCTTCAACATGGCGTCGATCAGCGGCTTGGGCGCGAGTGCGAATCCCACGCGCCAGCCGGTCATGGCGTAGGTCTTCGAAAGCGATCCCGCAACCACTACGTTTTCCTTCGCGCCAGGGAGAGCGGCGATGGAGAACGGCTCAGCGTCGTACAGAAAGCGGCAATAACACTCGTCGGTCATCAATTGGATGCCGCGCTTGGCCGCCAGATGATAAATCTTCTCGAAATCCTCGCGGCTCAACACGCCTCCGCTCGGATTGCAGGGCGAGTTGATGATCAGCAGCTTGGTCTTGTCGGTGATCTTGCGCGCGATGTCATCGGCGGTGAAAGTGAAGCCATTGGCTTCGTCGCTGTCGACGAAAACGCACTTGCCGCCCGCATAGTTCACGACATCTTTGTAGGTCACCCAATAGGGAACCGGGATGATCACTTCATCGCCGTCCTCAATGAGCGCCTGCATCAGATTGAAGATGGCGTGCTTGCCGCCCACCGTCACCAGACACTCGCCGGGAACATAAGACGTTCCGTAATCCTCGTGATGGCGCGCGCAAATGGCCTGCTTCAGTTCGACGGTTCCGCCCACGGGCGTGTACTTGGTGAAATTGGCGTCGATAGCGGCGATGGCCGCCTTCTTGATGTTGTCGGGCGTCGGGAAATCCGGCTCTCCGGCGCTGAAGTCGACAATGTCGACGCCTTCGCGGCGAAGCTTGTCGGCCTCGGCGGCAACTTTCATGGTGGAGGATTCGCTGATTCGCGAGATCCGTTCGGCTAGATTCAAAGTAGCTTGCATGGAAGGGTTCACTCTTCTCCAGTTTCTTCGAGGAGTCTTCTCTTTAGTCTACCCTCGATTGAGGGCGGCACGAGGCCGCCGATATTTCCTCCCAACCGGATCACTTCCTTCACCAGGCGCGAGCTGATAAACGAGTGAGCCTCGCCCGCCATTAAGAAGACGGTTTCGATTTCCGGGCGCAGGCGGCGATTCATCAACGCCATCTGGAGTTCGTATTCATAGTCCGACACCGCGCGAATGCCGCGCAGGATCACGCTGGCGCCGCTCTCGGCCGCGTAATCCACCAGCAAACCGCCAAAGGAGCCGACCTCCACATTCGGAAGGTCGCGCGCCACTTCGCGCAGCATTTCTATGCGCTCTTCGAGATCGAACAGCGGGCGTTTTTCATCGTTGCGGAGAATGGCGACGATGAGGCGGTCAAACAGAGCCGATCCGCGCTGGATCAAGTCCAGGTGGCCGTTGGTGATGGGATCGAAGGAGCCGGGATAGAGGGCCACAACCGTGGCGGGTTTCGGTCTCAAGGGGGCAGTGTATCAGATCGCCCGTTGGAGGCGGGATGGGGTGTTGGGGATTGGCCTTTCACGCACAGAGTGGAGAGATTGGAGTCGAATGATTGGGAGGCCGTGGCATGCGCGGAATCGATTGACGGAGGTGGTTTCCAAAGGGTATTCAACGTGTATCGGTTGCTATATACTCAATCGAGAGATTGGGGTGATGATGAAAATAGCTGGGCTTTTCCTCTTATTTGTTGTCGGTCTGGCGGCGGCCAACTTCTGGCAAAAACCTTACACCGAATGGAGCGACAAGGACATGGCGAAAATGATGATGGATTCGCCGTGGGCCAAGTCCGCCAGCGTGTCGATGGGTGGTCCGGGTGGTGGCGGGCCTCCAGCGATGCCCCCGGGCGGCGGAGGAGGATTCGGCGGTGGCGCTCCCGGAGGACCGCAGGGCGGGGGCGGCTCGGAATTCGGACCCGGGGCGCAGGGCTCGTCAGCCCCCACATTCGATGTTGTGGCTCGCTGGCAATCCGCGCTCCCAATCCGGCAGGCGCTGGTGCGTCTCAAGTTCGGCGCCGAAGCGGACAAATCGGCCGAAGCCTCGAAGCTGCTCCAAGAGGAGGAGAGGCCTTATGAAATCGTACTTTCTGGACCCATGGGAATGTTCCTGCGCGGCAAACCGGGGGACTCGGCGAAAGCTCTGAGTGAGGTGAGCTTTCTGTCATCGAAGAGGACTGGCGAGATCAAGGCCGTCCAGATCCAGGTGGGCAAACCGGGGAAAACGATGGATGTGCTGTTCGCGTTCCCGCGCTCGATGCCCTTCACCGCTGACGACAAAGAGGTCGAATTCGTCACGAAGCTGGGCACTTCGACCCTCAAGTACAAGTTCAAACTGAAGGACATGGTGGTGAATGGCAAGCTCGAAATGTAGCTTGTCCGATCATCGCTGACGCGGCTGGATGGCACCTGGGAGCGGGGCGGACGATGCTACAAAGGGTGCATGACGCAAACCAGCCCGGCGACTTCTGAGCCGGCTCATCTCTTCGCACCGCTTCAAATTCGCGAGGTGCATTTTCGCAATCGCATTGGCGTGTCGCCGATGTGCGAGTATTCGAGCCAAGCAGGTTTCGCGAACGACTGGCATCTGGTGCATCTGGGTAGCCGGGCGGCAGGCGGAGCCGCGCTGGTGATGACCGAAGCGGCGGCGGTGACCGATTCGGGGCGCATCAGCCCGCGGGATTTGGGCATTTGGCTCGACGATCATATCCCGATGTCCTGTTGAAACGCGGGGTCAATGGCAAGTATGTCAGTGTGGAGCCGTTTCATCTGTTCCGCTACCTCGACGAACAGGCGTTCCGATTCGACAATCGCAAGCTCACCGATGGAGAGCGTTTTAGTATCGCGGTTTCCGGTGTCGTCGGCAAGCGCCTGAGTTCGATCAATTGACGGGTAAGACCCTGGAAGAACTTGCTGGCTAGGACCAAGACAGAAACGCGGGAAACGCCAGGGTTCTAGCTCGCCAATAACCTGATCGGTCGTCGGTGCGTCTATTAGAGTAGGCTATAGGAAGTGCCAACCGAATTAAAAATAAAGTGGGAGGGCGTTGCGCAGGGGCTTCCAGAGAAGCGGCTGAGCGTAAGCGCATTCGGAGAGCCTCTTACGATTTTACTCGCAGCCCTGCGTCGTATTGCGACCAACCTTGTCGGCGATGCGTTTGAAGAAAAGAATATTGGACGCTTCGCGAATGCTGCCCGCCAACTTGACATCGAAATCACAGATCTAGTCAAGGAGTCTTCTGGATTCGATAGCGTAATTACGCTGACGCCACTAGCGGGCGACAACCTGAAACTATTTGACAATCTAGCCGAGAACGCCAGCATGCAGTTGCTTGACGCTATTGACTCGGAGCGCCAAGGAACTTTGAAAAACGCGAACGTAAGAAAATACCTTCGAGCGTTGCCGCTCGGTATAACGCGCCAATCATACTGGCTTCATAATAACGGAAAGGTTCTAAGAGAAATTTCCTTCGGCACAATGGATATTTCAATCCTGCCGCCAGATCTGCCATGTCTCGCTACATACGTGGGCAAAGTTGTCGGCGTCGGTTTTGAACCCGGCAGGCCAGAGGTAAGAATTAAAACAGAGACGACCACCGTTGCGCTCGCAAGTACGGCGAAGCAGGTCGATGCTGCCCTTGAACTCAGATACTCGACAGTAAAGGCCGTAGCTGTGGTTCAAGGTAGCACCCATCGACTCTTGATCCTCCAGGAATCGCATTTGCCGATACATCGGTCAACACGAGATGCCGCGGTCTTCCGAAAATGGGACGGCGTTCTGAGGAGATTAGCCCAGTGAGTGAACAGCCCTGGGGACACCTCGTTTCCCTTGAAGAGGTTTTGGAACTTCATGCTGAGTGTATAGACCGTTTTGGGGGGGACGCAACGCCGACACCCAAAGAGGGGTGTGTCGAGGGAAGCCTTGGAGCCGCGTGGAACGCCGAGTTATATGCGGGCACGGAAGATTCAACAGAAGGACTTTGCTTTGCCGGTTGCGTACTATTTTATCTAGTCAAGAATCATTGTTTTGTGGACGGCAACAAGCGCGTAGCGTGGGCCACCTGTATGGAGGCCCTGCGATCACTCGGGCTGTCTATCTCTGCCACGGACGATGAGGCCGAGAATTTCTGCTTGGATGTAATCACGGGAAATGGATTCGTCAAAAACGCAGTCGATGTATGCGTGTGGCTCGCCCCTCGACTAGAGGCATTCCCCGAATAGAGGATAAAAGTGAAACCGCTACCAGCCCCCGACACTCCCGGCAGCACGGAAGCCGAACGAATGAGCAACGCACTTGGCATGGTGCTCGCCGTCTCGAAAAAGGAGCTACTGAAGAAGGAGCCACGGCTGAAGCGGGCTAGCGAGAAGAAGCGTGCAAAGAAGAGCCCGTCCTGAATGCCGTGGTGGTCTCAGATCACGCCAGTACTCGCTGCTCTCAGTCCGATGGCTGGTCTGTTTGGAGTCTGGCTCGGACAGTGGATAGCCAGACATAACACTCAGGATCAGTGGATTAAAGATCAAAAGTTAAAAGTTTATAGTGATGTTCTGCGCGCCATCAACGAATATTCTTTGTGGCTCCTGGACGCATCAGAGGAGATCAAATTCGGCTCCCAAGCGCGCGGTGAAATACGGAATACCCTCAACAAACAAAATCAACAGGTAACGGCAGACTTTCATGCCGCCTATGCCACTGCGCCACTGTTTGTCAGTAAATCGAGCATGGCGCTGATCGACCGGGCGAGGCCGGTGTTTTACTCTCATTCAGGCCCGTTCCCTGAATTAGATCCAGACAAACTGGACGGCAAGTACGAGGAATTAGCGCAGATCAGTAAGGAACTGGTGGCGAACGCTCAATCTGACCTCGGCTGAATGAGTTGTCAGCAATATTGTTACCCTGATTACGATTCGATGCCCATCTGCGACAGGCGATAGCGCAGCGCGTTGCGCGTCAACCCGAGCAGGCGCGCGGCCTGGCTCTTATTGTTGTTAGCGCGATGCAGCGCTTCACGAATGATGGATTGCTCGTACGCGTCGAGCGTCATGCCATCGGGAAGGAAGCCGTCCGCGGAGCCGAGACGAGGCTTAGGCGCTAAGTCGAGCCGGATATCGGCGGCTTCTAAAACATCGCCGTTCGCAAGCACTAAGCTGCGCTCGAGGGCGTTTTCCAACTCGCGCACGTTGCCCGGCCAGTGATAATCCATCAGCCGCTCAATGGCTCCGTCGGAAATGGATTCCACGCGGCTTCCCGAATCTTTGGCCAATTTGCGCACGAAATGCCGCGCCAGATACGGGATGTCCTCCTTGCGCTCGCGCAGCGGCGGAATATTCAGCGGCAGAACGTTGAGGCGGTAGTAAAGATCCTCGCGAAACTCGCCCTGTTCGAGCGCGGCGCGCAGATCCACATTGGTGGCGGCAATGACCCGCACATCCACGTGCCGGACTTTGTTGCTGCCCAGCCGCTCGAACTCGCGATCCTGCAGAATGCGCAGCAGCTTCACCTGGATGCCGGGCGGTACGTCACCGATCTCGTCCATGAAAACAGTCCCGGTGTCGGCTTGTTCGAACTTGCCGGGCTTGCTGAGATTGGCGCCGGTGAACGCGCCCTTCTCGTACCCGAACAGTTCGCTCTCCATCAGATTTTCGGGGAGCGCGGAGCAGTTGATCTTGACGAACGGCTTGTTTTCGCGCGGCGAATGGTGATGAATGGCGCGGGCGATCATATCTTTGCCGACGCCGCTTTCGCCGCACAACAAAACCGTGGCCCGGGTGGGAGCCACGCGCTCGATGGTGGCGAAGATTTCCCGCATGGCCGCGCTGCGCCCGATGATGTTGTCAAATTCGTAGCGCTGGCTCAGTTCGGCGCGCAGCTCGCGATTTTCATCCCGCAGCGTGCGCACCTCGAGCGCTTTGTTCACCACGGTCATCAGGTGATCGAGTGAAAAAGGCTTGGGGAGAAAATCCACCGCGCCGGCTTTCATGGCTTCCACCGCGGTTTCGATGCTGCCAAACGCGGTCATGACGATCACCGGCGTGCGCGAATCTTCGCCGCGCAGCTTTTGCAGCATCTCCAGGCCGCTCAGTCCGGGCAGGCGCAGGTCCGTGATGATGACGTCGGCGCGATCAGCCAGCTTCAACGCCGCTTCGGCGGTACCGGCCTGTTCCACTTCATAGCCCGCGGTCTTCAACTGCAGCTCCACTACCCGGCGCAGCTTCTCTTCGTCTTCGACAACCAAGACCGTGGCCTTCATTTCCCGTTCTCCCGAACAGGCAGGAACACGCGAAACACGCTGCCCGCGCCCGGTTCACTCTCCACAGTGATTTGCCCTCCATGCTCATCGATGATTTTCGACACAATGGCCAACCCCAGTCCAACACCGCTCGACTTGGTGGTGAAGAACGGATTGAAGATGCTTTCCCGGTCTTTCGGAGCAATGCCAGTGCCGCGATCGATCACGTCAATCTCCACTGTACTGCTCTCCACTGTATCGCCGGCCTGGCGCGTCTTCACCGTGATGCTCCCTTGCGGCGGACTGGCTTGCGCGGCATTCAGAAGCAGATTGTACAGTACTCGCTCGATGAGCTGGCGATCCATCAGGAAGGCCGGGATATCGGGCGAGTAGTTTTTATAGATACTCACGTCCAGAGGCGGCGTGTGTTTTTCCACCTGGGCGACCGCTTCATCGATCACTTCGCCGATCTCGGTCTTTTCGAGGCGCAGCGCAAGCGGGCGTGCAAAATCCAGGAAGCGCGTCACCAGCGCGTTGGTGCGATCCACCTCGGTGGAGATGAAGCCAGCCAATTCGTGCGCCACCGCGCCGTTGGCGTCCACGTTTTTGAGAAGCATTTCGGCCGAACCTTTGATGGTACTCAAGGGGTTGCGTATTTCGTGCGCGAGTCCCGCGGAAAGCTGGCCCAAGGCGGCCAGGCGCTCAGTACGGCGCACCTGGGCTTCGGCTTCCTGCAAGTGGCGGTTGGCTTCGGCCAACTGTTCCGCCGCACGCTGGGCGCGCCGGGTGGCCGCCCGATTGGCTTCCAGCAACTCAAAGGTAAGGAAGCCCGCGATGGGAAAGGTGAGCTCGCGCAAGATCAGTACGGGCCATTGATCGGCCGGCAGATAATCCTGCGACGGAATGAAATAAAGCAGCGAGAGGTACGCCCCGCCGGCCAGAATGACGGCCAGCACCAATCCGGCGAGTCCCAGCGAAGTGGCCGCTGACATGACCGGCAGCAGCATCAGCCAATAGTAGGCGCTGGCGATGCCGTCGGTCCAACCCATGAGGATGTACCACAGCCCCAGCTTGATCAAAAACGAAAAAACGCTGCCCGCGCGCGTGTTGAAAAATGGAATCTTCGGCTCGATGACTTGCATCAAGCCGAGGCCGATCAGAACGGTCCTCGGCACCGGCGAAAGGTCGGGTCCGTAAGCGGCCAAGCCCGCAAATAAAGCGATCCAGACCACATCCTGCGGGCGAACAATTTGCCGGAAGCGGGCGCGTTCTTCCACGCTGTCATCTTATCGCTGTCCACGAACTGGTTCTGTGATCTGTCCGCGGGGCCTTGCATATCGCGGCGTGCGCTACAAGCTCTGATCGGACCTTACCGGCCTGGACTGTGACACAATGGATGGAGCATCGAGCTTCATGCAAAATCCAACTTCCCCCGCAATTCCCGCGTCGCTAGCTGCGTCTCCCGACGCCCTCGAAGACACCACGGACACTCCTTTGGCCGATAATTCGTTCGCCGATATTCTGTCGGAATTCGAGCAGACCCATCATGGCCAGCGCAATCGAGAAGCGCTCGAAGGCACGGTGGTATCCATCTCGCCCGAGTCCATATTTGTCGATATCGGACGCAAGGTGGACGGCGTGCTGCCGGTGGAAAAGTTTCGCGATGCGGCGGGCGCGCTCACCATCCAGGTGGGCGACAAAATGCTCGTGAACATCACCGGACGGGATGAGGAAGGGTCCTACACGCTGTCCACCATTAAAGTGGAGCGTCCCAAGGATTGGAGCGCGCTGGAGCGGGCGTTCGCCGAGAAGCGCGCCATCGGCGGCGTGGTCACCGAGGTGGTAAAGGGCGGATTGCGCGTGGACGTGGGTTCGGAAGCCTTCCTGCCCGCCTCGCGCAGCGGCGCGCGGGATCAGGCGGAGCTGGAGAAGCTGGTGGGCCAGGAGATCCAGTGCCGCATCATCAAGCTGGATACGGCCAGCGAAGACGTGGTGGTGGATCGCCGCGCGATTCTGGAAGAGGAAGAAGCGCAGGCGCGCGAGCGGAAATTCGGCGAGCTCAAAGAGGGCGAAGTCGTGCGGGGCACGGTCCGGAGCATCACCGATTTCGGCGCGTTTGTCGATTTGGGCGGAGTGGACGGGCTGCTGCATGTGGGCGACATGGCGTGGCATCGCGTTACCAAGCCGTCCGATGTGGTGACGGCGGGCGAATCCATCGAAGTGAAGATTCTCAAGATCAATCCGGAAGGCAAGCGCATCTCGCTGGGGCTGAAGCAGCTCGCGGCCGATCCGTGGACCACGGCGGCCGAGCGGTTTCACACCGGCGATCGAGTACAAGGCAAGGTTTCGCGGCTGGCCGATTTCGGCGCGTTTGTGGAATTGCTGCCGGGCGTGGACGGGCTGATTCATATCTCCGAAATGTCGTGGGCGAAGAAGGTCAAGAAGCCCAGCGATTTATTGAAGACGGGCGAGATGGTGGAAGCCGTGGTGCTGGGCGTGAACGCGGCTGATCGTCGAATCTCGTTGGGTCTGAAGCAAGCGCTGGGCGATCCGTGGGAAGACGCGCTGAAGAAATACACCGGTGGGCGCCGTAGCCGAAGGACCGGTGACCAGCCTGACCAACTTCGGCTGCTTCATCGATCTGGGCGGCGGCATCGACGGGATGATTCACATCTCCGACATCACGCGCGAGAAGCGTTTGAATCATCCGCGCGAGGCGCTGGCCGCGGGACAAACGGTGCGCGCGGTGGTGCTGGAAGTGGATCGCGAGCGGCGCCGCATCAAGCTGGGCATCAAGCAACTGGAGCCGACCACCGCCGATGAATACATCGCCGAACACCAGGTGGGCGAGTCTGTCACCGGACGGATCGTGGAGGCTTCCGACGCGCGCGCCAAAGTGGAGCTGGGCGAGGGGGTTTTCGCCGAGTGCAGGATCCGCGCGGAAGCGGACAACGGGTCGCCCGCGCCGGTGGCGGCCAAAAGCGATTTAGGTTCGCTAACCGCAATGTTATCAGCCAAATGGAAGCAGGGACCGACGGCGGCAGCGGCGCAGCGGGAGACCCCACGCGCCGGGCAGGTCCGGACGTTCCGAATTGTGAAGATCGACCAATCCAATAAGAAGATAGAAGTAGAACTGGCCGGATAACGCTGTTCCCCGTTCCGTGACCTTTTCCCATTCTCCCCGTCTACCAGAGTGTTGCAGCAGGCTACCGTCGTGCAGGCAGCCGTTAGAATGGACGAACCCGAGCTGATTCGGGCGGCTCAACAAGGCGACCAGCGCGCCTTTGAGCAATTGGTGCGTCTGTACGATCAGAACGTGCTGCGGCTGGCCACGAATCTGTTGCGGTCGCCTGAAGAAGCTAATGATATCTATCAGGAAGCGTTCTTGCGGGTGTACAAAAACCTGCACACGTTCCGTTTCGACTGCAGCTTTCACACCTGGCTGTACCGGATCGTAAGTAACCTGTGTCTGGATGCGTTGCGCAAGCGGAAAGTGCGGCGCGAGGAAAGCGCGGTGGTTGTGACCAGCGAGGGGTTTCTGGACCGCATGGATAGCGTGGAAGAGCCGCGAGCCGACAGCGATCCGGAGCGGCGCCTGGAGAGCAAAGAGGTACGGGAGAAGATTCAGAAGGTATTGAGCGGCTTGACGCCGCGGGAGCGGGCCGTTTTTGAAATGCGTCATTACCAGGGTATGCGGCTCCGAACGATTGGCGAAGTGATGGGCACGTCCGAAGAAGCCGCCAAGAACTGCCTGTTCCGGGCAACGCAGAAGATGCGGGCGGCTTTGGGCGATTTTGTGTGAGGACACTCGTATGACATGCGAAGAAGCGAGAAAGAATCTGCCGCTTTTCCTCTACGGCGAACTGTCGTTCGATGAAGAAGAGTCGGTGGAGGTTCACGTCGATGAATGCGCCGCGTGCCGGCATGCGCTGGCGCGGGAGAAGGTGCTGTTTGCCGCACTGGATGACGCCGAAATGCTCCCGAGCCCGGAGGCGCTGGCCGAAGCGCGCGCCGAATTACGTGGCCGTTTGGCCCTGGCCGGAGTGAGCCAGCCGTCGCGGGCGATTTCCGATCCAGGTGCTTCGACTTTTTGGGACAAGATCCGCGAAGGATTCACGGTTCACTTTCACTTCGCGCCTGGCATCGCGCAAGTGGCCGGCGCGGCGGCGATGCTGGCGCTCGGATTCCTGACCGCGCGCGTGACCCCCAACTCGTTCCTCGGCAACTTTCATTCGGCCGGCATGGTTGAGCCGGAGACATCGCGCGTGCGATACGTGGAGCCGGTGTCGCCAGGGCGCGTGCAGATCGTACTGGATGAGACGCGGCAGCGCGTGCTCTCCGGCAGCGTGGATGACGCGGCCATTCAACGGCTGCTGTTGACCGCGGCGAAGGACCCATCCGACGCGGGCCTGCGCGTGGAATCGGTGGATTTGCTGAAGAACAACTCGCAATCGGCCGAGGTGCGCAAGGCGCTTATTTATTCTCTCCAACACGATCCGAACGCCGGCGTGCGTTTGAAAGCGCTGGACGGGCTGAAGCAATTCGCGGAGGACCCAGACACGCGCCAGGCTTTGACGCAAGTGCTGCTGAAGGACAACAACCCGGGAGTGCGTACGCAGGTGATCGATCTGCTGGTCCAGCGCCACACCGATGCCATGGTGGGCGTTCTGCAGGAACTCATGGAGAAGGAAGACAACGGCTACATCCGGATGCGCTGCCAGAAAGTTTTGCAGGAGATGAACGCGTCCGCGGAGATGTATTAGACCCGGCGCTTGGCAAGGCATGCGGCAGCTTTTATCCATATCGCTTCTGGGATTGGCCGGCTGGGGATTGGCGTCCGCGCAGACCGAATCGGCGATTACGCGCGACGGCGCCTACTGGGTGCGTACCATTCACGGCGTGTTCGATGCATCCAGCGGCCGGCTGCGCGTGGAAACTGCCGGCAACGTAACCCTCCATGGCGACGCCACCGGACAGAGTACCTACACGCTCGCGGTGCGAGTGCGAGCTGGGGATGCACGCGAAGCCGAAGCTCTGCTGGAACGAGTGAATGTGAAGACCGGAACCGAGGGCGGCTGGACCTTTGTAAAGGTTACTCCGCCCCGGCTGGCTTATTCAGGAGTGGAATTGAGCGTCACCGGTCCGCAAGCATTGCGGCAAGTGTTGGCGGAAACCAGCGGCGGAAATGTACAGGCGTCGGGCTGGGATGGGGATTTTGAAGCCCGCTCGGCCGGCGGTCGGATTGCGGTGGATCGCATTGGCGGCCGCAGCGAACTGCGGACCGCCGGCGGCGATATTCAGGTGGGCAGCGTGAGCGGTCCGGTGCGATGTTTCTCCGGCGGCGGCGTAATTCGAGTGGAGAATGCTGGAGCCGCGGTTTGGCTGGAGACTGCCGGCGGCGAGATTTTTGTGCATCAGGCCGGGGGCCCGGTACAGGCGTCCACGGGCGGCGGAAACATTCGCATCGAACGCGCGGCGGGAACGGTGGTGGCACGTACGGCGGGCGGCTTGATCCAAGTGGAGCAGGCGGATGGTCCGGTGACCGCGCAAAGCTCCGGCGGAGCCATTCAAGTGAACTCAGCCAACGGTGTGCGGTGCGAATCGGCGGGCGGGGCCATCCGGCTGCGGAACGTGGCGGGAGCCGTGCATGCCTTCGCGAATTCGGGAAGCATTCTGGCGGAGCTGGTTTCCGGCCACGGCATGGCGGATTCCATATTAAGCACCAACGCTGGTGACATAACGGTTCGCATTCCGTCCAATCTTGCGTTGACGGTGCAAGCCATGAACGAGTCGGGCGGTTCGGGACGCATTATTTCCGATTTTCCGCAGGTTCGTCCGCGGGCGGGCGGCCCGCCGGGAACGCCGCTGATGGCCGAGGGCGCGCTGAACGGGGGCGGTCCCATGCTGCGCATAAACGTGGTGGGCGGGACCATTTACTTGCGCCGTTCGAAATAGTTTTGCTGGGGTGATGTGATGAACAAGCTGCTTTGTTTAGCCGTGGTTATTTCAGCCGGCGCGTGGGCGCAGGGTCCGGATTTTTTCCAGGCGCCCGGAGCCAGTCCAGTGCGGGAGTTCAATAGCATACCCTTCGTGGGCGGCACGTATCTGGGAGTGAATCTGGCCGAGATCGAGGCCAACCGCGCCAAGGAATTGAAGCTCAAGGAAGACTATGGCGTCGAGATCACGCGCGTGGAAGAAAACAGTCCAGCCGAGAAAGCGGGGCTGAAGCCGGGCGACGTGGTGCAGGAATATAACGGGCAACGCGTGGAAGGCATGGAGGAGTTTGGCAGGCTGGTGCGCGAGACTCCGCCGGGCCGCGAGGTGAAGCTGAAGATCAGCCGCAACGGCGCCACCGAGACGCTGACCGCGGTGCTCGGGAGCCGCAAGGTTCGGTTCGGGGCGAATTTTCCTCCCGGCTTTCAAATACCAGAGTTTCGCATGCCCGATATTCCGCAGATCTTCACCACGCTGCGCAGTCCCATGCTGGGCGTGGAGGCCGAATCACTCGGACCGCAACTGGCGGTCTATTTCGGCGTAAAGGAAGGCGTGCTGGTTCGTTCCGTGCTGGACAACACGCCGGCGGAGAAGGCGGGCATCAAAGCGGGCGACGTCATTACCAAGGTGGACGGAATGACAGTGACCGCGCCGAGCGAATTATCGGGCGCGGTGCGCAACGCCAGCGGCAAGAAGACCTATAGCATCGAATTGGTGCGCGACCGCAAGCCGGTAACGCTGAGCGTAAACGTGGAGGACCGTTCCGGACAGTACATCCCGCGCGCGCGGTCGGTTCAAAACAGCCTCACGAATTGATATCGTTCGAGCTGTACACCACGCGTCCGTAGACTTTGAGCAGCAGTTCCACTTCTCGCTGCGGCAGGTTCAAAGAGGCCGCGATCTTCTCGGCCTGCTCGCCCCGCCGCGACATGCGGATCACCTGGCTGCGTTTGTTGAGGTTCAAACCGGACCTGGGCGGGATGGGCGCCACCAGAACTCCGGTACGCTCCTCGGTATCGAGCACTCGCGCATTTAGCTCCGCCACTTGAGCCTTCAGGTCCACGGTAGCCGATTCCTGCGCCATCTGGCGCCGTTTCCAGCGCAGTTTCATGATGCGCATTTCGTGCTCCAGGCAGAGGAAGAAGAACAGGCACAGCACGCTATTGATGGCGATCAACAGGAAGGGCGCGAGCGGAATGAGGTAGCGGCCGAGCATGGCGGGTGCGGTTTAATACAGGGTCCGCAGCCGCTCCTGCCGGCTGATCACCTGCTTGATGCGGATGCCGTAGTTGCCCTCCACTACAACCACTTCGCCGCGCGCGATCACGCAATTATTCACGATCACTTCCACCGGTTCGCTGAGCGCGCGATTCAGCTCGACGATGGAGCCGGTGGTCAGCTTGATCACGTCCTTCAGCATGAGCTGGGCGCGGCCAAACGAAACGATCACGGGAAGCTCGACATCCAGCAGCAGATCGATGGAGCCGGAGATGCCGGATTTAGCAGCCGCGGCGGCGCCCGGCGAGCGCTCCTCGGGAACGGCTTTGGCGGGTGGCTGTTCCGGAGTATCGGAAAGATTAGTGATGGAAGGCGCGAAGACCGCCAGCAACGGAAAGCCCTGCTCGCCGAGCGAGATCTCGAAGGCAAAAGCGCTGGCGCCTGGGAACGCAGCCGGAGGAGCAGCGGACCGCCCTTCCAGGCAGGAAATCTCCTTGCGGGCTCGGGTAGAGACTGCGCTTGCCACTCCGGAGAGGCTCTGGTTGACGATCTCGAGATAGGTGCTGCGGATGTCTTCTGGTGTCGCATCGTCCACCCCCGCGCTGCGCAGCACTCGACTGCCGATTTCCTGCCAGCTCAGGCCGCTGGCGGCCACCCAGATGTTGGCATCCGGACCCAGGCTGAGCGGCTGCTCCCACCACAGTAACTCCTGCTGTGACGGTTCCACCTCCGCGGGCGCAAGCCGGCGTGGGGCGAACGTGATCCGAGCAGACTCACCCGTCATCGATTCCACCGCGCGAGTGAATTGCCGGCCCCATTCTTCGGCCAGCCAGACGGCGGCGTGACTTTCGGGTGGCACGGCGTCTGCTGGCACAGGGTCTGGTGGCACGGCGCCTGGGGGTACGGGCTCCGGCGGCTCCTGCGACATGGGCTATGAGCCTCGTTCCAGCGGCCAGCGTTTTTCCAGGTAAGAGCGCAACCGCAGGATGGCCTGCGACTTCAGTTGCGAGATACGCGATTCATGCAAATTCACCACTTTGGCGATCTCGCGCAACGTTAGCTCCTCGTGGTAATAAAGGCTGATCACGATCCGCTCGGTGCGCGGCATTTTCTCGATCGCTTCCGCCAGCAGGCGTTGCAGTTCGGAGCGTTCGAGCAGGCGCGACGGCCAGTTCTCCTCGTCGTCGGAAATGTATTTCAGGAGATTGCGGCTGTCGTCTTCTGGAGCCGAAGTTTCCAGACTTCCCAGGTTCACGCCTCGAATATCCACCAACCACTCGTGGTATTCCTCGAGTGACAGCTCCAGCTGCAGGGCGATTTCGTCCTCGGTGGGCGCGCGGTGGAGACGTTGTTCGGCGGCCGCGATGGCGGCTTCAATCTGTTTCGAGCGCCGGCGCTGCTGGCGTGGCGCCCAATCCAGGCCGCGCAAGCTGTCCAGGATGGCTCCGCGAATCTTGTATTCGGCATAGGTCTTCAGCTTGACGTTGTGACGCGGGTCGAACCGGTCGATGGCGGCGATCAGCCCGATGGTACCCGTGGAAATCAGGTCTTCCAGATTCACACTCTCGGGCAAGCGTTCGTGAATGCGCCGTGCGATAAGCCGAACTTGGGGCAGATGCTCGATAATCAGACGTTCCCGCTCCTCGGAGGCACGCTCGGAGACGGCGTCGTGCGCCTGATATTTCTTGATGGCGGGGATAGCGGTCTTGGCGGTGCCCTGCGTCCTCATGCCGCCACCACGCCAAATTTCGCCGCGGACGCCGCGGGCGGTCCCAGAATCATATTGAGCATCAGATCCACAGTGGCCGGCTCCAGGTCCTCTGGGATGCGCTGGCCCCGCGAAAAGAAGGAGACCGGTATGCCCATCCGGATACTGCGGCTCAAGATGGGGCCGAACGTTTCTGTTTCGTCCAAACGAGTGAACATGAGTTTGCGAGGGTGAAAAATACTGTATTGTTCCGAAACGCGGACCAGGTCGGCGGCTCGCATGGAAGCCGGCAAGACCAAATGTGTATCTACGCCGGGCTGCGCAGCCAGAACTCTCGCCAGGTCCTCGCACGCTTCCAGCTCGTAGCGACACAACCCCGGCGTGTCGACCAGGATGAGATCCTTCTGGCGAAATTCATCCAGCGCCTGGGTGACCGCGCCGGCGGTTTCCAGCACCTGGCAGCCGATGCCGAGAATGGCGGCGTAAGAACGCAGCTCCTCGGCGGCCGCGATGCGGTAAGTGTCCGCCGTGAGAATTTGGACCCGCTTCTGCGCCGTGAGGCCATACTGCACGGCAAGTTTGACCAGCGCCGAGGTTTTGCCGGAGCCGGGAGGTCCCACCAGAGCCACCACGCGCCCCGGGGCTCCCGGTGAACCGAGGTCGCTATCGACGCTTACCAGCTTGGCGATTTCGGCGCGCAGAGCGCCTTCGGGAATGGGAGGAGCGAGCTTGCCCACCACGTCGTAGGCTAGTTCGGTGTCTAACTCAGCGTCGGTCAGGGTGGTGAAGGCACGGGAAAGCTCGGGATCGAAAGCAACGCTCGCCAAGCCGCGCCCGGAGCGCGCCAGAGTTAGCGCGAGCTTTTCCATGCGCTGCTTTAGATCGGAAACGTCTTGCGACAATTTATCGACCGGCTGCACTGCGGCGGCGGGTCGTGATCCGGCGCGCCGGGAATCCGGGCTAGATTGTGCCTGGCCGGGCGCGGAGCTCTGGGGATCCCTCGGGCCGGCTTCCTGGTCTTCGCCACAAACCACGACCTCGTAGAAACCCAAATGCCGGGCTTCAACTGTGGTTCGCTTGGAATTCACCAGCATCGCATCCGGCCCCAGCTCATGGCGCGCCAGACGGATGGCTTCCTCAATCGTATTTGCGAAAAATGATTTCAGTCTCATGGCGCGTGGCTCTTGTTCGAAGTTCCCGCTGAGTCCCCGTTCAGTCCTTAAGCCATCGTGTCCTTTAAGCCGTCATGTCCCTTAAGTCTTCGTGTCGATAAGTCATGCTGCCCAAAATCGATCGTGCTGTTGTTCAGAAACCGGTGTTCTTTCCTGCAGTGCCGTGCCCTTCCCCTTAACACACCATCTCGGACTTAAGACACCGTCCCGAGAGAAATAACTCTATTCCCTGGTGGTATTTCGTTGTGGGATAACACCGACAAATTTGGGGTTACACTCTCCATAATTTGACGCACGAAGAAACGCGCCGCAGACCCGGTGACCATCACACTCGGGGCGTCTTGCGGTGTACAGCACTTCTTCAGCCGCTCCTGGATATCGCGTACACGTTGCGGCGAAAGATTCACGTGACTGGAATTCTCTGTATGCTCGACCGCGGATTCGACGGACTGCTCGATTATCGGATCAAGGAAATAGGCCGAGAGATCACCCGAGGGCTCCAGCAAAGGCTTTACTACCTGACGACGAATAGCCTGCCGCACGTACTCGGTGAGCAGTACACTGTTCTTCGTGATGGGCGCAGCTTCACCCAGCGCCTCAAGAATACTCACCGCATCGCGGATTGAGACGCGTTCTCGCAACAGGTTCTGAAGAACTTTTTGCACCACCGCGAGCGAAAGCAATTTTGGCACCAAATCCTCAACAACTTTTGAATTTTCTTCGTTTACTCGATCGAGCAATTTCTTGGCCTCCTGCCGCGAGAACAGTTCGTGGGCATGGCGGCGGACCACCTCGCCCAAGTGGGTTCCGATGATGCTGATGGTATCTACTACGGTGTAGCCAGCACGCCGTGCTTCCTCCACCCGGTCCGGGGAGATCCACACGGCCGGGATGCCAAAGGCTGGTTCGCGCGTGGGGATGCCATCCATTTTTTCGCCCTTCTCACCGGAGTTCGGCGCGGAGTTCGGTGCGGAGTGCGGCGGAATCCGCGCCAGAGTGCAGAGCTAACTCGCAACCGTGTGCCAACTCGTAGCGTGAAATTTCCACGCCTTTCAGCGAAAAAACATACTCGCGTGCTTTTAACGTCAAGTTGTCGGTGACGCGCACGGGGGGCAGAATATATCCGAGTTCGGTGGCAAGCTGCCGCCGGATGCTGGCAATTCGCTTGAGGAGCGGTGAGTTTTGTCCGCCTTCGACCAGATGAACCAGGCCCAATCCCACTTCCACCGCCAGCGGCTCAATGCGCAGCAAAGACTCCAGATTTTCGCGCGCCGGCGCAGCCGCCGGGGGCTTCACTTTTTCGGCACTGGCAGCTTTTTGCCGTAACCGCCAAGCCATTGTTCCGACCCCACTCCCAGGACTAGAAAAGGAATTTTGGGGAGCCCGGGAAATGCAGCCATGGCGACCAGAACACCGGCCGCCAAAAACAAAGGTTGCGGATTTCCGAAGACCTGCTTCTGGATATCCAATCCCAAATTGGAATCCGAGCTGGCGCGGGTGACAATCAAACCTCCCGAAATGGAAATCATCAGCGCCGGGATCACGGTCACCAGACCATCCCCAATGGTCAAGACGGTGTAGGTTTCGAGTGCCCGCTGGAAATCCAGCCCGTGCTGGAACACGCCGATCAGAAAGCCCGCCAGAATGTTGATGACCGTGATGATGATGGACGCCACCGCGTCGCGCTGGGTAAAGCGGGACGCACCGTCCATGGCGCCATAGAACTCGGCTTCGCTCGCCAGCATGCGCCGGCGGGTGCGCGCTTCGTGCTCGTCGATGAGCCCGGAATTCAAGTCCGAATCGATCGACATCTGCTTGCCTGGCATGGCATCCAGGGTGAACCGCGCCGTGACCTCGGAGATGCGCACCGCGCCGTGGTTGATGACCACATACTGAATCGCGATCAGCACCAGAAAGATCACGACACCAATCACGTAGTTTCCGCCCACCACGAAAGCTCCGAACGCTTGAATCACTTCCCCGGCCGCCGCGGTGCCGGTGTTGCCGTTGAGCAGAATCAGCCGCGCCGAAGAAATATTCAATGCGAGCCGGAACAGAGTCATCAACAACAGCATGGTTGGAAACACGCTAAACTCGACCGGCTTGGTGATGTAGAGAGAAACCAGTAGGACGATGACCGAAAGGGTAATATTGGCGCTGATTAAAATGTCGAGCAAAAAAGGTGGCAGGGGCGCGATCATCGCGAGTACTATGCCCAGCACCGCGATCGGTACCGCGAACTGGCGCCAGTTGGCTGACAGGCGTGGCGGCGTGGCCGTCCTTCCAGCTGCGGTCTTCGCTGGGGGCCGGGGGGGTGTTTTGGCGGGGACTCGTACCCGGGGGGTCATGTGGGGCCTTGCCGCCTCATTTTCTTCCTCGCGTCATCTGCTCTTGCTTCCTCGCGATCATCTGCTCTTTCTCGGATGCATCAACTTGTAGATGTAAGCCAGTACCTCGGCGACGGCGCGGTACAAATGCGGCGGAATCTCCTGGCCAACGTCGGCGGATTTGTAGAGCGCCTGAGCCAGGGGCTGATTCTCGACGATCGGTACCTGGTGATCGAGTGCGATCTGGCGGATGCGCAGGGCCAGATAGTTCTTGCCTTTCGCGAGCACCCGCGGCGCCGTCATTCCTTCCATCTCGTAGCGAATTGCCACCGCGAAATGGGTGGGATTGACGATCACCGCGGTCGCCTTCGGAATTTCCTTCAGCATGTTGCGCCGCGCCAAGTCCCGCTGAATTCGCCGCACCCGTTGTTTCATCTGGGGATTGCCTTCGGTTTCCTTGAGTTCGTCGCGGATCTCCAGCTTGGTCATGCGCAACGACTTGTAGTGGTGCCGATAGACACGCACGAAATCCAGGATGCCGATGGCGCAGAACAGCAGCGCGGCCTTCCAGAGGAAATCGCTGAACGAATCAGTAATCACGCGCAAGGCCGCAGGGAGACTCGCGCTTGCCAGGCCCGCGTACGCGGCCAGATTGGCAGCGGAGATTTTGTAAACGGCCAGCGCCAGAAACGGCAGAAATAGCACAGCTTGCAGAAACGCGGCGGCGTTCTGGCGGGGAACGTTGCGAAGCTTTTGCACAACGTTCAGACGCTTCGGATCGGGCGCCAGATTCTGTACGGAAAGTCCCAGTCGCGTGCTCCCGAGCTGCGCGGCCAGCGCCGCCGCGGTGAGGCAGCCCCCCATCCAGAGCAAGGGTGTGAAAACGTGCCCGAGCAGCTCGCCGTAGATCCGCACAACCGCGCGAGGCGTCACCGAGAGATGGAAGGCGGCAGCGAGAAGGTAGCGAACCATGTCGCGGGCCCGCTCAAAGAAGGCGCCTCCTGCCGTGCTGAGCAAAGCTACAAAGGTGAGAAACTGCAGAGCAGCCAGCAGCTCGCGGCTGGCGGGAAACTGACCCTCCCGCCGGCTCTTCTCGATTTTTCTCTTAGTCGGCTTCTCGGTGCGCTGGTCCTGGTCCGCCATCTGTTCCGCCCTTCAGGGATTCAGGACTCGATCCAATACCGCGAACGTGATCGCTCCGGTGCGCTCGAAGACAGCCGGATACACCGACAGCACGACGGAAAGAAAGGCCAAGGCAGCCAGCATCTTGATCGCGAAGGAGAGCGAGAGAAGCTGCAGTTGCGCGTGCAGCCGGCCGAGCACGGCAAACGCTAGGTCCAACAGGACCAGCAGCGCCAGCACCGGGATTGCGAGTTGCACTCCGGTGGCAAATACGGCCGACCCCAAGCCAACCACCATCGCAACGGCATGCCCATCGAGCGAGAAGGCACGCGCGGGCGCCGACTCCAGACTTTTCGCCAGAGCCGCGAGCACCTGCCGGTCGAATCCAAAGGCAAAGAAGAGCGTCCCCGCCAGAAGCTGCGCCATGAGTTGGAGCGTAGTCGTATCGGCTTGCGTTGTGGGATCGACCGTGGATGCGTAGGAGTATCCCGCCTGCAACCCCAGCACCTGGGCCGCCAGCTGCACCCCCTCCAGTAGAAACGCGACGGCGAGACCCACCGTAAGTCCGAAAAAGGTTTCCTCGCCGATAGCCCCCAGCAACCGCCCCCCGTCCAACCTGGGCCCTTCCATCGCCAGGGTGGGCCACGCTGGGAATAAAGCCACGGTCAATGCGAGCGACAGAACCACCCTGCTCGCGTCCGGACCAGCCGAGAAACCAGGGATCGGCACGAAAACGACAATCCCGGACACTCGCGCCAGCGCCAGCAGAAATCCGTAGATAGTCCCGAGTTGGAATGTGAGCTCAGCGTGCATAGCGGCCAAAATCGCCCAACAGCGCGGTGGTGTATGCGATGAGACGGGAGGTCATCCAGGGCAGCATCAGCAGCACACCCACCAGAAATGCCGCCAGACGAGGCACGGCGCCGAAACTGGTGTCCTGAATAGAAGTCAGCACTTGCAGCAGACTGACCCCGATTCCTACTACGAAACCAATCGCGAGCAGCGGGAGGCTCAGCCAGAATGTCTCCAGGAGCGTCTGCCGGAATATCTGTACCGCCAATTCCGCGGTCATGTCGAATAGAAGCTCCGCATTAAAGAGCCGACCACCAGATTCCATCCGTCCACCAGTACAAACAGCAGAATCTTGAAGGGGGCCGAGAGCATGATGGGCGGCAACTGCACCATGCCTATGGAGAGCGTCACCGATGCGACCACCAGATCGATGACCAGGAACGGCAAGAAAAGAATGGCGCCGATCTGAAAACCTGTTTTGAGCTCCGAGAGCACATACGCCGGCATCAGCACTCCCAGGCCGAGCTCGGAGCGATCCTGGGGCACCGGAGTATGAGAAATGTCCAGAAAGAGGCGTACGTCTTTTTCCCTCACGTAGCGGAGCAAGAAGGTTTTCAGTGGTTGCGAACCATCGTTCCAAGCCTGTTCCCAGGTAGCCTGTCCGGCCTCCAGCGGCTCCCACCCTTTGTGGTACATGTCGGTCACCACCGGCTGCATGATTACCAGAGTCAGGAAGAGTGCCAGACCGATCAGAACCTGGTTGGACGGCGTGCCCTGGGTGTTCAAAGCCTGCCGGAGGAAGTGCAGGACCACCGTGATGCGCAGAAATGGAGTCACTGACATAATTACGGCCGGCAAAATGGCCAGCAAAGTGAGCATCACGATGATTTGCATGGGGACGCTCAGTGAAGCGGATCCCTTGGAGGGCGTCACGGAGATGCCCAAAAGCGAACCTGGATCCTGGGCCGCTAAAGCGTCCACCAGCACCAATGCGCTCAGCGCATAACGGATCAGGCGCTTCATGTCGCCACCATTTCCTTCCGGACGTCCGCGCACGCGGCATCGCCCAGGAAAGTGACGCCATCCGGATGCAAGGCTAAGATCAAGGTCCGGTCGCCAACCCGGACCAGATGGACGGAATGGCGCGCGGTCAGCACCAGTCTCCCGCGTAGCTCCATCGCGCCCGCCGCGGCTTTAGTTCGCCTGGGCCCGGTCCAGCCTTTTTTCCGGAGAACCCAGAGTGCGGCCGCGAGCAGTGTGAAGACCAACACGATGCCGAGCGATTCTCTAACAATGTCCATGGTTAATGACCGCTATTCCTCCTGGCGGAAGTCGGTGATTCGGACGCCCACGGTGTCCTCGATAATCACGATTTCGCCGTACCCGATGAGCGTCGCACCCACCAGAATGTCGATATTGTCTCCGGCCGAGCGCGCAATACGGATCACGCTCTCTGGGCCCAGCTCCAGGATCTGCGCGATGGTCATGACACGGCGGCCTAGCTCCACCTCCACGTCCACTGGCACATCGGCGAGGTCCGCGATTTGTTCAAGCGGGGTCATTACTGGCCAGCACTGAAAATCACTTAATCAAATTGATGGTGTCCTGGCTCAGTTCGTCCACCGCACTGATGACTTTGGAATTGGCTTCATACCCCCGCTGGTAGACGATAAGATTGGTGAATTCGGTGGCGACATCCACGGTGGACGATTCCACCGAGCCACCTTGCACGGTTCCGCGTCCGCCAGTTCCAGGAAGGCCTACGGCGGGGAGCGCCGAGAGCGCGCTGAGCTGATAATTGTTATTGCCGACCGCGAGCAGGGAGTCCGGATTTCGAACCGTGGCCATGGCTAGTTGGCCCACCACGGTCTGTTGTCCGTTGGAAAATTGCGCCAAAACCTGGCCGCCGCTGGCTATGGCGACGGTGGTCAATTGAGCGGCCGCCGCGCCGTCCTGCGCAACCGCGGACACCGAGGAAGGCTGGGCGAATTGAGTGAGGCGCGGCGTCCCGGCGTTGTATAAGTTCCAATTAAGCGTCATGTCGGCCGCCCCGTCGGCGAGGCCGGTAATAGCCAATTGCGGCGCCGGATCGGTAGCGGCGGGGGTCGTTAAAATACCATTGGAATTGAAGTTGATGCTGCCCGTCAGTGGTGTGGCCGGCGGAGTTGTCACGTCCGCATCGGGGATATTAATGGAATAGTTCCACTGGCCGGGAGTGGTAGCGTCCTGCGCGAAAGTGGCCGTCACCACGTGGGAGTTGCCGAGCGAGTCATAAACGGTGACAGAAGTTGCAAATGTTCCAGTCGCGCTTCCAGGCGTGGCTGCGGCGTTGAGGTTCAAATCGAACGAAAAGTTCTGCGTAACCACTGGAGGCTGGACGGTCCCGGTCGGAATCGTGATGTTGCCCGGAGGTGCGTTCGTGTTCAAGACCCCGTTGAGCTCTGTCCAGCCTTGCACTGTTTGCCCCGTCGCGGTCTTAAGGTCCCCGCTCTGGTCTGTCTGGAAGTTGCCGGCGCGGGTATATTCGATGGAACCTTCCGGTCCCTGTATCACAAAGAAACCAGCGCCTTGGATGGCTGCATCGAGTGTGCCTCCCGTGGTCTGAATAGCACCCTGCGTGAAGAGTGCCTCGGTGGTGGGTGTGCCCACTCCGAATCCAACCTGTGTGTTTCCCAGACCGGCGCTGATGGACTGAGTTACCAGATCATGGAAGGAGACCTCGCTGGTCTTAAATCCGATGGTATTTAGATTTGCCAGGTTATTGCCAGTCACAGAGATGGCGGTTGAAAAAGCTGAGAGCGCCGAAAGTGCGGTAGAGAATGATATCGACATGAGATCTCCTTACGATGATTGCGTCGTTCCCGCGGTGGGCTGTGGGGTATTCTGGGAGTCTGCGGTCAATGTGCTGTTGATGCTGTCCAGATCCGTGCGCATCTGGATCTGTTGTTCGAGCGAACTGAATTGCGCTAGCTGGGAAACGAACTGGGTGCCATCCTGCGGCGCCGTTGGATCTTGATTCTGCAGTTGCGCGACCAGCAACTTGAGAAAGGTTTGCTCGCTCGTGAGCGGGTCCAGCGCGCTGCTCGACTGCGATGAGGATGCCGAGACGGACGACTGGGCTGCCGAAGTTGTTGCATTGCTTAACGCGGGTACCATGGTTTTTCTTCCTCCTGAGGGCTTGCGCTCGGCACCGAAAGCATTTCTTCCACTTGGGTCTTCCAACGACCTCGCTGCCGCTGGTTTGATTCCTGCTGCCCCTGCCGCTGATCCTGTTGACCGCCCCAGGTACCGGAATGGTCTGATTGGTTCTGGCTGTGGGCTGAACTCGAGGGATCTCTGACCGCCAGCGGACTGGTGTTGCGCCGCGGCCGGGGTCCACGCCTCGGTCCTGAATCCCTTATCCTCCAAACGCCCCACCAGTTCCCCCAAATTGGTCTGAAGGGATTTCGCCAAATCTTGGTCGGTGGTGCGCACCGCCACCTGAACCTTCCCTGCCCGCTGTGCTACTTGGACGTCCACATTCGCTGAGTCCGCCGCCAGCCGGAATGAAATCTCACGGATCGGTTGTGCCGGGACGGCGCTTGTGGCTTCCGATTCTGGTAAAGCCGACGGGGCGTGCTGCGGCTGGGGAGCCGATATCTTGGTCTGGGTCTGGCCCGCGCCGCTCGGTTGCCCTGAATGATCAAGCCAGACTCCAGCGGCCCCCGGGCTGGTAGATTGGCTATTCGTCGGGAGAGGCTTCTCGGTGATTGGAATTTTGGACGACTTCCGATCGGATTCCGGGTCTGTCATGTCCCGCATGTTCCCGGATTCGTTCGGAGCAGTTGCCCGGATAGCGGCGACACTCGCCGAAGGCATCACCGGTGAACGAGGTGCCTTCGCTCGTTCGGGGCCTTGGTTCTCCTGTCGGTCAGAACTCTGCAGCTGGCCAGGAGCCGGCAAAATGGAAACTTCTGCCTGCGTTCGGCTCTTAGGCGTGGAGATTTCCCGTC
Organism: Bryobacterales bacterium; assembly: GCA_963761265.1. Taxonomy (GTDB): domain Bacteria; phylum Acidobacteriota; class Terriglobia; order Bryobacterales; family Bryobacteraceae; genus Palsa-89. Next base: position 112,766 of record CAVXGM010000033.1, read on the forward strand.
TTTCCCCGGCGACAGGAGAAATGGAGGGCCTCTCAACGACAGATGCCGCGTCTTCGATCCGTCCCTGGGGTTGAGCATTGATTTTGGCCAGATCGACGGCTCCTTCCGCTGCCAGACCCTGATCGAGCGGTGCGGCGGAATTCAGGGGCCATGAAACCGCACTCGCACTAATGTCTCGAATCCGTGCCAATGTTTCCGGCTTCCGAAACTCGGCTCCACCCGGAGCCATGGCGTCGACGGCCGGAGGGGTAGCCGGCCTCGATTGGAAGAACGAAAAACTGGATGAGGGAAGCTGAAAGTTTCCTTGCGATGAATCTGCTTCGCTTGGCACAGGATGTGGCGCGGGGAGCCCCGTCTGCTTCTCCGCCGCGGCCCCCAACAAGAACGAACCCTCGTTGCGTCCCGCCGGCTGTGCGGTCTGACCCGCAACATCGCTAGGTTTCTTCGGGCCGGGCTCCTGGGTCCGGATCGCATCCGACCATGACGCGTCTGGGATGTTCGAGTCACGCTTCGTTGCAGAAGCTTGCCAGCGCAACTGCAGAGCGAACGCAATGTTACCGGCGCCGGGCGAATTGCGATCCGCACTCGAGGTCCCGAACGGGGTGTTCGGCAATGCTGGCGGTTGCGTCTGAATAAGGCCGTTCGATCCCTGAGCCGCGCCGAGCGGTGAAGCCGGAGGACCCTGGCGGCCAGAACCACCGCTCGGGATCACGCCCGCATGAATAACAACAGGTTCGGCGACCGTACCTGACAGGGTGGAACCCACCGCTGCTAGGGGGTCGACGAGGAGGGGTAGAAGAAAGGTATCTGTTGGATTCCGAGGCGTCTCCTCGGCTTTCTTGAGCGGAGGCGTTGCACCAGGGCGCCTAGCCGGCACCGCTGCCTCACCTTGGAGTGTAGCCGTTCCGTTGTGGTCAACCAGCCCTTTAAATAAAGACCAGAAGCCGGCCAAGCTTTGCGCTGAGGGCACGGGCAGAGACACCGCGCCAATCCCCTTTAGCCCAAGTGGCTGAGCAAGCCCGATGCCGGCGACGTTCACGCCTTAGCGCAATGCATCCGTCTGGCCAACCTGGGCCCGTCACAGCTTCAAAGGTTTACAGAGAAATGTACTGATGCAAATTTGGCACAAATCCTCTTTTGACACATTCTTGTCTCTCTAAATGCCTTTCCTATCCCACTTATCGTAATGATTTGCATAATTTTGAAGAGTATTTCCGAGCGGTCCGTCAATTGCTTTGCCTTGGGCAACAAGAACGGAACATGGACGCACTTACAGCAGCAGCAGCCAGCGGAATTCGGGCCAGAATCGAGAGCCTCGACATGCTCGCCAACAATCTTGCCAACGCCTCCGCGGCTGGTTTCAAATCCGATCAAGAATCCTATGCTCTTTATGTCTCGCCGGAGGCGGCCGATTCACCGCCCGGCACCAATCCTGCGATCCTGCCCGTTGTGCAAAATCGCTGGACCGACTTTTCGCAGGGCACTCTGCTTCCGACCAATAATTCGACGGACCTGGCCCTGAATGGTAAGGGATTTTTTGTGGCGACCACGCCCAGCGGACCTCTCTATACCAGAGGTGGCAGCTTTCAATTTTCGCGGACAGGCCAGCTTCAGACCGAGCAAGGTTACAATCTTCAGGGAATTGACGGGAAACCGGTCCTGGTTGACAATGCCAAGACCTTCGAAGTGATGCCTGACGGGACGGTGCTGCAGGACGGTCAAGAAGTTTCACGGATCGCGGTGGTGGACTTCGACGACCCCACGATGCTCGCAAAGCGCGGTGGCAACTACTTCAAGAGCACTTCGTCGACGCCTCCGACTCCGGCCTTGCAGGCCGAGATCCGGCAAGGCCAGCTGGAGAAGGGTAATTCGGATTCGACCCACGCAGCGTCGAGTATTGTCACCATCATGCGTCAGTTCGAGTCTCTGCAGAAGGCCATGACCATTGGCGCCGACATGAACCGGCGCGCTGTGGAGGATGTCGCCAAGGTCGGCTGATTACCAACACCGAAGATGCCCGCGAAGCGCCGGGCGCCGGCCATGTAACGAAACAAGCAATTACAAACGGAGGAATGAAAAACAATGATTCGAGCTCTGTACAGCGCAGCCAGTGGAATGAACGCTCAGCAAACCAACATCGACAATATCGCCAACAATCTTGCGAATTCCAGCACCAATGGATTCAAGATGCGGCGGGCGCAGTTCCAAGATCTGATTTACCAGAGCCTGGTGCAACCCGGCGCCGCCGCCGGAGCGCAGACCATTGTTCCGAGCGGGCTGCAAATCGGATTGGGGACCAAGACGGCCTCCAATGAAATCATATTTTCCCAGGGCAACTTCCAAGAGACTGACAATCCTCTGGATCTAACCATCCAGGGCAACGGATTTTTTCAGGTTTTGCTGCCGTCCGGTCAGACCGCCTACACGCGTGACGGAGGCTTCGAGCTCGATAACAATGGCAATTTGGTGACCTCGAGCGGCAATCTTGTTCAGCCGCAGATCACCATACCGTCGCAAGCGCAAACCATCACCATCGCAGGCGACGGCACTGTCACTTACACGCAGCCGGGGCAAACTGCTTCGTCGGTAGCGGGACAGATTCAACTGGCGTTGTTCCCGAATCCGGCCGGCCTCAATAGCGTCGGCCAGAACCTGTTCGAACCGACCGACGCCTCGGGCAATCCCACGGTCGGCAATCCGGGGGGCAGGAGGGTCTGGGCAGCCTGATGCAAGGCTACGTCGAGGGATCGAATGTGAGCGTGGTGGAAGAGTTTATCAATATGATCGTCAGCCAGCGCGCTTATGAGGCGAACTCCAAAGTGATTAAGGCGGCCGACGAAATGTACCAGCAGATCAATAACGTAACGCAATGAGAACCCTGGCCATATTCTCCTTTATTGCCGGCTTGGCTCGCGGCGCTTGCGTCACCGTCCCAGCCAGCCGGATATTGGCGAGCGACATCTCCGCGGCCGTACCCTTGTTTCAAACGCTCGATCCGGGCACCATCATCGGTTTCGCGCCGTTTCCTGGAACCGTCCGGGTGCTGTCCTCGCGCGACGTGGTCCTCACCGGCCGCCGTTACGGCCTGGCCTTTCCTCCCGGAGTAGCCGCGCCCAGTGTGTGTGTCGAGCGGTTGGTTCGCCATCTTTCCATCGAAGAGGTCAAGACGGCCCTGCTTTCGGCGCTCGACATCGCCGGCGTACGGCTCGAGGTTCTGGATGTGAGTAATCAGCCTGTCCCTCCGGGCCAGCTGGCGTTCCAACGCGCGCTTTTGAACAGGCCGCCGGGGAACGATCCGCAAATGCCCGTGATTTGGCGAGGGAAGCTGATCTACGACGATCAGCGCAGCCTTATGGTGTGGGCCAAGGTAAGAATCTCAGTGGACCGCGATGTGTTCCTTGCTACCCAGACCATTTCGAAGGGCGCCGTAATTCGCGCCGACCAGGTATCCATCACCCGCATCCGTCAATTTCCATCGTTCCAGCGATCGACCGATCTGCCTCTGATAGTCGCGGGGAAAGTTGCGCGCCGCACCCTGGCGGCTGGTCAGCCGATCGACGCCGAAGAGCTGGACATCGTGCAAGACGTGGTCCGAGGGGGTACAGTACATGTCCGAGTAATAGATGGCGGAGCGAGCATCCGTTTCGACGCGATCGCTCAAACGTCGGGACTGAAGGGCCAGTTCATTATGGTCCACAACCCTTCGAGCGGAAGAAACTTTCGTGCCCTGATCCAAGACCGCGGACAAGTGCTGGTCCGGGAATCGCTATGAAGCAAAGCTTGTTGGCTGGTATCAGACTCGTCGCAATAGGGATCGCGCTGCCGGCGACGCAGATGGCCGCGGCGAAGAAGGCTGCGGCGAACAAACCGCCAACTTTGGATCAGCACGTTCAGGAGGTGAAAGAGCGATCGCGCCAGTCGTCTAGCTCCACGCCTGGCTCGCTGTACTTTTCGGCCGGACGCTTGGCCGATAGCGTTCGCGATGTGCGCGCCAGCCAGGTTTATGACTTGGTCACGATTGTCGTTTTGGACAATTCCTCCGCTGTTTCCACCGGCGTCACCAAGACGGCTCGGAAGTCGACCGTAGCCGCGGCGGTCACTTCGCTGGCCGGGCCCAAGAGCCCGACTGGCGCACTTGCGAATCTCGCCAACGCGTCCAACAATACGCAACTGCAAGGGCAAGGTACCACCAGCCGCGGAACCACCATTTCCACCAACGTTACCGCCGAAGTCACCGCAGTGCTGCCCAACGGCAACCTGGTCGTGAAAGGGCAGAAGGATATCTCCGTGAACGGGGAAAAACAGGTCATCACAATTCAGGGCATTGTGCGCCCGGACGACCTCAGCCCGGTGAATGAGGTGCCTTCGGACCGCGTAGCGAGAATGGAAATCCTAGTGAACGGGAAGGGTGTGGTCAACGACGCGGTCAAACGGCCGTTCGTGCTGTATCGTCTGCTGTTGGGGCTGCTTCCGTTCTAAAGTCATGCACACCAGTAAACTAATGTGCTTTCTGGCCCTGATGCCGCTCGGGGCTGCCAACGAGCCAACCAGGCTCAAGGATCTGGTGTCGATTGAAGGTGTGCGGGACAACCAATTGGTGGGATACGGAGTGGTAGTCGGCTTGAACGGCACTGGGGACTCGCGGCAAACCGTATTCTCCGCCCAAAGTCTGACCAACCTTCTGCAGCGCATGGGCGTGGTGGTCTCGCCGACGCTTATTCTGGTGCGGAATACAGCGGCCACCATTGTGACGGCTGATTTGCCTCCCTTTGCACAACCAGGAACCCGGATCGACATATCGGTGGGTGCCGTGGGCGACAGCACGAATCTACAGGGAGGCATCCTGGTTCTAACGCCCCTGAAAGCCTCGAATGGGGAAGTATTTGCTGTGGGGCAAGGTTCGGTGATTACCGGCGGATTCGTCGCGGGGAAGGGCGGCAGTACCAAGGGACTTAATCACCCCACGGCGGGGCGGATCCCTAACGGGGCCATCGTCGAAAAGCTTGCGCCATCGGTTGCGCCTCAGGGCCACATCAAATTGCAATTGCGCCGCGCGGATTTCATCACGGCGGCTCGCATCATGGCGGTAGTCAACGAGAAGTTCGGAAGCGCGACAACCCACCCGGCCCACGCCGACAACTCCGCGCTAGTCTCGGTGGACGTCCCGGCCGCCTATCGCTCCAACACAGTCGAGTTCCTCAGCACGCTCGAGGAACTCAGAGTGGAGACGGATAGGCCGGCGCGAATTGTAATCGACGAGCGCACCGGCACGATTGTCATGGGCAAGGAGGTCCGAATCGCGCCCGTGGCAATTCTGCATGGCGCGCTGACGGTGGAGATTCAGACTACCCTCAATGTTTCGCAGCCGCCTCCGCTTTCCACTGGCCAAACCACGGTGACCCCGGACGTCAATGTCACGGCGAAGGAAGACAAGGCCAAAAATATTGTGCTCGAGCAAGGCGCCAGTGTCGAAGAACTAGTCCGCGCGTTGACTGCTATCGGATCGACAGCGCGGGACATTATCGCGATATTGCAAAACCTCAAGGCGGCCGGGGCACTGGAGGCGGAAGTGGAGGTAATCTAACCCATGGCCATATCTTCCACGCCGGCTTTGTCGGCAATGCTCCCAGTCTCATTACCCGCTCCCTCGCCGGGCTTGCCATCAGCGGGCTCCAAAGACACGATCGAAAAGGTCCGAAAGGCGGCCACCGATTTTGAAGCCCTGCTGCTCGCTCAAATGCTTAAATCCGTGCGCGAATCGGGCGGCGGCGTGACCGGCGATGCCGATGAACAGGATGAGACAAATTCGACCATGCTAGAACTAGGAGAGCAGCAGCTGGCGCAGGCCTTGTCCAACAGTGGAGGGCTCGGAATCGCTAAGATGGTGATCGCGGGACTTACGAATCATGCGAATCAATGATCTGAATCCCCCGCCTCTCACAGAGGGCACGGAGAAATCCGGGCAAGCCGTTCAGCAGCGCCTCGCGGAGAAAGATGCCGTAGCCGGCTCGAACCAAGCCGATCAAGCGGAAGTATCTCACCTGGCGCAATCCCTTGCCGCGCCCGACCCAGGGCGCATTGAGCAGCTTCGGCTGCAAGTGCAATCCGGGAGCTACGGCGTTTCGGCCCAAGCGGTGGCCAATGCGCTCATCGATGCCCACCTCAAGGAATAGGGAATACGGACGGGACCACGCCCGCTATGGCGCGATCCGGGAGGAATCGCCGGCAAATGCATCTTGTGGGATCAGCTCCTGCTTAGGATACCCTTGCTCGGGCAGCGCGGGGGTGCAGGCCGTCCAGGCCTCGGCCACAGTGGACAGCAAACTTTCGGCCTCGGCCAGAGGCGCTTCACTCTGCTTGATATTGGCTTCAATCAACAATCGCAAGACATATCCATAAAGGCCGGCGAGATTCCGGCTAAGAATGCCCCCCGCCTCGTGGTTCAAGCAGCCGGACAGCTCGGTGATAATCGCTATGGCCCTGTTAATCGCACCGGTGCGCGCGCGAATGTCTCCTTGCCGAATGTGGCGGCGCGCCGCGGCAATCGAATGGAGCGCGGCATCATAGAGCATGACAACCAGCTTCACCGGAGTGGCTGCCAGAATTTCATTGTTGAAGTAGTTTTGGTATCCGTGATTCCGCATCTACCCCTCCATATCGTCTTCTGACTCGATTACTTTTGCCGAACTACCCAAGTCTTGAGCCAGCCGTAAGACGTATTCGGGAGGTATTTGCGAGACAACTTGCTGTGTCGAACGGTCCACTACACGGATCACGGCCCGGTGCGTTTGCCGATCCAGCAGGAATTCCAGTTGGTTTTGCCCCAGAACCCCGCTTTCGTTTACCGATTTCGCCGCTTGCAACAACTGTCTCCTCTGAGCAGCCTCCTGCACCGAAACCTGCGAGACCTGCGAAGAGGCCGTAGGTGAAGAAGCGGCTGGTTGGAGAGAAGTGATATCCATCCCAAACCTTCCCAAATGCCATGAACCTATCTGTTAATGCTCATCGGCAAACGGAAACCAAATTTGAGCAGGATTGTGAAGGCGCAATGGCACCCGGCAGCTACGCTAAGTTCAGAACCTTAAGCACGGTCCCGGTATCCGCCTCGATCTTCTTTTGCAGCAACATGATGGCGTAGATCAACTGCTCCGGACGCGGGGGGCATCCGGGAACGTACACGTCCACCGGGATTACCTGGTTCACTGGGATCAAAGCATAATTGCTGAAAACTCCGGTCGAGGTGGCGCAAGCTCCCATCGAAATCACCCACTTCGGTTCGGGCATCTGTTCATACAACCGGCGAATCACCGGCGCCATCTTGTTTGAAACTCGCCCCGCAATGATCATCAGGTCGGACTGCCGAGGCGACCCTCGCATCACTTCGGCGCCGAAGCGCGAAATGTCGAATCGGGACCCGATCATCGACATCATTTCAATCGCGCAGCAGGCCAGACCAAACGACATCGGCCAGATGGAATTCTTTCGTCCCCAGTTGATTGCTTTGCTGACCGTGGTGGTGATGATGCCCTCCGGAACGCTGGCGGCATCCTCATTGTCGATGCGGGCGAACAGCTCGCTCGGAAGGCTCGGTTGAAACTTGGGCTCACGATCCACGATCCTATTATCACATGCTGGAGCAAAAAGACGGCACCGAGGATCCCGCGTCGGACGCCAGGTCTCAACCAGATCCACCCGATCCGATCGAGATCGAACAGGCCGCCCGCGCTTGGGGAGTCGAGACCGATTACTGGGACATCTTCGGAAAGCAGCACCATGCCACACCCGATCTGGAAACGGCCATCCTGGAATCGCTGGGCGTCGACCTGAGCTCCAAAGTTGCGCTCCAACAAGCGATTGAGCGGCGCAGCCAGCGCCGTTGGCGTTCGCCGCTGGCGCCCACCATCTTTCTCACCGCCGGAGGGCCGAACGAAGTCCTGGTTGCGTTGCCCGCAAGCCGGGCCGCCTCTGATGCGACGCTCCGAATTCAGATGGAAGATGGACGCGCAGTGGAACTGGAGATTGCTTTGGGCGATGCGCCCACCGCCGACACCCTGGAACTGGATGGCAGGCCGCTGGTGAGCAAGCGGGTACGTCTGCCCGATAATCTTCCGTTGGGCTATCACGAGATGACGTTGGAGACGGCTGGGGAAACCTCGCCGCCCTCTCGGCTGATCGTGTGCCCCAGCCGGGCCTTTGAGCCGTCCTGGCTGCAGAACGGCCGCGCGGCTGGGCTGGCCATCAGTCTCTATGGACTGAGGTCCCAGCGGAACTGGGGCTGCGGCGATACCACCGATCTGAAAGCTTTGACCGATTGGGTGGCCGAGCGCACCAGAACCAGCTTCATCGCGCTCAACCCGCTGCACGCCATTGGAAACCGCCAACCTTACAACACCAGCCCATATCTGCCCAACTCCATCTTCTATCGCAATCCGATCTATCTGGATATCGAAGCCATTCCCGACTTCTCCGTTTCCGCGCGGGCCGCGGCATTATTCCGGTCGCCGGCGGTGCAGAAGGAAATCGCCACGCTGCGCAACGCCGAACTGGTGGAGTACGAGCGTATTTACTCGCTGAAGCTGCGTTTCCTGAAACTGTTGTTTCAAACCTTTCTCGAGGAATGGCGCGACGGGACGCCCCGCGCGGCCGAGCTGAAGCGCTATATCGAAGGCGAGGGCGACCTGCTGCAGCGTTTTGCTGTCCACTCCGCGCTCGATCAGGCGATTCACAAACAATGCCCCGATGTGTGGAACTGGCGGGGCTGGCCGGAGCAATACCAGGATCCCGAGTCTGCCGCCACGCGCGAATTCGCCCGAAAACACTGGCGCAGTGTTTTGTTCTACAAGTACATCCAGTGGCAGCTCGATCTGCAACTCGCCTCCGCGCAGCAACACGCGATCGAACGCGGCCTGAGCATCGGTCTGTATCACGATCTCGCCCTGGCTACCGATCGTTTTGGTTCAGACCTGTGGGCGCACCGCGACTTCTTCGTCTCCGGATGCCGCGTTGGAGCTCCGCCCGACGGCTTCTCGCCCAAGGGCCAGGATTGGGGCTTTCCGCCGCCCAACTCGGACCGACACACAGAAGACGGCTACCGCCTGTTCGCCGAGTCCATCCGCAAGAACTGCCGGCATGGCGGGGCGCTGCGCATCGATCATGTCATGCGCTTCTTTCGCCTGTACTGGATTCCGGACCGCATGGAAGCTACCGAGGGTACCTACGTGCGAGACCGCTTTGAGGCGCTGCTCTCAATTCTCGCGCTGGAGAGCGTTCGCAATCAGGTGATCGTGATCGGCGAGGACCTGGGCACAGTGCCCGATGAGGCCCGCGAGGTGCTGCATCGATTCGGAATCTTGAGTTATCGGCTGCTCTATTTCGAACAAGACAACAGCGGCCGATTCCGCCCGCCGCAGGAATACCCGCGCGACGCCCTGGTATCCGCGACGACACACGATCTGCCGACGCTGGCTGGTTTCTGGACCGGTAAGGATATCGAGGCGCGGCGCGAAGCCGGGCTGTTGCCGGATGAAGGCGCCTACCAGGGCATGCGTGCCGGCCGGGCGCGCGAAAAGCAAAAGCTGCTGGATCTGCTCATCGGTCTGAAGCTGCTGCCGGATTGGTTCCCGCGCGATCAGTCGCAGGTTCCCGAGCTGGTGGGCGAGCTGCACAATGCCATTGTTGGGTTTCTCGCGTCTACGCCGTCCAAACTGATGGTGCTGAACCAGGAAGACTTGTTGAAGCAGGTGGAGCAGCAAAATCTGCCGGGGAGTACGTCAGAGTATCCCAATTGGCGCAGAAAAATGAAATGTACCGTCGAAGAGCTCTGGACGTCGGGCGAGATTCGAGACTTCGCGTTGATGTTTCGCTCGTGGCTGGAGCGCACGGAACGTCTGAATCAGGCGAAGTAGTCTTTCACTTTGTCGAGCAGGCCCTTCTCGTGCGGTTCGTTCTCTTCGGGAAGGGTTTCGCGAAGCTGCTCGAAGAGCTTGCGCTGCTCGCGGGTCAGTTTGCCGGGAACCTTTACGTCCACCTGCACGAACAGATCGCCGCGGCCGCTGCCCTGTAAACGAGGCACACCGAGATTCTTCAGGCGGATGCGCGATCCGGTTTGAACGCCTTCCGGCACTTTCACCTGCTCCAGACCGTCAAACGTGAGCAAATTGATCTGGGTTCCCAGCGCGGCCTGCGCCACGTTGATGGGCACGGTGCACAGCAGATCATCTCCCTGCCGTTCAAAGATGGGATGTTCCTTCACTTTGATCACGACATAGAGGTCACCCGAGGGACCGCCATTGAATCCCGACTGCCCTTCGTGCGCGAGCTTCAGGTGAGTGCCTGAATCCACGCCGGCGGGAATGGTGACTTTCAGTTTCCTTTCGGTGCGAACCTGGCGCTCTCCGCGGCACTGCGTGCAGGGCCGGCGCACGATCTGGCCGCGCCCACCGCACTGCGAACAGGTGCGGCGAATCTGCAGGAAGCTCTGCTGGTAAATTACCTCGCCCCGCCCGTGACACATGGGGCAGGACACCAGGCCGTCCACTTTCTCCGCGCCACTCCCCTGGCAGCGCGAACAGAGATCCATGCGCGGCACCTGAATTTCCACACTCAGCCCGCGGATGGCGTCTTCGAGCGACATTTCCAGGTCATAGCGCAGATCCTCGCCGCGTTGCGCACGAGCGCGTGCACCGGCGCCCCGCCGTCCCGCGCCGCCAAATAAGTCGCCAAAGCCGAACAGATCGCCCAGGATGTCGCCGAAATCGGTGAACGTGGAGGGATCGAAGCCTTGTGCCCCCATGCCCTGTAAGCCCTGATGGCCATAGCGATCATAGGCCGCGCGTTTCTGGGGATCGCTCAGGACGCTGTACGCCTCGGCCGCTTCCTTGAATCGCTCTTCGGCATCCTGATCGTTCGGATTGCGATCCGGGTGGTATTTCAGCGCCAGTTTCCGGTAGGCGCCCTTCAGGCTCGCGTCGTCACAGTCGCGGCTTACACTCAGGATTTCGTAGTAGTCGCGCTTGGTGGCATTCATTTCTTATGTACCGCTACCTTCACCATGGCAGGCCGCAAAAGGCGTCCTCGAAAATTGTACCCCGGCTGATACTCGTCGAGAATCGTTTGCTCCTCGACATCCGCAGTCTCCACCATATCGACGGCGTGGTGAAGGTGGGGATCAAACTTCTGCCCCTTCGATGTAATCGTCTCTAATCCCAGCTTCTTTAGTGCATCCGTAAGACGTTGGTAGATCAATTCCATGCCGCGCGCATAGATCTTGTCGGCGGTCTGGGTCTTCAGCGCCCGCTCGAAATCGTCCAGAATCGGCAGAATCGCACGCACGCTGTCGGAATGAGCGAATTCCAGAACCTCTGACTTTTCCCGCTCCGCCCTGCGGCGGAAATTGTCGAACTCCGCCTGGCGGCGCAGCAGGCGGTCCATCAATTCGTGCTTCTCCTCGATCAAGCGGTCGCGCTCGGCGGTCACCGCTTCCACAGTGGAAACAGAGGTGCTGCCGTCCGAGGGTGGGTCCGCCGCTCCGTTTCCCCCCGTGGCAGTCACGCCCTCACCGGAATCGACAGTGGGTTCCTTCATATCCATACTTCCTAGTTTATCGGTAATTCCTAGTTTATCGGTTCGCCCGTCGACCGGTTTGCCGCGTGGGCGGCGAAAGAACATCAAACGGGCAAGCTTCCGAATGCCTGTCCCATATGATACACAGCGGACATCGCCTTTCCGTAGTTCATCCGCATGGGGCCGAGTACGGCGATCCGAGCCGAAAGGCCGCCCGCGAGTGAAATGGAAACTCCAATCAGCGATAGCTCCCGCATGCTGGGATGCACGTCGGCCAGCCCGACGTGGATGGCCACTTCGCCCGCGGGCTGCTCCAGGAAGCGGTCCAGCAACTGCAGGATGCGCTTCTTCTCCTCGAGGGTATGGAACAACTCACGCAGCTTTTCGCGCGTCAAGTGCAGATCCAGGCCCACCAGGTTGCCCGCGCCTTCCAGATGAATTTCGGGTGCCGCTTCGATGTCCAGCAAGCCCTTGGCATACAGTTCGTTGAGACGTTTCAAAATCGCATCATAGGCAGCGCTCTGCTGCTCCAGGCGCCGTTCGAGCTCGGCGTGGATCTCCGACAGCATCCAGCCGCCGAAATTGCGGTTGATGTAATTGCGGATGGACGCCAGCTCGTCCTGCGAGACATTCTCATCCACCGCGACCACGCGATTGCGGACCATGCGATCCCGCGTCACCACGATCATCAACACGCGCTGATCCGCCAGCGCGATCAATTCGATCTGGTGAAGTGTCTGGCTGGAGGCCGGGATCGCGGCCGTGATGCCCACGCTATGGGTCATTTCGGTCAGCATGTGCGACGAGCGTTCCACGCGCCCTTCCATGGTGGTCACCTGGCTCAGCTCGGCGCGCACTCGTTGCAACTCCGTGACCAGCACTCGCCCGCGCGCCAGCGACTGTACGTAACTGCGAAATGCCTTTTCGGTCGGAATCCGGCCAGCCGAAGTGTGTGGTTGGGAAAGGTAGCCGTTCTCGTAAAGATCGGCCATCACGTTGCGAATGGTCGCCGGGCTCAAGTTCCCGCCTCGTTGCTTAGCAATGGTACGCGAGGCTACAGGTTCGCCGGTCTGGATGTACGACTCGACGATGGAATGCAAAACGTCCTGTTCGCGGCGGGTCATTCTGTGAAATGTTGAAGCCTGAGCGTCCACGGCTCAACAGCAACCCTACTGATCTGATTGTAAAAGGCTTTACAGTTGTGGTCAAGCACTTGCTGCCGATTTCCGTAGCGCCGCGATGCGAGGTGCGCGGCTTTTGGGGCTGTCGAGACTGAAAGATCGGGCGTCTCCCAGTTGGCTGCGAACGAAATTCTCTGTGCGCGTGACCGCTTCCTGGAGGACCTTGTCTTTCTTGACGAAGGATAACCAGGCGATTGAATCCGTCGCCGCGTCAAATTCCCAAAGCCCTACCAACCGGCCGCGATCGACGATGGCGTGGCTGGGAAGATCTGTGAGCGAGCCGAGATTCCTGACGCCGCTGTTGACCAGGACTTTTCGTTCCAGATCCCCGGGTTCCAGAGCGGCCTTGAAATCGTTTCTGAGGAGAAACAAGGAATCAATGCTCCCGAGCAGCGAATAGCTGGGTTCCTTCGGAGGCTGGAAGGCTTCAAACCGGGCGCGATCGCCGGGCAGGAAAAAGCGCTGGTCGCCTGGGGCGATCTCCACAGGCTCCAGTTGCAGCGGCTCAAGAGCAGCCTTGGTTGCTTTTACGCCCAGTCCGGAGAACGCTTGAAAATCGGCAGGCGCCGCGGGTTCGATCCAGGCGAAGTATCTTCGGGCCAGTTCCTGCTGAACTTGCTCCGCCGAGAGATTGAAACCGCGCAGGGGATTCGGACGCCAAAGTGCGTATTGATAGCGTTGCTGATCGAAGCGTCCGTTGATGGGAATGCGGCGGATATCGCCGGATTCCTGCAATTTGCCAAGCGCGACCGGCAGCGTGGTAGTAAGTCCTTTCTTCTTGCCTTCGGGCCCGAGATTGCGGACTGCTTTACCGGTGGCTTCGCGCAGTCCGTCCGGATCGAGCGGAGCTTTTTCGAGAGCCGCTAACACCGCATCGCACAGCTTGTCGATCTCCTTTTCGGTTACGCCGAGTTTGGCGGCGGTCTTCATTTCGCCGTCAAAACCTCGGCCGGCCGCAAGTCCGAGTGCGAAGTCCTCCGCCGGCAGGACATAGGTGCAGCCGCGCGCACTTGGCAGCTCGTAGATTCTAAGCTGGGCTGCGTCGCTGTCGGCCTGTTCGCGAGTGATTCCGGCGCGAGAGAACAGAGTTAAGTACGGCGACACTCCGCCCACCGAGCGTGCCCAACCGGCGCGCTGCAAGACTTCCGCGGACGACTTTCCCTGGAGTGAACCGTCCAAGCCTTGCCGGTGCGCGTACCAGGCGCGAAGCTTTGATGCAGCGATCATCGAAGACCTACTGTAGTGAAGTCTTACTGAAGTGAAGACTTACCGAAGTGTAATGATAGTCCGCGAACTTCCGCAACTGGGTACTTATCGGATCCACCAACATTGGCTCTCAATATGTGGTTCACAAAGCCTTCAATGTCCGCCATCAGGGCTTTCGTTCCATCGAATAATTCGTCAACGCGAAGGCAACCCCGGATGACTTCCGGCCAAAAACATGAAGAACCTAGGCCGCAGATAAACACAGATGAACGAGGATAGGGCAAAAAAACCTTAGATTTGTCTTGTGTGTGGATCCACTTCCCTTTGGTGGTTACTGAGCAACGCATAAGTTAACCACGGCAAGTGAACTAATCAACCTCCCGGGCCCGCCCCGCCTTGACTGCCCGGGAGAATTAACTGATAATAGTGAATGTCTGAGCGATTCCGCCCACTCGCAAATCGTCTGAACTAAGTCAGGCGGTCTGATTCTCTTTTCTTAGGTCTGTCCCCGACGGGGTTGCTGGCGCTGCTGAAGTATGAAAACAAAGCCTCGGGGTAACTATGAAAATCACATCAAGGAGAGCCTCTCTCGCAAAGGCAAAACTCATCGCATGGCACTGATCACAGTAAAACTCACGGAACAAGAGCTGGGACTGCTCACCAGCCTGGCATCGGATCAACTCTTCCGCAGGGAATTTATCGACCCGAAGATGCCCGGCAACAAGTTCAATCCCGCGGAATTGAGCCTCGGCAAGAAACTCGTGGAGCGTATGCGATTGCTGGCGGATCGGGCCAAGAAAGTGCCTGCCTCCAGAGTGCCGTATGCCGTCTGAGGGGATCGAAGGAGTCTCATGATGCAGTTCATTCTCACCGGATTCACTCAGGAGAGGGAATTCCGGGTATTCGCATTTGAAGGGATCGCCGCGGATCGCGTTCGAACGGTCTTTACAGTAAGGGCAGACTTGGCTCTCAGCAGGACGTATGGGATTCGCCTGCAGGAGCTGCCGCTCATGTGCCGCGGAATTCTGGAGCAGCGCGAAGAGGGCGAGGAGCAGAACTCGCTGACCTTCACCGAAGAGGCGATGCGGCTGCATGCGAACAATTGCATCGCTGCGCGAGCGCTCGCGGCGCAGAAGAAGAAAGCCCCGCGTCGTCCGGTGAACGAGACCAACGGAGCTGCGTGGCGTTCGCCGCAGGCTTAGCGCTCGCTCTCCGGACAACTTATTAAGGCCGGGGTTTCGAGAAAGTTCGCGCTAGAATAGCACTAGAATCTCGAGCGCCAATGAGTCCAGTCATAAACCAATGGGGTCCCGTCGCAGTCATCGTCGGCGGTTACCTGCTCGGGATCTTTTTCCAGAACCGCCGCATCGACGACCTCCGCGATTCGATGAATAAACGCTTTGACGATCTTCGCGATTTGTTGAAGTCGGAAGTAAAGCGCGTCGAAGAACGTCTCGACCGCTTGGAACACCCCATCGTCCGCCAGTCCTAAGCGTTATCCCGGCCACACTGCCGGGCCAGATACAATTTCGCGCGCCTGGGCTATAATCAACCGATGGACCGCTACTTGCAAACCGGTCCCTTCAACATGCGCGGTATTTTTTTGTCTGCACTTATGCTCGCGTCCCTGGCCTTCGCTGAAGGCCCTGTGGCGCCCGTAACATCCGGCTCTTTGCTGATCAAATCGGTGCGCGTAGCCGGCACCAAGTCGGCCGTGGAACTAAAGACACAGGTGGGCCAGATGTTCGACGCTTCCACCGTCCAAAGCGATGTCCACCGGCTGTGGGCCACCGGCCGATTCGATGATATTCGCGTGGAGACCACACCGGTGGGCCAGGGCACGGCCGTGGTGTTTCGCGTAGTGGAAGTACCGCAGCTCCTTCTGCACCAGCTGCACGTGGAGCCGTCCACCTTTGGCTTGCAGATGAACCTGCCGGAAGGCACTCCCATGAGCCGGCTGCGCGCCCATCAGATCGCCAATCAAGCCGAGCAGGACCTTCGCTCGGACGGCTTCCGCACCGCCACGGTGGATTACGACCTGGTGCCGTACATCGGCAATAAAGTGGATCTGCACCTCAATATCGACGCCGGCGAGCGCGTTCGAGTCAAAGCGGTGGAGTTCGTCGGCGACACCGCGTTCGATTCGAAAGATTTGCACGGCGCTCTCCGGTCGCTCAAAATTCATCGCGTGACGCCGCCTATCCCCGGGATCTGGAACGGCTGGGTTCGATACCCGGGCTACAGTCCGGAAGGCGTGCAGGGCGACTTGACTCTGCTGCGGTCTTATTACGTATCGAGGGGCTACTTTGACGCCGCGGTGAAGCTGGAAGATGTGCAAGTGGCCAAAAAGGCGGCGCACGTCAGCATTGAAGTGCATGCTGGCCAGCTCTACCATGTGCCAACCTGGCAGGTCTCCGGCAATGGAGTGATGCCGAAGGTGGTTCATCCTCTCAATGGCTTGATGCGCTACCAGAATTTTTGCTCCACCTTGTTTGTCGCTCGCCGCCAGGCTGAGCACGATGGCATTCTGGACTTCGCCGTGAACCTGCAAGTGCAGCCTACGCAAGCCAGCACCCAAGAGGCCCCCGAAGCTAATTTGGCCGCGAGCGTCGAGCGTGGAAAGCCGTTTCGCATCGGCCGCATCGAGTTTGTCGGCAATCGCCATTTCAGCGAAGCCGCGGTGCGCAGCAATTTCCTGCTGGATGAGGGCGACTTGCTGGACGAGCACCTGCTCCGCAAGAGCATGGCGCGGCTGAACGAAGCAAGCTTTTTCGCACCCATCAGCGAACGAAACACCATTCTTCACACCGATCCGGATACGGGCGTCGCCGATATCGATATTCGAGTGATGGAGCGCAAACGCGGCTCCTGGAATCTTTCGGGTCCGGTTGGTCCGGCCAGCATTGCCGGGCCGGTGGAAGCTTCCATTCGCACGCGGCTGCCGGCCTGGGGATCGGGTCTGCTGGAGGCGTCCACTTATTCCATCTCGCTCAGTATGTTCGCGTTTGCGCATTCCTTTCTTCCGGTGCTCGGCGTACCGAACATTCCTTTAATTCCCATCGTCGCCTTGAACCGGCCGTATTCGCCGGGCGCCGGCTGGAAGTCCGGATTCATGATTATTCCCGAGCTCGGCTGGCAGTATATGGTGCTGGGCTACGGCGTGTCGCAGCTTCAGCATCGCTTGATTCCGGTATTGGAAGGCGATCGTGGCCTGGAGCCGGAACTGCCCGTCACAGTGGATACTCCCACCAGCCGAACCACGATGCTCTGCGAACCGCCCGCGCCACGCTTGTCGCCGGTGCGGACCGCCTTGGCCATGGGCCTGCGCTTTATAGGCTCGATGGCGGGACTCTAGCGCCGGTTAATCAGCCACAGCACCAGCGAGAGAAGCGCGCTGATGAGCAAGCACGTTACCAGCGGGAAATAGAACACCGAGTGCTTGCCCCGGATGATAATGTCTCCGGGCAAGCGCCCCAGCCGGATCGGAAGCCGTTCGCCCAGCGATATGAGAACGCCTAGCGCCGCCACCGCCAGACCGAGCGCGATCAGCACGCGTCCCAAGCTCATCTACCTTCTATCTTAAGCCTAGCTGCGCGGCAAGCAACGTACGCGCGCCCTGGCTGCGATGTTGCCCCGCCCCGCTGCGGTAAAGTAAATGTGCAGCCGGAGGTGTGCGCATGAATAAAAATAAGCGCGGGAACAAACTGACGCTGACCCTGTTGGCGGCCTCTCTCCCGTTTGGCTGTCTTCCTACGCCGGCGCCCGCCGAAGCGCTCCCGAGTGTGGAGGCGGTCTACAACCACTTCATCGCCGCCACCGGCGGGAAGGCTGCCTATGAAGCGCGCCACAGCTTGATCGAGCATGCCACCATCAATTTCGCCAAGCAAGGGCTGAAGGGCTCGCTCACGATTTACCAGGCCGCGCCCGACAAATACCTCGGCCTTACCGAACTGCCCGGGATCGGCAAACTCGCCAGCGGCAGTAACGGCGAAGTGGCTTGGGAAAATACTGCACTGCAGGGCCCCCGCATCAAGCAGGGCGCGGAACGGGACGACGCGCTCCGGGACGGCGCGTTCAACGCTTCGCTGCATTGGCAAAAGCTGTACGCGAAGGCCGAAACGGCGGGCTCGGAAACCGTCGAGGGTCATGACTGCTACAAGGTGGTGCTCACGCCCAAAGAGGGCAAGCCCATGACCGAGTTCTACGACAAGCAGTCCGGCCTGATGATCAAAACCATGGCCACTGTGACTTCGCAGATGGGCGACGTCAATGCTGAAATTCTTTATGACGATTACCGGAAGGATAGCGACAATGTGCTCTCGGCTCATCGCCTGGTGGAGCGCGCGGCTCTCGGGGAAATCGTCATCAACGTCGAAAGCGTGGAAGTGAATCCCGATCTTCCGAAAGACCGCTTCGATCTGCCCCCCGAAGTACAAGCGCTGGTGAATAAGACCGCACCCGCCGAAAACAAGCCGTCGCCCGCGCCCGCCAATCATGGTGCGCTCGAAGCGCCCGATGGCGGCAAACTGGCCGTCTACATGGCTGGCAGCCCGGTGGCGACGGAAACCTACACCGTGAAGAAGTCCGATGACGGCGTCGACATTGACGGCTCAGGATCGGCCACTCTCGGCCCGATGAAGATCGATATCGAACGATTTCGAGTGCTCACCAACGCGCGCTATCAGCCGCGCGAAGCCGTGGCGAAAGCCAAGCTCGGCCAGATTCAGATGGACGTCGACACGACGTTCGCCAACGGCCAGGCGAAGAACGAAATCGACAACGGGCAAGGTCCGCAAACCAAGATAATCCCGGTAGATCCGGACGCCATTGTGGTGAATGCCAATCTTCCGCTGTATCCTTGGAGTATACTCGCGATGCGCGCCAGTTTTGATACCCAGCAGCCCCAGCAGTTTCCGGTTTACGTTCTAGGGCAAGCCGAGGTAAAGGCCACGGTAATTTTCAAGGGGCGCGAGCGCGTGGACTTCGCTGGGAAATCGGCGGAGTTGAATCACCTGGCCGTCTCCGGCAACACGCCCGAGGGCCAGGCGATCAGTCTGGATTTCTGGGTGAACGACAACCGCAAGCTAATCAAAATCGCGGTTCCATCGCAGGGCGTGGAGGCGTACCAGGAAGGTTTTGCGCCCAGCGGGGAAAGCAAAGCGCTCGCCGGCGGCAGCGGCACAATTGGGAATTCCGAAGGGAGACTAAGTCGATCGAGAACGGTTTTATGAGCTCGCCGGAAATTCCTCTGAATTCCGTCGCCGGGCAGCACGCCAAACTGCCTTCCGCGCTGGAGTGCTACCTGTCTTCGATCCTGGAAATTGCGGACGCCATCGAAGCGATTTCGCCTGAGATCGGCGTCGGCTTCAGCGGGAACCCTTGCTGTCGCTGCGGGCTCGCCTTTCCGACGATCCAACGCCAGCGGCGCTCAAAGAAAGCCGCGCCGAGCTGCACGAAATCCTGCAGGTCTTCTGCGAGAAAGCTCGCCTCCAGAATGAGGCTCTGGCCCGCGATCTCAAACAAACGCTCAGCATGGTGACGCGAACCGAGGACTCGAGCGCCGGCCGCAATATCCAACACGTCGAGAAGCTGGTGGATTTCGTGGACCGCCTGGAATCCGCAGTTCGGTCGGGCGATCTGCCCAGGCTCGCGGTCCAAACCGCCGAATTGCGGGACTTCGCCCAATCCATCGAACTCGATAGCCGGGACGACTTTGCGCGTCTGCGGCAAAAGATGACTGAGATTCAGCACCGGCTGCACGAAGCCGAGCTGCTGGCCACCTTGGATCCGCTCACCGGGGTCGCCAACCGCAGGGATCTGGACCGCGAACTGGCCGCGCGCATCGAAGCCCAGCAGGAGTTCTGCGTGCTGCTCTTCGATCTGAATGGCTTCAAGGAAATCAACGATCGTTTCGGGCATCTCTACGGAGACGAGGTTTTGAAGCAATTGGGCGCCCGCCTTAGCACCCAGGTGCGCGCCCGCGATTATGTTTGCCGCTGGGGTGGCGATGAGTTCGTCGCAATTCTGGCGTGCGATCTCAACGTCGCCGAGTCCCGTTCCCGCCAGATCGCCGAACGCCTGAACGGCCCCTATCATGTCATGGGACCGGGGCGCGAAATCCGCGTGGATGTGGCCGTCACCGTAGGCCTGGCTCAATACTGCGCCGGCGAATCGCCCGAGCAGCTCTTCCGCCGCGTGGACGAATCCATGTACCGCAAAAAGCACTCCTCGTTCCTGGATGGCTAGCGCGCTGAGAGGGTAGCGCGCAACTCTGGCCGCGTTGTACTAACGTAGATTTGTACTAACGCAGATTTGTACTAACGTAGATAAGGAATCCGCTCAGTGGAAACTTTGATCAACGCCGGTGTGCTTGTCACGGGAGCCGGACGAGGCATCGGCAAACGGCTCGCCATCGGATTTGCCACCGCTGGGAATCGTGTGGCGCTGCTCGCGCGCAGCAAGGCCGAACTGGACCTGGCGCATCTGGAAATCGAGCATGCCGGCGGCAATGCGCTGCGCATCCGCGCCGACGTCACCGACTATGAGCAGGTCAACGCGGCGGTGGACCGCATGCGGGTCCACTATGGCGAAGTGAACGTGCTGATTTGTGCCGCCGCGATTCCCGGGCCCATCGGACCTTTTGTCGACCAATCCCCCAAGGCCTGGGTGGACACCATCCATACCAACCTGCTGGGCGTGATGCATGCCTGCAAGGCCGTTCTTCCTCATATGATCGCGCGCCGCGAAGGCAAGATCATCGTGCTAAGCGGGCCCGGCGCAACCATGGCGCGCCCCAATCTTTCGGCTTATGCCGCCTCCAAAGCGGCGGTGGTGCGGCTGGTGGAAACCGTGGCCGAAGAAGTTCGCGAGCACAACGTGCAAATCAACTGCATGGGCCCCGGCGGCACCTACACCCACATGACCGACGAGATCCTGCGCGCCGGCGAGCGCGCGGGTTGGAGGGAAACCGAGGACGCGCTGCAGATTCGCGAGACCGGCGGAGTGGCGCCCGAGAAACAGATTCAACTGGCGTTGTTCTTAGCCTCCGAGCAATCCAATCACATCAGCGGGAAGCTGATTCACGTCACCGACGATTGGAAAAAGCTGCGCACGGGAAACATCCATCCGGAAATTTTCACACTGCGGCGATTGCAGAAAGTGAATACTTAATTGGCCACGGATGAACACAGATGAACACGGATTACTGCAAGATAATCCGCTTCCATTCGACCTTGGGTCTTTGAAAATTTATCAGAAGGCAAATAGTCATTCTCGAAGCGCGCAGATAGTTCAGACATTGTGCCAGATGTTCTTTTGCGAGGCGGTCTACACATTTCAGCTCGATGACCAACACATCTTCAACGATGATATCCGCGAAGTACTCGCCAACGGACGTGGCCTTTGTAAGTGACCGCGAACGACTTCTGAGACGCGGCCCGGATTCCTCGAATGCTCAATTCCTTAAGCAGCGCACGCTCGTAAACTTTTTCAAGGAATCCCGCGCCTAAGGTGTTGGAAACCTCAAACACGGCACCAAGCACAAGCTCAGTTAATGAATTTAGGTATCCGTGTTCATCCGTGTTCATCCGTGGCCAATTGAATTGTGCCCTGACCCTCCACGATCTCTCTCTTCAATTGACCGCAGGCCGCGAAGATATCCCGCCCCCTCGGCTTGCGAACAAAACACGGCATGGCCCGCCGCACGATGGCTTGAAACGCACGCACGCGCTCAGGGTCCGGCGTCTCGAACGCAATCCCCGGCCCCGGATTCAGCGCGATCAGATTCACCTTCGCATTCAGATGCGCCAGCAGCTTCACCACTCGCCGCGCATCGGCGTCGGTATCGTTCACGCCTTTCAGCAGCACATATTCGAACGTCAGCTTCTCCCACGGCCGCAGCGGATACGCCTTGCACGCCGCCAGCAAATCCTTCAGCGAATATTTGCGCGTGATCGGCATCAGCTCGCGCCGCTGCTCCTCGGTCGACGCGTTCAGCGAGATCGCCAGCTTCGGCCGCACCGGCTCGCGCCCCAGTTCGGCGATCTTCGGAATGATGCCGGCGGTCGAAAGCGTGATGCGTTGCGGCGAAAGCCCGATGCCTGCCGGATCGGTCAACAGCCGCGTCGCTTTGATCACGTTCGGCAGATTCAGCAGCGGCTCGCCCATGCCCCATCATCACGATGTTCAGCCGATCGGTTTCGGTCGAGATCTTATGCGCGCGCATCACGAACAGCACTTGCCCGACGATTTCGCCCGCCGTCAGATTCCGTTCCAGCCCCATCAGCGCGGTGAGGCAAAACTGGCAGTTCACCGGGCAGCCCACCTGGCTGGAAATGCAGATCGTGTCCCGTGCCCTCCTCCGGCATCAGAACCGTCTCGACGGTCCGATCGTCCTGTAGTTTCAACAGATAGCGGCGCGTACCGTCCGTGACTCGTGAATTCGGCCGCCAGCTCGGGCAACCCCACATTCAGCCGTAGAAGCCAATTCTTTTCTTAAACTTACAGGAAGATTCGTGATCTGGACCAGATCCGGTACCCTTTGCCGGTAAACAGCGTCGTAGACTTGGCGGGCCCGAAACGCGGGCTGTTCTGGTCCCAGAGCGGCTTGTAGATCCGGAAGTTCAATGCCTACAATAGCTTGCCCCATGCCTCCAGTATAGTGGACCGCGGCGGTATAACACTAGATTCGAACCCGGATCTGGTCGAAATCCGCGATAAAATAAAGGAAGACAAATGGCAGACGCAGTTCAGACTCTTCGCGACATCGAAAGCGCAACGCTCAACAATGGCGTGCGAGTCATCACTGAGGAGATGACCCACGTCCGCAGCGTCTCGCTCGGCATCTGGATCCGCACCGGTCGCGCCGGGAAACTTCGGCTGAGAACGGCATCTCGCACTTCATCGAGCACATGGTGTTCAAGGGCACCAAGAACCGCTCGGCCGAAGAGATCGCGCGCTCGGTGGATTCCATCGGCGGCGGCCTGGACGCCTTCACCGCCAAGGAATGGTCAGCTACAACACCAAGGTGCTGGACGAGCATCTGCCGCATCGCCTTCGACGTGCTGGCGGACATGGTCCGCAATCCGCTGTTTCGCGAAGAAGACATCGAGAAGGAAAAGGGCGTCATCCTCGAAGAGCTGAAGATGGAAGTGGACAATCCCGAATATCTTCTGCACGAGATTTTCTCCAGCAATTTCTGGAAGGACCATCCGCTCGGCAAGCCCATTATCGGCACCAAGGACACCATCCGCGCTTTCGATCGCGAGATGATCGACGCGTATTACCGGCGCTATTATTCGCCGTCGAATATCTTGATCACCGCGGCCGGCAATCTGAATCACGCGAAACTGGTGGAGCTGGCGCGCCAGCATTTTGAAGATCTGCGGGTGAACGGCCAGCTAGCCCCCGAAGTCGCGCCGGTGCCGCACGCGCGCCTGGTGTTTCGCAACAAGACATCGCTGGAGCAGACCCATCTCTATATGGGCGTGCCCGCTTATCCGTTGCCGCACGAGCTGCGCTTCGCCTGCTACATGCTGAACACGATTCTGGGCGGCGGGATGAGTTCGCGCCTGTTCCAGAACATCCGCGAGAAGCAGGGCTTGGCGTACGCCGTCTACTCCGAGCTGGCGATGTATCGCGACGCCGGCTGCATGGCCGATCTACGCCGGCACGTCGGTGGAAACCGCCGGCAAAGTGATCGAGTCCATCGTGAAGGAGTTCCGCGAGCTGAAGGAAAATCTGGTTCCGGCCGAAGAGTTGCGGCGCGCCAAGGACAACCTGAAAGGCTCGTTCATGCTGGGCCTGGAATCCACCTCCAGCCGCATGGGCAACCTGGCGCGGCAGGAACTGTATTTCAAGCGTTTCTTTACTCTGGACGAAATGCTGGAGAGCATCGAAGCCGTCACCGCCGAGCAGGTGCAGCAGATCGCGCGCGAATTCTTCGATCCGAAGAACATCACGCTGGCGGTGCTCGGCAACTTGGGCGAATTCCGGATCAAGCGCGAGGAACTCGACTGCTAAAGCTCAAAGGGTGCGGCGCACACGACCGAACGCACCAGGAACGTGCCGCGCCTGCAGCTGCGTTCTCTGCGTCCTGGCCGCGTCGCTGTTTGCCCTCGATCTCAAATCGCTCAAGCCGCAGGGCTACGTCAGCGACTTCGCGCACGTGCTGGATCCGCATCGCGCGCGCAAGCTCGAAGCCTACTGCGGCAAGGTGGAGCGGGCCACCGGCGTCGCAGATGGCGCATGGTGACGGTCAAGTCGCTGGACGGCGAGCCGATCGAGGAAGTCAGCCAACGATCTGTTCCGCCAGTGGGGCGTCGGCAAAAAGGGCAAGGACGAAGGCATCATGCTGCTCCTGGCCGTCAAGGATCATCGCGACCGCATCGAAGTCGGCTACGGCCTGGAGCCGATTCTTCCCGATGGATTCGACGGCAGCATTCTGCGCGGCATCCGTCCGCTGCTGCGGCAGGGCGCGTATGGCCAGGCGATGATCTCGGCGCGCCGAGCAAATCGGGTCGCGCAATCGCGCGCGCCAAAGGCGTCTCGCTTGAACCCGGCCAGCGCCGCGACGCGCGTCCGCGAAGCTCCCGAACGGCGAAGGCCTTCCGTGGCCGGTGATCATGATCGGCATCTATCGTCCTGCTGTTTCTGCTTCGCGCGGCGGCGGCGGCGGCGGCGGCCGGTTTCTGACCGGCATGATTCTCGGTAACCTATTGGACGCGGTGGACGAGGCGGAGGCTGGGGCGGCGGCGGATTCGGCGGTTATGACTCCGGCGGCGGTGGAGGCGGAGGCTTCGGCGGATTTGGCGGAGGCGATTCGGGCGGAGGCGGCGCATCCGGCGGCTGGTAGCAGCATCGGTAATCATGGAAGACAAACTCCAGGAACTGGTCGATCGCCTGAAGCATGCCGCAGCGGGACCGGCTGCTATCGGTGATCCTGTACGGCTCCGCCGCGGCCGGCGAACATAACGAGCACTTTTCCGACCTGAACGTGTTGTGCGTGCTCAAGCACGTCACGCCGCCGAGCTGGCCGACGCCGAGCCGATTTTCAAATGGTGGCGCGCGCAGGGAAATCCATCGCCGCTGCTGCTGAGCGAAGAAGAGCTGCGCACCTCCACCGATTGTTTCCCCATCGAGTTCCACGACATGCAGGAGCGGCGCCGCGTGCTGTACGGCACCGACCTGATTCAAGACCTGGTGATCGAGAAGAGTTTCTACCGCGCGCAAGTGGAGATGAACTGCGCGCCAAGCTTTTGCGCCTGCGCCAGAAAGCCGGCGAGGTCCTGTCGAAAAACCGTCGCTGCTGCGCCTGATGATCGATTCGGTGCCGAATTTCTGGTGCTGGCGCGGCACGCGTTGCTGCTTTCCGGGATTGCCGTCCGGATGGCGCAAGCGCGAGATCGTCCGCCATCTGCCCGAGATCGGCGCGGACGGAACGCCATTCGATATGCTGCTCGATCTGCGCGACCAAAGCAAACTAGCCAGGGATGTCGATCCGGAAGCGCTGTTTGCCAGCTATCTGAAACAGATCGAGGCGCTGGTCACTCACGTCGATCAGCTCGAGAAATGAGGGGGACGCGATGAAAGTTGCATTAGTCGTGATTGGGGTTTTGGTGTTGATCGCTCTGGGCGTGGTCGGCTGGGCCATGGGCTCGCGCAACACGCTGGTCACCGAGCGCGAAGCGGTGAACGCGGCCTGGTCGCAGGTGGACGTCGCCCTGCAGCGCCGCGCCGATCTGATTCCGAACCTGGTGGAAACCGTGAAGGGTTTCGCCAAGCAGGAACAGGCCGTGATCAAGGAAGTGACCGACGCTCGCGCGGCTCTGGGCGGCGCGCGCACGCCGTCCGAAAAGATCCAGGCCAATTCGCAATTGGACGGCGCTCTCAGCCGCTTGCTGGTGGTGGTGGAAAATTATCCGCAACTGAAGTCGAACGAAAATTTCCTGCGCTTGCAGGATGAGCTGGCCGGCACCGAGAACCGCATCGCCGTGGAGCGCCGCAAATACAACGAAACCGTGCAGCGCTACAACACCGACATCGAGCTGTTCCCCAACAACATCGCGGCGTCCATGTTCGGCTTCCAGCGCAACGACGCCTATTTCAAGACTGAGCCCGGCGCACGCAACGCGCCCAAAGTATCGTTCTAACCAAACGAATATAGAATAAAAACACCGCGTCTATCCATACCATCCGACGGGAGTGTGTTCCGATGCGATGCTTGGTTCTTTGTTGTTTCGTCTCCGCCTGCTGGGCGCAGAGCACTGCTTACGCGCCTGTGCTGGCAAGCGCGGGCTATTTGAATCTTTCACTGTTACCGGTGGCTCCGGGTCAATTACTCACACTGTTTGTGCAGCCCGCTCCGAGCGATACCAATCCAACCGTCTCCGCGGTCTTCTGGAACGGATCGGATCAGCCGATGCCGGTCCTGCAGGTGCAGCGAGTGGGCATGTGTCCGTCTTTGTCAAATCCCAATTGTGCTCAATCGCTCGCGGTGACGGTTCAAATTCCTTTCGGCATCCCCCTCCCCTGCCAGCTCTGTGAGCGCCCAATTCAAGCGCAAGGGAGCATAGCGGTTTCGGTGAATGGCGTAAAGACTTCGTATGCCGATGTGCAACCGCTGCAGGACCAGGTTCATTTTCTGACCGCGTGCGATGTCGTCGTGTCCGGGTCGGCACCTCCTCTTTTGTACTCTACCGGTTTGCCTTGCTCACCGGTCATCACGCACTCCGATGGAACGGCCGTCTCCGCCATCCGCCCCGCGCTGGCCGGCGAAGAACTGGTGGCGTATGCCACGGGCCTTGGGCAAACCAATCCGCCGCTGACTACCGGGCAGCCGGCGGCCGCGAGCAGCCCTACCATCACGGCATTCAATATCGATTTCAATTTTCGGCCGAATGCGCTGGCCACCAAGCCCGGCACGGTCGGTGCTCCGGTGGCGGCTGCGCTTTTTACTGGCGCCACCAAGGGCTACATCGGTCTCTACCAAATCAATTTCCTTGTGCCACCTCCTCCAGCGGGCTTACCGCCGTGCGTGGATTTCACTGCCATTGCTGTCGGTGGCAATGTGGTTCAATCCAATCTCACAGTGAGTGTCGGCTCAAACTTTTCGTTTGATGGCGCGGGAATCTGCGTCCAAACCAGCGGCGCGCCACAACCGGCTAGCGCTCGCTAAACCTTATCGCCGCATCACTGGCATTCAACGTGCCCTAGTGGATAGCGTCTGGAGGTCCACGTGAGCACATCCGTTAAGTTTCGGCTTCTTCCGCTCGTTACCATTTTGTTACTCGCGGGTCTGGTGGCTTGCACCAAATCGCAAACGCAGTCCGCGCAAAATCAGATTCCAGCCACTCAGACGGCGGATGTTCCTAACGGAAACCCGGCCGATGGAAATCTCGCTCCGGCGGGCCAGTACACTTCGGAGTACGCTTCTCAACCGGCGGAGACGCCGCCGGTGGCCCCATCCGCTCAAAGTTACGCGCCGCCCACCGGCGATTATCCTTCCGATTACGATCAGAACACCTCTTACGAACAGCCGGTGCAGGCCTCCGAACCGCCGCCGCCTCTTCCCGATTACACGCAGCCGCCAGCGCCCGGCGACGATTACGTTTGGACACCGGGTTACTGGTATTACTCCGACTCGGGCTATTACTGGGTTCCCGGCGCGTGGGTGTTGGCGCCTTGGGTAGGTGCGCTCTGGACGCCGCCATGGTGGGGCTACGATAACGGTGCTTATCTCTGGCATTCCGGCTATTGGGGTCCGAACATCGGCTACTATGGCGGCATCGATTACGGCTATGGATACACGGGCCGCGGCTATTATGGCGCCTATTGGAATCATGGCCGGCTGGACTATAATCGCGCGGTGACGAACGTGGATCCCGCGAGAGTCCACAATGTTTACGACCATGCGGTGCCGCATGGGCGGCATGACCGGGTCAGTTACAACGGCGGGCGCGGCGGAATTAATGCGCGGCCCACGCCTCAAGAGCTGGCCGTAACGCATGAGCCGCGCACACCTCCGGTGCGTACCCAGGTGGAGCACGCTCATCAGGCCGCCTCGAATCGCGCGCAATTCGCGAAAACGACCGGCGGGCGGCCGGCGGCGCTGGTAGCGAGTCGCCCGCTAGCCACTACGTATAAGGCTCCAGCCGCGCGTCCACCAGAGGCCGCGATTCGAAACGCGGAGCGCCGGCCAACGCCGGCACCCGCACACGCACAGCCGGCGGAGCGCCCAGGAACGGTGGCAACTCGGGTTCCCGAGAACCGCCCCGCGCCGCAACAACTTCAGCGCCCGACACCGGAACCATCGCGTCCGCAGGAGACTCGGCCGCCAGCACCTCAGCGCGGGGTTACCGCGCAACGTCCGATACAGAATCGGCAGCCGGAAGCCCGGCCAGCTCCTGTGGAGCGCCCGTCGGTTCCCGAGACTAGACGAGGCCCGGCTCAAGCTGCAATAGGCGCCCGTCCTGCTCCGCGCCCAGCACCAGAAGCTCGTCCGGAAGCCCGGCCCGCTCCGCGCCCAACACCAGAAGCTCGACCCACCCCACGCCCCGTGCCAGAAGCGCGACCAGTACCGCGTGCAGTGCCGCAGGCTCGTCCTGAATTCCGGCCCGCTCCCAGTCCAGCGCCGCAGGCTCGTCCGCAATTCCGGCCTGCTCCCAATCCTGCGCCGCAGGCTCGTCCCGAACCTCAGCCCGCTGCCCGTCCAGCGCCACAGGCTCGTCCCGAATCCAGGCCGGCTGCCCCGCCACGCCCGGCGGAGCGACCGAAGGACGAACGCAAATAGCCGCAGCCCCTGTTCGCCAAAGCCTGTTCGCCAAAGACGCTACACGAATCGGTTCTCAACAGCGTAGAAATTACAAAGTCTGGGTTGCGGACAAGTCGTTCTATGATGGGACTTCCCATGCTTCTTGATCCGCCGGCGGACCGATGACCAAACGCCTGCTTCTTATCGGCGCCACTACCGGTTATCAGACCCGCGCATTCGCGGGCGCGGCGGAGCGCCTGGGCTACGAACTGGTGCTGGCAACCGATCGCTGCCACGTGCTGGACGATCCCTGGGGCGATCACGCGATCGCGCTGCGTTTCGAAGACCCAGCCGGCACCGCGGCAACGTTGGCAGCGCAAGCCAAAGTGGACGGCATCGTCGCGCTGGGCGATCGTCCCGCGTACATCGCGGCGCTCGCGGCCGAACGCCTGGGCATCCCTTACAACTCGCCCGATTCGGTCGCGGCCAGCCGCAACAAGTTTCTCGCGCGCGAGCGATTTCGCGCCGCCGGTCTGCTGGTTCCTGAATTTCGCAGAGTTCCGTTGTCGGAAGGCCCGGAGCGTCCGGCGCGGGAGACCGAATATCCTTGCGTGCTCAAGCCGCTGGGGCTTTCCGCCAGCCGCGGAGTAATTCGCGCGAACGATCCCGCCGAGTTCACCGCAGCATTCCGGCGCATCGAAAACCTGCTGGCCGATCCCGACATCGCGCGCTTGCACGAGGATCAGGACCGCTTTCTTCAGGTGGAATCCTTCATCGAAGGCCGCGAGTTTGCTCTCGAAGGCATCCTCACGCGATGGCAAGCTCGGCGTGCTCGCGCTTTTTGACAAGCCGGATCCGCTAGACGGCCCGTTCTTCGAAGAAACCATCTACATCACGCCGTCGCGCGAAGATCCATCCACACAAGACGCAATCGTCGAAACCACCGCGCCGCCGTCGAAGCTCTCGGCCTCACTCGCGGCCCCATCCATGCCGAAATGCGCGTGAATCCAGCGCGGCGTCTGGATGCTCGAAGTGGCCGCGCGGCCCATCGGCGGACTGTGCGCGCGTGTTTTGCCGGGATTGGAAGACCTGATCCTGCGCCACGCCGCCGGTGAAACCGCCGGCCTGGCCGCGAACGCCGCTCCGGCCGCCGGAGTAATGATGATTCCCATCCCGCGCGAAGGAATTTATGTCGATGTGCAAGGGCTGGATGCGGCGCGCGCCCAGCCCGGCGTCGAAGACGTCGTCATCACAGCCAAGCAGGGACAAAAGCTGGTTCCGTTGCCGGAAGGCGCAAGCTATTTGGGATTCATCTTCGCGCGCGGCGAAACTCCAGAGGCCGTGGAGCAGGCGCTCCGAGCATCGCATCGCCAACTCAGCTTCGAAGTCTCAACCGCCTTGCCCGTGATGTAGCGTTCAGCTCTTGGTCTGCGGAGGAACGTAACCCGGCGGCAGCGCCGCGCCCGCGCCGAAGAAGTAATCTTCCATCTGCTTGAGCAGGAATTCCTGCGCTTCCTGCGTGCCAAGATTCAGCCGGTATTCGTTCATGATCATCTTCATCTGCTCCAGCCACATCTTCCAGGCTTCCTTGGAGACGTTCTCGTAGATGCGCTGGCCGAGCGGATGATTATCGAACGGGGGCTCATCCAGTCCCGGCATATCGCGCTGGAACTTGACGCAGAAGACGGTCCTGCCGGGCGTAGAACTCATGCACCTTAGGATACCAAAGGGCTTAGGATACCAGAGGGTGAAAAGGAAACCAGCTAGGTGAAGATTACCCGGTTTGTTCAGCGGATTTCGAGGCCACGGCTTGGGCCAAAGCGCTTTTCTTTCCGTTCAGATACTCGGAGAGGCGCAGGGGGGTGGGGGCGCCTTTCTCCATCGCGCGCTGGACCGCCTTTTGGTAGCGGCGCAGAGTTTCGCGCTTGACTGGCTCGCGAATCTGGCAGGCTTCAATATCAAGCAGAATCTCTATCTCCCATGGCTGGAACGTATTGCGGTTCATGTTGCCACGGATCAGCTCCTGCATCAGGCGGTTAAACCGGTTCAGCCGAGCTTCGCTGTCAATGCTCTCCACCAAGGTCTCCACAGGCATATCTTTTCTTTCAGTACCTTATCGGCACGGGCCAGTCCAAACTTGAAGAAATAATTACCGGGACTGACAATGGGAACCGGAGGCACGCGTGCCCGATCTCAAGTTCGACCAACCACGTCTCGCGCTCAACCGCATTTACACCAAGGCCGGCGATCAGGGCCAAACCCACCTGGCCGGCGGCCAGCGCGTCTCCAAGGCTTCTCCCCGCATCGAGTGCTACGGCACGGTGGACGAACTGAACGCTTTCGTCGGCATGGCCGCGGTCTCAGCCGCCAGCTCCAGCCGGGAATCGGTGCCGGTACTGGTTCCCATTTTGCGGCGAGTACAGCATGAGCTGTTTAACCTGGGCTCCATCCTGGCCACCAAGCCCGAGGACGTGCATCCCAAACAAGCTCGCATCACCGCAGCCGAGATACGCCAGTTGGAAGTCGAGATTGACGGTATGAATGCCGAGCTGTCGCACCCTGCGCTCGTTCGTGCTGCCCGGCGGCACTCGCTTGAACACGGAACTGCACGCCTGCCGCACCATTTGCCGGCGGGCCGAGCGGCTGGCCGTCGCGCTCGATAGCGAAGAATCTATTCCGCCGGAAACTATTCAATACTTGAACCGCTTGAGCGACGCATTTTTTGTATGGAGCCGCTGGGTGAATCATGTGCTTGGCGTTCCCGAAGTTCTGTGGGAGCCGAACCAGTCGGCATCCGGCGGCTCCTAGCGTGCCGA
Organism: Bryobacterales bacterium; assembly: GCA_963761265.1. Classification (GTDB taxonomy): domain Bacteria; phylum Acidobacteriota; class Terriglobia; order Bryobacterales; family Bryobacteraceae; genus Palsa-89. The sequence goes on from CAVXGM010000033.1 coordinate 144,280, forward strand.
GCTTCTCGCAACAACATTTCCCCAGGTGGCAAAATTGGGCTATCCTGTAGAAACCAGTTCGGGTTCATCATTCTGAAATTCGCAAGTGGTATCAAGGGACATCGCTCAATTCACGCGCTGAGGATGTCTTAGACCCAACGCTTCGTCGCGTTTCGGGCAGCCAAAACAATGTTTGAAGTTCCGGGGGCAAGGCTCCCGGAAGTCCGTTTTCGCATACGCATTACCAAACTGCCGCGCAACATCTCCGCGCGGCCCGAGGTTAGGAGGAGGAATTTCTATGACACAACGCCCAGGCCCGAAGCTTGCCTGCCCGCGATCGGCCCTCATGGCCGCCGCGGTTCTGGCGCTCACGCTCGCCGGCCACCTGCCATCCCGCGCACAACAGATTTTTGGCGCCATCACCGGGACTGTGACGGACGCTTCCGGATCGGCGGTGCCCGACGTCGCCGTCTCGGCGCGCAATACCGCGACCAACCTGACCGTCACTGCGCATAGCGCAAACCACCGGATCGTATTCGATTTCGAATCTCCCGGCCGGCACCTACGAGCTGACGTTCACCAAGGAGGGATTCGAAACCGAGACGCACAGCCAGATCCTGGTCAATGGCGATCGCACCACCACTGTCGACGGCAGCCTGAAAGTGGGAGAAGTGGCTACCAAGGTTGACGTCGTTGGCACACCGTTGATGAACCAGACCGACGCCACCACCGGCTATGTCGTGGACACCAGCCACCATCGAATCCACGCCGCTCGGCACCGGCAGCTTCACCCAACTGGCGATTATGAGCCCCGGCGTTCATGCCGATTTTCTGGGCGGCGCGGGCAGCCAACGCCGGCCTGGGCAATCAGGCCATTTTCGCCAACGGCCAGCGCGACACCAGCAACAGCTTTTCGCTGAACGGCATCGGCACCAACAATCTTGTTCAACGGAAACTCCACCAGCCAGGTTGGCGAGGACCGCTTCGTCCTCAACATCGGCGAGAGTTTCGGCGCCGGCGGCGAAATCCAGACCAGCACTTCGGTGTACGGGGCGATCGGCCAGGCGCTGCCCACTCCGCCGCCCGAGGCCATCCAGGAAATCGCCGTCAACTCCGCGATGTACGACGCCAGCGCAGGGCGCCAACAGCGGCGCGCACATCAGCGTGCTGACCAAGTCCGGCACCAACGAAATGCACGGCCAGGTCTACGAAAAGTTCCAGAACAGCGACATGAACGCCGCGCCGTTCTTCTACAATGCCTCGCCGCATCCCAAAAGGGCCCATTTCCTGAACCGCAATCAATTCGGCGCCACGCTCGGCGGCCCCATCAAGAAGAACAAGCTGTTCTACTTCCTCTCCTATCAGGGAGTCCGCATCGCCGACTCTACCGATTCCACCAAGGAAGCCACGGTGCCGCTCACGCTCACCGACGACCGCAGCGCGCAAGGCATTACTCAACACCATTCAGGGCGCCTACGGAAACCACGATCGCAGCCAGCCAGATCAGCCCGGAGGCGCTGAGCTTGCTGCAGGCCAAGGGCCCCAACGGCCAGTATCTGATTCCCAGCGCTCAAATCACCAATCCCGACACCGCACTCGTGCTGGGCTATGACGCGGTGGTGCAAGGGCCCGAACGCGCACATCGAACGTCGACCAGGGAATCGCCAACGTCGACTACGAGATCAGCGACAAGGACCGTCTGGGCGTGAAATATTACGTCCAAGACAGATCCCACCACGCAATCCTTTTGGCGCGGCGGGCGTGTTGCTCGGATTTCCGCAGCAGCTCTCCTCCGGCAGCCAGGTGATTTCCCTCGACAATACCGTGGTTCTTCACTCCATCGCTGACCTGGCAGCAGCGCGCCGGCTTCACCCGCCTGCGAGCGTACTCGCACCACTGGCCAGGCTTTCACGCCGAGCCAGTTTGGCATCACGCTCCCGGGAACGCAACTGCGTTTCCGCAAATCGAAGTCAGCGTACGACGATCCGACTCTCGGCAACGGCTTGCAGTTCGGTCCAAGCACCAGTTTCGGCAACGCGGGCATGTTCCAGAACCAGTGGGAATATGGCAGCACGCTCAACTGGGTGAAGGGCCGGCATACGCTTGCGTTCGGCGTCTCCTGGGATCATACCCAGCTCAATATCATCAATAACAACATCAATACCGACGTCATCGAATTCAAGACGTTTCGAAACCTTTGTCGAAGGCGCGGTGCGCACCGGCAACTATTCGTCTGCCTTCGCCGGCTCGGCCAGCCGCTACTACCGCTCCGATACCGTGGGTGCGTTCGTCAACGACAACTACAAGGTGCTGCAGCAATCTGACTGTGACGCTGGGCCTGCGCTGGGACTTCGACGGACCGCTCTCGGAGAAATATGGAAGGCTTACCGCGTTCAACGCAAGCCTGTATTCCTACGACGCCGGCTACGGACACCATCGTCAATTCGGGACTCGAGATCGCCGGCAACAATCCGAACTTCGGCACGCCGGGCGCGAGCGACTCGCTGATGAAGAGCCGCCAGTGGGGCTTCGCTCCGCGCGTCGGCATCGCCTGGACGCCCACCTCGAAGCTCACCGTGCGCGCCGGATTCGGCATGTACTACGACCGCGGCGAATTCTTCAGTTATCTTTCGCCGCCGCGCCGGCGCCGGCTTCAACGGACCGTTCGGCGTCACCCTGGCGCCGCCCTTTCGTTTCGCCCGAATTCGCGCGCAAACGGGCGCCACCTTGGCGAATCCCTTCGGAACCAACTTCCGCCGCGCCACCGGCCGGCAGCGCCGCCGCGTTCCAGGCACTGCTGCCGAATATCGCGCAGACCGAGTCCGGCAAATTACCCGGCGGGCAACGCTTTCGGCCCGTTCCTGTTCGGCGGCTACGACATCAACAACAAACTTCCTTACACCGAAAACTGGACCTTCGATCTTCAATACCAGGCCGCCAACGACTGGCTGTTCAGCGCCGGCTATGTCGGCAACCACGGCCAGCATGAGATCCTGCCCATTCCGTTCAACCAGCCGCTGCATCGCCACGCCGCAGCACCCGGTCAACGGCCAGATCTACTCCTACGGCGGCACGAACTACGACGCCAGCGGAAACTATGTAGATCTCACGATGCGAACCGATCTCGACCGGCGAATACTCCGGCAACGCGCCCATCCGCGTGCCCTATATCGGCTACGACATGAACTCGGTGCTGTACGAAGCCGAGGGCATTTCCAACTACAATGCCTTGCAGCTTCAGGTGCGCAAGCGTCTATTCCAACGGCCTGCAGTTCACCGCTTCGTACACCTGGTCGCATGCGCTCGACGAACAAAGCGGCCTGGGCCTGTTCTTCACCGGCAACAATCCCGGACACTCCCAGGACCAGCTATGCGTCGTCGGATTTCGATCAGGCCCAACGTGTTCCTGATCAACTACACCTACACCATTCCCAAGCTGACCTCGAACAAAGCGCTCGGGCGCGGCGATCAACGGCTGGACCATCGGCGGGCAGACCGTGGCGCAGAGCGGCCAGCCCTACAGCATCTACGATTATTCGGGCTCGGTGGGGAGCTCTACTTCGGAACCGACGTCGAAATCGCCAATCCGATCGTGCCCCTGAAGCCGGGTGTGACCGCGGGCCAGGCAAATTGCAGGGCACCACCGGCGTGAATGCCGGCCAAGCCGGTGGTGAACATCAACGATTTCTGCCCGCAGTTTGTCGCGCCGGGAACCAACGGAGTACCGCCCTGCGAGCGGCACGGTCTGCGATGTCTATGAGTCGGACTTCTCGAAGCACCGGCCGCAACCTGTTCCGCGGTCCCTTCCGGCTTGCGCTTTGACATGACCCTCGGCAAGGAATTCGTTTCGAACGAACGCTTCCGCCTGCGCTTCAACTTCGATGCGTTCAATGTCTTCAACCATCCGGATTTCGATGCGCCGGACAACTACGTCACATTCTTCGCCGACTATTCGGCGCCGCCGTCGTTTCCGCCCGTTAGGCAGCCTGGGATACATCCAGCACACCATCGGAAGCTCGCGATTCCTGCAGCTTTCGCTGCACCTGATCTTCTAGAGAACCGCGCAAAACGGAGCGCGGCGCGAGCAGTTCCTGGCCGTGTGTGGTGCGCGCCGCACCCTTTGCGCTTCCAAGCAGACCGCTACGCTCCGGCGGCGTTCCCGCGATCACCTGCGCATGATTCAGCGCGGAGACCAGCGCGACGCCGCCCAGCACATTCCCGATCAACGTCGGGAGCATGTAGCCGCCCGACGGCTGAGATCCAGGATTTCGCGCCGGTCATCACCAGAAACAGCACTTCCACCGATCCGGCCACGATGTGCGTCAATCCGGCCAGCCCGACGATATAGGTGAGGATCAGGATGATAGGAATGCGGTTGGAATCGGTGGCCGCAAGCATCCAGACCACCATCGCGATCAGCCATCCGGCGAAGATCCCGCGTAAGATGGCGTTGCCGAAGGAAACGTCCGCTGCTTCGGTTGCAAGCTGAGCCAAGGCCAGATGAAACTTCGGGTGAAGCACTGGCGTGTTGCCGATCACCCAGGCGAAGATGTGCGCGCCGGCGATGTTGGCGGCCAGAACCACGCTCCACAGGCGCAGCACCTGCCGGAAGGTCGCAAGATTGCGGCGCGCCAGCAGCGGGATGATCGCAGTCAGGGTGTTTTCGGTGAAGAGCTGCTGCCGCCCGACAATGATGATGAGAAATCCCAGAGGATACCCGAGATTGGTGATCATCGGCCGCCAGGGCGCATCCGGGGTGTAGGTGCGAAACAAAGCTTCCGCCACAAACGAGAATCCCATCGAAAGCCCGGCCGCCAGTCCGGACCAGGCCAGCGCGGAGATGGGCCGGCGCAGCTCTTCATCGCCATCCTTGCGAATGGCTTCGTGCACCACCAGCGCACTGACCGACGTGCGGTCTTCGGCCTCTTGTGCCTGGCGCTCGGTGAGCGGCGGCATGGCCGGCGCGTCGGTGATGGAGTTGCCCTTTTCGTCGACGATCACGGCTGGTCTCGACTACTAGACCCGGCGGCAGGCAAATCGTTTCCCGGAGCCGGGCTCAGATAGCGCTCCAACGAACCGATAAGTTCGTTGTGGAGTCCCCCTCGCGGCCAACCTCAGGGTGGTCAGCTAACTGGGCATTGCCGGGCATACTCGCACTTCTATGCGCGGGCATCCTTGCCACCGGATTGTTTTATGAACGAAGTCACCGGCGAAGCATCGAAGCCGGCATCCATAGCCAGCTCTCCGCCATCGCGGATCTGAAGGTTCAGCAAATCCTCGCGTGGCGGCGCGAACGCACCGCCGACGCAGTCTTGCTGGCCTCCGATCCTTTAGTCGCGGCGCCGCCCAGCGCGCAAAGCCAGTTTCGCCTGCAAAACTGGCTGGAAGCTTTTCGGAAGCTTTCCGGCTATACCGAGGTGGCCATTCTGGACGAGAACGGCAACACTCGAAATAGTGCGGTTGAAGAGGCTAGCCCCAACGATCCCAGCCTTGCTCCGCTGGTAGCCGCGGCCCTTCATACCGGCGAACCAGCCGCTTCCGAGTTGCACGCCGGTCCCTACGGAGCCGTCTATCTGGACTTTATCGCGCCGGTTCTTTCCACCGGCGGCTCCGCTGCGCAAATGATCCGCTATGCCCGGTCGAAAGGATCGGGCCCCTGCCCGCCCGCCGCTCCGCCGTGCGCGACTGCACGGGGAGGCGCCCGCGTGGTTTTTCTCCGAGTAGAGGCTTCGGCCTTTCTCTACGCCTTGATACAGTCCTGGCCCACGCCCAGCCCGACTGGGGAATGCCTGCTGGTCCGCCAGGACGGGAACCGGGTGCGATACCTGAACGAACCACGCCACAACAAAAGGGCGGCGCTCGAAATGACCGTCCCACTGCGCAACGATCTTCCTGCCGCCATGGCCGTGCGCGGCCTGGAGGGCGTCCATCCGGGAACCGATTACCGGAATGTTCCGGTGGTGGCCGCGTTGCGGCGGATTCCGGACACCCCGTGGGCACTAGTGGCGAAAGTGGACGCCGCGGAGATCTACTCGCCGTTGCACCAAAGCTCCCTGGTGATCGGACTAGTGGTTGGTCTGCTGCTGGCAGGTTGCCTGGCTACCTTTGGTTTCTTTTGGTACCTGCAGAGGAGCCGGTTTTACCAGCGCGAGCACCAGGCCGATCTGGAACGGCAGGCGCTGGCCGGCCGCTACGCTCATTTGAGCCGCTACGTGAACGATATCGTGCTGCTGCTGGATGAGGACGGAAAAATCCTGGAAGCCAACGATCGCGCGGCATCCGCCTATGGCTACAGCGTGGAGGAATTACTGCGCCTCTCAATTCAGGATTTGCTGGACCCTTCTCAATTGCCGGACTATCCCGATCGCATGCAAGCTCTGCTGCACGCACGGCTCGGCTGTATTCGAAAGCATACACCGGCGCAAAGACGGTTCGCCTGTCGCAGTGGAGGTGAGCTCGCGCGCGATCGAATCGCAGGGACGAAAGCTGCACCAAAGCGTTTATCGCGATATCACCGAGCGCAAGCAGGCCGAAGAGGAGCTGCGCTGCGCGATCCGGGCCATGCGCGTCCTGTCGGCCAGCAATCAGGCGCTGGTGCGTTCCACTGATGAGGCTGGGCTGTTCCGCGCCATTTGCGGCGCCGTGACCGCCACGGGCGGCTATCCGCTGGCTTGGATTGGATTCGCCGAGGAGGACGCCAAAAAATCCGTTCGGCTGGCCGCTGCGTCGGGCCGGGCTGTGGACTATCTGAAGTCCCAACGCATCACCTGGGCCGATGAGCCGCATGGCCACGGACCGGCCGGCACTTCGATCCGGACTGGCCGGATTACCACCTTCAACCAGCTCTCGGCCCACGCGGATTTCGAGCCCTGGAAGGAAAGAGGCGCGGCCTTCGGATTCCAATCCGTCATTGCGCTGCCGCTCACTTGCGACGAGGTCGTCATCGGCGCGCTCACTATCTATTCCACCGAGCCGCAGGCGTTCCGCCGCGACGAAGTGGATTTGCTGAAAGAACTGGCCGGCGACCTTTCTTATGGCATCGCCGGCCACCGGCGCCGCCTGAGCCAAGCCCGGACCGAGGAGGCACTGCTCCAGTCGGCCCTGGAGTTCCGAACTCTGTTCGATACCGCCAATGACGCCATGTTCATCTTGGATCCCGACGGGCGCCTGCTGGAGGTGAATCAAGTGGTATGCGACCGGTTAGGATACCCGCGCGATCAACTCCTGTGCATGAACGTGGAAGACATTGATTCACCGGCCTTCGCCCCCGAGCGGGCCCGCCGCCTGGAACGGCTGCTGCAAGGCGGGCAGTCGCTGCATGAGTCCGTCTATATCACCCGAAGCGGAGCGGAGCTGCCCGTCGAGCTCAATTGCCGGTTGTTTGAGTACCGGGGAAGTTCGGCTATCCTGTGCGTGGCGCGCGACATCAGCGAGCGAAAACGTTTGGAGGCCGCGGCCTATAAACATGCCGCCGACTTGGAGCGCGCGAAAACCACCGCCGAGAACGCCAGCCGCGCCAAGAGCCTGTTCCTGGCCAACATGAGTCACGAGATCCGGACGCCCATGAACGGAATCCTGGGAATGAGCGGGCTGCTTCTGGACACACCCCTCTTGCCGGAACAACGCGACTGCGCCCAGACCATCCGGCAATCCGCCGACGCATTGCTGGCCATCGTCAACGATGTTCTGGATTTCTCTAAGATTGAGGCCGGCCGGATGCAGATCGAAAACGTGAGCTTCGATATCGTCACGCGCCTGGCCGAAATTGGCGACCTTCTTACTACCGCAGATGTGCGCCAAGGGCCTCAACTACGCCTTCGAGGCAGACGCGCAACATCGCTGGGTGAGCGGCGACGCGGGACGCATCCGGCAAATCGTACTCAATCTGCTCGCGAACGCCATCAAATTCACGGACCGGGGCCAGGTGACGCTGCGCATCACGGAGAGCGCCTTCGAGCCGCCGGCCAGTCCACGTATCACCATTTCGGTCTCAGACACCGGTGTCGGAATCGCTGCCCTGGATATTCCTCTGTTATTCCACTCGTTCACCCAGGTGGATTCATCCACGAGCAAAAGACACGGTGGCACAGGGCTGGGCTTGGCGATCTCCCAGCGCCTGGCCGAACTCATGAACGCTACTCTGACGGTGACCAGTGAGTTGGGGAAAGGCACAACCTTCCTGTTGACGATTCCCCTGGCATTCGATCGCTCTGGCGCCACCCAGCCTCATGATGAATCGGCGCTCCTATCGCTTCACGCGAGCGTGTCTGAAAGGCGCCGCCGGGTCCTGCTGGCCGAAGACAATGTCGTCAACCAGAAAATCGGAGTGCGGTTGCTCGAGAAATGCAGTTGTCGCGTGGACCTGGCGGCCAACGGCAGGGAAGCCGTGGAGATGGCTGGCCGCTTCCCCTACGATCTCATTTTCATGGACTGCGGCATGCCCGATATGGACGGGTACGAGGCCACGCGCGCTATTCGCGCCTGCGAGCACAATGGCGCCCGAATCCCCATCGTGGCCTTGACCGCGCATGCCATTGCCGGCACACGCGAGGAGTGCCTGGCTTCGGGAATGGACGATTATGTTCCCAAGCCGGTCGCGCTGGCCGCGCTCGAACAGGCGCTGCTGCGTTGGAGTCCCTGAGCTCCTGCTAACCTCGTTTAGAGTGAAGCTCCTCATCTTCTCCGACATCCACGGCGACAAAGCCGCGCTCGAAAAACTGATGGCCACCGAAGCGGATTACTATTTTGCCGCCGGCGACCTGGCCAACTTCGGGACGCGGCCTGGACGCCATGGGGCCGATCCTCCAAAAGCGCGCCGACCGGATGTACGTGCTGCCGGGCAATCATGAATCGGAGGCCGACATCGCTCGCTTTTGCCGCGAGTTCGGCTTCCACGATTTTCACGGCCGGACTCATGGAGATCGCGGGCTATCATGTCGCCGGACTCGGCTATTCCAATCCCACGCCATTCGACACTCCCGGCGAGTACAGCGAACAGGAATTGAAGGAGCGACTGCAGCGATTTTCCGGCCTGGATCCGCTGGTTTTGATTTGCCACACCCCGCCCAAAGACACCGCGCTCGACCGCGCGGGCGAAGGGAAGCATTTCGGCAGCGATGCCATCCGCGAATTTATCGAACGCGAGCAGCCGCGCTATTTCTACTGCGGGCACATCCACGAAGCCGCCGGGCAACACGCCATCGCTGGGCCGGACCGAGGGCTGGAACGTCGGAAAACGCGGCCAGTTGCTCGACTTGACGCCCCTGGTAAAATGAAAATTCCGGTACGAGACCAAAAATGACCCTCGAAGAACACGAAAGAGAATACGCTTCGCTCCGCCAGCAAGCTGACGCTGTGCGGAGCTATCTTTGACTCCTCCAACAAGAAGCTGCAGCTAGCCAAGATCGAACACCAGATCTCCGATTCCGATTTCTGGAATCAACCGCCCGAAAAGGCCCAGAAAATCATGCAGGAGCGCAAGCGCCTGGAGCAGGCGATTGCCGATGAAGCCGAGGTCTCGCGCCTGACTTCGGATCTGGATACGCTGTTCGAGCTGGGACGCGAAGGCGAAAACGTAACGGCCGACCTGGACCGCGAGATCCAGCGCTTTTCCGAGCGCCTGGAAGTTCTGGAAACCGGGATGCTGCTCAACGGCCCGAACGACGCCAAGAGCGCCATTATGGCCATCCATCCGGGCGCGGGCGGTACCGAAAGCCAGGACTGGGCGGAGATGCTGCTGCGGATGTATCTGCGCTGGGCGGAACGGCACGACATGCAGGCCGTGGTGACGGACCGGCTGGAGGGTGAAGGCGCGGGCATCAAATCGGCTACGCTCGAAATCAACGGCGAGAACGCGTACGGTCTGCTGCAATCGGAGATCGGCGTGCATCGGCTGGTGCGGATTTCGCCGTTCGACGCCAACGCGCGGCGTCATACTTCCTTCGCGTCTGTGTTCGTGTATCCCGCAGATCGAAGACGACATCAACATCGATATCAAGCCGGAGGATCTGCGCGTGGATGTGTTTCGCGCCTCGGGCGCCGGCGGCCAGCATGTGAACCGAACCGAATCGGCCGTCCGCATGACGCATATTCCGACTGGCCTGGTGGTGCAGTGCCAGAACGAACGATCGCAGCATAAGAATCGGGCCAGCGCGCTGAAGCAGATGCGCGCGCGGCTGTACGAATACGAGATGGAGAAAAAACGGGCGGCCGACAAGAAGGTGGAAGACTCCAAGCTCGAAATCAATTTCGGCAGCCAGATCCGCAGCTATGTGCTCGCGCCGTATCGCATGGTGAAGGATCATCGCACCAAGCTTTCCATCGGCGACGTGGATCGCGTTTTGGATGGCGACCTGGATCGTCTGATGCACGCGTTCCTGGTGTACAAGCACACCGGCAAAATCGCGGGCGACGGAAAAGAGGACCTGCCTGAGTGAAGCCGCAGAAATAGCCAGAGCAGCCGCGCTGATCCGCGCCGGCGAGCTGGTGGCGTTTCCCACCGAGACGGTGTACGGACTGGGAGCCAACGCCCTGGATCTCGCGGCGATCGAAAAAATCTACGCGGCGAAGGGCCGGCCGCCGACCAGTCCTCTGATCGTTCACGTGAGTTCGATCGAAATGGCGCGCGGCCTGGTGCGCGAATGGCCGGAGCGCGCGGAAAAACTGGCATGTAAATTTTGGCCCGGGCCGCTGACGCTGGTATTGCCGAAACAGCCGCACGTTCCGGATCGTCTAACGGCCGGACTGGATACGGTCGGCATTCGCATGCCCGCCAATCCGATCGCGCTGGCGCTGATTCGCGAATCCGGCGTTCCGATTGCCGCGCCCAGCGCGAATCCGTTTACCGAGCTTTCGCCGACTACCGCGCAACACGTGCGCGATGGCTTGGGCGATCGAGTCGCGATGGTGCTGGATGGCGGCCGGACGACGGTGGGAATCGAATCCACGGTTCTTTCGCTCGCTGGTCCCGACGCGGTATTGTTGAGACCTGGTATGGTAACGCGGCAGGAGATCGAAGCGGTGATCGGGCCGGTGCGAGGTGCTGGGGCCGGTCCCCGAAGGCGCCCATGCTTCGCCCGGATTGCACGCCGCCACTATAGCCCGAAGACGCCGCTGATTCTGATCGAACCGGGAAAGCTTCCTTCGAGCGGACGCGGAATCTGCCTCCCAATGCCCGCCGATCCCCGCGCGTACGCCGCGGTGCTTTACGAGCGGCTGCACGAAGCCGACTCCCAAGGCTGGGATTGGATCGCCATCGAACAGCCGCCGCAGTGGCGACGAATGGGCAGCGATTCGCGATCGGCTGGAGAGAGCGGCAGCGCGATAAAAACGCGATAAAGAGATGAGCGATCTGATCCGGGAAATCGAAAGCACCGAAGCCGAATCGCCCGCGCTGTGGTGGCTGGGGCATTGCGGTTTCGCGGTGAAGTACGAAGGCATCGTGTTCTACGTTGACCCGTGCCTGTCCACTCCCGAGGGCCGCACGCGCACCGCCGCCGCGCCGATGACGGCATCGGAAGCCACGAATGCGGATATGATGCTGTGCACTCATTCAGCACCCGCTCACATGGACCCGCAGACGTTGCCGGAAATGCTGAAGGCTTCGCCGCGCGCGAAAGTCGTGTTGCCGAAAAGCACCGCCGAGCATGCCCGTTTCGATCGGCATTCCTTTGCATCGCATGACGACCACCGATTCCGATTTGCGCGTGGAATATTTCAAGAACGGCCCTTACGGGAGGGTCTACTCCGTTCCATCCGCGCATCCGGAATTGAACTGGACGCCGCTCGGCGGCTATCCGTATCTCGGCTATCTGATCCGCTTCGGCGCCTGGACCATCTACCACGCGGGCGATTGCCAATGGTACGAAGGGATCGCCGGACGGCTGCGGCCATACAATGTCACCGCCGCGCTGCTGCCGATTGAAGGCCCGGGAAATTTCAACATCGCGCAAGCCGCGCAATTAGCGGAAGACATTCGGGCGCGCTGGCTGATTCCCATGCACTACGGAACGTTCGCCGATCAAAGCGCCGACGCGAGCCGCTTCGTGGATCACATGCTGGGATTCCATCCTGCGGTCGGGTTCAAAGTTTTCGAACCCGGCGAGCGATGGATCATTCCATAAGCGATTAGCGGTCGTAGCAGGCCGACGGCTTCCAACCCGCGGCATCGGGCTGCTTGCGAAAATGCGTGCTCGTGATCATGGTGCGGAAAAGATACGTCGGATCGGAGACGATGGTCTTCACCACGATCCAGTTGGCTTCCGGCTCCCTGATCACGTCGTAGAATTCCTGGACCGTGGTCTTGTCGCTGTACGGCACGCCGTTGCGGCGAAGATAGCCGGGCGCAAGATGGCTGGTGTTCACTTCGAGCGAGCCGCCTTTGGTGGGATCGAACGCCGCTCCGAAGTATCCAACACCGCCTGCGGGGCCAAGCCAGCGCGCCGCGGAATAGCCCTGTAGCGTGGGCGGACCGCTGGGAGCTTGCGGCGGACCGAAATGCAACAAGCGCGTTTGCGTGCCGGCATCGGTTTCGATCTTGAGCGTGTTGTCGTCCTGCCAGGTGATGTGCAGGCGCGTGGGGATGCGCATCAAACCGGCCGCGCCGTAAGCCTTGCATTGATTGCCGGCGGCTTCGTCCTTGGCCGGATCCCATTCGTTGGTCACCTTCTCGCCCGCCGGGTTCAAGCGGCACGCCGGCGAAATCGCCCTTCGGCGCGGCGATCATGCGGAAGCGCCAGTCTTCGGTGACGATGGAGACCCAGTAGCCGGTAAGATCGATGGGGGCGACGGCTTTGGCCGGACGCGGCGGACCGGGAGGCGGACCCGAACTGCGCGAAGAGAGCGGGCGCAAAGGCCAGGAGAGCTGAGAAAAGTGCCGTTTTCATTTTCATTTGTCGCCTTTTAGACTTTTGTATACGGCCTCGACGAACTTGTCGGTGGTCCAGAAGCCGGTGGTGGAACCATACAGCGGATCGTAGTCCTGCGTCGGACGGGCAGCCTTCACCTGTTCGAGCGTCATGCCCTTCTTGATCATGTCCTGCACGCGATCGCGAATGATGATGGTCATTTCGCGGAAATTCAACACGTCGCCAAAGTCGCACAGGCGGCCGTGGCCGGGGACCACCATCGTGCCGCCTTCCTGGCCGTACACGGGAATGATCATGTCCACGATCTTCTGCAGCGCATCGATGGTGCCCTGAATGCTGCCGCCGGCGGCGAGATCGATGATGGGGTAATTGGTGGTGGTGAAGATATCGCCGGTAGCTGATGACGTCGGAGCGGCGGAAGAACACGATGCTATCGCCGTCGGTGTGGGCCGCGGGCTGATGCAGGATGTCGACGCCTTCGCCATTGAAATACAGCTTCTTTTGATCGCTCAGGAAGGTGTCGGTGGGCCAGCCGTCCACCGGCGAGGGAGGTTGCGCTCCCGGTGGGCGCGCTCATCCGGTTCAGAACATTAATGTGCGAAATAATTTGCGCGCCGACAGACGCGTCAGCGATGTCGCCCGAGACGTTGGCGCCGGCGATGGTGCTGCCGGCCAGGCGAATCTTTGCGTTGCCGCCGGTGTGATCGGGATGGTAATGCGTGTTGATGACATAACGGATCGGCCCTTTCGAGATCGATTTGATGGCGGCCAGCGTTTTGTCGGCCATCGGCGCCAGGCCCGTATCGACCACCAGCACGCCGTCCTTGCCGGTTTGCACGGTGACGTTGCCGCCGGCGCCGACGATCATGTAGATGTTGCCCTGCACGGGCCAGACGTGGACTTCAGAATCCTGATTTTGCGCGCAAAGCAAGCCCGCGGCCGCGAACAGAAGTGGGAGGAGGGTTCGGATCTTCATTTCGCATCCGCCTTCGTTGCGGCGGTGCCGCGGATTTTGTCCTGATACTCGGGATACATGGTGTCCGCTCCGCCGCGCGCGGCCTGCTGGTGGAACCGCGTGCTTGGCCGGAAATTCGTCCAGGAACTTGTTGGTGCCGGGCAGGTGATGCGGGATCACGCCCTTGGGCCGGATGATCTCTTCCACGCTTTCGCACGGATAGGGCGCGATCTGGCCGCCGACCTCGTACACATAATCGCGGGTGCGGATGAACGGCTCGGTGAGATACGCGGGATCGCGAATGACGGTCATGATGGTCAGATTCTCGCCGTGGCGGATGAAGTGTTCGGTGACAACGGCGCGATCGCTGCGCGGCAGGCCGTTGCGGCGAATCCAACCTTCTTTTAAGTGCGTGGTGGTGATGGCGAGCACGTCGCCTTCCCACTTGCCGGTGGAGAAACCTTGCGATGTATGCAGCGCGTAATCGGGCGGATGCGGACGGCCGTCCATCCAGATGGTGCGCTCGGTGCCCCAGGCGAAATGATGGGTGTGGATGGCGATGAGCTGCTGGGTGTCCTTGTCAAATTCTTCCCAGATGCGCATGCCGGCGAAGCTGGGGACGTAATCGGACGGGTGAACGCGGCACTGATATTCGGGCAGCGTGATGAGCGATGCGTCCCAGGCGTCGGCGCGGAAGCGGGCGGCGGCATTGATGGGGACGCCCAGGTAATCGCCCAGCTCGGGGCCGGGCAGGCGTTCGGGCTCATCTTCGTGCAGAATTTGCAGATTGTTCCAGACGCCGGCAAGGTTCACCTGGGCGTTGGCCGGCGCGTGGCCGAGCGCCAGCAGCACGGGGAACAGCCAGGCAGAGTTGGCCATTCGGGAGGTTCTTGGCATAAGCCTTCCTATCTTGAGACTCGCGCCGTCGGGGCCGAGCGGGTATTAGAGCAGTGACTCAGTTGATTGTATACAGGTCGGGGCGGTTTGTCGATTGTGCGGGATTCTGGTGTGCGGGATTCTGGGATTAGAGATCTATAATCGAAATAGTGGATTGCCAGACAATCATCACAATTGAGCCTGACAAGATGGGCGGTAAGCCTTGTATCCGCGGGCTTCGGATCATGTCTTGGATTATCTTGCGGCGGGCCTGACCGAGACCGAGATTCTGGCCGACTTTCCGGACCTTACTTCGGAAAACATCCGCGCCTGTCTGGCTTTTGCGGCGGATCGCGAACGGCGGATCGCCTACATCCCGGCGTGAAGCTCCTCTTCGATGAGAACCTGTCGCCTGCTCTGGTAGCCGCAGTGGGCGACACATTTCAAGAATCTGCCCGCATTCGCGTAGCAGGATTGCAGTCCTCAGCGGACCGGGAGCTGTGGGATTACGCGACAGAACAAGGCTACACCATCGTCACGAAAGACGCTGACATCCGTCAGCGCAGTTTTTTGTTTGGGCCTCCTCCGAAGGTGATTTGGATAGGTCTCGGGAACTGTTCGACCCAGCAAATCGTTGAGCTCCTTCGCAAGCAGCGCAGCGAAATCGAGACGTTCGGGCTCGCTGAAGAACAAGCCTT
Source organism: Bryobacterales bacterium (assembly GCA_963761265.1). Classification (GTDB taxonomy): domain Bacteria; phylum Acidobacteriota; class Terriglobia; order Bryobacterales; family Bryobacteraceae; genus Palsa-89. The sequence goes on from CAVXGM010000033.1 coordinate 159,654, forward strand.
CCTGACGCTCGGATAGCAGTCGTCTTCACTCTCCGCGCATGACACTTGTCATATCCCAAAGCTGACGAACTTCACTACCGCGCGAATGTTCCCCGGCCCAATATAAATGCATGGAAACAACAATTGCACGCCCTAGCTCCCTGGATCTCGTCGCGGCCAAATCGAAGGGCCGCGCGATCGGCGCTCTGATCGGCGGCGTATTCGGCGCGGTGTGGATGTTTGAGGCCTTGTTTTTTGGAGCGATTGCTACTCCTGTTTGGCTCACGGTGGTCGCGGCCTTTGCGATAGCCCTGATAGCTTGGCCGGCGACCCAACTCATTTTGCTTCGACACGCGGCGTATTCGACCGCTCACGGGCGGAGGTGGGCGGCGGTTTCGATGCCTTATTGGACTATCGTCGCCATCGAATGGCTGGCCTGTGGTATTGCCGCCAACTGGCTGAACCACATCGGACATGGCGGTCTGACACCTCAATTCATCGGCGTCATTATTGGACTACACTTCCTGCCCCTGGCGAAGATCTTCAAAGCGCCGATTTATTACTGGACCGGAGCCGCGATGGTGTTGGGCTCCCTGGCTTCGCTCGCGATTCCGGCGGGGCACGTTCGCAATATGGCGGCATTCGGAGTGAATGGCCTCTCGCTGTGGGCCACCACGGTTGTGAATCTGTGTCACGATAGGCTTTCATCGAGGTAAAGGAACGTGCGCCTTCTGCCGCGGGACAATGAACTCGGCTGGACCCCCTACGTTTGGCTGATTTGGCTCGGCTTCTTTTTTATTCAGCCGGCTGTGAGCAGCGCGGGATGGAAAGAGTGGCTGGCCACGGCGCTCGGTACGAGCGTATTCCTGCCTCTCTATTTCACGGCGCACTGGCGCCAGGGCACACAGCGTCTATGGATGGTGGCGGCAATCGCTCTGCTCGGGATTGGATTCGCGCCTTTCAATCAAGGCTCGGCAGTATTTATCGTCTACGCCGCCGCGCTCACCGCGTTCGCGGGCAGCTCTCGTCTGGCCGCCAAGGTGCTTCTGGCGCTGGTAACGGTGGTAGCCCTGGAGTCACTCCTGTTCCATCTCAGCCCGTGGTTCTGGATCTATGGCACGGTCCTACCGGTGGCCTTGGGATCCGTCAATATCCATTCCGCGCAAAGAAACCAGTCCAATCGCCGGCTGCGCATGGCCCAAGATGAGATCGAACACCTGGCCAGGTTGGCGGAACGGGAGCGGATTGCGCGCGATTTGCATGACGTGCTGGGGCACACTCTGTCGGTGGTAATTCTGAAGTCCGAACTGGCATCCAAGCTGGTGGGGCAGAATCCGGAGCGCGCGCGAACTGAGATTGGAGACGTGGAGAAGATTGCGCGGGAGGCGCTGGCGGAAGTCCGCAACGCCATCGGCGGGTATCGTGCCGGAGGGTTGGAGGAGGAACTCACTCGCGCGGCGTCCACGCTGAAGACGGCGGGGGTAGCGCCCGAGTGCCAATCGGTACCCATACCTCTTTCGCCGGTTCAAGAAACGGTGCTCGCGCTGGCCGTGCGAGAAGCGGTGACCAATGTGGTGCGCCATGCTCGCGCCAAGCGCTGCCGCCTGAGTCTCGAGCAAAGGAATGGCAACTGTCAGCTCGAAATCCAGGATGATGGACTCGGCGGATCGCAGGGCGAGGGGAATGGAGTACGCGGAATGCGGGAGCGCGTGGAAGCGTTGGGCGGATCGCTTCGGCGCGAAACGAATGCCGGAACGAGATTGACCATCGTGCTGCCCCTGGCGGCGGAGAAGCGAAACGGCCTGGCATGAATGGCGCAAGAAAAACAGGGAAACCGATTCGAGTGGTACTGGCTGAAGACCAGGGAATGGTGCTGGGAGCGCTGGCGGCGCTGCTCAATATCGAAGAGGATATTGTCGTTGCCGCTCAGGCGCGCAATGGCAAGGAAGCCCTGGACGCGGTGGCCGAACACAAACCAGACGTTCTGATCACCGATATCGAAATGCCGGAGATGAGCGGCCTGGAAGTAGCGGCGGAACTGAAGCGGCGGGGCTGGAGCACACGGACGATCATCCTGACAACGTTTGCCCGCGCCGGCTACTTGCGGCGCGCATTGGAGGCGGGTGCGGCGGGGTACCTGTTGAAGGACAAACCTGCCAAGGAATTGGCGGACGCGGTGCGCCGCGTGAATATGGGTTTGCGCGTCATCGATCCAGAATTGGTAGCGGAGGCGTGGGGCGAACCAGATCCCCTGACGGATCGCGAGCGGCAGGTGGTTCGCTTGGCAGGCGAGGGTGTGGCCGGCATTGAGATCGCCGAGAAGCTGGGGCTATCGGAGGGGACAGTGCGAAACTATCTTTCCGAGGCCATGAACAAACTGGGCGCGAACAACCGTGTGGAGGCGGCGCGGATCGCGCGGGCGAAGGGATGGCTATGAGCGGCGCCGCTGCCAGTCCGGTACCTGGCGGCCCCAGGTCTGCTCTCCGCGAATGGAAATGCCGGGCACAAGGCGGCGCGGCTTAAAGTGCATTCTTGCTTTTTCCCGCCGGGCGCGCCAGCATGGGGCGGAGGCCGCGGATGATCGTCGAAATGCGCACTTACAAGACCAAGCCCGGGCTGCGCTCCCGGTTTCTCGATATATTTCGCTCGAAGTCCATCCCGGCGCACGCGGAAATCGGGATGAAAATACTAGGCCCCTTTACCTCCGTGGAAGATCCCGACGTTTTCTTTTTCATGCGCGGCTTTCCCGATCTGGCTTCCCGCGAGCCGATGAAAGCCCAGTTCTATGAAGGGGAACTGTGGAAGGGCGAGTTGGAGAACGTGCTGATGCCCATGTTAGAGAAGTATGAAGTGGTGTTAGTGGACGATCCGGTGGGCTTGATTCATTGGCAGTGATTCATTGGTAGTGGGATATACTAGCGCTCGCCGTGTTTATCGTTCACGATCTGGGGATCGCCGTACTGTTTTGCGTGGTCACCATGCTGGGGTGGGGGTCGTGGGCGAACACGCAGAAGCTGGCCGGCAAGGATCAATGGCCGTTTGAGCTGTTCTATTGGGACTACGCGATCGGCGTGTTCGTGTTTTCGCTGCTATTCGCGTTCACGCTGGGCAGCGCCGGGTCGTCGGGAGTGCCGTTTCTAGAGAACTTCCGCGGCGCGGCGGGCAGCCCAATCCGCACGGCCATCTGGAGCGGCGTCCTCTTCAACATTTCGAATATTTTGCTGGTGGTGGGCATCGACGAAGCGGGCATGGCGGTGGCATTTCCCGTGGGCGTGGGTCTGGCGCTGGTGATCGGGACGGTGAAGAGCTACGTTCTCTCGCCGCAAGGCAGCGCCGCGCTTCTGACGGCCGGAGTGGTGCTGATCGTTTTCGCGATGATCATGTCCGCGCTGGCGCATCATCGTCTGAAACAGGCGGCGAAAACCAAACCGTTCCGGGGACTGGCGTTCTCCGCAGTCGCGGGCTGTCTGATGGGCTTCTTCTATCCGGAACTGGTGGCAGCGGTGTCGCCGGATTTCACCGCGCGCGCGATTCAGCCGGGATTGCTGACGCCGTACACAGCTCTGGTCCTGTTTGCCGTGGGTCTGCTCGCGAGCAACATCGTCGTGAACTACGATCTTCATGCGTGCGGGCCACGTCACCTATGGCGATTACTTTCGCGGACACGCCCGGCTGCATTCGCTGGGGTTTCTGGGCGGATGCATCTGGATGCTGGCGCTGAGTATGAATGTGATTGCTTCGGGCGTGGCTGGGCCCGCGGTCTCCTACGCGCTGGGCCAGGGCGCGACGCTGGTGGCTGCCATCTGGGGCGTGTTCATCTGGCGCGAGTTCCTGCACGCGCCGAAGGGGACGTGGACGTTCGTCAGCTTGATGTTCGCGGGATACGTGATCGGCCTGGTCTTGATCGGAATGGCCAGCGTATGAAGACATGACTCCTGCGATTGTGGTGATCGGGAGCTTGAACATGGACTTCGTGCTGGCCGTCGACCGCCTGCCGCTTCCCGGAGAGACGATTCTCGGACGCGATTTCCGCATGATACCGGGCGGCAAAGGCGCGAACCAGGCCTATGCCGCGGCGAAGCTGGCGGGCAGCGGGACGGTGGTGCGGATGCTGGGACTCGTCGGGATGGATTCGTTCGGGAGCGCGCTCAAGGCGAATCTCGCCGGCGTAGGCGTGGATGTTCGCGGCGTGGCTGATACGGCAGCGGAAGCGACGGGCGTGCGCTTGCATTCACGTGGATGGGGCGGGACAGAACTCGATCACGGTCGCGCCTGGTGCGAACGGCGTCTTGTCGCGCGGGCGATATTGAATCCGCAGGTTGGGCATTCGAGGACGCGCGATGCGTGCTGACTGCAGCTCGAAATCCCGCTCGAGGCCGTGGCGGAGGGGTTGCGCCAGGGCCGCCGCGCGGGCGCCACTTGTATTCTTGGATCCGGCGCCCGCGCAGCGCTCTGCCCGAAGGAGATTCTCCAATTGGTGGACATCGCAACGCCGAACGAGAACGAGGCCTGCATCCTTGCCGGCGTGCGCACCGGGCCGGGTAAATGCGGCCGAGGCCGTCGCGCTTGGGCAACGGATCAGGGAACTCGGCGCACGCTCAGTGATCGTGAAACTGGGCGATCAAGGGTGCGTTTACTGCGGACCGGACGGAACATTCGCCGTGCCTTCATTCCCGGTGCGCGCCGTGGATTCCACCGCGGCAGGCGATACCTTCAACGCGGCGCTGGCGGTTGCCCTCGCAGAAGGCGCGGGGATGGAAGACGCGCTACGCTTTGCCAACGCGGCGGCGGCCATTTCGGTGACTCGGCCGGGCGCGCAAACATCGGCGCCGGAGCGAGCCGAAGTCGAAGCCTTGCTGGGGCGCGATTAGCGCGATATTTCCAGGCGCGCGGTTCCGCCCTTCGAATCGGTGAATTCGTAGACTTCCGGGACCGAAGAGACTTGCTTGATGGTGGCCTGCCGCCAGAAGGGTTTCGAATCGGTGTCTTCCTGATACCAGCCGCTCAGAATATATTGCGCCGGTTCAGTGGATCCCCAGGCGTAGCAGGAACTCAACGGCAGCAGGGCGTGGGCGGAGGGCTGCGCGTTCTCCGCGGTCCACACGTCGCGGAATCCGGCCTTTTCGTGGTGCAGGCACTTGACCTTCACGTCCACTTCGCATTTTTCATCCTGAAACCGGCTGATGGTGAACTCGCGCGCATCGGCTCCTGGCGAGAATGTCGTTTGGACGCGGACCAGGTCCTCGGGCGCGCCATAACCGTCGCATGGGAGGCGGCTGTGCAATTTGGCGCCCTTGGCGGGGTCCAGCGGCTCGCGCGAGGGATGGCCGAGGCCGAAGATCAGAAAAAATGCGAGGAAGTAGCTGCTCATTCTGAGATCAAAACCAATTCAGCCGATAGGCGATCCACCAGCTCAGTACGGCGATGGGGATGGTGGCGCCCAGCGCCCACCAGAGAGGAAGAAAGAAGTCAGCCGCCAGACCCAGGATGGTGAAGGTGAGCCAGAAAATCTTTCGCTCCATGTGCCAAGTCTAGCAGTTGGGGATTGGGGATTTGGGGTTGGGGATCTGGGGTACTTTGGGTTGGATGACGTTTGAGGCGATTCGCAAGATGGCGCTGGCGCTCGATGGCGTGGAGGAAGTCATGTCTTACGGGACGCCCGCGTTCAAGGTGGGCGGCGCGATGATCGCCCGGCTGCGGGACGATCTCGGCGCGCTGGTGGTGCGGATGAGTATCGAGGCTCGAGAAGCGCTGATTGCGGAGGATCCCGAGACGTACTTCGTCATCGATCACTACCTCAACTATCCGTATATCCTGGTGCGCCTGGCGCGAGTACATCCGGATGCCATGCGGGATTTGCTGGGTGGGGCGTGGAAGATGGCGGCGGCGGAGAAACAGAAGGGGAAACGGCGCCGTTAACGCTCGTGGTACTCTCCGAAGACCGCGCGGAGGCGATCGGAGATTTCGCCCACGGTGGCGTAAGCTTCCGCGCATGCGAGGATGTGCGGCATCAGATTATCGCCCGATCGGGCGGCGTTTTCGAGCGCACAGAGGCGGGTGTCTGCGGCCGGCGCGTCGCGGGAGGCACGCAAGTCGCGAAGGCGGACAATCTGCTGCGCTTCCAGCTCCGGGTCGAGCCGAAACGGCGCGGGTGGTTCGATGGCATCCTGCTGGAACTTGTTCACGCCGACGACAACCGTTTCGCCGTTCTCCACAGTCTGCTGATAGGCATAGGCGGCGTTTTGAATCTCGCTCTGGATGAAACCGTTTTCGATAGCGGCCAGCGTGCCGCCCATCGCATCGATGCGTTGGAGGTACTCTTCGGCGCCGCGCTCGACTTCGTCCGTAAGATTCTCGATATAAGAACTGCCGCCGAGGGGATCGGCCGTATTCGTAACGCCCGTTTCATGCGCGATGATCTGCTGCGTGCGCAGAGCCAGGCGCGCGGCTTCTTCGGTGGGCAGCCCGAGCGCTTCATCCTTGGCGTTGGTATGCAGGGATTGCGCGCCGCCCAGCACCGCCGCGAGCGCCTGCATGGAGACGCGCACCACGTTCACGTCGGGCTGCTGGGCGGTGAGCGTGGAGCCGGCGGTCTGCACGTGAAAGCGCAGCATCATCGAACGCGGATTGCGCGCGCCGAAACGCTCGCGCATAATTTTGGCGTACAGCCTTCGGGCTGCCCGGAACTTGGCGATCTCTTCCAGGAAATTGTTGTGCGAGTTGAAGAAGAAGGAAAGCCGCGGGGCGAAGGTGTCCACATCCAGGCCGGCCGCGATGGCGGCGCTGACGTAAGCGATGGCATTGGCGAGCGTGAAGGCCACTTCCTGGATCGCCGTGGAGCCCGCTTCGCGAATGTGATAGCCGCTGATGGAGATGGTGTTCCATTCGGGCAGTTCGCGCGGCGGCCCAGGCGAACAGATCGGTGATGATGCGCATGGCCGGGCGCGGCGGGTAGATGTAGGTGCCGCGGGCGATGTATTCCTTCAGGATGTCGTTCTGGATGGTGCCGGAGATTTTGCGCGAGGTCGGCGCCCTGGCTGCGCGCGACCAGCACGTAAAGGCTCAGCAGAATGGCCGCCGTGGAATTGATGGTCATCGACGTGGTGATGCCGGCGAGTTCGATGCCATCAAAGAGCCGCTGCATGTCGGCGAGCGAGCAGATGGCGACGCCCACGCGCCCCACTTCGCCGGCGGCGAGAGGATGATCGGAATCCATGCCCATCTGCGTGGGCAGATCGAAGGCGACGGAAAGCCCGGTGATGCCTTGCGACAGCAGATAGCGATAGCGGCGGTTGCTTTCTTCGGCGGTTCCGAAGCCGGCGTACTGGCGCATGGTCCAGAGGCGGCTGCGGTACATGTCCGGATAGATGCCCCGGGTGAAGGGGAACTGCCCGGGCAGCTCGTGCGTCATGATTTAAGGCTCATGATTTGGAGATTTTGCGAGCTTTCAGAAACGAGTGGATAGCGAATCCAGCCATGACGACGGCGAACAGTATTTCCATAAGCCAAGCGGGGGGCCGCGCCGGGCTTGGACCAGTCCTTAATGATGTAGCTGAGGGGCAGGATCGCCAACACGATGAAAAAAAAGCCGATCACCTGGTTCCACAAAATGTGGATCGGACGGATGACCTCGGGCATCACATGGCCGATGAACTTCTTTGCCATTGAAAACATGGGCTAGTACTAGTGTAGCGAAGACCGGGGGCTTGGCCGAGGCGCCGCCGCTGCTTGTACTCTGCGCTAATGTTGAGCATCGCGGGTAAGTTCCTGGTTCTGTTGGCCCCTGCGCGCCCTGCGCATTGCGCTACTGGTTCGGCCGAATCGGGCCGATAGAGGAAATAGGAGAGCGAAACCAGGACGGCGCGGCACTTACCTTTTGTTTGAAACTGTAGTTGCCTCGGCAACATCAAGAAGATAGAGTGTTATTCTGATAGGGAGCCCGCTCGAAAAGAAAGGGGCAATGCGTGGAAGAGAAACTCAAAGAGCTGATGCAAGAGCTTGGCAACGCGATCAATGAATCGCTGTCCGACTCTGACCGCATTGCTGCCGCGATCGGAGAGATCAAGCGGGCCGGGTACGATGTGTTCCTGGTTCTGGAAGCTACCATCGGGTTCAACAAACGCGAAGAGAACGGCGAGTACGAATCGGAGGATGGCGAAGCTGCAGCCTCGGAATCGGAAGCTCCGCCCAAGCGGAAGTTCGAGTCCACCGGCAAGATCAAGCTGACGTCTCAGGACCAAAAGTTCCTGAAAGCTTTGAAGATCGCCATCGACGAAGAGAAGAACTAGCTCAACAATTCCTGGTAGACCTTCCAGGTCGCCTCAACCGATTTTTCCCAAGTAAATTCCTTCGCGCGCGCGATAGCCCGCACGGACTAGTGTGTCTCGCAAGTCCGCGTTGGTGGCCAGACGCACGAGTCCGTCGGCGATGGAATGGACATCCACAGGGTCAACCAGAAGAGCAGCATTGCCTGCCACCTCGGGCATGGCCGAGCGGTTGGAAGTGAGCACGGGAATGCCCCGCGCCATGGCGTCCAGCACCGGCATGCCGAAGCCCTCATCCAGAGAGGGGAACGCAAAGATGGACGCCCGCCGGTAGAGACTTCTCGAGTTCCGAGGCCGGTAACGATAGTCGAGCACCTGTATGTCCTGCTTGCGCGAGCTGCTGGGCGATGCGCGCCAGAGCTTCTTCAGACTCGAAGCCGAACGATCCGGCGAGAAACAGCTGCCAGCCGGGAGGAGTGTGCTCGAAGGCTTCCACCAGGCGCACGATGTTCTTGCGCCGCTGGATGGCGCCGACGCTCAGGATGATCGGCTCGCGGGGAACGGGAGCGGGCGGCAAGGGCGCCGGACGAGTGCCATGAGGGATCACGCGGAGCTTCGATGATTCGACATGCAGCAATTGCTCCACTTGGCGCGCGGTGAAAGCGGAGACGGCGATGATCAGGTCGGAACGCTGGGCTGCGGCGCGGGCCTGCGCGGTGAAGCGTTCGCGGAACTCTGGTGTGGAGTAGTCGCCCGAGATCACGAACAGATCGTGAAATGTAGTTACGCTGCGGCGGTGGCGCGCGGTGCCGAGGCGCTGGTTCAATCCGTGAAAAAGGTCGGCGGATGGCGCGCGATTCTCGCGGAGCAGCCGGCGGGAGGCGTTGGCGGGAAGACGTTCGGAGAACGAGCGCAGGAAGCGATGCGGGCGGTAACAAAAAAGATAACTGGCTTCGGGATGCGCGCGGGCCAGGCCGAACAGGATTTCGCGGGAGTAAACTCCGACGCCAGTGAGATTCGGGCCGAGGCTGTAAGTGGCGTCGAGGGCGATTTTCAATCAGCCAGGATAGCGGTTTTCGCGCGAGGACGCAGACCAGCGGTCAGCACCTCTTCCGGGCTTGTTCCCGAATCGAATGGCAGGATGGAGTACCGCAGCACGTCATGGAATTGCGCGGCGGCGCGATCCAACATAACTTCAAATGTGGTTTCATTGAGGCCGGAAGCAATCACGCAGAATCGGTGCCGGTCCCAACGGCCCACGGCGGACGGGGGCTCGAAGGCGGCCAGCAGAGCCTCGGCGGCTTGAATCAAGAGTGGATCAAGGGCTTCACGCTCGGCCGTTATTTCCACGCAATGCCAGCAACTGCCGCGAGCCGCGGTGTTCGGCGATTTTGAGGAACGCGTCGCGCGAGAGAACGCCGGTGAGCTCGTCATGGAAGGCGGCTACCCGCTGGGCTTTGGCCCGGCGCTGGCGCTCGATGGCGTAGCGGATGGCGCGGGCCAGCGGAGCGCACTCGATTTCCGACTTCACCAGCACGTCCTGAGCGCCGTCGCGGAGCAATCGATTCGCCAGGTTTTCATCCGGCTCGTCGGCCAGGACCAGGATGGGCGCGCCCTCGGCAGCAGCAGTCACATCCTGGAAGGAATCGAGCAGCGCGGGGCTGTCAGGCAAGCTCAGATTCAGGAGGATGGCATCGAACGTATCGTGGCGCAGGCAATCCAAGGCGTCCGAAAGCCGGTCGGCAGGCACGATACTGGACGATCGCCAGTTGGACCACAGGCGATTCTCCTCGATCTCCAATAAAGCATCGCACAGCAGCTCTTCATCTTCCAGCGAATCCTCTACGATCAGGAGCTTCAGGATTTTCGACGTTCGCACATGGGGTAGTGCGCGGCGAGGAAATTTCGTATCAGAATTTATAGGGCGAAGCTTAGACGGCGAGCTGATACTCCTTCAACTTGCGGTAGAGCGTGGTGCGTCCGATGCCCAGCAGATTGGCGGCGATGGCGCGATCGCCTTTGGTGTACGCGAGGGCTTCCAGAATGGCTTGCCGCTCCATCTGCGTCAACGGAATGATCGGCGAGCGAGCGCCTTCGGGTGCGCCACGGTGTTCATGCGAGGGGGCTTCGCCGGGCGGCTTCGGCATGGCCTGAAATCCCACGGCCACCGACAGCGACTGCGCCTTCTTGGCCAGCAGATAATTCTGCAGCATGGAAGGCAGCTCGGCGGCATGCAAGCAGCGGTCCCGTGTTGATGGCGACCATGTGTTGAATGCAATTCTCGAGCTCGCGAACGTTGCCGGGCCAATCGTAAGACAGCATGGCCTCTAGCGTTTCCTGGGTGAGAATATGGCCTTTGCCGTGGCGGCCAAGGAAATGCGCGATCAGGGCCGGGATGTCTTCCTTCCGATCGCGCAATGGCGCCAGCCGGAGGTTGACGACATTGAGCCGATAGAACAGATCCCGGCGGAACGTGCCCTTTTCCACTTCCTTCGCCAGGTCGCGATTGGTGGCGGCGATGACGCGGAAGTCCGAGCGGCGGTGAATCGAGCGAACCCACCGGGCGGAACTCCTTCTCCTGCAAGACGCGCAGAAGCTTGGCTTGAAGATCCAGCGGCAGTTCGCCGATCTCGTCGAAGAAGGCGGTGCCGCCGTTGGCAACTTCGATCAGGCCGGTTTTGGGCGTAACAGCGCCGGTGAATGCGCCTTTGACGTGCCCGAACAGCTCGCTCTCCATGAGCGGGCCCACCAGGGAGGAACAATCGATGGTGACGAACGGGCCTACAGGCTGAACCTTATGTATGGAGCGCGCGACCACTTCCTTGCCGGTACCGGTTTCGCCGAGGAGCAGGACGGGCCAACGGCAACGTCCCAGCTTGTCCACCATCCGCAAAACGTTTCGGATGCGCGGCGACTGGCCGACCAGTAAGGGAGCGGATTCTTCAGCTTGCGCTAACATTCCTAAGTTCCGAATCTGAGTTGGTAGAGAAGGTAGTGTCTGAGTCCTTCATAAACTCTACGGGGACTTTAGGATTTCGACAACACCCCACGGTATTAGATTGGGGGATTATTTGCGGTAGAAGCCTGACCTCATTTGGGGGGATGCCTTTTAGTACCGAGAGCTTAAGGCCCTGACCGGACAGCTCGAAGGCACTAAGTAAGTGTCAGGGTGCCGGGTCGGCATTCGATGAGCTGGCATTGACGCCCGGAGAACTCGTCGAAGGATCGAGGCGCACTACGAAAGCGGTACCGGATTCCTGGCGGACTCGCTCGGCCAAGGCAGCGGCGGCCTCCACCGAAGGGACTCGTCCAACCACCACGCGCCAAAGCGACGGGCTATCGGCGCGCTGAACCAGGTGAGCCGGACCGAAGTCCCGATCGAGCGACGCGCGCAGGCGCTCGGCGCGGCCGGGATCGAGAAAAGCGCCGGCTTGCACGCCGTACCAATTTTCGCCGGCGGCGACGGTGGGGAGCGAAAGGATGTCGAGGCGGACACGCGCGACGCCGGGTCCGATGAGTCCGATGGCCACGGCGGCGGCATGCGAAAGATCGATGATGCGGTTCTCGACGAAGGGACCGCGGTCGGTGATGCGGACATCGACGGTTTTGTCGTTGGTGAGATTGACGACGCGCACCCAGGTTCCGAAGGGCAGCGTGCGGTGAGCGGCAGTGAGCTTCTCCATGTCGTAGATCTCACCGTCGGCGGCGGGCCGGCCGTGATAAGGATGGCCGTACCAGCTTGCGAGTCCGGTTTCGCCATTGAGGATGCGGGGTGGAGCGGGTGCGGCGATGGTGTGATGTTTCTTCGCGCAGCCCGCGAGCGTCAGACCCGCCAGCACCAGCGCGGAGACCGCGGCCGAATTAGCAACGGATCGGCGAGAGGCCACTTGGTCCGATCGTAACGCGGGCGGAGCGGCGCGGGCAAGAACAAAATCGCGTGTTTATGGTGTCGCGGAAGCAAGAACAATTCAGTGGGTGAAATGGTTTTGAGCAGAGGAGGGGGCGCGGAGGTCCGGGGCGCGAGGCCCGATGCACATTTTTTTCTTGACTTTCGCCTCAAAGAACCTTATATATGAATCACACTGCGATCTAAGATCGCAAATCTGATGTTAGGGAGAATCAATCGATGAAGAACGCAACAAAGAAGGCTGCGAAGAAGGCCGCTAAGAAAGCGCCCGCCAAGAAAAAGAAGTAAGAGCTTGGCGCCCCGAGAGGGCTCGCAGTAGTTAGGGTTCATGCAAACGGCCCCGAGAGATCGGGGCCTTTTTTATTGGTGTTGAGCGGTTCCGCTAGTGTTGTCCGAGCTTCCATGCATCGACTACGGGAGCGCCCTGTTCAAGCCATGGTTCCATAAGAAGCGACTCCCTTACCGGGTTCACCCAGATTATGACGCTCAACTCCAGCAGTTGAAACGCCTCTCTGGCGCGTTCATCGAGTGACACAACGATATTGTCCGTGCGCAACGCGGCTTCGATGAGAGGCAGGTCTTTGAACCGGATCTGCCGGAGCGGCTCCGCAACACTTGGGCGTAAGCTTCGTTCACGGAGGCCGGCGTTCTCTTGGGCATCAAGCAACCGAATCTGCCTTTTTGCGTGCATGGACTTTCGCCACTCTCGCGTGAACTTGGATTGGTGGCACCGCCATTCTTCGACGAGCGGCGGAGTGAGTACCATCCGATGCGCAAATCTCAAGGACGGCTCGCAGGAAGTTACGGCTTCCGCTGGATTCGGGATGCTCGCGCCCAGCCGGCCGCATGTGCCACTGAAGCGTCGATGACAAGGTCCTTCGAAGTTCCCGCGGGCACTAAGGGACCTTGCGGCCCTCGACCGCGTCGAGGTAAGCACCTTCTGCGTCGAGAGCGACTTCGTCGAAGTCCTCGGGCCAGTCTCCGAAGGCGCCATTCTCATCGAGATTGGCGCTACTGACTTGGGTAATACCGGTGTTGGGGTCGCGTTGGAACCAGTGGAGCTTAACAAGGTCCGGGCTGAGTTCACCCTTGGCGACCAGTGTCTGAATGGCTGTCAGAAGTAACGTGCTGTGGGTTTCGGCGACCACGCGGACGCCACGCTTGGCGGCGTCGGCCAGGATGCCCGCGAGCTTGGTTTGCGCGCGCGGATGGAGGTGGATCTCGGGTTCTTCGAGATATACGAGTCTACCTGGGTCCGCCGCACGCAATGCGACAAGCGCCGGAAGGGCCTGCGACACGCCGAAGCCGACATCGGCGATGTTATCGAAACGGTCGCCGGTGAGATCGACGTGTAGCTCGATGGCAACATCGTTGACTCGTTTCGCCGATATTTTTTGTACCAAGCCGATACGCTGAAGATCAGCGTTCAGCTCGTCGTAATGCCTGCTTTGCTCGGATTGCCAGACGAAGATCACGGTCGCGACGTAGTTGTCGAAAGTACCAGGAAGGGTCCGGGTATTCGCGGCTACAGGGTAGGTCCGTCCGGCGTTTCCTCGCAAGCCAGGCACGTGAATCACATTCTGGATAAAGAGTCGTGGGGAAACCAATGTGATGGGCGAGCTCCCAAGTTTGGGGTACAGCAAGAACCGTTCCTGGGCCAAAGAGAGGCGGTAAACATGGAAGTCCTTTATTGGCTCAAAATGCTTTGTCGCTTCTTGTAGCTCTTCTGAGGACATTTCGGGTCGAAGCGTTAGGCTGCTGCGGCCGTTGCGATAGGTCTCCTCCAGGACTTCTAGTCCTCGTTCACGTTTCACGAATGTAGCTTCCAAACCAAGTTCCCCCGCAGAGATCCCCACGCGGAGGCAGTGCGGTTGGTTTTGTCCAGTCTTGGAAAGGAACTCTTCAATCCTGGAAAAGGTGACGTTTGGACCATCCAGCTTCAGCGGACCCGGATCGTAAGTCGCTTCCAACGTCTGCTTCAGCATCAGCAGCGGCTGCATGATGCTCGATTTGCCGGAGCTGTTCGCGCCCGCGAGAATTGTCAACGGGGCGATCTCGATTTCCTGCCGGTTGGCGATCGACTTGAAGCCTTCGACGGCAATGCGGGTAATCCCGTCGGCCATGACTTAGCCTACCCGATTCAGCGCCGCGCGCAGTTCATCGAGCGTCATCGCGCCGGGATGATACAGGCGCACGATGCCGTGGCGGTCGATCAGCACCAGCGTCGGCGTGGTGCTGGCGCCGTAGTTGCGGAAGTTGGCTTCGCTCACCGGCGCGGGCACGTTGAGCAGGTCGGCGTAATATTGATGGCGGATCTGCTCGATGTACTTCAGCTCCTCGGCGGGGCCGGCCTCATCGCCATTCGCGACATAGCCGTAGCGCTGCGTGGGCGCGATCATCACCAGGCCCTTGGGCGCATACTCGTGCCCGATCTCGGCCAGGATGTGCTCCTCCTGTTTGCAGTCCGGACACCAGTGCGCCCAGAAGAACAGCAGCACGGGCTTGCCGCGCAGCGCCAGCAGAGGAGCGGGCTTGGCGCCCAGGAACTCGGTCTCTTCGAAGCGCCGGCGCGGGCTTGCCTTCGAGCGTGAGCAAGTTGATGTTCTTCTGAATGCGCGTGCGGATGGACGTGCTGCGGTAGGTAACCAGATCCTTGCGCAGCAGCGCGAGAGCGCCGGCGCGATCGCCATTCGCCGTCATGAGCTGTGCTTCCACTTCGATGGCCGCGCCCAGGGCCAGCGGCAGATGCGGCTCGGCGTCCAGAGGACGCGTGGCCAGGGATTGCAGGGCGAGCTTTTCGGTCTCCTTGGCGTTGGCTTCGGCCTTATCGAACTGGCGCGTGATCAGGTCGCCACGCGCGAGCCAGGAGAGCGCTTCCAGATACTCGGGCGTCGCGCCGATGCTGGGAGCGATAGCTTTGGAGCATCGCTTCGGCCAGCGGGAAATTGCCGTGCGACATCGCCGTTTCGACGTCGGTGACGACGCGCCGCGAAGGCAGACGAGAGCGATCAGTGCCGCAAGAATCAGCTTTCGGGACATCTACATCGAGGATAACAAGCGCCCGCCGTCGACGATGATGGTCTGGCCGGTCAGGTAGGACGACGCCGCCGCTCGCGAGCAGTCAGCGCGATCTCGGCGATTTCGGACGGCTGGCCCAGATGCTTGATGGGCTGGCGTTCCATTAGCGGGCGGAAGCGCGATTGGTCTTTCCAGTAGTACTCGCTCAGCGTCGGTTTCTACCAGCCCCGGCGCGATGGCATTCACGCGCACGCCGCGCGGTCCGAGCTCCAGCGCGTAGGATTGCGTCAGCATGATCAGCGCGGCCTTGGTCATGCTGTAGAGCAGGCTTTGGAATTGCGGCCGAATGCCGGCGATGGACGCGATGTTGACGATGGAGCCGGAACCGCGCTCGCACATCCCGGGCGCCACCAGCCGCGTGAGCCGGTAAGCGCTCTTCAGATTCACCTCCACCATCTTGTCGAACTGGGCGTCGGTCATCTCCAGCGCCGGACCTTGCGCGATGTTGGTTCCGGCGTTGTTCACCAGAATGTCGATCCGGCCGAATTCGCGCGTGGCGCGATCCACCAGTGCGCTCCAGATCGTCGAGCCGCCCGACGTGGCAGGCGATGGGAACGATGCGGCCGGCCACTGCGCCGAGCTCGCGCGGCGACCTGATCGAGCGGCTCCTGCTTTGCGGCCGCAGATAACTACCGACGCGCCCTCGCGCGCGAACAGCTCCGCGATGGCCCGGCCGATGCCGCGGCTGGCGCCGGTGACGATCGCGACCTTGTCCTGTAAGTCGGGTCACAGCTTGAGCTGCTTCAGATACTCGCGGAAGGGGCCGCCCAAGTCGTGGCGGTGCAGCGCGAACTCCACCGTCGCTTTCAGGAAGCCCAGCTTGTCGCCGGCGTCGTAGCGCGTGCCTTCGAAACGGTAGCCGTAAATGGGCCGGTTGCGGAGCAAGTGCTTCAGCGCGTCGGTGAGCTGGATTTCGCCGCCGCTTCCCGGTTCGATGGCTTCGATGGATTCGAAGACTTCGGGCGTCAGAACGTAGCGGCCGATGATGGCGAGGTTGGAAGGCGCTTCCGACGGCTTGGGCTTTTCCACCATATTGCGAATGCGGAACAGGCGGTCCTTGCCCGAATTGTGCGAGACCGGCTCGGCGTCCACGGCGCCGTAGGCCGAGATGGCGTCGCCGGGCACTTCCATCAGCGCGACTACGGACGCGCCGTAAAATTCGTAGACGTCGAGCAACTGGCGAATGCAGGGGATCTCGGAGTCGATCACGTCGTCGGAGAGCACCACGGCGAACGGCTCGTTCCCCACCAGTTCCTTGGCGCGCAGCACGGCGTGCCCCAGGCCGAGCGCTTCCTTCTGCCGCACGTAGGAAACGTCGATCATGTCGGACACATCGCGGACGATCTTCAGCAGATCTTTTTTGCCCTTGGCTTCGAGCGCGTGCTCCAGCTCGAAGCTGACATCGAAGTGATCTTCGATGGCGGTTTTGCCGCGGCCGGTGACGATGATGATGTTCTGGATGCCGGAATGGATGGCTTCCTCGACGCCGTATTGGATGAGCGGCTTGTCCACCAGCGGCAGCATCTCCTTGGGTTGCGCCTTGGTGGCGGGAAGAAATCGCGTGCCCAGTCCTGCGGCGGGGAAGACTGCTTTGCGCACTTTCGGAATCATGTTTTCGAGGTTCTCTTTTCTCGTGTGGGCTTCTCGACTAGAGATCGTGAAAAAGGGCGGCAGGTGTCAATTCAAGCGGATAATCCGGCGAGCCTGAGGGACGGACGCATACTGAAGTCCGGATTCGGTGTAGATGCGAGAGCCGCTTGGACAGCGGATCGACCACCCAAATGTTCGGAACGCCCCAGACGCGATACTCCTCGAGTTTCTCCATGAGGTTGTAGATGGCGGTCGTCTTTGGACAGGATTTCGATGACGAGCAAAGGAGGCGTGGAGGGCACGCTCTCACGCGGGGCCTGGCCGCCGAAGACGGAGATATCCGGGATGCGGAAGACCCTCGGCTCCAGCCGCAAACGGAGCTCGGGGCGAGGGAACAGCGGATGGGTTCGGATCAGACGTCCAATCTCCATCAGGATTAGAAACTGGATGAGTGAATGGATGTTGTCCGGCATGCTTCGCTCGACAATCTCGCCGTGGACGTACTCCGCGTCGTGTTCGAACGTCATGTGCAGGTACTGCTCGGCCGTGATCTGCGCTTTGGTGGCCATCTGTGGGAAGCATAGCATGGCGCGCCGCCCCCGGATTTCGTCCATCTGGCTCGGAAATCGGCCATTTCGACGCACATCCGCGCGGCAAAAAGCTGCGCCACGCTATAATAAGGCTTACCCCACGCGCCATCGCTGTCCGGTGTGCGCTCTGGAGAACAAATGGCTTACGTAATTGCAGAACCTTGCATCGGCACCAAGGACACCGCGTGCATTGACGCGTGCCCGGTCGATTGCATTCATCCCAAAAAAGACGAACCCAACTTCGCCGAGCACAACATGATCTATATCGATCCGGTGGAGTGCATCGATTGCGGAGCGTGCGTGCCGGTTTGCCCGGTTTCGGCGATTTTCGCGCTGGACGATCTGCCGGAAAAGTGGGCGGAACTTCACCAAGATCGAACGCCGATTATTTCGGACGGTAGGCCCGCTACGGCCGGTAAATAGCCGAGCTGGTGTCCGTTTCCCACACCTGGATCGCCGAGATGCGCACCGGGACCTCGTTCGTGAGTCCGTCGCTGACCTGGTCGTAAAAATACTTGGCGATGTTCTCGGCCGACGGGTTGATCTCATCGAACGGCGGCAGATCGTTGATGAAGTGGTGGTCCAGGTAGCCGACCGCGCCGGTGATCAGGCGATTCACCTCCAGAAAATCCACCAGCAGGCCGGTGGAATCGAGTTGCTGCGCCCTCCACGGTCACCCGCACGCGATAGTTGTGCCCATGCACGTCTTCGGACTTGCCATGGTAGTTGCGCAGGGCGTGCCCGGCGGCGAAAGTCTGTTCCACGGTAACTTCAAACATGGTTTAGTTCAAACCTCAAAAAATTTCTCCACGGCCTTGTAGTTCGGTGCTGAAGCCATAGGGCGGCAGGCTGTCGAAGAACACCTGGCCGTACCTCTGCTTCGTAATACGATTATCCAGCAAGACGAGCACGCCGCGGTCGGTCTTGCTGCGGATCAGCCGCCCGAAGCCTTGTTTGAGCGCAAGCGCGGCCTGCGGGATCTGGTAATCGTAAAACGGATTGCCGCCTTCTTCGCGGATGCGTTCGATGCGCGCCTCCACCACCGGATCGCTGGGGACCGCGAACGGCAGCTTGTCGATGATGACGCAGCTCAATTGATCGCCCTGCACATCCACGCCCTGCCAGAAGGACGACGTGGCGAACAGGACGCAATGCGGCGTGGCGCGGAATTCGTCGAGCAGCGCGCTGCGCGGGCCGGTGCCTTGCATGAGCGTCGGATAATCGATTTCGAGCGACACGCGATCGTAGACCATGCGCATCTGCTGATAGCTGGTGAAGAGCACAAACGCCCGGCCCTGGCTGTGGCGCAGGATGCGCGTGATTTCCTCGGCGGCCGCGCGCGGGAAGGCGGGCGAGCGCGGATCGGGCAGGTGCTGCGGCACGTAGAGCAGCGCTTGTTTGGCGTATTCGAAGTGGCTGGGGACGACCAGCGATCGCGGCGTGCCGGATTCCCAGGCGGCGCTCGGCGAATTCGAACGTTTCGCCCACCGCCAGCGTGGCGGAGGTAAGGATCACGGTATCGAGCGCGTCGAAAAGCTTTTCTTCCAGGATGCGACGAAACATCGATCGGCGTGGCTTGCAGGAAACAGCCGCGCCCGCGGCGCTCCACCCAATAAACGTAGGAGCGGTCGGCGCCCTTGCGCCAAAAATCCAGGCGCTGCTGCAGCTCCTGCGCGCGGCGGAATAGCGGGATCACTTCGTCGGGCGCGTTCTTCACCAGTTGCAGATGCGAGCCGATCAGTTCCAGCGCGCGCTGCCAGGTCTTCCAGCGCCTCGCCATGCTGCTCGAAGAACGCGGTATGGTTCTTGAACGCGACGCGGCCCTCGGTCTCGCCGAACAGCAGGAAGAACTGCTGCGGCGCGATCGTCCAGCGTATCGAGCACGCGATCGAGCTCCGCCCGAGCCGAACTGCTTGGCGCGCGAAACCGCCGCGATGTCGCGCACCAGCTCCTGGAATTGGTAGTTGCTGACGCCCACGCCGAAGTATTTGCCGGCCACGTCTTCGATCTCGTGCGCTTCGTCGAACACCACGGCGGCGTATTCGGGAATGATGCCGCCGAAATCGTCGTCCTTCACCGCCAGGTCGGCGAAGAACAGGTGATGATTGACGATGATGATGTCGCTCTCATGCGCGCGGCGGTGCATTTCGGTCAGGAAGCAGCGCTCGAACTGCTGGCACTTCTGGCCGGTGCACAGATCGCGGCGCGCGTCCAGCTTTTGCCAGGCGGTGCTGGATTCGGGCAGCGTCTTGATCTCGGCGCGATCGCCGGTGGTGGTGGTCTTCTCCCATTCGCGGATGATTTGAAAGTCGGCGACTTCTTCCAGGCCGCTCAGAATCGGCTCGCGATCGGCGTCGTAGATCTTTTGCCGGCAGGCGAAGTTGGCGCGGCCCTTCATGTAGCAGACCTGCAGCGGCCGGTCGAAATGCTGCTGCAAGAACGGAATGTCTTTGTAGAAGAGCTGCTCCTGCAGGTTCTTGGTTCCGGTGGAGACCACCACGCGTTTGCCGGAGAGCAGGGCCGGGACCAGATAGGCGAGCGTTTTGCCGGTGCCGGTGCCCGCGTCGACCAGCAGATGCTTTTTCTCGGCCAGCGCGGACTCGACGGCTTCGGCCATCTCGAGCTGTCCGGGACGAAACTCGTAGCGCGGGTGCCATCTCGAAAGCACTCCGTTCCTGGAAAAGAACTGCCGCGCGGTGAGCGCTTTCGCGGCCGAAGACATCCCTTCTGATTCTTACATGCGGCAGCGGTCGCGCCAAGACTGGTCCCAAGAGAAGAGACGTGGCAAGAGACGTGCCAAGATAAAGAGGACACAACGAATGCCTGACTACAAAGCGCTCGAAAAGCAGTTCCAACAAATCTCTGGATTTGAGACGGCGCCCGGTGGCGGTGAGTTTTCGCGCGGAAGCGCCCGCGGACGGCGGAAAAATTCTCCGGCTCCGAGCCCGCCGGATGCAGCTTCTGGCGGCTGGCGGCGGAGGGCCGCACCTTCTCCACCGCGCCCGAGGACCACTACAACTGCCCGGTCGGTTCCTACACGCACAACATCCCGCTGCCCGAAAGCCGGGCGCAACGAGCTGCCGTCCATTCTGGGAACCATGACCAGCTTGGGTTACCTGAAGATGGAAGAGGTGCCGGGGATTCCGGTTGTTCCCGAGACCCCGAAAGCGATTGTCTACGCGCCGCTCGGCGACACGCCGGTGGATCCGGACGTGGTGCTGTTTGCGATCACTGCGAGCAAGTTGATGCTGCTGGAAGAGGCAGCGCTTCGCGCCGGCGCTCGCGTCCAAGCTGCCGCTGCTGGCGCGGCCCACCTGCATGGCGATTCCGGCGGCGATGGCGCACGGCATGGTGACCAGCGCGGGCTGCATCGGCAATCGCGTGTACACGCGGATCGGAGACGGCGAGATGTACGCCGCGATCCCGGGGCGAGCCTTGGAACTGGTGGCGCAGGAGCTGGAAACCATCGCGGCGGCCAACCGGGCGCTGGCCGAGCATCATCGCAACCGGCAACAGTCGCTGTCGACGGCGTAATGCGGTTGGATGGCGGCGCCACGGTAGAATCGAAGTATCAATGCGAATCAAGGTCGGCTGGGCTTTGCTGGTGGCTGCTGGATTTTCGGCGGTCACTCTGCTAGCGCGCCAACCGGTGCATGCACGGCACGCGATGGTGGTGGTGGAGGAGCCGCTGGCCGCCGACGTTGGGCTGCGCGTGCTCCAGTCCGGAGGCAACGCGATCGACGCGGCGGTGGCGGTCGGGTTCGCGCTGGCCGTGACGTATCCATACGCCGGCAACCTCGGCGGCGGAGGATTCATGCTGCGCGCATTTCGCCGACGGGCGCTCCACGTTCATCGACTTTCGGGAAACAGCGCCGCTTGGCAGCGACACGCAACATGTATCTCGATTCGTCAGGCAATGTAACTCAGGACAGCTTGGTCGGATGGCGCGCGGCGGGCGTTCCGGGAACCGTGCGCGGCCTGGAACTGGCGCACCAGAAATACGGGCACAAGCCGTGGGCCGAGTTGCTGGACCCGGCCATCGGTTGGCGAGCCAAGGCTATCCGGTCTCCTACAGCATGGATGCGTCGCTGCATAGCGAAGGCGAGACCGCGCTGCTATCGCAATTTCCCGATTCGAAGCGGATCTTTTTGAGCGCGCATTATGGGGAGAAGTTCGTCCAGCCGGAATTGGCGGCGACGTTGAAGCGCATCCGGGATCGCGGCGCGAGCGATTTCTACGACGGCGAAACGGCGCGGAAGCTGGCGGCGGCGATGGCGGCGAACGGCGGGCTGATCACGCTGGAGGATTTGAAGAAGTACGAAGCCGAAGGAAAGAGAACCGCTGCAGGGCCACTACCATGGCTACGAGATCATCACGTCGCCTCCGCCCAGCGCGGGCGGCGTGGGATTGCTGCAGATGCTCGGGATGCTGGAGGGATCGGGGTACGAGAAGGGCGGCGCGGGTTCGGCGGCCTCCATCCACTATGTTGCGGAAGTGATGCGCCGGTTTTATGCCGACCGCAGCCAGTACTTCGGCGATCCGGATTTTTACAAGGTGCCGGTCAGCAAGCTGCTGGACCCCAAATACATCGCCAGCCGGCGCAGCAGCATCGATCCGCAGCACGCCACGCCGAGCAGCGAGATTCGCCCGGGCAACTTGAGCCTTCACGAGGGCAGCGAGACCACGCACTTCAACGTCGTGGATAGCGAAGGCAACGCGGTGGCGGTGACCTACACGCTGAACAACGGCTACGGCAGCGGCGTAACGGTGCCGGGCCTGGGGTTTCTGCTGAACGACGAGATGGACGATTTCGCGTCCAAGCCCGGCACCGAGAATATGTTCGACCTGATCCAGGGCGAAGCGAATGCGATTCAGCCCGGCAAGCGGCCCGTGTCGTCCATGACGCCGACCATCGTGCTGCGCGATGGCAAGCTGTTTCTGATGCTGGGCGCGCCCGGCGGATCGCGCATCATCAACGGCGTGCTGCGAAGTGCTGCTGAATGTCGTCGATTTTCACATGAACGTGCAGGACGCGGTGGACTGGCCGCGCTTCCATCATCAATGGATGCCGGACGTGCTGTATCTGGAGCGGGGCATTTCTCCCGACACGGTGCGAATCTTGCAGCGGCATGGGACACAACGTTTCACCGCTGGAAGGGACGACGCCGGTGGTGGCGCGCGTGGAGGCGATTTTGAATCGAAGGCGGCTGGCTGCAGGGCGCGGCAGATCCACGGGCCAACGGAAAGGCCGAAGGATACTACCGATGGACCACGTTCTCTCGACGCACCTGCTCGTGAATCATCGTTTGACCACCGTCTGGCTGGAGCAAGATCTGGCAGGCGGGCATTCCGGCGGTGGAGATTTTCTGCGCGCGCCAGCATCTGGATTATCGCGACAAGGCGCAGATCGACGAACTGGGCCACTGGTTCCGCGACTCGCAAGTTGAAACTGCATTCGCTGCACTCGCCGATGTACAGCGACGACATGTGGGGACGGTCGGGCCCGAATTCGCATATCAACATTACCGAGCCGGTGAAATCGAAGCGGCTGGATATGCTGGACGAGATCAAGCGCGCGCTCGAGATCGCCGAAGTGATCCCGTTCCGCTACCTGATCCAGCACTCGGCGTGTTCGAAGAGGAGTACGACGAGCGCAAAGTGGACGCTGCGTTTACGTCGCTCGAAGAGATTCATCTGTTCGCCAAGGCGCGCGGCGTGGAAGTGCTGCTGGAGAACACGCCCAACGAGCTGTCCAGCGCCGAGCGCTTGATTTACTTTTTGGACCAGACGCATCTGAAACTGAATTTCTGCCTGGACGTCGGCCACGCGAACATGAAGGAAGGCGTGCCGGCGGCATTTCGCGATTCTGAAGGATCGCATCCGCTCCACGCATGTGCACGACAACAACGGCCACGACGACAGCCATCTGTGGCCCTTCCACTCGCCAGGCGGCACCATCGACTGGACCGAGACCATGGAGCTGCTGCGCTCGCTGCCGCAACAGTATCCGCTGCTGCTCGAGTTGCGCGATTATCCCGAGTTTCCGCTTCCGCAATCGCTGGACCTGGTGAAGCAGATCTTTGAGAAGCTGGAAAGCCTGGAAACTGTCGAGACGGTTTGATGGCATACTCCCGTATTCGAATCGAAGACGCCGGCCGGCATCTGGACGAGCCGGTGGAGATCGCCGGCTGGCTGTACAACCTGCGCAAGTCCGGCAAGATTGTGTTCCCGCTGCTGCGCGACGGCACCGGCATCATGCAGTGCGTGGCCGTGAAGGCGAGCCTGGCCGAAGCAACGTTTGAAGCGCTCAAGAATCTGACGCAGGAATCGTCGCTGATCGTGCGCGGCAAGGTTCGCGCCGAAGCAGCGCGCGCCCGGCGGCTACGAGATGGATGTGGAAGGCGCCGAGATCGTGCAGCGCGTTCCGGAGTCCGATCCCTATCCCATCACGCCCAAAGAGCACGGCGTCGATTTCCTGATGGATCATCGCCATCTGTGGCTGCGCAGCAAGCGCCAGCACGCGGCCATCCGGGTGCGGCACGAAGTGATCAAGGCGATGCGCGATTATTTCGATACGCACGGCTTCACGCTGGTGGATACGCCGATCTTCACGCCCGCCGCCTGCGAAGGCACCACGACGCTGTTCGAGGTGAATTACTTCGACGACGAGAAGGCCTACCTGACGCAATCCGGCCAGCTTTATAACGAAGCCGACGCGATGGCGTTCGGCAAAGTCTATTGCTTCGGGCCGACGTTTCGCGCGGAAAAATCGAAGACGCGCCGGCATCTGACCGAATTCTGGATGGTGGAGCCGGAGATGGCCTACGCGACTCTCGAAGACGTGAAGCGCGTGGGCGAGGAGATGGTGGTGTACGTCGTCGGGCGCGTGCTGGAAAATCGCCGCGAGGAACTGAAGGTGCTGGAGCGCGACATCAGCAAGCTGGAAAGCGTGCAGGCGCCGTTTCCGCGCATGAGCTACGACGACGCGGTGAAAAAGCTGCAGAAGAAGGGCAGCGAGATTCAATGGGGCGGCGATTTCGGCGAACACCGACGAAACGCTGATCACCGAGGGCCTGGATCGGCCGCTGATGGTGGATCGCTTTCCCACCGAGATCAAAGCGTTCTATTTCGAGCCCGATCCCGACCGGCCGGAAGTGGCGCTGGGCGTGGATTTCATCGCGCCCGAAGGCTACGGCGAGATCATCGGCGGCGGCCAGCGCATTCACGATCTGGATCTGCTGCTGAAGCGCCTGGACGAGCACAAGCTGCCGCGCGAAGCTTTCGACTGGTACATCGATCTGCGCAAGTACGGCAGCGTGCCGCACGGCGGTTTCGGCATGGGCATCGAGCGCTTCGTGGCGTGGATGTGCGGGCTGGAGCACATTCGCGAGACCATCGCGTTTCCGCGGATGCTTTATCGCACACGTCCGTGAGCGTAATGCGCATGACGAAAGCAGCATCGCGATTATCGGCGCGCCGCTCGACTTGGGCGCGGGCCGCCGCGGCGTCGATATGGGTCCGTCGGCCGTGCGTGTCGCCAATCTGAACGGGCGGCTGGCGGAGCTTGGCTATGAGGTGGAAGATCTCGGCAACGTGCCGGTGGTCCAGCGCGAGAGCCAGGGTGAGGTGCACTCCCGAGCGAAGTATTTGCCACAGATCGCGGAAACATGTACACAGGTGGCCGAGATGGTGGAAGTGGCGCTGGGATCGGGGAAGTTTCCACTGGTCCTGGGCGGCGATCATTCCATCGCGGTCGGAACAGTCTCGGGCGCGTCGCGGCATTTTCGTCGCAGCGAGCGAAGGGCTGGGCATGATCTGGATCGACGCGCACGCCGACATGAACACGCCCGAGAGCAGCCCGAGCGGCAACGTTCATGGCATGCCGCTGGCTTGTTGCATCGGACAGGGGCCGGAAGAGCTGACCAATATCTTCGGTTATTCGCCGAAGGTGGACCCGGCGAACGTCGCGCTGGTGGGGATCCGTTCCGTGGATCGCAAGGAGCGCGACATCGTGCAACATTCCGGGGTTCATGCTTTTACGATGCGCGACATCGACGAGCGCGGCATGCGGGCGGTATTTGAAGAAGCGATCCGCATCGCCGGCGATGGGACGGCGGGCATTCACGTTTCGCTCGACATGGACGCGGTCGATCCGCGAGAGGCGCCCGGCGTCGGCACGCCGGTGGAGGGCGGAATCACTTACCGCGAGGCGCATCTGGCGATGGAAATGCTTTGCGACACGGGGCGGGTGACGTCCATGGAAGTGGTGGAGGTGAATCCGGTGATCGATGAGGCGAACCGGACGGCGATTCTGGCGGTGGAACTGGTGATGTCGGCCATGGGGAAAAGAATTCTATAAAGAGATGAAGACGCAAGTGGCGGTGATTTACGGGGGGCGCAGCGGCGAGCACGAAATCTCGCCCGATCGGCAAAATCCATCATCGAGGCGATGGACGCCGAGAAATACGAAGTGCTGCACTATGTGATTTCAAAGGAAGGGAAGTGGAGCCCGCGGCCGATTGTGCCGGAGCCGGGCGGAAATCCCGGCATCGACGTCGTGTTCCCGGTGCTGCATGGCACGTTCGGCGAAGACGGGACGGTGCAAGGCTTGCTGGAACTGGCCGATTTGCCTTACGTGGGCGCGGGCGTGCTGGCGTCGTCGGTTTCGATGGACAAGGAGATGATGAAGCGCGTCGCGCAGGGAGCGGGGCCTGCCGGTGGTGGAGTACTTCATCGTGCCGCGCAATGCGGCTCTTGGGAGTTCGCGCCTGACTTTCCGATGTTCGTGAAGCCTGCCAATCTGGGATCGTCGGTCGGCATTTCGAAAGTCCAGAATGAAGAGGAGTTGATGAACGGCGATCGAATTGGCGAGCGCCTATCGATCGCAAGGTGATCGTGGAGCGCGGCATCAGCGGGCGCGAGTTCGAATGCGCGGTGCTCGGCAATGACAATCCGGTCGCGGCGACGCCTTGCGAAATTCTGCCTTCGCGCGACTTCTACGATTACGAAGACAAGTATCTTCTGGATCAGGCTAAAACGGTGATCCCGGCGAATCTGTCCCCCGAAAAAACCGCGGAGATGCAGCGGCTGGCCGTGGAATGCTATCGGGCGGTGGAGTGCGAGGGCATGGCGCGGGTGGATTTTCTGCTCGAAACCTCAAGCGATCAGCTCTATATCAACGAGATCAACACCATTCCCGGGTTCACCTCCATCAGCATGTACCCTAAGATGTGGGAGTATTCCGGGTTGCCCATGCCGAAGCTGATCGACCGGCTGATTGAACTGGCTTTGGAACGGCACGCCGCTAAGCAGCGCCTGCGATATTCAAAGTGACGAATCCGAAGTGAAGTAATGTTCTTACCTGCTCTTTTTTTGTTCGCCACGCCGCCTTCCACTGAGGACCTGGACAGCGCATTGAAGCGCTTCACAGAAGTGGTTTCCATCGTGGAAGCTCAAGCGGCGGACCCGGTGAACAGCCAGCAGGCCATTTATGAAGGCGCCATTCCAGGAATGTTGCGCACGCTCGATCCGCATTCCATCTTCTTCGATCCGGACCAGAACGAGCAGCTCAAGCAGATGGAGAATTCCGAAAAAAAGGGTTTCGGGACTATCGTTTCCATTTTGCCTGGACGCGTCGTCATCCTCCAGGCGATGGCGGGAAGCCCGTCGGCCAAAGCGGGGCTGGAGCCCGGCGATGAGATCGTGGCGGTGAACGGCGTGGAGCTGGCGCGGCTGGAGTTCGATCAAATTGTCGGGTACCTGGGCGAGAGCCATCAGCACCGTGCGCAGCTGGTGGTGCGCCGGCCTGGCAACGCGCGGCCGCTCGAGTTCGTGCTGGATCCGGAGCTGCTGGATTCGCCCAGCGTGGACCGCGCGTTTATGCTGCAACCGGGGATCGGATACATACGAGTGAACGGATTCGATCCGCAGACCGCCAAGCAGTTGAAGGATGCCATCGAGAAGCTGGGCGGCGACAAGCTGAAGGGGCTGGTGCTGGATTTGCGAGACAATCCCGGCGGCGTGGTGCAAGCGGCACTCGAAGCGGCCTCGTATTTTCTAAAACCCGGACAACGAATTCTCAGCGTGAAAGGGCAGAAGCATTGAGGACCAGTCCGTGGAAGTGCCGAAGACCGCGACTCCGTATGCCTTTCCGCTGGCGGTACTGGTGAATGCCAAAACGGCCAGTGCCGCGGAGATCCTTACGGGCGCATTGCAGGATCACGATCGGGCGGTGGTTCTGGGCGAGCCGAGCTTTGGGAAAGGCCTGGTGCAAAACGTATTCTCGCTGACCGGCAACACGGCTCTCGCGCTGACCACGGCGTTCTACTACACGCCCAGCGGGCGGTCTATTCAGAAAGCCGCTGCCGAGCGGGCACCTGGAGATCGAGAAACAAACGCAAAAGTTCCGACACCGATTCGGGCCGCAGTGTCATGGGCGGCGGCGGCATTCAGCCCGATGTGGCGATTGGGCCGGAGCCGCTCACCCGGTTGCGGGTGGCGCTGGATGCGAGCGGCATCTTCACGTCATTCGCCACCGAGTACATTCAAAAGCACGATGCGAAATCCGATGCAGTTCAACCGGGCTTTGAGGTATCGCCGTCGCTGCTTGAAGAATTTGAGGTGTATGCCGGCCAGCGCGACATTCAGCCGTCGGTGGGCGAATGGTCCCAGGAGCGAGACTGGGTGCAGAGCCGATTGAAGCAGGAGATTTTCAATCAGGCGCTGGGAGTGGCGAAGGGCGACGAGGTGGAGGCGCGGCGGGACCCGGAGGTACGGGCGGCGATCGAACGTTTAGTCACCCGGCTGTAGAGCCGGTTTGCGCTGCGACAGACCCTTTACCGCGTGCAGGATCATCGGCAGCAGAGAAACGACGATCACCAGCAGCACGAACTTCTCGAAGTTGCGCTGCACCAAAGGGATCTTCGCCCAGCAGGCCTCCGAGCACGGTCATGGAGATCACCCAGCCGATGGCTCCGAAAATATCAAAAGAAACAAAGCTGCGATAGCGCATGTTCGCAACGCCGGCGACAAAGGGCGCAAACGTGCGAATGATCGGCACGAACTTGGCGTAGATGATGGTTTTGCCGCCGTGTTTCGCATAAAACGCGTTGGTGCGCTGCAGGTGCTCTTGTTTGAAGAAGCGCGAATCGGGCCGGTTGAAGATGGCGGGGCCAGCGCGGCGGCCGAGCAGGTAGCCGCACCAATCGCCGGCCAGGCAGGCGGCGATCAAGCAGCACGATCATGACGGTCAGGTTCAATTGCCCGGCGCCGGCCACCACGCCGATGGTGAAGAGCAGAGAATCGCCGGGGAGCACGAAGCCGACCAGCAGCCCGGTTTCGGCGAATACGATGGCGGTTAGAGCCGCGTAACCCAGCCAGCCGGAAAGCACCGTGGACAGCAGATGAATCAGCCGGTCGGGCGTGGTGAGCGTCCGAAGGAATTCCAGCAGGGCGTGGATCATGCCGTATTACGAGCTGCGATACTGGGCGATCAGCCGGTCGATCACCGCCTGATGCTTCTTCACTTTGCCGCGGCGAATCAGATCGCGTAAGGATGCTGTCCTGCAAGAGGTTTTGGCGGTCCACAGCCTCTTTGCTCTTGAGCTGCGTGACGATACTGTCGCGCTGCTTGCGGGAACTTGGACATATCGGCATCCTGATGGCCGGTGACTTTTCCAACGATAGTTTGACCGCCAGCGCCCAGCGGACCAAACACCGAGCCGTCGGGTTTGTCGAAGAGATTGCTGAGGAGGGTTGCCGAGCCAATGCCCTCGGCCGCGCCATTGCGCGAGAAGAAGTCGGCTGTCTTAACCTCTCCGCCGACCGCTTTGGCAGCGGCCTTCAGGTCGCCGCCGTTCTGTTTCAGCAGCTCGGCGGCCTTGGCCGCTTTTTCGGTAACCATACGATTTGCCTCGCCTTGCAGATAATTCTGGCGCACCTGACTCTCCACCTCGGACAGTTGCGCGGGATGCGGCGGCCGGGTGCCGGTGACCACCGCGACCGCCAGCTTATTGCCGGCTTGGAGCACGTCGCTCACCTCGCCCGGCTTCATGCCCTGAACGGTGGCGCCAACCTGTTGATCATTTCCAAGTTGCGGAATGGCGACTGCCCGGAGCGTAAGCCGGCACATCCACGAACTCCAGGTTCAGTTGGGTAGCGATCTGCTGCGCGTTCTGGGGCGCTTTTACAAGCTCGGTGTGCGCTTTATCGGTCAGATCCTGCATCCGATCGAAAACGGATCTGATTCTTGAGCGTGGCTACAATCGCCGGCTTTACCTCGTCCAGCGTTTGCAGGTGCGCGGGCTGCTTCTCCAGCACTTGAATGATATGGAAGCCGTATTCGGTGGTAACCACGTTGCTGATCTCATTGGGCTTCAGCGAGAAGACGGCGTCTTCGAAATTCTTGACCATCTGGCCGCGGGAAACCCAACCCAGATCTCCGCCTTTTTGAGCGGAACCGGGGTCCTGGGAATACTTCTTGGCTAGTTCGGCGAAATCGCCGCCCGCTTTGATCTGCTTGTCGAGCGCTTCGGCTTGCGCCTGGATTTTCGGCAACCTCGTCTTTGGATTTGTTGGTGATGCTCAGCAGAATGTGGCGCGCATGCACCCGCTCCTGCGTCCGGTATTCGTCCTTGTGGGCGTCGTAGTAGGCCTGGATTTGCGCGTCGGTAATTTGGATGGTGTCAGCCACTTTAGCTTGATCGGCAACTATGAGTTGGAGATGGCGCGTTTCCGGAATGGTGTAGAAGCTCTTGTTCTTGTCAAAATAAGCGCTGAGCTCTTCGGGCGTGGGTTTGATGTCGGCCATCAACTTGGTGGGACTGAAGCCGATGTAGTCGATCTTGATCTTTTCGTTGGCCTTGCGGTATTCGGCCTCAGCTTCAGCGGGCGTAACAATAGTCCCTTCGGCGACGATGTTCTCAATCGAGTCCTCATATGCCTTCAGACGAACGTTTTCTTCGAAGACTGGAACGGTGGTCCCAAAGTTTTGCTGAACATATTGCTGGTATTGATCCGGGGGCAGGGTTCCAAACGGGAAGGAGCGGAGGGCCTGCGCCAAATCGCGGTCCGAGATTCGAAATCCGAGTTGCTGCGCTTCGTAAGCCACTGCCCGGTCGGCAATGGCCTGGTCCACTAACTGAGGAATCAAGGTAGCGGCGAACTCCGGAGGGACACGCGAACTCTGCAGATAATTCTTGAGTGATTGCTGCACCTCGTCCACGGTAACGGCGGACTTGCCAACGTCGGCCACCACTTGGTCGCCGTTCGTATCCGTGCCGCTAATTCCCGTACCGGGAATCAGATAGACCAGCATGGAGAGGGAGACAACGCCCAGGATGGCGCCCAACATAATGCGTACGGCCGTGGCACGGCTGCGAAATAAATCAAACATGCGTGAAGCTCCTAGTTGCAATGCTGGAATACGAGAAGACCGTTGGACACGGGCACGCTAACGGTCGCAACTCAAACCCAGCCGGGATCTAACCTCAGTATAGTATAGCCGGTTGGGGCGCGGTCCAAAGATTCGACTAGGCCCGCTGTTTTGTTTGGGTTAGCGAGAGGGCGACGCTGAAGCCAGCCAGCGTTGGAAGGTAGGCACTATAGGCCATGTGGAAGAAAAACGCACTGACGGCAAAGACCAAAGTACCTGCCAGCAGGCAGTGGCTGAGACCGGCCAGTTCACAATCGGAGGGGCGATCGCGAGTCCGCCGATAGAGTCGAAGGTTGGAGGCAAGACACAGGCCTATCACGGCGGCGTAAAAGATGACGGCAGGGATGCCGCATTCGCTTGAGATCTGAGTGTAAGTGTTATGGGTGCCGAGCCAGGGCATATGTTGGTTATCCCGAACAGCGTCCTGGCTCACAGCGGTGGCAAATTGATCGGGCCCGACCCCAAACAGAGGGTGGCTTAGGGTATATCGCAGGCTGGTTTTGAACAGTTCTTCGCGCTGCAGTTGGGAAGCTACGGCGGCCAGGTCCGATTCGTGTTTCGGCGGGCGACGAGGTGTCGCTGATGACAAGAGACAGCCGATGCAGCGTACTTGAGGATTCGCCGCCGATGGAGGCTGCGAGCGCCGCGCTGAGGAGCGCAGCGAGCCCGAGAGCCGCCACCCGCATCCTGCTCCGGCTCAACGAGAAGATCAAAATCAGCATGGCGGACGCGGCAATGACGGAGCCTCGCGAGCCGGTGCGAAATGCGTAGAACGTGCAGAGGAGGATTCCGGCGATACCGGCCAGGCGACGCCGCCCGCGCTGGCTGGTGGAAAAGAAACAGGAAAGAGCTGATTCCGAGCAGTAACGCGAGCGCTAAATCGTTGGAATTGGCATAGAACAAGCTGTGCGGAATCTCGGAAGCGGGCGTCCCCGTTGGATCGTCACCGACGCTTCCAAAGGCAGCGCAACTGAGTAACAGAGCAGCGCCACTCGCGATCTGGACGTACATCAATTGGCGGCAACGGCGGAGCGAGGTGACGAAAGCAGCACGTGTAGAAGAAGTCAAGCTACGCGCGGGGAACATAATTTGCCAGCAGCGCGGCGCTTCCGCCTCGCCATACGCTCAAGGGCGCGGCCAGAAACATCCACAACAGGAATGCCGCCCAGCATATTCCGGCGCCGGAGCGTAAACCTCGCAGAGCGTTGCCGGAAAAAAGCCACGCCAATGGGAGCAAAACCAGGGTGATGGTGGAAAGGTAGGCCTTCGACGCCGAAAACGTGCAAGGACCAATCATTGGCAAACCCGGAGAGTACGTAAATGCAATACAGGACGAATCCCGCGTTGGCAATGGGATTCGAGGACGGCTGGCGGCGCCTGGCGTCTGCCCACACGACAGCTGTGCGAACCTGCTGGATTGAGCTGATTTCAAAGTCTCGGGAATAAGTGCTTTTTTGGCGGTCACATTTCTCGCAAGATTTTTCTCGAGCCATCAAACGGAATGTATGGATGACGTTTGCCTGGATCGCCCGAACAGACTGGCGCTGGCATGTTTCCATTCTCGTGGGAGACTGTGGGCGCCATAGGAGAACTCTAAGAGGGATGTCTATTTTCCAGAATTCTGCTGATTGTGACGTTTGCGGGCGTTGGCGCGCTGTATGGCCAACTGACCCAACTCGACTTGCGGATGCAAAGCCGAGACGTAGATTTTTCCGGCGCCAGCGCGACCAAGCCATTCAAGTTGGGCACGGGGCTTCCTTCCTCTTGCGGGCAAGGCGAAATGTACTATCGCCTGGATGCGGCCGCGGGAATGAACGTGTACGGTTGTACTGCGGCGAACTCCTGGACGCTGGAACAAGGGCCGCCGGCCGCATCCATGGCCAGCCAGTTGGGCGATTTTGCGGTGACTCGAACCAGCGCGACCACTCTGGCGATCGGGGCGGGTTGTTCGACGTCCACTCCTTGCACGGTGCGGTTCGGAAGCGCTGGTGTATTCGTTCGGCAGCGGCGCGACGGCAACGATTTCGGCGGGCAGCGGATTGGCGCTTCATCTACGTTTCGAGCGCGGGCGCGCTGACGGTGGGGCATAACGTAACGGCAAGCTGCGGCGGCGTTTGCATAGCACAGGGCAGCGTGACTGCTTTTCCAGCGGATGCTATTCCGCTCTTCACGTGGTCGGCGACGAACGGATCATGGGATGCAAACGGCGGCGCGGATCAGCGGGCGTTCCTGAGCTCGAAGAGCGTAACGGCCGGGGTGGGGATCACGAGCACCGAGATTTCAGGCAAGACGCAATTGAGCGCGGATACGTCGGTGATTGGGCTGCGCACCGCCGCGCCGGGGACATCGAGCACGGCTTGCACCACGGGATCGTGGGCGACGCGACGGATCGTACTTTTACTTGTGCACCAGCACTAACTCGTGGCGGCGGGCGGCGTTGTCGTCCTTTTGAGCGATGCGACATTTACTTTGGTTCGTCACTTTAGCTTTGGGTCCGGGCGCCTTGCGTGCTTTGCGAACACGTCGATTGTCTCGATCGAGCCGACCCAGATGCAGGCCAAGATCACGGTGCGAAACCGACCAGGCGGGCTTTTGCACGTATCGGGCGTCGCGCGGCGCCGCGTTCAGCGCGAACATCTCGGATCTGACCGATAACACGAACACGGATGCCCGCGCGGGGTCGATTATCAACGCGAATGTGCATATCTTTATCCTGGGAACGCGCACGGGCAGATGATGCGCTGGCCGCGGCCGCCACTTACTGGGTGGGAGTAACTTGCGGCTCGGACGCCGAAGTTGCAGCTACGTTTACCACTCGATCCATTGCGTGGGGCAACACCGCGCCGGATACTGTTCCATTTAATCCGGCTAAGTTCGGAAACATGGATTATCCGGTGATCGATTGGACAAATCAACAGAAATCCTACGTCGATCCGGTGACCGGCGCGGAATTCTGGCGGGTAACTTCGCCCGGGATGATGAGCGTGTCGGCGCTTAGCTTGGCCGCCCAGAATGCGGGCATTCTGGGTGTTCCGCTGGACGCCAGCGGAACGGGCAAGTGGGCGAGCATCGCGAATATTAATTCCAACGGCGCGAGTTCTGCGGTTGGTTCGGGCGGGCAGACGGACAAGGCATTCGTTCCGCTGGCGAATTTCGCTTGTCCGGCCGGCACGACATTCGCCGGCTGGTATCCGAAGTGTACTGTCGACGATTTATCCTTCGACGTCTATTGCGGCAATGCGCAGACGAGCGGGACAACGATTACGTTGCAGCTTTCGCTGGATGGCGGGCAAACGGTGGCGGGAAATCCCGTGACTACTTCGGCGTGTCCCAGCGGCGCGCCGGTGAAGATCGGGACCTATCCGCAACTGGCGGTGAACCCACCTTTCTTGTCGTGGGGATTTACGCCGCCGCATCACCTGGTGGTTCCTCCATCAGGGACCGTCAACGTCGCGGGACAAGCAGTTACGCTGCAAAATCCGACTGGCACGCAGAATTACTTCGATACGGACTGGGCAAGCGGTACGCCGATTCTGATCAACGGAACTTACTTTCACGTGCGCGAACGTCAGTAGCTCGTCGGCGTTGACCTTGCAGGAGAATGCGGGAACACTGACTGGCGTGCCGTATGTCGGCGGCAAACTTCGGCGTGGTGGTTACTAAGTCGAATGGCGGGTCGAATGTCAGCGTCAGCATCGGTGTGAATTACGCTTATGCGACCATGCCGAGCGCCTGCTGCAACGGCGACACCGGGATGATGAATCAGGCGCCGGTGACAGGTAACAATGACCGCCGATGGATCATCCGCTCTGAGTCCGGCCTTGACTGGATATTTGACCAACGTCGCGGATAGTGCTGGAGGGGAGGCGCTGCTGCTTTGGATTCCGTTTAACAGCGATGGATCGGTCCGCGCGGAGACACGGTTGCTCGCGATGGGTTCGAAGCCGGCACGGCAGCCCGCGCCTCAACACCAACGGCGACAGCTTGCCTTACGGGCCCACCGGCCTCAGCGGTTATTTTTTTGACAATGTCGATGGAACGTCCGCATACACGATTGACGTGAGCAATCGCGTCTGGAAGTTGACTTACAACGAATGTTTTGCCGGATGCGCGGGATATGTTGCGTTTCATCCCTATCCCGGTTACGGAGATTACAATCCAAACACCGCGATCGCGGACGATTGTTTTCAGTGGACGAATTTGACGCCGTCAGCCAGCGGGCATGACATTCGATCGCAGATGGTGAGCGCATATCAAACCGGTCTGAACTATCTCGGGCAGACGCCGTTGGCCCGGCGCACCCGGGTTTCGATCTCGGATGGATGAACAGCCCGGTGGTGGCGGGTTTCGACGGCGGTTACTTTTCGGCAGGCATGGGAAATGTTCAAAACCACATCGGCATCATGGCGTCCTTCGATACGGCAAGCGGTGTGCTGCGCAGCATTCGGAATAGCTGGAGCGAGGGCGATTGCCGCTGGTGCGGATTGCACGATGCGCCGGTTCTCACGATGGGAACATGGCGATTTGCCGTAATCGATCCGCACCAGGATACGGGGGCATCGAACTTGGTCTTCCCCGATTCCTTCAAGATGAATGTGGCGGAGGTGAATCGCGCCGGCTCGGGATCGAATGCGGTGTGGGATTGCGCCGGATGCTCGGGAGGGCCGCAGCAGAGCACGAGTGTCGGAGCAAGCGAAGCGTACACTTGCCCCTCCAATTTGTCGGCGCCTTATGCGGCGTTCTCCGGGAACAGCGAATTGCATCCAGGTAAAGGTGTCGTCGCCGCCGTGCCAGCAGAATCCGAACGCATCGTACACGTTTCCAGACGGCAACACCGAGAAGCAGGAGTTCCCGTGTACGACCCCGGGCTTTGGAACGGCCAATGCAAACTGGTCCAAGTTGCAGGACATGCAACCGGGCGACTGGTTACTGACCAATGCCGGCAGTCAGAACGAGAACCTGGTTCTGCTTTCGGTGACTTACAACAGCGCGACAAATATCGATTTGTGGCTGCTGCGATGGGCAGCACACAACTATCTGGCGCCGCTGTTTCCGGGCAAGGACGATATGAGTGGCAGCGCGCACGCAAGTCCCTGGCTTCTATACATGGCGCCGACTTACGCCACCAACGCCGTGGCCTTGGACGCGTCGAGTCCCAACAACACCTGGACGAAGAGCAATCCTCTGCGGTTTTCTTCGCACGGTTCGTCGGCGCCGGCGACGGGCGCCGGAGCATACTCCTTTCAGCAGGCTTGGTTCGGTGGGCAGCTATATCGGGAACGTCGACACGACGGTGCCGAACTTGCTCTGGAGCGCGATGCAACCGTCGGCGTCGTCCTGGCCCTCGTTCGCCGGCAAGCAACAAGGGAGCAAGTAATGCGCTGACCCAGTCCTATAACAGCGGCACATACGCGCCGAATAGCGCAGCGCCGCCATTTTTCGTGGATTACCGGCACTTCAATCCTTCCGAAGGGGGCGGCATCGAGTCGAATGGAGGCGCGGCGCTGGGGACCATGTCGCTGACTCTGGTTGCAGGAACCAACCAGACATATCGGGTAGCGGCCGATTGTTGTGCAGCGGGGTCGAGCGATTACAAGCGCCTGGGATTGGCGGGGTTCGCGGGCCGCTACCTGGCTCGCGACGTTAGCAGTCCAACCACCGGCAACACAGGCGATCTGCCGAATTGGAGCCTTTGCCGCGCCTTTCAGGCGAACGAGTGTGTGCAAGGTTCGCCGGCTGGGAGTTTATATATGAGCTTGCCCAAGGCTGACGTGGAATCGAGCTGCGCTAGTTCGCAGTTCACGCAAGCCATCCCTTGTCTCTATCAGCCGGCGCCCTGGAGCGGGCAGAGCATTGAGTTCCGCATCGATCGGACGGATTTCAGCGGCGTGACGACGCGCAAGTTTGGATTCGTGCATGGCCATCCGGGAACCACTTACGAATACAGTAACTGCCGGCCTACCGCGGACGCGCAGTTCATGTTCTGCCCCGGTTACTGGCTGGATGGCGTACGCACCGAATGGTTAGCCTACCGAATTCCACCCGCGTTTCCGGCGGACAGCGTAAATCGCACGACTTTCGTTCCGGTGAATGTCACGTACCAGGGTGTTGCTTTTGCAAGTCAGATCCGAGCCCGGTTTGGCTATCTGGAAAATGGCGGAGATCTCTTGCGGTGTACCGCCTATGCGCAGGATTGCTCGACAGAGATTCCCAGCGGCACTCCCAGCGACCCTTACAGTTTCACCAACGAAAGCGTGACACGCCAAACTTGTGCGAACGGTGCAGCCTGTGCCATCACGATTCCAAGCTTGCCGAATCGCGTGCTGTACTATGTGATCGACCGGCTGGATGCGAGCGGTAACATAGTCACTAGCAGTTCGGTACAGGCTGTGGCAGTACCTTAGTCCCAGTGCCCGGGCGGTATCAAGGCGGGATGGGCAAGCGCCGATAGAAGAGGCATGCATCGGCTAGTTCATCCGGTAAGCGAACTGCGCGACGGAAGGCCGTTCGGGTCCGAGGATCTGGACGTCAGCAAGGTGGTGCCACTATTTATCCCTTCGTCGTTTGTCGAAGCCGCTAATTGGCCGGGCCCGTATGCTGCTTTACGGGCGCAGAGCGTCGCGCTGACTTGGGCAGTCGTGCTGGCCGGCCAAGCCATCCGCTACGTCCGCGACGACATGCGGCGCGAATGGGAAGCGCGCGGGATCGACTGGAAGACGCGTGCACTTGAAAATCTTCGTGAACTTTCGCCGGAACCGATGGGCACAGGCGCGCTCTTTCGCGACAACGGCGAAAACTGGCTGATCTCTCTGATGCATTCAGACGGGCTTGGGCCGTCACGGCTGCTACTCACCGACAAACTGGAAGGCCTATTTCCGAACGGCTACCGAGTGGCTTTGCCCGAACGCAGCCGGGGCTTTGCTTTCTCCGCTGAGCTTGATTTGGAAGATGCCGATACGGTGGAGAGTCTCATCCACAATAGCTATTCCAAAGGCGAACGGCCCTTGTCCCCCGGGATCTTCGAGCCGAGTAACCTGCTGAGCGCCACGCCGAGAAGCACCACGTAGAAGGCGTCTAAAGGGAAACGATAGCGGTTGTTTTCGAAGCTAGACAGGAAATTCGCGATGGCCGTCACATATAGGATATTGAACAGCAAGAATCCGAGCAGAATCGCGGCAGGCCAATCCAGGCTCTTGCTCCGCACTCCAGACACGAGATAGTAAACGCCCCACAGCCACAGCGCCGGCAGGCCGATCAATAGGAATATGCCCGTGTAAAGCAGCAGCGACACTCGGGCGCCTTGCGCGGCCAGTCGTCTGAGTTCCTTGCGGTCGCTTGCCTCTTTGAACTGGCCGAAGAATACGATATTCCAGAACCGATCGATGCCGTGGATCTTAGGACGATTCCAATCGAAGAACGGGAAGTCTCCCGCCGGCAGAAAGTAGCTGAACCACGCCGCCTCCACGGATCGCAAATAGACCACGGGGAATTGTCGCAAGAGTGCTGCGCCATCCCGCGTGTAGATCCGCTGGACCTGGCGGAAGGCCAGGCAATTGAAGTTTGTGGCTCCCGTGGAGGTGACGCAATCATCGAGCACCGGGATACCAGTGAGCGGCGGCATTTGAAGGTAAGGACGATAGAGCTTCAGAGGCGAACCAACGTCCAATAGGGAAGCCGGGGAGATGACGCCGCGGTTCACAAAAGTTCGCGCTTCTTCGCCTGTCAACTGATGAACTGTAATGGTGTCCATGTTCATTCCCATCCATGTGCTGCCGGAGAAGCTTCTAAAGAGTATCCAGTTTTTCGAGTACAGCCCAACGATCAAGAGCAGCGGCAGGGCGCCGCAGAGTAGCACGGTACGGCGGCGCGATCGAGAGAGAAATGTCAGCGCGGCCATGATTGCAACGAAATAGGCGAGATGGAAGAAATTCCTGACGAGCACCAGGCCGAGCAGGGCAACGAAGAATAGCATGACCCAGATGGACCGAGGGCCCTGGATGAAATGAACCAGCGCCACCGCGGCAGCTATTAATAAGAACGCGACTAAATACTCATAAAGCAGGAAGTTCTCGTACAGGACCACGCCAGGACTTATGCTGAACCACGCGGCCAAAGTAAATGCCAGCCAGCGACTTACTCGGAACATCCGTATCAAATGGTAAATAGACCAGCAAATTCCGAGCCCGAGCAGAAGGTAAATGGCATGGAAGATCGCGGGGTAGGACGCCGGGAAAACTTTCAAGACTGCGCCTGTGTAAAGATTCCAGCCCGGCGGCTGGACATGCAGATAGAATAAGCTCTCGAACAGCCGGTGCTTCAACAACTCCGGATCGAGGAACTGGTAATAGTGAAGGACTGGCCGAGCGTCAAAGCGGACGCCGAGCAGGTAGTAGCCCAGCCGCGACACGGCGAATAGCATCGCCAGTAACGCGTAGAGCGTGCGCTCTTTCATTAGTTTTGTGAAGGACCAGCCAGCGAATCATCTTACAGACCGGCACCCAGGCGCATCGCCAGCAGCTCCGGCAGACCTGCCTCGAGAATCTTGCGCTGTGCCGAAGCGATGTCGTATTCTGCGCGGCACAGCGTTATAACACGCGCATCGGGATCATAAAGCGCATAACCCGCTCGGCGATCGCCATCGCGCGGTTGCCCCACTGAACCGGGATTGATCAGGTAGTTGACATCGTGTTCCAGCGCGATCTCCTCTTCGCTCGATTCCGGATCGGCGCTGATCAGCCGCTTTACTCCGTTCCGATGACACAGGAACGCGCTTTGTAAATGGGTATGTCCGAAAAAAGACACGGTGCAATCGAGATAGGGCGCTACTTGCGCCACGTCCTGCTCCGAAGTCACGTATTCGTCTTCATCCAATGGCGAGCCGTGGAGAATCTGAAAACCGTTGATCCGTTCCGGACCCTGGGCCAGTCCCCGCAGATATTCGGCGTGTTCCGGCTGAATAACCGCCTGAGTCCAAAGAGCCGATACACGCGCCACTGGGTTAAACCACTCCAGATCCTCCAAGCCGGCGCAGGCTTTGTCGTGATTCCCGCGCACAATCCCATGGACGCTTTCTCGAACCCAGCGGACAACGGCGTCAGGATCGGCTCCATAACCAACCAGGTCGCCACAGCAAACGATGCGATCGTAGCGGGAACCGGCGTGCGCCAGCACAGCGCCCAGCGCTTCCCAATTGGCGTGAATGTCGCTCAGGATCAGATAGCGCACAGGCGAAGCACCGAAACCTCGGGAGGCGCGCCGAGCCGGACCGGGACCCCAATGGTGCCCAGCCCGTTCGACACATAAGCGGACGAACTCCCCCGACGGTAGAGACCTTGTACAAAAGGCGTGAA
The DNA here is from genome assembly GCA_963761265.1 of Bryobacterales bacterium. Taxonomy (GTDB): domain Bacteria; phylum Acidobacteriota; class Terriglobia; order Bryobacterales; family Bryobacteraceae; genus Palsa-89. The sequence goes on from CAVXGM010000033.1 coordinate 199,844, forward strand.
GTAGCGCGCGACGTCCAGGTGCTGATGCAAGATTTCGACATCCACCTGGCCGCCGTGTGTGTGGCCGGCAATGGTCAGATCGTAGCCTTGAGCGGCAGCCACGGGAAAAACATCCGGGTTGTGCGACAGCATGACGTTCAAGGCGCCAGGCACAATCAGTTGCTCGGCGCCCTTGAGGTAGTGCGAGTGCATGCGCTGATAGTCGACTCCGGCGAAGTTGATCGCCGCATTTCCAAATCGAAGCTGCTTGGCCTGATGCCGCAAAAACCCGATGCCGATGCGGCGGCCTTGTTCGGTGACATAGTTCTCGGCGCGCGCATAAATCTCATGATTGCCGAGACACCCCAGCACGCCGGCTTCGGCCCGAAGCCGGGCCAATTGGCGAAGGCAGGCGTCCAAAGGGTCACCGGGGCGCGTGATCAGGTCGCCAGTGACCAGCGCGACGTTGGCGCGCGCCTCATTGGCCATGTCGATCGCTGCCGCGAATTCGCGTTCACTCAGAAACGGACTCAAGTGGATATCGGTGATCTGGACGATCCGGAGGCCATCCAAATCCTTGGGCAGATTGGCGACTGGAATGGCCACTTCGGATAGATGGAAATGGTTCCGGCGCACAATCCCAAATGCGGTGCCCGCTAGCGGAGCGATGCAGAGTCCAGCGGCGGCCGTTTGGAGAAGCTTTCGCCGCCTGGGATCAAATCGCGGAGTGGTGTGCCAGACTAGCAGCGCCAGGGACAATCCGATCAACCAGATGGTCTCCACCAAAGAGGCGCACTCCAGCCAAGTCCACGATTGGACGGGGAAGTTTCGCAGGACCCGCTGGAACTCCAGTAAATAACCGGCTGCGAGCAAAGCCGTGGAAGCAGCCGCGCCCAGCCAGACGAAGCGGCGCTGGCGACAAGAATCAAGCAGCCAGCGGATAACTGGAAACTGAAGGCCAAGGCCGAGAATCAACAGACAGAGTCCCGGAAAGAAGTGCACACGCAAAAGCACTGTTACCATTCTAACGGGTTGCTTGGTTTCGGCGCGCGAATGTTACACTGGTGCTGTAAATCCCTCCGCGAGATCCCCGGTCGTCTAATGGTAGGACAGCGGCCTTTGGAGCCGTGAATCGTGGTTCGAATCCATGCCGGGGAGCCAACCTTTGCGCCCCCAGAAACGCTACGTTCCAACTCCCGAATTCTCTTTTGACAGCGCCTCCTCACTTCGCCGACCATCGTTCAGGCGTGCCTTGACTTGTGTCCTCAAGCGCGTATAAGATTTTATACATGCTGGCTGTATGGATGATCGAAAGCAGATCCTTTGGGTAGGGTCTGCCTACGACGATCTGCTGGCATTCCCAAAAGACGCCCGGAAGGAGGCGGGATTCCAATTGGGGAAAGTCCAGGCCGGGCTTGATCCTGCCGACTGGAAGCCGTTCGACGAGGTGGGTGCGGGCACAAGGGAGATTCGGATCAGGGAGACAAGCGGTGTTTACCGCGTGATGTACGTCGCCAAGTTCGAGGAAGCAATCTACGTCCTGCATTGCTTCCAGAAGAAAACTCAGGCGACTAGCAAGCAGGACAGAGCAATTGCCGCCGCCCGCTATCGCGCCGTCGTCAATACGAGGAAGGAAAAGAAATGAAGATCGATACCAAGATCCGCCATGTGACGAAGCCGGGAGCGAACCTCTTCTTGGAACTAGGTTTTACCCCGGAAGAGGCCAGGCGGCTACAGGCTGCGTCTCACAAACAGATCAACGATACGCGGCTGTTGAAGCAGCAACTGATGGAAGAGCTGTCCGTCTGGATTGCGAAACATCACCTAAAGCAGACCCAGGCGGCCGAGATTCTGATGGTCTCGCGACCCCGTGTATCCGACGTGGTCAACAAAAAAACGGCTAAGTTCACCATCGATACGCTTGTGGAAATGCTCAGCCGTGTCGGCAAGCCGGTCAAGCTGGCAATCAGTTGAGCCAGTTGAATAGTTCGGCGTTGATTCGCGCGAATCGCCCATCGTAATCAGCACTTTACGGACGGAGAGTGGGTTGCGAAACCGCATTCTTGGGGAGCCACCACCTGGATCCCGGGAATCGGATTTTCCTATTCGGCGCGGAACTGCCGGTGCGCCCTCTCGGTGATATTGAAGGTCTTGAAAAGCGAAAAATCCACATCTTCGATGCCTGGCCCACGCACCACGTTGCGGCCTTCGTTGCCAAATTGGCCGGCCCGCGTCATTGGGTTGAGCTGCTGGAACGGGGTTGAGCTGCTGGAACGGAGCTCAGCTTACCCATTTGCTGGCGTTATGCGACTGCCCCGCGTCGGGATTCGAGATCAGATTTGGCTTGCAGAAATAGAAACCGGTGATCTCCGGCGCGCTAGTAGAGAAAGAAGAAATCCTTGTCCTGGTGGGAGCGGTCCGCCCAGTGCGGGCCGTACTGATTGCGGTCCAACGGTTCGGTAGTCGCGGCGAAGAAGTTTCTGGCGTTGAAGGCGCTATTGCGGAAGAAGTCGTAAAGATCGCCGTGGAAGACGTTGCTGCCGGATTTCGTAACCACCGATGTGGTTGCACCGCTGGCTTGGCCGTATTCGGCTGGGACGTTCAGAGTGAGAATGCGGAACTCCCTGACGGCGTCCACCGGGACGCGGATGGCGTACCCCATGAACACTGTCCCGTTGGACGCGCCGTCGAGCAGATAGTTATTCGATTCCGGAGCCTGGCCGTTCACGGCGAATGCTTATCCGTGGCGCCCGATGCCGCCGGTTTTTGCAAGGCCGGTGGTCACTGGCGCCACACCGGGCTGAAGGAGTCCGAGTTGCGTGTGAGGTCGCGGCCGTTCAATGGAAGATCCGCCACCTCGGCCGAGGAGACAACATTGCCGATGGTCTGGCTGGTGTCCACCATGACCGCTAGCGCGGTTACTTTCACTTCATCGTGGCCGCGGGCAAGCAGCGGGGCCACCGAATCGCGACAACCTGGCCCATCTCGATACGAATGGGTGACACGGAGAAGGGAGCAAAACCGTTTGCATTCACCGCCAGCGAATCTCCCCCGACGAGCAAATTCGAGAAACGGAACGATTGTGCACGCTCACTTAGGCGCCGGAGACCAGGCGCCGGAGGATCCGTGATCTGTCCCTCCAATGTTCCTATAGGATCCTGCGCATTTGCAGCCGCGCAGACTAGAGCGCCAAACAAGAGTATCGTTAACGATGCCTTGCCAGTCATAAAGATTGTCGAGTGCTCAGTGATGTTATGATTTTCGTCGCTCACTGCCAATAATCGAAATTAACTAGTTCCGGCACCGTGCTCAAACAGAGAAATATTATGGCGGCCCTGGCACGGCGGGCAAGAGTATGGATGGAACGAATAATCGCGCATCAAGTACGCCGGGGTGATCGTGATGACCACCACGCTCAGCATCACCGTGAGTTTTGGCTCACTGATCTCTTTTGCCTGCGGGGAAGCACCGGAGGCGTTTCTGCGCAAAAGACCTTAGCGCCGGTACCAGCCAGCGGCGCTATCCAGCCCGGATAGGCCATTTTCATTTCCTTTCTGAAACTCCATACTCGGAACTAGAGGAGAGCCGCCATGAAGTGTTCCTTAGGACTGCCGGCTGAATGTGTTTGTTGCAGCGCCCACACCGTGATGCGCATCAACGGACAGCCCGTGTGTCTGGACTGCGCAGCGTATGAGCCGCCCGCGTCCCGCGTGCGCGAGAAGGTTTTCGCTAACGTTCCCAGTGAGGCTTGAGGCCTGTTACAACGTGGCGCTCCGCAACGCGTGTCGATCGATCCCACGTAGTACCGTTTGAAAACCATGCCTCCGAAAGATTACGCAGTACCGCCACGTGCACGCCGAACTCAGTCACGCCAGGTGGCAGCCATCACTACCATCGAGCACGGCGTTGGGCGCCACGCTCTATGCCTTTGCGCGCGGGCATAGCATCACTCGGTGGCAGAACAACCTCCTCCTGGTCTCGGCGGGCGGGTTCACATCGGGCCATCAACGGGCGTTTTAAGACGCGATCCACGCGTGGGGTTGGGGCACTCTATAACACGCTGGTTTCGGTGTACGCTCCAAAAACCTCGCGCAAGGCGTCGCAAATTTCCCCCACCGTGGCGTACGCACGGACGGCTTCCAGGATAGCGGGCATGGTGTTTTCGGAACCTTGCGCGGCTCCCCTCAGGGCGTTCAAACATTCCCTCACTTTTGCGTTGTCGCGCTTCGCCTTCAGTCTGGCGAGCTTTTCCAGTTGATGCTTCTGCGAGGACTCGTCGATCTCCAGCACTTCGATCGGTTCCTCATTCTCCTCAACGAATGCGTTCACGCCGACGATCTTCTGCTCGCCGGTTTCGATGGAGTGCTGGTATTCGTAGCTGGCGTTGGCGATTTCGGTCTGCGGGAACCCCCGTTCGATGGCCGGGATCATGCCCCCCATTTCATCGATACGCCGAATGTAGTCGCGCGCCTGCCGTTCCATCTCGGCCGTCAGGCTCTCCACAAAATAGCTGCCGCCCAGCGGATCGGGCACGTCCGGGACGCCGCTTTCATATGCGATCACCTGCTGCGTCCTTAGCGCGATGGTGACCGCGTGTTCGCTGGGAAGCGCGTAAGCTTCATCGAGCGAATTGGTGTGGAGCGACTGCGTTCCGCCCAGCACCGCCGCCAGCGCCTGCAGCGTGGTTCGCACGATGTTGTTGTAGGGCTGCTGCCAGGTGAGCGAACATCCGGCGGTTTGCGCGTGCGTGCGCAGCTTCCAGCTTCGTTCGTCCTTGGCGCCGTAGCGATCCCGCATCGTCTCAGCCCAGATCTTGCGCGCCGCTCGAAACTTGGCGATTTCTTCAAAGAAATCGTTGTGCGAATTGAAGAAGAAGCTGAGGCGGGGCGCGAAGCTATCGACGGGCAGGCCGCGCGCGACGCCCCACTCCACATACTCCATGCCGTCACGCAAGGTGAACGCCAGCTCTTGCACCGCCGTCGATCCGGCTTCGCGAATATGATATCCGCTGATCGAGATCGGATTGAAGCGCGGCACGCGCTGGGTGGAATATTCGATCACATCCGTCACCAGGCGCATGGATGGCCGGGGAGGATAAATATATTCCTTCTGCGCGATGTACTCCTTCAGGATGTCATTCTGGAGCGTGCCCGAAAGGTTGCTCCACTCGACGCCCTGTTTTTCGGCCACCGCGAGATACATGGCCCAGATCACCGGGGCGGGCGAGTTGATGGTCATCGAAACCGTCACGTCGCCCAGCGGGATGCCGCGAAACAGAATCTCCATGTCCTCGAGCGAACTGATGGACACGCCGCACTTGCCTACTTCGCCCGCAGACGCCGGATGATCGGCGTCGTAGCCCATCAGCGTGGGCAGATCGAAGGCAACCGACAGGCCGGTTTGTCCCTGGCTTAGGAGATACAAGTAACGGCGATTGGTCTCCTCCGGGGTGGCGAATCCCGAAAATTGCCGCATGGTCCAGAGCCTGCCGCGGTACATGCTTTCGTGGATGCCGCGCGTGTAGGGAAATTCGCCGGGCGGTGGAATCTCGAGGCCGGCGGTGTCGTCGGCTGTGTAAACGGGCTCAACCGGGATGCCGCTGAGCGTTTTGCGGGCCGGCGCCGTGGTTGTCCCGCTGGACTTGGCCATCAATTTCATTGTAGTGGCTTGCGTGCGAAACATCGCCGCCCTTGGTTCCATTGACGTTCGCGCGACATGCGAGTAAATTCAAGGTGATTCAGGTCGGCAACGTCCCTGACAAGTTGCACCGGAAGTTGAAGTCATGTGCGGAGTTGGAAGGGATGTCGCTTTCGGATTTCTTATTGAAAGAAATGGAACGCGTTGCCGCCCGTCCGACTATGAAAGAACTCGCCGCGCGTCGCTCGCAGAACGGCAATGGGGTACAAGACCTCACCTGCTGAAATCGTGAGGAGCGAGGAAGGCGCGATCGCGGGACTAGCCTTGTGCGCGGGAGACCAACGCAAGGTCTTCGTCATCCTGAGGATCGCTGATGAAGAGACTACCGAACGGCGCAACCAGGATCATGCAACCACCCCCGTGTTGTTCCACGTACCAAGCATATCGTGGGTCTTCCGGCGTAGTCACAAAATCGATCACCCCTGGCTCAGAGTTGTAGAGAATCCGGTCGCCGGCCCGAATTTCCTCTCCAGATCGATATTTGAACGACATCGGGTGAGATATTAGCACGGCCTCTCTCGTGCCAAACTGGTTTCTTACCCATGAAGATCCGCATGAAGAAACTGCATCCCGATGCCATCCTCCCCGCCTACGCCCACGGTCCCGACGAAGATGCCGCCATGGACCTGCGGGCACTGGAGCGTACGGTGCTCACGCCCGGCGCCGCGCAAGCCGTCCCCACCGGCATCGCCATCGAACTGCCACGCGGCCATGAAGCGCAGGTCCGCCCCCGCAGCGGGCTGGCTTTGAAGCACTCCGTCACGGTAAATTTCGGCACCATCGATCCCGGCTATCGGGGGGAGATCCGCGTGGTCATGTTCAATCTCGGGCGCGCTGATTATGTTGTCGAAAAGGGCGACCGCATCGCGCAGCTCATCGTGGCTCCCTACGACGCCGTCGAATGGGACGAACAGGAGGATTTAACCGACACAGCACGCGGGGCGGGTGGATTTGGCTCCTCCGGCAGGTAACCCCACCGGCTCCGGAAGCGCTAACATTACTAGAGAAGCCTATGTTGATTCGAAAACCCGCTGACCTTCGCTATTCCGACATCACACCCAAGCAGGTGTACGTCAACCGGCGCCGCTTTTTGGCAGGCTCCCTCGCGTTTGGCGCGCTCGCGGGAGCGGCCCAGGCCATGAAGCTCACTGACGCCCGGAAGACCTCCTACAACGTCGGCAACGAGAAAATCACGCCGCTCGAGACCATCACCCACTACAACAATTTCTACGAGTTCGGCACCGACAAATCGGACCCGGCCGAAAACTCCAAGAACTTCCGCACCTCGCCCTGGACGATGAAGGTGGAAGGCGAAGTCGCCAAGCCCAAGACGTTCGATCTCGCCAGCCTTTACAAGATCGCCCCGCTCGAGGAGCGCATCTACCGGCATCGTTGCGTGGAAGCTTGGTCCATTGTGGTGCCTTGGATCGGCTTCCCCTTGAATGCTCTTCTGAAGCAAGTGGAGCCGACATCGAAGGCGAAATACGTGGCGTTTGAAAGCTATTACGATCCCGGGCAGATGCCGCTCGCACGCGGGGCCGGCATTGCCTTCCCTTACGTGGAGGGCCTGCGCCTGGACGAAGCCATGCACCCGCTGGCGCTGTTAGCCGTTGGACTTTATGACGAAACGCTGCCTAATCAGGACGGGGCGCCCATCCGGCTGGTGGTGCCCTGGAAGTACGGTTTCAAGAGCGCGAAGTCGCTGGTAAAGATTCGCTTGGTGGACAAGCAGCCGCCCACCACGTGGAATATTTCCGCGCCCAACGAATACGGCTTTTACTCCAACGTCAATCCGCACGTGGATCATCCGCGCTGGAGCCAGGCCACCGAACGCCGCCTGGGCGAGTTGTTCCGCCGCGATACTTTGATGTTCAACGGGTACAGCGAAGTGGCCAGCCTCTACGCGGGCATGGATCTTCGAAAGAATTTCTAAGCTTTAGAAACGCGCGTGGCGACCACTATTCCAACTGACGCCGGGACCCGCGTTCCCGGCGCCAAACGCCGCGAGCCCTTTTTCAGCAGGGTACTCGGCAGCGGCTGGACGAAAGCCGCGGTGTTCGTGGCCTGCCTGACGCCATTCCTGCTGCTTTTGTGGCCGTTTTATAAGCTCCTCACCACCGGCGACGCGCCGGAGCTGACCGCTAATCCGGTAGAATACATCACCCACGACACCGGCAACTGGACCCTTCGGCTGCTGCTGATCACGCTTTCGATAACTCCGCTGCGGAAGATTTTCAATCAGCCCAAGCTGGTGCGCTATCGCCGGATGCTGGGCCTGTTCGCCTTCTTCTACGTCTGCCTGCACTTCATGACCTGGTTTATCCTGGACAAATCCTTCAGCCTGCCCGACATGTGGGCCGACGTCCTGAAGCGCCGCTTCATTACCGCGGGGATGTTCGGATTCGCACTGCTGCTCCCGTTAGCGATTACATCCACCGCGGGCTGGGTGCGCCGGCTGGGATTCGCGCGCTGGCAGCGCCTGCACCGGCTGATCTACTTTATCGCGCTGGCCGGCGTGATTCACTACTATTGGCTGGTGAAATCGGACGTGCGCCTGCCGCTGATGTACGCCGCTATTTTCGGGATGTTGATGCTCTACCGATTCTTAATGTGGAGACAGACGCCGCCCAAGCGCGCGGCTGCTCGTCCCGCGGCCGGGCCCCGGTCCGCTACCACTCCGAATACGGCGTCCCTTCCAGACTAGTCCCCTCGGCGCCGCTCCGTACATCCCAAATTCCGGGCTGGCTCTGGTCCACCGTGTTGCTGGCGTCTTCCATGATCAGCTTCCAGGAATCCGCGTTGCCGGTCATCGGATCGATAGGCACCTGCCGCAGATACCCGTCGGTGACCAGGTCTTCCAGCGTTTGCGGCGCCTTTTGCTTGTCGTAGGTATACTCATCGATCACGGTGCGCAGAGTGAACAGGTTGTTCTTAAGCACGCTTTCCTTAGACCGGGTGATAGACCGGTTGTAGATCGGCAGCGCCACCGACATCAATACCGCGATGATCGCCATGACGATCATCAGTTCGATCAGCGTGAAGCCGAAACGGCGGCGGCTGGGAAGCGCGGCCGGCGTCTTCACCAGCGCCTTCGCGGCGCCCTCACCATTGCGAATAGAGGGTTCCATCGCGCGCCTTGTCCATGCTCTTGGTGTAAACATCGAATACATTTTGACCGCCCCAGGATTGGGAGTCGGGATCGTCACGATCGCTGCGCAGCCCCCAGTCGTACGAATTGGTCATGGGGTCCTTTGGAATGCGGCGCAGATACTTCATCTTTTTGTCCACCGATCCGGTGGCTTTCACTCCGTCCACCAGTTGCTGCAAGCTCTCCGGATAGTTGTCGGAATCGAGCTTCGGCGGCCCGATTTTTTGCGCATCCATGTCATCTTTGAATTTATCAATCGCGTTCCGGATCTGGCGCAGCGAGTACTCCAGATCCCGCTCCTTGTCGCGCTGCACCTTGTAGCGCGCCAGGGGAACCGCCATGGAGGTCAAGATCATCATGATGGTGAACGCCACGATCAGCTCCACCAGCGTCAGACCGCTTTGTGTCTTGCGCCTCATGCCGCTTCGAATGCCTTACTGCACTGTCACCGAAACCGACGGCGCCGGCACCGCGACCGGCTGTTTGGCCGAGGTCTTCAGCGCCGCTTCCGTCACACTTACGGTTGTGGTTCCTTTTCCCACCGCGGTAAAGGTAAATTGCAACAGCGGACCGGTGCCACTCACGCCGGCCGCCCCGGCCACGCGGTTTACTTCAATACTTGCATCACCGGTGTCATTGCGAATATCCAGACTGGGAGCCACGATCTTTCCGTCCTGAGTCAGCAGCGCGCCCGGCGAGATCATCTCCAATCGCAGCACTTTCGGATCCCACCGCACTTTTACCGGTACGCTGGCCAGGTCTGCCATATTCTGCGCGTCCAGCGCGATCGTCACCTGATTGCTCAAGCGCGCCTGCACCCTGGCCGGACTAAATGCGAGACTGGCCGCGCCGCCGGGAGTGGCCGGGGTTACCGCTGGTGCGGTGGCTTCCGGAGCCGCCGCCGGCGTGGGAGCGGCAGCCGCCGGAGCAGCGGACTGGTCCGGCTCTTGGGCCAAAATTCAGCTTTACCTCCGCATCCGTTCCCGCCGCGATACCGCGCATGTCCAGCCCGGTAATATCCGGTTTGCGCACGATATGCGGGATCAGCGCGATCATCAACTGCTCACTCTGCTTGTCCTTGGAAGTATTGCCAAATAAATACTTCCCAAGAATCGGGATATTGACCAGGCCGGGAATTCCTCCGATGACGCTGGTATCCTGATCCGACATCAAGCCCCCCAACAGGCTCACTTCGCCATCCTTCAAGCGGATGTCGGCCTCGTTCTTCTTTTGCCCGATTACCGGCTGGCTGAGACCGCCCAGATTCAGCGTGTTGGCGATGTTTGAAATATCCACCGCCACGTGCAGCGATACTTCGGAGTCCCCATGCACGTGCGGAGTGATGGTCACATTCACGCCGATATCGACGAATTGAAACTGCGTACTCACTAGCGGGCTGACCCCTACGGTACCCACCCCCGGCTGAAAACTACCGGTTGCATAGGGATATTTCTCGCCGATCTTTAGATCCACCTTCTGGCCGTCGGAGACACGAACCTCTGGGGTTTCCTGGATTTTGGTTCTGGAATCCGACATCACGGCCTGCAACATTGCACCCGGCAGGCTGGTGGAAAAATCGCCGGTGCCCAAGTGAGCCAGTTGTGAAAGGGCCACAAACGTGGAGCCGGATGTTGTGGGCGTACCGGTGATGCCGGTGCCATTGGTCCCGTTCGTTCCGTTCGCGCCCGTGCCGCCGGTCCCATTAGTTCCTGTCGTACTCGAGGTAACCGGATTCCTTGGCGAGAACGCGAACGGCACGGCGAGTCCATTGGTGCCGTTGGACACCAGTCCGGCGCCGATTTGACGGCTGACGTCGCTCGCCACATCCATCACGATCACGTCGATCACTACTTCCGCTTTCGGCTTGTCCAGATCGTGCAGCAGCTTTTCCACCAGCGCGACTTTATCCACGGTGTCGCGCACCACTATCGCGTTTTCGGCATTGAACTGGTACATCCGGCGGACGTCGGTAACCGACCTCACGGCCGTCACAATTTCCGAAAACTCCTGCGTGGTGGTGGGATTCTTCAGATAAAAGACCTTCACCACTTCGTCCTCGTAGTCCCGGCGTTTGGTGACGTTATCCTCGGTGACGAAAATGGCATTGCTGCTTACCGGCTTCCAAAATGTCTTGGTCAGCAGCGCGATATAATCCAGCGCTTCCTGCAACGTGACGTTATTCAGATCCAGATTCGCGTTCTTGCCCGGCTGCATCTGCGGATCGAACAGCACATTGATTCCCGCCAGTTTGCCCACCGTCTCATAGAGCACTTTGGGCGGCTGATTGTTCATCTTGAGCAGGCTGATCTGGTTGGTTACCGGCTTGAGCTCCGGCACCCCCTGAAGAGACTGGATCATCGCCAGACTCTCCTTCTCCGCCTTCTCCGCCGACGTCAGCGGCTGCTGCCCAGCTGGCAGCTTTTGCTTCTCCGTCAGCAGCTCCTTGGTCTGCTGCATGTCCTGGAGGGCGATCATAGAGCCTGGATTGACGTCGAAAGCCTTCTGAAATTCAGCCAGCGCCTTCTCCAGGTCGCCGGCCTTTCTCTGGTTGTTCCCGGCCTCGACGTGCGCCGTTGACGACTCAAACCGGGTCCGCCGCGCGGCCAGTTCATAGGCTGCATCCTTGGGATCTAACTTCTGCGCTTGCTCGTAATATTCCAGCGCCTGGTCATAGTCTTTGCGGGCTTCGGCCTGCGTGCCCAGTTTGTAGAACTTGTCAGCCTTGTGGTTGCTCGCTTCTAAGCCTCCTGCGGGCAGCAGCAATAGCGCCACCCACAACGGGGCCATGGCGCGTAACTTATTAAAAGGAATCATCTTATGGTATATAAGGGCCCTATGTTACACTAAAACAGCAGTTGCAGTGGGAAACTTCCACATAAACGCTTGACGCGGCGTGCTTTCCTGGCGTTGACTAGAAAACAAGACCTCCGGGGCTGGAGTTAAGCCGGAGCCTGGTGTCAATATGGCGGAGCCTGGAATCAAGATCTTGAGCGATAACCGTCATGCCGGGCATGATTATCACCTGCTGGAACGCTTCGAAGCAGGCTTGGCCCTGACGGGTACAGAGGTTAAGTCCGCCAAGGATGGCCGAATACAGCTCAAAGATAGCTTTGCCGAGGTGCAAGGCAACGAGGCGTGGCTGCTCAACGCCCACATCGGGCAGTATTCGCACGGCAACCGGGAAAACCATGAGCCCACGCGGCGGCGGAAGCTGCTGCTCCATAGAGAAGAGATCGACAAGTTATTGGGAAAAACGCGTGAAAAGGGGCTCACGCTGATTCCCACCAAGATGTATTTGAAAAGCGGGCACATCAAGGTGGAGCTGGCCGTCGCTAAAGGCAAGAAGCTGCACGACAAGCGCGAGGCCGAGCGCACGCGGGAGATGGAAGCCGAGGCACGCGCGGCGATCGGGCGGAGAAAATAGAAACGCATAAGGGGACTGAATGGAGATCAGGGTTGAACCGAAGAAGCTGGCTGAAGTGGATTCGGATGCGCTAGTCATCGTGGGATTCGAAGGCGCGCCACCGGATACTCCAGCAGCCGATCAAACCAAAGAGTTGTATGATTCGGGCGAGTTCTCGGGAAAGGCCCTGGAGATCGCGATTCTTCATCGTCCCGGAGGGCTAAAGGCGAAGCGCCTGGTGCTGGCAGGCGGCGGAAAGCGCGACAAGTTCGATGCGGCCGAGTTGCGCAAGCTGGCCGGCGCCGTGGTGCGCGCACTCAAGGCGAAGGGCGTCCACACCATCGCGCTGGCTCTCGATAACGCCTGGCGCTCCGGACGATTTCGCCGCCGCTGCCGTGGAGGGCGCGGTGCTGGCGGATCTGGAGAACGACCGCTATAAGACCGATCCGAAGAAGAACGAAAAAAAGGTGGAGTCATTTTCGGTGCTGGGGGGCTCGCAAGCAGCCGTGGATCGCGGGCGCATTCTGGCGGAAGCGCAAAATTTCACCCGCGATCTTGCCAACGAACCCGCCAACGTCCTGACGCCCACTCTGCTGGCCGAGCGCGCGCGCAAATGGCAGCCGAATTTGGCCTGGAATGCGAGGTTTTGGATCAGGACCGCATGCGCCAGCTTGGCATGGGTGCGCTGCTGGGCGTGGCGCAAGGCAGCGCCGAGCCTCCCGCGCTCATCGTGATTCGATATAAACCTGGGAACGCGCCCGCGACCAAGGATCATCTCGGGCTGATCGGCAAGGGCGTCACCTTCGACACCGGCGGCATCTCCATCAAGCCCGCCGAGGGCATGGAAAAGATGCGTTACGACATGGCCGGCGGCGCCGCCGTGCTGGGGGCCATGCGGGCCATCGCGCAAATCAAGCCCGCCATCCCAGTGACCGCGCTGGTGCCGACCGTCGAGAACATGCCCGGCGCCAAGGCTCAGCGGCCTGGCGACATCGTGAAATCGCTCTCCGGAAAAACCGTCGAGGTCCTGAATACCGACGCCGAAGGCCGGCTCATCCTGATCGACGCGCTCACCTACGCTCAGCGGCTGGGCTGCACGCATCTGGTGGACGCCGCGACATTGACCGGCGCAATTGTCGTGGCGCTCGGGAACGTCAACGTCGGCGCGTTCACCAACAACGAAGCTTTTTTGCAGAAGCTGCTGGCCGCCGCGAAGGCCGAAGGCGAGAAAACCTGGCACATGCCCATGGACGAAGAATACAAGGAGCTGCTCAAAAGCTCGTTCGCCGATCTGCACAACATCGGCGGACGTGCCGGCGGATCCATCACCGCCGCCTGGTTCATTCGCGATTTCGTGGATGATACGCCGTGGATTCACCTCGATATCGCCGGAACCGCCTGGCTGGACGATGCCAAGCCCTATATGGCCAAAGGGGCTACTGGGGTTGGTCTGCGAACCTTCGTGCGCTTAGCCGAAACCTGGTAGCTGTCCGGTTTCGAAACATTTGATCCCGCGCTTGAACAGCGCGCCACGGCCGCTTCGGGCAATTTCCCTTTAAATGCTTCGCCGCTGAGCGTGGCAGCGATCGTGCCATGATCAATCAGCCATGAAAACGCTGCTGCAGGACATTCGATACGGCTGGCGAATGCTGGCGAAAACGCCTGGATTGACGGCCATCGTCGCTACCACGCTGGCTCTGGGCATCGCCGCCAACGCCATCATCTTCGACATCGTGAACGGTTATCTGCTGCGTCCGCTGGCAGTTTCGGAGCCGCAGCAAATCGCTGTGATCGCGGCGGAGCAGAAGAGCGGCTCGCAATTCCTGTATCAGTTCTCGTACCCCGATTTTCTCGATTTCCGCGCACAGGCGGCGTCCGTGCGCCGATCTGTTCGGTTACATGCCCGTGCTGCCGGGGTTAAGCGCCGATGGCCGGGCGGATCAAATTCTAGCCGCCTATGTGATCGGGAATTACTTCACGGCCTTGAGGGTGAAGCCCGCGCTGGGCCGCCTGATTCAGCCGAGCGAAGAGAATCAGCCGGGCAAGACGGCGGTCCTGGTTCTCGGATACTCCTATTGGCAGAAGCGATTTGGCGGCGATCCGGGCGTGATTGGAAAACAGGTTCGCGTGAATGGCAAGCCGGCCATCATCATCGGCGTGGTGCCCCGAAGAGTTCCTGGGCATCTATGTCGCTGGCTGGAACTGGACATGCTATATGCCGCTGAGCAGCGGCGCGATGCCTCGAGCAGAGCCGGACCATGTCATGAGCGATCGCGAGTGCTCGAGAGATGCGCGTCGATGGCCCGGCTGAAGCCCGGTGTCAGTTTACCCACGCGCAGGCAGTCGATGAACGTAATCGCGGCGCGCGAGGCAAAGCAATATCCCTCTACCGACGGCAAAACGTCATTGTGCACGGTTTATCGTGAACAGTTGGCGCGCCCGGTAGCCGCCTGGCCAACAATCATGGTCCTGGCGATCGCGCGTTTTCTTCTTAGCCCTTGCCGCGCTGGCTCTTGTTGCTGGCGTGCGATGAATGTCGCCAATGTTCTGCTGGCGCGTGCGACGGTGCGGCAGCGCGAAATGGGTCTGCGCGCGGCGCTGGGGGCCGGGCGTGGCCGGCTGATGCGCCAAATGCTCACCGAAACGGTTTTGCTGGGGCTTTTGGGCGGTGCCCTGGGTACCCTGATCGGCGAATGGGCGAACCCCGGCGATGTTTCGAAGGTAGTCTCCTCCGGCCTTCCAATCCATCTCGATTACAGCTTCGATTGGCACGTATTCGTCTATTCGCTCGCAGCCGCGCTCTTTACGGGAATT
Organism: Bryobacterales bacterium; assembly: GCA_963761265.1. Classification (GTDB taxonomy): domain Bacteria; phylum Acidobacteriota; class Terriglobia; order Bryobacterales; family Bryobacteraceae; genus Palsa-89. The sequence continues at coordinate 214,885 of CAVXGM010000033.1, forward strand.
CTTGTGGGGCTGTGGCCGGCATTTCGCGCCTCGCGGGCCGGCCTGAACGGTATCTTGACGGAGGGCGGACGAAGCGACACGGCGGGAAACCGGCGTCATCGGCTCCGCCGCGTGCTGGTGATTGGGCAAGTGGCCGGTTCGCTGACGCTTTTGATCGTGGCCGGGCTCTTTGTCCGCAGTCTGCGGCACGCCGAAACCATGTACCTGGGCTTCGACCCCGGCCACCTTTTGAATCTCAGAATGAATCCGCACGAAATCGGCTACGGAGAGGACCGCACCAAGGAGTTTTATAGGCGGCTGGAAGAGCGGGCGCGCTCGCTGCCCGGCGTCCAGTCGGTTAGCTTGGCGTGCGGTGTGCCGATGGGATCCATCAACGTCGTCAACACGGGCTCTGTAACTATCGAAGGCCAACCGCTCCGTCCCGACCAACAGCCGCCAACCGTGTTCTACAATAACGTCGATTCCGGCTATTTCGACACCATGAAGGTTGCATTGCTGCGTGGACGCGCGTTCACCGATCTGGATAATGAAAACGCGCCGCCAGTTGCAATCGTGAACCAGATCATGGCGGACAGATTCTGGCCTCATGAGGACCCCATCGGCAAGCGCTTTAGCCTCAAGACCACTACGGAATCCCCGAAAATATTGCAGGTCGTCGCAGTCGCCGCAAATGGGAAATACCTGTTCATCGCCGAGGATCCCACACCGTTCTTCTACGTGCCCTTGGCGCAAAATTACTTTCCCATGCGAGCGTTGCAGGTGCGCTCCTCGGTTCCACCGGAAACGCTGCTGGCGCCATTGCAGGCTGAAGTCCACAAACTCGCTCCGGATTTGCCCATCATCGAAGCCCAGACGATGGATCAGACCATTCGCGGACGAAATGGCTTGTTAATCTTTCGTATCGGGGCGAAGCTCGCGTCTGAGATTGGCGTGATCGCATTGATGTTGGCCATCGTCGGGCTCTATGGCATTGTTTCCTTCACCGCTACCCAACGGACCCGGGAGATCGGGATTCGCATGGCGCTCGGCGGCAGTGCGGGCGGTGTACTGCGCCTCATTTTACGGCAAGGCGTTCGAATGGTTGTCATCGGGCTGGCCGTCGGTCTGCTGGCTGCGCTTGGAATCACCCGTCTGATGACCCGCTTGCTGATCGGCATCAGCCCGAGCGACCCGCTCACATACGCTGCGGTTGCGCTGTTGCTCTCTGCCGTGGCGTTGCTGGCCTGCTGGCTGCCAGCGCGCCGCGCCACACGCGTCGATCCGAGCGTTGCCTTGCGATACGAATAGAGGAAACCTATGAGAACGCTGCTGCAGGACATCCGATACGGCTGGCGCATGCTGGCGAAAACGCCTGGATTGACGGCTATCGTCGCTACCACGCTGGCTCTGGGCATCGCCGCCAACGCCATCATCTTCGACATCGTGAACGGTTATCTGCTCCGTCCGCTGGCAGTTTCGGAGCCGCAGCAAATCGCTGTGATCGCGGCGGAGCAGAAGAGCGGCTCGCAATTCCTGTATCAGTTCTCGTACCCCGATTTTCTCGATTTCCGCGCACAGGCGGCGTCCGTGGCCGATCTGTTCGGTTACATGCCCGTGCTGCCGGGGTTAAGCGCCGACGGCCGGGCGGATCAGATTCTAGCCGCCTATGTGACCGGGAATTACTTCACGGCCTTGAGGGTGCAGCCCGCGCTCGGCCGCCTGATTCAGCCGAGCGAAGAAAATCAGCCCGGCAAGACGGCGGTCCTGGTTCTCGGATACTCCTATTGGCAGAAGCGATTCCGCGGCGATCCGGGCGTGATTGGAAAACTGGTTCGCTTGAATGGCAAGCCGGCCATCATCGTCGGCGTGGTGCCGAAGAGCTTTCTGGGCACTATGTCGCTGGTGGAACTGGACGGCTATCTGCCGCTCAGCAGCGGCGGATTCCTGGAGCAGACGCCGGGCAATGTCATGAGCGCTCGCGATTCCCGGGTGATGCGCGCGATGGCGCGGCTGAAACCAGGCGTCAGCTTCACCCAGGCGCAGAGTTCCATGAACGTCATCGCCGCGCGCCTGGCGAAGCAATACCCGGCCACCGACAAGAACGTCACGGTGCGGGTGTACCGCGAGCAGTTGGCTCGCCCGCAGCCGCAAGGCAACAACATGATCGCGGTGATCGCGGCGTTTTTTCTCGTGCTGGCTGCGCTGGTTCTGCTGCTGGCGTGCATGAATGTGGCGAATGTTCTGCTGGCGCGCGCCACGGCCCGGCAGCGCGAGATGGGCCTTCGTGCCGCCTTGGGCGCCGGCCGCGCACGCCTGATCCGGCAAACGCTCACGGAAACCGTTCTGCTGGGACTTCTGGGCGGAGTGGGCGGCGTCATCATCGGCAATTGGTTTAATCCCGGCGACGTGACGAGATTCGTGAACAGTACCCTTCCCATCCGGCTGGACTTCCAGTTCGATTGGCACGTGATTCTTTACACTTTTGGCGCCGCCCTGGTGAGCGGAATCGTGGTGGGGCTGTGGCCGGCCTGGAAATCCTCCCGCGCCGACGTTTACAGCCTGTTGCAGGAAGGCGGGCGCAGCGATACCGCGGGCGTGGGGCGACATCGGTTCCGGAACCTTCTGGTGGCTGCGCAGGTGGCTGGATCGGTGATCCTGCTGGTGATCGCTGGGCTGCTGGTTCGCAGCCTGCAGCGCGCCGGAAACATCCAACTGGGCTTCGATCCGGACCATGTCCTGAACGTCACGGTGGACCCGCACGCCATCGGCTACGACGAGCAACAGCAGCAAGAGTTTTATCGCCGGCTGGAGGCGCGCGTCCGCGAACTCCCCGGCGTCCAATCTGCCAGTCTGGCCTTTGGCGTACCGATGGGAACGCTGGTGCAGGGCAATGCCGGCGGAGTGACTATCGATAGTCATCCTCTGCCGGCCGGCCAGCAAGCCCCTACGGTCTTCTATAACAACGTCGACTCGGGCTATTTCGAGACAATGCGCGTTCCGCTACTGCGGGGAAGAACCTTTACGGACTTGGACACGAAAAACGCGCCGCCCGTCGCGATCGTAAATCAACTTATGGCCGACAAGTTCTGGCCCCACGAGGATCCCATCGGCAAGCGCTTCACCTTGAAGTCCGCCACCGCATCCGGGCAAAGTATTCAAGTAGTGGGTGTCGCGGCAAATGGTAAGTACGCTGTGATTTTCGAAGATCCAACCCCGCTCTTCTATGTTCCGATGGCGCAAAATTTCCTTTCTTTGGAGACTCTGCAGGTGCGTACATCGGGGGCGCCGGAGTCGCTCGTCGCGGCAGTCCGGAATGAGGTCCACCGGCTGGCGCCCGACCTTCCCATCGTGGATGCGCAGACCATGCGGACCGTGGTGGACGGGACTAACGGGACGCAGGTCTTTCGGATCGGCGCCTATTTCGCGGCCGCCATCGGAGGCCTGGGATTGTTCCTGGCCGTGCTGGGTGTCTATGGCGTGGTATCGTTCGCCGCCGTTCAGCGCACGCGCGAGATTGGGATTCGCATGGCACTCGGGGGAACGGAACGGGATGTCTTACGGCTGGTGCTGCGGCAAGGCATCGGCATGGTGCTGGCGGGGTTGCTGGTGGGCACTGTTATCGCGCTGGCCTTAACCCGCCTGATGGCTCGATTCCTGCTGGGCGTCAGCCCGAGCGACCCGCTGACCTACGCGACAGTCGCGCTGGCGCTGTCGGCGGTGGCGATGCTCGCTTGCTGGATACCGGCGCGCCGCGCCACCCGTATCGATCCAGGCGTGGCCTTGCGATACGAATAAAATCTTCTCGTCACATAGCCCTTTGTGCTAGCCTCGTGAGTTAATCCAGGCACCCAACACGCTTAGCGGCGGCGCGGCCTGCCCTGCGCACTTAATATCACGAGGAGGGTTTATGAGGCGAGCGTTTCTTGCCATCGGAATTGTCGCAGCACTTGTCAACTCAAGCCGGCGCGCAGGCCCCCGATCAGGCCACCAACGAACTCATCCAGAAGCTGCTCACCCGCATCGATGGCCTGGAGAAGCGCGTCTCGGAGCTGGAAAAAGAAAATACGGCGGCGCACCTGTCGCCGGTCCCCGCCGCGCCCGCTCAGCCCGCGCCCGCTCCTTCACCCGTCTCGCCGGTGGAAGCAGCGCATATGAGTCATGATCAGGCGCCAGTCATCGAATCGGGACCGCTCTCGTCGCCATTGCTTCACATCGCCGGGTTCGCCGACTTGGATTTCTCAGCCACCGACCTGCACGGCCCGAACGGAGGCTTCCAGCCTCTCACCCTGCTGAACCCCCACACCGGATTCAGCGAAGGCCAGTTCGTTCTTCAACTCAGCTCCGCCCTTTCTTCCAAAGTCAGCGTTTTCAGCGAGCTTACGCTCACCGCCCGCTCGGACGCCGGCACTGGAACGCCGCCCGCGCCGGGCTTCAACCCGAAGTGGAGCGGCTGCTCATCCGCTACGATTGGAACGATTACTTCAAAGTCTCCTTCGGCCGCTTTCATACTCCCATCAACTATTGGAATACCGCCTATCATCATGGCACCTGGCTCCAGACCACGATTGACCGCCCGGAGATGACCCAGTTTGGCGGTACCTTCATCCCCGTTCATTTCGTTGGCATGCTGGTGGAAGGAGCGGTGCCGGCCGGCGGACTGAATCTGAATTACAATGTCGGCCTGGGCAACGGCCGCGGCCAGGTGCTCAGCCGCGCGGGCGACCTGGGCGATATCAACAACAATCGCGCATGGCTGGTCAATCTTTTTGTGAAGCCCGACATTCTCTACGGTCTCCAGATTGGCGGATCGGTCTATCGCGACAAGCTGAACCCCGTCACCGGATTAACTGGCCGCGAATGGATTGAGTCGGGACACGTAGTTTGGGCGAAGGAATCTCCCGAGTTCATCGCTGAGTTCGCTAACGTCACACATCAGCCGATCGATGGAGGAGTGACGTCGAACAGCCAGGCCTTCTATGCGCAAGTGGCCTATCGCCTGCCTTCGTATCTGCGATTATGGAAGCCTTATTACCGCTTTGAGTACATCCACGTGCCGTTCTCGGACGCCTTCTTCCGCTCTTTGGTCCCGACTTATGACGGTTCCACGGCAGGCGTCCGGTATGACATTACGAGCTTTGCGGCCTTCAAGGTGGAATATCGCCACTACATCCGCCGCGATCTCTCGTCGATCAATGGTGCATTCGTGCAAACGGACTTTACGTTCTAAATGCACACTATGGCGAGTTTCCACAACCGGTGGTTCAGGCGTGTCGCCCTGCTGGGCCTGCTCAGCCTGGTCGCATTTCCAAAATCGACTGAAACCGGGGGCCCGGATATCGCGATCGTGGTCCGTCCGGATGTTCCGGTGGATAACCTGTCCTTCCCGGAGCTGCGGCGGCTGATGCTGGGGGAAAAGCAGTATTGGACTTCGAACTTGCGCGTCACCCTGCTGGTGCGCGCTCCGGGGGCCCGCGAGCGAGAAGTGGTGCTGCGGACCATCTACCAGATGTCGGAGGCCCAGTTTCGGCAGTATTGGATCGCAAAAGTGTTTCGCGCCGAAGCCCCCAGCGCTCCGCGCATCGTTTACTCGAACGAGATGGCCGCCGATCTGGCTGCTTCGGTACCGGGCGCGGTTGCGTTCGTGGACGCGTCGCAAGTGCCCAAGGGGTTGAAGGTGCTCAAGATCAATGGGCTGCTGCCGGGCCAAAAGGGCTATCCGCTGCACTAAAGGTCGTGAAAAGCCCAGCGGATTGAAGTCCGCCCTACGCGGGGATACCTATGTCGTTGATAGCCCGTGTAGCGTAGGCGCCCACGCCTGGGTTCGCGCATGTGAAAGGGCTTTTCAGTATCCTGCTAAGTTGCGGCATTCCCTTCTGTCGCAAGAGCGAGCGAAGGGAACTGCCGTCAACTAGGACGCTTGGGACTGAAAGGGCGCCAGACAACCCGCCAAGATTTCAACCAGCAGCCCGGAGCAACATCAGCCGCTTCGAATACAGTATTTAGAATCAAAAGCTTGCATCCCTATAAACCCATAGATCGTAGAGTATCTAATAGGTTTTGGAGACCTTTGTATAATAGAGCTGCATGGACGAGACTCCTAGGAAGTACGGTATGAAAACCACATCGAAACGAGGACATCCAAAGGCCGGCATCGGCAACCGCCAAGGCAGCGATGAGAAAGATCGCTATCGATTTCCCCGCTGCCCTCTATGAAGAAACGGAAACTGCTGTTCGGGAGCTGGCGATGAATCGAAGCACATTCGTCAGACAGGCTGTAGCCTATTATCTGAACGATATGCGCAATAAGAGGCTGGAAGAGGAGCTAGCGCAAGGATACATTGCGAATGCAGCCTGTGCCAGGCAGGTGGCCGAAGAACTCATGAATGCTGAGAGCGATTTGGCGTAATGCCGGCCTGGACTCGGGGCGATGTAGTGGTGGTGAATCTCGATCCGGCGATTGGCAGCGAGCCAAACAAAAGGAGACCCTGCGTCGTAATCCAGAACGATACGGGCAACAAGTTCTCTCCGGTCACGATCGTTGCGGCGATTACCGATGCCGAAAACGTGCCCAAACGATATCCGGTGGATGTTCCGCTGAACCAAGGGGAAGGCGGGCTGACCAAAAATAGCGTCGTACAGTGCAATATGGTCCGCTGTGTCGATGGACAACGCGTTCTTGGCACACTGGGCAAGTTGAGTCCTAAGACCATGCAGGAAGTGGATCGAGCATTGAAAATTAGTCTGGCGTTGCGCGATGCTGGGCAAAACCATATCCCATTACCGCATCCTCGCTACCCTCGGCAAGGGCGGCATGGGGGTGGTTTATCGCGCCGAAGACACGCGCTTGGGGCGCATGGTGGCCCTGAAGTTTATCCCCCAGGAATTGGCCAGCGACCGCATGGCGCTGGAGCGCTTCCAACGCGAGGCGCGCGCCGTTTCGGCCCTCAACCATCCCAACATCTGCACTTTGCACGATATCGGCGAATCCGACGGGCAACCGTTCTTCGTCATGGAGTGCCTGGAAGGCCGCACTCTAAAGGACCGCATCGCCGCCAAACCGCTCAACATCGATGAGGTGCTCGATCTCGCCATCCAGATGGTGGACGCGCTGGACGCCGCGCATGCCGAGAATATCGTGCATCGCGACATCAAACCCGCCAATATCTTCATTACTACGCGCGGCCACGCCAAGATGATGGACTTCGGGCTGGCCAAGGTGAGCGCGCCGCAAGGCGCGAAGGCCAACTCGTCGGCCGGCACTGTGGCCATCGACGACATGATCACCAGCCCCGGCTCCACGCTCGGCACGGTGGCGTACATGTCTCCCGAACAAGCCCGCGGCGAGGATCTGGACACCCGCACGGACCTGTTCTCGTTCGGCGTGGTGCTGTACGAAATGGTCACCGGGGTGTCGCCGTTTCAAGGCAACACCAGCGCGCTGACCTTTGTCGCTATTCTCCATAACTCGCCTATCCCGCCCTCGCGAATTCGTCCGGAGATGCCGGTGGAATTGGAGCGCATCATTTTCAAAGCGCTGGAAAAGAATCCCGAGATGCGCTATCAGACGGCCGCCGACATCCGCGCCGACCTGAAGCGTCTGCGACGGGACTCGGATTCCAGCCGCGTCTCCGCGGTGATGGCCGTCGACAGCGCTGTTTCCCAGGCCGGCTATTCAGGCCAACGCTCGGCCGTGGTAACCGCTCCATCGCAGCCCGCGAGTTCTCCCTCAAACCAGAGCAGCAGCGGCTCTACATCCAGCGCCGAGTACGTCGTGGAAGGACTGAAGCGTAACAAGCGCGCCATTCTGCTGGTATTAGCGGGCCTGTTGATATTGGGGATGGCCGCCGGGTACTGGACGTTGCGCCCCAAACCGCTCGATTCGCTTGCCATCCTGCCGTTCACCAACATGGGCGGAGATCCGGGCGCCGAATATCTGAGCGACGGCATCACGGAAAGCATCATCAATAATCTTTCGCAGGTTCCCAAGCTAGCGGTGCGGTCTTTCAGCTCCGTGCTGCACTACAAGGGCCAGGAAATCGATCCGCAGCAGGCTGGACGCGCGCTTAAAGTACGAGCCGTGCTCACCGGGCGCCTGGTGCATCACGGCAATGAGCTGTCCATCGACGCGGAATTGATCGACGTGCGCGATAACCGGCAAATCTGGGGCAACCAATACAACCCCATGGTGGCCGACATGGCGTCCGTCCAGGAACAGATCTCGCGCGAGATCTCGGAAAAGCTGCGCCTGCAACTCAGCGGCGCGGAAATGCATCACATGATGACCGCGCGCAATACCGAGGATGCCGAAGCGTATCAGATGTACCTGCAGGGCCGGTATCAATGGAACAAACGCACGCTGGACGGATTGCAGCAGAGCCTGGATTATTTCCAGCAAGCCATCCAGCGCGACCCGCGCTATGCGCTGGCTTATGCCGGGCAGGCCGATGCATACGCGCTGCTGGCCGACTCCAACGTTTTGCCCGCCCGCGAAGTGCTTCCCAAGCTCAAGACCGCGGCCAACAAAGCGCTGGAGCTGGATGATTCGCTCGCTGAAGCCCACACGTCGCTGGCCTGGGCCAAGTTCCACGATTGGGACTGGGCCGGAGCGGAGAAGGAATTCCAGCGGGCCATTGCACTCAACAGCAACTACACAACCGCGCATTCCTGGTATGGCGAGTATCTGATGGTGCTGGGGCGGTCCAGCGATGCTCTGGCCGAGTTCAACCGGGCTTACGAGCTGAATCCGCTTGCCACCACGACCAATCTGGCTTTAGGCTATCGGTTCTATTACGCGCGCCAATACGAGCCGGCGATCGGCCAAATTCAAAAGACGCTGGCCATGGACTCGAATTTCGTTCCCGCGCACGAGTATCTGGGCCGGGCTTATGAACAGAACGGAATGATCATGGCGGCGCTGACGGAGTTTCACAAAGCGCTGGACCTTTCAGAAGGCGACACGAATGAGCTGGCCGCGCTGGGCCAGGCCTACGCCGTTTCGCATCAGCCGGCTGAGGCCCGCAAGATTCTGGACCAGTTGAAGGAACGCTCGCAACAGACCTATGTTCAGCCCGCGTCCCTAGGCGTGATCTACATGGCGCTGGGCGACAAAGATCAAGCGTTCGACTGGCTGCAGAAGGCTTATGACGACCGCTCCGGATGGCTGCTCTACTTGAAGGTGGATCCCTGGGCCGACAGCGTGCGCAATGACGCTCGTTTCACTGACCTGGTTCGCCGCGTTTTCCCGCCGAACTGATTTGAGACGAAGGCGACACCCCAATCTGCACCAGTTCACTGTCTTTTGTCACTGGGGCGGATGGCTTGCGCGGCGGCGTCAATAACGACCGCGGCAGTTTCGAGAAATACACCAGCCGTTCCACCCACGGCAGCAGCCTGCGCACCGTGCGTCCATGCAAGAGCAGGCTGCCGGCCACCAGCGCGCCGCTTGGAATGGTGGTGCAACAGCGCGCGCACACGTCGATCTCGCGGGCGCGCCCGGTAACATGCAGCTCGCGCATGCGCCGCATCGCGGCCGAATTCCAGATCTCGGGCAGGCTCTGGGTTCCGACGTTCCCCACCGGCTCCCCATCCAGCGTGTAGCTCTGGCAGCAGGGGTACACGTCGCCATTCTGCTTCACGTACATCGGGCCGCGCCACAAATAGTGGCACGGGTGTTTCCAATCCTCGGCCGCGTGCCGGGCTTCGGGCTGCAGCACGTTGGTTTCGTCTTCTTTGATGCGCACCTGATCCACGCCCGGCACGTCTTTCCAGAAGCGTACGAAGTCGTCCACTTCCCCGGCATTGCGCTCCATCCGCACCATCTGGACCACCACTTGCACCTTGGCTCCGCGCTCGTGTTTCATGCGCGCGAATCGCAGGAAATTGTCGCGGACCTTTTCGAAATTGGCGCCCTTGCGGTAGTATTCGAACGACTCTTTGGTGGCGCCGTCGAAACTCAGCGTGATGTGTTCGAGCGGCGTATCCAACAACCGCGCGCAGGTTTTCTCATCGAAGAACGTTCCATTGGTGGAGAGCAGGGTGGAAATATTGTGGCGCTCGCAATATTCGATCCGCTCGAAAATCTTGCGATCCATGAACGGCTCGCCCAGCCCGATCAGCATCATGTGTTCGGCGCTTTCACCCGATTCGCGCACCAGCCGCTCGAAAATCTCGTCCGCCATGTCCGCCTTGGGCTGCTTGTGGGTTTCGCGCGGGCACATGGGACAATACAAGTTGCACTTGGCCGTGGTCTCGACGATGTACTCCACCGGAAGCGCGTTCAGGGCGGATTTCCGCCGCAGGTAACCCCACAACAATTTGGCGCGATTCCAGGCTCTCATGGCAACACACTTCATTATGGAGAAACCGGATCACCGCGTCCAACTGCTCAACGCCCGGCCGTTCCGTTCCAGCGCGAAGTACGTGCTGTACTGGGCGCAAGTGAACCGCCGCGCACCATCCAATCATGCACTGGCGTATGCGGTGGAGTTAGCGAACCGCGCCGAACTTCCCGTGCTGTTCTACGAAGGCCTGACGTTTGATTATGCCCACGCCAGCGATCGGCTGCACACGTTCATCCTGGAAGGCGGTCCCGATACCGAGCGCCACTTGCAGCGGCTTGGGATCGGATATGTGTTCTATCCGCGGCGCAAGCGCGAGGATGCCAACGACGTGCTGTATCGGCTGGCCAAGGACGCGGCCGCCGTGGTTACCGACGACTTTCCATTGTTCCCCACGCGTCTTTACAACGTGAGCGTGCCGGCCAAGCTCGATATTCCCTATTACGCGGTGGATTCCAGTTGCATTGTTCCGATGTCTTGTTTCACCAAACGCGAGTACGCCGCTTATACCATCCGGCCTAAGATCGGAAAGCTGCTGCCTCAATATCTGCGCCCAGCTCCGCCTATCCACGTCCGGCAGAAGTTCCACGGCAAGGTTCCCCAGTGGCACACGCGCGTAAGTTCGTCCAACATTTCGGAATTAGTGGCTTCCTGCGATATCGATCATACGGTTCAGCCGTCGGCGAGCTTTCGGGGCGGCTATTCCGCGGCGCAAAGACGCCTTCGCCGGTTTCTGGAGCAGAGCCTCCACCGTTACGCGAATTCGAGCAACCAGCCGTCGGAGAACGCCACGTCCGGCCTGAGTCCCTATCTCCACTTCGGACACATTTCGTCGCTCCAGGTTGCCGTCGCCGTGGAAAGCTATGCGCGCGAGCATAAACTGCTGCCGGATGAGTTCCTGGAAGAGCTGATCGTCCGCCGCGAGCTGGCCTTCAACTTCGCGCGCTTCGCGGATCGTCCCGAATCGCTCGACGCGCTACCGGATTGGGCTCGGAAGACCTTGGCGAAACACGCGCGCGACCGGCGAGTTCCGATCTATTCTCGCGATCAGTTCGAGAGCGCTGAAACACATGACCCGCTCTGGAACGCCGCGCAGAAGGAGCTTCTGATTACCGGCAAGATTCACGGATATTACCGCATGTACTGGGGCAAAAAGATCATCGAATGGTCACCGGCGCCCGAAGAAGCGCTGGCCACCACAATCTATCTGAATAACCGCTACGCGCTCGACGGCCGCGATCCCAATTCTTATTCCAACATCCTGTGGTGTTTCGGTCTGCATGACCGCCCCTGGCTGGAACGGCCCATTTTCGGCCAGGTCCGCTACATGTCGCTGGAAGGCATGCGCCGCAAAACTGATGTGGACGCTTATATCCACAGCGTAGAATAGCTTCAATGAATATCGCGATCACGGGCGCCAGCGGCCTGATCGGCACTCGGCTGCGGGAACGGCTGGAGTCGGCTGGGCATGTGGCGCTCCCGATCCCTCGCGGCGCGCCTCCTCCCGAATGCGATGCCCTGGTTCACTTGGCCGGAGAACCGATCGCCCAGCGGTGGACCGAAGCCGCCAAAAAGCGCATCTACGAGAGCCGCGTGGAAGGTACCCGCCGCCTGGTGAGCGCGCTTGCCACGCAAACTAACCGCCCGCGCGTGCTGGTGAGCGCCTCCGCCGTCGGATACTACGGTTCCCGAGGCGACCAGATCCTCACTGAAGCTTCCTCCGCCGGGACCGACTTCCTGGCGCGCCTGGTGGTGGATTGGGAAGACGCCGCCCAGGAGGCTGAATCCCTGGGAATTCGGGTGGTGCGTTTGCGGTTCGGAATGATCCTGGGACACGGCGGCGCCCTGGCCAAGCTGCTTCCGCCGTTCCGCTTCGGGGTCGGCGGCAAGCTGGGCTCCGGCCACCAATGGATGGCCTGGATTCACATTGAGGACGTGATCCAGATGATTCTCTTCGCGCTGGACTACGCCGCCATCCGCGGCGCCGTGAATGCCACCGCTCCGCACCCGGTGACCAACGAAGAATTTACCGATCGGCTGGCAATGGCGCTTCATCGCCCGGCGATTCTTCCGGTTCCGGCCTTTGCACTCAAGCTGGCCTTGGGCGAAATGTCGGAGGTTTTGCTGGCCAGCCAGCGTGTGCTTCCGATGGCCGCGAAATCGGCCGGTTTCCCCTTCCAATATGGGGATTTGAGCCCGGCACTGGAGAACCTGCTGGGCAGCCGAACCTGAGAGACAATAGAGGTAATATGCGTTGTCTGCTGATATTGGTGACGGCCGCCGTGCTGACCGCCGCCGGTGAGATGAATCTGACCGTCGCGCAGTTGGTCATGTTCATTCGGTCTTCGGTGCAGCTCAAGCAGCCCGACCGGCAGGTTGCCGAGTATTTGCGGCACGTGAAGCTCACCGACAAGCTGGAGGATCGGACCATCGAAGACCTGCAAAGCCTGGGTGCCGGACCGAAAACCGTGGCGGCGTTACGCGAGCTGAGCGATGCGTCCGCCAGTTTGACGGTTGCTCCACCGCCTCCACCTCCGCCGGTCTACGTTCCACCTCCGCCTCCCAGTTCGGAGGAGCAAGCGAAAATCATCGACCAAACACGCGAATACGCATTAAATTACACCAAGCAGTTGCCGAATTTTATTTGCGTTCAGGTGACGCGGCGCGATTATGATCCCACCGGAACCGGCAACAACTGGTATCACGCCGACACCATCACGGCGCGCCTGAGCTACAACGGTTTCGAGAACTATGAGGTCATTCTTCACAACAACCAGCCGGTGACCAATGCCAACATGCGTCAATTCGGCGGCACCACCTCGGAAGGCGAATTCGGCAGCATGATGAAGGAGATTTTCGAGCCGGAGACTCATACTGAATTCTCCTGGGACCACTGGGGCAAGCTGCGCGGCCGCAAGACATACGTATTCGCGTACGACGTGCAGCAGGAGTATTCGAAATACCACGTGGAGGCGGACGACAAACTGGCCATCGTGCCCGCCTATCGCGGTCTGGTCTATATCGACGAAGACACCAACATGGTGGTGAAGATCGTCATGAAGCCCTATGACATGCCGAGCACGTTCCCGATCCACGACATTACTTCGTCGCTCGACTACGATTTGGAGACCGTCGGGGATCAGCAGTACATGCTGCCGTTGAAATCGGTGCTCACCTCCAAGCGCGACCGTCAGATGACGAAGAACGATATCGAGTTTCGCCTGTATCGCAAGTTTGGCACCGAAAGCACCATCAAGTTTGAGACGCCGGACCCGCTTCCTGAGGATCAGACGAAAGAGAAACCTTCCGAAGAGAAGCCTCAAAAGTAGAAAGCAAATTCGGGAGGCTCATATTTTCGGGGCGGATGATCTCGATCTGGCCGTGGCCTGTCGGACGCCAGCGCTGGAACATGCGCTCGGAGACGGCGCCCGCGAAAACCGAGATCATCGGAATTCCGCAAGCGGCCGCGACATGCCCGCCTGCTGAGTCATAACCAACGTAAAGGCGGCTGCGCTGAATATGCGCGGCAAAGCCCGCGAAGGAGCTGGCCCACATTACAAGCCCTTCGCCGCCGATCTTCGACACTGCGCGCTCCACTCGTTCGGCCTCTTCGCCGCCAGCGCCTTTATCGATCAGGATCGGCCGCGGCAATCGCCGCAGCAGTTCCTCTTCGAAGGGATCGGGAACGCGCTTGGACGAATTTTCGCCGACGCCGAAGCTGACGGTGGTGGCGAATTCGGCCGCATCCAGGCCGGTGGAAATGTAGGGATGGGCTCCCTCAATTCCAAAGGTCTCCGCGATCCAGTTCCGCGTCAGGGAGGTGAGGGATTCCCCGCCGTTTGCACCGTACGCCCGGCTTTCGAAGAAATAGTAATCCTCTTCCTGGCAAATCGGAAGCAGGCCGAGCTGCGTCAGCCGCGAATCGGGATCGATAATCAGGCTTTTCGGCAGGCAGACTGCCTCCCGCAGTTGCGGCCAAACAGCCAGGCGGTGATCGATGGTTCCCCCGCGTCCATAGGCGATCGAAAGATGCCGCAAGCGGGCATCGGCCGCGAATAGCTCCCAGCTTTTCTTAGGCCCGGCGAACCAGATGGCCGCGTTCGGGAAGCGCTGTTTCGCGGCATCCAGAACGACGCTGGTAACAGCAACGTCTGCGCCCAGGGTGACACGCGAAAGAACAAAAATGTTTTCGAACGTACGGGGATCTCGATCCAGCACGCGCGGCCGCCGAATCCTCTCGTAGCGCGCGACCAGGTGGTCGGCGTGCAAACCGGAAATACGCCGCGCGATCACTTGAGAAAAAAGCTCGGCGTAAACGCGGCAGAGACGCGGTTCAAACAGATCCCCCAGCCGCTCCACCACGATGCGGAACAGCTCGCGATCGCCCCCGCACGCCATCAATTGGTCGAGCAAGTGCTCGGGCCAGGGCCGCGCATCCAGGCAATGCGCCAGCAGATCCTGAGCTAGAGTTTCAGCCGAGATATTTTCCAACCAGCAGCTCCAGCTTCTTGCGCGTCGCCTCCGGCACGGCCTTGGGATCGGTGATTAGCGCGTGCGCCAGCGCCGATCCGCACTTGCATTCGCGAACTTCGGGCATGCTTGCCACCGTGGCAGCCACCACCTTGCAGGCATTGTCGGCATTCTGCTTTAGGTTCGCCAAAATATCGGTGACCGTGACGGCGTCGTGCTCCTCGTGCCAGCAATCGTAATCGGTGACCATCGCGATGGTGACGTAACACAGTTCAGCTTCGCGGGCGAGCTTGGCTTCCTGCAAGTTCGTCATGCCGATGACGTCCATGCCCCAACTGCGATAGACATTCGACTCCGCCTTGGTGGAGAACGCCGGCCCTTCCATGCAAAGATACGTTCCGCCGCGCGCGACATCCACGCCGGTTTGAACGCAAGCCTGGTGCACCACTCCGGAAAGCTGCGGGCAGACTGGATCGGCGAAGCTGACGTGCGCCACCAGGCCTTCGCCGAAGAACGTGGAGACGCGGCCGCGCGTACGATCGAAAAATTGATCGGGAATCACGAATTTCAGCGGCGCGTGTTCTTCCTTGAGCGATCCGACCGCGCTGAGCGACACAATGCGATCCACGCCCAGCGCTTTGAAGCCGTAAATGTTGGCGCGAAAGTTCAGCTCCGAAGGCGAATGGCGATGGCCGCGGCCGTGCCGCGAAAGGAACGCGACCTCTTTGCCCGCCAGCTGCCCGACCACGTAAGGATCCGAAGGCATCCCCCACGGGGTTTCAATCACCATTTCTTCGTGCGCGGAAAAGCCCGGCATCGAGTAGAGGCCGCTCCCGCCGATGATTCCGATGGTTGGTTTCTTCATTGTTATTTTTGAATCAGCTCCAGTAAGACGCCGCCCGTGGAGGAAGGATGGACGAAGACATAAAGATGCCCGCCCGCGCCGGCACGCGGTTCATTCAATAATCGCGCTCCGTGCGATTTCAGGCGCTCTACAGCCGCGGCCAGATCGGGAACTTTCACCGCGACGTGATGCAGACCTTCGCCGTGCTTGTCGATGAATTTCGCAATCACCGAATCCGGCCCGGTGGCTTCCAGCAACTCAATGCGCGGGCCGCCGGCGGGAAGCATGGCGACGTTCACCTTTTCCTTCTCCACCGTCTCGCGCAAGCCAACCGGGAAGCCGAGCTGCTTTTCGTAAAAGCCCAGCGCTGCATCCAGCGATCGGACGGCGATGCCCAGGTGATCAATTTCGAATTGGTTCCATCCAGTTCTCTCGATCCAAGCATCCAGGATGGTGTAGGGGTCCGAGCGCCGCGCCACTACTTGTTCCGCGGCAGCCTGAAAATCAATATTCGCAAATTGTTCCATCAGCCGGCCGCGCAGCATCTCGCGCAGGCGCAGAGCCCAATTAGCGGCGGCGCGATTCTTTGCATCCCCGCGAGCCAGAAACGCACGAATGGCGGCCAGCGTTTCGCTGATTCCCTGGCCGTCAGTCGCAACCGCTTGTACGATAGGTGGAACCCAACCGTCGCGCCGCGTTGAGAGACTCTGCAGAGCCAGGAGCTCGCGCTTCAGACGATCGGCTCCGGGCTGATCCGCTTTGTTGATGACAAAAACATCGGCGATTTCCAGGATGCCGGCTTTGATCGCCTGAACATCGTCGCCCATGCCGGGAACGAGCACAACCACACTCACATCAGCGAGCTTCGCAACCTCCACTTCATCCTGGCCGACGCCCACGGTTTCGACGAGAACGACGTCCTTACCAGCGGCATCCAGCAATAGCGCCATGTCGGTAGTGGCGGCGGCGAGGCCGCCCAGATGGCCCCGCGTGGCCATGGAGCGGATAAACACGCCCGGGTCGGCATGATGGCTCAGCATGCGGATGCGATCGCCGAGAACTGCGCCGCCGGAATAGGGACTGGTAGGATCGACAGCCAGGACGCCAACCGATTTTCCTTCGCGGCGAAGCTCATGAACCAGCCGGTCCGTCAGGGTGCTCTTCCCCGCGCCCGGCGCTCCTGTGATGCCGATGACCGTGGCGCGGCCGGTGTGAGGAAACAGCTCTTTCAATAATGATTCGGCCGATTGCGAACGGTTCTCGATGGCCGTGGCGGCGCGGGCCAGCGATCGCGCATCGCCGGCCAGAATTTTCTCGGCCAGCACCGTCATTCACTTTTCAGGAGCTGGCGTGCGATCACCAGGCGCTGGATTTCGCTGGTGCCTTCACCGATGGTGCACAGCTTGACGTCGCGATAAAACTTTTCGACCGGATAGTCTTTGGTAAAACCGTTGCCGCCGTGGATTTGCACGGCTTCATTGGTTGCGCGCACCGCGATCTCAGACGCGAAGAGCTTCGCCATGGACGATTCCTTGGTGACGCGCTGCCCGTGGTCCTTCATCCATCCGGCGCGATAGGTGAGCAGGCGCGCGGCGTCGATCTCGGTGGCCATGTCGGCCAGCTTGTTCTGAATGGATTGAAACTCGGAGATCGGCCGGCCGAACTGTTTGCGCTGCTTGGAGTATTTCAGAGCTGCTTCGTACGCGCCTTGGGCCGTCCCCACCGAAAGCGCCGCGATGGAGATGCGCCCGCCATCCAGAATTCGCAGGCTGTCGACGAATCCTTCGCCTGGCTTGCCGAGCAGTTGCGATTCGGGCACGCGGCAATCGGTGAAGATCACCTCGCCGGTGGCGCTAGCGCGCATGCCCAGCTTGTTTTCCTTCTTGCCAAACTGAAATCCCGGTACGCCCTTTTCCAAAATGAACGCGGAAACTCCGTGATGCGACGAGGCACGGTCGGTAACCGCCATGGCGACGCAGACATCGGCATAACCGGCGTTGGTGGTAAAAACCTTGCTGCCGTTGAGGACCCAGCACGAGCCATCCTTCACCGCCTTGGTGCGCATGCCTCCGGCGTCGGAGCCGGATTCCGATTCGGTAAGCGACCACGAACCGATCCACTCGCCCGTCGCCAGTTTCGGCACGTACTTACGGCGCTGCTCTTCGCTGCCGGCGACGAAGATGTGATTGGTGCAGAGCGAATTGTGCGCAGCCACGATCAGCCCGACGGAAGGATCGATCCGCGCGAGTTCCTCGACGATGATCGAATATTCGATGTAGCCGAGCCCCGATCCGCCGAGTTCCTCCGGGAAAATAGCGCCCAGGAAGCCAAGCTGTCCGGCTTTCTTGATCGCCTCGAGCGGGAAGATTTCCTCTTCATCCCATTCGAGGACATGCGGGCGAATTTCCTGCTCGGCAAATTCGCGGACACTTTTGCGAAGCTGAATCTGCTCCGGCGTGAAGTCAAATTCCATGGGAGGCAGGGAGGAGTCCCTGATTCAATGTTAGCAAGCTGGCGCCGGGGCTTAGGGATTGGGCCCCTGGGACTCGGGGATTGGAGTGGTCCCGGCCTCCCTGCGTTCACCGACTAGCCATCCGTCCTGAACCCGCTGAATGTGGAAAGATGCAACGTGGTGCGCCTTGGGTCCAGTCTAGTTTCGTCAGGGAAGGTCGGGGGCGATGGCAAGTAACAGCAGCGTTAAGCCATGCCCGCGGCACTCTCTGGGACCAAGCTCGCATACTGGCGCTCGAACATCTTGGCTACGCCGGTGCTCCAAGCTTCTGCAATGGACCGAGATATAGGATCGGGGAAGATATCCTCTTCATTTTTCTCCAGCCCATCGAAGATGCCCCGCGCCACCGAATCGGGAGAGGCTTTCGGTATCTCAAAACATCGAGTCATATCGGTATCCACCGGACCCAGGAAAACGCCGTGAACCGTTGCGCCGTCGCCCGCCAGGATGGCACGCAAGGACTGCGTCATCGAAAACGCGGCCGCCTTCGAAATGCAGTAGGCTGGCGTCAGCGGCAACGGGGCCAGCGCTAACAAAGATAGGTTATTGACGATCGCGCCTTTGGAGCGTTTCAGCAACGGCAACAAAGCGCGCGTCACCTTGAATGTTCCGAAGAGATTGACTTCCAGGTGTTGCTCGATTTCGTCGGGATCGCTCAGGTTTTCGTACCGGGCGATCCCGGCGTTGTTAATGAGAACGTCGAGCGCGTTCAGCTCATCGGCTGCGCGCTGGATCTGGGAATTGTTGGTGACGTCGAGCGCTAAAGCCGTGACGCGTTCATTCACGTTTTCCAGATCGCCGCGCGTTCCCGCATAAATCCTTTTTGCGCCTCGCCGGAGTGCCTCGGCGAACGAGCGCGCGACCGATGCCACGATTGGCGCCCGTGATCAGGACTGTCTTGTTCGCGATATCCATGGTGTTCTCCTTGGGAAATTTGCAGTGCTTAGCAAACCGATCATGCAAGCCCAGCCGCTCGCGCGATCTGGAACAACGCTGCTCCCATGACAACGGAGCCGATAACCTGCGCGACGCGCTCGCCGGCCGGTGCCAGCCGTTCGGCGGTGATCGCCGCCGTCACGACACCCATCGCCCGCAGGTCCATAACCCCGATCACCAAAAGGATCGCGGTCAAATTGGCGCAGCTTAGCGCGCAGTGGAATCCGAAGCGCAAACCCTGGCGCCATGCCGTGCGGGCGTCGGCGGGCAGTGTGCGGCCGCGCGCCGGCGCTTCCCTGCAACAGGCAAGGTAATGTGCCTTCCATGGCGTGAGCTGGATTGCGCCGGCAATGAGGATGACCGCACCCACCATGGCCGGAGCAGCGCGAGCCAGTGCCGGTTGTTCCATCTCGACTGCCGCCAGCGCCACGCCCAGCGGAAAGACGGCCAATCCGAAGAGGGTCCAGACGAAAAAGTACCCAAGACCCGCCAGCAGGGTGAGACGTCCGAGGAGCGATTGGCCACGCCCGCCGACGGCCTGACGGTAGCGCCCCAGCATTGGCATCAACGACGGCAGCATCATCGCCGCCATCATCACAACCCACATCGCGAGGAATGACGCCGTGGCTTCCATCCACGTTTGTCCGGGCATCCGCATCCAGGCCATCGACATGGTCCAGCCGCCCGGCATCGGCATCCCTGGCATCGCCGACATGGACCCGCACCACAGAATTGTCAGCGCCGCGCTCGCGGCGAAGAGCAGCGCGGAGACAGCCGGCGAAGGTGCGCTGGGAAGTTCGCTCGGAAGCCGCGCCCGTGTCTATGCTGCGCCGAGACATCGAGGCGCAAAATTGTTGGCTAGGCAAGGTATGTGAGTCATGATGCTTGTTTTCCGGTTCCCAGCTCGTCCGAATACCCGGCCTTCAGGCGGGACCACTGGGCGGTGGGACGTCCATCGGTACGGAAATTTTGCTTGCCTTCAAACCGTTGTGGCCAGCCGGCCGGTGAGTCCTCCCACTTCTCCTGCCGCCCGTAGACGGTCAAGTCGAGCAACCGAAAGCTGTTGTCGATCACCTCAACGCCGCGCGCCGTCGTCCAGTAAGTCTCGAAGACCTTGGATCCTTGCCGCAGGTAGCAAACGATGTGCATCCTGCCCACCCAATCCCCTTTACGGGCATGTTGACGACCGGCCAGGAGGGTGTCGAGCGAGTCCTGGGCCGAATACCAAGGCATCTCCCAGCCCATGAAGTCGCGGTACCGGGCGCTCTCTTCGTACGGGCCCTGGCAAAACGTTGCGTAGGTGACGTCGCGAGAATGAATATAGGACAGCTCGCGGACGTGCGATGTAGCCCAGGTGCATCCCTCGCACTGCTCCGGCGCCGGGTGGCCGATGTGCCACATGAAATAGTAGGCGATGAGCATCCGGCGTCCCTCAAATGTGTCCAACAGGGTCACCGCTCCAGCGTTCGCCGATGAGCGGCGTGGCGCCATCTACTTCGACCATGGGGAGCCGCCGGCGGGCAGCTGCAATGGCGTCGCCTTCTCGTGTGTGAGCCTTCTCTCGAACCCGCAATGCGTCCAGCTCGGCCTGGAACGTGCTCCGATCGACTACATTCGGGACCTGAAATTCATCTCTCATGATGTCGTGTCATCGTTCGCTCCTTGCTCGCGTCATCCTTTGGTCTCTTGCTCGCGCTTTCGGAAGGCGGCTTCTCCAGCGTCGGACACCTGGACCCACTTCGGATTCGGCGAAGTTTCGGCGTTGTAATTGTCGTGCCAGTTCCACCACTTGTATGGCGGGGTCTGGGGGTAGCCCTCGGGCGAATTTCTCCCAAGTCTCCTGGCGGCCGAGCGGCGTGATGTCGAGATAGCTCCAGGTGGTCCCCATCGCCTCGTCACCGCGGTTGTTGATGAAGTAGGTGCGGAACACCTTGTCACCGTCGCGGAAGAACACGTTGTGGCCGTGCCATTCATCGACGCCGAAGTCTTTGTCGAAGTTGTCGGTGATGGTGTACCAGGGCATTTCCCAGCCCATCCGCGCCTTCAGGCGCGCGATGTCCGCCTGCGGCGCGCGTGAGGCGTAGACGAGGGTGGTGTCGCGGGCGTTCAGATGGGCCAGGTGGGCGACCTGATCGGCGCCCAGCGAGCAGCCGCGGCAGGCGTGCTCGGGCCAGCCGAACACCCCGGGCTCGAAGAATGCGCGATAGACGATCAACTGGCGGCGGCCCTCGAACAAATCGAGCAGGCTTACCTTGCCATTGGGTCCGTCGAACTCGTACTTCTTCTCCACAGCCAGTCCACGGCATCCGCCGTCGTTCGGCTGCCAGCGCGTCGCGGGCGTTCGTGAGGGCCTTTTCCTTTACCAGCATCTGTTGGCGCGCGGCCTCCCACTCCTGGGCGGACACGATCGGGGGCGTGTTCATCGCGAGATCTTTCTCTTCGCTTATTGCCATTTTTATTTCTCCTTTGGTTGTGTTGCGAAAATTCTTTCCATTAGCTTTGCCAGTCCCGGACCAGGAGCGCAATTGGGAACATGTCTGTGCCTAAACATTGCGATTCGCTTTCGAAAGATGTACGCCGGCGCTCACATCCTTGCTGTTTCGATTTGCCCACCGGCACATACCCCGGAGTGGCACTATGATCGTTTTTCCCAGCTTGGTCAACGAATACTCGAAGGCCCTGGCCCGCGATCGGGTGGCGTGCCGGGCGATCAATCCCTTGGATTCCAGATTGCGCAAGGTTCTGGTAAGCATCCGTTGTGAGACGCTTCCCAGCTGGCGGCGTAACTCGGCATGTCGATGAGGCCGCTCTTTGAGTGAAAACAAGATCTTAGGCGTCCATCTGCCGATGAAAATCGGGGACCCGGGTTGCATCCCGGCTCGTGTCTTCCGTTCTCGATATAACCTGGTGTTTGTTGCTCACGAGATAAACTTAACCCCGGACGTCAAAACGATGGGAGTGACAAGTGTGGCGGGATTCGAGAGCCATCGACGCGCCGAATTGACCGCCGGATCAATATGGACTCGCTGATCACGGCCGCGGCGCGCGCGCTGTCCGCCGGCGATCCACTGGGAGCGCTGCAGCGAGTGGCCCTGCGCGACGACGCACCCGCACTGGCGCTGCGCGGCATCGCGATGGCGCAGTTGGGCGACCTGGTCCGGGCCAAGGCTCTCTTGCGAAGCGCCGCTCGCGCCTTCAGTCCCAGAGAAACTGTAGCGCGAGCCAGGTGCCTGGTGGCCGAAGCCGAGATCGCGCTCGCCTCGCGCGATCTGAGCTGGCCGGTGAAATCGCTGGCTGCGGCTCGCGCGACACTGGAAGCGCATGGCGACCGGCTGAATGCCGCGCACGCGCGCTACCTCGAGGTACGGCGCCTCCTGCTGATCAGCCGCCTGGAGGAGGCTGAGCACGTGCTCGCGGCAGCTCGACCCCACGCACCTTCCGCCCGCGTTGCAGGACCGTCCACGAATTGGTAGCGGCCGGGATCGCGCTGCGGCGCCTCCAAACCAAGGCAGCACGCGACGCGTTGGCCCGCGCCAGCCTGGCTGCCAGCCAGGCCGATATCCCCGCGCTCACTGGCCGAGGTGGAAAATGCATCCCTGGTGCTGAACACGCCGGCCGCGCGCCTGATATCGAGCGGCACGGAGCGGACCCTGCTTCTGGAAGATGTGGAAGCGCTGCAGGCGTCGGAGAGGCTGCTTGTAATCGATGCGTGCCGTTACGTGGTGCGTGCCGCGGGCCAGGTGGTGTCGCTCGCCAGCCGTCCGGTGTTGTTTGAACTCGCACGCGCGCTGGGCGAAGCGTGGCCCGGGGACGTTCCGCGGGATGTCCTGCTGGCGCGCGCCTTCGGAGCGAAACTTGCGGACGAATCGCACCGCGCGCGATTGCGCGTCGAAATCGGGCGGCTGCGCAGCCAGCTTCGGAACCTCGCCACGATAAGCGCGACCAAGAGCGGGTTTCTACTGGCGCCATGCCATGCACGCGAGGTGGTGGTGCTGGCACGGCCCGTGGAAGATGAGCATGGGGCGGTGCTGGCCTTTCTCAGCGACGGTGAATCCTGGTCGAGCTCGGCGTTGGCCCTGGCACTCGGTACCAGCCAGCGCACCGTGCAGCGGGCGCTGGACTCGCTGGCGGCCGCAGGCAAGGTGCAGTCGTTCGGCCGCGCCCGGGCTCGCCGCTGGATGACTCCGCCCGTGCCTGGATTCACGACGACATTGTTACTCCCCGCTCCGCTGCCCAGTGACTAGTATGGAAGCATGCATCGAGCCATCATGAAACGAGCCATTATGAAACGGTCGGCGGCTAAAATCGTTCGCGAATACGGGCCATTTCCTGGGGCCGAGAGAGTGCATGGCGTCACGTATGACGGCCGGCAAGTCTGGTTTGCGTCCGGAGACAAGCTGAACGCTTTCGATCCATCCAGCGGCCAGACGCTTCGCTCGATCGATGTCTCCGCGCATGCTGGAACGGCTTTCGACGGCCGGTACCTGTTTCAGATCGCCGAGAATTGTATCAAGAAGATCGATCCAGAAACGGGCGAGGTGCTTTCCACCATCCCGTCGCCCGGCGGCGGCCGCGACTCCGGACTCGCTTGGGCCGAAGGCTCGCTGTGGGTGGGTCAATATCGGGACCGCAAGATTCATCAGATCGATCCCGAGACCGGGGTCATTCTTCGCACCATCGAGTCCAACCGCTTCGTCACTGGGGTCACCTGGGTGGACGGAGAGCTTTGGCACGGCACTTGGGAAGGTGACGAAAGCGATGTAAGGCGAATCGATCCGCGGACGGGTGAAGTCCTGGAGCAGCTGGATATGCCGGCCGGTGTCGTCGTGTCGGGCTTGGAATGCGATGGCCGCGATCAATTCTTTTGCGGCGGGGGAACCAGCGGGAAGGTGAGGGTTGTCCGGCGGCCCAAGTGAAGCGGTTCGATTCCCTTTTATCCAAATTGAGAGGCCGCCACCCTATTTCGCACTCCTAAGCGTGTGCGGGATTGCCGGATTTGTGACGACCGAACCCGCCGGGGGTGGCGTTGGGATCCTGGGGCGCATGGCCGAGGCCATTCGTCATCGCGGCCCAGACGATTTTGGCTTCTATCACGACGCCTGGGCGCATCTTGGCCAGCGGCGGCTGAGCATCGTCGATGTTGCCGGCGGCCACCAGCCAATGAGCAACGAAAATGGTGCGCTCTGGATCACCTTTAACGGTGAAATCTACAACCATCTGGCGCTGCGGCCGGCGCTGGAAGAGGCCGGGCATCGCTACCGCTCGCATTCCGATACCGAGACTATCCTGCACGCCTATGAAGAGCACGGCGTGGATTGCCTGTCGCTGTTGCGGGGCATGTTTGCGTTCGCCATCTGGGACGCCGGGCGGCAACGGTTGTTCTGCGCGCGGGACCGGCTGGGAATCAAGCCCTTCTACTATTACTGGGACGGGCGCCTGTTAGCCTTCGCATCCGAGATCAAGGCTCTGCTGGAGCATCCCGCTATTTCGCCGGCGCTGGAAGAAGACTTGTTGCCGGACATGCTCGCCTTCGGCTATGCCAGTGGCGATCATACCTTGTTCCAAAACATTCGCAAGCTCATGCCGGGGCATCGGATGCTGCTGGACATGGGCAGCTCGCGGCCGGAGCTGAAGTGCGAGCGCTATTGGGATATTCCGATGGGTGACGGCGCCCTTCAGGAACGGGACGAGCAGGAATGGATCTCGGAAACGCGGCGGCGCCTGGAAGAATCGGTGCAACTTCATCGGATGAGCGACGTTCCGCTGGGTGTTTTCCTGAGCGGCGGCTTGGATTCCAGCGCCATCGCGGCACTGACGCAACGTGCGTGCTCCTCGCCCGGTACAAACCTTCGCGGTTGGTTATCGGGAAGCGAAGTTCAGCGAATTAAGCTATGCGCGGCAGGTGGCGGAGCTGCTCGGCACCGATCATAAGGAAGCTGTGATCGGACTGGACGATTTTTTCGGGGCGTTGCCCAAGCTCATTTGGCACGAAGATGAACCCATCGCCTGGCCATCCAGCGTGCCGCTCTATTTTGTATCGAAGCTCGCGGCGCAACACGTGAAGGTGGTTCTGACTGGTGAAGGCAGCGACGAATTGTTCGCCGGTTATGAGCGCTATCGATGGCTGGAAGTGAACCAACGCTGGGCAGAGCGGTACGTCAGGGTACCGCCGGAGGTTCGCGGCGCGGTGCGCCAGTGGATCGCGACGTCTCCGCTGCTGGGCGCAGGGCTGCGCCGCAAGCTGCGCCACACGGTGCTGGGGCGCGATCTTGATTTCGAGTCGCTGTTCCTCGACAACTTCTACAGCGCTTTCGAGGGCGGGGGAGGCGCGGAAGAGTACATGCACTTTTGGAATCGCCACGCGGGCGCCTCTCCACTCGAGCGCACGCTCTATGCCGATCAGAAAACGTATCTGGTGGAACTGCTCATGAAGCAGGATCAGATGAGCATGGCGGCCTCCATCGAGAGCCGTGTCCCGTTTCTGGACCACGCGCTAGTGGAGTTCGCCGCCCGTATTCCCAGACCGGCTGAAGATTTTCGGCCGCGAACAAAAGCACATTCTCAAAGCCGCCGTGAGTGATTTGCTCCCGCGCGCCATCATCCAGCGGAAGAAAGATGGGGTTCCCCACGCCCCTGGCGCAGTGGCTGCGCGATCCGCGGGCCGAACCGCTCTACGCCCGCTTGCGTTCTCGCGACGGGCTGCTGGCGGCACACCTGGAGCTGCGCCAGGTGGACGCGCTCATCGAGCGGCATCGCTCGGGGCGCGAAGATGCCACCGATCGCCTCTGGCGGCTGCTCAACCTTCAGCTCTGGGGTGATCTATTTGTCACGGGCCGGCGAGACCAGGTGTGGAATGGAGCCGCTGCGCTGGCATGAAAATCCTGTGGGTGAAATCGGATTTCCTGCATCCCACCAATGGCGGAGGGCAGATCCGGACGCTCGAGACACTGAAGCGGCTGCACCAAAGGCACGAGATCCATTTTGCCGCCCTAGATTTACCTCAGCCGGGAGCGGGATTCAACCGGACTTCCGAATACTGCACCAAGGCCTATCCGGTACCGCATCCGGTTCCGCGCAAGAGCGGGCCGCATTACTGGGCGGAACTTGCCTCTGGCCCCTGGAGCACTATGCCCCTTCCCATGCGGCGCTATCGGTCGAGCGCGTTGCTGCGGCTGGTTGAGACGCTAGCGCGCCTGGAGAAATTCGACACCATCGTGTGCGATTTTCTGGCATCGGCGGCCAACGTCCCCGAGCTTGGAAATGCGGTGCTGTTCCAGCATAACGTGGAGTCGATGATCTGGCAGCGGCATACCGAACACGCGCCCAGTCCCTGGCATCGGGCGTATTATCGGGGGCAATACGAACGCATGCTGCGCTATGAAGCTGAGGTTTGCCGCGCCGCGAAGAGGATCATCGCGGTATCGGGCGCCGACGCCCGCGCCATGCGTTCGTTGTATGGCGCCACTGGAGTCTATTCGGTTCCCACCGGCGTAGACACGGAATACTTTGCTCCGCCCTGCGTCCCGGCAACGCCGAAGTGGGACCTGGTGTTTGTGGGCGCCATGGA
Source organism: Bryobacterales bacterium (assembly GCA_963761265.1). Lineage (GTDB taxonomy): Bacteria > Acidobacteriota > Terriglobia > Bryobacterales > Bryobacteraceae > Palsa-89. The sequence goes on from CAVXGM010000033.1 coordinate 241,530, forward strand.
CTGGCGGCCCAATATCGACGGTCTGAACTGGTTTATCGCCGACGTGCTTCCGCTTATCCGCGCGCGGCGGCCGGATTGTTCGCTGGCCGTGGTGGGCCGGCGTCCGGCCGCGGAGGTCTGCAAAATCGCCCAGCGCGACCGGCATATTCATGTCACTGGCACAGTGGACGATGTGCGCCCGTATTTGTGGGAATCGAAGGTATCCATCGTTCCCTTGCGCATCGGCGGAGGCACGCGCTTGAAGATCTACGAAGCGATGGCGGCGAAGATCCCGGTTGTATCGACGCTGGTGGGCGCCGAGGGCCTGGACATTCGGGATGGCGAGAACATTGCGATGGCCGATTTGCCCCAGGAATTCGCCGAGCGCTGCGTCGCGCTACTCGAGGATGCCGGCGCGCGCCGGCGGATAGCCGCAACGGCTTGGGAAATGATCGCCGCATGCTACTCTTGGGAAGTAGTTTCCCGTAAGTTCGAACAGCTTCTCTTGCATGATCCGCTTCCTTGACCTTCCTGCTGAGTATCACGAACTAAAAACTGAGATGGATGCCGCGGTAGCGCGGGTATTCGAGAGCGGCCAATACGTGGGTGGCCCCGAGATCGCCGCTTTGGAAGAGGAATTCGCCGGCTACTGCGGCGCCCGTTACGGCATCGCCGTTAACTCCGGGACCAGCGCATTGCACTTGGCATTGCTCACGGCCGGCATTGAACCCGGCGACGAAGTGATCACGGTGCCGTTCACGTTCTACGCCACCGTCGCGGCCATCGGCTATGTGGGAGCGATCCCGGTCTACGTCGATATCGATCCAGCGACATTCAATATCGACCCCGCCAAAATCGAAGCCGCCATCACCGAGCGCACGCGCGCGATCTTGCTGGTGCATCTTTACGGACAGTGCGCCGACATGGATCCGATTCTCGAAATCGCGCGGCGCCACGGACTGAGTGGTGATTGAAGATGCGGCGCAGGCCCATGGCGCCGAGTATCGTGGCCGGCGCGCGGGCAGCATCGGCGATATCGGATGCTTCAGCTTTTATCCGACCAAGAACCTGGGCGCGGCCGGCGAAGGCGGCATGCTGACCACCAACAACCCGGAATACGCTGGTACGGCAGCGCTGTTGCGCAGTTGGGGTGAAGAGCAGCGCTATCGTCCGCGGCTGAAAGGGTTCAATTACCGGCTGCCCTCCATTCAGGCGGCGGTGCTGCGCGTGAAACTGCGGCGGCTGGAGCAGTGGACCGCAGCGCGGCGCGATCGAGCAGCGGAATACGATGGCTGGCTGGAACACTCTGGCGTCACGCGGCCCCAGGCCAGGGGGGACGGGCGGCACGTGTACTGCCTCTATACGATTCGCGCGGCGGATCGGGACGCACTGCAGCGCGGGTTGGAAGCGGCGGGAATCCAGACGGCGGTTCACTATCCCCTTCCGATTCACCTTATGCCCGCTTACGCCGAGGCGCGATATAAGGCCGGTGATTTTCCGGTGGCGGAAGCTTGCGCGAAGACAGTGCTCAGCTTACCGCTACACGCGCACCTGAGTCCGCGGGAAGCAGCAGAAGTCGCTCAGCGGGTGTGCCAGTTATCGCCCGAGAAAGTTCAAGAAACCATCCTTTCCTGACGATAAGCACATCAGTATGGGAACCACCAGCACCTCACCATCGAGTGCGGCGAGCCAGGCAGCCAGCATCGCGGCGCCGATTTATTTCACCGGGCTGAGCAGTTTCTCGAGCGACTTCCAGAGCATCATCCAGCGGGCCGTTCAGATCGCCGACATTCCGGTAACCAATCTGCAGAACGAGCAGGCCACCAACACCACCGAAGAGAATGCTTTGACGGCGCTGGAGCCGACCGTTAGCGCGCTGGGCGCCGACGTGGCAGCGCTGGGTACGCTCGCCAGCGGCCAGGGGCTCTCGGCAGCCAGCTCGGACGCCACCACGGTTTCGGTGGTGAACACCGGGGCAACGGCGCCCGCCACGTACACGGTTTCCAATATCACCTCGGTGGCCTCGGCCGCCTCGGAAACTTCGCTCCAAGGCTACGCGGCAACCGATGCCGTTTCGGCCAGCTGGGCTTGTGAACCTGGTGATCGGCTCCCACACTTATCAGCTCAATCTGACAGGCTCGGGCCAGAATAACGTCAGCGGGCTGGCGCAGGCGATCAACAACGCCAGCGCGGGCGTGAGCGCTACCGTGTTGACGTCCGGTTCCACCAGCTATCTGAGCGTTTCGGCGAACAACACCGGTGCCACAACGCTGCAAGTGAACAGCGTCACGCCCGTGGACCTGATGACCAGTAATGGCACGGGCACCGAAGCCTCATTGCAACGTTCGCGGATCAGACGTCGGCGCCCGTATCGGCCTCGGGCCAGCTTCAACTGGTAGTGGGAACGAAGCCGTACACGCTGGATGTCAGCGGCGCTAACAATCTCAACGGCGTGGTGCAGGCCATCAACGGCGCCCATGCGGGTGTCACGGCGGCCATTGCCGGCTATGCCGGATCGTACTATCTGTCTCTCAATTCCCCTTCCGGGCCCGCCACCATCCAGTTGAACGATCTTCAGAGCCCGGCCGGCTCTGATCTCCTCGAGCAACCAGGGCTCCAATGTGAGTTTTTCTCTCAGCGGTATTCCAAATCCAATTGTCGAGTCCAGCAACACCATCACCGACGTTATCCCCGGCGTGAGCTTCACACTCCAGAAGACGCTTCCGGCTGGATCGGTAACCTTATCGCTCGCCAGCGATCCCACACAACTGAGCAACGCGCTTCAAACCTTCGTTACCGACTACAATACTTTGGTCTCGGCGGTGCAGGCGCAACAGGGACAAAATGCCGGGCCGCTTCAAGGCAACCTGATTATCAACCAGATCAGCGGCGATATGCAGGCTTTGGTCACGTACTGGAACCCTGCCGGCAGCAGCAGCGTTCGCAGCCTCTCCGACCTGGGCGTCACGTTCAATTATTCCGGGCAGATGAGTTTCGACGCCACCACGTTTAATGCCCTGTCGTCCACTCAGATTTCCGACGCGTTCAAGTTCCTCGGGTCCGCCAGCACTGGCTTTGCAGCCTTGGCTAACAACTTTACCCAGTTGAGCGATCCCATCACGGGGCTCATCCAGACGCAAATCGACGGCTATCAAACGCAAAATACCGACTTGAGCGATCAAATTGTCACAGCGGAGCAGCGCGCCAGCCAGATTCAGCAATCGGCCACCGCGCAAGCGCAAGCCGCCGATGCCCTGGTGGCAAAGCTGCAGCAGCAGCAGAACACTGTGGATGCATCCATTCAAAGCGCCAACTATGCTCTGTACGGGCGGCAGGTGGGCGCCAACGGCATTTAGCTATTCCAGCCGATAATTCGGGGCTTCCTTGGTGATGATCACGTCGTGCACGTGGCCTTCCCGCAGCGCCGCTGAAGTCACGCGCAGGAACCTGGCGTTCTCCTGCAGGTCGCGAATGTTGCCGCAGCCGCAGTAGCCCATGCCCGCCTTCAGACCGCCCACCAGCTGATACACCAGCTCCGACAGCGGCCCTTTATACGGCACCCGGCCTTCGATGCCTTCCGGCACCAGCTTTCCGCTGGTGTCCTGCGGATAGCGGTCCGATCCGGCGGTCATCGCGCCCATGGAACCCATGCCGCGATAACTCTTGAAAGTGCGTCCCTGATAGAGAATCGTTTCGCCAGGACTCTCTTCGGTGCCGGCCAGCAGGCTGCCGATCATCACCGCGTCGGCGCCGGCCGCGATGGCCTTGCTGATGTCGCCCGAGAACTTGATGCCGCCATCGGAGATCAGCGGCACGCCCGAGCCGCGCGTGGCCCGCGAGCATTCCGCGATGGCGGTAATCTGCGGCACGCCCGCGCCGCTCACCACCCGCGTCGTGCAAATGGAGCCCGGCCCGATGCCCACTTTGATTCCGTCCGCGCCCAGATTGATCAAATCGCGCGCGCCTTCGAACGTCGCGACATTGCCCGCGATCAGATCCACATCGGGAAAGGTGTGCTTGATGGTGCGCACCGCTTCCATCACGCGCTCGCTGTGCCCGTGCGCCGAATCCACCACCAGCACGTCGACTTTTCTGGCCACCAGCTCCTGGGCGCGCTCCAGGAAGTCGCCCGCCGGAACCCACGCGCCGCGCCCACGCGCAATCGTCCCTGCGGATCTTTCGCGGCGTTGGGATATTTCAGCTTCTTCTGAATGTCCTTGACGGTGATCAGGCCCTTGAGCGTGTACTGATCGTCCACCACCAGCAGCTTCTCCACGCGATGATGATGCAGAATCTTCTCGGCTTCTTCGAGCGTGGTGCCCACCGGCACCGTGATGAGATTCTCCTTGGTCATCACGTCGCGAGATTGGGAGATCGTGGCGCGTTTCGAATCGCAGGTCGCGATTGGTCAGAATGCCGACCAGCCTGCCGTTCTTGGTCACCGGCACGCCGGAGATGCGATAGCGTTTCATCAGCTCGAGCGCGTCGGAAATCTTGCAGTTCGGGCTCGATGGTGATGGGGTCGACAATCATGCCGCTTTCACTGCGCTTTACGCGATCCACTTCCTCGGCCTGGCGCTCGATCGACATGTTGCGATGAATGATGCCGATGCCGCCCTGTTGCGCCAGCGCGATGGCCAGGTGCGACTCGGTGACCGTGTCCATGGCCGAGCTGACGATCGGGATGTTGATCGCGATATGCCTGCGTCAGGCAGGTGCGCGTATCGGTTTCGGCCGGCAGGACGTTGCTGCGGGCCGGCTGGAGAAGTATATCGTCGAAGGTGAGACCTTCCAGAATCGTTTCTTGGATCATGAAGGGGTACTTCCATTATTGCGCGAACCGATACGATAGGTGCTAGAGGATAGGAATGGCGACTTTAGGATTGATCGAATACAGCGACGCGAGCCCGGAAGTTCGCGCGGTTTACGACGACATCATGGCCACGCGCAAGACCGACTGGATCAACAATTTTTGGAAAGCGCTGGCGCACGATCCGGCAACGCTGCGGCGCACCTGGCAAAGCGTCAAGGAGATCATGGCGCCGGGCGCGCTGGATGCGCTGACCAAGGAGATGATCTACGTCGCCGTCAGCGCGACCAACCAATGCGGCTACTGCATTGCATCCCATACCGCCGCGGCGCGCGCAAGGCCGGCATGACGGACGCGATGCTGTCGGAAGTGATGGCGGTGGTCGGCATGGCGAATGAAAGCAATCGCCTGGCCAGCGGCTATCAAGTGGAGATCGACGACAAATTTTTGAGTGTGTCCAACAAGTGAACGGCGGTTCACGGTTACAGCGAAAATTACCTGCTTCACGCTCGCATCGTGGGGTGTAGAATTCGGACTGGAAGGCCCGCGAACAAGAGCCTTCTGCAAGTCAAGCATCGACATGAGGTGAACCAATGACAAGCAGTTTCCTTGCCGGAGATACTCGGCAGACGTTGGATCATTTCCGGCGTTCGGTCGATCAACTCTTTGAAAACTTCTACGGTCTTCCCGCCGAATCCGGGCGATCCATGCTGCAAGGCGAACCAATGGACGTTCAGCCCGATACATCGAGACCGCATGGGGTGAGTCCACGTTGAATCTTCGGGCTATTCTTCCTGGCGTTTCGCAACAAGACCTGAAGGTCAGCGTGCAGAACAATCAACTGATCCTGGAAGGCGAGAGGAAGGCGCCCGAGACGTTCAAGAACAACGCCAACGCGCAGCTTGCCTACGGCAAGTTCTACGCGGCGGTCACGCTGCCGAATGGCCTGAACGTCGACAAGCTGAATGCCCGTCTGCAAGACGGCATTTTGGATATCCAGATTCCGGTATCCGAACAGATGAAGCCGCGCCAGATCCAGATTCAATCCGGCGAGATCCCGCAAGGGCATTTCGGCCTAGCAGCAACGCTCGTGCATTCGAGTGGGGGAGCAATCTCCCACTCGTTTTGCCATGAATTGGCGGCCAACCGGTCCCGAATCTTTGGAGCTATTCCGGCAAGTGAGGCGCGAGATTGCTGAACGCGGCGACAGCCGTCTCGCATTGTTGCTGGCGGGCGTGGAACTGTATGCGGTTCTGGGACGCGAGTTCGATCTGCTGGAGATCATGCGCTCGTTTGCGCACGACATGCATCAAGCCGTGGAAGGCACGCCCGACTGTTCGCGAACTGGAACAGTTGTTCGAACGCGATCCGCCGTCTTAGCAGGATCGTGCTCAAGCTTCCGCGATCACCGGGTTGCGCAGCTCGCCGATGCCTTCGATAGTGACGACCACTTCATCGCCCGGCTGCAGATAGCGCGGAGGTTTGCGGGCGAATCCAACGCCGCTGGGTGTTCCCGTGGCAACCACATCGCCCGGTTCCAGCGTCACGACGCTCGAAAGAAACGCGACCAGATCGGGAATCTTGAAGATCAGTTCGCGCGTGTTGGAGTGCTGCAGCGTCTCGCCGCCAATGCGCAAGCTGATATCGAGCGCGTGCGGATCGGCAATTTCATCCGCGCTCACCAGGCACGGCCCCATGGGCGCGAAGGTGTCGAAGGTTTTGCCCATCATCCATTGCGACGTGGCGGTTTGAAAATCGCGCGCGCTGACGTCGTTGAAGACGGTGTATCCGAAGACATGCCGCTGCCAGTCCTCGGCGGCGATATGGCGGCCGCCAGTGCCGATGACGAACATGAACTCGGCTTCGTAATCCGGCTTGTGCGAAATCTTGGGCAGCACGATGGGCTCGCCCGGGTCCGATGACGACATTGGAGAACTTCGCGAAGATGGTGGGCACCTTGGGAATCTCGGCGCGGGTTTCGGCCGCGTGGTCGCGATAATTCAGCCCGACGCAAATCAGTTTGGGCGGCCGCGGAACAGGCGCCAGAAGCTGCACCGAAGTCAGCGGGAAAATCGGACTCCGCCGGCGGATTTTGCGACAAAGCTGTCGATTTTCGCGCGGCCCTCCGGCCCGCTGGCCAGCACCGCCAGCATGTCGGGAAAGCCCGCAGCCGCAAGCGCAATCACGCGATCGCCGGCCACAACACCCGCTTCCGTGCGGACCACTTTGGCGCCGGCGTTCGCGCCTTGAAAGGTTACGAATTTCATCGGAATGGTTAGCGACGGGTGTCGCTTAGGCGCCGCCGCTATTGAACTTGCGGCTTTTTGAACTTTGCCGCTGCGGATGCAGGACGTGCAAACGCGAATGCGCTTCGCGGCGCCGTTCACGACCGCGCGCACGCTTGCAGGTTCAAATTCCAGCGGCGCTTGGTGACGTTGTGCGCGTGGCTGATCCGGTTGCCGAACTGGGGCCCGCGCCCGCACACTTCACATACTTTCGCCATAATCGTCGCTCCTTGGGGTTAAACTCAAGTCTAACAAGTTCCGGATTGCCGCCGCAACCGATCTGATATTCTGACAACGTATCCACTTCCGAGGGGTTCCGTTTGACCGATTTCAACCATATTCACTCGCGCGACGGCGAGGACTGGGTTTGCGGGCGCAGCATGGCCGTGCGCGACGAGCAGATTGCTGCATTGCGAGGGCCGCGATCCCGACGAGATAGAGGCTTGCCGGCTGTGCGCCGAGCGGATCATCGGGTATTTCGGCGACCCCATGCACGTGCACTAGACGCGCAGTTCGTAACCGCGGCGCGCATGGCGTCGATAACGCGGTTGCGGATCGCGGCCACTTCGTCCGACGACAAAGTGCGGTCGGGCGCGGCCACCGTGAGCCGGTAGGAAACGCTCTTGCGGTCTTCGGGAAGCGGGGCGCCGGTGTACACGCGAACGAATTCGATCTCCACCAGATCGCTGCCGGCCGCGGCGGACCAACTGGCGCTCGATGTCGCCCGCCGGCTCGCGCAAGCCCGCGACTACCGAAAGATCGAAAGCGCTGACCGGGAAACGCCGCAGTGGTTGGTAGCGCTGGTCTGCGCTGATCGCCAGCCTCTCCATCTTGGTCAGATCGAGATCGAGGATCGCGGCGCGGCCTTCGATTCCAAGCGACGGATGCAGTTCAAACAAACGTCCGATATCTTCGCCGTGCCACGCGATGATCGCCGCGCGCTCGGGATGCTCGAACGGGCGCGCCGTGCGCCAGGCGCGCCTCGCATCCGTCCATCAGGCATTCGGCCAGACGCTTCAACTCGAACAGCGACGCGCTGCCGTCGCCTTCGCGCGCGTACATGCGCCGCCACGAAATGCGGGATTTCTTCCGGAAGCTCGCGATTCGCGCGCGTGAATCTCGCGGCCGATTTCGAACAGCCGAAAGGACTGGAAGTGGCGGCTGTTGTCGAGAATGTTTTTGCGAATCGCGGGCAGCAGGCTGGCGCGCAGCAGCGTTTGATCCGACGCGATGGGATTGGAGACGCCCACGTGCCCGGCCGGATCCATGTCGAAACGCCCGCGCCATTTCTTCGTTGACGAACGAATAGTTGTAGACTTCGGTGAAGCCCTGGGCCGTCGGCCATGTTGCGGACGCCGCTGCAGATACATGCGCGAGGGGTTTTCGGGCGGCACCACGGATTCGATCAGCGGCGCTTGCGGCGTGATGGATTCGTAGCCGACCATGCGGCCCACTTCTTCGAGCAGATCGTCTTTGATCGAGATGTCTTTGGTGGCGCGCCAGCTCGGCACGGTGACGCGAAAATGGCCGGGCGCGGTTTCTTCCACGCCGAATTCGAGCGATTCGAGAATCGAGCGCACCTCGCGCGCATCCAGATCGCGACCCAGCTTCGCCTTCAACCAGTCGACACGTCAGCTCGATCGGCGCCGGCGCTTTCAGCTCGCCGTGTGAATCGGCCAAGCCGCCAACCAGCCGGATGCCGGGCGAAACTTGCTCCAACAACTCCAGCGCGCGCGCCAAGCCGCGCACCGTGTTGATGCGGATCCTGCGATTTTTCGAATCGCATGGACGCGTCGGTGCGGAGCTTCAGCGCGACCGATGTTTTGCGAACGCTGGCCGCCTGGAAATTCGCGCTTTCGAGAACGATGCGTTTGGTATCCGGCGCCAATGGCGCTGTGCAAGCCGCCGATCACGCCGGCCAGCGCGATGGGACCTTCGCGCATCGGCGATCACCAGATTCGACGGAGCTCAGATCATAGCTTTCGTCGTTCAGCGCGGCGATCTGCTCGCCCGGCTCGCGCGCTGCGCACGAAAATCGTCGTGCCGTGCAGTTTCTCGGCGTCAAACGCGTGCATGGGCTGCGCGAGTTCCGCCATCACGTAGTTGGTCACGTCGACGATGTTGTTGATCGCGTTCAGCCCGATGGCTTCCAGGCGATATTGCAGCCACAGCGGCGACGGCTGCACGGTGACGTTCTCGAAGACCAGCGCGCTGTATCGCGGGCACAGCGCGAAGTCTTCGATCTGCGATCTCGACCGCCGCTTGGCCCTTGGGCAGCAAATCCGAGCTTCACCGGATCGCGCAACTTGCCGTGCGTGATCGCCGCCACTTCGCGCGCCATTCCGTGATGGCCCCACAAATCCGGCCGATGCGTGAGCGATTTGTTGTCGACTTCGATGACCGTGTCCGGCGCCAGCATCGCTTCGCTCTCCAGTTCGACGATCCCGCTGTGATCGCTGCCGATGCCCAGCTCCAGCGCGCTCGCCAGCATGCCGTCGCTTTCCACGCCGTCGATCACTTTGGGCGCCAGCGGCAGATACGCGGTCAGCATGCCCGGCTTGCAATTCGGCGCGCCGCACACCACGCGCTTGGTGCCATAGCGCGCGGTTTCGACAACCGCAATCTGGTTGTGGCTTCCGGGGATAGATTCCACTTCCTTGACGCGCGCCACCGAGGCATCGGCCAGCGCTGCGCCCACGTGCTCCAACCCTTCGCACTCGGCCGTCTTCATCGTGATCAGGCGCATCAACTCCGCAGGCTCGGTGTCCAAGCCCGGGACCAGCTCACGAATCCAGTGATAGGAGAATTTCATGCGATCTCAAAATTGGCGCAAGAATCTCAAATCGCCGCTCGCAAACAGGCGGATATCGTCGATCCCATAGCGCATCATCGCCAGCCGCGTCAGCCCCAGTCCGAACGCGAAGCCGCCCCATTGGTCCGGATCGATTCCGCTCATGCGCAGCACGTTGGGATGCACCAGGCCGCACGGCAGCAGCTCCACCCAGCCGCTCTGCTTGCACACCGGGCAGCCGGGACCGCCGCAAATCAGGCAGCGGATATCCAGCTCGAAGCCCGGCTCGACGAACGGAAAATAGCCCGGACGCAGGCGCACCACCGCCTCGCGATGGAAGATCGCGCTGAGCAGCGTCTTCATGAAATAGATCAGGTGCGCCACCGAGACATTGCGGTCCACCATCATGCCTTCCAGCTGATAGAACGTGTGCTCGTGCGACGCGTCCACTTCCTCGTTGCGGAACACGCGGCCGGGCGCGATCATGCGCAGCGGCGGCCCCAGCTTCTCCATGCCGCGCACCTGCACCGGCGAGGTGTGCGTGCGCAGCAGGTGCCCGTTGGTCAGCCAGAACGTATCCTGCATGTCGCGCGCGGGATGCTCCGGCGGGATATTCAGCGCGTCGAAGTTGTGATATTCGGTTTCCACTTCGGGGCCGTCCAGCACGGCGAATCCGAGCGACGTGAACAGGTCTTCGATCTCGTTCTGGATGATGGTGACCGGATGCAGGCTGCCCGGGCGGAGGCCCGGCGCGGGCAGCGTCAGATCCAGCCATTCCTGCTTCAGGCGGAGCGTTCAGCGCCTCGGCTGCAAAGGCCAGCTTCTTTGTTTCAAACGCACTCTCGATGGTTTGTTTGGCCGCGTTCAGCGCCTTGCCCGCGATTTTCGCGCTCCTCGGGCGCCAGCTTGCCGACGTTGAACTGCGCGAGCGCTCCCTTGCGGCCCAGCACGTCCACGCGCACCTGCTCCAGCGCGTCCTGATCCTTCGCCTCTTCGATCCGCTGCAGCGCGGCCGATTGCAATTCTTGGATTTGTTCTTCGACCACTATTCCCTTGCTGGCTGCGCGTACTCATCCAGCAGCTCCACCATGGCTTGATGACCTTTGGTCAGCGCCAGATCCAGCGCGTTCTGCTGGTTCTCGGCTCGAGCCTTCACATCCGCGCCCGCGGCGATGAGCAGCCGCGCCATCTCCACGTCCCCATTTTGCGACGCGGCGTGCAGCGCCGTCCATCCGCCCTCCTGGCGCGCATTGACATCCGCCCCGTGTTCCAGCAGCGCCCGCACCGCATCCTTGCTCCGCCCCGCGGCCGCCGCGTGCAGACGGCGTGTTTTGCATCGGCGTTGCGCGATCGCGCCCGAACGTCCGCTCCCTGCGCGATCAAAGCTTCCGCAAGGCCGGGCTGGCTGAAAAAACAGGCCAGGTGCAGCGGCGTCCAGCCGTCATGACTGTAGGAATTCACCAGCTCCGGATCCCCGCCGATCAACTCCAGCGCGCGTTCCTTCGCACCCGCCATGCAGGCCGCGAATACGTCCAGCTCCACGCCTTTTTCGAGCAGCAGCGCCGCGATATCATTGCGCCCGGCGTATTTGGCGGCCGTGTACGCGCCCTGGCCTTTCTCATCTTTGGCGGCCGAGCAGCGTCTCATTGCCGCTCGAGAAGTTCGTCTACCTTGGCGCGATCACCCGCGCGAATGGCCTCGAAGAATTGGTTGCGTCACGCCGGAACCTGGAACACTTCCTCGCTCTTCGCGAGCTCCCACGCCAGATGATTAATGTAGAACAGCAGCACTTGCGGGCGGATATGCGTCTTTGAACTTCTCGTAGATCCGCTGCTGCCAACCGTCAGTCAAATATTTTGCACCGTCGATGTCTTTATCGAAGAATCCGTCTTGATTGGGAATGCCGAGATCGTCGATCACGGCCTTGATCATGTCCAGATGCGAGATCAGGATGGCCTGAGCCAGGTCGGTGGCGAACTCTTCGTCCTTTTCGTTGAGTCGGGCCCAAAACCGCGGCGTCGCCTTCTTCATGTTTTCGGCATTGAGCTTGGCCAAGTGGAAGCGGACCTTCATGCGGTCGTAAAGTTGATAGGTTTTCAGCTTGCCGATGGAGATGCCCCGCACCAGATCGGTGAACGGTTGCTCGCCCTGGCCGAGGAAGATGTCGGACAACTGCATAAACAGCCAGCGTAGCACTTACGTTGCTGGCCGGGTCAGCCTGGCCAGCCGATCGCTGGTCCATGCGGATGTTACTCTGCATCGTATGAGAATCCGGAGTTTGGGAGAAATCGCCGGTGTGTTGCTGGCCTGCGCGGGCGCGCTGTTCGCCCAAAGCAACAGCTACGTCTTGAAGGCTTCGCGATTGTTCGATTCCACCAACGGCCAACTGATTACGCCCGGAATGGTGGTGGTTTCGAACGGTGTAATTCAATCCGTGGGCGGCGAAAATGTGCCGGCTGGAGCGACCATCATTGACTTGGGTGATGCCACGCTGCTTCCCGGTTTTATTGACGCGCATACGCATCTTTCCTACGAGTTCAATCCCGATTACAATGGCGATGCCCTGCTCTCCCTGCAGCGGCCCATTTCCGAGCGGGCGATTCGCGCCACCGCGAACGCGCGCAAGACTGTGATGGCCGGCTTCACCACGGTGCGCGATGTCGGCTCGTCCGATTTCATCGACGTAGGGCTGAGGAATGCCATCAATGCGGGCATTGTGCCGGGGCCGCGCATGCTGGTCGCGGTTCACGCCCTCGGATCGACGGGCGGCCATTGCGATGACAGCGACGGATTTCGCTTCGGCCTGTTCGGCCATGAGACGGGTCCCGAAGAGGGCGTCATCAATTCGCCCGACCAAGCGCGTTACGCGGTGCGCTTCAACATCAAGTACGGCGCGGACGTGATCAAGACCTGCGCCAGCGGCGGCGTGCTGTCGCCCACCGACGATGTGGATGTGCCGCAGTTGACCCAGGCCGAATTGAACGCGCTGGTGGATGAAGCGCACACGCTGCATCGCAAGACTGCGGCGCACTCGCACGGCGCTGAATCCAGCAAGCGGGCGATCCTGGCGGGAATCGATTCCATCGAGCACGGCACGTTCCTCGACGACGAAGACATGCGGATGATGCACGATCGCGGAACGTTCCTGGTGCCGACGCTGACCACCCGGCGTGGGACTGGCCGAATCGAAGTTTCCGCCGCTGGTGCAGGCGAAAGCCACGCGAGCCGTGAAGCAGCAGGACGCCATGGTCCGGCGCGCGCTGGCGCTGGGCGTTAAGATCGCGCTTGGCACCGATGCCGCCGTTTATCCGCATGGCGAGAACGCCCTCGAATTCGCCTTCATGGCGGCCGACGGGATGACGCCCGCGCAATCGTTGATGGCGGGCACCACGTCCGCCGCGGAGTTGCTGGGGTTGCAAGACAAAATCGGCGCGCTGAAACCTGGAATGCTTGCGGATATCGTCGCTGTGCCGGGCAATCCGCTGGAGGACATCAAGCTGACGCAAAGCGTGATTTTCGTGATGAAGGACGGGGCTATTCTGCGAAACGACCGCGCCGGTCCCACGGTGAACGGTGCGCGTGCCGATTCCGGTTGGCATCGCAATCGCGGTAGTTTGCATCATCGCGATGCTTTACTATTTGGCCAACCGGGAGGTCTACTATCCTTCGAAATATCCCCAAGGCAATTGGGATGCGCAGCGGCAGGTGGGAGCGTCCGATGCCTGGATGGAAACGTCGGACGGAGTAAAGATTCACGGCTGGTGGGTGCAACGCGGCGATTCACCGCTGGTAACGCTGTTCCTCCACGGCAATGCGGGCAACATCACGAACCGCGCGGCGCACATCCAGGAAATCGTGGCGGCCGGATCTTCGGTCTTGATGCTGGATTATCGCGGCTATGGCAAAAGTGGCGGGCATCCGAGCGAACAGGGCCTGTATCGAGATAGCGAAGCCGGCTTCATCTACTTGCTCGGCAAAGGCTATCGGGCCGAGCGGATCATCTTGCATGGCGAGTCACTGGGAACGGCGGTCGCGATTGATTTGGCATCGCGCCGGCCGTGCGCGGGGCTGATCCTGGAAGCGCCGTTCACATCGGCCGCCGATGTCGCGGCCACGGTGGTTCCTTACCTCGGACCTTTGTTGATCCGAAGTTTTAACTCGCTTCCCAAGATGCGCTGGATTCGCGTGCCGAAGCTCTTCATCCACGGCGACCGAGACGAAGTGGTTCCGTTGCGCCTGGGACAGGAGCTTTTCGCCGCCGCGCAAGGATCGAAGACATTTTGGATCATCCCAGGAGCGGGACACAACGACATTCTGGAAACTGCCGGACCAGAATATCGAACCCGGCTACACGCATTCTACGAAAGCGTGCTCACCCCACGTTCATAAGTTTCCCCCGGCGAACCACCCACTCTTCGGTACTAAAAACTCGCGGACCAACTTCGATCAGCCGCGGCAGCATATCGAACACCGTGCCTGGCGTCCATTTGGAATTCAGGCGGGTGCGAAAGCCGCGCCGGTTCAGCTCTTCGGCGGTTTCTGAAAGCGGCTTGTCCTGGATAATCATTTCCAGCATGACGAGCAAAGCTTCGCGTTCCTGCACGTCCTGTTCCAGGGCCACACAATCCTCGGCGATCTTGAGCCCATAGGGCACCGGTTCGGCGATATCGGCAATGGGTGGTTCGTCATCACCCATTTGCCGTTCCCAAATTACAGCTACTGGTTTCCAACCGTGAGTCGCTTTGAGGTCCAGATCAGCGGCGGTCAGCGGCTTGGATAAGACTTCACGCATGCGTTGGAGTCGGGACATAGCTTGGTCGTGAATGCAATTCTTCGACCCAAGTCTTGGCTTGAAACAGGCCGATTTCCGAAACCGCACTGTCCGTTCCTGGGATTGGCTAGCGCGAATCAGGGCAGTATGCCAGGTCCCTCATCGGTACCCGGTTCGCGGACGCGGCGGCAGAAGCAGAGCTGCCCGATGGTGTAATATTTGTCGCGATCCAGCCAATCCAGATGCGTGCAGAGGATGGGCAACAGGAAGCCGAACGGCACCGCGAGAAACGGCCAGAGCAGGACGCGCGCGCCGCGTTCGAAAAATTCCAGGACGTCGATGAATTTGCGGCCCATGAACCAGAAGTAGCCGCCTAGCGGGCGAACCTGATCCACCGCGAATCCAGCTTCTTCCAGAAGATTCTGCGCGCCATAGCGAGTGAAGCGGTAATAATCGTGCGGCATCTGATGTTCTTCCCACATGGTGGGCACGATGATCATCAGTTGCCCGCCGGGTTTCAAAGCGCGAGCCATTTCATGCAGGGTCTGGCGCGGGAACGGCGTGTGTTCCAGGACCGCGACGCTCAACATGCCATCGAATGTGTGGGCGGGAAAGGGCAGCGCTTCCACGCGAGCCCAGGCATCGATTTTGCCGTAGTTCCAGTCGCCTTCGCCCACCCCCAGATCGATGGCGCGATATTGATGACCGGCGCGTGCGACGTCGGGCCGGTATTGGGCTTCGCCCGCGCCCGCGTCCAGCACCAACGAATTGGCCGGAAGCTTCGCGGAGAATTCGCGGACGGCATTGATGACGAAACGGTCGAACGGATTGATCTGATCCAGCACGAAACGCGGGATCAGCTTTCGGCCGAGCGCGACCACTTTGCGGTTCAGCAAGCCTGCCGCTCCATTTTCATGGCTTCGTATCCGCCCCATTGCCACCAGACTTGTCCGACGAAAAGCAACGGGCTGAGCGGCAGCGCATCGGGGCATTGCGGCAGATTGCGCGCCACCAGATAGGCAGTGCCTGCCGCGGAGAGCGCGGGCAGTAAAAGCAAACGCAGCGCGGGACTGGCAGGGAACACGCGCGCCATGGGTTCTTCCTCGCTCCACCGGCGGAAATATTGGGACGTTCCGGTTCCGTAGTGGCGCATTTTTCCCAGGTAATCGGAAAGGCCGTGAATGGCGGGGTAGTGCGTTACGCGCGCCTTGGGTTCGTAGCGCAGGCGGAAGCCGAGCTTGCGCGCGCGGGTGGTGAAATCGCGATCCTCGCACATGGTGAGCGTGGTGTCGAAGCAGCCGACTTTCTCTATCACCTCGCGCCGCAGAATCAGATTCGAAGTCGACAGATGGCGCGCTGGGCCGGCCGCAAGACCTGGCGATAACACGGGACCATCGGTGGAGAGATATTCCAGGCGAGCGGCAAGACCGGGCTGGCCCGGAGCGCGGGAGCCGCTGGCGAGGTCGGCATCGCCTGAGTCCAGAACGTTCCACAGGACGTCCGACCAATCGGGCTCCGGCACACAATCGTCGTCCAGGAAATAGATCACGGCTCCACGCGCTTCGGCCAGGCCGCGATTGCGGGCGTATCCGTATCCGCGCCGCGGTTCGGCGACATAGCGCGCCGTGGAGGCGGAAACCACTTGCTCGGTGTCGCGAGTTGGCCCGTTGTCGACCACGATGATCTCGTCGATTTTACGAGATTGTCGCGAAACCCCTGCGAGCGTTCGTTGCAGCAGCGCCGGCGCGATTCCAAGTGATGATGATCAATGAAGTGGTCACGGCTTTCGCGTCAGGGCTTTTTACACCAGCAGAAATAGCCGAGCGTGTAGTCGCGGCGGCGATCCACCGGATCCAGAAAATAGCAGACCACCGGAATCGCGAAGCCGAAAATTGGCGCCAGTACTACGAAAATCAGCCAACGCCAGCTTCGCTGGAAGAAACCTAAAATCGCCATCAGGCGGAAGCCAATCAGCCAGAACAGGCCGCCCAGAGCTTCCACGCGGCTCTCTAAGCCCGCTTTGTCGAACAGGTACGTCAGGCCGTAGCGCGTGTAGCGGAAAAAATCGTTGGGATGCTGATGGATCTCCCAGCACTGCACGGTGGTGAGGATCAATTGGCCGCCCGGCTTGAGCACGCGGGCCATTTCATTGATGCCGATGCTCGGCTCCTTCAAGTGCTCCAGCACCTGGATGTTGATCACCGCGTCGAACGCATTGTCGCAAAACGGCAGCGCGGAAATATCGCCCAGGACTTCGATTTTCGAATAATCCCAGGCCTTGTCGCCGATGCCGCGGTCCAGGCGGACGTAGCGGGTGTGCGCGAACAGCGGAGCGTGCGGACATTCGCCCGCTCCGGCGTCCAGCACATGAGCGCCAGGCGGCAATTGGCGGGCGGCTTCGGTCAGGTGTTCCAGCAGCTCGGTATGAAACGGATCGATCCAGCGCAGCACGAACGCGGGAACCAGGGGCTGGATCAGCTTCCGAAATTTCGGTTTAAACACGCGCGGCGGCCTTCTCTACGCCAATCTTCAGACCAGGCGCCAGGGAGAGAAGATGAGGTTTTTGGTCTGGAAGCATTCGTGTGTGCAGTGGCAACCGCTCTGGACCTTCTGGCGAAGCTGGGTCGCCTGAAAGTCGTGCCACAGACGGTTGAAATCCCAATTATAGGCTTTGAGATTCCCCACCGGCTTGAGCAGCTCGCAGAACGAAACGTCGCCGTTGGCGTCGATGACGCAGCTCACGTCGCCCGCATTGCAGGAGATGTTCTTCGGATGCCCCTGCATTTCCTGCATGTAGTAGCGGTTCAGCATGAAGCGGCCGACCGTGGCGGTCCATCCGCCGATGCCTCCCCAGCGGCCGTGAAAATAACGGCGGCAGAGCTGTAACTGGAGCTTCGAAACTTCGGCGTATTGCTCGGGCGTGGGCGCCGAGAGCGTGGGATCCATCCATTTGCCGCGCAGGATGTTGAGCGAATGATAATCCAGGTCCCAATCGGTAACGCCCAGGTGCAGCAGTTGCTTGATGTCCTCGATGTTGCTGCTCATCACGGTGGAGACCACGCTCAGCGACAGGCGCTTGTCGCGCGTGCGGATTTCCCGCAGCGCCTCCATGGTGGCCAGGGCGCGCTTGTAATTGCCGGGAACGCCGCGGATGCGATCGTGAACTTCGCCGATGCCGTCCAGCGAAATGGCGATGTTCAGCCGGAATTTGTTGGGATTCGCCAGGATTCCCTCCACCGATTTGCGGATGACGTCGGTCTGCAGCGCGTTGGTGGGAATGTTGATGAACTTGGCCTGGTTGTGATCGAGGAAGCGATGGCAAATCTGGTCGATGTCCTTGCGCAGGAACGGCTCACCGCCCGAGATGTCCAGCCACACCAGCTCGCCCATGGCTTCCGAGATCTTCTGGATGTGGTCGGGTTGGAGCGCCTCGCCCTGATTCAGGTTCTGCCAATAAAAGCAGGTGCCGCACTTCGCGTTGCAGTGATCGGTAATGAAAAGAATCAGATGGACAGGCTTCTGCTGGCGCTGCGAGAGCTGTTTCCAGGACAGAATATCGGTGGTGAGCATGCGAGCCGGCACTAACCGCGCGGCTATGGCCGAGCGACAGAACGTACTTCTCCGGCCTTGAGCGTAACCAACTGGCCGAGGCATGTCAAGAAGGGCCGGTTCGCTGCCGCCGGCCTCCTCTATATTCTCGTCATTGGTGACGCAGGAAAGGGATTTCATGGAAAGGCCATTGGGGAAAATCAGTGCTCTCAAGACCACATGTGTTCCAGAAATGCACATGGATGCGAAGCGAAATCCCAACAAATCGAACAAACCAGCCCGTCTGCTCTGCGGGCTTTATCGTGCTAATGCCGCGCGGTATTCTAGAAGGAACAAAATAGCGATGCTTCGAGCCATGGCAGCGGCGAGTATTTTGCTAGGTTCCTGCCACGCCTTTGCCCAAACGCCCGCGGCGCGGCCGGAATTCGAGGTGGCGTCCATCAAGCTCAACAAGTCCGGGGATCGCCTTATTATGATCAGGCCTTCGCCCGGCGGCCGGTTAACCGTCACCAATGCCCCTCTGAAGGAGCTGATCACGCTGGCCTATCGCCTCAAGGACTTTCAGTTGTCTGGGGCGCCGCCCTGGCTGGCGTCGGAGCGCTACGATATCGAGGCCAAGGCCGAAGGAAATCCGCCTTTCGACCAAATGCTCCCGATGCTCCAGAAACTGCTCGAAGACCGGCTCCAGCTCAAATTCCACCACGAGACCAAGGAGATGCCGGTTTATGCGCTCGGAGTTGCCAAGGCTGGAAAGCTCCATCAGGCTGAGGGCGATGTGCGGTCCGCCGCCCCAAGGTCCCCCGGCTCTGCCCGAGCCTGGCAAGCCCCTTCCAAAACCTTGCGGCGGGCTCTTCATGTTTCCGGGCCATATCTCCGGTCAAAAAGTGGCCATGGCGCAGTTCCTGGATATCCTTTCGCGGTTCACCGGCCGGATTGTAGTGGATAAGACTGATCTCACCGGAAAATACGACATCGACCTGCAGTACACGCCGGACCAGGGGCAATTCCCCGGAGGTCCGCTACCTCCGCTGCCAGGTGGTGTGCCGGGGCCCGCGCTGCCGCCGGTGGATCCCAATGGCCCTTCTCTTTTCACCGCCCTGCAGGAACAACTCGGCTTGAAATTGGAATCGCAGAAGGCTCCGGTGGACATTATGGTCGTCGATCACATCGAGCATCCCTCGGAGAACTAGCGATGCCCCGAGCCTTGGCGATCGCCGCTCTGACGCTCGGCGCTTGCCACGCGTTTGCGCAGACTCCTGCACCGCGGCCGGAATTCCAGGTGGCATCCATCAAGCTCAACAAGTCCGAGAATCGCGGCACGATGGTGAGTCCTTACCCTGGCGGACGATTTACCGCCAGGAATGCTCCGCTGCTTCAACTCATCGAACTGGCATATCGCATCAAGGACTTTCAGATTTCCGGAGCACCGGCCTGGCTGGCCGAGGAGCGATACGACATCGAGGCGAAGGCAGAGGGTGATCCGGATTTTGCAGCCACGTACTCTATGCTTCAACCGCTTTTCGAAGACCGGCTGAAGCTCAAGTTCCACCACGAAACAAAGGAAGAGCCGGTTTACGCGCTAGTGATCGCGAAGGCCGGAAAGCTCCAAGACGCTGGGGATTGCGGTTCAGGTGGCGAGCGAAGCAAACGATCGCTACCGTTTTGCGGCGGCACCTTTGTGCTTCCGGGCCGCATCGCCGGCGACAGTATCACGGTGGCGCAGTTCATCAACCCGCTCTCGAGTTTGACCGGCCGCGTCGTGCTGGATAAGACCGGTCTCACTGGCAAGTACAATTTCGATCTGCGATACAAGCCGGAGCAGGCGCAATCCGAGGCACCTCCCGGCGCAGCAGTACCAGGGATCGCAGCGGTACCAAACCCCGACCTCGACCGTCCATACCTATTCACTGCGATCCAGGAGCAGCTCGGACTGAAACTGGAATCACAAAAAGGCCCCGTGGAAATGATGGTCATCGATCACGTGGAACGGCCTTCGGAGAACTAACGTACTCGCTTTATGACTCGCCGACTGATTCGGATTCTGGTTGCCGTCGGATTGATTGTCTTCAATCTACTTGCGTCCGAGCAGCGCGGGCTTGTCACATTCGGTGGGCTGCCCGTTCCAGGAGCCACGGTCACCGCTACGCAAGGCGAAAAGAAATTCACGGCGGTCACCGATCCGCAAGGTGCATACTCGTTTCCGGATTTGACCGACGGAGTCTGGACCATTCAAGTGGACATGCTCGGCTTTTCCCCACTAAAAGGCGACATCACCGTCGGGCGGCAAACAAATCCCACAACCTGGGAGCTGAAGATGCTGCCGCTGGATCAGATCCACGCGGAAGCTCAGCCGGCCGCTCCGCCTCCAGCGGCCGTCGCGCCCGCGGCGAGCACGCCAGCCGAGCCCGAAAAGCCCGGAGCGAGTGCGAAGGCCAAGGAAGAACCCGCGCGCGATGAACTGGAGCAACGCGCCGCCGATGGCGTGCTGATCAATGGCAGCCAGAACAACGGCGCCAGCTCGCCATTCGCGTTGTTCCCGGCTTTCGGCAACAATCGCAACGGGTCGCGATCGCTCTACAACGGCGGCCTGGGAATTTTCGTCGATAATTCCATCTGGGACGCGCGCCAGTTTTCCATAACCGGCCAGAACACCGCCAAGCCTGGTTACAACCATCTCACCGGTTCGGTCTATTTCGGCGGGCCGTTGAAGATTCCGCACCTGCTCCGGAATGGCCCCAACTTTTTCGTCGGATATCAATGGACTCGTAACCGAAACGACACCATCGGCACGGCACTGATGCCGACGGCTGCCGAGCGCGCGGGCGACCTCTCCAGCCTGCTCAACCCGATTGTCAATCCAGTTACCGGCGCCCCGTTTGCAGGCAATATCATTCCCAAGAGCCTGATCAGCCCTCAGGCCGCAAGTCTGCTGAATCTTTATCCTCTGCCCAATTTCGCCACTACCGGGGCGTACAATTATCAGGTTCCCCTGGTGGGCGCCACCCATCAGGACAGTTTGCAATCCCGCTGGAACAAATCCATCAATCGCAGCAATCAGCTCTTCGGCAACTTCGCGTTTCAGAGCACGCGCCAGACGAATCCCAGTGTTTTCGGCTTCCTGGACACCAGCGATAGCTTCGGACTCACCAACACGGTCACCTGGTTTCACCGGCTGGGGCAGGGCTTGTTTGGGACTTTCAGCTATCAGTTCAGCCGGTACTCCATGAACCTCACGCCATATTTTCAGAATCGCGAGAATGTCTCGGGCTTGGCGGGCATCACCGGCAACGATCAAAGTCCCCTGGATTGGGGACCGCCCAATCTCAATTTCGTCAGCATTCAAGGCCTCTCGGATTCAGAGCAGGCTAGCAACCACAATGAGACCAACGCCGCTTCCGCGTCTTTCTTCTGGAATCATGGCCGCCACAATTTCCAGTTCGGAGGCGACTTCAAGAAGCAGCAGTTCAATGTGCTCGGGCAAAGCGCGGGCCGCGGGTCGTTTACATTTACCGGCGCCGCCACTGGATCGGATCTGGCCGATTTTCTTTTGGGCATTCCCGACGCAGCGTACGTCGCATTCGGCAATGCCGATAAATATTTCCGCGGAAACCTGTATGACGCCTTTTTCAACGACGACTGGCGCATCAGTTCGGCTTTCACGCTGAACGCCGGGATTCGATGGGAATACGCTACGCCGCTCACCGAGCTCTATGGACGCCTGGTAAATCTGGACGTTGTTCCCGGGTTCGCCAACGAAGCTCCGGTGGTAGCGAACGATCCTATTGGATTATTGACCAGCCAGCATTATCCGGATTCGTTGATCCATCCCGACAAGCGCGCCTTCCAACCGCGCGTTGCCATTGCCTGGCGGCCGCTGCCCGCATCTTCGCTGGTGGTCCGCGCCGGCTACGGCGTGTACTACGACACATCGGTGTACGAGACGCTGGCCACGTCGATGTCGCAGCAGTTCCCGCTGTCGAAAAGCCTGAGTGTCCAGAACACCCCCGCGAATCCACTGACGCTGGCCAATGGGTTCAATGCGCCCCCCGCCACCACGCCCAATACCTTTGGCATCGATCCGAACTTTCGCCCAGGCTACGCGCAGGACTGGCAGGTCTCCATTCAACGCGATCTGCCCGGATCGCTGCAAATGACCGCCACCTATATCGGCATCAAAGGAACCCACGGAACGCAGGAATTTCTGCCAAACACCTATCCTGCGGGAGCGATCAATCCTTGTCCGGCCTGCCCTGCCGGCTACGAGTACGTGACATCGAACGGCAATTCGACACGCGAAGCCGGCTCCATCCAGCTGCGCCGCCGCCTGCACAGCGGGTTCACGGCAACTGTAGAGTACACCTTCGCGAAGGCCATCGACGATGACGCAGTCCTGGGAGGCGTGGGAGCTTCCGGGAGTACGCCGGTGGCGTCCGCTGCTCCAGGCGCCGCCGCGGCGTCCGGCCCGCGCAATCTGCTGGTCGCGCAGAATTGGCTGGACCTGAGCGCTGAACGCGGTCTCTCCACGTTCGATCAGCGGCATCTTTTGACCTCGACCATTCAATACACCACCGGCATGGGAGTGGCGGGAGGAACGCTGCTCAACGGATGGCGCGGCGCGCTGTTCAAAGGTTGGCTGCTCAGCAGCACCATCTCCGCCGGCATCGGGACTACCTCTCACGCCAAGCTATTTGGCGCCCGAAGAGGGCACCGGCATCACCGAATGCGCTGCGTCCGGAGTATACCGGCGCTTCCGTGTACGCCGCGCCGCCCGGACTTGTCGCTCAACCCGGCCGCGTATGCCGCGCCACCGGCCGGCCAATTTGGCAACGCGGGACGCGATTCCATCACCGGCCCCTTCCAGTTTTCTCTGAACGCCTCGGCCGGGCGCACCTTCCGATTGAGCGACCGGCTGAGTGGCGACCTGCGGATCGATTCCACCAATCCGCTCAATCACGTCACCTTCCCGAGTTGGAACACCACCTTCGGCAATCCCCAATTTGGGCTTCCGATCACGGCCAACCCCATGCGCAGTTTGACGACAGGCTTCATACTGAGGTTTTAAAGATGATTCGCGCCACAGTTGCTCTTCTTTTGTTCGGGCTTGGAGCCGGGCTGCCGTCTTATGCTCAGCAGATCGGCGAGAACGCGCCCGCCGGCGGCGAAACCCCGGCCACGTTCTCCACCAGCAGCCAATTGGTGATCGAGACGGTGAACGTGAAAGACAAGAGCGGCAAGCCCGTCGACGGGGCTAAACGCCAAGGACTTCACGGTCACCGAAGACGGCGCCGAGCAAGCCATCCGTTTCTTCGAATATCAGAAGATGCCCGACGCAGTGGTAGCGGAGCCTGCGCTGGCGGCCGCACCGCGTGCCCTTGAAAAAGCTTCCGGAAGCGCAAATTGCCGCGGAAAAGCCCGGCGATCTCCGCTACCAGAACCGCCGCCTGCTGGTCCTTTACTTCGACATGACTGCCATGCCGCCGCCCGATCAGTTGCGCGCCGTCACTGCGGCGGAGAAGTTTATCCGAACCCAGATGACGCCGGCGGATCGCGTGGCGCTGATGAGATTTGAAGGCGGCGCCGTTCGCGTGATGTCCGATTTCACGGACGATCGCGATCGCCTGGATAGCATCCTGGAAACCATGATCGTCGGCGAGGCTCAGGGTTTCGATGAAACCAGCAGCCGACGACAGCACGCCCGATACCGGCGCGGCCTTCGGGCAGGACGACAGCGAATTCAACATCTTCAATACCAACCGCCAGCTTTCGGCGTTGCAGACCGCGGCCAAAATGCTGGGGCAGCTCAGCGAGAAAAAGTCGGTGCTGTATTTCGCGAGCGGCCTGCAGCTCAATGGCTGAATAATCAGGCGCAATTGCACGCCACCATCAACGAAGCCATCCGCGCCGGAGTTTCATTCTGGCCGGTCGACGCGCGCGGCTTGGTGGCGGCATGCGCCCATCGGCGATGCGACCCAGGGGTCGCCCGGCGGCCGGGGCATGTACACCGGCGGCGCCGCGCTGGCGATGACCACTCGATTTCCAGCAATCGCAGGACACGTTGTATGCTCTGGCCTCCGACACCGGAGGCAAGGCTCTGCTCGACAACAACGATCTCTCGACGGGAATCGTTCAGGCGCAGAAGAGCGTTTCCAGTTACTACATCCTGGGCTACTACACGACCAACACCAATCTGGATGGCAAATTTCGCCGCATCAAGATTTCGCTGACGAACGGCCTCACCGCGTCGCTCGATTATCGCCAGGGCTATTTCGCCGGCAAGACTTTCGGCAAATTCACGCGCAGCCGAAAAGGAACGGCAGCTCGAAGACGCGCTGATGCTGGGCGATCCGATCACGGAGCTGACCATCGCGATGGAGATCGATTACTTCCAGTTGAACCGCGCCGAATATTTCGTCCCGGTGGTGGTCAAGATTCCGGGCCGCGAGCTGGCGCTGGCGCGAAAAGGGCGGCGCCGAACGGACCTTGATCGATTTCATCGGCGAAATGAAGGACGATTACGGCAGCACCATTCAAAACGTGCGCGATAAGGTGGATATCAAGCTGAGCGACGAGACGCGCGGCCAAGCTAGCGAAAGCAGCCGATCGAATATGTCACGGGCTTCACGCTGCTGCCCGGCAAGTACAAGATCAAACTGCTCGCGCGCGACGCCGAAACGGGCCGCATCGGAACCTACGAAACCACGTTCGTGATCCCGAATCTGAACAAAGAAGTGAAGCGTATTCCCGTCAGCTCCGTGGTGTTGAGCAGCCAGCGCGTAGACCTGAAGGAAGCCGTCTACAATGCTCTCAAGAGCAAGGATCAAGCCGAGACAACCAACCCGCTGGTCCAGAATGGCGAGAAGCTGATTCCGAGCGTGACGCGCGTATTCAGCAAGAGCCGCCAGATGTACGTTTACCTGCAAGCCTATGAGCCCGGCGTCACGAGCACTCAACCGATGGTGGCTTTTGTGACCTTTTACAAGGGTCAATCGAAAGTCTTCGAAACCCCGCCGCGTTCCGTGGCTGACGCGCTGGCCAGTCATTTGAAGACGTTGCCGCTGCGCTTCGATCTTTCTCTGGATAAGCTTCCGCCGGGTGAGTACAACTGCCAGGTCACGGTGCTGGATCCAATGGGACAGAAGGCCGCCTTCTGGCAAGCGCCCATCATGGTGGTGCAATGAACTGTCATTCTAGACCCGAAGCATGAACATGTTTCGGGAACGGGATACCTCAGACCATTCAGATTAGCCGCGGTTCGGGACGTGACAGACCCGGCCGCATTCGCGGGTCTATTGCCATATCTTAGACCGAAACTAATGCCTCGCGACGGCAATCCAATCGAAGAGGAATAGTGCAGGAAGGGAGATTATGGCTGAACTGAAATCTGTGATTGAACTGCCGGAGACGGCGTCTCCGTCTTCAACAATTGAGATTACGTTACAGATCAATGGCGCGGCCCACGCTTTACGAATTGAGCCGCGAGTTTCTCTGCTGGACGCGTTGCGCGAGTACCTGGGGCTCACCGGCACCAAAAAGGGCTGCAATCAAGGGCGCCTGCGGAGCCTGCACAGTTTTAGCGAACGGCGAACGGATCCTTTCGTGCTTGGGACTTGCCGTTCAGTACGAAGGAGCGGAGATTACGACGGTCGAGGGACTGGGCGCAGACGGGATGCTGGATCCAGTGCAGGCCGCGTTTATCGAGCAAGATGGATTTCAATGTGGATACTGTACGCCCGGACAGATCTGTTCGGCCATCGGGATGATTCGAGAGTTTCAAGACGGTTCGCCGAGCGCTGTAACAAAGGATGTTTCCGCTTCTGCTGATGGAGCTCTCGGACGAAGAAATCAAGGAACGAATGAGCGGTAATCTATGCCGCTGCGGCGCTTACGTGGGCATCTGTGACGCCATCCGTGAAGTACTGGACTCCGAGGTGGCGCGATGAAGAACTTTGCCTATTCGCGAGCAGAGACGGTGGAGGCGGCCATCGGACTGATCGCCGGGAACGCCCACACGAAATTTCTGGGCGGAGGTACGAACCTCGTGGACCTTATGCGTGAAAACATTGAGCAGCCGGATGCCGTAATTGATGTTACGCAACTGTCGGGCGATGGGGTTCAGGGTGGAATCGGCGAACTTGCCGGCGGCGGACTTGCTATTGGCGCAGCGGTTAGGAACAGCGCCGTGGCAAACCACCGCTTGGTTCGGGAACGTTACCCGGTATTGTCACAGGCCATTTTATTTGGAGCATCCGGACAGATCAGAAACATGGCGACTACCGGCGGCAACTTAATGCAGCGCACACGGTGTCACTACTTCTACGATTCAACGGCGCGCTGCAACAAACGGACACCGGGCTCGGGGTGCGATGCAATTGGCGGATTTCAATCGCATGCACGCGATTCTGGGCGCCTCCGAAAGTTGTATCGCCACGCATCCGTCCGACATGTGTGTCGCTTTGGCGGCGCTTGATGCCACAGTTCAGGTCCAAAGTGCGCGCGGCGAACGCGCCATCCCTTTCAACGATTTTCATCGTCTGCCCGGAGACACGCCGCACGTGGAGACGAGTCTGAGAGCGGACGAACTGATCACCGCGATTCACCTTCCGCCGCTGGCATTCGCGAAAAACTCGCGGTATCGGAAAGTCCGTGACCGGGCCAGCTACGCTTTCGCACTGGTGAGTGTGGCGGCGGCGCTCGAAACCGGCGCCGGTACCATCACGGAAGCGTCCGTATTGCATTGGGAGGCGTTGCTCATAAGCCCTGGCGGGCTTATACAGCGGAGAAGGACGCTGCTCGGCGCGAAAGCCAATCGCGGAGACTTTTGAGCGCGCGGCGGAAGCAGAGCTGTCAGGTGCTCGGGGATATGGCCATAACAATTTCAAAATTGAATTAGCAAAGCGAACGATCGTGAGCGTGTTGACCGAATTGGCGGAAGCAGGAGGTGTTCGATGACCGTGATGCAGAGGTGATCGAGAGCATCATGGAGACGATTGCGAAGGCTCTTCCCGACAAGAAGGTAGACCCGCTGATTCAGCATCAGGATTATGTGGGGCAGCCTCTTGACCGCGTCGATGCTCAGGCCAAGGTGCAAGGCGAGGCGCGCTTCACCGCCGAATTCCAGATCGAGAACATGGCGTATGCGGTGCCGGTGTACAGCACGATCGCGAAAGGGAAAATTCGCAAGATCGATTCCGGAACGGCGAAACAGGCGCCGGGCGTGCTGGCCGTCATCACGCACCAAAACATACCCAGGATGAAAGCTCCTCCCATCGTGGACTTCCACAACATCGGCAAAGGTTTTGCGCTGAGCGATCTTCCGATCATGCAAAATGCCGAGGTGCATTGGGACGGGGAACCGGTGGCCATCGTCGTCGCGGAAACATTGGAAAAGGCGGAGCACGCCGCGTCGCTGGTCTCGGTCGAGTATGAAATCGAAACGCCGGAGGTATCGTTCGAAGATGCCAAGGCCAGGGCTTTTGTGCCAAAGGACATCCTGGGCGAACCGCCGGAAATCAAGATCGGCGACGGCAACAAAGCGTTTCGCTGAAGCGGACGTGAGCGTCGGTCACATTTACCGCACTCCGCGCTACAACCACAACGCGATTGAGCCGCATGCAACCATCGCCGTGTGGGACGAGAACGGCGGGGTAGTCGGTTTTCGATGCCACGCAATCCGTAAATCTGACCGCTCATACATTGGCCCATATTTTTGACCTCAAAGTGGAAGATGTTCAGGTGGTCGCGCCATTCCTGGGCGGCGGCTTCGGCGGGAAGATCGGCTGGAGCAATACTCCGCTTTGCGTGGCGGCCGCAAAGGTGGTAAATCGTCCGGTAAAGATGGTGTTGTCGCGCGAAGGGACTTTTCGAATGATCGGCGGCCGCACGCTGTCGGAACAGCATGTCGCTCTGGGAGCGCGGAAGGACGGCAAGCTGACGGCTCTGATACACACGGGGCTGACGGCAACGATTGCAAGCGGGCGCTACGCCGAGCAGTGCACATTTCCGCCGCGGCATCTTTATTCGTCGCCGAATCTGTATGTGGGACAAAAGGTTGTTTATTTGGACACTGTCGCCAACACATGGATGCGCGCTCCGGGCGAATCGATCGGCACGTTCGCTCTCGAATCGGCCATGGACGAACTCGCGCACGAATTGGGGATGGATCCGATCGAACTTCGGCAGAATCAACGAGCCTGAAAAAGATCCCACCAAGGACACCGAGTTCTCCAGCCGGCACCTGACGGAGGCGTATCGAAGCGGAGCGGAGAAGTTCGGATGGTATGGGCGCAATCCTCGGCCGCAGTCGCAAAGGGACGGAAAATGGCTGGTCGGTCAAGGGGTCGCTACGGCGTATTATCCTTTCCTCCGTTTTCCAGCGAAGGCTCGTGTGCGGATCTGCGCGGACGGGTCCGCGATTGTGCAGGCGCCTGCGAGTGAAATGGGAATGGGAACCGCCACGGTGCAGATTCAGCATGCCGCCGATCGGCTCGGTTTGCCGCTCCATCGCGTTACTTTTCAATATGGGGATTCCAGCTTGCCCGATACCCCGATGATGGCGGGTGGATCCAATCAGACCGCGACTACCTTCGCGGCGGTCCGTGCAGCCGTGGAGGAAGTTCACCGGGAACTATTGAAGATGGCGCAGAAGCGTTCCGATTCGCCGTTGAAGGGCGCGAAATACGAGGAAGTGGAAGCCCGTGACGGTGGACTCTTTCGCTCTGGAGATAAGACGCGCGGCGAGACTTTATGCTGCCATCCTGCAGAAGGCTGGGCAGGCCTCGGTGGAGGCTGAAACATCGTCCGGCCCGCCCATGGAGATGATGAAATATTCCATGGCATCCTACGGCGCGCAGTTTTGCGAAGTCCGGGTCCATGAAGAGACCGGTGAAGTGCGCGTATCCAGGTGGCTCGGCTCATTCGATTGCGGGACGATCATCAATCCAAAAACCGCCGCCAGCCAGTTGCGCGGTGGAATCGTGATGGGGATCGGGATGGCTTTGACCGAAGAGACTCTATTCGACGAGCGCCGGGGCAGAATCATGAATCCGTCGCTCGCGGAGTATCACGTGCCGGTCAATCTGGATGTTCCGCGGATCGAAATCATGTTTACCGGCATACCCGACCCACATGCGCCTCTGGGCGCTCGCGGCATCGGCGAACTCGGCATCACAGGCGTAGCCGCGGCCATTGCGAACGCAGTCTTCAACGCCACGGGGAAGCGCGTTCGGGACCTGCCGATTACTCTCGACAAGTTGCTGTAAAGCGCATTGGCAGACCCAGCCGTCGAAGTATTTTAGAATCAATAGTGACAGTATGCGGGGACGTAGCTCAGATGGATAGAGCGGTCGCCTCCTAAGCGACAGGTCGGCAGTTCGAATCTGCCCGTCCCTACCAGAACCTCGCAGCGCGGCCGTCACCTGCGAGCACTCGTGGTGCTCACAGGCGAAGCAGCTGCGCTTGGACAGGTCGGCAGTTCGGCTGCCACGCCGCGTGCAGCTAGAATGAGGCATGGCCAAACTCGCGCTCATCTACGGTATGCGTCTGCTTCCCGCGGACGAACTCGAAAAAGTCGGGGACGCGGAGGTCACCCTGAAGAGCGGAAAGAAAGCGCAAGTGACCATGCATCTTCTGGAGGGCGGGGAGGACGAAATTCGGAAGCAGTTGATGCAATCGCTCGACGCGTTCTTCGAGTTTTATCCCGAGATCTGAACCTCGGATCCGACTAGACTAAAACTTGCACACCGTCCGGGTTAACCGTAAAGGGGCCAACCGCGTCGCGTCGGGACACCCTTGGATTTTCTCAAGCGACATTCTGGATCGCGGTCAGGCGGCCGCGGGTGAAGCCGTGGTCGCAGTAGACCCGAGCGGCGCCGCGCTCGGAACGGCCCATTACAGTGATTCCTCGCAAATCTCGCTGCGGATGCTTTCCGATCGGGTAGAGACGATTGACCGGGCGTTCTATGTGCGCCGAATCACCGCGGCGGAAGCTCATCGCAAGCGCGTGGTGACGGATTCGGAGGCGTATCGCCTGGTTCACGGAGAAGGCGACCAGTTGCCTGGCCTGGTGGTCGACCGTTACGGCGACTATTTCACCCTCCAGACTCTGGATCAAGGCATGGATGGCGCCAAGGCGGAGATCGTGAGCTGTCTGGAGGAGCTCTTCGCGCCAAAAGGCATAGCCGAGCGAAACGATGTGGCGGTTCGCAAACGGGAAGCCCTGCCCTTGCAATCGGGCGTGCTGGCGGGCGAAGTTCCTGAGACAGTATCCATTCGAATGAATTGCCTAACACTCCATGCGGACTTGTTGCACGGGCAGAAGACTGGGATTTTCTTGGACCAGCGGGAGAACTACATTGCGGCTGCCCGGTACGGCCGCGGCCGGGCTCTCGATTGCTTCACATCGACAGGCGGATTCGCACTGCACCTGGCGGCACGCTGCGAAAGCGTCGAAGCGGTGGACAGTTCGGAATCCGCGTTGAACGTGGCCCGGATGAATTGCGAGGCCAACGGTATCGGAAATATCGAGCTCCGCGAAGCAGATGTATTCGAACTGCTGGCTGGGCATGCGTCGGCGCATCGCCGCTTCGACATCGTCGTGCTGGACCCCCCGGCCTTCGCCAAATCGCGCCAAAACCTGGAAGCGGCCATCAGCGGATATCGTGAGATTAACCGGCGCGCGCTGGAACTACTGGGTTCAGGTGGTGCTCTGGTGACTTGCTCGTGTTCGCACCATTTGAGCGAGGCCGCCTTGCTGGAGATTGTCGCAACGGCTTCGCTCGATACCGGAAGAAAACTGCGGGTGCTCGAAAGGCGCATGCAGGCCCAGGACCATCCCGTTTTGCTCACAGTACCGGAGACGCTTTACCTTAAGTGCCTGATTCTGGAAGTTATTTGATCGGATCGCGCCGCCGGCCAACGCTTTCTCAGGTTGCGCCATCTCCCCCAGTGCGGTATGGTGATCGAAGGTATTTAGAGAATCGTAATACCCGTCTGTTCGTCTCCCTTGCCGGGAGGCTTCCGAGATTTCATGGAGGATTTGAACGAATGCTGACCGTCTGCGTGCCTGCTCGTCGGCGCGCCACGTTAATTATCTTGCCGCTCCTGTTAGCGGCCTTGATTTTGATGAGCTTACCGGCTCCGGCGTTCGCCCAAGCGGCGCCTGGGGGTGAAGCTAGCCTGGTATTGCCAGACTTGGCGCAAGCGACTTTTCTCGGCACAAATGGCCGCTCCTTGTTGATGTGGGGGCTGTTGGTGTGCGCTCTCGGACTTCTGTTCGGGTTTGTTACATATACCCAACTGCGCAATCTGCCGGTGCATCGGTCGATGCTCGAGATCTCGGAACTAATCTATGAGACCTGCAAGACGTACCTCATCACGCAGGGCAAGTTTCTGTTGCTGTTGTGGGTTTTTATCGCGGTCATCATCGCCGCGTATTTCGGCTGGCTGGCGCCGGCGCCGGGTAAATCAGTGGCAGTGACCCTTCCTATCATTTTATTGTTTAGCCTGATCGGCATCGCGGGCAGCTATGGCGTGGCTTGGTTCGGCATTCGTGTGAATACGTTCGCCAACTCGCGCACCGCGTTCGCCAGCCTGACCGGCAAAGCGTATCCCTGCAATTCGATTCCGCTGAAGGCGGGCATGAGCATCGGCATGATGCTGATCAGCATCGAGCTGGTGATGATGCTGTTCATTTTGCTGTTCATTCCTGGTGATTACGCCGGCCCCTGTTTCATCGGATTTGCGATCGGCGAGTCGCTGGGCGCCGCGGCATTGCGCGTGGCGGGCGGCATCTTCACCAAGATCGCCGACATCGGCGCGGACCTGATGAAGATCGTGTTCAAGATTAAAGAAGACGACGCGCGCAACCCCGGCGTCATCGCGGATTGCACCGGCGACAACGCCGGCGATTCGGTTGGGCCCAGCGCGGACGGCTTTGAAACCTATGGCGTGACGGGCGTCGCGTTGATCACCTTCATCATTCTGGCGGTGAACGATCCGCTGGTGCAGGTGCAGTTGTTGGTGTGGATCTTCGTGATGCGGGTGGTGATGGTGATTTCCTCCGCGGTGTCCTACTTCATTAACGAAGCCATCGCCAAGAACCGGTACGGCAACGTCGCCAAAATGAACTTCGAAGCGCCGCTCACTTCGCTGGTGTGGCTCACCTCCGTGGTTTCGATTGCCGCAACCTATCTGGTATCGAGCGTAATTATTCCGAACCTGGGCGGCGATACCACGCTGTGGTGGAAGCTGTCTTCAGTGATTACTTGCGGCACGCTGGCCGGCGCCATCATACCGGAACTGGTGAAGGCCTTCACTTCCATGCACTCCCGCCACGTGCGGGAGGTGGTGATTTCTTCCGAGGAAGGCGGGGCTTCGCTGAATATTCTGTCCGGATTGGTGGCCGGTAACTTCAGCGCCTTCTGGCTCGGGCTGGCAATGCTGTCGTTGATGGGGATCGGCGCTTGGATCAGCGGCTTCGGCTTCGGGGCGCTCATGGTGGCTCCGGCCGTGTTCGCATTTGGCCTGGTGGCGTTCGGGTTCCTCGGCATGGGCCCGGTGACGATTGCGGTGGATTCTTATGGACCGGTAACCGACAACGCGCAGTCCGTATTCGAGCTTTCGACCATCGAAAGCATTCCCAATATTTCCGGCGAGATCCAAAAGGACTTCGGATTCATGCCCGACTTCGAGAAGGGCAAAGAGAATCTGGAAGAGAACGACGGCGCGGGTAATACCTTCAAAGCTACCGCCAAGCCAGTGTTGATCGGAACCGCCGTGGTGGGCGCCACTACCATGATTTTTTCGATTATTGTGGCGCTAACGAACAAATTGCAGCCGGAACTGCTGGCGAACCTATCGATCCTGCACGCGCCGTTCCTGCTGGGTTTGATTACCGGCGGCGCGGTGATTTACTGGTTTACCGGCGCGTCCATGCAAGCGGTGACAACCGGCGCCTATCGCGCGGTGGAATTCATCAAAGCCAACATCAAGCTGGAAGGCGTAACGAAAGCATCGGTGACCGATAGTAAGAAGGTGGTGGAGATTTGCACGCAATACGCGCAGAAGGGCATGTTCAACATCTTCCTGACGGTGTTCTTTGCCACGCTGGCGTTTGCGTTCGCCGAGCCGTATTTCTTCATCGGTTACCTGATCTCGATCGCGCTGTTCGGGCTGTACCAAGCCATCTTCATGGCGAACGCGGGCGGCGCGTGGGATAACGCGAAGAAAATCGTCGAGACTGAGCTGAAGCAAAAGGGTACTCCGCTGCACGATGCCACGGTGGTGGGCGACACGGTGGGCGATCCGTTCAAGGACACGTCCTCGGTAGCGCTAAACCCGATCATCAAGTTCACTACGCTGTTCGGGCTGCTGGCCGTGGAACTGGCGGTTTCGCTAACTCACGATCAGAGCGCCGGATTCACGGACGTACTGGCGCTGATATTTCTTGCCATCTCCTTGTTCTTTGTTTACCGTTCGTTCTACGGCATGCGCATCGAGCGCAAGTAACCGTGACAATCTGACAGTTGAAGCATCTTCCCGGCCTGAACGTCACACAGGTTGGGAGGATGTTACATGCGAAGGTTTCTCTTTAGCATCGCCGGCGCAAGTCTGCTGGTGTTTTCACTGACGGCGGCCACTCCGGACCGCAATCCGGGCCAGGATGAAAATTCATTTCATGCCGACCGCGACGCCTATTTCCACGGAGAACATTGGCACGCGCGCTTGTTTGAACGCGTAAAGGCCGATGTGGAACATGTTCGCGCTGCGGCCTGGCCGCGCGGCGGTGATAACTTCCGGCTCGACAAGACCGTCGCGGAATTAGATGAGCTTCAGAGTCAATATGCGAAGAAGGTTTATGACGACAGTGAGCTCCAGCGTGTGATTGATACGCTCGGCAAGGTAGCCAGCTTTAACCGTATGCCCACGCGCGAGCGCAAGATCATCGACGACGACATTAACCGCCTGCGGCAGTACCGTGCCGATCACGCCGATTGGTTTCGGGAACAGCAAGGCGGACAACCGGGTTAGCCCGGTTTCTTCAGCAACACCGCGACAAAATCCGGATCGGAGGCGGCCAGGACGTTTTTCGGAATATAGCAAAAGCCCTTGTCGCCCCAGTCCGTTCCCCAGGAATTCTTCAGCGTAAAAAAGTTCCCCACGTAGCCGACGATCAACATGGCATGCCGGCCGTGCCTTCCCGACGGAGCTTCAGCTGCGTTGAAGACGCCATCCCGGCCGACATCGGAGAAGGTAGCGCCGGTATTCATGGAAACGTGCACGGGGCATCCGGCGCTCAGAACCTTTTTCACATCGTCGATCGCGATGGGCAGCGGCGCGGCTTCCAATTTGTATCGCTCGGCGTCGGCCTCCAGTTGATCCTCCTGTTTCAGCGGCGCGGGGCGATCGTCCGGCCATAATTCCTGACGGCAGGTTCCATACTCCACCAACACTTCGCCCGGGTCCGGACCGCTGATGGTGCCGTCGCCGCCTTGGTAAGCATATTGATAATCGCGCGCATCGCCCTGCATGCGCTGGAATTCGAGCATTGTAAAGTTGGGCGAAAGGTGCGGTGAGGCGCCTTGGGAATCCGGATTCAGAATGTTGCGCGACATTTCGGCGGCATGGGTCCACGCAAACGCGGAGCAGCGGCCGGTCTGGCCTTGATCTCCGACGGGCGTTACATATTTGCGCAGATCCACCGCGTCTTGCTCAGCTACATTCGCGAAAGCCGGCGGCAGCGGCTGTGGCGGCACGGCATCGCCCTTCTGCGGAACGGCCACTTCAAGATTGTTCCAATCGATGCCGGTATAGCGCGCCATCAGCAGTTCCAGCACGGCTTGCGATACCACCCCGAATGCCACCAGCTTGCCCTCGCGCTCAAACAACTGGACGGTGTCCGAAGTCCCGGGCGCAATCTGATCAAAGCCCTGATCGAAGGCTTTGTCTTCGAACGGCTGAAAACCTTCGTCGATCTTTTGCTGGACTAGCGTGTCGCCGAAGAAGGGATGATCGCCGAAGAGGTTTTCGGCGGACTGCTGATAGTCATTTGCCGACCAATCGCCGGCGTCGTCGTCAAAATCCGATGCATCCGCGTTCGGGAAATCGGACGCGCTGCCGAAAACATCGTCATCCACGGGCGGCAGATCGTCGCTCGATGCGAACATGTCGTCCAGGTTGTCGCCGTTGTCGTCATTGCCGCCGCCGCCGTCGTCATCTTGATTCTGATCGTCATCATCAGGCGGCTGGCCATTATCCTGATCGTCGCCGTCGTCTTGACCGCCGTCGTCTTGACCGGCGTCGTCCTGGTCGTCGTCACCGCCGTCATCGCCGCCGTTTCCAAAGTCTCCAAAATCGCCGCCGTCGCCAAAATCGTCGCCCATGGAACCTCGAACGATGTTTGCCTTGCCGCAACCGAATTGTCAACTGGCCGGAGTGAAACAGTATGCTATGCTCGCAATCGTTGTGCTTTAAGAGTTCCCCCATGGAGGAGAAATGAATCCGCAGGAAGTTTTGGAGTTTGCGAAAAGCAAAGAAGTTCGCCAAGTGGATTTGCGCTTCACGGACCTGCCCGGTTTGCAGCAGCACGTCTCCTATCCCATCAGCCAGCTCACCCAGGACTCGTTTGAAGAGGGTTTCGGCATCGATGGATCCAGCATCCGCGGTTGGGCGGCCATCAACGAGAGCGACATGCTGCTCATTCCGGACGCGAGCACCGCGTTCATCGATCCGTTTGGCGAGGTCCGCACGCTGGTGATGACCAGCGATGTCATCGATCCCATCACGCGCCAGCACTATGAACGGGACCCGCGCTGGATTGCCCGCAAAGCCGAAAGCTATTTGAAGAACAGCGGCCTGGCGGATACCGCGTATTTCGGCGCGGAAGCCGAGTTCTTCATTTTCGACAACGTGCGGTTCGATCAGAACCAGCACTCGGGCTACTACTTCATCGACGCCGAGGAAGGCCGCTGGAATTCGGGGCGCGAGGGCCAGAACCTCGGCTACCGGCCGCGTTACAAGGAAGGCTATTTCCCGGTTCCGCCCACGGATCATTATCAGGACCTGCGCGCCGAGATGGTGGAGACCATGATCGGCTGCGGGATCAACATCGAGTGCCATCACCATGAAGTGGCCAGCGGCGGCCAATGCGAGATCGATCAGCGTTTCGACACGCTGATCAAGTCGGCCGACAACATGATGCTGTACAAATATGTGATCCGCAACGTCGCGTATCAGTACGGCAAGTCGGTGACGTTCATGCCCAAGCCGCTCTTCGGCGACAACGGCAGCGGGATGCACACGCATCAGAGTTTGTGGAAGGACGGCAAACCGCAATTCGCGGGCGATGGATATGCGGGCTTGAGCCAGATGGCGCTGCATTACATCGCCGGGCTGCTGAAGCACGCGCGGGCGCTCTCGGCCATCATCGCGCCCACCACCAATAGCTATAAGCGGCTGGTGCCGGGCTATGAGGCGCCGGTGAATTTAGCTTACTCGCGCCGGAACCGCTCGGCCGCGGTGCGCATTCCCATGTACTCGGCTAGCCCCAAGGCCAAGCGCGTGGAATTTCGCCCGCCCGATCCATCGTCCAATCCATATATGGCTTTCGCAGCGATGCTGATGGCGGGGATTGACGGCGATTCTCACCAAGGCCGATCCGGGCGAACCGCTGGACAAAGACATCTACGATCTGTCGCCGGAAGAAATGAAGAGGGTGCCCTCCATGCCCGCCTCGCTCGAAGAGGCGCTGGGATGTTTGGAAGATGATCACTCGTTCCTGCTCAAGGGCGATGTCTTTACCGAAGAGCTGATCGAGACCTTTATCAACTACAAGCGCCGTAACGAAGCGGACGCCATCCGGCTGCGGCCGCATCCATACGAGTTCGCGTTGTATTACGACATTTAGCTTACGAACCGTTATTGGTGCTGGAAGTAGAGCGTTTCGGGTTGATGGCCCGTTCGCTCTACTTGCAGCATCATGTCGCCATCGCCGAGCAGGCTATAACGTTCCACCGTGGTAATGCCGCTCTGCATCGTGGTCACCTTGAGAACGTCGCCGTCCCATTTCATCTTGCTCCACAGGCCGCCCTGCTTGATGGCGCTGTTGTGCCGGGCATCGGTGCTGAAAGTGGTAGATACCGAGCCATTCGGGGCATTAAAATCAAAATTCCGCGATACGTAAACGTTTCCTTCCCGATCGTGAATCGTCACTGTCCCGGATTCAATCGCGGGGTCGCCGTTTAATACACTCCTGGCCGGAATCAATTGCCAGGTTCCATTCAATTCGTGATGATTGGCGGCCCACGCCCCGCGGCAAACATGGCTAAAATTGCGGCTCCAAACAGGAAATTTCTACAGGTTCGTGCGGACATAATGCCTCCGCGCTAGCTATATGTGCAAGTGCGATGCCAACGGCGCGGCGGCAGAGTATGTAACCCTGTCACTTGGACGCTTTGGCAAAGACAACTACCGGCTCGCCGGCGCGAGTCGCCTTCCGATACCCGAACTTCCGTTTGTTCATGACAGCGCGATTTCTGGCGATTGTGTCGTCGGAAATGATCTCGGTGGCCGTTGGCTGGCAGATTTATGCCCTGACGCATCGGCCGCTGGATCTGGGACTGGTGGGTTTGGCGCAATTTGCGCCGGGCGTGCTGCTGTTCCTGGTTTCCGGGCATACGGCGGACCGGCACCCGCGCCAATCCATTCTGCGGGTTTGCTATGCCGCGTTCGCGGTTTGTTCCGCGCTGCTGCTGGCGCTCACCTTGCGCGGGGTTTCGTCGGCGTGGCCCATTTACGCGGTGCTGCTGGCCAACGGCGCGGTGCGATCGTTCAATGGAGCGGCCGGCCAATCGTTCTTGCCGCAATTGGTGAAGCCGGAACATTTCCCCAATGCCGTGACGTGGAGCTCGTCCTTTTTCCAAACCGCGACCATCCTGGGACCCATGGTGGGTGGGTTGATCTACGGCTTTGCTGGAAGTCCCGCACCGGTATATGCATGCGCCACGGTGGCGTACTTTATCGCGGTGCTGCTTTTAGCGGCTATGCGCGTCGACGTCCCGCCGCGAAAGAGCCTGGAGGAGCCGGTGGGCATGATTCTGAACGGCCTCCGCTACATCTGGCGCAACAAGTTGATTCTTGGCTGCATGTCGCTGGATCTTTTTGCCGTGCTGCTGGGAGGCGCGGTGGCGCTGCTGCCGGTGTATGCCGACGAGATCCTGCGCACCGGCCCCTACGGCCTCGGAGTGCTGCGTGCGGCGCCCGGCGTGGGTGCCGTCCTGGTTGCGATCTTGCTGGCCCACTATCCGCTCCGGCGGCGGGCTGGTCTCAGCATGCTGTACTGCGTGGGCGGATTCGGCGTGTTCACCGATCGTCTTCGGGCTGTCGCACAGCATGGCGTTGTCCCTGATTGCGCTGATGCTGACGGGCGCATTCGACATGGTCAGCGTAATTGTGCGATCCACCCTGGTTCAGCTCACCACACCCGACGAAATGCGCGGCCGCGTGAGCGCAGTGAACATGCTGTTCATCGGAGCATCCAACGAAGTGGGGCAATTCGAATCGGGGATTACGGCGCAATGGTTCGGCGCGGTTCCAGCCGTGATCCTGGGCGGTGTGGGTACCATCGCAGTCGTGTTGGCTTGGAACTGGCTGTTTCCGGCGCTGGGCCGGGTCGACAAGTTAACGAAATAGGGACAAACTGGCGAAATAGAATGGCAAGTAATGACGGGTTCCATCGTTCAAATCAACATTTCGCCGGGAGGCGTTCCCAAACGGCCCATTGCCGAAGCCGAAGTGACGCCCGAAGGAATCCGTGGCGACGCCTGGGCGCATCCGCAAATTCATGGCGGGCCCAACCAGGCCGTGCTGTTGATCACAAGCGAAGGCATGGACGAGCTGATCGCGCAGGGCTATCCGGTTTTTGCGGGCGCCCTGGGCGAAAACCTTACCACTGCCGGGTCTGGACCGGCGCCAGATGCGCATCGGCCAGCGCTATCGCGCTGGCGAAGTGATGCTCGAAATAACCAAGATGCGCAGCCCCTGCGCAACACTGGACGTCTATGGCCCGTCCATCAAGCAGGCCGTCTACGACGCGGAAGTGAAGGCCGGCGACGCTTCCTCGCCACGCTGGGGCCTGGGCGGATTCTATGCGCGCGT
Organism: Bryobacterales bacterium; assembly: GCA_963761265.1. Lineage (GTDB taxonomy): Bacteria > Acidobacteriota > Terriglobia > Bryobacterales > Bryobacteraceae > Palsa-89. Next base: position 280,865 of record CAVXGM010000033.1, read on the forward strand.
GGTGCACAGCGGCACGATTCGGCCTGGGGATATAATCGGATTAGTAGACCAAGTCGTCTAACTACGAATGCCAAGCTTGCTCGAAGCCCTTCCCCTCCGCAAGCCCGCTCTCGCGCGCGGAGAGGCGGCAGTTCTGTCGCTGGAGCTCTCTCCCGAAGAACAAGATCAGGTGAAAGTGTTGTTGGCGTCCGTCGGCGGATCCCGATGCCGCCGTGCACTATCTGGTCAGCCTGCGGCAACAGCAGCCCGGACGCTTTCCGGCGGCTGGTCGAAGCGCCTCCGCGTCTTGAAGTACCTGATCACGGTGGCTTCGTTTAGCCGCTTCCTTTCCGAAGAGATTTTGCAGAATCCGCAGTGGCTGGAAGAAGTCCCGGGATGAGCCGTGTGCTGACGGCGGGCGAGTACAAGAAGCGTCTGGGAAAATTTCTCAAGGATCAGCCCGAGGGCAAGCCGCTGGCGTTGTCGCTGGCATTGTTCCGGCGCCAGCAGATTCTGCGCATCCTGCTGCGGGACGTGTTGGGGCTGGCCAGTTTGTCGGAGACCACCGAAGAGCTTTCGAATCTGGCCGACGCCATCCTGCATATCAGCTACAAGCGCATTCGCGCGGATCTGGTGGCGCGTCACGGCGACGCCGCGTTATGCCGATGAGAACGGTGAAGTCGCACGAGTGCGGGATGTCGGTGATCGCGCTCGGCAAGCTGGGCGGACGCGAGCTGAACTACAGCTCCGATATCGACCTGATGTTCGTCTACGCGGCCAACGGCGAGACCGACGGCGAGCATCCCATCTCGAACAAGGAATTTTACAAGAAGGTCGCCAACCATTACACCGAGCTGCTTTCCACTTACACGGCTGAAGGCCTGTGCTATCGCGTGGATCTGCGGCTGCGCCCGGACGGCAGCCTGGGCGAGGTTTGCATTTCGCTGGATGGCGCGAAGAGCTACTATCAAACCCGCGCGCGCGATTGGGAATTGCAGATGCTGATCAAAGCGCGCGTGGCCGCGGGCGATCCGGCAGCCGGCCGCGAGCTGCTGGACACCGTGGAGCCGCTGATCTATTCCACCACGCTCGATTTTTCGGCCGTGGAAGAAGTCTCGGCCACGCGCGAGCGCATCAGCGAAAAGCTGAGCCAGCGGAGGCTGGGCAAATCCGCGTTCGACGTCAAGCTGGCTCCGGGCGGCATTCGCGACATCGAGTTTCTGGTGCAGTGCTTGCAGCGCTTGCATGGCGGCCGCGTTCCCTGGCTGCGGCATGGCGGCACCATGCTGGCGCTCTCGCGGCTCAGCGAGAAGGATCTGCTTTCGGCCGCCGAGTTCGGCCGCCTGATCGCGGCGTATCGTTTTTTGCGAAATCTGGAGCACCGGCTGCAATTCGCCGAGGATCGGCAGACCCATACGCTGCCCACCGTCGCCGCGCGAGCTGGATCTGCTGGCGAGAAAAATGCCGCACGGCGCAGCTGGGCAGCGCGCCCTCCGGCGAAAAGCTGCTGCACGAGTTGAACGCGCACCTGGAAGCGGTGCAGGAGATTTACGAGCGCGTGATCCACGCCCAGCGGCCCATTTATTACAGCCTGCCGCCCGCGGTTGCGCCGCAGATTGAAGGCGCCGGAGGTGGTGGAGCCCACCTCCAGCAATCGTGGTCCGGTTTCTGGATGAACGCGCGCCGGAGCTGGCCCAGGCGGTTTCTCGAATACCAACTGCGGCGCGGCGCCAGCGCCTTTGAGCATTTTCTCGAAAAGCTGATGCCGGATTCCAGCCTGGCTCACGTTGCTCAACTCCGATCCGCAGGTGGCGCGCTTCACGCTGGATATTTTCGAACACAGCCCGTACTTCGCCGAGGAACTGGTCCGCGTGCCGCGAACTGATCGACGAGTTCGGCCATCTTCCCGGCCTGACGGACCATACCGACGCAGCGCGCCCAGCCGAAGCGGCACGAGCTTTGGCGACATCTCCGACCTGCGCCGCTATTTCCGCCGCGAAATGTTTCGCATCCAGGCCGCCAGCATGTGCCAGCGCGTGCCCGGTGTTTGAAACGCTGCAGCAAACGTCCGATCTGGCCGACACCGCCATCGCGGCCTGCTACCGATGGCGGTGGAGCACATTGCCGCGGTGCATCCGCCCGCCGATCCCGGCTATCAACCGCGCCAGCAGCTCATGGTGATCGCGCTGGGACGGCTGGGCATGCGCGAGTTCGATCTGGCTTCGGATGCCGACCTGGTGTTCGTCCTGCCGGACGAGGACCACGAGGAGCACGTGTTCTGGACGCGCGTGGCCGAGCGCATCGTGGATCTGATCACCGCCTACACCGGATCGGGTGTCATGTTCACCGTGGATACGCGGCTTGCGGCCCAACGGGAGCGCCGGCGCGCTGGTGCAATCGGAAGCGGCTTACAAGGAGTATTTCGCCAAGAGCGCCGAGGCCTGGGAAGGCATCGCGTACATGAAGTCGCGCGCCGTGGCGGGCGATACCGAACGCGCCACAAAGTTTCTGAACGAGCTGCAGAAGGTGGATTGGCGGCGCTACGGCCAGAGCGGCCGCTCCAAGAAGGACCTGCGGCAGATGCGGCGTGCGCCTGGAGAAGGAACAGGGTCCCGATCATCCGCTGAAGGCCGGCCACGGCGGATTCTACGATATCGATTTTTCGCTTCTGTTTCTGCGCCTGAAAGCAGGCGGCCTGTTCTACAAGGTGCTGAACACGCCGGAGCGCATCAATATCATCGAAGCCACCGGCCATCTGGAGCCGCGCGGATGCGGAATTCCTGCTGGATGCGGCCACGTTTTATCGCGCCGTGGATCACGCCCTGCGCGTCTATTCCGGCCATGCCGAAGCCAGCCTGCCGAATTCGGAATCGCACTTGCAAGTGCTCACCGAATTGGTGCATCGCTGGACCCCGGAACATCGCAATGGCCAGCCGCTGAAGGCGGAACTCGCGAAGATCCAAAACCGCACCCGCGAAATCTTCGACCGCTTATTTGCGAGCTAGGGTCTTCCCGGAGTAGGCGCTGATGCTCGCAACCGATTGAGATGGATCCTGTTCGGGCATTAGAATCGAGAGTGGCCATGACTCCCGCTCCCCCTAGCCTTTATCTGGAGCGTCCCGGCCCGCTGCAGCGCTTTTGGGGCTTGTTCCGTCAGGCCGGCTTGGCCGCTTTCGAGGACAATTGCTTCGGCATCGCCAAGGGCGCGGCGTATTCGTCGCTGCTGGCTTTCTTCCCGGTGCTGGCGTCGCTGGCCGCGATTTTCGCCAGCGTCAATGCGGGCGCGGTGGCGCGCGTGTTTTCCAGGCTGTTGTTCCAGGTGATTCCGCCGGGCACGGAAGACCTGGTGCGGGCTCAGTTTACGGCCAGGAGCCAGCGCTCGGGATGGCTGATCCTGCTGGCCACGCTGCTCTCGGTGTGGGCCGCCTCGGGCGCCATGATGACGTTCATGGAGGGATTCCAGGCGGCCTATCGTCTGCCTTCCGGCCGTCCGTTCCTGAAGCAGCGCAGCGTCGCGATTCTGCTGGTGTTCATCGCGGCTGTGCCGGCGGTGAGCTCCTCGGCCCTGATCGTATTCGGCGCGCGCATCGAACAATGGATGCTGGCGGCGCTCGGCCTGGCGCCGGAACAGGGCGTGAGGACATCGGTGATTCTGGCCTTCGGGTTTCTGCGCTACGTGGTGGCGCTGGGGGCCACGGTGCTGGTCACCGGGTTGATGTACTACACCGGTCCCAACCGGCCCATGAAGTTCCGCAGCGTTTGGCCCGGTGCGATTCTGGCTACTGTCCTATGGTTGCTGGCGACTTCCGGCTTCGCTCTGTACGTGCGCCACATCGCCCGTTACAACGTGTTGTACGGCAGCATCGGCGCGGTGATCGCGCTGCTGGTTTGGATGTACCTGCTAGCCGTGATCGCGCTGTTCGGCTGCGAATATAACGCGGTTAGGGAGCGCTTGCTGGATTAGATGCTGGACTGAAATCCATGCCCCGTACAATGCCCTGGGTGGCGGAACCCGGCGTGCGCGCGTAGTCCACCGTTACCGCCGGCGACGGAAGTTGCGGGCCGCACATAAACTCCTGTGGCGCGTGGCGCATTTGCACGTGCTGCAAATCGGGGATGGCCAGCGCGATCGCTTTTCCCCCAGCCTCCACGCGAATGGTGGTCAGTTTGCCGCAATCGATTTCGCGCAACGTGCCTTGGATGCGATGGATGTCGTCATCGGGCTCAACGAACGGGTTCCAATCCGATTGCTGGTGCGGCATCCGCGTGGTCACCAGTTGCAAATGCCCGGAGGCATCGCGTGCAAACCTGACCCCAGGATCGGTTTGCGCGATATAGATTTCTTCGGCCGCTCGGGCGTGTTCGGCCGCTGTGCGGGCATGCTCGATGGCGTGCCGGGCGGCTGACTGAGCGTCGTCGCGCCGGCCCAATTCATTGAACGTGTCAGCCAGTGCCAGCCAATAAGCGAACACGCGCGTATCGGGCACCGTGCGTATAGCGTGGAATTGTTCAAGAGCCGCTTCAAAATGGCGGGCGTTCTTTTCGAGCAGCGCCAACTGGTAATGAGCGTCGTCAAAATTGGGCTGCAACTCCACCGCGCGCTCGAGCGCCGGGCGAATCGCTTCAGCGGGAAGCCCGGCTTCATCGGCCAGAACAGCGTAGTTGTAACACAGCCTCGGGTCCGCGATGCGTTGCTCGATGGCTCGCTTCCAGGCGCGCCGCGCACCTTCGGAATCGCCTTGGTGCAGGGCGATCATGCCGAGCGCGGCCGAGACTTCTGGAGAATCGGGCGCTTCGTGCCTCAGGGCGGTGAACCGCGTCTCCGCGCGATCGAATTCGCCCGCTGCCAACAAGACCTGCGCCAACAACAACCGCGAAGCAATGGGCGAGACATCGGAGACTTCCACCGGCACGGATTCTGTAACCACTGCAGGAAACCGGATCACCGGCAGACTGCGCTGCTTCAGCCAATTTCGGAGATCGCGAGCGATCACGTCCCCGGATTTGCCGTAAGTCGTCCTCAACGCCTCTAAACCGGGCGATCCCGAGCCGGCCAAAGCGAGAACCTTCTGGAGACTGGGCGCGTACTCCGGTGAGAGCGCCAGCATATCCGTCAGCGCCCAGCTTTCGGCGTAAAACAAATCCGCGGCGCTGCGTTCCTGGCGCTGTTGCGATTGTTCGGAGAGCGACATCAGCTCCGCCAACGGCATCCAGGTCCACTGACGCAGCGTTTGGATTCGCCCTGGCAGCACGCCGCCCAGTTCCGTGGCATGCTCCGTAATCCGAAGCGTTGCGTAGAATTCGGCCAGGCCCTCCTTCAGCCAGGGCGGCAGTTGTCCGAGCGTAGAGCGCAATACCAGGTGCGCGTACTCATGAGCGGCCAGGCCAAACTTGGCGGGGTCGTCCGTGCTCATAACGATGTAATCTTGGCTTCCGGAGCCGACATAGTAGGCGTCGGAAGCGGATCGCAAGCGGTAGGGCTCGTATTCCTGCGCGGAAGCGAAAACGATTACCCGCACCGGTGGCGAGGAGCCGGGCTTCCATCCTCTCTGCTGCTCGAAAAACGCGCGCAGTTGTTCGAACCATGTCAGGAGCGCCCGCGCTCGCTGATCGCTCGATTGCGTGTAGATTTCGAAAAGGGGGCTGCGAGTGAGCCGCCATGGTGGAGCGGGAGCGGCCAGCATGGGCGCGGAAAACAGGGCCAATGCGGCTGCCCAGTGATGGAAACACCGGGTCACAACTTACGGAACATCCCCCGCCATGCTCACAACAGCTTCCTGGTAGTTACCTGCGCCCATCTGTCCTTCGGGAAAAATGGAATGCCGGGAGATCCACTGGAACGATTCTTCGAATACCTCGCGTGTGTACGGTTCGAAGACCAAGCGCTCGCCCGGACCCCAGCGGCGCGTGTCCATCAACGGATGGAATCGCTCCGGCATCTCTTTCTTGTAATAGTGCGTGTACAGTTCGGGCCGCAGGTCAATATCGCGCTGCGCGCGCCGCAGAGCGCGGAAGTACTTGCGCACGTCTTCGGGATCGGGATGGCCGCTGATCATGGATGCAATCATGAAGGTGGTATCCATCACCTTGCGAAATCCCAACTGTTCCAGAAAATAGTAGGGACCGCTGAACACGGAGGCGGCCGGAACCTTGCCGTCGATCAGCAGCTCCATCCGCTTGAACAGCAACCCATCGGAGAAGGAAAGCTTCATCCGGTCGAGGGGCATATATTGTTCCAGCGCCTGAATGGTGGCGTAGTGGCTGCCGGACTGATACCCCACCGAGATGGGCACGCCCGCCAAGTCTCCGGGCTCCCGCACCGGCGAATCCGGCGGAACAAAAATGCCAGCCGGAGAAACCGAGTAGGCGTCGGCGTAGAGCCTTCCGTGACCGTTGGACGCCGCGACATTCACGGTCCAGTGGCAGGCGCAGCTCACGTCGGTGGTGCGTCCCTTCTCGAACGTTTGGTACGCCCCGACCTTGTCGCCCAGATCGTGCTTCTTTCCATCCTGCGAGAACAGCTCGTCGCGAAACTCGTAATCCAGCCCTTCGGCCTCGAAATAGCCTTTTTCCTGAGCCACCCATTCCTGCAACCGCATATGGGGCGCAATGACGAACTTGGACATGCGAACCTCCTGTTGGCCCTATTGCTTATTGTATTCCCCGGCGAGTCCACCTGCCCGCCGGTCTCGCCGGTCTCGCCGTTGCTTTGCATGCAGCGCTCCAATATAATGCTGTCAGTGGTTTGTTGGTCCTGAGGAGGGTTTATGCTGCGCATTTTTGGGGTTGGTTTGGCACTGGGGATGGCCGCCATGGCCGGCACGGTTACCACCGTTCCCACATTCAACAAAGAGGTTCTGCCGATCCTGCAGAAGCACTGCCAGGGCTGCCACCGGCCGGGCGAAGTAGCGCCGATGTCGCTGCTCACCTATAAAGACGCGCGGCCATGGGCCAAAGCAATGAAGGTGGCGGTGGTCACGCAGAAGATGCCGCCCTGGTTCGCCGAATTCGGCCATTTCGCGAACGACCGCACGCTGAGCCCCGCCGACCTGAATACGTTGGTGAGCTGGGTGGACAATGGGGCGCCCGAGGGCGATGCCAAGGACGCGCCGCCGCCGCTGAAGTTCCCCGAAGGCTGGCAGATCAAGCCCGACATGATTATCGAAATGCCCAAGCCCTTCCACGTCAAGGCTACCGGGACCATCAACTACCAGAACATCAAAGTGCACGTCAATTTTCCCGAGGACGAGTGGGTGGTGGCGGCCGAAATGCGCGCCGGAAATCCGAAGGTGGTTCATCACATGAGAGCCATTGTTGTACCTCCTGGTTCGGAATGGATGGGCAAGGCCGTGTACGGGGAAGCTTACGAGGATGGTTCGGAAGCGATGACTGGCGCGAAGGAAGGCACGGACCTGCTGGGCAAATATAATCCGGGCCTGGGAGCGCAGCACTTCGACGTCGACGGCTCCGCCAAGCTGGTGCCCAAAGGCTCAGACATCGTATTCAATATTCACTACACGGCGGTCGGTACAGCGGAGGACGATCTGTCCAAGGTGGGACTGGTGTTCTCGAAGAATCCGCCGGCGCGGCGCTATTGGATGTCGCCTGGAACTCCCGCGGCGTTCAATATGGTGATCCCGGCGGGAGCGGAGAATGCCGAAGTGGTGAGCGAAGTAACAGTTGGCGTGGACCACGCGGAGCTAGTCTACATCCAGCCCCACATGCACTTGCGCGGAAAGGATTACGAGTTGGACGCCATCTATCCGACCGGCGAAAAGCAGGAGATCTTCAAGGGCAAGTGGAATTTCGATTGGCAGGTAGGCTACCAGCTCGAGAAGCCGCTGGCTCTGCCCAAGGGTACCCGGCTGGTGGCCATCGCCCATTACGACAATTCGCTGAACAATCGGTATAATCCCGATCCGAACAAGACCGTGGTTTGGGGTCCTCAGAATTGGGATGAAATGCAGTCCGGGTTCCTCGGCCTGGTTGTGGATAAGGACACCAACGTCGATAAGATCTTCATCCAATCCGGTCCCAGCCTGTTGCCGCGTGGAAAGTCCGGGCCGACGCTCGCTACCGTGCTTGGTTTGACGAAATAGTCAGTCTCAGCTTCGATTCGAAATACAACTGCTACACTGAGCGGATGCGAAATCTATTCGTGTTCGCTCTGCTCGTTTCGGCGCTGCCCGCGGGTGCCCAGGCTCCCGACTGGTCCAAAATCGACGACGAAGCGATGCGCCATTTTCAGGCGCTGGTGCAGATCGACAGCAGCGATCCGCCCGGCAACGAAACGCGGGTAGCCGAGTACGTCAAGAAAACACTCGAAGCCGAAGGCATCCCCGTGATGCTGGTGGCCAAGGACCCGGCGCGCGCCGACATCATCGCGCGGCTCAAGGGCAACGGCACGAAACGGCCGCTGCTTGATCATGGGACACAGCGACGTGGTCCGCGTGGATCCCACCAAGTGGACCTTCCCGCCCTTCAGCGCCACCCGCCAGGGCGGCTACGTTTACGGCCGCGGCACGCTGGACGACAAGAGCGATCTGCTGGCGGCCATGATGACCATGCTGATGCTGAAGCGGCAGGCGACGTCCGCTCGATCGCGACGTGATCTTCGTGTCGGAGGCGGGCGAAGAGGCGTCCACCGGCCCCGGCATCGAGTATCTGGTCAACCAGCACTGGAACGATATCGACGCGGAGTATTGTCTGGCCGAAAGCGGCGGAGTGCGGCGGAAAAACGGCCAGGTGCGATACGCGCTGGTAGAGACCACGGAGAAGCAGCCGAAAGGCGCGCGGCTGATCGCCCGGGGACCGTCCGGGCACGGCTCGCGTCCGCTGCGAACCAATGCGATCGTGCACCTGGCCAAGGCCGTAGAGACCATCGCGGCGTGGGATCCGCCCATGCGCTTCAACGACACTACGCGTTACTACTTCGAAAAGATGGCGACAGTCAGCAGCCCCGAAGACGCGGCGAGGTTCAAAGGGCTGTTCGATCAGCAAAAGGCCGCGGCGGTTCGCGAATATCTGGCCGTGCACGATCCGGTGAGTTATTCCATGCTGCACACTTCTGATTTCGCCCAACATCTTCCAGGGCGGCTTCCAGGTAAACGTGATTCCGTCGGAAGCGCAAGCCACGCTCGACATCCGCGCTTTGCCGGATGAGAACATCGCAGCGTTTTACGACACGATGCGCAAAGTGATCAACGATCCGTCCATCGAGCTGGTGCCCGAGACCGCCAATCAGCGGCCGGGTGCGCCGTCGTCGAAGCTGGATTCCGATGCGTATCGCGCGATTGAAGCAGCGTACAAGAGCATCTATGGAACCATCACCATACCTGTGATGAGCACCGGCGCCACCGACATGGCGTTCCTGCGAGCCAAGGGTGTGCAGTGCTACGGAGTGGGCGCGATGGTGGATGAAGAAGACGCGCCGAAGGGCTACGGGCCGCACAGCGATCAGGAACGAATTCTCGAACAGTCGCTCTACAAGCACGTACAGTTTTTCTGGCAGGCGGTGAAAGGGATCGCTGGCTCGAAGCACTGATGCCAATCATCAATGGATGCGATAGACTGATGCGATGCGAAGCATCATGCTATTTGCATCGCTCGGGATGATTCTGCCGCTGGCCGCTCAGGACACGGCTCCCGCGGCTCCCGGCAAACCGCCCGTGCCGCGCACAGCCGACGGAAAGCCCGATCTATCCGGGATCTGGCAGGGCGGAGGAGCAAGCGGCCTGGCCTTTGCGGTCGGGTCCGCCAATGCGAAAGCCGCGCGCCCGAATGACGCGGCGGTTGCAAACGCGCCGGCAGCCGTGGTGCGGCCCCGCTTTACGCCTCCGTATCAGGATTGGATGCTGCCCAAGATCAAGGAAATTCGCGATCGCCGGAACATCGACGATCCGAGCTCGAGGTGTCTGCTGGTAGGCGTGCCGCGCATCACCAACGAACCGCTGCCCATCAAGATCATCCAGACCAAGGACGAGATCACGTTTCTGTACGAAACATTTCACGCCTTTCGCGTGATCCCAACCGATGGGCGCAAGCATCCCGACGATTTTGACCCGTCGTTCATGGGCGATTCGGTGGCCCACTGGGAAGGCGACACCCTGGTGGTGGACGTGATCGGCTTCAACGACAAAACCTGGATCGGCGTGGGCGGCGCGACGCTGCACACCGAAGCTCTGCACGTGATTGAACGCTACACGCGCAAGGATTACGACACCATCACCTACGAGGTGACCATCGACGATCCTAAAGCGTTCACGAAAACCTGGAGCCCGCCGCCTACCTACCTTTCGCTGCGGCCCGGCGAACGCCTGCATGAGTACGAGTGCATCGAAAACAACGAAGACATCGTGCGTTTCGAGCAACTGTTGAAAAACCCGTCTTTGTTCGTGCGGAAGCCGTAGAGGCCCGATGAAAACTCGTCTCCGAATTGCTAGAGATTGAACATGCTCAAACCAACTCCGTTTTGCATAGCTTTCGCATTGGGCTTCGCGATCATTGGGCCAGCGTGGGCGCAAACCAAAGTGAAACCCCTCACGGCTCTGGATTACATGCAAATCCAACAGTTGAATTACAAGTACGCGTTTGCGCTGGACACCTGCTCCAATCACGGCGAGGACTACGCCAACCTCTATAGCGACGACGGCGTGTTCATCGTGGGATTGAACGGCATGGAGTACAAAGGCCACGCCAAGCTGGTGGAGGCGGCCGGTGGCCCGACCTGCGAGCGGCTGAAGCGGCTGCCTCATCAATCGCACACCACGGAAAACCTGGTGATCGAAGCGTCGCCCGAAGGCGCCACCGGCAAGTCGTACCTGGTGTATCCGGGCGATCAGGGCAAGCATGGCGACGCGGATTTCGACGGGCACGTGGGCGGATATCAGGACGTTTACGTGAGGACGCCGAAAGGCTGGCGGATCAAATCGCGCGTTCACGTGTTTCCGCCGCAGATCCCGGGCGAGTACAAAGGAGTGCCCAACACCAAACTCGATAGCCAGACCCGTTAGAATGGGGTTTTCCCCCATGAAGATCGCCCTGGCACAAACCAACAGCACGGTCGGCGATCTTTGCGGCAATGCCGAGCGCATTTTGGCGTTCTCGCGGCGAGCCGCGGAGGCCGGGGCCAGCGTGGTGGTTTTCCCGGAACTTTGCCTCACCGGTTATCCTCCGCGCGATCTTCTCGAAAAAGAAAGCTTTCTGGATCGTACCGAGCAGCATCTGGAACGCTTGGCCATAGACGCCGCGCCGCTCAACGTCAGCATTATTTGCGGGACAGTGACGCGCACGGGATCGACCACGGGCCTGCCGATCTACAACAGCGCCGCCGTGCTCAAAGAGCGGTCGCATCGCGTTCCGGCAGCACAAGATGCTGCTGCCGACCTACGACGTTTTCGACGAAGCGCGTTATTTCGAGCCGGCCGCCAAGCAATCGCCGCTCGCGCTCGGCGACGCGGTCTCGGCGCTCACCATCTGCGAGGACGCCTGGAACGACAAGCAGTATTGGGAGCGCCGCCGCTACAGCCGCGATCCGGTGGAAGAACTGGCCTCGGCCGGGGCGCGCATTCTGATCAGCATCAACGCCTCGCCCTATCACATGGGCAAGCGCGCGCAGCGCGCCGAAATTTTCGCCGCCACCGCGCGGCATTTTCGCGTGCCGGTCGTGTACGTCAACCAGGTGGGCGGCAACGATCAATTGGTGTTCGACGGCACCAGCTTCGCCATGAACCCGGAAGGCGAAGTGATCGCCTGCGCGGCTTCCTTCGAAGAAGATCTGGTGCTGGTGGATACCGACGACGTTGACGGGCGAACGCCACGACAATTATCCCGACGAATGCGAAGCCGTTTATCAGGCGCTCGTGCTGGGCACGCGCGACTACATTCGCAAATGCGGATTCGAGCGCGTTCATCGTGGCATTGAGCGGCGGCATCGATTCGGCGCTGACGGCGGCCATCGCCGTGGATGCCGTCGGCAAGGAAAACGTCATCGGCGTGGGGATGCCCGGCCCCTACTCATCCGAACACAGCATCATCGACGCGCGCGATCTGGCGCAGAATCTCGGCATCCGCTTCGAGCTGATTCCGATCCGCGAGCCAGTACGAAGCGTTTCTCAACGTTCTAGAACCGCTGTTCGATGGCTGCAACGGTCGGCGTGACGGAGGAGAATCTGCAATCGCGTCTGCGCGGCGTGACGCTGATGGCGCTCTCGAACAAATGGGGCGCGCTGGTGCTCACCACCGGCAACAAGAGCGAGCTGGCGGTGGGCTATTGCACGCTGTACGGCGACATGTGCGGCGGCCTGGCTGTCATCAGCGACGTCCCGAAAACGCTGGTCTATTCGCTCGCGCGCGTCGCCAACCAGCGCCACGCGAGCGCCATCCCGGAGAACACGTTCATCAAGCCGCCATCGGCGGAGCTGCGGCCCGATCAGAAAGATACCGATTCGCTCCCGCCCTACGAAGTGCTGGACCAGATCCTGCGTCTGCTACATCGAGAACAACGACGCGCCCGCGGCAAATCGCCGACGCGCTTCATCTGCCTGTAACTTTGGTGCGGCGACATTGTGAACAAGGTGGACCGCAACGAATACAAGCGCCAGCAGGCCGCTCCGGGCCTGAAGGTAACCACCAAGGCATTCGGCATCGGCCGCCGCTTTCCGATCGCCCAGCGATTTTCTGAATAAGACCAGAGGTTTTCTCCAATGAGACTGCATGTCATCTTCGCCGGATTTGATTTTGATCGCCGCGGCGCTCCTCTCTACGTCCCAGCCTCCGCCGCGCGAACAGGTGGGACCGCTTGGCGGATGGAGGATTTCTGCTGAACAGCGGCTGGCGCGTGAAGCCCGCGGGCACGCAGATTCCCCTCGATACGTTGCCGATGTCGTCCGTGCTTTCGAAGGACGGCCGGTTTCTGATGGTGCTGAACGGCGGCTATAATCCGCCGTCGCTGAGCGTGCTGGACACCAAGGACGGCCATGAGATCGGCCGCACGCCGGTGACCGACGCGTGGCTCGGGCATGGCGTTCTCGCCGAACGGAAAAACGTTGTGGGTGGGCGGCGGCTCGCAGGCATCGGTCTACGAATTCTCGTTCGATGAAAATGGCAAGCTGACGCCCACGCGAACATTTGAAATCGTGAAGGGACCGGAGCGGTCCGCGCGCGATTTCATCGGCGATGTCGCCATTGCTCCGGACGGCCATCTGCTGTATGCCTGCGATCTGTATCACGACTCGATCGTCGTGGTGAATCCGCAATCGGGTATCGTGATCGATCGATTCAAAACCGGCCGCCGTCCCTATCGTATTCTGTTCAACCCCGACGGCAAATCGTTCTACGTCACCAGTTGGGCCGATGGTTCGCTATATCATCACCAGACCAGCGATGGAGCCTTGATCCAGACGCTGCGGCTGGGCGCGCATCCCACCGACATGGTCTGGCGCGATCGCGCCACGCGCGCCGAAGAAGCCCCGGACGACGCCGGAGAAGCCGTGCAGCCGCCCAGCTTCAAGGCGCGCATCTTCGTCTCCGCCGCCAATACGAACAATGTTTATTCCGTCGGCGTATCCGACAGCGGCGATCTGCGCGTGGTGGAGACCATCAACATTTCGACAACGCCCAATCATCCGCTCGGCATGACGCCCAGCGCGCTGGCGCTGAGTCCCGATCAAAGCCGCCTGTACGTGGTCTGCTCGGACGCGAACGCCGCCGCCGTCGTGGATGTTACCGCGGCGCGCAGCCAGGTGCTCGGCTTCATTCCGACCGGCTGGTATCCAACGGCCGCGCGGGTGCTGGCCGATGGACGCCTGGTGGTGTTGAACGGCAAAGGATCGCGCAGTTATCCGAATCCCAAGGGACCCGAATCCGACCACGCAGACAGAATACCCTGACCATCCAATACGTGGCCCACATTCAGACCGGCTCGGCATCGTTCATTCCTGCGCTGACTGATGACTCGCTGGCCGATTACACGGCCGAGGTGAAATCCAACTCGCCCTATTCCGATGTAAAGCTGGACGCGATTCCGGCGGGCATTCCACCTGCCATCCAGCACGTGCTCTATATCGTCAAAGAGAATCGCACCTATGATCAGGTGCTGGGCGACATCGGCGAAGGCAATAGCGATCCGGCGCTGTGCCTGTTCAAGGAAAAAGTCAGCCCCAACCATCACAAGCTGGCGCGCGAATTCGTGCTGTTCGACAATTTCTACGTCAATAGCGACGTGAGCGCGGACGGGCACAACTGGTCGACGTCGGCCATCGCAAACGATTACGTGGAGAAGATGTGGCCCAGCAATTATGGCCGCCGCAACCCGAATTATGATTTCGAAGGCGGCGAGCCCGCGGCCTATCCGCCGGCTGGTTACCTGTGGACCAACGCCGCCGCGGCCGGTGTTTCCATGCGCAACTACGGCTATTGGGTGGAGAACAAGGAAAAGCCGGGCGCGGACGGCATTCAGATCGAGAAGGTGCTGCGATCCGGTGCTGGCCAAGGTCACCAACATGAAGTATCGCAGCTTCGATCTGGATTATCCGGACGTGAAGCGCGCGCAAGTATTTCTGGACGATCTGGCGCAATTCGAAAGCGCGAACCAGATGCCCGCGCTGATGTTCATGCGCCTTCCGAACGACCATACGTCCGCCACCGCGCCCGGCAAGATCGCGCCGCTCTCGTCATTCGCCGATAACGACTACGCGCTGGGCATGATTGTGGAAGGACTGTCGCGCAGCAAATTCTGGGCGAAGCACGGCGATTTTCGTTTTGGAAGACGACGCGCAGAACGGGCCGGACCACGTGGATTCGCACCGCTCGCCGGCGTTTATCATTTCGCCCTACACGCGCCGCGGCATCATCGACAGCAGCATGTACAACACCACCTCCGATGCTGCGGACCATGGAACTGATCCTGCATCTGCGGCCCATGACGCATTTCGACGCGAGTGCGCGGCCCATGTTCGCAAGCTTCTCCGAGCAGCCCTCGCTTGCGCCGTATCAGGCTGAAAAGCCGCGCATTTCGCTGGAGGATCGCAATCCGGCGCAATTCGTCCACCGCCGCCCGTTCCGCGCGGCTCGATTTCAGCAAGGAGGATTTGAACGACGACAACGAGATGAACGATCATCCTGTGGCTCGCGATTCGCGGCACCGATCCGCCGCCGCCGGTTCGCAGCATGTTCGCAAGATGATGGGACGAAAACGGAGGTAGCTTGGCTCGCGCGCATCTCTGCTTCGTTTGGCACATGCACCAGCCCTTGTACAAGGACTTGGTGACCGGTGAATACCGCCTGCCGTGGACGCGCTTTCACGCGCTCAAGGATTACTACGGAATGGTGAAGGTGCTGGAGGACTTTCCGAGCGTTCACCAGACATTCAATCTGGTTCCTTCCATGATTGTGCAGATTCAGGATTATGCGGCGGGCACGGCGGCGGATCCGTTTCTGGATTGCGCGGTGAAGCCCGCCGAAGAGTTGAGCGAGGCGGAGCGCGAATTTGTATCTGCGCTATTTCTTTCAGGCCAACGCCGACCATCTGATCTATCGCTACCCGCGCTACGGCGAGCTGTTCAACGTATGGAAGTCTGCGGCGCGAATCCCCAGGTGGCGCGCCGGCACTTCAGTGTCCAGGATCTGCGCGATCTGCAAGTGCTCTCGCAAGTGGCATGGTTCGATGAGGAGTTTCAGGCGCACGACGAGGAAGTGAAAGGTCTGATCGAAAAGGGCCGCGGCTATTCGCTCGAAGATCAGGCCCTGATGGCGCGCAAGGAGCGCGAGATCCTGGCGGCAGGTGGTGCCGGTGTATAAAGAATTTGCCGCGCGCGGGCAGATCGAGATTTCGACCACGCCCTTCTACCATCCGATCCTGCCGCTGATCTGCGATTCCAATATCGCGAGCGTGTCGCACCCCGGCGTCACTCTGCCCAGCCGTTTCCAATATCCGCAAGACGCGCTGGATCAACTGAAGAGAGCCCGCGACTATATCGAACGGCAGTTCGGCCGCGCGCCGGTGGGTCTGTGGCCATCGGAGGGTTCGGTGTCGGATGAAGCGCTGTCGCTGGCCGCCGAAGCGGGTTTCGAGTGGGCCGCGAGCGACAACGGAGTTCTGGCGCGAACCATCCATCAGGACGGCGGAACAGAGGTGACTTACCGGTCGTACTTGTGGCAGCAGCAGGGCCGGGAGCTTCGCATGATCTTTCGCGATCATTTCCTGAGCGATCAGGTCGGGTTCGTTTATTCCAGGATGCGCGCCGAGGACGCCGCCGGGCACTTTCTGGATCGCATTCGCGAAAACACGCGGCCGATGCTGGAGCGCGGCGCCGACGTGCTGGTGCCCATTATTCTGGACGGCGAGAATGCCTGGGAATACTACGATCACAACGGCCGTCCGTTCCTGCGCGAGCTTTACCGGCGGATTAGCGAATCGTCCGACCTGGCTGCGCTCACCGTCAGCGAGGCTCTGAAGCTGGATTCGCCACGCACGCTCGATCACATCCATCCGGGATCGTGGATCGACGCGAACTTCGATATCTGGATTGGCGCCGAAGAAGACAATATCGCCTGGGAATATCTGCTGCGGGCGCGCCGCAAATTCGATGAGGTGGCGGCTGTTGTTTCCGAACAGCAGCGCAGCCTGGCCTACGAAGAGCTGCTGATCGCCGAAGGCAGCGATTGGTGCTGGTGGTACGGGCCGGAGCATGTTTCCGACAATCGCATCGAGTTCGATGAGTTGTACCGGCAGCATCTGGCGAACGTGTACCACGCGCTGGGCCTGGCGCCGCCCGAAGAATTGTCGCACCCGATTCTGAAGTCCGGTGTCCCGAACCTGAACCAGCCGCCCGCGCATCCGATCCACCCGGTGATTGATGGCGAAGTGACTTCTTATTTCGAATGGTCGGGGGCGGGGCGGTACCATCCCGACAACCGGTCGGGAGCGATGCACAGCGACGAACCGAAGGTCCGCGACGTTTACTACGGCGTTGATGACGACAGTCTTTATTTGCGCCTGGATCTCGACGACGCGTTCCAGCTCGATTCACTGGAACTGCGCTTCGAACAAAAGACAGTGTCTTTATTGAGTAACCCGGCTGTGCACTTCGCGCGCAAGCGTATTGCCGAAATCCGCGTCCCGTTCAATGTTCTAGGCATAGCAAAGGCCGGCCCTGCCCACTTTCAGCTTGGGATCGAACGGGAAGCTATCGACCTGGATATTCCGGACTGATACGGCGCCCGAACTACTTCCGGCTGGAATATTTGTCGAGCACCGAGAGCAATTTGGCCGCCGGGGGCGGCGCCGGTGTGCTGCCCATCACAATCTCTTTGTTGGTGAGAGCCGATCCGTATAGCTCTCTGTTCCAATCCTCGTCCGGACGGAGCGTAGCGCCTTGCAGCGATATGCCGGCGAAGATGCCGCGCGACCGGGAGTAAGTGAGGATCTCGGCATGCAGTTGCGCGTCGGTTTCAGCCGAGGAGGTGCGCCCGACCGGACCGGCGGCAACCGAAGCATCGGCGCCCAAAGTGAATTTGCTCGCAAGCAGTTTCTTCGCGCCGGATTCGCTATTCACCAGCATCACCACGTCGGTTTCCGAGCCGCCGATCTGAAAACCGAAGCTTCCGCCTTCGATGCGAATCGCGGCAGGCGCGGACCATCCTACGCCGCTCGACTTGCGGCACAGCATGAATCCCTTGCCGTACTTGGCGCCGACGATGAAGGCGCCTTTCTTGAGACCAGGCACAACAACTATGCATTGGGCCTTTCCGAGCAGATCCTGAGGAATCCCCTTGTCCGGAGCCGACATGATGTCGGTGAGCATTTCCGCGGAATCGTCCAGTCGTTTTGCAGCGTCGCCGGCGGCGTACAACATACTGCCGGTGGCCAAAAGAAGTGCTAAGTGAGTTAGTCTCATGGGGTCTCCTCAGGCTCGATTTTAGCAGGCTCCCTGAATGAGCCGATATCATGGAACTGGGGAGCGAATTGAACTTGGGCACGCGGATTCTGATCCCGCTGTTGGCTGCCTCGGCACTGCTTCGAGGCGCCGACCCTCTCGCTACGGGCGTCACCCGGAAGCTGGATCTCATCCAGAGCGGCCAGGCCAGGCCCGGCTCGGTGATTCACTTCACGCCAGCGGAGTTGAACGCGTGGGTGCGAGCCAAGGCGCCGGCCATCGTCCCGGATGGATTTCGCGCGCCGCACCTGGTGTTGGGGAACGGCGAAGCAACTGCC
The DNA here is from genome assembly GCA_963761265.1 of Bryobacterales bacterium. Taxonomy (GTDB): domain Bacteria; phylum Acidobacteriota; class Terriglobia; order Bryobacterales; family Bryobacteraceae; genus Palsa-89. The sequence goes on from CAVXGM010000033.1 coordinate 299,058, forward strand.
TCGGCGTGGATCGATTTTCTGAAAGTGCGGAGCGCCAGTGGAGTGGAGATCCAGTTGGCTGGTCTCCAAACTGATCCAAGGGGAAAAGTTTGTGAAGGTTCGAGGCCAGCATCCAATCGCGCTCATGGCCAGGCAACTGTGCACTTGCTGCGGGTGGAAATTGGCGGCTTGGCGGTGACCGGCGCAACGCTTGATTTTCTGGTGCAGAATTTCTTGCTGCCGTTTTATCCCGATGCTGAAATCGACACGCCCTTCGAGCTGGCGGACATGTGGACCGGATCGAGGTTACGCCGGCTGAGGCTCGGGTTTATATCCGGCGCTGATCTTCGTAGCGGCTTCCTGGCCCATGCGAACGCAGTCCGGAATGCCAATGCCGTGATAGGCATTGCCGGCCAGATAGAAGCCCGGGATGGCTCGCGCCAGCTCTTCAATCCGCTCGACGCGCTGGCGTGACCAACCGTGTATTGCGCCATGGAATGGGGCCAGCGTGCGACGTTGTGAAACACCGGTTCCGCTTCCAGGCCCATGATGTTGTGCAGGTCGGTGCGCGCGGCGTCTACTAATGCTTCGTCAGAGAGCGGCATCGCATCCCCGCCCAGAAAACATCGCAGCAGCACCATGTTGTTGGGCACGCGATAGTCGAATTTGTTGCCCACCCAGGTGCAGCCGAAGATGTATTTGCGCTCTTTCTTGGGAACCAGGAAGCCGTGGCCTTGCAAGGGATGATCGAAGGTGTTTTTGCGATAGCCGAGCGCCAGCGTGATCGGATGTCGTATAAGGGATTTCCGCGAGCAAACTGGAAAGTTCGGGCTGAAGCGTTTGTAGAAGGCTGGCGGCATCGCCCGCGGGAGTAGCAACTACGACGTGCTCGGCTTCCAGCCAATCGCCGTCCGCGCGGACGCGGAAACCTGCGGCCGTTTGCTCGCACGGTTTCCACGCCGGCTTGAACAACGTCGGCGCTGGGACGCAAGGCTTCGATCAATTGGCCGAGGCCGCCTTTCAGCGTCAGCAAGAACGAACCGCGCAGCGCCTTTGGGGCGCGGCGTGGCCAAAACTCCGCGCGTCAAGCTGCCGTACTTGGCTTCGATTTCGACAAACCGCGCCAGCACGCTGTTGACGCTCATGTCGCGCGGATCGCCGCCGTACACGCCGGCGAGCAGCGGCTCGGCCAGATAATCGATGGACTCCTCGCCGTAATGATCCAGCAGAAATTCATACACTGAGCGATCGGGCTGCGGCCCGTGCGGAGGCTGGCGAAAAATCTCCAGGCCCATGCGGATTTTGGCGCCCCAGCTCAGCAGCCGCGTCTCCACCAGCGGCAGGATTTTGGTGGGGACCATCATCATCAGTCCCTCGGGCATCGGAACCAGCTTGCCCCTTCTGACGATGTAGGTGACGCGCGAATGGTCGTTGGAGCCGATCACTTGATCCGCAAGCCCGAGTTCCCGGATCAGGTTCATCGCCCACGGCTTGGCGGCCATGAATCCGTCGGGCCCCTCTTCGAGCACGCAGCCCTGCTGCACGGACGGTTTGGATCACGCCGCCCACGCGCGGCCGGCGCTCCAGCAGCGTCGGCCGGATGCCCGCTTTCGAGAGGTAGTAGGCGGCGGAAAGCCCGGAGATCCCGCCGCCGATGATCAACGCTTTGTGCAACACGCTTACATCTTGAACTCGCGCACGAAATCCACCACGGCGCGAACGTTGTCCGCCGGAGTTTCCGGCAGAATCCCGTGGCCCAGATTGAAAATGTGGCCGGGCCGCGAGCCGGTGCGCTTCAGCAGCTCATGCACGCGCATTTTCAGCTCGGGCAGCGGCGCGAAGAGCACCGCCGGATCCAGGTTGCCTTGAACCGCGGAGCGATAGCTGATGTCCATCCAGGCCTGGTCGATGTTGACGCGCCAGTCGACGCCCATCACGTCGCCGCCGGCGGCGTGCAGTTCGCGGAAGAATCCCGCCGCGCCGGTGCCGAAGTGGATCACCGGCACGCTCGCCGTGCGGATGCGCTCGATCAGCGCGCGCGAATAGGGCGCGACGAAGCGGACATAATCGTCCGGACTGAGCGCGCCCACCCAGCTATCGAACACCTGAATGGCGCGCGCGCCCGCGGTCACCTGGCTCAGCGCGAACGGGCCCAGCACGTCCACCAGCTTGCCCATCAGCCGGCGCCACAGCGTTTCGTCGCGATACATCATCGATTTGGTGCGGACGAAGTTCTTGCGACGGGCCGCCTTCGATCATGTAGCTGGCCAGGGTGAACGGCGCGCCGACAAATCCGATCACCGGAACGCGGCCGGCCAGTTGCCGCACCACCTGCTGAATCGCCTCGCCGACGTAGTCCAGATCGTCGGTGTTCGAAATCGAAAGCGAATCGACATCGTCGGAAGTACGGACGGGATTGTCGATGTGCGGGCCTTCGCCTGAGACGAAACTTCAGCTTCAGGCCCATCGGCTCGACGGGCAGCAGCAGGTCGGCGAAAATGATGGCCGCATCCACGTCCAGAAATTCCACCGGCTGCAGCGTGACTTGCGGCGGCCAGATCGGGCCGTTTGCAGATCTCCAGGATTCCGGCCTTGGCGCGGATGTCCCGATATTGCTTCATGTAGCGTCCAGCCTGCCGCATGAACCAAACCGGCCGAACATCGGTCGGCCGGCGGCGGCAGGCATCCAGAAAACGACTGTTCGTCGAGGTCATTCGCATCGATTTCCCGGCGTAAATTGGCGATTGAGCATATGTGAGTGGGTGAGCATCCGCTGGGTCGCATACAGGACCCAAATTATAGTAGCGCTTGGACCAAGCCCTACTGTCAATAGTTTGGCCCCAAATTTGTCCGGGCGCTTCCGGCCGGAATTGGCTTGTACTGTAGATTCAATAAGATAGCTAAGAACTGAAGGCCCAGGCGCTTATTCGCGGGGACGGCCCTTTTTGATCCGCTTCAGCAGTTGTTCCATCCGCCCGCCCAGTTCGGTGGCGATGTCGGGCTCAAAATGCAGCTCAGGAACCCGAAAAAGCTCCAGCCGGCGAGCCACTTCGCGGCGCAGGAAAGTGGCGGCATGTTCCAGAGCGGCGATGGCTTGCCCGGTATCCGCGCCCTCTTCCACGCGCACCCGCACCAGGGCGTGGCGCTTGTCGGGCGAAACTTCAATGCCGGTAACGGTGGCGGAGGCGACGCGCGGGTCGGAGAGCTCGTAGCCGATCAACTCGGTCAATTCTTCGCGAAGAGCTTCGGAAATGCGCTCGGTGCGATGCTGCATCGACCTATCTACTGGTTGTCGCCCTCGAGCGTGGTTAAGCGCCGCTCGTGATCTCGGCGATGCGGCCAGGCGCGGATATTCTCACCATCTTGTCGTGCAATTCTTGTGCTGAGAGCGCATCGATCTCTTTCATCGCGAGTTCGAGGTTCATTGTGAGCGCTTCGATTCGTTCATCGATATTCATGTCGAATGCCCTACTCAATCCACTCTAGCGTGGTTCCAACCAGTACTCCACCAAGCAGATGGGCGGCTTCGCGCTCCACCAACTGCAAGACCTGTTCGGCGTGCGCATGATCGCCCGAAACGGTGACCGCCGATACCAGCGAGCGCTGCCAAAGCTCCTGATAATCGATTTCGGCCACCGCCACGTTGAACTTGCCGCGCAAGCCGGTCTTTGAGGCTTTTGACGGTGTGACGCTTGTCTTTGAGCGAATGCGCGCCGTCCAGGCGTAATTCCAGAGTCAGTACACCAACGCTAGGCATTTCCACCCGCCCGCAAGGCTTACGCCATGGTCTCCACGGCCACCCGCTCGGTGGCGAATGCCTCGATGATGTCGCCCGGCTTGACGTCGGAGAAATTGCGCAGCGTAATGCCGCACTCGAAGCCGTTCTTCACCTCGCTGGCGTCGTTCTTGAAGCGCTTCAGCGAATCGATCTTGCCGGTGAACACCACTACGTTGTCGCGCAGCAGGCGCACTTCGCTGTCGCGCTTGAGGAATCCGTCCACCACCATGCAGCCGGCCACATTGCCGACCTTGCTGATGCGGAACACCTCGCGCACTTCGACGCGCGGCCCTGGTAGACTTCCTTGAACACCGGCTCCAGCATGCCGGTCATGGCGCGCTTCAGCTCGTCGGTAAGCTCGTAGATGATGGTGTGCAGGCGGATGTCGACCTTTTCCTGCTCGGCCAGCGCGCTGGCGTTGCGCTCGGGCCGAACGTTGAAGCCCACGATGATGGCGTTGGAGGTGGAAGCCAGCAGCACATCGCTCTCGTTGATGGCGCCCACCGCGCTGCGCAGCACGCGGATGCGGACTTTGTCGTTGGAAAGCTTCTGCATCATGTCGGACAGCACTTCGGCGGTTCCGCTGACGTCGGTCTTGAGGATGATGTTGAGCTCCTTGACCTCGCCTTCCTTCAACTGCTCGTGCAACTGCTCGAGCGTCATGCGGCCGCTCTTGGACATGGCGACGTCGCGGGCTTTGGCTTCGCGATAGATGACGATCTGCTTGGCCTTGGCGGTATCGGTGACCACCTGGAACGTGTCGCCGACTTCGGGCAGCGAATCGAGACCCAGGACTTCGACCGGCATGGACGGTTCGGCGTCGCGGATCGGGCCGCCGCGATCGTCAAACATCGCGCGGACTTTGCCGAACACGGAGCCGCAGATAAAGTAATCGCCGACGTGCAGCGTGCCGTTGCGAACCAGCACCGTGGCCACCGGACCGCGGCCGCGATCGAGATTGGCTTCGAGCACGTTGCCGACCGCCGGACGGTCGGGATTGGCCTTCAGATCCTGCATGTCGGCGACCAGCAGGATCATTTCGAGCAGAAGATCGAGGTTGGTCTTGGCTTTGGCCGAAACCGGCACCATGACCGTGTCGCCGCCCCAGTCTTCGGCCAGCAGGCCGCGATCGGCAAGTTGCTGCTTGATGCGCTCCGGCTGCGCGTCGGGCTTGTCGATTTTGTTGATGGCGACAATGATGGGCGCGCCGGCCGCTTTGGCGTGATCGATGGCCTCGAGGGTCTGCGGCATCACGCCGTCGTCGGCCGCCACCACCAGGATGACGATGTCGGTAACTTTCGCGCCGCGCGCGCGCATGCGGGTGAACGCTTCGTGGCCGGGCGTATCGATGAATACGATCTTGCGGCCGTTCTTCTCGACGTAATAGGCGCCGATGTGCTGCGTGATGCCGCCGGCTTCGCGGTCGGCCACGTTGCGCGGAACGAATGGCGTCGAGCAGCGAGGTTTTGCCGTGATCGACGTGGCCCATGATGGTGACCACGGGCGCGCGCCGCACGCGATCCGCGCGTCTCTTCGGCCTGCGTCGATCTCCTGCGTGCTCTCTTCTTCGTAGCTGATCTTGTTGGTGGAAGCGCCGAACTCGCGCGCCAGGTCCTCGGCCATCTTGACGTCGAGGTTCTGGTTGATGGTGGCGAAGATCTTCTTTTCCACCAGCTTCTTGATCACCAGATTGGCTTTGATGCCGAGCTTTTCGGAAAGCTCTTTGACGGTGACGCCTTCGGAAATGGTGATTTCGCGATCGATGGGCGGCGGCGCTGCCGCTTGCTCGCCGCGGCGCGACGGCATTCGCAGACGGCCCTCTTCCTGTTCCTACATCGCGATGGCGGTCGCGGCCGGCGGGCTTGGCTTGATGGCGGCGCTGCTGCTCGGTGGGAATCGGCGTGGCGGGTTCGGCGCGCAGAGGCGAAGTGGGATGCAGCGTTCGCGGCCGGCGGAACGCTCCGGGCGCTCCCGGAGCGCCGGGCAGGGCCACCGACACCAGGTCCGCGCATGACGGGCTGGCCGGGACGAATGGGGCCGCGATAGATCGGCTGGCCGGGCACGGGCGTAGCGCTGCGAGTGGGCATGCCGGGCCGCGGCGCCTGCTGCTGCGCTTGCCCGGGCGACGGACGGGTCTGCTGCTGTTGCTGCAGGCGCGCCACCATGTCGGGGCGCGGAGGCACCACGGGACGGGCGGCCGGCTGTCCCGCCAGAGTCGGGCGCGGCTGCGGACGCAAAGGCGTTCCAGGAGTGGGCGACGCCAATGGCGCAGCCGATTCGCTGGGAGCCGAAGGCGCGGGCGGCGCAGTGCGCGCCACCGGCTGCGCTGGAAGCGTGACTGATGCGGGCGGCATCGGTGCGGCAGGAGTGGGCGGCGGCAACGGCTGCCGCGGTCCCGACAAGATCTGTCCGGGGCGAGGCGCGGGAACGGGGCGCGCTGGAACGGGGCCGGTGCGCAACGGGGGATGCAGCGGCGCAGCGCCACCCGCCGACAACGGCGGTCTTAAGGGCGCAGGCTTGCTGCGAAGCGGTTCTTCAATTGGGGTAACGGGGGCCTCCTGCGCGGGCGCGGCAGGGGAGGCTGGCGCGGGCGCTTCAAGTTCGGGTACCGGGGTTCGGGCGGCATGCGTGTGATGATCGGGCGCCGCGTGCTGTGGGGCGGGCTGTTCATGACGCGCGGGCTGTTCATGCCGTCTCCGTCGGCTCGGGCTCGGCAACGGCGACCGACGTGTCGGCTTCGCGGCGCATCGCAGCGCCCGCTCCACCCTGCACCCGCTGCCGGATTATTTCGGCCACTGGCTCGTCAATGGAGCTGGAGTGGGTCTTCTTCTCGGTGACGCCGAGCTCGGGCAACATGTCGATGATGGCATGCGAGGGGACCTCAAGTTGCCTGCGCCAGCTCATTGATTCGGATTTTACTCATAAATACCGGCAGCGCCGTGATCGCGCCGCGCCTAACGGACCCCCTCCGAGTTCTCTATAGTATCAAATTCCTTTTTCTCATCCGGCATGTTTGCGGCGGGAACATGCGCGGTTTCCGCCGTTTCGGAGCCGCTTGCGGCAGCCGCGGATTCGGCTTCCAGGACCGAGCGCGCCGGAGGATTCACCGCTCGAATCCGTCACAACCTCTTCCGCCATGGACTCGGCTTCGGGAAGAGCCTCGTTCTCCGGAATAGTCTCGACCGGAGCTTCGGCGGCGTCTCGAACTGCGCGTAGTACGAGTTCACCGCAACCAGGATCTTCTCAACAATCTGCGGCCCGATGCTCGGGGATCGATTCCAGCTCCTCGGGCGTCATGGAGCCAAGCTTCTCCACCGTCCGATACGCCCGCTTCCGATGAGCTTCTCGACGATCTCCTCGGCCAAGTCCGTGATCGATCAGCACCGACACCGGCGCGCCGGCGGGAACCAGCGCGGCCATGGCGGATTCCACTTCCTGGCGCTTCTCTTCTTCGCTCTTGATGTCGATCTTCCAGCCCAGCAGCTTGGCCGCCAGCCGCACGTTCTGGCCCTTCTTGCCGATGGCGAGCGAAAGCTGCGTGTCGTCGACGATCACTTCCATGTGCTTGTCGGCGGCGTCGACGATGGAGACGCGGCTGATCTTGGCCGGGCTCAGCGCGTGGGTGGCGAAGACCACCGGGTCTTCGGAAAACTCGATGATGTCGATCTTTTCTCCGCGCAGTTCGCGGATGATGGACTGCACGCGCATGCCCTTCATGCCCACGCAGGCGCCCACGCTATCCACGTCGCGGTCCCGGCTCACCACGGCGATTTTGGTTCGCTCGCCGGCTTCGCGCGCGCAGCCTTTGATCACCACGGTGTTGTCGTAGATCTCGGGCACTTCCTGCTCGAACAGGCGCATCACCAGCTCCGGCGCGGCGCGCGAAACGATAACGCCCGCATTTTTGCCGGCCTTTTCCACGCTGCGGATCACGCAGCGCGCGCGATCGCCCACGCTGAAGTTCTCCAGCTTGCTTTGTTCCTTCTTGGGCAGGCGCGCTTCGGTTTTTCCGAGGTCCACGATCAGGTCCTGGCCCTCGATCCGCTTCACCATGCAGTTCACCAGCTCGCCCACGCGGCCCGAATATTCCGAAAAAATGGTCTCCCGCTCGGCCTCCCGAACCTTTTGCAGAATCACCTGCTTGGCGGTTTGGGCGGAAATGCGGCCGAGCGCCTCGGTGGGCTTGGGAAACCGAACTTCGGATTCCAATTGAGCCGCTGGATCCATGCGCTGGGCGTCGCCCAGCGAGATCTCCTTCACCGGATCCTGGACCGACTCCACCACTTTTTTGACGCCATAGATTTCGAGCGCACCGGTGGCATCGTTGAAAGCCGCAACCAGATCTTCGGTGGTGCGGAAATGCTTGCGGGCAGCCACCAGCATGGCGTCCTTCACCGCGTCGATCACGATTTGCGGGTCGATGCCCTTCTCTTTGCTCAAAATCTCAATGGACTGATAGATACTAGCCACTGTTTCCTCTTCTCAAACTGTCTGGGAGTGAATTACCAGTCAAACTTCAGGTTGGCTTTTTGGACCTGATCCAGCGGGAAGTGGATGACTCTTCCGGCGGCTGGCTGCAGCGCGGCAACTTCCAAAGCAACAATGCCCTGCGAGATTCCTGCCAGCCTGCCTTCCCAGCGACGCTGGTTCTCCACCGGCTCCCGCAGCACGACTTTTGCTTTTTGACCCACGAATCTCTCGAAGTCCTTCGCTTTGGACAACTTACGCTCCAGGCCAGGGGAACTGACCTCCAGCGTGTAACTGTCCCCAGGTATGACGTCCTCAATATCCAAAATAGTTCCTACCTGCTGCGAAATAAATTCGCAGTCGGCATGCGAGACGCCGTGCGGACGGTCCGGCGAGGCTTCCCCCGTTACTGGCCGATCAATAAAAATCCGCAAAAGCCGGCCCCGGCCCGCTCCCAGAAGCTGCACCTCGACAATCTCGATGCCTTCCGGATCGGCCACCCGCTCGGCGATTTCCTCGATCTTGGCGACAATCTCTTCTTTAGCGATGACAGCCATCAATGTATTGCAATAAAAAAGTGGGCTTTCGCCCACCGGTCACTTTCGACAATTTCATTATACACGTATAAGATGTCAGGACGGTACTGGAGGACTCAATGAACCCATGACACAACGAATTGAAGCAAACCGGGCCGGTGGATTAGCGGCAATCGCGGGCGCAGCCGGCGCGGCGGCCATCGGCGCTTTTGCGATCGGCGCCTTCGCCGTTGGCGCGCTGGCAATTGGCGCGCCTGGCGGTCCGGAAACTGCTGGTCGAAAGGGCCAGTTTCAAGTCCGTAAATATTGAGGATCTTACCGTAACGGCGGCTGCGCGTCTCCGAGCTGATTGTGGATGATCGAGCTTAAGGCAACAACTCGGCCGTAAGGGTCGCGCCGCCCATTTCAGCCATCAGTGTAGATATCTTCACCGGCGTGCGCGTTTCTTTGGCGATCCAGACCGTGAATTTGTCCAGACCGCCCTCGGCGGAGGACAGCTCCACTCGGAATGTGTCGAACGTGCCGGCCGGAACCGTGACGCTTTCCGATCCCGCTACTTGCAACTGCATCAGCTTCACCTTCTGCTTCTGGACGTCGAAATTGCGAAAAGTGGTACTGAAGCCTGCGGCGAGCGGAAGGCACCCGATGACGAAACTGGAGCCTGCGCCATCGGCGAAGATCGGCGCCCTCCAGATCCACCGAGAACGGTTTATCCCCACCCTCCATTTCCATCCTGCCGATGGCTTTGCCATTCGAGAATTCCACGCTGGATGGCCATGGGGCCTTGCTGCACGTTTCGCTTCCTGAGCGTGAGGCTGCCCTTCTCTAACGTGACCGTGTCCAGCATTTCGCCCATCGGCGTATCCAACTTCTCCACCGCCGTCCAGACGTTTCCGTCATCCTGAATGGTGGTCGAAAGTTTGAGCGACATTTTTTGATCGCCCATCGCCAGCTGAGCGTCGTATTTGTAAGTGCCGGGTTTCAAGTCCGCCGTCACTGTGGGAACTCCAACCGTGGACGGGTCCACGGTTTTGGAAAGCACCACGGTTTTCGGATCCACCGTGATTTCTTTTAATCGCGCCTCCACCTCTGGCGAGCCGCCTTCCTGATAGCGACCCTTGAGATGCACGGCGAGAAATTTTTCGACTGCCATGAACATCGCAAGATTGTTTACCGGCCGCGCGAAGCCGTGCCCCTCATCAGGCGCGAGCAGGTATTCCACCGCAAATCCACGATCGCGCAGGGCGATGACGATCTGCTCGGCCTCCCGCACGATTCACGCGCGGATCGTTCGCCCCCTGCACTACCATCAACGGCGTCTTGATTTTCTCGGCCGAATACAGAGGCGAGCGTTCTTCCAGCCATTTCTTGCCGGCGGGAGTGTCGGGATCGGCCATGCGCGCGTACATGATCTTGCGGGCGGCTTCCCAATAAGGCGGAATGGATGCCAGCAGCGTCATCAGGTTCGATGGTCCGACGATATCCACCGCGGCGCCGATATAGATCGGGCGTGAAGGCTACCCCGGCCAGCGTCGCATATCCGCCGTAGGAGCCGCCCAGAATACCGATGCGCTTGGGATCGGCGATGCCTTGGGCCACCAGATACTTCACGCCCCAAGTGATGTCATCCTGCATTTTGACGCCCCACTCGGCGTTGCCGGCGTTCAGAAATTTTTTGCCGAAGCCGGTGGATCCGCGAAAATTGAGCATGAAAACGGCATAGCCGCGGTTGGCAAAGAATTGCGCGATCGCGCTGTAGCCCCATTCATCGCGCGCCCATGGGCCGCCGTGCACGACGATCAAGGCGGGCAGGCCCTTGGGTTCCACTCCCTTTGGCAGCGTCAAATAAGCCGGAATTTCCAGCCCATCGGAGGATTTGTAGCGGACCGCCTGCATCGGCGCCAGCGACTCGCGCGGCAATTTTTCGCGGATTTTGTATTGGAACGAGAGCTCGCGCGTTTTGCGGTCGAACAGGTATGTTTCGCCGGGCTCCGTGTCGCCATGCACCGCGATCAGCCAGCGATTGTCGTCCCGCGTGCTGGAAGTCAGCGAGATTTCCTGGCCGGGGAACTTCTGCTCCAGCCATTGATAGTCGGACTCGAACGCCGGGGTCCTTGAAATAGCGGCGGTCGCGATCGTCGGAATATTCCGTTTCCACCAGTTCGTCGGTGGCCTCGGAAAACCACGCCGACCCGAAATCGACGCGCCGGAGCGGGTCCGATTCCACGGTCTCGACCTGGCCCGTGGCTGGATCGAGCAGCGCCAGCGTCATGAGATCCAATCGCCCTTGTTGGTCTGGATGTAGGCGCGCTGGGCGTCTTTATGGAACCGGATCACGTCGCAAGATTCAAAGACGCTGCAGGTATAAACGGGCGTGAAGCCGCCCGGGTCCACCCGCAGGATCTCCTGATCGCCCGAGTCCTGAACGCGCTGGGCCAGGCGCAGATTTCCCTGGAGATCGAAGATCCAACCGGCAATGCGGTCGGTATTCTCGCGGAGCAAGGTGCGCTCGCCGGTGGAGATCTGGAGTTTGTATAGATCGTGCCAGGCTTTGTCGCGATCGTTCAGGCCCAGGTAGATCACATCGGGATCGCTCTTGGGAGCGCTGAACAACGTGACGCGCACGCCCTTCAGGTTGGTGAGATCGCGCGCGGGCGGGGCGTCGGCGCCGGGCGGAGTGGGCGCGCTCGGGTCCACGGCATAAACATTGAAATTTTCGTCGCCCGCGTGGTCCTTCACATAGACCAGGTATTGGCTGTCGCGGCTCCAGAGGTAGCCTGCCACGGGGCGCGCGGTCTCTGTGGTCATCAACCGGGCGGCGCTGAATGGCTCGCTCGTTTTCTTCACCCAGATGTTGCGTGTGGCCTTCCACGGTTTCATGAAGGCGATGTATTCGCCGTTGGGCGAAAGCTGAGCGCCGGAAATTTCGGGATCGCCGAAAAGCAGTTCGCGATCGATGATGGGCGGAAGAGTGCTGGGTGAAGGGTCTGGCATCTGTGATCCCAAGTTAGCGAATTTCCGGGTAGCGAACCAGCGTTACGTTCGATTCTTCGATGGCCCTGCGGACCACGGCGCTGGTGAGGGCGTCCAACTCGCGGCGCCGGCTCTCCTTCAGACGCGTGCGCGCGGCTTGCAATTCCTGAGTGCAAAAGCCGGGATGACACATGAATTCGGTGACGCCTTCGGGAAGATGCCGGATCAATTCCGCCAGTTCGGACGCGTCGTAGCGGCCGGTCAGCTGGAATCCTGCAAAATGATCGGTGGTGCGGCATCCCTGGCGCGCCAGAACGCGGTGAAAACGGGTGCGCGCGAATCCCAGCGATTTGCTCACCAGCTTCCTGCGCCAGGGCACGTTGCCGGCATGGAGCGGCAGGTCGAACGGGCGTCGCACCCAGGGAATTTGAAACTCCGATGAGATGCGCGCCACAGCGGCGAGCACGGGCGGCAACAGATGGGTGTGCTTGTGCGTATCCAGATGCGTTGGCCGAATGCCCGCGCTCTGCACCTTGCGCACCTGCGCGGCCAGTTCATCGTAGACGCGGATGCGGCGGCGCGCGATCTGCTGAATCAACTGCGCCACCGTGGGCGGAAAACCTTCGCTGCCCACCAGAACCAGGTGCACACCGACGTCCAGCGACCGATTTTCGCGCGCCAACGCAGCCGCGTGATCAAACGCCGCGCCCGTGGCCATCAGCGTGGTGGCCATGAGAATCCCCTGCCGGTGGGCGTGGACGATTCCTTCGTTCACATCGCGGGTGTAGCCGAAGTCGTCGGCGTTAGGGATCAGGTATTTCAAGCCGTTGCTTCAGAATATCGAGAGCTTGATGCGCAGGAACTTCTTGGGATTGGCGCGGAAGTCCTGCATCAGGAGGTGCATCTCGCGCGTGGCGCCGTTGAGGTTATCGTACAACTGCGGATTCACCAGCAACTGGCCGATGGTTCCCTGGCCGGAGTTCACTTTGTCGATTACCGTATCGATCTTGGCGATGGTGGCCTTCAGTTGATTGCTCAAATCCTCGCTCGTGAGAAGCTGGCCGGCCGTGCCTTTGCCGGCGTTCAAGTTGTCCACCAGCAGTTTCAGGCCTTTTACGGTATCCTGCGCCTCGTTGTAGAGAGCTGGATCCTTGAGCAACTTGCCCGCGGTCCCTTGCCCGGCCTGCAACTGCTGCAGCATATTGTCAACGCGCCCGACCGTGCCTTGGATCTGGTTATACAGCGCCGGATCGTAGATCAGCTTTCCGAACGTGCCTTTGTCGCTGTTCAAGGCGTTCACCAGTTGCTGTGCTTCATCGACAATCTGGAGGAAGTGGTTGTACAGCGTCTCATCCACCAGCAATTTTCCGATGCTGCCTTTGCCCGCTTCCACCAAACCCACGATTTTATCCACGCGCTGGACGGTGTCCTGCAGCGAGTTCAATACACCGAATCCCTGCTGCACCAGATCCTGTATTTCGCCGGTGTTGACGCTGGGAAGTTCCTGATCGGGGCCTACCGGCGTGGTGCTTTTACCGGATTTGATGTTGATGTACTTGGTCCCCAGCACGTTGGCGGAGCTGATGGACGCTAGCGAATCATTCGGGATGTCGCGCAGGGTATGTTCCGGTAACTGCATCTCGATGCGAACCAGCCGCATCGGATCTTTCGATCCGGAGAGGCGGATCATCTTCACCTTGCCGATCGGAATGCCGTCTAAATTCACGGGCGCGCCATCGGTGAGCGCGGCGGCGTCGGCCATGTAGGTGTAGATGATGACCTGGTGCTCAAAGATATTGGTCTGGCCGGTGATCAGGAAAATGAGCACCGCCAGGATGCTCATCGCGAAGATCGCCAGGATCCCCACTTTGAGTCGCGCCCAGGTGGCCCTATTCTGAATCGGCACATTAGGTAGTGTTTTGGCACGAACTTCCGGACGTAATCGTCCTGGGATGCTTCCAGTTCGTGCTGGGTGCCCTCAAAGACCACCCGCCCATCTTTCATCACCATAAAGATAGTGCGTGTCGGATTGGAACCATGTCCGCCCCCCGCTCCGTTACTGGATACTGGCTCCAAGTGTCCGCTGTTGCGATTGTATCGAAAGTTGGCCATCAGTTGCCCGTCCTGATAACGCTGCGTGACGATCAGGTTGGCGGTGTTCTTCGAGTCGCGCTCCTTGGCAATGAGAGCCATGATGGTGTTGGCGGTGATGGGATCGAGCCCGGCGGTAGGCGAATCATAGAGCACCAGCGGAGGTTCGCTCACTACCGCGCGCGCAATGCCGACACGGCGCCGCATCCCACCCGACAGCTCGCTCGGATACTGCTCCAGGGTTTGTTCCAACTCCACAAACCGCAGGGCTTCCTGCACCTTGGGCTCGACTTCGGCCAGCGACTCGGCATGTGCGGTCCGATTCAGCAGCGGATACGCCACGTTTTCCTCCACGGTGATGGAATCGAACAAGCCGCCTTCCTGAAAAAGCACTCCGACCCCGCTGCGAATATCGAACAGTTGAGCCTCCTTCAGACCTGTGATCTCCTTGCCGAACAGATAAATCTTCGCCCGAATCCGGACAGATCAGGCCGATGGCGGCCTTGAGCAAGCGTGGTCTTGCCGCTGCCGGCCGCGCCCAGCACTACGCGGGTGTCGCCGGCGTGCAGTTCAAACGAGACCGAATCAAGCGCCACGATTTCCTCGAAGCGCAGACTTACTTGGTCGAACCGCAGCAGGCATTCCGATCCCGGCGGGGTAGGCGCGTCGTTCCATTTCAATGCAGATTCACGAAAATGCGCGTGATCAAGGAAGTGATGACGAAAACCCAGACTGAGGCGGCCACTACCGCCTTGGTGGTCGCCAGTCCAACGCCTTGCGTGCCGCCCGTGGTCCGCAGCCCATAGAAGCACCCAACCAGGGAAATGATGAAGGCAAAGACAAAGGGCTTCAGCAGCCCTTGCACCACGTCGTTATATTCCAGCGCCTGGTACGCATTCGTCCAATACTGCGTCGTCGTCAGGCCGATGGTGAAGTAGGCGATGACGTAGCCGCCGATCAAGCCGACAAAATCGGCCACGATGGTCAGCATGCGGCAGCATTACGCAGGTAGCGATCATGCGAGGGGTCACCAGTTTTTGAATCGGATCGGTTCCGAGCGCGCGCATGGCGTCGATCTGCTCGGTAACTTTCATCGATCCGAGTTCGCTCGCAATACCCGACGCATTGCGGCCGGCCACCAGCAACGCAGTTAGTACCGGGCCCAACTCCCGAACCAGCGTGATGGCCACGATCTGGCCCACTTGGTCTGTCGCGCCGTATTGCGCAAGGGCGCGCGACATCTGCATGGTGATGACGACGCCGCTGAAGAAACCGGTCAGGATGACGATCAGCAAGCTGCCTACGCCGATGTTATCCATCTGGATGAAGATGTCGTCCACGTAGTGCGGGCCCCGAAAGAGGTTGCGGAGAGCGCGCCCGGAGAGAATATAAAAATCCTGGAGAGCGGCCACCGGCGGCTTCAGGAAGTCGAGCAAACGGGCCCCCGCATTCCCCGATCCTAGCACGCCGGAGACGTGGGAAGCCCTACAGCCTCACCACCTTGGGCGATGGATACTTCTTGAGCGCGTTGCGGGTATCGACAATCAGCTTGGCGCGATCGACGATGGCCGCATAATCGAAGCCGCTGTGATCGGTCACTACCACCACACAGTCGGCTTGATCGGCCATATCGAGGGGATCTTGCGCTGCGAGCTCGCGATCGTCCAGTTGGACCTTCGCGACGAACGGATCGCTGTAAGTGACGCGGGATCCGCGTCTCTGCAGGAGCAGAATAATGTCCAAGGCGGGCGATTCGCGCACATCGTCGATGTCGCGTTTGTAAGCGGCGCCGAGAATATGTACATGCGAGCCCTTGAGCGGCTTGGAATGATCGTTGAGCGCGTTCTGGATCTTATCAACCACGAAGTGCGGCATTTGCCCATTGATATAACCAGCCAGTTCGATGAAACGCGCCTCGATACCGGCTTGCTTGGTCTTCCAGGAAAGATAGAACGGATCGATCGGAATGCAGTGGCCGCCCAGGCCGGGTCCGGGATAAAACGGCATGAAGCCGAATGGCTTGGTGGCCGCGGCGTCGATCACTTCCCAGACGTTGATCCCCATGCGGTCGCACATCAGAGCCATTTCGTTCACCAGCCCGATATTGATCATCCGAAACGTATTTTCGAGCAGCTTCACCATTTCGGCCACGCTGGTGGAACTCACCGGCACCACGTTTTCAAGAGCTTGCGCATAGAACAGCGCCCCCAGCCGGGTGCATTCGGGCGTAATGCCGCCCACCACTTTCGGAATGTTCGCGGTCTGATATTGCGCGATTTCCCGGGTCCACGCGCTCCGGCGAAAAGCATAAGAAGAAGTCCTCGCCCACCTTCAAGCCGGACCCCTCGAGCATCGGCAGAACCAGTTCGTCGGTGGTCCCGGGATAGGTAGTAGACTCTAGAATCACCAACTTGCCGGGGCCGAGGTATTTGGCCGTCTCTTCGCACGCCGCCACGATATAGCTCATGTCCGGATCTTTGGTTTTACGCAGCGGCGTCGGGACCGCGATGTTGATGGTGTCGAGGTCTGTGATGACGGAAAAATCGCAAGTAGCGCGAAATTTTCCGTCAGATACCCACTTGTTTAACGTATCCGCGGGAACATCCTGGACGTACGAGTCGACCGCGATTCAACTGCGAGACCTTGGATTGCTTGAATGTCGATTCCAGTGACCGAAAAGCCCGCCTTGGCGAATTCCATCGCCAGCGGCAGGCCGACGTAACCCAGCCCGATGATGCCGACGCGGGCGGTCCGATTCTTGATTTTGCCTTCCAGCGCTGATGCGGTGGTGGTGGTTGTGGATTGCATGTTGGAGCTCTTCTTAACTGTAAACCCTGATGGTGCACCTTTCGGGGTAAGAAATTAGGTTGACAATGGAAAATCCAAGTAACATTGCCGTACTCGGCCTGGGTTATGTCGGGTGCGTAACGGCTGCCTGTTTAGCGAGCTTGGGACATCGCGTTTGGGGGGTGGACCGGGACCAGCACAAAATAACCGAAATTAAAAATGGGCGGGCTCCTTTTTACGAACCAGGCTTGGAGGATCTGGTTCGGGAAAACATCCACGCGGGGAGGCTGTCGGTCTCCAGCTCTCCAGGTACAGTTGCGGGCGCGGACATCGCGCTGGTTTGTGTCGGCACACCGTCGGAGAAGAACGGCAATCTGGGGCTGCAGCAATTGCGCAGGGCCGTCGCCGAGATTGCCGAACATCTTCCACCGAGGGAAACCGCTCGTGGTCGCCATCCGAAGCACGGTTTTTCCCGGGACCTGCGAAGAGCTGGTGCTGCCCGCCTTCGCGGATCACCCCGCGGTGAACGTAGTGTCGCATCCCGAGTTTCTGCGGGAGGGCTCGGCGGTGCGGGATTTCTTCGAGCCAACGTTGCTGGTGGTGGGCGGCAACGACAGCCTGGCGGTCGAAGCACGTCGCCGATCTATACCGGCCTCTGGGCGTCAAGCCGGCCCTGGTATCTCTGCGTACCGCCGAGATGATCAAATACGCCTGCAACGCTTTCCACGCCGTGAAAATTACCTTCGCCAATGAGATTGGTGCGCTCAGCCAGCTGGTGGGCGTGGATGGCGCCGAGGTAATGGCCACGCTGTGCGCCGACGTGAAGCTGAACAGCTCGGCGGCGTATCTGAAGCCGGGCTTTGCCTTTGGCGGATCTTGTCTGCCGAAGGATTTGCGCGCGTTAGTCTACCGTGCGGCCCACCTGGATTTGAAGCTGCCTTTGCTGGAATCGGCCCTGCCGAGCAACGACCAGCATCTCCGGCGCGCCATCGACGCCGCTCTCGATTTGCCGGCGCGACGCATTGGGGTGATTGGCCTGGCCTTCAAAGAAGACACCGACGACTTGCGCGAGAGCCCGGTAGTGACTCTTCTGGAACAACTGATCGGCAAAGGCCGCGAAATTCGAGTGTTTGACCCCCGTATTCGTCTGGATGCCATTTACGGCTCCAACCGCAACTTCATACTGGAGACCATTCCGCACATCGGCCGGCTGCTGACAGCCAATTTGGATCAGCTTCTGGAATGGGCCGATCACTTGGTGATAGCGCAGAAGCAGAACGCGGAAGCGGCCCGTCGAATTCAGGCCAGCGCTATTCCCGCGCTTGATCTGGTGGGAGGCGGCTTCGATCCGCGGCCGCAACGCCGCCACGCCTTCCGCGCGGCTTCGTGATCTGATGCTTCGGCTGTTCCGGGTGTATGTTCCGGCCAGCGTCGCCGCACTGCTGGCTTCCGAATTCCTTCTCATTTACTTGTGTTACCTGGCCGCGACATTCGCCCGGCTGCGGACCGACGCCGAGGTGTTTCTGGCCGACGACCTGGGATGGCTGCGGATTCTCATTGTCGTCTTCTGTTTGATGCTGAGCATCTACTTCCACGATTTGTATAGCAATCTGGCAGGGCGCCCGCGCGAATTGCTCCAACAGGTGGGCGTGGTGGCGGGGACCGCTTTTCTGACCGAGGCGATGCTTGGCTACTTGAAGCTCCAACGACTGGTAGTCCCCGCTGGGCCAATGATCGCCGGAAGCGCGCTCACCATCATCGCGCTGATGGCGTGGCGGCTCTTTTTTATACGCGTGCTTCTGGAAAAAATGCGTTCCGAGCGCGTAATATTTCTGGGCGATTCTCCGGTGGTGCGGGAAATCGCGAGTCACCTGGAAGCCCATCCCGAGAAAGGCCTGATCCCACTGGGATTCCTGGACGATTCGCATTCGCCTGACGCTAAGAGGCTGGGATCGATTTCCGAGCTCCGGGAAGTGGTGGACCGGCTGCATCCCAAGCGGATCGTGGTGGGCTTACGGGAGCGGCGTTCCAATTTGCCGGTGACTCAACTGCTGGAATTGCGGCTATCCGGCATTCGCATCGAAGACGTCCTGAGCACCTACGAAATGGCTTTTGAGCGGATTTCGACGCGCGAGCTGCGCCCCTCCCAATTGGTCTTCAGTGCCAGCGGCCTGGGACCCAGCCGCACTGGCGTGCGTCTGCAGGCTGCGTATTCGATGATCATCGCGGCCATTGCGGCACTGGCCGCGGTGCCCGTGATGTTGCTGGTGGCGGCGCTGATAAAACTCACATCCTCCGGGCCGGTCTTGTTCCGCCAGCAGCGCGTCGGCAAGAACAACCGGATTTTCACGCTCTACAAGTTTCGCTCCATGGTGCGCGATGCGGAGGCGAGCAGCGGCGCCGTTTGGGCCTGTCCTCATGACCCGCGCGCGACGCCAGTGGGCCGCTGGCTGCGCCAGTTGCGTCTGGACGAGCTGCCGCAATTATTCAACGTCCTGAAGGGTGACATGTCGATGGTAGGTCCGCGTCCGGAGCGTCCTGAATTCGTCGCCGAGCTGGAAAAGCGCATTCCGTACTACCGCCAGCGGCATTGCATCAAGCCGGGCATCACCGGCTGGGCGCAGATCAAGCACAAATATGGAGACAGCATTGAAGACACCGTTATGAAGCTGGAATACGATCTGTATTACATCAAGAACCTGGCGCCCGCACTGGACGCCGTGATTATGTTTCACACCGCGAAAGTAATGCTGTTATCGCGAGGAGCGCAATAAAAATGAAAACTGAAATAGTAAAATCCAACATGCCTCCGGCCGGACTCGTTCGTGTTCCCGCCGGAACCATTGAACGCCGCATGTTCGCCTTGCGCGGGCATGCGGTTATGCTCGACTCGGATCTCGCGAAGTTATATCGCGTAACCACGGCCTCTTTCAATCAGGCCGTAAAACGGAACAGCGACCGTTTCCCTTCGGATTTCATGTTTCAACTGACCACCGAAGAGTCCAGATCTTTAAGATCACAATCTGTGATCTTAGACGGGATCCGGCAATACAGCCCGAAGAACGGACGCGGCCGCCACAGCAAGTACGCTTCGCATGTTTTCACCGAACACGGCATTGCGATGCTCTCCTCAGTGTTGCGGAGCAAGCGAGCGGTCCAAATGAACATTCAAATCGTACGTGCCTTCATTCGCCTGCGCGAGATGCTGATCAGCCACAAGGATCTCGCGGTTCGCGTGGAAAAGGTGGAGACGGCGAACCACCGTCAGGGCGCGATGATCGGCGTCCTGGCCAGCGAGATCCTCCAGATGAAGAAAGCGCCCGCAGGCAAGCGGCGTTTCGGATTTCGAGTGGAGAACGCCGATCAGTCGTCCAAGACCGGCAAGAGGTCTGGCTCGGTTGGCACGCCTAAATCCAGATAGCGCGGATCGAGCAATCGGCTGGGTTCCAGATTGCCCATGGCCGAAAGCAGCGTCTCTTTCAAATGCGGATAATCCTTTTCGATTTCACTGAAGAGGCCGCGGATGGATTTGCGCACCGTGCCGGTCCGCAGCGAACAGCCGCAGGGCGTAATGGGCGCGCCCAGCGATTCGGCGAATCGCGCTGGTGATGTCCTCGCGTCACAAACGCCAGCGGCCGGATCAGGCGGAAATCCTTCTGGCGGGAGTAGGTGATCGGCGGCAATGCGCTGATGCGTCCGGTGAACATGGCGTTGCGCAGGAACGACTCGCAAAAATCGTCGGCGGTATGCCCGAACGCGATCACGTTGGCGCCCAGGCCGCGGGCGATCTGATAGACGGCGCGGCGCCGGAAGCGGCTGCACAGGTCGCAACCGTGATCGGGCTGTTCTTCGAGCAGCCGCAGCGACGGATTGTCGCGATGATACGTCCAGTCCACGCCGCGCGCCTTCAAGTATTCGCCCAGCGGTTCAATGGGCCGCAGAAACTTGCCCTGCTCGACGGTGAACGCGCAGACCGAAAACTGGATGGGCGCCCGCTTGGCCAGCAGCAACAGCGCTTCCAGCAGCGTAAGGGAATCCTTGCCGCCCGACAGCGCCACGGCCACGCGGTCGCCATCGCGAATCATTTTGAAGCGCGCCACCGCCTCGCCGACTTTGCGCAAAAGAAGCTTTTCGAGATCCATTCGTCATGAGGGACTTTTGCAGTCAGAGACCGGCGCGGCTTAGTTTCCGGCCCCGTATTTCCAGCGGCCCGTTTCAAACTCGATATTGAAGTTCTCGCCCAGGTACACGCGGCGCACTTCCGGATCGCGGCCCAGCGCGTCCGGCGTTCCGGCGCGGAAGATTTTGCCGTTGTTGATGATGTAGGCGCGATCGGTCACCGCCAGGGTCTCGCGCACGTTGTGGTCCGTCACCAGAATGCCGATGCCGGAGTTCTTCAGATCGAAAATGATCCGCTGCAACTCCAGCACCTGGATGGGATCGATGCCGGAAAACGGCTCGTCCAGCAGCAGGAAGCTCGGCTCGATCACCAGCGATCGCGCGATCTCCACGCGCCGCCGTTCGCCGCCGGAAAGCGCGTAGCCTTTGTTGTGGCGCACCGTCTCCAGGCCCAGCTGCTCGATCAGCCGGTTCATGCGCTCGCGCCGCTCGCGCCCGCTCATGCGCAGCGTTTGCAGGATCGCCATCAGGTTGTCTTCCACGGTGAGCTTGCGAAACACCGAGGCTTCCTGCGGCAGATAGCTGATGCCGCGCCGGGCGCGCTGGTACATCGGCATGTTGGTGATGTCTTCCGAACCATCGCCGTTGCTCACCAGCACGCTGCCCGAATCCGGCGCTGATCAGCCCGACGATCATGTAGAACGATGTCGTCTTGCCCGCGCCGTTCGGCCCCAGCAGCCCGACCACTTCGCCCTGCTTCACCCACAACGATACGTTGTCCACGACCTTCCGGCCGCGGTAGCTTTTGGAAATCTCGGCGGTCTGGAGTGTGCGCATGGAAGTTTACTTCGTGGCGCTCTTGCGGTGCAGCACGCTCTTCACCGGCTGTTGTGCCGCCCCGTCCACCAGCAGCCTGTCATCATTGACGAATACCAAGTCAATTTTTGCCCTCGGGTGGTTCCTCGCATGCTGTCGACAAATCGCGGCTGCCCTCCCTCTAGAATAACTTTGTCTTCGTCCACATAGTATTCGGCATGTTCCGACCAGGCGTCGCGGGTGCGGTCCGGCGAAACTTCATGGACATCCACGTGGCCGTCGGCGACAGCGTGATCGAGCGACGAATCCTTGCTGTTGTTGCGCAGGAACGCGCGAATGTCCTGGCCTTTCACCGTCATGCTTGGCCGCTCCAGAGTAGCGCCGCCGCTGTAATTCGCCACTCGTGTGTCGTCGTTGTAATCCAGATTGGGCGCCCTCACGATAGTAAACACGCGCTGCGACGGTTTGGTTGCGGCTTTCGGCCCGGCATCGGGCTTGGCTTTCGGCCTTGGGACGCGCTCTCGTCTTTCGTTTTATCGAGCAACTGGCTTACAACGTGCCCGCGCGCTTTCAACAGATTGTTATCGCGATCGATCTCGACGCTGTCCGCTTCCAGCCGGTCGGCGCCCTGCCAGAGCACGGCGTCGCCTTCATAGCGGATGTCCAGATTGTTGTCGCGTGGAGACCATTTTCTTCGCGCGGGCGTAGCAGCGGCTCGTCTTCGGATACAGCATCCCGCCACCGCTCGAATCGGCCTTGGCTTTGTCCGGCAGGCGCGTGGAGGTGACATGCCCTTCCGCGGTGAAGTCGCCCGTCATTTGATTCATCACGATCTTATCGGCATCGGCCGAACCAGTGGCAGTCCCAGATGCGCGCGCCGCCGATCAAGTTGATGATGTTGTTGGGCTGATCGAGCGAGCCCGGTCGGCTTTCGCCTGGCGATCGCCTTCCTGATAACGAAAATCGCCGGTTTGATCCAGAGCTGGCCAGCTGCGACGAATTGGGCTGGAACGTCGCCAGCAGATTCTTGCTCCAGGTGAGCTCGGGCGCGGGCGCCTCTTTGGCGTTTTTCAGCTTCGGCTTTTGCGTGCGCGTGGTGACGCGCAATGGAGCGGAAGCGTCTGAATTGTATTCTTCGGCCCGTAGGTCATCCAGATGTGATCGCCATTCATCCAGCGATGCGCCTGCTCCGGCCGGTTGGGAATGAACTCGATCGCGCCGGCGCCCCTGCGTCTCCACGGCCTCGATCTCCTGGCCGCCCGGCCGCATGTTGGTGTATGAATGGTGTCGCTCTTGAGCACGCGCGTATCGGAGGGATCGACGCCCGGCTTGATCACCGGCTTGGATTCCATGATGCTATGGCCCTGCGCCACCGCGCTTTCAAAATGCTGTCCGCGTCCGTGGTCTCGAAGTCCATCACCACGCGATCGGATGTGAGCGTGGTCTGCGATGCGTCGCCCGTTGGAAACCACGCGAGCCTGGTCCACGCCGGTAATCTTTTGAATCTGGTTGTTGTCGTTAAATTCCACGATTGAGCTGATTGGCGGAGTACTCCAGGTTGCGGCCAGGCCGCCGGTCCGTGCCCTTGGCTTGAGTGGTCTCCACCAGCTTGCAAGATTGCCCTTCATCCAGCGTTACGTAGCAGGCCCGGCGTTCAGCATCATCGTGTCGCGCGTCAGCTTGGACCACGGCGAGAGATATACCTTCCCGTCGCGTTCCTTGTAATTGAGCTGCGCGGTCTCGATCTTCATCGGAATGGTGCCCGGGATCGTTTCCCGCCAGGTCATCGATACCTGACTGTGCAGATTGAGCTCGCGCGTGCTCGGATCGTAATCGGCGCCCAGCGCCTGGCCATCGCCCCGGTCGAATTGAAACGTCGCCAGCCGATCGGTGGTCGACTTGCCGGTTTTGCTCTCCACGCTGACGCCGGAAGATTTGATCGCCATCAGCCGCCCGGTAGGCTGCTCGCTTATCCGGCACGTTCAGAGTGATCTCCACCTCGCCGTCGGAGTATAGGATCCCCCGTGCGAGATCGAATTCAGCCTTGGCGCATCTTCACGTGATCGTACTTGTCGCCGTCTTTGTTGAAGATGTCGAGCGTTACGCCGGTCAGTTCATCCTTGCCGTCCAACTCCTGAAAATCGTCCGCATTGGATGGTGATGACAGTCTTTTGGCTGGAAGTATGGCGGTAATTCCAGCCGTGAAACGTGGCCGAACGTTCCGGGCGCGAGATGTCTTGGGCTTGCACGGGCGCGTTCGCCGCCTGCTGCTTGAGCCGCGACGTAGTAAGTCCAACCAACGGCCGACAGAATGGCGACGAAGCCCAACAGGATCAGAGGTGCCGCGCGTCGCATGTATTTGTATCCAGCGGATACGTATCCAGCATATCGAGAAGCTTCGAGCAGTGTCCAGGTGTTTTGGTTACAACTTTATTACGTTCTAAATTCAACAACTTAAAGGAAATATTGTCACTCCTCAGGCCACTCTGCTAATATGTTCCTGGGTAGGGAGCCGTTGCTCTCCAGTCCCAAAGTTTCAATCCCCATGTTAGAGGAGGTACCAAAGTTATGAATATTCGTCCGCTCTATGACCGGATCGTGGTGAAACGCATCGAAGAGCAAAGGAAAACAAGATTGGTGGTTTGTTTATTCCGGATTCCGCCAAAGAGAAGCCGCAGGAAGGCGAAGTTGTCGCCGTTGGCAAAGGGCAAGCGCCTGGAAGATGGCAAAGTGGTTCCACTGGATGTGCAAAAGGGCGACCGCATCCTGTTCGGCAAATACTCGGGCAGCGAGATCCGCATCGATGGCGAAGAGTTGCTGATCATGCGCGAGGACGAAGTCCTCGGCGTGCTGGAAGGCGCCGCCAAGAAGGCTGCCAAGGCAGCTTAAGCGCGAGCGCAAAGGTTTCAAAAGTTTGAAAGGAGACATTTTCAATGGCAGCAAAACAGATTGTCTATAGCGAAAATTCCCGCCAGGCGATTCTGCGCGGCGTCAACCAGTTGGCTGATGCCGTGAAAGTGACGCTTGGCCCCCGCGGCCGCAACGTCGTTCTGGAGAAAAAGTTCGGCGGCCCAACCATCACCAAGGACGGCGTCACGGTCGCCAAGGAAGTGGAGCTGAAGGATCCGCTCGAGAACATGGGCGCGCAGATGGTGCGCGAGGTTGCTTCGAAGACCTCCGACACCGCCGGCGACGGCACCACCACCGCGACCATCCTGGCGCAGTCCATCTTCCGCGAAGGCGTGAAGGCCGTGGCGGCCGGCGCCAATCCGATGGCCCTGAAGCGCGGCATCGAGAAGAGCGTCGAGCTGGTGGTCGACGAAGTGAAGAAGCTCTCCAAGGAAGTGAAGGACAACGAGACCATCGCGCAGGTGGGCACCATCTCCGCCAACGGCGATGCCGACATCGGCAACACCATCGCCGAAGCGATGAAGAAGGTCGGCAAGGACGGCGTCATCACGGTGGAAGAGAGCCGGACCATGGAGACCGAGCTGCAGACCGTGGACGGCATGCAGTTCGACCGCGGCTATCTCTCGCCCTACTTCATCAGCGATCCCGATCGTATGGAGTGCGTGCTGGAAGATCCCTACATCCTGATCCACGAAAAGAAGATCAGCAACATGAAGGATCTGCTTCCGCTGCTCGAACAGATCGCCCGCTCCGGCAAGCCGTTGCTGGTGATCGCCGAGGAAGTGGAAGGCGAAGCGCTGGCGACTCTGGTAGTCAACAAGCTGCGCGGCACGTTGAATGCTTGCGCGGTGAAGGCTCCTGGCTTCGGCGATCGCCGCAAAGCGATGCTCGAAGACATCGGCGTCCTGACCGGCGGCAAGGCTCTGATGGAAGAGACCGGCATCAAGCTGGAAGGCGTGCGACTGGAAGACCTGGGCCGCGCCAAGCGCGTCACGGTGGACAAGGACAACACCACCATCATCGACGGCGCCGGTCAGCAGAAGGCGATCGAAGGCCGCATCAAGCAGTTGCGCGCTCAGATCGAAGAGACCACCAGCGATTACGACCGCGAGAAGCTGCAGGAGCGGCTGGCCAAGCTGGCCGGCGGCGTTGCGGTGATCAAGGTCGGCGCGGCCACCGAGACCGAGATGAAGGAGAAGAAGGCTCGCGTGGAAGATGCGCTGCACGCTACTCGCGCGGCTGTCGAAGAAGGCATCGTTCCGGGCGGCGGCGTGGCGCTGCTGCGCGCGGCCAAGGCTCTGGACGGCCTGAAGCTCGAAGGCGACGAGAAGATCGGCGTCGACATCATCCGCCGCGCTTGCGAAGAGCCGGTTCGCCAGATCGTCGGCAACGCCGGTTACGAAGGCGCGATCGTGATCGAGAAGATCCGCGCCAACAACGACTCGAACTTCGGCTTCAACGCTGCCACCGCGCAGTACGAAGACCTGGTGAAGGCGGGCGTCATCGATCCGACCAAGGTGACCCGTTCGGCTCTGCAGAACGCTTCTTCGATCGCGGCTCTCATGCTGACCACCGAAGCCATGATCGCCGAGATTCCCGAGAAGAAGTCGGCCCCGGCCCCCGGTGGGCACGGCGGACCCGAGATGGATTACTAGGCCCCTCGCGGGGCGGCCATGGCGCCTCTGGCGCAGTGGCATACCTTTGAGCCTCACAATTGGCCCGCCTCGCAAGGGGCGGGCTTTTTGTTTTGTGTGCCAATCCTCAACCCCCGCCTCATTTTTGTGATTTGATTAGATATGCGGTATCTCTTCCTCGGTCTCGCATTCGTGGCGTCGCTGCACGCCGCGCGCCCCGGCACCGGAACGTTCCACGCGTCGTTCAACGGGTCCGGTCCGGCTTGGACGGTCGTTCACGGCACAGGCGTCACCGATCCAGCCGTCACCCACGAAGGCCAGATGTCGATGCGCCTGGAGTCGGGAAACGCGAATCGCGATGCCCGCGTTCAATCCGCGCCGATCGCGCTCGCCATCGGCAAAGCATATGAACTCACAGGCTGGATCCGGACCGACAAGCTCGCCGTCCGCGACCTGGGGCGTTCGCCCATCGCGACCGGCGCCGCGCTTAGCATGGCGTCCCTGCCATTCGACGTCCAAACGGAATCGCTTGCCGGCACACGCGATTGGACCCAGGTCCATTTGCGATTCACCGCCACGCGCGCGCAGGACAGTATCGTCCTCACGGTCGCTTACGGCGGAACATTCGCCGGAAAGGCGTGGTTTTCCGGAGTTTCGGTGGACGAGGCGCCTGGCGCGGAGCCATGGCCCGCTCCCGCCGCTGTCACCCGATATGGTCCTGCCTATCGCTACCCGGTCGGCGGATGGATTTACCTCCACGTGGAAGGCCAGCCTTACGAGCGCGGCTATCAGCACGGGCATCTGATGGCCAAAGAGATCCCGCAATACATGGCGCGCTGCGCCGCCGAACTGGATCCCAAAGGCAAGAACAAGAGCTGGGATCTGGCGCGCACCACGGCCACGGCGCTCTTCATGCACGGTTTCGATCAGGAGATTCTCGCCGAAATGAAAGGCATCGCCGACGGCGCTTCTGACGCGGGCGCACGCTGGGAAGGCCGCCCCATCGACCTTACCGACATCGTCGTCGTGAACACCACCGTCGAATTGGGCGAGCTCAGCTCAGCCCTCACCGTCACTCCCAACGGCCTGGAAGGCCTGCGCCTGGTCGCTCCGAGTTACGTCAATCGCAAACTAGGCGCCGCCATCGATCATTGCAGCGCCTTCGCCGCCACCGGGCCCGCCACGCGCGACGGCCGCATGGTAATTGGCCACACCACTTGGTGGCCCTTGACGCTGGCGGAACAGACCAACGTGATGCTTGACATCCAACCCGCCACCGGCCATCGCATTCTGATGCAGAGCTATCCCGGCGGCATCGAAAGTGGGACCGATTGGTATCAGAATGATGCCGGCGTGGTGCTCACCGAAACCACCATCAATCAAAGCCCGTTCAACATCAACGGCACGCCCATCGCCTATCGCGCCCGCAAGGCCATTCAATACGGCGACAACATCGACCAAGTCGTCGAGTATCTGAGCACCAAGAACAACGGCCTGTACACCAACGAATGGCTGCTCGGCGACGCCAAGACCAACGAGATCGCGCTCTTCGAGCTCGGTACTTATAAAACGCGGCTCTATCGCAGCTCGAAGGGTGATTGGTTTGGCGGCACCGAGGGTTTCTACTGGGGCGACAATAACGCCAAAGATCTTAACGTCCGTTTGGAGGAGAATCCCGATCCGAATGGCGCCTCCAGCTACGTTCCCTACGTCCCCACCAATCGCGACTTGAAGTGGCAAGCGCTCTATCGCGAGTACAAAGGCAAGATCGACGAGCACTTCGGATTCATGGCGTTTCACACCGCGCCGCTGGTGAGCTCCACCGCGATGGACGCCAAGGTGGTGACAGCGGACATGGCGTCGCGCATGATGGTGTGGGCCGATTTCGGCAAGCCGAACCAGCGCGAGCGGGTGCCATCGCAGGCGGATAAGAATGAATACGCGGCCAACGACGGCCTTTACACCTCCGGCTACCGCTTGATCTCGACGGCTTCGGTTCCGCCCGCTGCGCCCCCCCAAACCGCCCGGACCTGGGTGGAAGATCCTCCGCAACAAAATTATAGTGCCCGTCTGTGGAATGGTTGGGTGCTGCCTGCCTCCAGCACCGACATCTGGTTCGCCTCCGGCACCTCCGCGTACTATGACGACCTGGATTCCAAAGATCTCCGCAACGCCATGGCCGCGCATTGGGCTGAATATCGCGCTTTAAGCATCGTCGCCGATCCCACGCCCAGGCAGCGCTTTCAGCTCGAAACCCAGAAAGGCGTGCTGTTTCTGGATCAGCTCCGCCGCAACCTGGGCGATCAACGCTTCTTCAAATTAATGGCTGATTTCTTCGCGGCTCACAAGGCTCAGGCGGTTACCGCGCAATCGTTCCTGAACGCCGCGGGCGTCACCTTCTCTCTTCCCCCGGACAAAGGCGGCGCGATGTATCTGGCCTCCGACATCCGCGATCGCCTCGCCTCCGCGATTCTGGTATATGGCACCATGACCGACGCGGGCGCCAACCGCTACGCCGCCGAAGAACTCCAGAAGCACTTCTTTCGCTCGCTCGAAAGCGAGGTGCCCATCCGCAAGGACTTCGAAGTGAGCGATGAGGACCTGCGCACGCACGACGTCGTCTTCGTCGGCCGCCCAGAGAGCAATTCAGCGCTGGCCGCGTGGCAAAACAAAATCGGGCTCGAATCCTCGGGCGGCCTGTTCAGCATCGCCGGCCAGGATCATGCTTCTGAAACCGAGTCCCTGGTGTTCGCGGCCGCCAATCCGCTAGATCGGCAGCATATGGTGCTGGTGGTGGCGGGAAATAGCGCGCTCCAAACCGTTTTGCTGACCAAAGCGGGCTGGGACGATACGCAATATTCGATCTTCGATTCCGGCCGGGAAATGGCTTCCGGGTTCGTGAATCCTACCGCTTCGACTTCTGCAGCGCGTCCATCACCAGAACCGCGGTAGTCAAATCTACGCTGGCCGCTGCCTGATATTTCTTCACGGCATCAATTTTCCGCTGCTGCCGCAAAAGATCTTTCAATTCGCTCCGCAACGGATCTTTCAGGCCGGCCGCAAGCTGAGTGACTTTCTTCCGCTGCTCGGCGCCCTGCTTCTGTTGCTCGCGGAGGTACGCCATTCCCTTCTCGTTGGGACACGGATAGACCTCATACCACGATCCGTTCGCCGGCGCCAGAAAACGAATATAGGTGAGACCGCTATTTTCAACATCAATTTGTACCTGATAGGTGGGCCGTACGGGATACTTGACGTCCTCTTCGGGCAGGAACGTGGGGGGCGGCTGCTGCACCGGCGCAATTTTAGTGACGTGGTACGTCTCAGCCGCCGCGTCTTGCACCTCACGCTCCAGCACAAAATCAAAGAACTCCTTCGTGGCCGGATTCATGCATGCGCGAACCGCCGGGTGATACAGCCGCTCCACCGCGGCCTTATCTTTCGATTGCATAGCGGCAATCCACGGTTTTATGAACGTGTTCTGAATCGCGGCATCATCCGGCGCAGAGGGGGAAGCGGCAAACCCACTGGCGGCCGCACTGGTCAGCGCCAGGGCGAGCAAAATCCCAAATCTACCCATGATCGAAAATCGGCGTTGCTCGCGGAAATCTTTAACGCCCATGCTATACTCGCGAAAGATCTTTAGAGCTGAATGGCGAGGGATGCTCGGGAAGGCGGTGTAAATCCGCCACTGCCCCGCAACTGTAAGCGGCAAGTATTTCGGCCGAAGCGATCACTGCGCAAGCGGGAAGATCGCTTCAAGGTAAGCCCAGGCCAGCCGTAAGTCAGGAGACCGGTTCCTCGCTTGAAAACCCAATCACGTTTTCGAGGGAGAAACGTACGATGCGAACCATCTTTCTATTGTCTCTGTCGCTCGGGCTTTGCGCGGGCGAAAACCTGCAAATTCACGGCACTATTCTCGATCCATCGGGCCGCCCCGTGGAAGCCGCGCGCGTCGCGTGCCAAAATCAATCGGTCTATAGCAACGCTGCAGGCCGGTTCACCATCAACGGGTTCGATCAATGTGATGGACGCGTGGAGAAGACCGGCTTCGACTCGCGGACTGTCAGACCTTTCCGCCGCGGCCGACAGCAAGATCACGCTTGAGATTGCCGGGCCGCGTGGAAACGGTTGTGGTCTCCGCTAACCGCACCGAAACCACGCCCGAGCAGGCCGCCGTCGCCGCCAACGTCATCACCGGTCAGCAATTGGAAGCGCGCCAGTATCCCGATGATCTTCGACGTTTTGCGCGAGATTCCGGGCTTGCAGGTCGACGAATACGGCCCGCCCGGAACGCTGGCGGAAGTGTTCACGCGCGGCGCCGATTATACCGGCACGCTGGTGTTGCTGGACGGCGTGCCTTTGAACGATCCAGGCGGCGAAATTCATCTTGAAAATCTCACCTCCGAGGGTCTCGATCGCGTGGAAATTGTGCGCGGTCCGGAGAGCGCGCTCTTCGGCGCCGAAGCGGCCGCCGGCGTGATCCAGCTATTCACCAAGCACGGCGATCCCGAAAACGCCG
Organism: Bryobacterales bacterium; assembly: GCA_963761265.1. Classification (GTDB taxonomy): domain Bacteria; phylum Acidobacteriota; class Terriglobia; order Bryobacterales; family Bryobacteraceae; genus Palsa-89. The sequence goes on from CAVXGM010000033.1 coordinate 329,670, forward strand.
TCCCGCACGGTTCTGTTTCCTATGAACGCGGAAGTTTTCAAACCGACCGCTGGATCGCCAATCTGAACGGCGGGCTTGCCATCACGTTTGGATTATGCGTTGAGCGCGTCGGAATTTCACAGCGTCGGCGAATGGCCGAACACCTTTAACCGCAACAACACCGGCACCGCCGACATCGGCTACAAAATCTCCGACGCTACCCAGTTGCGCGGCGTGTTCCGCGTCTACGATGCGCACTGCCGGCATCCCGGGCCAGATCGCCTACGGAATCGACGATCCGGTGCCGAACGAAGATGAGCGCGACGATACCGTTTCGCTTGCGCCTGGATGACAGCCGCGGCTCGCATTTCCACCAGCAGTTCACGTTCGGCTTCCATCGCCTTGACCGATCGCTACAACGACGACGAGCCTTTCGGCGAGCAGCCGCTCGCGGCTCTGGTTCAGAATGTCGCCGGGCCTCCGGCCGCGGTCTATCTGGTCGTCAGTCGCTGAATCCGTACGACGCCGCCATCCGTGATTCCGCCCGGTCTGACGCTGGTCCAGACCGCCAACTATTTCGGCGGCGACAACGGATTCGCTGAATCTCACCGAGCGCAAAATCGCCGGCTATCAAGGCACGTTCTCCTATCGCGGCGGCGCGCTGGTGTTCGGCTACGACTATCAGGACCAGAGCGGCAATCCTTTCCGGCGTCGCTGCCTCGCGCACCAATAATGGCTTCTTCGCGAACATGCAGCAAAACTTCGGCCGCCGAATCTTCCTGACCGGCGGCGCGCGCCTGGAGCATAGCAGCGCCTTCGGGACCATCGGCTCCGGCCGCGGCGGCGCGAGCTATTCTGCTGCTCGGCGAGCATGGCCCGCTTTCGTCCACATCGTTCCGCGTGAGCGCCGGCCGCGGCGTCACCGAACCCAGCCTGCTCGAAAACTACGCTCAGGCGCCGCCCTATTACTTCGGCAATCCCGCGCTGCGGCCCGAAACCACAACCACGTATGAAGCCGCGCTCGTGTCGGAATGGTGGGGACCGGCGCGTCGAGACCGAAGTGGCGGTCTTTCGCAATTCATTCCGCGATCTGATCGCCTTCGTCGGCGACACCTGGCAGAACATCGAGGCCAGCTGGGCGCGCGGCAGTGGAAACGTCCGTCCAGGCGCGCGTTCACGAACAATATCCTGATCACCGGCTCTTACATGTGCCTCTACACGCGCATCACCGCATCCACTACGCCTGAATCGTCCGATACCGGCATCGGCGAGCAGCTGGTGCGCCGCCCGCGCAATTCCGGCTCGCTTTCGATCGCAGTGACGCCCGCCGCTGGTCGCTCGTAGTCGGCGGCAGTTTCGTCGGCGAGCGTCAGGACGCCGACTTTCATTTTCGGAGTCACACGCAATCCCGGGCTACCAAAACATTTACGCCAGCGCATCTTACGACATCGCCAAGCACTTCACGCCGATCCTCAAGGTGGATAATCTGCTCAACGAACGTTACTAGGAGGTTCTCGGCTACCAGGCTTTGTCGCGCGGCGTTCTCGGCGGCGTGCGGATACATTGGTGAGATGATGGTCGTATGTCGTCCTCCGCACAAACCCAGGCTCCGTCGCCTGGCATCGTTTTTGACACGTTGCAAGCCTATCAGCGCTCGGTGGCGCTGCGCGGCGCGATCGATCTGGATCTGTTCACCGCGATCGCCGAAGGCAATCATTCGCTCAGCGCCATTGCCGCGCGAATCCAGGCGTCCGAGAAAGGCACGCGCGTGCTCTGCGACTACCTGACCATGATCGGATTCCTCTCGAAGCAAGGCGGCGAATATACGCTGACGCCGGATTCAGCCGCGTTTCTGGATCGCCGTTCGCCCGCCTACCTGGGCACCATGGCCAATTTCCTGATGAGCCCGCACGTCGCGGGATGCTTGAAAACATCACCGGCAGTCATCCGCCACGGCGGAGCGCTGCCGAGCGATCACGGCGCGCTGGAACCCGAAAATCCCATGTGGGTGGAGTTCGCCCGCTCCATGGCGCCGTTGATGCGGATGCCCGCCGAATCGATCGCGAAGATGTTCGCCGGGTCGAAACCGATCCGGGTGCTCGACATCTCCGCCGGCCACGGCTTGTACGGAATCGCCTTCGCCCAACACAATCCGAATGCGAAGGTCATCGGCGTGGATTGGGCCAACGTGCTGGAGGTCGCAAAAGAAAACGCCGCGAAAGGCGGGCGTCGCCGATCGTTACTCCACCATCCCCGGCAGCGCGTTCGATGTCGATTTCGGCTCCGGCTACGACATCGTTCTGGTTCCGAATTTCCTGCATCACTTCGATCCGGCCACCAACGAAAAGCTGCTGCGCAAGGTTCATGCCGCGCTCGCGCCGGGCGGGATCGTGATCGCACCCGAATTCATTCCGAACGAGGACCGCATCTCGCCGCCGCGCGACGCCATGTTCAGCATGCAAATGCTCGGCACGCCGGCCGGCGACGCGTACACCTACTCCGAGCTCGAAAACATGTTCCGCAATGCCGGATTCGCGCGCAGCGAAATGCGCGAGCTCGCCGCCGTTCCCGCAACGCCTGGTAGTGTCGTACAAGTAGGTTCGAAATCGCTTGACCAACAAACTGGTTTTCGAAAATCTGAAGCACCGCCCGGTGCGGACGCTGCATCGGCATCGTGATCATCGGCATCCAGGTGACGATGGTCCTGACGCTGGTGGGCTTAAGCAACGGAATGTTGAATGAGCAGGCCAGCCGCGCGCGCGGCGTGGGCGCCGATATTCTGATCCGCCCGCCGGGTGGTTCCATCATCGTTTCGGGCGGTCAGATGCTGGAGAGGATCATTCCGGTCGTCATCGACAAAGAGCCGCACGTCATCGCTGCCAGCGGGACGCTCATCTTCGGAACAGATCTGTTCAACTACCTCACCGGCGTGGATCTGGCCACGTTCGACAGGCTCAACGGCGGATTCCAATTTCTGTCGCGGCGGCCCGTTCCAGCGCCCCGACGACATGCATGGTGGATTCGGTCTACGCCGGGCAGCACAATGTCCACGTCGGCGACACCATCAAGAACACGAATCATCCCTGGCGTGTCTCGGGAATCTATGAACCTGGAATGCTGGCGCGCATGGTGGTGCCGCTGGCCACGCTGCAGGACCTCACGGCAAATACCGGCAAGGTGAGCATGGTCTACGTCAAGGTGGACAATCCCGCGAACATCTCCGGCGTAATCTCGCGAGCTTTCCGCCAAGCTGAAAGACCTACAAAGTCTATTCGATGGAGGAGTACACCAGTCGCTGTTCTCGCCCGCCAACATTCCGATGCTGAAGGCATTCATTTGGGTGGTTGTCGGCCTGGGCGTGGTGGTTGGATTCCTGGTGGTGCTTTCCATCCATGTACACCGCGGTGCTGGAGCGCACCCGCGAGATTGGCATTCTGAAGGCGCTGGGCGCGTCGCCTGGATACATCTTGAACATTCTGCTGCGCGAGACGGCTGCTGCTCGCAATCGCCGGGTCGATTCTCGGCATCCTGCTTTCTTACGTGACGCGCTTCGTCATCCAAGATCTGGTGCACGGCTCGCTGGTCCAGGCGATCGTTCCTCTGTGGTGGCCCATCGCCGGCGCGATCGCCGTGGTTGGCGCTTTGCTCGGCGCGCTCGTCCCCGGGTTCAAGGCCGCGCGGCAGGACCCCATCGAGGCGCTCGCCTATGATTAGCGGCGAGCCCATCATTTCCATCCGCGGCCTGCGAAAAACCTATCATGTCGGCGAGGTGGATGTGCATGCGCTGCGCGGCGTCGATCTCGACGTTCAGCCAGGCGAATTCGTCTCCATTGTCGGGCCGTCGGGCTCCGGCAAGTCAACGCTGTTTCATATCATCGGCGGGCTGACGCCGCCCACCGCCGGGACCGTTCGCATCGCCGGCCGCGATCTGTTCGGCATGTCCGACGCCGAGCGCACGGAACTGCGCAAAACCACCGTCGGGTTCGTTTTTCAAAAATACAATCTCCTTCCGACTCTCACGGCGCGCGAGAACATCGAAATCGCTCGCGATATCGCGCACAAGAATGGCCCGCTCGATCCTCAATTTCTGGACGTGCTGAAACTGCTCGGCATCGAAGGGCGCCTGGATCACAAGCCTCGCGCGCTTTCGGGCGGCGAGCAGCAGCGCGTCGCCATCGCACGCGCCATCGTGAATCAACCGGCCATTTTGCTGGCCGATGAACCCACCGGAAACCTGGATACCGAAAATTCCAACGCGGTGCTCGGCCTTGCTGCGCGGTCTGAACGACCGCGCTGGGCCAAACCATTCTGATGATCACCCACAATCCCGAGGCCGCCAGTTACGGGCATCGTATCGTCCACATGCGCGACGGCCATCTCGAGTAACACCCGCTCCCTTGAATCGCAGGGCCGCCGGGTCCATAATGGCCGCGGGGAGGCATGTCATGAAGCCATTGGATACTTTGGATTCTGTACTGCGATTCAAGGGCCGCCAAGCGTGGTCCATCGCCCCGACCGCTACTGTTTATGAAGCGATTGCGCGCATGTCTGAAAAAGGCGTAGGGGCGTTGTTAGTTTTGTCCGACGGCCGTCTGGCCGGCATCATTTCCGAGCGCGATTACGCCCGCAAAGTGATTTTGAAAGACCGTTCGTCTAAAGAGACGCTGGTGTGCGAGATTATGACCGGCCGTGTGATTACCGCAAATCCCTGGAACACCGTCGAAGAATGCATGCGGTCGATGACCGAGCATCGCATACGGCACCTGCCCGTTCTGGATGGGGAAAAGGTGATCGGCATCGTATCGATCGGCGACTTGGTGAATTGGACCATCACCGCTCACGAGGAAACCATCGGACACTTGCAGGATTACATCGAAGGGAAATATCCGGCCTAGTCCCGCCACACCGTTTCGTGATCCCGCGCCGGCGGCACGTGGAAAAACTCTAGGAATTTCCGATGATGAGCCGCGTGGCCGTCGTGCCCGGAAGCGGCCGGCGCTAGCGAACGCGCCAGCGCCATGATGCTTTGGCCGAGGCTGGACCGTTGGGAGACGGGAACGCCTTCCAGAATGGCGCCCTGGACGCCCGGATAATCGTTGGAGAACTGATGCCCAATGGGCAGGCCGGCCAGTTGCGCCACCTCGCCGTCGGTCAGTCCCCGATGCGCAGGATTCTTGCGGTTCAGCAGCAAACTGACTTTTTCGGCCAATCCCAGCTCTTTCAGGTGGCGCACGCGATCCGCCGCCATATAGAGCGGGACCAGCTCCGGCGTGGTTACCAGGAAAATGCGGCGCGCTTCACGCATAATCTGAACCGTGAAAGGATCCATGCTGCTGGCCAAGTCGGCGCAGACCGTATCGTATTGCGCGCGCGCGAATCCGAGGACTACCTCAAGGCCCGCGGCGGTCAAGTTGGCCGGCGGAGCAAGTTCCCCCGCGTGCAATACCTCCAGGCCATCCCAGTGCCCAACCATCTGCGACCACAAATCCTCGTCCAATGTATCGGCGTGCTCCAGCGCGTTCACGATGGAGGAGCTATTGCCCAGCTTGAGCAGAAACTTCGTGACGCCGGCCATCAGGTCACAATCCAGCAGCAGGGTGCGAATGTGCAGTTCGTCGGCGAGCGCGCAACTGGTGCTCACCGTGATGGTGGAAGATCCCACGCCGGGCTTGGCGGGGAAGAACGCGTAAAGGTCGCCCAATCGAACCACCGGCGCGGGACGCTTTGCGAGCTGCCTTGCGACCGACGCGATAGTTTCGCCTAGCTTCTGGTGAGTCACTGGCGAAGTGAGAAGCTCGCGAACCCCCAGGTGCATCAGCTTCGGGAATCAATTCCACTGGATTCGCGTCACGGGCCAAGGCGATGATGGGAAGCCCCGGCATGCGATCGTCTACAACGGCCGCCAAGGCCTGGAACCGCGCAAAATCTTCGGTCCAGAGGAATATAAAGTCGGGCCGGCGCGCGCGGACGATTCGCAGGAAATCGTCGGGCTCAGGGTACGGCGTTACTTGCCGAACCACCTCGATTTCCGGGAACTCGGCCAGCGCTGTTACCAGTTCTTGATTGAGTGCCGCGTCCGGTACAACCACGATAGTGCGCATCGGAATTGCCCCGCCATCAGTAAGAGCAATTGGATCGCCCGCCGTAAGAAATAGACGCGGTAGCCGCCTTAGAACTTTCGATCTGTGCGGGTTATGCGTGCTGTAGCGCAGAGCCTGAGCGGACTGACCTAAGGCTCATGAACCAGTTGAGGCCGCGCATTGCCCGTGGTATCCCAGATTACGCGCCCCAACTTATCGAAGAGGCGCAGTACCGGCTGGCCGGAAGCGTCCACTTTCCACTCCCCGCGCTTGTGGCCCGCGCTATCCATAAGGACAAAATTCCTGCACTCGAAAGTGTTCACGCCAGATCCTGGAGGACCCTGGGCGTTAACTGTGGCGAGGTGAGAAGCAACCGCTCCAGCCAGGAAACCCGCCAGCCCGATAACAGTGGTTGATATACGCATGAATATATACTCCTAGAGAAAGATGTCTTCAACGCTTCGATCCTTGCAGCCGATTTTCTCGGGGCTCACGCGCGATCTGAAGTGCGGTGTGTCGCAGATCCGGCGTAACCCCGCCTTCGCGGCTGTAATGATCCTGACGCTGGCGCTCGGCCTGGGAGCCACCACGGCGGTCTTCTCCGAACTATACGCGACCGTGTTGAAGCCGCTGCCTTATCGCGCACCGGAACAACTGGTGGTGGTTCACAATCAGTTTTCGAAGTCGCTCCAGCGGCTGCCGGCGTCCGCGTTCGACTATCTGGATTTGCGCGAACATCGTGAATTATTCCGCGACATTGGTCTCTACTACTTCCTGGATCTGAACCACACCGGCGTCGAGCGTCCGGAAAAGGTAAACGCAGTGGCGGTGACGGCCAGCCTGTTTCATACATTGGACGTGAAGCCACTGATCGGACGCGTGTTCGCTTCAGACGAAGAGCGCTACAACGGACCCCACGCCGTGATTTTGAGCGAGCCGTATTGGCGCAGCGCATTCGCGGGCGACCGCCGGATTCTGAGGCGCTCCATGCAGATGAACGGCGAAGAATACCGGATCGTCGGCGTGATGCCGCGGTGGTTCCAGTTTCCAAACGACGTCACCCAGATGTGGACGCCGGTGACGCTGCGGCCCAAAGAACTCGCGTCTCGAGCCGGCGCGGGTTACTACCTGCGCATGGTGGCGCGCCTGGCTCCGGGCCTGAATGTGGAGCAGGCTTCCGCGCGAATGGGCGAACTGAGCCGGCAAATGGCGTTGCGGCACGACGGTTCGCCGCGCGAACGAGTGGGCTGGCATCTCTTCCTGCTGCCGATGGCTCGCGACGACGACGGATCCGTGCGGCGTTGGATGGCCATGCTGTTCGCGGCAGTCACCGGGTTGTTGATTCTCGTCTGTGCGAACGTCGCGGGGCTGCTGCTGGTGCGCGCAACCGAACGCCAATTCGATTTTGCGATGCGCATGGCAATGGGCGCCAGCCGGTTTCGCATCGCGCGGCAGGCGTTGACCGAAGTGCTGCTGCTGACGATCGCGGGAGGCGCGGCGGGATTGCTGATCGCCCAGGCGGCCCTGCGTGCGCTCACCAAATATGGCCCTTCCGCGGCCAAGCCGGAAATCGCTACACCCGTGTTCTGGTTTGGCGCCGGTCTGACGCTCGCCACCGGCATCGCCTGCGCGCTATATCCGGCCTGGACCGCAACCCGGGTGGCGGCCATCGAGTCCCTCGCCGAAGCCGGCCATCAACGCACCGCGAGCGCAGGTAAACGCCGCTGGCAACAAGCTCTGATCGTGGCGCAGATCGGGATTGCCACCACGCTGCTGGTATCGGGCGGCCTCCTGCTTCGCAGCTTCCTGCGCTTGCTCGAAACCCCGCTCGGTTTCAATCCGCAGCATGTCTTGACGATGGAAATCAGCCTGCCTCCGCTGCGCTATTCCACGCCCGAATCGCACGCCCGATTTTTCGGGCAGGTCTTGGATCGAGTGAAACGGATTCACGGCGTAGAGGCCGCTTCGGCATGCTCGCTTCTGCCGTTTGGCTATGGCGAGAATGTGAACACTTACGAAATTGTGGGACGGCCGAAGCCGCGCTTGAATGCCTACGCCGATATCAATAATGTCTGGCCGGACTACCTGAAGACGATGCAGATTCCGCTGCTGCACGGCCGCTTTTTGAAAGACCAGGACATGTTCGCTTCTCACGGCGCGGCCGTGATTGATGAGACGCTGGCGAAGCGATCCTTCGGAAACGAGAATCCAATTGGCCAGCATCTTAAGATGCTCTGGGCCACGTACGAAATCGTAGGCATAGTCAGAAGTGTGAAGCAGAGCGCCCTGGATCTCGAGCCGCCACCCACCATCTATTTCAGCTATCCCTCCGGTACGTTCGTCATTCGCAGCAACCTTCCCATGGGAGTGCTGACGAATGAGGTTCAACAGATTGTGACGCAGATTGATAAAGACCAGCCGGTTCACGAGGTGTCCATGTTGGAGACGTACGTGAACCACTCGCTCAAGACCCGCCGCTTTGTGGTCTTCCTCGTCACGCTGTTTGGAGCCGCCGGAATGCTGCTCTCGGCAATCGGACTCTACGGCCTGCTTTCCTATTCCATCGCCGTGCGGCGCCGCGAACTTGGCATCCGGATGGCCATTGGTGCAACCGGCCGGGCCATCGCGGCCTTGATCTGCTTCAGCGGCCTTCGCCTGGTGATCGCGGGCGCGGCACTCGGATGCGTGGGCGCTTTTGTCGCGCACCGCTATATCGCGAGCCAGCTTTTCGGTGTGGGTTTCGGCGATCCGATCGCGTGGCTGGCGGCCGGGCTCGGCATCGTACTGGCGGGCGTGCTGGCATGTGCCCTGCCTGCGTGGCGAGCGGCGCGGATGAATCCCGCCGAATCGCTGCGCTGACCCGGCAGCTAATAAACCAGCGGGATCAGCTTCTTGGTTTTCGCTCGATATGCGTCGAACGCCGCCCCGTATTTATCGTGCAGGTGCGCATCCAGCACCGGGATGTTGGCGAAGATAAAGCCTGCCAGCATCAACGCCGGAATCACCAGCGTGTAGGGCGAGCCGGTGATGAGAGAAAAGCCGGTGAACAACAACACATCGCCGAAATAATTGATGTGGACCGCGTAACGGAAGAGGCCTTCCGTGTACACTCGTCCGCGATTCTCCGGCCGCTGCTTCCACACATGGCGGCGATATTCGGAATAGGTGTTGATAAAGGACCCGCCCGCATAGAGAACGGCGCCCAGGATTTCGATGGGGCCAATTGGATCGGCGTTTCTGCCACCCAAAATCGAATACGCCAGGGCGATCAGGATGATCCAGGGACCAATCATGAATATTTCTTTCCAGTTGATGCCGCGCCGCAGGAAAACCCATTCCGTAAAGAGCAATCGAACACAGTAGATGCTCCAGCAGGCGAACAACAATACGCAACGCGCCGGATCGCCCGGCGCCTCTAAGCCGCCGGCAAACAAAAGCCACCAGAAAAGGATGGTGGAAATTAACAGCACCGACGCCAGCGTGAGCCTCTGTGCCGTTGAGGCTCCGTTGAGTTCGTAAAATTCGTGCCGCAGGTCCGTAAGCATGACGATCTTGTCCCCTAACCACCATCCTACGCCCCGTACGCCTGCCTCAAGTGATATTTTGGTTACGCCTATGCCTGAAGCAGCCATCACCGAGTTTTGGAAAGAGCTGAAGCCGATCCAGAAGGTTTTCCAGTTGGACGCGCTTCCGGAAGTCTACACGCACAACGCTGCCGGCGGCGATGAGCGGTTATTTGTGCCATTCACCGAAACCGTTTCTTCGAAGCCGCTATGGATTTCGCCCGGCCAGAACAAGTGGGCCGACATCCTGATGGCCAAGAGCGCCGGCCTGGTGAATCGGCACTATCATCCGCACGAGGTGTTCGCTTACACCATCTCCGGCAAGTGGGGCTACCTGGAGCACGACTGGACGGCCACTGCCGGCGACTTCATCTACGAAACCCCCGGCGAGGCGCACACGCTGGTGGCCTACGAGCATAAAGATCCGATGAAGGTGTTCTTCGTGGTGCAGGGCCCGCTGATTTGGCTGGACGAAAACGGCGAATCGAGCGGGCACTTCGACGTCCACAATTACATCGCGCTGTGCCGCGCGCATTACGAGAAGGTGGGCCTGGGCTCGGATTACGTGAAGACTCTTTTTCGCTAACAGTCATCAATCTGTAATTTTGCAATCTGATTCCCGATGGATATAGTAGGAACTAATCGTATGAGTTCCTCACGCCGTGACTTTCTTACTCGCGCCGCTGGCGCACTTTCCATAGCATCCGCTCTTCCATTGCGAGCCGCCGCCACCGTGAAAGTCGGGATGGTTCCCGATGCCGGTGCCACGCAGGTCTCCATCGAAGAAAAGGCCCCGCTGCGCAACTATCTCGCCAAGGCCGATCGGTGCCAAAGTGGAACTGATCATCCCCACCAATTACAACGCCACGGTGGAGGCGCTCGGCAACGGTTCGCTCGATTTCGCGTACCTGGGCGCGCTCACCTATGTGAAAGCGCACGAGCGCTACAACGTCACTCCGCTGGTGCAGCGCAGCGCCGACAAGAATTTTCATTCGCTGTTCATCACGCAATCGGGCTCGGCCATTCACAAGCTGGCCGACTGCAAGGGCAAGCGCTTCGCGTTCGGCGACATCAACTCCACCAGCGGCCATTTGATTCCGTTCGATGAGCTGAGGAAAGCCGGAATCAACCCCGACGACGACATGCAGGTTCGCTACACCGGCAGCCACGCCGCCACAGCGAAAGCCGTGGAAGGCGGAGCGTCCGATGCGGGCGCGTTGGATGAGACCGTCTACCATTCCATGGTTTCCGAAGGCAAGGTGGATGGAAGCAAGGTGCGCGTCTTCTTAACTTCGCCTCCCTTCGTGGACTACGTCTGGGTGGCGCGTAAAGACGTCGGCGCGCCGCAGCGCGAGGGGTTCGCGAAGGCTTTCCTGTCGCTGAAGGAGGGCAAGGACGACGCCATTTTGACCATTCTTCGCGGCAAGGATTTCGTGCGCGCGGACGACGCCGAGTACGCCAACATCCGCAAAATTGCCCGCGACCTGAAGTTGCTTTAGGCTAGTCGCTATCTTGCCTGCAGGAGATTATTCGCTCGAAATTCGCGATCTGGTGGTGCGCTACGGGCAGCACAATGTCTTGAACGGCGTGTCTTGCGCCGTCCGGCGAGGCGAACGCGTGGCGATTCTGGGACCCAGCGGCGCGGGAAAAACTTCGCTGTTGCGCGCCATCAATGGTTTTGTCCCGGCTGCCTCCGGCAGCATTCTGGTGGACGACGTCGAAGTAACAGCAAGCTGCGCGGCGCGCGCGCTGCGCGAATTGCGCAGCCGCATCGGCGGTCATCTCGCAACGGCACGATCTGGTGGACAATCTGGCGGTCCATCAAAACGTGATGGCGGGCGCCCTGGGACGCTGGTCGTCCTGGCATGCGCTGCGATTTCTTGATCTGGCCGCTGCGCGCAGGAATTGGATGTGGCTGCGCGCGGCTCTGCGGCGCGTGGGCCTGGAGCATAAGCTGCGTGCAGCGAACATCCAGCCTTTCGGGCGGCGAACATCAGCGCGTCGCCATCGCCCGGGCGCTGGTGCAGGATCCGGTTCTGATGCTGGCCGATGAGCCGGTGGCGTCGCTCGATCCCGCGCTCAGCCAGCAAACACTGGAACTGCTGTGCCGCCTGGCGGAAGAGAGTGGCGTCACACTGCTCTGCTCGCTCCACCAGCCGCACCTGGCCGAGCATTATTTCGAACGGATCATTGAAATGCGCAGCGGCGAAATCGTGGACGAACGCAAGGGAGAAGGCCGCCTGGATGCGCCCGAGCTGTATCCGGCGCTTGGGGGAGGGGATCTGATGCCAGGCCTCGGACCGCTCTTCACGCTGCTGCGGCAATTTTTCCCGCCCGAGCTCTCCGCCAGCTACTTGAAGGCCGCACTCACGCCGCTGGAACAGACCATCGCGATGGCCGCGGGCGGAATCCTGATCGCGGTGGTGATCGGGATGATCACCGGCATTTGGGTGGGCGCGGGACTGCCAGGCCATCGCGGGATTTATGCAGCGCTCGCCAGCGTGCGGTCCATTCCCGATCTGACGCTCGGGATCTTGTGCGTGGTGGTGGTTGGAATCGGACCGGCGGCGGGCATGCTCGCGCTGGCGATTTTCTACAGCGCGGCGGTCGGCAAGATTTTTGCCGATCTGTTTCGCTCGGCCGATCGTGGGCCACTGCAAGCCCTGCGCGCGACCGGTGCAAGCCGTCTATCGGTGGCTTGTATGGCTTGCTGCCGCTGCGTTCGAAGGACATCTTGAGCTACGGCTCGTACGAATTCGAGAGCGCCATTCGCTGTTCGGTGATCGTGGGTGCGGTGGGCGGAGGCGGCATCGGCACGGAACTGGTGGGGACCATCAATGCGCTGGACTATCGGCGCGCAACCACCATTATCCTGCTGCTGATTGCGCTGATCGCCGTCATCGACGTGGGCGCACGCTGGGTCAAACAGAAACCGAGCCTTTTGTTTTTGGCTTCCCGCTCGCTGCGATCGCATTCTGGCAGGACCGGCCCAGCATGCTGGCGTTCTCGCATTCCATGTCCACATTCGCCGGGATGCTTCCGCCCAGCCTGCCGCATGCGGCCGTCGATGAAGCTGCCGAAGCTCTTGCTCGAAACCGCCGAGATCGCGCTCGGCGGCACGTTCTTTGCGATGCTCGGCGCGCTGCCCTTGGGTTTGGCGGCCGCGCGGAATTTTGTTCCGCCCTGGATTTCGCTGCCCATGCGCCGCGCTGCTGGAAGCTTTGCGAGCGGTTCCCGGAATTGGTTTGGGGACTTAGTGCTGGTGAGCATCATCGGCACCGGCCCCGAAGCGGGCATCATCGCGCTGGCCCTGCACGGCACCGGATCGTTGGGCAGGTTGTATGCCGAATCCTTCGAAAACATTCGTACTGAGCCGGTGCACTCCATCGCGGCCACAGGCGCGCGCCCGCTCGCCGTCGCCGGGTTTCGCATATCGTTCCGCTGGCCGTCGCGCCGCTCGCGGTCCATACGCTGTTTCGCCTGGAATGGAACGTGCGCGCGGCGACGATCGTGGGCGTGATCGGCGCGGGCGGCATCGGCGAGGCGCTCTACAACGCGCAGCAGCTCTTCTTTTACCGGCAGATGGCCGCCTACATCGCGATCACGTGGCTGATCGTCGCGGCGGTGGATTACTTGAGCGGCCGCATTCCGGCAAGACATGGGATTGATGGAGCGCTACGCGTGAGGAGGCCCGGTGGTGGTCACGCAGCGCCCTTTTCCCGAGACCATCGACCTGCTCTCGCCGCATGCCGAGGTCATCGTCGGCCCGCCTCAGCGCGACGCGGACGCGTTGATGGTCTTCATGCCCGATTCGCTGGATGACAGAGTTCCTGCGATCGTGCCCGAATCTAAAAATCGTCGCCGGCGCGCTGAAGGGCTGCGACAATTTCGATGTTGAAGCCTGCACGCGGCTGGGCATCTGGTTCACTATCGTTCCGGATTTGCTGACCGAACCGACCGCTGAACTGGCTCTCGCGCTGATGCTCGGCTTGGCGCGCAACGTCATGGCGGGCGATCGTGCTGATTCGAAGCGGCAATTATCAGGGCTGGCGGCCGATTCTCTATGGAGCGGGCCTGGCAGGCAGTACGGTGGGCATCATCGGCTATGGTGCGGTGGGCCGCGCGTTGGCGCGAATGCTCCAGGGATTTTCCTGCCGGATCCAATACTCACGATCCGGCTGGCGATGCCTCCACGCCCCTTGATGCCTTGCTGGCGTCCAGCGACTTTGTTCTTCCGCTGCTCCCGCTCACTGCGGAAACCTTCCATTTGCTCGGCCGCGATGCGCTCGCCCAAATGAAGCGCGGCAGCTATCTGATCAACGTCAGCCGGGGTTCGGTGGTCGACGAAGAAGCCGTCGCCGATGCCATCGAGAGCGGTCACCTGGCCGGATACGCCGCCGACACATTCGAAATGGAAGATTGGGCCCGTCTGGACCGTCCGCGCCATATCAACCCGCGCCTGCTGCGCCTCGCCGATCGGACGTTATTCACGCCGCATCTCGGATCCGCCGTCGCCTCCGCGCGGTTGCAAATCGAACTCGCCGCCGCCAACAATATCCTGCAGGCGCTGGCCGGCGAACACCCCTCCGGCGCCATCAATCATCCAATGAAACGATAACGGCCAAAATCAGCCAGCATCAAGCGATACACTGACGTTATGGAATCCAAAGACTCTGCCGTGTCCCGCAGGGGCGTGCTGGCGGGCGGTGTCGCTCTCGCCGCGCAAAGTGGCGCATTACTCGCACAATCGAAGCCGGCGCAATCCAAACCCGCCGCTGCCGGCCGCAAATTTCGCGGATGGGTTTCGCGCGGCACGGGCCCGGGCCGCACCACGCTGCAGGAACTGACGCTGCGCCCCATCAGCGGACGCCAAATCGTGGTGCGCACCGAAGCCACCAATCTTTGTTACTCGAATTCGAGCGACGTGCTCGGCCTTCCGATGCCCGGGTTCCGCCGCCTGCCGCCCAGTCTAAAGAATGCTCCGCCCGACGGCCGGTCCCGCCGGCGTTTCTCGCGATGTCCCGCATGGCGCTGATTCAGGGCCACGGCGGCGTCGGAATTGTCGAAGCCGTCGGTCCGGAAGTGCGCCGCGTGCAAGTGGGCGATCGCGTTTGCGTCTCCGGCACCCCGCAGTGCGGCTCCTGCTATCAGTGCCTGCGCGGACGCGCGGACATGTGCCAGTTTCTCGGACGCCAGGGCCCGAAGCGATCTGGTGCCTATCGCCGACATGCGCGACGGCACGCCGGTCTACGCCAACTCGCACATCGGCGGCCTCGCCGAGCTGATGGTCACCTTCGAAGAATGGGTGGTGCCGTCTTTACCAAGGCTTCGCCGTGGATCTGGAAATGGTTTGCAGTTGCGTCGCCGTGGCGGGCCTGGGCTGCACGGCGTCGCAAGTTCTGGCGCGACGTGAGCATCAGTTCCATCGTCGCCGTGGTGGGATGCGGGCCGCTCGGATTGAGCGCGATCCAGGGCGCGCGCATCGCCGGAGCTTCCACGATCATCGCAATCGACCCGATTCGTGTCCGCCGCGAACGTGGCCCTGAAGGTCGGCGCGACGCACGTGCTCGATCCCAACGTCGAAGGCGACAAGCTGGTGGAGAAAGTTCGCGAGCTTTCGAATGGTCCGAACAACCGGCTGTGGGCCGGCGGCCGCGATTCCGGCGGACTGCTCGGCGGCGCCGGCGCGGACTTCGTCGTCGAGGCCGTGGGCGCCGATCGCGCCAAGCCCAAGCTCGAAGCCGGTCCCGATCCCACCGGCATTCTTCCCATCCAACAGGCCTACATGATGTGCGCGCCCGGCGGCCACATCGTGACCACCAGCCTTCCCACCGGCAATCTGACTTTGCCGGCGGTCGTGTTCACCATCGGCGGCCGCACGCATCATGCCGGGCCAATACGGCGGCGCGAATCCGATGCGCGACATCCCGCGCTTCGTCGAATTGCTCGACAAAGGCCAGTTCGATGCGAAGTCGCTGGCCACTACTGTCGTGCCGATCGAAGGAATGCTGGACGCTTATCAGCAGGTGATCGACCGCACCACCGTCACCGCGATCATGACCGCATAATGGCCGTCCGAATCCGGCGCGGTACCGCCGAATGACGCGGATTTTCTCGCTTGGGTGATGTTTGCCGCGTCGCGCGCGCATCTGCCGCGCGGACTGTGGGATCTGATCGTCGGGGCTGACGAAGCAGGCTGCCTGGATTATCTCAGGCGCTTGGCCGTTGGCTGAGCCGCGATCGTTGTATCATTGCGAAAGCTTTCTCATCGCTGAATGGACGGCGCGCCCGCGGCGGCGCTCTGCGGCTTTCAAACGCGCGGATGCGTGGGAAATCGTCGGCGAAGCGATGGCCAGCGTACAGCGCGATCTTGGATGGACCGAGGAACAGAGCCGCGGCATCTTATCGGCGCGTGGCTCCGATTTGGGCCGACTGCATGCCTCCCGATATCGGCGCGGATTTCGCCATCGAGAGCGTTGCAACGTTGCCGCAGTACCGCCGGCGCGGACTCGTCAGCGCGCTCATGGACGAAGTGCTGCGGCGAGCCGACTGAGCGAGGATGCAGGCTGGCGCAAGTCACGACGTACATAGGAAATGATGCGGCTCGATCCGCGTACGAAAAGTCGGGCTTCACTGTGCGCGACGAAAAACGATGCACCGACTGGCAAAGATCCTAGCAGTGCCAGGATTCGTACGCCTGACGCGCCAACTCGAAAATTGACTGAAGGTTTTCCCTGCCGGCACCTCGTTGTAATCAAAAGTTAAGCAAAACGAAATATTGCGCGGCTATACTCGGCAAACTGAAGGAGAGTTATGGCCGCTGGAGCAGCACCCGCACTACGAACAGAAAATGTCGAAAAGCCCCGGAATGATCGGCATGGCCGTCTTCGGGGCTGCTCTCGTCGTTGGTCTCATCTACACCGTCACCAGTCTCGCAAGAGACCTGCAGGCAGAGCGAGGCACATCGATCTTCCCTTACGTCTTGCTGGGCGTCGCATTGCTGGTCGCGCTCGGCTTTGAGTTTGTGAATGGTTTTCACGACACCGCCAACGCCGTTGCAACCGTTATCTATACGCATTCCATGGAGCCGCACTTCGCGGTGGCGTGGTCCGGCATGTGGAATTTCCTTGGCGTCCTGGTTTCTTCGGGCGCCGTCGCGTTCACCATCATCACGTTGCTGCCGGTGGAATTGATCCTGCAAGTCGGCAGCGGCGCTGGATTTGCGATGGTCTTCGCGCTGTTGATCGCGGCCATCCTTTGGAACCTCGGAACCTGGTATTTCGGGCTGCCGGCCTCGAGTTCACACACCATGGTCGGCTCCATCATCGGCGTCGGAATTGCGAATCAATTGATGAATCCCCGGCAGGGCACCAGCGGCGTTGACTGGGGCCAAGCCATGGGCGTCGGCCGTTCTCTGCTGGTTTCGCCCCTGGTGGGATTCTTCATGGCTGCGGTGCTTTTGATGATTTGCAAGGCGATCATTAAGGACCGCGCGTTATATGAGGCGCCAACCACTGGCGAACCGCCGCCCTTCTGGATTCGGGGCCTGCTGATCTTCACTTGCACCGGCGTCAGTTTCTTTCACGGCTCCAATGACGGCCAGAAAGGCATGGGCCTGATTATGCTGATCCTGATCGGCACCGTGCCCACCACCTACGCCCTGAATCGCGCCGTGTCTCCCGCGCAAACCGCGGATTTTCTGGCGGTATCGCAACAGACCGTGCAGATGCTGAATGCACATGTAAGTGCGTCCGCGGTGGTTGCCGATCCGCGCGACGACTTGACGGCCTATATCCGCACCAAGGAATTCAACGCCAATACCATGCTGGCGCTGCGCTCGGTAATCAGCGATATCGGCGACGAGACCGCCATCTACAAGCAGCTCAAGAACGTCCCGCTCGAACATGACCCGCAACTTCCGCAACGACATGTACGTAGTCAGCGAAGCGATTCGCTTGATCGAGAAGTCCGGCAAAACATCAGTTCACACCCGACGAAGAGAAGATCCTGGCGAATTATAAGAAGCACGTCGACCTCGCTACGAAGTTCATCCCCACCTGGGTGAAGGTAGCCGTGGCGATGGCGCTGGGCCTGGGCACCATGATCGGCTGGAAGCGCATCGTGGTTACGGTGGGCGAAAAGATCGGCAAGGATCATCTGACCTATGGACAGGGCGCCGCCGCCGAGATCACCGCCATGGCCACCATCGGCATGGCGGATTACTTGGGGGCTTCCCGTGAGTACCACGCATGTGCTTTCCTCCGGCATTGCCGGAACCATGGCTGCCAATCGCACTGGTTTGCAGTGGGGCACGGTTCGCAATCTCGCGCTCGCGTGGGTGCTGACTCTGCCGGCCGCCATGCTCCTGTCGGGCTTCCTGTTCTGGGCTCTGCGGAACGCCTTCCAAGGCTAAAGATATGGAAAACGCTGAACTCGACCAACTGCGACTCAACTACAAGGCGGCGGTGGATCGCTGGGTCACCGCCATTCGCGCCGAGGAAGACCTCTCGAAAATCGATCATTCGATGGTCGCCGACGAGGCATGGGACCAGGCGAACTTCGCCGAAGAGGACGCCAGAAACGCCGCCAAAGCGGCTCGTCAGGAATACGCGGACGCGTTGCGGCAGGTACTCTATAATTTCTAGAGATGGCGTTCTTCGCCGACCACTTAATCGAAAACATCCGAGCCAAAGATAGCCGCTGCGTGATCGGGCTGGACCCGCGCATCGATCAGATGCCCGCGTTCATTGACGCGCAGCATGGTGCTTGCGCTGCGATTACTCAATTTCATGAGCTGGTGCTGGACGCCGTCGCCGATATCGTTCCCGCCGTAAAGCCGCAGCTCGCATTCTTCGAGCAATATGGCGTGGCGGGAATGCAGGCTTTTGAGAATACCGTGCGCGCGGCCAAACAGCGCGGGCTGCTGGTGATCGCCGACGGCAAACGCAACGACATTTCTTCCACTGCCGAAGCCTATGCCAACGCGTACCTGGGCCGCGACGCGTTCGATTGCGACGCTCTCACCGTTACGCCCTATCTGGGCCGCGACAGCCTTGTACCTTTTGTCGACGCGTGCAAGAAACACGGCAAAGGTGTGTTCGTGATTCTGAAAACATCGAATCCGGGGTCGAAGGATTTCGAAGACCAGCCGCTCGCCGAATCGGGCCGCCCGCTGTATGAAAAGATCGCCGGGGTTTTGAACGAACTGGGCGATGGCTTGGTGGGCGGCTCGGGCTACAGTTCCGTCGGCGCGGTAATTGGTGCGACGTTTCCCGAAGAAGGCCGCCGTTTGCGCGCACTTATGCCCAAGGCGCTGATCCTGGTGCCGGGTTATGGGGCGCAAGGCGGCAGCGCCCAAGCCGCGGCCGAATGCTTCCGTGACGACGGGCTCGGCGCGATCGTGAACTCGTCGCGAGGAATCACCTACGCGTTTGGTGATCGCGCTATCTCGCAAGACGCGTTCGTTCGCTCAGTTCGCGAAAACACCCAACGCATGATCGGCGACATAAACGCGGCGGTGAAGGCGGCTATCGCCGTGCCGTGAAACCGCCTCCGCTGCGGGTCCTGCCATCCAGGATTTATACTCGAAGCGTGGAGTCCCGCGTCACTATCAGCCGCACCTCCCCCGACGACATCAAGCAGCGCCAGATCATCGTGAAGCTGGATGGCCAGCGGCTGGGTGAATTACTGCACGGCGACGAAATATCGCGCGCCGTGGAACCGGGGCGGCATCGGCTGCAAGTGGACAACACCTGGAACTGGAAGAATGTCGATTTCACGCTCGCGCCGGGCGAGCATGCGCGGTTTCAAACGGTGAATCGCGGCGGACGCTTCACCTGGTTCCTGGTGGGCACCATCGGCGTGGGGCCCATGTACGTACACATCGAGCGCGTGGCGGAACCGGCGAATCAGGCGGTTTGAGACGCAAGCTGGCGGTCGCCCAGCTCCGCGCGGACCAAGCCGGCGCCCGCGACCATCGCTTGCAGTTTTCCGAAAGCAACGTCTTGCGGCAGGTATTTCATCCCGCAGTCCGGCGCGATAATCAGCTGCTCCGCGCTGATATAGGGAAGCGCGCGGCGGATGCGAGCGGCCACCTTCTCAGGAGTTTCCACTTCGTTGCTCGAAAGATCCAGCACGCCCAGGATAATCTTTTTGCCTGTGAGCTTGGCCAGCACCGAGCAATCGAGTGACGACTGCGCGGTTTCAATCGAGATGCAGTTTACCGGCGCATCGGCCAGTTCGGCGAGAAACTGATATTCCGACGGGCGGTTCGCCACCATGGCAGCGTACCCGAAACAAAGATGAATCGCGGTCTCGCCCCGGACGCCCTCCAGCGCGCGGCTCAGCGCCTTGAGCCCGAACTGGCGCGCCTTTTCCGGCATGGCTTGCATGTACGGCTCGTCGATTTGCACGATGTCGGCGCCGGCCGCGAAAAGATCCTTGATCTCTTCGTTGACGGCGGCGGCGTAGTCCATCGCCATCTCTTCTTCGGATTGATAGAAATCGTTCTGGGCCTGCTGCGACATGGTGTACGGGCCGGGAACGGTGACTTTCGCGCGGCGCTTCGTGTTGGCGCGCAAGAACTGCATATCGCGAACTTCCACCGCGTGCTTGCGGCGGATCTTGGCCACTATGCGCGGCACCAGGTTCAGCTTTCCGGAGCGCGCCACCACTTGCGCGGGATTGTCGAGATCGATTCCTTCCAGCGCCGTGGCGAAGCGGTTGGAATAGCTTTCGCGCCGAATTTCGCCGTCCGTGATAATGTTCAGGCCCGCCAGTTCCTGGGCGCGGATCGCCAGAATAGTGGCGTCGTCCTGCGCCTGTTCGAGAAATTCGGGCGCGACACGCCAAAGATCGGTGGCGCGAACGCGCGCCGGCAGCCGGTGAGAAAGCTGGCCGCGGTCGATCAGCCATTCGGGTTGGGGATAAGACCCCACAAGAGATGTCGGAAACAGAGTGGTACTCATGAACGCCTGAATTGTATCACGTGAGCCGCAATTGCAGCCTCATGGAATATGATAGTCACCAATGCGATTTTTGTTGCTCCTGCTGGCAATGACCGCGCTTGGACAAGACGCCGGGCCGGCGCGAACCGACTGGCCGACTCACGGAGGGTCCGATTTTGCCTGGCGCTACAGCGCTCTGGATCAAATCAACGCCACCAACGTCAAAAATCTAGCAGTCGCGTGGGCGTTTCAGACCGGCGATTATGGCGACAGTTTGCAATCCACGCCGCTCGTGATCGGCGGAGTAATGTACGTTTCCACTTCTTACTCTCAAGTGTTCGCACTGGATGCGGCGACGGGGCGGCTGATCTGGCGCTACAAGTATCCGCTTCGTGCCACCGTGGGCCGATCGGGTGGCGAAGCGTTTCGGATCAATCGCGGACTTGCGGTGAGCGATGGCGAAGTTTTTCTCGGCACGCCGGATAGCTACCTGGTGGCCATCGATCAGAAGACCGGCCACGAGTTGTGGCGCGTGAATGTCGACGATTCCAATCAATGCGGATGCAGCATCACGTCGGCTCCGCTGGTGGTGAAGGACAAGGTGATCGTGGGCGGCTCGGGCGGCGACAACGCGCATCGCGGCTACCTGACGGCGTTTTATGCGAAAACCGGGCGGCTGGCGTGGCGTTGGTACGTAGTTCCGGGGCCGGGCGAAAAGGGTCACGAGACCTGGAAGGGCGATAGCTGGAAGACCGGCGGCGGCTCGCCTTGGCTGACTGGTTCGTTCGATCCGGACTTGAACCTGTTGTATTGGGGCACCGGCAATGCCGCCGGCGATTTCTACGCGGGCGATCGCAACAACGGCGAGAAGAGCGGCGTGAATCTTTACACCGCGAGCGTGGTGGCGCTCGATCCGGATACCGGCAAGCTGCGCTGGCATTTTCAGGAAATTCCGAACGACGTTTGGGATTTCGATTCCGCGTACGAATGCGTCCTGATGGATCGCATGGTGAACGGGCGGATGCGAAAGCTGCTGGTTCACATGAACAAAAGCGGCGTGACGTTCGTCCTGGATCGGGTGACGGGCGAATTCGTCGGAGTGTTCAGCGTGCCCGAAGTTCGGACCTGGATTTCGGGCATCACGGAAGATGGAAGGCTGGTTGGAAGGCGCGAGCCGGAGCTCGGCAAAACAATCAACGTTTGTCCGACACCGGCGGGAGCGAAAAGCTGGAACGAGATGGCGTACTCGCCGCGTACCGGATTGATTTACACGCCGACTCTGGAAATTTGCGTGGACATCACGGCTGAGCATCAACAGGCGGATGAGGGCCGATTCTTCATGAGCGGAAGTTGGGATTTGAAGCTGCCGCCGAATCGCAAGACGTATAGCCACGTGGACGCGTGGGACCCGGTGACGCGAAAACGCGTCTGGAGTTATCCGTACCAGTACGTGCTGCTGGCTTCCATATTGGCGACGGCGGGCGACCTGGTCTTCACCGGCAATCCCGAGGGCGAGTTCTTCGCGTTAGACGCCCGCACGGGTTCGAAATTGTGGAGTTTCCAAACCGGCGCGGGGCATCGCGGATCGTCGATCAGTTACTCTGTGAACGGGAGGCAGTACGTCGCGACCCCCACGGGATGGCCGGTCACGAACATCGGTGCGGCGTCGCAGGCGCTGTTTCCCGATCAGATTTGGCGCAATGGATCTACTGTGATGGTGTTTGCGTTACCGGATCGAAATAAGTGAAGCTCAGCGTATTGGACCAATCGCCGATCCCTGAGGGATCCACCGCCGGCGATGCACTGCGCAATACCATCGACCTGGCGCGCTGGGCGGAACAGCTCGGATATCAGCGCTATTGGCTGGCGGAGCATCATGGAACGCCGGGACTCGCCGACGCCAGTCCCGAAGTGATGGTTGGCCCGGTGGCAGCTGCAACCTCACGGTTGCATGTCGGCACGGGCGGCGTGATGCTGCCGCACTACAGCCCGCTCAAAGTAGCCGAAACATTCAGCATGCTAAGCGCCTTATTCCCCGGGCGCATCGATTTGGGGCTGGGCCGAGCCGCAGGGACCAGTTCCGGAATTGCGTACGCATTGCAGCGCGACCGCAGGCAGCCGGCGCCGGACGATTTTCACGAGCAATTGCAGGAGCTGCTGGGCTACCTGGACAATCGCGGCCCATCTTCCGGACCGTTTCGCCAATTGGCTTCGTTGCATTTCGAGAGTCCCGAGCCGTGGCTGCTGGGATCGTCGGCGCAGAGCGGAATCTGGGCGGCCGAACTCGGGCTGCCGTACGTTTTCGCCGATTTCATTAATCCGAATGGCGAGGCGATCGCGGAGTATTATCGTGAGCATTTCCAGCCGTCGGCGCGTTTGCAGGCGCCGCGTGTTGGCGTCGCAACGTGGGCGATTTGCGCGGACACCGACGAAGAAGCGCAGCATCTGGCGTCCAGCATGCGAATGCTGATGCTGATGTTGTATCGCGGGCAATTGATCCCCGTGCCATCGGTAGCCAAGGCTGAGGCGTTCCTGGCGAAAGAAGGCGTAGCGGCGGAGACGCTGCCGGTGGGCCGTAGAATCATCGTGGGAGAACCGCGGAAGGTTCGATCGATGATCGAAGAAGTGGCGGCGGATTATAGAGCCGAGGAAGTTTTCGTAGTCAACATCATGCACGATCACACGGCACGGAAGCGGTCGTATGAATTGATCGCCAAAGCGCTTGAGTAGACAAAGCCTTACCGAGGGGGAAGCTCTGCTGACGCCGGAGATTGCTCGCGCCACAGGCCGAGCGCTTTCTGCGCGGGGCGATCGGAGAAGCTGAAGAGCACGGATTCTTCCGTGGCGTGATGCGAAACAGAGTGCCAGGATGGTGCGACGAAAATATCGCGCTTAGACCAATCGAGGGTCCGATCGCCGATGAAACTGGTTCCCTGCCCTTCGGCCACGCAAAAGACCGTGGAGTCCGTGGAACGATAGGCCGCGCCATGAAATCCTTTGGGAAGCAATTGCAGGAACGCGCCGAGCGTGGGCGTGACAGAAGCGCCGGCGGCATTCAGATACTCGAGTTTGGCTCCATGAAAAAGATCGAGTGATTTGTTCCGGAGCAGCGCGCGAGCCGGCGCATAGGGAAACGAAAAGGCCGAGGTGGCGGAATGGACGGCCTGTTGCGTCGCCTCATCCGGGAGATGCTCGGCGAAACTGCTGTCGAAGAAATTCACGATGGGAATATCCAGGCCGTCCAGCCAGACCACCGGCGAATCGCCGGGATTTCCGTGATCGTGAAACGTCCAGGAAGGCGTGAGAATAAGATCGCCGGGATGCATAGTGACACGTTCGCCATCCACGGCGGTGTAAGCGCCCTCGCCTTCAATGATGAACCGCAGCGCGCACGCCACGTGGCGATGGCTGCTGGTAAACTCGCCGGGCAACACCAACTGCAAGCCGGCATAAACGCTTTGCGCGATACGCGACCCGCCCGGGAAGCCTGGATTCTCCAGCATCAGGACGCGGCGTTCGGCTTCGCGCGCCGTGATCAACTCGCCCGATTCCATCAGGAACGGCCGCATCTCGTCGTATCGCCAGAGCGCGGGGACAGCCGCCGGGTGCGGCCGTGCGCCGACGATTTCGCCGAGCACCTCCCATAGGGGAGCTGCGTTCAGCTTGGCGATCCGCTGATAGAAGTCCAGGCGCGAAGCAGCGATCATGCCGGCAACGAAGTGAGCGCGAGGCGAACTTCCTTACGGGGATCGTCCACCACTTCGCACTTGTCATCCAGGATCATCGTGGCGCGTTTGGCGGTAGTGTAAGCCGGCCACGCCAGCCCCTTCTGGCTGGGATTACCGGTACGCGCGAAAGCCACCCAGGCGCCGCTGATTTTGGCTGCGAGCGCATACCGATCTTCACCCGAGCCGGTCATGGGTTTGCCGGCATCCGGATTATCGAAGACGAAGGGGATTTCCATGCAGTGCATGGCTTTCAACTTGCCGTCGCGCACCGGCGATCGCCACTGGAAGTAATACATGTACGCGGCCGCCTTCCCGAGCGCGGCTTTGCGTTCGGCGGCGGTGATGGCGTTCGTCCAGGTGAACGTATCGGAGGCGGATTCCAGTGCGACATCGATATTGCTGATGCCGGGGTTCACCTTCTTATAGACCGCGATGATCTTGCCGGCTTCGGCGTCGCTGGTGCGGAAAGTTTGCTTCACGCGCTGCCGCATCGCGGCGTCGTCGATGGGGTCCAGTTGCTGGCCGGCGAAGAAAGTAACTTCGGTCTGCGTGGTGCCAATCAGCAGCGGAACGTTGGCGGAGATTTCGGGCGCCGTGGGATCGAACGGATTGGCGGGGAGGGTTTTGCCATCTACCACCGGGCCGAAGCGCAACCCTGGCACGCTGGCCGGCCCGCCTCCTGCCATGGCTTGAAGCAGGCGATCGACCGGCAGGCGCTGCAATTCATCGAGCTGATTCGGCTTCAAACCAACTTTGGCGAGAAATGCTTCGGTGGATTTGTTTGCCGCCTCGCGTGGGATGCCTCGGATGGAAGCTCCGCTCTCGATAACGGCGCGATGGAACAGGCCTTGCGCGGAAGGCATGGCGAGCAAAGTAGAGACCTTGGCGCCGCCGCCGGATTGGCCGAAGATGGTGACATTGCCCGGATCGCCGCCGAAGCTGGAGATATTGTCATGCACCCACTGGAGCGCGGCCACAATGTCGAGCATGCCGACGTTGCTCGCATTGGCATACTTGGCGCCACCGAGATCGGCCAGGTACAGATAGCCGAATGCATTGAGCCGGTGATTGACCGTAACCACCACGACATCGTGATTGCCGGCGAGCTTGACGCCGTCATAAATCTTGAAGCCGCCGGAACCGGAGGTGAATCCGCCGCCGTGCAGCCAAACCATTACCGGGCGTTTGTGTCCCGGCGTTGCGCTGGGAGTCCAAACGTTGAGGACCAGGCAATCTTCGCCGGAGGGCTCATCGGCATCCACGGCTGCCACTTCGGGGATGAGCCCGGAGGCGGCTTGTGGCGACCTGTGGCCGAGTTCGATGGCCTCCTTGACGCCGGCCCAGGGCTTCGGCTTTTCGGGCGGCATGAAGCGAAGGGAGCCGGCGGTGGAAGCGCCATAGGGTACGCCGCGGAAGGCGCTCACTTTGCCCTCCATCGCGCCGCGAATTTTGCCCGCTGTGGTTTCAACCACAGGGCCCGAGGAATCACCCTTCGCGGATGCCGCGAGAGCAGGCGCGGTTCGGGCCAGGAGACCGGCGGCGAGAGTGCCACCGAGAAACGAGCGGCGATGGATCACAACATCTTTGCCATTTCGTGCGTGGGATTTCACAACAGGGCTCCTTTTCGAGTTGAGCTGGCGTGCTGCCGTGAAAATTATACAACCTTTGAAAGGCCGTGAAAGCTGACAATCTTCGCAATAGAGGAAGGCGCCTGGATGAGCCCGGATTCGTGCAATGTCCACGTATCCTGGGTGTATGGGTGAGGCGAACCAACCAGTCGCGATCGTCACAGGCGGGAGCCGCGGGATTGGAGCGGCAATTTCCAAGCTGCTGGCGTCAAACGGGTATGCGGTCGCGGTGAATTACGCGCACGATTCCGCCGCGGCTCAGGGCGTGGTGGCCGGCTTGAAGTCGCGAGCGGTTGCGATCCAGGCGGACGTTTCGTCCGAAGCCGACGTTCTGCGCCTCTTTGAAACCGCCGAGCGCGAGCTGGGACCCATCCGCGCGCTGGTCAACAACGCGGCCATCACCGGCGGCTTCGCCCGCGTGGAAGACGTCGGTAGCGCCGCTATTGCCGAGATGCTGGCCGTGAACGTCACAGGAACGATCCTATGCTCGCGTGAAGCTGTGCGAAGGATGTCGACGCGGCGGGGCGGATCGGGTGGGGCCATCGTGAATATCTCCTCGATCGCGGCAAGAACCGGCAGCGCGGGCGAATGGGTGCCGTATGCGGCATCGAAGGCCGCTGTGAACACGTTCACCATTGGACTGGCGCGTGAAGTGGCCACCGAAGGCATTCGCGTAAACGCTGTCGCCCCGGGCCTGGTGGAAACTGGATTGCACGCGGCCAATGGCGAACCGGGACGGATTACGCGGCTGAGCCCTTCCATCCCGATGCACCGGGCCGGCACGCCACAGGAGATCGCGCAAGGTGTTGTGTGGCTGCTTTCCGGCGCGGCGTCTTATACGACCGGGACCATCCTCGAAATCGGAGGCGGGCGCTAGCGGCGATGGTCAGGCGATGGTTTCGGCGCGAGGATCCCAGTGCACCGTGCGGCCTTGGTGATAGCTTTCGAGCGCCATGCGGCAGGCGACGGAAACCCGGTAGCCCAGCTCAAACGGGCAGTGCGGCTCCTTGCCCGAACGGATGCAATCGACGAAATTCCGCATGTGCGCGGTGGGGAAATTGGCCACTTTGCCGGCGATCTCGGCGCCTTCGGGACGGTTCACCTTTTGCGGAATGTAGCGAATGCCGGACGGACTGCGCGAGATGGTGCCGTCCGAACCCAGCACATCCTCGGTAATGCCCAGCTGGCTGTTGCCGAGCCCCGAGTCCCAACTGATGAGCATCTGCTCGGCCTGCTGCAGCGTCACGTTCATGGTGTCGGGAACGTCGCGGCCGTCCTTCCATAGATACAGCCCGCCGGTCATGGTGGCCGCTTGAGGGATTTGCAGATTGAGCGCTTTGTACCAGAATGCGAGCTGCTGGCTCAGATTCTCGTAAACATTGCCGCCCGAATAATCCTCGAAGAAACGCCAATTGACGAAGCGATGCGGATCGAATTCGCGGGGCGGGGCGGCGCCGAGGAACGAGTTCCACGCAATGTTCTCGGGCGTCATGTCGGGGTACACCGGCCGCGCCCACTGCGCTTTGCCATGCGGCGTATTGCGATACCAGTGCATGCGAATGGCGGTGATTTTGCCCACGTGGCCGGTAGCCAGGAAATTGACGGCGTCGCGAATCTGGCCGGAGGAGCAGGATTGATGGCCGATCTGGACAATCGCCTTCGGCGCCTGACGATAGGCCGCGCGCATGCGCTTGGCATCCTCCAGCGTGAAGGCCAGAGTCTTTTCCTGATACACGTGCTTGCCCGCTTCAAGCGAGTGAACGAAGTGCTCGCCGTGCAGATGCTGCGGCGTGGCGATGATGACGGCGTCAATCTCTGGATCGTCCAGCAGACGGCGATGATCGTTATACACCGCCGCGCCGGGGACCAGGTTGCGCGCGTCATCCAGGCGCTTGCCGTACACGTCGGCAAAAGCGGCGATCTCGACATTGGGGCAGGCGATGGCCTGATGCACCAGTTCGGTCCCGCGCTGCCCGGCGCCGATCGATGCCCACCCGCACGCGGTCGTTCGCGCCCAGCACGCCGGCCGAGGAGGCCAGTGTAGATGCCAGGCCAGTGGCCATGGCACCGATAAATTTGCGGCGCGAATCCATTACTGTTGGGCTCTATAACTAGTTTACGGCTTTTTCCAGTGCGGCCCGCGTTTCGCGGATTTGCTCGGCGTGGCGGCGCGCGTGCGCGGCGATGATGATCAAAAACTCGACGCCATTCATCGGCCCCAGGCGCGGATGAGCCGACGCCATGCGATACAGATCGTCGCAGCGCTCTTCGGCAAACTGAATGCTGCGGGTGCGTCCGGCGTTGAATTGTTCGATGGCTTGCCCGAGCGTCGCGAAGCGGCCCTTGGGCCAGGCAGTCTCCGGGGCTTGGATGCGCGTGGAGCGATCCGGAATGCGCGCCATCAGGCCGGCTTCTTTTTCCTTGTCGACGCGCGGAGCGTCCAACTTTTCGGCGACGTTCCAGCCAGGCGAGGAAGCGCTCCTCCACACTGGTGACGTGCTCCACGCAATCCAGCACGGACCAGCGCGCCGGATCAGGACGAGTTTTCGCCTGAGATTCGCTGAGTCCCGCCACCGCAGCCAGGAATTCCTGGCGGCTGCGCTCCAGGTTGTTTACGATTTCGGTTCGTTCTTGAGGGGCCATGGCCGATTCCTTATGCGTTCAGTCCGCACTGCCAGTACGCGCACAATGCGGTATTGTACAACGCCAGCGCGGTGGTAATTTGTCCCAGATGATTGTCGTGCGTGGAGAGAAAGGCCGCCTGCTCGACTACGTCCGGGTGCAGATCGCCGTCGGTAGAACAATCGATCACAACCGCTCCCGGTTTGACGCTGCGGATCAAGTCGGCTTCCGAAAGCGCTGGGAACGCGGTGACCACAATGTCGGCGGTTTTGAGGAAATGCTCGCGGTCCTCCCGCCTGGTTTGCGCATGGACCATCACGGCGGTGGCTCCCACGCGCATGAGCATGCTTTGCAGGGGAATGCCGATGCGCGATGAGTTATTGAAGATGACGGCGGTGGGGCCCGGCTGGCTAAAGTCGCGAGGGAACATCTTCTTGAGGGTGTTGTGCTGAGAAAGGAGCGTCAGGATAGCGCGCGCGGTGCACGGCACCACACCCTCGTATTTCTCTTCCTCGTCCACGGTGCGGATGTTCAGCGCCATACGGCCGGTGTTTTCGACGGTGAGTCCCTCGATATCCTTTTCGGGCCGGACCCGGCGCAGGAAATAATCTTCGTTCTTGCCGAACGGCGTGGGGAAGAAGATGAAGGTCCCGTGGATCTTTTCGTTGACTTGCGCACCCATCAATAGCAATTCCAGAGCGTCGGCGCTATGGGCCTCTTCGATGCGAAAGTCGATGCCGTGCTCGCGGAATTTCTTGCCCATGTAGCTGGCGTAGCGGCGGGCGCCCGCGGTCCAGCGGCGTTTCGGGCAGACGCGGCAGGAAGGCAGCCACGCGGACGCGCTCCCGGTCCAGGCCGGTTCGCTCCACCTGGCTCAATTTACGCTCAGCCTGGGTGAAAACTTCGCTGGCGACGCTGATGCAATCCAATCGTTTTGCCGCAGGAATGTTTTTCGTCCAGCTCATATCCGGCATAAACGAAGACGCGGAAGGCGCGGCCGGGTTCGCCCCCGGCAATTCAAGAGTGGTCATGGGCTCTCTTTAATTATCGCCTGGAGCGGCCTTTGGCGTGTAACTGACGGCGCGGCAGGCCCAAGTTGTATCATCGATCCTGAGGTTACTTCAACCAAATCCTAATGAGGAGAGTGGAATGAGAGTTGTCTTGTACGGCGCGACGGGGATGATCGGCGAGCCGCATTTTGAAGGAGTTGCTGTCGCGGGGGCATACGGTAACGGCGGTGGCGCGCGATCCGTCGAAGGTAGCGGCGCAGAACGGTTTGACGGTAGTCAAGGGCGACATGCTGGATGCCGATAACATCGCGAAAGTGGCCAAAGGATCGGACGTAGTAATCAGTTCTTACGGGCCTCCCTCCGGTCCGCAGGGGCCCGATCCGGCCAAGGCCAATCAATTGTCGGAGGCTACTCGGGCGCTGATTGCGGGCGTTCGGCGGGCTGGCGCACCGCGCATCATTATGGTGGGCGGAGCAGGCAGTCTCGAAGTTTCACCGGGGCTGCAAATTGTCGACGCGCCGACCTTTCCGGACGCATATAAACCAGTGGCACT
This sequence comes from Bryobacterales bacterium, assembly GCA_963761265.1. Classification (GTDB taxonomy): domain Bacteria; phylum Acidobacteriota; class Terriglobia; order Bryobacterales; family Bryobacteraceae; genus Palsa-89. The sequence continues at coordinate 359,779 of CAVXGM010000033.1, forward strand.
GGCGCATCGCGATGCATATTACATCCTGCGCGAAAGCGATCTTAATTGGACCTATTTCAGCCCAGCCATGATGATTCAACCGGGCGAGCGGACCGGCAAGTTCCGTCTGGGTAAAGACGCGCTAGTGTCCGACGATAAGGGCAACAGTTCGATTTCGGCTGAAGACTACGCCATCGCGCTGGTGGATGAAGTGGAGCAGGGGCGGCACACCAAGCAGCGCTTCACTATCGGCTACTGATCGAGATGGATCCACTCGAAAAATTCAAGCAGGAAGCGGCGGAAGCCGCGGTTGCGCTGGTGGAAAGCGGCATGGTGATCGGCCTGGGAACCGGCTCTACCGCTACACTGGCGGTAGACGCACTGGGCAAGCGCGTCCAACAAGGCTTGCACATCATCGGCGTCCCCACCTCGGAGCACACGGCCGCTCAAGCGCGTGGGTTGGGCATCCCGATTTCCAGCCTGGCCGATCAAGCGGAGCTGGACCTGACCATCGACGGCGCGGACGAAATCCAACGCGGGCCGCTCGATTTGATCAAGGGCCGTGGCGGTGCGTTATTGCGCGAGAAGGTGGTGGCCAGCGCCAGCCGCCGCCTGATCATCATCGCCGATGAAACCAAGCTGGTGGACCGCTTGGGTTCTCACTTCGCCGTTCCGGTAGAGGTGGTGCAGTTCGGCTGGCAATCGGCGGAGCGAAAGCTCCAGAAGCTGGGCGCCCAGACCAAACTGCGCCCGGGTTCCGATGCAAAGCCGTTTGTCACCGATGGCGGAAACTTTATTCTCGACTGCAACTTTGGCCCCATCGCAAACCCCGCGGTGTTGGATCAGGAGCTGAACAACGTGGTCGGCGTGGTGGAGCACGGGCTATTTCTGAAGATGACCTCGCAGGCGATGGTCGCCGGCCAGGGCGGTGTTACGGTCTTGCTGCGGCAATAACGGAATTGCTTGGGCGTCGAAGCCCGCGCGATCCGCCGCCGTGGGTGACTGGCCGAAATAGCCGCGCAGACGCATCGCCGGAAAATAATAATGCAAAGTGGGCAGGTCGGCTTGCGGCGCCAGGATCGCCTTGTTCTCCAATTCGTTTTGGTGTATATATGTCACAACCGCCGCCGAACGGGGATTTGGATTGTGGGGCTGGTGGACGGCCTGGTACCAGGCGTTCCCGTAGAGTCCCGCAACAGCCAGAGCTACGACGGCTAAACTGGCTGGCCTCCGCAAAGGGCCGAGTGAAGGAACCAGCGCGAGGCCAGCAAGCAGATCCAGCGCGGGCATAAACGCCAAAGAATATCGCGGCGTGACCGTGAGCACGCGCAGAGTAGCCAGCAGTGCGATGGCGGCGAAAATCCCAACAGGATAAATGTCGCGGCGCCGATTGCCAGCCCACACCAGGAAGCTTGCCGCGATCAGCGTCCATTCGATCGGTGAATGCAAGGCACGGTCGCGCCAGGTTTCCAGGAAGCCGGTGTGGCCCCACGCGGCGTCGCGCGACATCGACAGGTAGGCCATCACCGCATACGATTTAACGAAAGACAGCCTCAGAATCGCGGCGGGCCAGATCAGAATAATAGTTGCAAGAAACAGCGCGAGCGATTTCGCCACGAATTGGCCGTCCACGCGCCACCGGGTTCGTTCCACGAAGCAGCAGATTGCCAGGGTCACCAGAAGTGCGCAGGCGATTTCGAGCGTGCAGAATGCCAGCCCCGCCGCCACCACCGCGCTATACCAATAGAATCGCCGGCCGGTGGCGACAGCCTTCAAAAGAAGAATCACGCTCGCGAGCGAACAGAGCGCGAACAGTTGATGGGGCGCGATTTCTGTGGACCCCAGCACTGAATAGCTGGCGAGGAACAGCATCGCGGGGACCATGGCGACGTACCCCGATAGCAGCCACCAGCATCCGAAGTAGATGACAGCCAGCGCTGGCACACGGAATCGCAAGCATGGAGGAGCGAACTGCTCGCTCACTCAGGCCAAGGTGCGATACGGGGATGAGGAAGTAGTAAAAGAGCGGCCCGTGGAAGTGGCGATAGAACAGCACGTCGTTGCCCTCGCGGATTCGTTCGGAAAGGCCTTTTCGTCCCCCCCGCCCCAGCCCGGCTCGCACGAAGTCCGCGATCGGGATGGTTGGAGTATCGCTCCAGTTAGCGGAAAAACCCATCGAAGCGGCATACATATAGTCGGCCTCGTCATAGACATAGGGCTCCGATGAGACGTTATGCGTGATCAGTAAGAGGAAGAGCGCCAGCAGTAATCCGAAGCAAATCAGGAAGCTGCGAGCGTGAACGAGCGGTATCATCCACTGGCATTAGTGCCGCGGCGGAGGAACTTATCGCAATCGATGCCTTATTGAATATCCAGCGTGACCCGAACGTCCACGGTCCGCGGGGGCAGGCATTCCTTGTTATTGCAGGCCTGATAGCGCAGCTTCCCGTTCATGAAGGCCATACCCGGCATAGCGCCGGGGGGCGCTTTGAAGCGCGTCGCGATTGCGAAAGTCCCGGTGTAAACGGATATGGGGTTGGGCGAGAAGGAGAGCTTTTCCTTTTGCGCCGTGGGATAGGTGACCTGCTCGGCTTCCAGCGGCTCTTTGTTCCAGGTGAGCTTGATGGGAATCAGGTAATCGTCGCCCGGCATGTTGCTGTTGACGTGGAACCCGGGCTGCAGCTCGGCTTTCACCGAAAAGTCGGCTGTGCTGCCGCGGTGGATGGTGAGCCGCGCCGCCGGAACGATGCTCAGGACCGAACTACCGGGCGCCTGGGCGAGTAAGCAGGGCGAGGGCGCTGCCAGAAGCAATAGAAGCGCTGGTGCGAGGCGCATTGAGCAGTTGAACGATGGCATTCTTGAATTCCTCTTTCCCCATGGAGACTCCGACGTGAACCGAAGCAATCCTGCCTTGCCGGTCAATCAGCAGCGTGGTTGGCAGCGAGTCCAGCCCGCCGTAGGCGGTACTCACATCGTCGTCGCCCAGCAGGATGCGATAGTTCATCTTCATGTTTTGGGCATACGGCTTGATGACCTTCCACCCATCTTCGTCCATGGAGACTCCCACCACGGCAAATCCCTGGTCCTTGAACTGCCTTTCGAAATCCATAAACCAGGGAATCTCGATTTTGCAGGGCCCGCACCAGGTGGCCCAGAAGTCCAGGAGAATGACCTTGCCTTTGTAATCGGCGGGGCGGACGGTCTGGCCGTCGCCATCTTTCAGCTTGAACTGGGGCATCGGCTGTCCAACCGCGTCGCTCAGGTTGAACTGCGCCGCCGCGGGCTTCTGCTCCTGGCTTACCTTGGCGGCGGGCTTGGGCGGGCCAAAATCCGAGCATCCGGTCACCAAAAGCGCGCACGCCAGCGCCGAACCAACGCCGATCACCAAGAGAGTCTTCGACACAGTATCTCCTAGATCATTATATCGGGCATTAGATTGGGATGGCCCGGCGTTCGAACACGGCCCGAAACCATTCCGCCCGGCGATTCCGATGGCGCGCCGCCAGCGTGTATTCGGGATGCCGGCGCACGCCCGAGTACATCCAGGCGGCCGTATCGCAAAAGCTTTCGCAAAGGTAGTCGCGCCACGGTGGCGAGCCACCTGTTCGAACCGAGGACTTGGAAAGCAGGCGTTTCCGGGATTCGGCGGACCATCCCAATTCTCCGCGCGCCCGCCGCTTCCACTCCTCGCGCACCAGCGCCTCATAAGAGCGCCGCGTGGAATTCCCGAGCCGGACCCAAGCGAAGTGAAACAACTCGTGCACCAGGATCCGGGCTAGTTCCCGGGGTTGGCCCTCCAACTCCCGATCGAGCACGATCTCACGCTTTCGAATGAACGAGCCGGCGTAGACCGGCTGGCCATGCGGGCGATTGGAATAGAGACGGCGGCGGTCGGCAGTCAGTGCCGGCAAGAAACGCAGACAAACACTTCGGCCTTCTAGCGCCACCAGCCGTCTTTCGACGGCTCTAATGGACTTGCTGCAGTTGCGCGGGTACCCGCGGAGCAAAATAGGCCGGGTTTTCAATTTTCACGCTGTACTGGGTCTGCAGGCCCTTGAGCCACGCCTGGAACTTCACCTGCTTCACCGCTTGGATGATTGGCAGGATGGACTCGCTGAAGGGCTGCTGGTTAATCTCTTCCGCGCGAATCAGGTAAAAACCGTTGGGCTCCTTGAGCGGCGCGCTCGTCTCTCCTTTTTTCAGAGCAAATACAGCATTTTTGATCGGCTGGGGATAGCTGCTCGACGTTTTGATTACGCCGAAGTCGCCGTCTTTGGCGGCGGACGCCGAATCATCGGAGTTCTCGCGCGCCAGCTTGCCAAAATCAGCTCCGCCTTTGATCTGTTTTTCGAGATCCTCAATCTTCGCTTCGGCCTCGGCTTCGGTCAGGAGTTTCTTGCCGCCCGCGGCGGCCTTGCCGGGTGTGGGATTGAAGGCAACATAGATAACCCGAACCTTCACTTCCTTGAATTTGTCGGGATTTTCTTGGTAGTACTTCTTCTGCTCATCCTCGGTAATCTGCATCGCATTGTTTACGTCGGAGAGTTCGGCGGTGGAAAGCACCTGCATCCGTGTCATTTCCAGTTGGTCCTTGTACGGATCCTTTTGATCCAGTCCAGCCTTCTGGGCATCTTCAGCCAGTTTCTGCATCAGAAACACCTGGCCGAGCACTTCGGGCCTCGATCGGGCCGCCGCTTGGTATTGCGGGGGAAGCATAGTAATTAGCTTGTCCAACTCGGCGGCCGTGTATTCTTTCCCGTTTACCTTCGCAACCACGGTATCAGGCGCTAAGGGAGGCGTCGCTTGGGCGGGAGCCTCCACGGCGGGATTACCGGGGGTAACTTTCACCGGTTGCCGAGCTTGGCCATATAACAGCGCAGAAAATAGAAAGGGGATGGCAAGGATCTTCATTTGAATACTTCCAGGGATCTGGAAGCATTCAGTTTATCATGCGTCCGTGAGCCAGGCGCGCGGCGGGGCTCGATTTGAGAACCTGGACTGCCCGGGGCCCAGCTTGGCTCATGCAGGCTTCCTTAGTTTTTAACGGTTAGCGCCTCGGAGTCGACCGCTTTCTTTCCCGTTACCCCTTCGAGACCAGCCAGTATCCCCCGGTAGTCGCTCTTGTCGCATTGGATCGCGAAGCCGCCCTTCTTGTCCCCGTCCGCCCACGTGAGACCAACGAAGTGCTTCTTCGACTTGGTCAAAGCCATGAGTGCGCCGATTCCGAATGAGACCACCGCAAGGCCGATGGCGGCGCCCACCCTGCGGTGGACGTCCTGACCATAGCTGATCTCGGTGACGGAAGACGTCCGAATCGTTACCAGATCAGCCTTCTTGGTGCGGAAACGAATGTTGCTGGAGTCAATCGAGAGCCGCAATTGCGTCCCGGTTTTCACTTCAGGGATTGAGCCACCATCGTAAATAACTTTGTAACCATCGTCGGCCGCCGCTGCGGAAAGCAGAGCGCACAGGAAAAAAGCGACTGATCCGTAAAATCCTGTGATAAACGAACGACGACCACGAATTGAAGGCATAGGCGGGAAGTATATCACGCCCCGAGGCAGACATTGCGTTGTTTTTATTTCATAAATTGGAAATCGTTTTGGCTTTGCCCGATCGTATCACTTGATGGCAGTTCATTTTGGGCGATGGTGGTCAGTTTTCCCCGGAACGACACTCCTTGGCGCTATGGTTCGTCGTCGGAATGGGCGTCAGACACCCCGGATTTTACCTGGACGTGGCGTGGCTGGCCGACAGGATTTCCTTTCACCAGCAGGCCGCCCTGGCTTCGGAGATCTTGATGTTGTTGAGCACATGAATAGCTCCGGCGGTTTTCGCCATGCGGGTGGCGGCGCCTTTGTGCTGCATGACGGTGGTGGTGCCGCTCCAAATGGCCACGCGATCCTTGACGTGGACCTGAAAACCGTCCTTCCCGATCTTGGATTTAGCCAGCTTCGCCTTGATGGTGGCTTCGATTTCCGCGTCGCTGAAGCTGCCCTGGCTGTGCGACTTCGTGAGCGGTCCGGCACCCAGGGATATCGGCCAGAAGCAGGCCAGCAGGCAAAAAACAAGACAGGCTTTTTTCATGCCAATTGAGTGCTCGCTGGAAGTGGGAATTCGCACGGGAAATGCAAAGCTCTTGGTTATTTATACAGCGACAATGCCTCCAGGACCGCGGCGACCCCTGATTTGACGCGCGTGCTATTGGTGGCCGAGCACCCGGGCAGCGATTTTCCCTTGCGCCACGCGGATATCGACAGTGGAATCCGCGGGAGCGTCGGCGGGCGCTTTGACGATGGCCCCGTCCTGGTTGGTGACGATGGCATAGCCGCGGTCGAGGATCTTGAGCGGGCTGAGCTGGGTGAGATGAGCGATCAGTGGATTCAGCCGCCCTTGCGCGCGTGTCAAGCGTACATGAATCAGTTGCTCAATGGCCGCGTCGGCGCCCTCCAGCCTTCTCCGCGCCCTGGCCATGCGCAAACGCAGGTCCAGGCTGCGAAGCCGGGCGGTCAACTCGTCCAGGCGCTTGCGCCGGATGGAAGCGGCCGGCTTGCGCGCGGCCGCGCATCCGGTAATCGAGTTCATCCACGCGCTGCTGCAGGCGGCCGACGTTGCGGTGTAAGACAGCGGAGGCCCGTTCCACTCCACGCTCATGCAAGGCTCGAGCAGCCATCGCCAGGCGATAGCGGGTGGCTTGCAACAACTTGTGATCGAGAACGGTGAGCTGGTCGAGGATCTGCTCGCGAGGGCAGATCACCAGCTCGGCGGCGGCGGACGGCGTGGCGGCGCGGAGGTCGGCGACGAAATCGGCAATGGTGAAGTCGGTCTCGTGCCCGACGGCCGAGATCACCGGCACGGTGCTCGCCGCAATCGCGCGCGCCACGGCTTCTTCGTTGAACGTCCAAAGGTCTTCGAGCGATCCGCCGCCGCGCGCCACGATCACCACGTCCGGCCATCCCGAATTGCTGAAGTATTCGATGGCGCGGCAAACGGCTTCCACCGATCCATCGCCTTGCACCAACGCCGGATAGATGCGCAGATGCAGGCCCGGAAATCGGCGGGAAAGGATTTGGGTGATGTCGCGAACCACGGCGCCTGACGGCGAGGTAACGATGCCGATGCGCTGCGGAAGCCGCGGAATGGGCCGCTTGCGCGCCGCATCGAAAAGTCCCTCGGCCGCCAGCTTCTTCTTCAGTTGCTCGAAGGCGAACTGCAGCGCGCCGTGGCCTTGCGGCTCGATGGCTTCCACCAGAAGCTGATACTCGCCGCGCGCTTCGTAGACATCCACGTGGCCGCGCGCCAGCACTGCCATGCCGTCCTGCGGCTTCACCTTGAGGTAGCGCAGGGACTGGCGGAAGCATACGCAGCGCAACTGCGCGTCGTGATCCTTCAGCGTGAAATAGCAATGGCCGCTGGTGGCCGTTTTCGAGCCCGAGATCTCACCCGCCACCCAAACGTCGTCGAACTCGTCGCCCAGAAGGCTCCGGATGCGCGCGTTCAGTTCGGCGACCGTGAAGGTTTTGCGAACCGGGCCCCAAGCCAGAGCGAGTTGTTCCATCTGTGGTCAATGGTAGCGTGACGGCGGCGCGCGCTACTAACTAAACTAAGGAACGCGCAAAACGGAGCACGGCGCGAAGCAGCTTACTCTGCTGCAATCAGGTGCACCCCCGCCTCCGTGGGCTAGCTACTTGGGCAGCGATTTCAAGTAAGCGAGCACGGCTTCGGCATCCGCGCGCGTCATGCGAAACGGCGGCATCGGTGGATTCGGAGGGCTGCCAGTCCGCGAGATTCCGGTGGTCAGCAGTTTGATGAACGATTCGTCTGTGCCGGGCGGCCTGCCGGCCAGCCGAGGCTCGACGATCGCCCAGTACGGCGAAGGATAAGCAGGCCGCAATTGAGCCGGACCTCCCATCAACCAGTGCCCCTTTTCGGGGTTGCCGTTTTCGTCGCGCGGCGTATGGCAGAGTTCGCACATCGCGACATTCTCCACGATGTAGCGGCCCCGTTCGAGCTGGGTCTGGCCGCCCGAGCTTGCGGCTGCCTTGGCGTTGCCGGCTGCTTTTACCTGGGCCGCCGCCGGTAACGAGGCGACCGCGAACGCCAGCATAGAGAACAATGAAAATCGATTCAGTTTTCGCATAGGACAAGTGAACCTTTCCAGCGTATCATCGCTGGATGGTCTGAGGGCTTAGAACCCCGAACTTCGCGATTTTAACGATGGCGGCCGTGCAGGTTCGAACGCATCGGAGCGTTTGGGAGTTTAGCGGGATGCAGCCGTTTATCCAGCTTTTGCAATAAGCGAGCCAGCCAATTCCACATTGTTGGCACCTCTGACCGGAACGCTATCACAAATAATCGCTGGCGTCACAGGGGGGCTCCGGGCGTCCGGCCACGCGCTCCATGATAATGAATACGGATGAAGCTGGTGCGGCGTTTGCTCCTGATCGCCGGAGTTTTGCTGTTCCTTGTATACGCCGGCGATTATCTTTCGATTGCATATCGGATTCCGAGTGGACGCGAGCAATTCGGCTCGGTTGAAGTGCAGAAATTGCTCGCGGTGCCGTTGAAGGATCATAAGACGGAGTACATGGCCGGTCCGACGCAAGCGCAGCAGTGTGCGTATTCGCTATTTCCACAGCTCGGGCTGATGCCCTGCTGGTATGCAGCACGGCATGCCATCCAGCAGGTCAACTATTGAACCGTCGCTGGATGTGCAGACGGCTTAGAATGGAGAGACGCGCCAAGCGTCCATCGGCCCGGGTGGCGAAATCGGCAGACGCAAAGGACTTAAAATCCTTTTTCCGGCAACGGGAGTGTGGGTTCAAGTCCCACCCCGGGCACCACTAATTCGCGCAGTTTACTTCAGGCTTACCGGCGCATCAGCGACCAAGGGTAGCTGCGCCTTGAGCCACGCCACAATCATCGGTTCCAGCTCGGGATTCTTCGCGAACATCGGCACGCCGTGCAGGGTGCCGGGATAAATCTTGAGCACCGACTTCGGATCCTTCGACGCCCCCAGCGCTTCCCGGATGCCGTTCGCCGCGCGCGTGTCGCCTTCGCTGGCCGCGCCAAAGACCGGTAGCGACGGGTTGTTCGCGATATAAGCCTTCGCAGCATCGCTCGCCATGCCCGACAACAGCAACAGCGCCCGAATGTCGTGCTGACGCGCCGCAAGATCCGATGCCTGCGTTACGCCGCAGCTTGCTCCGCCCACCGCGATGCGCGATTGATCCACGCCTTTCTGCCTGGTCAGGTATTCGAACGCCGCGTCCACGTCCGACGGCCACTTCTTCCTTTCCGCCGCGCGCGTATCCGGATCGGTGGACTTGCTTCCTCCGCTCTCGCCAAAGCCCCGGAAATCGACGGTCAGAACATGGAAGCCGTTGCCGGCCAAATCGTCGGCCAGGCCGTCCCAGGCGTGCCGGTCCATATTGCATTGGTGCAGCAGCAGGATCGCAGGTCCTTCGCGCCCGGCCGAAAAATAGTTTCCTTTGAGGTTTACGCCGTCCGGCGCTTTGATGTCGACATCTTTCTTGTGGACCTCGGCCGACAGGCTGACCGCGAACGTCAGTGCCGACGCAATGACTAGAGTTTTCATGGTGACCTCCCGTGCGCCTCTCAATATCTCACATTGGGCCGATTTTAGAGCCTCCGCCGCTCGCGCTCCATCCACCGCTTCGGCTTAGCTACGGTCGAATCAGGGAATTGACGACGATCATTCGCGGATGGCCCTCCCAGCGATCGCGAAAACGAAACTCGGGGAAAGCGATGAGGGTGCGTAGGAGCCGAAGCGATCGGCGTCTCAGCTTGGCTCCGGCTCGCTCGGCTCGCATGTCGTCCGCCACTGCACCGGGATTCGCCCGGCTGCGCGACTGATGAACGAAAGCATTTCGCCTCAGCGGGCGCCAGTCACTCGCGATATTCCGGATATCGGAACTGCGCCTTGTCGTCTAAACTAAACAGCTCTTCCTTGCATCCGGCCTTTTTTGCCCGCATCCGAGATGGCCAGCACTTCGTCCGGCGTAATGGTGTGCGCCTTCGCGTCACCCGGCTCGCGCGCAAACGTGCAATATCCGCAGCGATCCCGGCACAGGTTCGTGAGCGGAATAAAAACCTTGCGCGAATACGTGATCGGCCGGGCGCGCGTGGCGAATCGCGGCATCGAACCAGACCGCGTCAGCGCGGGAAATTCCCGCTTCGATCGTGTTGCGACGGCACGGATCATCCCATCGAATAGGTGCGCTCGGGTTCGATTTTGTAGATCACGCGTACTTCGCCCGGCCCGCGATATGGATACTTATCTTGCCCTGTATATATCTTGGTGAGCTTGTCGATGTGCTCGTCCGCGCCGTTTTCGGTGATCTCCACCACACGGCCCCGAATCGAAAGATGGCGATAAGGATTTTCGGGATCGAGAACGTCAATGCCTACGCGCGGATCGCGCCGCATGTTCTTGTCCTTCACGCGCCCCTTGGCGGAATTGATCAGAATATTTTTGCCATCGTACTCAAACCAGACCGGCGCTACGTGCGGGCTGCCGTCCGGCATCAGCGTGGCCAATTGCGCAAACGCCTTCTTCTTGGTCAGGTCCAGATAATTTTCAGGAATCGCTGCCACGGTGGGCCTCCTCTTCATTTCGAGGTTAGCACCAAGCGTGAACCGCTTGGCACGGGTTATTTTAGGAGTACTCGTGCAAACAATCGTCGCAATCGTAGGTGGAACGGGAGCTGAGGGCAGCGGCCTTGCCGCTCGCTTTGCCAAGGCTGGTGCGCCCGTGCGGATCGGCTCGCGCAATTTGGAGAAGGCGCAAGAAGCCGCGCGGCGCATTGGCGATCCAGCCACCGGTCATACAAACGCCGATGCAGTTACCGGCGCCGGCATCGTAATTCTCACCGTGCCGCTTTCCGCGCAGGTGGAAACGCTGAAGTCGATCCGCGGCAGCTTCGCGCCGGGCGCAATTCTGGTGGATGCCACGGTTCCGCTCGAGGTTGCGATCGGCGGACGCGTCTCGCGCACTGCTGACGTTGTGGGATGGCTCGGCCGCGCAGCAAGCAGCCCGCCTTGTTCCGGGCGTACCAGTGGTGGCGGCATTTCACGCGTTAAGCGCGGAGGCGCTGGCGCGGCTGGATCATCCGGTGGAGTGCGATACGCTGATCTGCGGCGATAGTGCGGACGCCAAGGCCGCGGTCACCCGGCTCGCGGCGATGATTCCCGGCGTGCGCGCCATCGATGCGGGTCCGCTGGATAACGCACGACTTGCTGGAATCCGCGGCGGCGCTGCTCATCTCGCTCAACTTGCGTCACAAAGTGAAAGACTCCGGGATGAGGATCACCGGACTGTGAAACGAAACCTCGTGGTGGCGCTGGCGGGCGGAGTCGGCGCCGCGCGTTTTCTCGATGGCCTGACGCGCGTCGTCGCGCCCGAAAGCGTTTTCATCATCGGCAACACCGCCGACGACGCCGAGATTCACGGACTTGCACATCTCGCCCGATCTCGATACGGTCATGTACACTCTGGCGGGTATGGCGAATCCGCAGCACGGCTGGGGCATTCGCGGCGATACGTTCCGATGTCTGGAAGCGCTGGGGCGGTTGGGCGCCGACACCTGGTTTCAGCTCGGCGATGTGGATCTTGCGACGCATCTGTATCGCACCGAGCGGCTGCGCGAAGGCGCGACGCTTTCTGAAGTCACCTCCGAGATTGCGCGCGCGCTCCAAGTGTCGTTCCACGCTGATTCCGATGTCGAACGAACGCGTGCGCACGCGCATTTGCACGCCGTCGGGTGAGCTGGAGTTTCAGAATTATTTTGTGAAGCGCCGGGCGCGCGACCGGGTAACCGCGATGCGCTTCGAAGGCGCGATCGGAAGCCGCGCCGGCGCCGGGATTGTTGGAGGCGATCGACAAGCGCGGAGGCGATCATCCTTTGCCCGTCGAATCCGTTTATCAGCATCGGGCCGATCCTCGCTATCCCCGGCATCCGCGACGCGCTGCGGCGCAAGCGCGAGAAAGTCGCCGCGATTTCGCCGATCGTGGGCGGCCGCGCGCTCAAAGGCCCTGCCGCAAAAATGATGAAGAGCATGGGCCTGCGATCCTCGGCGGCCGAGGTCGCCAAGCTCTACGTGGATTTCTGCGGCGTCTTCGTCTTGGACGAAGTGGATCGAAAGCAAGCTGCGCAAGTGGCGGCGCTCGACATGCGGCCGGTCGTCACCAACACCATCATGCGCGGGCTGCGCGAAAGAAAGTCTCTGGCGCGAACGGTGGTTCGCGAACTGGGGATCAAGCGTGATCTTTGCCATCCTGCCGGTGAAAAGCCCGCAAAACGCCAAGCAGCGATTGAAGGATTTCTTGGCAGTCGAACAGCGCGAGGCGCTGGCGCGGATTCTCTATAGGCAAACGCTGGCCGCGCTGTGCGAGGCTGAGGGGATCGACCGCGTGGTGGTCGCTACCAGCGATGCCGAGATCGCCGGATCACGCGCGCCAGTCGCGGTGTGATGGTCTTTGAAGAGACCGAACAGGTCAGCCACAGCGTTTCGGCCGATGCGGCGTGTTTGCGCGCCATGGAGATGGGCGCGTCAACGGCGATGCTGGTGCCGATCGACGTTCCCACCGTGACGCCTGCCGATTTCACTCAACTGCGCCGACGAACGGCGGACGCCGCCCCGGTCTGATCGTCGTTCCGTCCTCCGATGGCACCGGCACAAACGCTTTGGTGCGCACGCCGCCCGATTGCATCGAGAGCCGCTTTGGTCCGGGAAGTTTTCGCGCGCATCTGCGATCAGGCGATCTCGAAGGGGCTGTATCGTCGATGTGCTGCGCCTTCCTGGGCTGATGTTCGACATCGACACCCCCGAAGATGTCGCCGAATTTTTGGCGCGCCCGCGCGAGTGCGCGGTTTCGATCGTTTTTGCGAGCGGCATGCGCATCGAAATAGAAGCGGTCGCTTCCCTGCCCGAAGTGCGCCCGGCGACGATCTCGCGACTGCTGATCCGCGCAGGCCGAGCGAACAACCATCGATTCCGAATCACCGTTGTCGCCAGTCGCGCAGAAGGTCGTTTCGAAAGCGGAAGGCGCGATTGTGGATCTGCGCGAGATTCAGCCTTCGGCGCTGGCGCGATCCTGGGCCGAGGAATGGAATAAAGATGCTCGCTTGATCGAACTGATCCTGTCTCAATCGCGGCGCATCGTGAAAATGGATCGCGGCGTCATCATCGCCGAGACGCAGCACGGCTTTGTTTGCGCCAACGCGGGCGTCGATCAATCGAACGTCGCAGGCGACGATTTTGCTACCGTGCTGCCGGTCGATCCCGACGCATCGGCGCGCCAGGCTTCGCGCAAGCATTGGCGCGGCGGCGCGGTGATCATCACCGATACCTTCGGCCGACCGTGGCGCGAAGGCTTGGTGGATGTCGCGATCGGCGTGGCGGGATTCGATCCGTTGGACGATCTATCGCGGACGCACCGATCGCCACGGCCGAAAGCTGGCCGGCACGATCATCGCGGTGGCGGATCAATTGGCTGCCGCCGCCGGGCTCTGTGATGCGGAAAGCCGGCGGTTGCCCGGTCGTGCTGATTCGCGGATTCGAGTGGCAGCCGGCAGAAGGCTCCGCCGCGATCGCTTCTGCGCAAGCCAGAGCAGGATCTATTTCGCTAACAACGCCTGACGCAAGTTCACGCCACTCGCGCAACGGCAGCCCTTTAGGATCCGCGGTCAGAACTTGGATGCACACGTGGTCCGCGCCCGCCGAATGATGCGCGCGAATGCGGTCGCGGATCGCGTTCAGATCGCCCCAGGCAATGATCGCATCGATCAGCTTGTTGCTTCCGCCGTCTTTGAAATCGCCTTCGTCGAATCCGAGCCGCAGGAAATTGTTGGCGTAGTTCGGCAGCGTCAGATAGAAGCCGAGGAACGCGCGTCCGATCGCCCGCGCTTTTCCGGCGTCGGTTTCCAGCACCACCGCCTGCTCGGGACACAGATACGGCTTGCGGCCCCAGGATCTTGCGCGCCTGCGCCGTGTGCTCCGGATTCACATTGTAAGGATGCGCGCCATCCGCGCGCTCGCCTGAAAGCTGCAGCATCTTCGGACCCAGCGCCGCAAGAACGCGCGCCGGCTTGGTTGCGGGAGGAACGGAATTGTAAGGGCGCTTTGTCCATCGCTTCCAGATAGGCGCGCATGGTCGCGACTGGCTTCTCATACCGATGCCCGCGCAACTGCTCGACCAGCGGAATGTGGCTCACGCCCAGCCCCAGCAGAAATCGATTGGGATACGCCTCCGCCAGCGTTTTCTGCCCCGAAGCCATGGCCACGGCGTCGCGCGCGTAAATATTTGCGATCCCGGTGGCAATCACCATGCGTTTGGTTGCCGCCAGCAGCAAGCCTGCATTGGTCAGCGACTTCGCGGCCGAGCGCTTCGCCGAACCAGAGCGCACCGTAGCCCAGCTCTTCAAGCTCGCGCGCTGTCTCCTGCGCCTTTGCGGCGGGCTGATCCTCCAGCTGCCGCGTCCAGATTCCGATGGGTCCGAGTTGTATCGATGTTTGTGCCATCTTCTTCTACTTACCTACATGATTGTATTTGTTTTTTCTCCAACCCGATGGATGAAGCCGGCCGCCCGAAGCATTATAGTCAGTGGGAGGCAATCTAAATGAAGAGTCTGCTATATGGCATGAGCGCACTGATGCTGCTGGGTGGCGCCGCGATCTACGCGGCCGACGCAATCCCGGCCGAGGGCACCAAAGCGCCCGGTTTTACCCTGAAGTCGCAGGAAGGCAAAGAGGTCAGCCTGAAGGATTACAGGGGCAAGTGGGTAGTGCTGTATTTCTATCCCAAGGACATGACGCCCGGCTGCACCATCGAGGCGCACAATTTCCAGCGCGATCAGCCTGAGTTCGACAAAAAGAAAGCGGTGATCCTCGGCGTCAGCCTGGATACCGTGGATTCGCACGTGAAGTTCTGCACCAAGGAAAACCTGACGTTCAAGCTGCTGTCCGATCCCGAACACGTGGTGGTAGACAAATACGGCTCGCTGAGCCATTTCGGCACCATGACGGTGGCCGCGCGCAACACGTTCCTGATCGATCCCAAGGGCATGATCCGCAAGGTTTACCTCAAAGTGGATCCGAATCCCCACAGCAAAGAAGTCCTGGCGGAACTCGACGAACTGCAAAAGAAAAGCGACTAACGCCTCGGTTTCGGGGGCGGTAAGATTGAAGCGGAGTGTCCAGCAAGCAGCCCACAAAACAGGAAGCCTTCGAAAGCATTGCAATGCCGCACCTGGCGGCGCTGCTGCGCGTGGCGCGACGCCTGACGCTCGAAGTCCACGTCCGCTGAAGATTTGGTGCAGGAGACCATGCTGCTCGCCTGGCGCGGGTTCCATGGTTTCCAGATCGGCACCAATGCGCGGGCGTGGCTGTTCCGCATCCTGTTCAACGTGTTTCACGCGGAGGGGCGGCGGCTGGGGCGTACTCCCGATCCTCCGCCCGACGATAATCCGATCCGATGTTGCAGGAGGCGGCCGAAATCGCCGAAGCCCTGGATGCTTTGTCGCTGGAGCAGCGGACCGTGCTGTTGTTGTGCGTTGTGGAAGGATTCACCTGCCGCGAGGCTGCCGAAATCCTGGACTTGCCCATCGGCACGGTGATGTCGCGGCTGAGCCGGGCTCGCCAGGAGTTGCGAAAGTAGTTTGGCCGGGCCCATGAAGCCAAGTCAAATGCCAAGGGAGCTTATCGATGACCGACGGCGAACTGGATCAGCGGCTGCGCGATAGCATCCTCTCCGAAGAGGTTGACACTTCACGCGTGGCTGCCGCCGTGCGGAAGGCAAATCCAGCCACAACCGCGCCATGTTCCCGGTTGGGCCGTTGCGGCGGCCGCCGCTGATCGCGACGCTGCTCGCCGCCGGTTTCTCCTACCGGACATTCCTCAAGCAGCAGCAAATTCCGCAGCTTTGCATCGCGGCCGCCCAGGATCATCAGCGCGAAATCGTCAAGGGCGAGCCCAGGCGATGGCTCACCGACATCGCCGCCATCGATTCTCTCGCACAAAAGCAAGGCGTACCGCCATCCGCCATTACAGCCCTCGCTGGCACCGGCTATCGTCTGCAACGCGGGCGGCTGTGTTTCCTCGATAAACAAATCTATCTGCATTTGGTTTACAGCAAGGACGGCGAAGAATTCTCGGTGTATCTGCGGCCTCGCGGCTCGGAATCCCTTGGCCATTCGGTTCGCGAGAGCGAAGTGGGCCGGGAAAATTTGGCCTACTTTCAGTCCACGGACTTGACGGCTGTGTTTGTGGCGCACCAAGCCAGCGCGGATGTCTTGGAATTTGCCCGCGCGGGTCTCCACTCGTTCACTGCTGCGGCGCTTTAGTAGGTACCGCCGATTTGCCGTCGTACAGCGGTTGGTTCTTCAGCAGTTTTTCGTAACGCACGATATCTTCGTTGTTTTCCGCGCATTCATACTCGCGCAATCGCTCGTTCGGACGAAGATACAGCGCGGAGTGGCGAACCCACGGCTTGGTGAACACTTTGGGATCTTCCATGGTGACGTCGTAGTTGATCATGTCGTAGCGGCTGCGCGTGTAGCGCTCGATCACGTGCAGATCCTCACTGTGAATCGTCCCCACGCCCGCCAGCCAGGTTTTGTCATTGAAACCGGTGACGTCCACCACTAGCGTGTCGCCTTCCCAATGCGCCACCGAATCACCCAGGAACGACGGATCGATATCGTCGGGATGTTTGCGGCCGTCGGTCGGAATGACACGGAAACCATGGAAGGCTTCGTAAAGCAGGATCACCTGCCCCGGCGTCTGCGAGATTTGCATCGGCATGGGCATGGCGGTGATGCGGGGAACGCCCGGCAAGAGGCAGCGTCCGATAGGATCGTCGATGCCGCGCCGCGCCAGGTACTCTTTGCGTTTCGCCGCGGCCCAGGGCTGATACGGCGGTGAATTATCCTGCCCCTGCGCAAAAGACGACGGTTTGCCAGTGGCTTCCGTGGCGGACTGTCCGGCCTTTTCCGCGTTCTTGATGCCTACCGCGAACGAAAGGCTGCCGCCCTGCCACACACCCGAGAGATCCGGGTGCCCGTCGGCCGTGCGCGGCACAGGAGGCTGGCTGGCGAAAGCGGGCGCCAGCAACAGGAACAGAAGAAACGACGATTTCACTACAGCGCTCGCTAGTTTCCGCCGGTGCTCGCGGGTGGTCCCGACGTCATCTTCTTGCCGCCGGTCCAGGTGATCTCGCGGGAATGCGCAAAGTTCGATCCGTCGCGCGCCCGCCATCCGAATACGGTGACCGTATCTCCGATTTTCATCGTGTCCCGCGTCCATCCCTGCCGTCTCAGCATATTGGGTGGAAAGCCTTCAAACTTCCAGTGGACAAGAGTGCCGGAGTCGTCTTTCACGTCCAGGTAAAAATGAATGTGAGGGTTCTCCCAGTCCACCTTGGTGACAACGCCACTTACCGTCACTGGTTTGGTGTCGTCATACTCCGCCCCGAAGGAATGGTGCGCAAATGCGGGAGCTGAAATCAGCAGTCCGAGAGCAGCAGCTAGGAAGTGAGTTCGCATAAAAAAACACCTGCGGTACATTATATATCATCCAGTTCGCCGCTTTCGCCGCGCGAAGCGAAAACACCTGCTCGGCGTTGGTCTGGTACAGCTTCTTTTTGTCGGCGTTACTGATGGGAAGGTCGTCGGTGACCTTCACTTCTTCCGGCACAAACTGGTAGGGATAATCCATCGCGTAAAGCACACGGTCGACGCCCAGCACGGATTGCGCGTATAGAATCGGCGGCTCCCACGCCATGCCGCTGGTGGTGACGTACATGTTCTCTTTAATGTAATCGCTCGGCTTCTTCTGCAACTTTTGAACGGATGCATAGCGATTGGCCTTCACCATGGCGGCGTGCATGAAATCAATCCGAAACAGCCAGTACGGCAGCCCTTCGCCCAAATGTCCGGAGACGATGCGGAGCTTGGGAAAACGATCGAAGACGCCCGCGACGATGATGCGCAGCAGGTGCAGCCCCGTTTCCACCGCGAAGCCGAAGATGGCGCCGTCCAGGCCGCGCTCGATAAACGGACCGATCATGGATTTCGGCGGCGTGGTGGGATGAATGTAGACAGGAACGTTCAGGGCTTCGGCAGCCTCGAAGATGGCCCAGAATTTCGGATCGTCCAGATATTCTCCGCGCGTATGGCTGTTCACGATGGCGCCCTTCAGGCCGAGCTGTCGTACGCCACGCTCCAGTTCTTTGGCCGCGCCGGCTGGATCCTGCGGAGCGATAGCGGCCAGGCCGGAGAATCGATCCGGATGCTTTCGAATGGCCTCGGCCAGTTGATCGTTGAACGATCGCGCCAGGGCCGTAGCTTCCGGCGCGTCGAAAACCTGCACGCCCGGCGCGGTCAGCGATAGGATCTGCATCGCGATGCCGGTGTCGTCCATGTCGCGCAAGCGCCGTTCACCGATATCTTGGATGCGTTCGGCAAGCGCCGTCGCGCGGGGACTCGCGCCCGAATAAAATCCCCACAGGCTGCGAAAACCGGGATCGTCATAGCCGTCTTCCAGTAGCTTGCGATAGCGCGCCACCAGCTCCGGCGGGGCGAACGCTTCTTCGGTGGCAATGCGCAGATAATCGGGGTTTTTGGTTATCATAATCAGGCTTCGGAGACGAACTTTGTCACCAGGCAGGCCTCCAGGCCTTCCATGCCTTCCTCGCTTCCGTGCCCGCTTTCTTTGATGCCTCCGAACGGAGAATCGCGCACGGAAATAAGATAGCTGTTGATACCCACCAGTCCTGCTTCCAGCTGGTCGGCCAGCAAATTCACGGTCCGGTTCGATCGCGTGAAGGCGTAGGCCGCCAATCCATAAGGCAACCGATTCGCCTGTTTAACCACGTCTCCGAAATCGGAAAAAGGATTGATGATTGCGACGGGGCCAAAAGGTTCCTCATTCATGATGCGCGCTTCGTTCGGCACTTCCGACAGCACGGTGGGCTCCCAAAAATATCCCGGTCCCGGAATGCGCGACCCGCCGGCATCGAAATGCGCGCCGTTTTTCTTCGCGTCGCCGAGCAGCTCCTCCATCGCGTGCAAACGCAGGGAGTGCGCGAGCGGCCCCATTTTATTGGTTTCCACCAGCCCATCGCCCACCGGCCACGAACTGGCGCGCGCGGCGAATCCGTCGACAAACTGCTGGTAGATTTTCTCGTGCACGTAATAGCGTGTCGGAGAAACACACACCTGGCCGGAATTGCGAAATTTGGACGTAGCCGATAAGATCGAGCACGGTTTCCACATCCACGTCGTCGAATACGATCACCGGCGCATGCCCGCCCAGCTCCATAGTGGTGCGCTTCATGCCATCGGCCGCCAGCTTCATCAGTTGCTTGCCCACGCGCGTGGAGCCAGTGAACGAAACCTTGCGAATCACCGGCGAAGCAAGCAGATGGGTTGAAATTTGCGACGGCACTCCGAAAACGATCGACAGCACGCCTTTCGGCAACCCGGCATCCATTAACGCGCGCGCCACTTCCAGATGCCGATGCCGGCGTGTGTTCGGCCGGCTTCATAATGCAAGGACATCCAGCCCCCAACGCCGCGCCTAACTTGCGGCACGGGTTGCCCACGGGAAAATTCCAGGGAGCGAAGGCAGCCACGGGACCCACCGGCTCGCGCAGCACCGTCATCCTTACTCCCGGCGTTCGCTGCGGCAGCACGCGGCCGTAGGCCCTGCGGCCCTCTTCGGCATACCATTCCAGAATGTCGGCCGATCCATGCGTCTCCAGCCGCGTTTCGTGAATGGTCTTGCCTTCTTCGATGGTGGCGATGCGCGCGATGTGCTCGGCGCGCTCGTGCATCAGGTCCGCCGCGCGCTTCAAAATCTTGCCGCGATCCTGCGGCGACATGCCGCGCCACACCGGATAGGCCTGCTCGGCTGCATCCAGCGCGCGATCCAGGTCGGCCTTCGATGCGTGGGGCAGCACGCCAATGCATTCGCCGGTGGCCGGATTCATCACCGGCTCGTGTTCACGCCTCGTTCTGGCTGTGTGCGGCGTCCATTCGCCGCCAATGAGAAGCTTCAGATCCGCATATTGCTGAGACATTTTATCGCTTGCTCATTATATGGTATAAGCACAGAGGATCTTTGTTGCATGCAGCGGAGAGAGGAGCCGGAACGATGAAGAAAACAGCATTCTATGGATGGAAGCTGCTGGCGGCGTTCTGGTTCATTTACCTCGTCAACCTCGGATTTCCCACCTACGGCCAAAGCGTCATCAACGCCTACATGGCGAAGGGTCTGCATCTGGACCGCACCATGCTGGGCCTGGCTTTCTCGCTCTACATGTTGATGGTCGGGCTGCCCGGGCCCGCCGTAGCGGCGCTGGTGAATCGGATCGGCGTCCGAAAAACTCTGCTGATCGGAAGCTGTTCGGCGATGCTGGGCGCGCTCTCCATGGCCCTGTTCGTTCACACCGGCTGGCAAGCGGTGATCTCCTTCGGAATCCTGATCGGGTTCGGGTCCTGCGCGGGCGGAGCCATCGCCGAGCAGCAAGGAATCGCGCAGTGGTTCATTCGCAAACGCGCGCTCGCGCTGTCGCTTATGTATAGCGGCGGCGGCATCGGCGGATTCATTTTGCCCCCGATCCTCGATCGTGTAATATCGCGATCGCACGGAAATTGGCGCAACGGATGGTGGATCTTTCTCGGTGCTCGCCGCGATCGGCGCGAGCTTTCGTGATGTTCTTCGTGAAGGAGAAGCCGGCGGATCTGGGTCAAGTGCCCGATGGTGGCGCTGGCCGCGGAACTGGAACCGGGCCAAAAGCGTCCCAAAGGCGTATTCGTAACCACCGAAGCCTGGACCTTCAAAGAAGCGATCTTCTCGCGCGCGTTCATCTTGATGCTGCTCTCCTCCGTCGGAATTAGCTGCGGATTCACGCTGATCCAAGGCCACGGTGTCGTCCACTTGCGGGACCTGGGCCATTCGTCGTCCGAGGCCGCGATGGCCATGTCGATCCTCGCAATCTCGACCCTGGTGGGCAAGCTGCTCGCAAGCTTTGGCGACCGCATTGAGCCGCGCTACATTTGGTCCGGCGCGATGGTGGCTTTCGGGCTTGGAATGGTTCTGGTGGTGCATGCCACCAGCGCGGCCGACCTTTATCCGTTTCCCATCCTGCTCGGATTCGGATGGGGCGCGACGCTGGTATCCATGATGGGCGCGCCCATGAATTACTTCGGACTGAAAGCCTATCCCGCGGTTATCGGCTTGTGGCTCGCGATTCAGACCGGCATCGGATCGGTGGCGCCTTTCGTCGCCGGATACGTCTTCGACAAATTCGGAAGCTACACGCCGGTGTTTTATTCCATCGCCGGATTGTGCTTCGCCGGATCGCTGCTGTTGTTGCTCGCTACGCCGCCGCGGCGGAAGGTCGGCGACGTGGTCAGTGCTGCCACCCACACGGCGCTGGGACAATCGCCCGCGCGTGCGTAACGACTATGGAACAGTTCAAACCGGGCGACCAATGCCCCCGATCGGGAATTTACGACGTTGTTCATGACGGCGTCCATCAGGACCAGCATCAAGTAACAGTCGTAAAGGGCGAGACGTTTCCGCCCTGCAGGCATTGCGGCGATCATCCGCGATTCACGCTCGCGACAGCGGCCCATCACGCGCCCAATCACGAACATTTCAAGCAATGACGGCGGACAGGTAGTCCCAATACTGGACACCGGACCGCTTCCCGGCGCTGTCTATCTCATTCTTCTGGCGTGGCAAGCCATTTGGAAATCCGGCTGCTCCCAATCTGAAGTCATGCGAAAAGATCTGGTTTACGGTTTCCGGGCGCTCCTCAAGAGCCCGGCATTTACGGCGCTGGCCTTGGTATCGCTCGCGCTCGGAATCGGGGCCAACACCGCGATTTTCAGCGTGATGAACGCCACGCTGCTGCATCCGGTTCCATACCCCGATGCCGGCCGCCTGGTTCTGCTCTACACCAAGGAACCCAACTTCGATCTTCGCGAGTTCCCGGTTTCCGGCCCGGACTTTCTGGATTGGCGCGATCGCAACACGGTCTTCAGCTCGATGGCCGCAATTCAAGTGCGCTCCGTGAATCTCACACTGCAAGGAGTGCCGGACCGCGTTTTCGCCGCGCGCGTGACCAGCAATTGGTTTAGCACGCTGGGATTGAATCCGGTGCTGGGGCGCGCCTTCACCCCCGCGGAGGACAAGCTGGGTGGCAGCGTAGCCGTGATCAGCGATGCGCTATGGAATCGCCGCTTCGGTCGAAATCGCAGCGTGCTCGGAAAGGCGATGACCATCGATGGCGCCACCCACATCATCGTCGGCGTGATGCCGCCCGATCCCACGTTCGGGGCGCTGGACGTTCTGGCGGCCGCTCACGTTTACGGAAGATCCCTGGATGAAAGGGCGCGGCTCCCACAACTTCGGCGTTGTCGCCAGGCTCAAGCCGGGCGTTTCCCTCGCCCAGGCCCAGGCTCAAATGGACTCCGTCGCGCGGCAGCTTGCTGCTGATTATCCACAGGAGGACGCCGGCGTCGGCATCACGCTTTCGCCGCTCGCCGAGCATGCGGTGGAGAGCATTCGCCCGGCGTTGCTGATTTTGCTCGGCGCCGTCTGTCTGGTACTCCTGATTGCGTGCGGGAATGCAGCCAACCTCCTGCTCGCTCGCATGAATGGAAGGCGGCGCGAAATCGCGATTCGCGAAGCGTTAGGAGCCAATCGCTGGCAATTGGTCCGCTTGCTGCTGGCCGAAAGTCTGGTGCTCTCGTTAGCGGCGGGAGTAGCAGGCTGGCTGCTGGCGTCCTGGGGCGTCGAGGCGTTGAAGCATTTGATTCCCGAAAACGTCTTGCCCAACTCCGCTCTGATATCGGTAAACGGCGCAGTCCTGGTCTTCGTGCTGTGCGTTTCTGTTTTATGCAGCCTCGTTTTTGGCGCGGGACCGGCACTGGCGGCCGCGCGGCAGAACGCGAACGAGAACCTGAAAGAAGGAGGACGGAGCGCAACTTCCGGCGTCGCCCGGCAACGGATCCGCTGGGCGCTGGCGGCCGGTGAAATCGCATTATCGCTCATGCTGTTAATCGGCGCGGGCCTGCTGTTGAAAAGTCTGTGGCATGTTGT
The DNA here is from genome assembly GCA_963761265.1 of Bryobacterales bacterium. GTDB lineage: Bacteria > Acidobacteriota > Terriglobia > Bryobacterales > Bryobacteraceae > Palsa-89. The sequence continues at coordinate 382,891 of CAVXGM010000033.1, forward strand.
CCAGGCCGATCCGGGGTTTCGCGCCGATGGATTGCTGACCGCTGCGATTGTGCCCACCGCTCCGTTCTATCCCAAAGCATGGAGAGCGGATGTACCGGTTTATGGCCAGATCATCGAACGCGTTACCGCATTGTCCGGCGTCGAACAAGCGGCATTTGCATCCAGCCTGCCGCTCGAAGGACTCAATGAATACGACGGTTTCGAGATTGAGGGACGGCCACAACATCATCTAATGGACTTTCCCACCGGCAACAAGACCATCGTGACTCCTCAATACTTCGCGACGATGAAAATTCCTGTGTTGGCCGGCCGGAGCCTGAGCGCCGCCGATACGGCAGACACGCAAAAGGTCGCGATGATCGACCAGGCTGCGGCGCGCGCGTTTTGGCCGCACGAGAATCCGATCGGGAAGCGGATCCATTTCTTCGACGGCTTGGGGCACGCCGATCCGTGGCTCACCATCGTTGGAATCGCTGGATCGGTGAAGCATGTTTCCGTCACGGACGCGCCCACGCCTACCGTGTATCTGCCCCTGGAGCAATTCGCCTATCCCGGTATGGAGTTGGTGGTTCGCACCCAGCGCGATCCCGCGCAGCTTGCCGGCGCAGTTCGAAAGGCCATTCACGGCGTTCGTCCCGACCTTCCGGTGGTGGGCCTGCGGCCGGCCCAAGAGATTGTCAACGATGCCACGTGGCGGCAGCGTTTCTCCGCGCAGCTCATCGGCCTGTTTGCCGGCCTCGCGCTGGTGATGGCTGTAGTGGGAGCTTACGGGGTGATTCTCTACTCGGTATCACAGCGCTTGAATGAATTCGGGATTCGGATTGCCTTAGGCGCCTCGCGCAGCGGCATTCTCGCGATGGTTCTTCGCGAAGGCCTCCTGATCGCCGGATCAGGCATCGCGATTGGCTTGATCGCCGCCGCGGCTCTGGGGCATGTACTCCAGGCTCTGCTCTTTGAGGTGCGCGCGATAGACGTCGCGACATTTGCTTGTTGCGCGTTCTTAATGCTTGCCACTGCCTTGCTCGCGAGTTACTTACCTGCCCGTCGTGCTACGAGAGTGGATCCTGTGACCGCGCTGCGTTGCGATTAGACTGAAAGCCTAACAAACGGGTAACCACCTGCACCGAAACCTCTCCCGCTGACGGAGGTCTAAACAGCAAGAGGTTATTACAGATGAACAAAATCGCCTTCGTAAGTTGTATCGGTCTTTTATCTCTGGGAACTTTAAGCGCGCAGGAAGTGTCTCGCTTCGCGTTTGATCTTGGCGGAGGTTTCACGCAGCCGGTCGGCAACACCGGAAGGTACCTGAACGACGGTTGGAATGTTCAGGGCGGCGCCGGGCATCAATTTCTCGAATTACTTTGGCGCGCTGGTGCAGCTCGACTTTAATTCGCTGGGCATGAACGGAGCTGCATTGGGCACGAGTGGTTTCCCTGGCGGCGACGTTCATATCTTTTCCGCCACCGTCGATCCGATCATTCACTTGACGCCCCGAAGCCACTTCGATCTTTACGCCATCGGTGGCGGCGGCCTGTATCACTGGTACCAACAGTTCTCCGCGCCGACCGGTGTGCGTGTCGAATTCCTTCGCCGGCTCCTTCCCGCTCGTAATTCCGTCCGTCGGGGACCAGTATTCCGTGAATAAGCCCGGCTGGAATGCGGGCATGGGCGTGGCGCTCGGCACGAAATGGCACGGCAAGGTTTTCGCCGAAGCTCGCTACGTGCATATCTTTCTAAATAACGGCGAGCGTGGCGATTATATTCCGGTTACGTTCGGTTTTCGTTGGTAGATTACGTCAGCCGGGCGAATAGTACCCGTGACGATAATAAACGCGTAAGTCGCGTATTTCGATACGGGGCGTTACCCGAACGTTAATAACCCGGTACTTTCCATCGCGCTCGGTTTTCAGCGGCGAGTAGCCCAAGAGATACTGATTGCGGAGCTGGTTGCCGATCCGGGCGCTGATGGAAGGAAGATCGTTCAAGCTGAGTCACCGGATATTCCCGGCCGCCAGTCTCGTCAGCCAGCTCTTCGAGAAGCTTGGGGCCGTTTTGTTCTTCCAGCGAATGCTTGAGCGTGTCCCCGGGATCGAAGATGCCCATCGCGTAAACCTGCAGGTCTGACTCGAGCATCGCGTTCTTGATCTCGCGCTCGGTGTGCCGGCTGCGATTGTCTCCGCCGTCGGAAACAATGACCAGCGCTTTGCGCGTATTCTGCGCGTGCTTCATTTCGGCCATCCCCATGTGAATCGCATCCAGCAGCGCGGTGCGTCCAAACGGCTTGGCATGCGCGATCCGGTCGTAGACTTCGTTAGCATCGGAAGTGAAAGGCACCGTCAATTTCGGCCGGTCGCTAAATTCAACCAGAAAGAACTCGTCCTGCGGATTGGAAGTCTTAAAAAACGCATCCGCCGCTTCGGTGGCCTTCTTAATCTTGTTCCGCATGCTGCCGCTGATGTCAAACAGCAGCCCGATGGATAGCGGCGCGTCTTCCCGGGAGAAATTGGTGATGGGCTGCTCCACGCCGTCTTCAAAGACCTGGAAGTCTTCCTTGCGCAGATTCGTGATGGGAGTGCCCAAGACATTCGTCACCTGCGCCGGCACCAGCACCAGCGCGGAATCCACGCGAATGTCAGCTTTCGGAAAGATGGTTTGGCCAGTGGAAACCGCTGGCCGGAAACGGGGAAGAATGGAAACCGCGGTATCGACGCCGGACGCCTGGAACGCCCAACAGGGGGAGCACGCAACAACGGCAACAGCGAGGCACGCCGCGTACTGATGAGTGCGAGCCATTGGCAGATTGTATCCCAATCGAAGGCCGCCCGCGCAATCGCCCATTCACGAGTTTGTACTAGCCAGGCTACCGCGCCACCTTGCCAGTTGGTCCTTTGATACCCTTATCGGTACGTGAGGCTGTTCTTCGCGATTCTATTGCTCGCTGCGGAGCGCCGCCGCTCAGGATTTCGCCAATATCCGGATTGAGAAGGTGGCCACCGGGTATGTTTTCGCCGAGGGTCCGGCGTGGTCGCCCATGGGTTTCCTGATCTTCAGCGATGTCCCCAACAACCAGCTGATGCAGTTTATGGCCGGCGCCGCAGCCCAGCGTTTATCGGGAAAATTCGAACGGAGCCAACGGCAATCGGTTCGACGCGCAAGGCCGCCTTTACACGTGCGAAAGCCATGCGCGCCGCGTCACGCGCACCGACAAGAAAGGCAAAGTGGAGGTGCTTGGCCGAGCGCTGGCAGGGCAAGCGGCTGAATGCGCCGAACGACATCGCGGTTCGCAAGGAGGGCGATGTTTATTTTACCGATCCGGCTTTCGGCAATCAGCAGGACACGCGCGAGCTGGATTTTTTCGGCGTGTATCACATCTCGCGCAAGGGCGAATTGGAAGTGATTGCGAAACCCAAGGGCCGGCCCAACGGCATCGCGCTGTCGCCCGATGGCCGCACGCTTTACGTGAGCAACTCCGACGAACGCAATGTGCGCGCGTACGATTTGAGACAAAAACGGCGACGCGTCGAACGAACGCGCGCTGATCTCGGGAATCGAGGGCGTGCCGGACGGGATTTGCGTCGACGAAAAAGGCAATCTCTACGTCGCCGCCAATCGGATCCAGGTGTTTACGCCGGAAGGCAAACCGCTCGGCAAAATCGCCACCGAAGAGACTCCGTCCAATTGCGCGTTCGGCGATCCGGATCTGGGATCGCTATACATCACCGCGCGGACCTCGGTCTATCGCGTGCGCTTGGACGTGAAAGGGATTTGCGTATTAACCCAGCTGTCAGAACGAGGACAGCCGCCGTTATCCCTCGCGCCCGTTCCTCGGAGTGGGTGCGTTGATTTTTGAGGACGGCAAGATTTTGCTGGTGGAGCGCGGCAAGGAACCGCTGAAGGGTTACTGGTCCCTCCCGGGCGGCATTGTCGAAACGGGCGAGAAGCTGGAAGAAGGCATTCGGCGCGAGGTGGCCGAAGAGACCGGCCTGGATGTCGAGCCGTATTTCATGTTCGAAATTTTCGAGCGGATCATGCCGGATGCCGATGGCAAGCCCGAATATCATTACGTTTTGATCGACTATTTGTGCCGCCGATTGAGCGGACAAGCCGGCCGCCGCCAGCGACGTCAGCCGCGTGGAATGGGTGGCGGAAAAGAACCTTCGCCAGTATCGCCTTACCGAAGGCACGCTGGCCGTGATTGAGAGAGCCTTTGCAAAACTTCAGCGCTGATTTACTGGAATTCGAGCCGCTGCGCGAACTGGTGGGCCGCTATGTCGGCAGCCCGCTGGGCCGAGCCGAATTGGAAAAGCTGGCGCCGCAAACGGATCGCGCGGCGCTCGAAAACGCCCTGGCGGACGTGGCCGAAGCCATCGCTTATCAGGGCGCGTCGCGCCAGCCGCAAGCGGCCGCGCGGGGCTCGGCGATTCGGCTGCGGTTCAATTCCATTCCCGACGTTTCGTCCGCGCTTCACCATCCTGCGCATCGAAGGCGCGATGCTGGAGCCCAAGCAGATTCTGGAGCTGGCGCGGCTGATCGAGGAGGCCGGCGAAATCCGTGCCGCGCTGAATCTGGCGGGCGAAAAATATCCGCGGCTGGCGGCTCAAATGGCCGGCAACCGCCGATCCGCGGCCCATTCTGCGCGATGTGCGCGGCAAGATTCTTCCCGATGGCACCGTGGCCGACGACGCCAGCGTGGCTCTGCATCGTCTGCGCCGCGACATCGAACGGCAGCAGAGGCAGATCCAGACGTCGCTCGAACGATTCTTGCGCGACGCATCGCGACGACGGCACGCTGCAGGAGGAGTTCATCACGCTGCGGAACGATCGCTTCGTGGTCCCGGTGGTCGCCGGGCAGCAGCGCAAAGTCTACGGCGTGATTCATGGCGCCAGCAGCAGCGGGCACACGCTGTTTGTCGAGCCGCTCGAAACTATCGATCTGAATAACGAGCTGGTGCGTTTGCGCGAGGAAGAACAGCGCGAGGTGCCGCGCATTCTGCGCGAGCTGACCGAAGTGCTGCAGCGACGAACGGGCCGCAGATTCAAGCGCTGGTGGCGGCGATCGGCCGCCTGGATCTGCTGTTCGCGAAAGCCGAGTTCGCATCGGATTTCGATTGCGTCATTCCGCGCTTCAGTGCGGAAAAGGATCGCCGGCTCGTGCTCGAAAGACGCGCGGCATCCGTTGCTCCAAGACGTGCTGCGCCGCCAGAAAAAGCCGATCCTTCCCATTTCGCTGGCGCTGGACGAAAAGCAACGCACGCTGCTGATCAGCGGACCGAATACCGGCGGCAAAACAGTTTCGATGAAGACCGTGGGGCTGCTGGCGTTGATGGCGCAAGCCGCGGTTGCCGGTGCCGGCCGCGGAGGCGGAATTTCCGCTGTTTGAGCAGGTGCTGGCGGAAATCGGCGACCAGCAGTCGATTCAGGAAAGCCTCAGCAGTTTTTCGTCCCACATCGCGCACGTGCGCGAAATGCTGGAAACCGTCACGCCGCAGTCGCTGGTGCTGCTGGACGAACTGGGCCGCGCGACGGATCCGGAAGAAGGCGGGCCGCTGGGAGTCGCGATTCTCGAATCGTTCCGCGCCCACGGTGCGTTCACCTTCGCATCCACTCATCTGCTGGCGCTCAAGATCTATGGCGCCACCACCGAAGGCGTCGTGAATGCTTCCATGGGCTTCGACGAAAAAACGCTGCAGCCCACTTATGTTTTGCAATTAGGCGCGCCGGGCAAATCGGCGGGCCTCGCCATCGCCAGCCGCCTGGGCCTTTCCGAAGACCTGATTGCTCGGGCGCGCCAGCGCATGTCCACCAGCGAGCGCGACATCGCGGTTTTCCTTAACGAATTGCACCAGCGGCTGCGCAGAACCGCCGTCGAGGAACAGGATCTGCGGGCGCAGCGCCAAGCTTTGGAAGCGCGCGAGCAGACGCTCGCCGACGAATTCGAACAGCGCGAAAAGGCGAAATTCAAAGAATTGGACGAGCGATTACGATCGGCTCTGGCCGAATTCGAAGCGCACAGCCAGGAGACCATCCAGAAGGTGCTGGCGGGAGCGGAGCAGCGTAAAGCGGCCGAGCAGGCTGAGCGACGCATAGCGAAATCCAAACGCGAATTCGAAGAGCAGGCGCGAGTGGCGGTGTTCGGCGAAGCGCCGGCGCAGCAGCAGCGGTTCATTCCGATCGAAGAAGGCGCGCGAGTGCGGATGAAGGGCGTTCGCGAGCCGGCGCGGGTTCTCCGCAAGCTTTCCGGCGGTGTGCTCGAAGTAGAAGCGGGCTTGATGCGGATGAAGATCACCACCGACGATGTCGAGGAAGTTTTGCCCGCTACGCCCGAGAACACGCGATTGCCGAAAAATGTTTCGTTTGAGCCGGCGCGGCGCGAGCCGGGTCCGCGCTGGGATGTCACCTATCGCGAAATCAATGTAATTGGAAAGCGGGCGGAAGAAGCTCGCGAAGAAGTGGACAAATTTCTGGATACCGCTTCCATGGCCTCGGTGGATCGTGTGCGCATCGTGCATGGCCACGGCATGGGGATTTTGAGAAAAGTGATCGGCGAATTATTGGCGACAAATCCGCACGTCGAAAAGTACTATCCAGCCACGCCCGCCGAAGGTGGAACGGGCGCGACCGTGGTGGAGTTAAAATAGGCCTATGCAGCTCGCCAGCCCGCTCACGATTGATGATTTCGAGCAGCTCCCCGACGAGCTGGCGTTGAATCATGAACTGGTGGACGGGAAGTTGGTGGATGTGTCCGGAAATACCCTCGGTCATAACTTGCTCCGAGACCTGCTGATAAGCATGCTTGCGTTACATGTCACTGAGCGGAGGCTCGGCAGGGTGGTCGGCGAACAGGAGTACGATTTTGGCGGGAACGCCCATGGGCCGGACGTGACTTTTTTCGGTTCTCTGAAAGAACGGCTCTGTGAGACGGACCGGCGCGTTCAAAGATTTGTTCCGGACCTGGCGATAGAGGTGGTGTCCCAGAACGATTCCTTTGCGAAGCTGATTAAGAAGGCAGACCGGTATCGAACATGCGGCACCAAGGAAGCGTGGATTCTCGATATAGATTCGCGGCGAGCTTTCGTGTTTTCCGACGAGCGCGAAGCCATTCTCGATGAAAATGGAATGTTCGAGTCGAGTTTGATCCCCGGCTTTTCGGTCCGCATCGGTGATCTGTTCGACCGGCTATGACGCTCACCCAGCAGCAGGAATTCGCCGCGCTGGTGGAGCACGCCAAGCTCGCCGGACAGGCCCGCGATTGGCAGGGCGCACGGCAGGCCTGGGCCAAGGCGCTGGAGTTGCTTCCGCCGGATTCCGAAGAATATCGCCTCACCAGGACACGCATCGAAAACATCGACCTGCAGCTTTCCGAGACCAATGTCTGGAAGAAGCGCTTCGCCAAACTCGGCCCGATTGGAACCTTCCTGGTGGTCGCTTTTTCGAAGGGAAAATTATTGCTGCTCGGTCTGACCAAAATCAGCACCCTCGCCAGCATGCTCGCGTTCTTCGCGGTGTATTGGTCGCTATTCGGCTGGCGGTTCGCGCTCGGCTTCGTGATTTCCATCTATATCCACGAAATGGGTCACGTAATGGCGCTGCGCAAGTACAATATTGCCGCCAGCGCGCCGATGTTTATTCCATTTTTCGGCGCATTCGTGCGAATGAAGCAGTATCCGGGCAACGTGGGCGAGGACGCGCGCGTGGGCCTGGCGGGTCCTATCTGGGGATTGGGTTCGGCGGTGGCGGCGTGGCTCGCGGCCATCACCACCGGCCTTCCCGTCTGGTATGCCATCGCGAACACCGCCGCCTGGCTGAACTTGTTTAACCTCATTCCAATCTGGCAGCTGGATGGCGGCCGGGGTTTCCGCGCGCTTACCAGGAAGCAGCGCGGCATGGCGGCCGGCGTGGCCATCGCCATGTGGGCCCTGACGCACCAAACGATTCTCATCCTGATAGCGATCGGCGCGGGCTACCGTCTGTTCAGCCGCGACTATCCAGCCGAGGATGATAATGTCGTCCTGATGCAGTACGCGGGCCTGATTGTTTTGCTGTCGCTGTTGGCGGCGATGACCGGCCGCAGCTTCGGTCCGTCCTTTTAGCTTTTCTTCTGCAAGTAATAGTGCACCGCGGGCGTCACGATCAGAGAGAGCACCATCGAAGCCGCAATCCCGCCAATCACCGCGATCGCCAGCGGCTGGAGCATCTGCGATCCGGCGCCGAATGCCAGCGCCAGGGGAACCATGCCGGCGGTGGTGGCCAGAGCCGTCATCAGAATCGGACGAAGACGGCGCTCTCCCGCCATGATCATGGCTTGCTCCGGAGCGGCGCCCTCGGCGCGGAACTTCTGATCGGCATCCAACAGCAGAATGCCGTTCTTGGCCACGATGCCGATCACCATAATCAGCCCCATGAACGATGAAATGTTGAACGTCGTTCCAGTGATCAGAAGAGCCAGGAACACACCTGACGTGGAGAGCAACGCCGAGGAAAGAATCGCAAGCGGAGCGCCGAAGTTGCCGAACTCGAAGAGCAACACCGTGAACACCAGCACACCGCCAAGATCAAAACCACCGCCAAATCGTGGAACGAGCTTTGCTGCTCCTCGTAACCGCCGCCGTAGACGATGCGGATGCTGGAAGGAATATTGAGATCCCTCACCGTCTTCTGTACGGCTTGAATTCCCGCCCCTAGGTTTAATCCTTCCAGTCGCGCCGTCACCGCCAGCATGCGCTGCAGATTTTCCCGGAGTATCTCGGTTTGTCCCGGTAGTTCCTGGACCGTGGCGAGCGAGCCCAATGTGGCCCGGCTGCCGCTCTGGCTCGAAAGCAGGGTGTTGCGGATGGCTTCCACCGACGCGCGCGTGTATTCCGGGAAGCGAACGCGGATGGTGTAAGCGCGCCCATTGACCACCACCGGCGCCGACGCAGGCTCGCCTTGCAGAATCGCGCTGGTGTCCAGCTCCACTTCGTCGGGCGAAAATCCGGAGCGTGCGGCTACCGTGGGATCGACGTGAAACTCCATGGCCGGTCCGCTGATGGTATTTTCCACGCCGTTCTGAATGTCCACCACGCCCTTGATCTTTTTGATTGCGTCGGCCACGCGCGGACCCCACTGCCGCAGCAGATCCGCATTTTCCGAAAACATTTTGATGACCACTGGTTCAGGCGCGCTGGTCAGATCGCCGATCATGTCTTGCAGAAGCTGCGCGAACTCAACGTCGAGCGTGGGCACTTCGGTTGTCACGCGCTTGCGCACATCCGCGATAACGTCATCGATAGGGCGGCGCGATCCGCTCGGCTTCAGCCTGACCGTAAAGTCGCCCGTATTGGCTTCGGTCACGGTGGCCAGACCGAGTTGCAATCCGGTGCGGCGCGATGTGTTCGCCACTTCCGGCGTCTCCTGCAGAATCTTTTGCACCTGATCCAAAAGGCGGTTTGTATCGGCGAGCGAAGAGCCGGGCGGAGCGATGTAATCCAAAATGAAATCCGCCCTCATCCATGGCAGGCAGCAGATCCGTACCGAGCGCGTTATAGCAGAAGTAGGAAGCACCCACCAGCAACGCACAGAAAATACCCGTCGCCCAGGGCCGCTCCAGAGCCACCCGCAGCACGCGGCTATAAACGTGAATGATGCGGCCCAGCAGCCCACGATGCTCGCCTTCGCCGGTGGTCGGATGCGGTCCGCTCGCGCGGCTTCCGCAAGAAATAATGACTGAGCGTTGGGGTCCACGTGAGCGCCAGCGCGAGCGAAGTGAGCAGAGCCACGCCCACGGTGATGGCCAGCGCGCGGAAAAACGTTCCGGTGACGCCGGTGATGGAAATCAGCGGCAGAAATACCACGATGGGCGTCAGCGTTGATCCCACCAGCGGCACGCGAATCTCGCGCATCGCGCTGCGAATGGCTTCCGAGCGGCTTTGCCCAGCGTCGCGGTGCAGGACGATGTTCTCCACCACCACAATGGCGTCGTCAATCACCAGGCCCACAGCGGCGGCCAGCCCGCCCAGCGTCATGAGGTTGAAGCTCTCATTCAGCACGCGCAGCGCAATGAAGGTGATAGCGATGGTGGCGGGAATCACCAGGCCGGCCACGATCGAACTGCCCCAGTCCCGCAAAAACAGCACCAGAATAATGGCGGCCAGCACCAATCCAATCAAGATGGCGTCGCGCACGCTCTTGATGGATTCGTTCACCAGATCGGACTGATCGTAGAACGGAGTGATCGTGACGCCCCTCGGCAGCGTTTTGCGAATGCTGTCGATTTCTGCATGAACTTCGTCCGCCACCTGCGACCGTATTGCTGTCCGGCTGCCGATTGATATTCAGCAATACGGCGGGCTGGCCGTTGGCGCGGACGATGCGTGTAAACGGGCTTCACGGAAGGCTGCACCTTCCCGAGATCGCCGATCCGAATCGGTATGCCGGCCGGCGTGGTTTTCACCACGATGTTGGCGATCTGCCGGCCGCGTCGTGCACTTGGCCGCTCACCAGACTCAGCACCAACTGGTGATTGGTTTCCACCAATCCCGGCGAATCGATCATGTTGCTGCGCCGGATGGCGTCCAGCAGCCCCGGAACCGTGATGGAGGTGGCCAGCAGCTTGGCGGGATCGGGCTGGATTTCGAATTCCGGCTCCTGCCCGCCCTGCACCACCACCGTGGACACGCCGTTCAAGCGATTCAGGCGCGGCTTGATGTTCGTAATTGGCCAGCTCCCAAAGCCTGGTTTGCGGAACATTGTTGGAAGTGAGGCTGTAGCCCAAAATCGGGAACGCGGCGAAGGTGAGCCGATTCGAAGTGACCGCGGCGGTGGAGGGAAGCGACGACTGCACGCGCGCCAGCGCTGCGTTCACCAATTCCAAGCGTCTGGAACATGTCCACTTTCCAGGAAAAGAAAAGATCCACCTCCACCGACCCGCGGCTGGTGATGGATTGAACGCGTTCCAGTCCCGGCACGCTGTTCAGCGCTTCCTCGATCGGACGCGTGACGGTGACCAGCATCTGATCGATGGGCGCCACGCCGTTATCGACGCCCACCACAATGCGCGGGAAAGTTCGTTTCCGGAAAAACCGCGATGGGAATATTGAAGGCCAGGTAAACTCCGGCCGCCACCATCGTCAGGATGACGAAGATGATGGACTTGCCGAAGCGCGCGGACCAATGGTCCGCATCGCCGGGTTTGACGAGTTCCCCTGGTTCGGTGGAAGGCGGGTTCATTGCTCGTCTTTATCGGGTGCCGGCGGCGCGCGACGATGCGAACCTTGGCGCCGTCCTCCAAGCCGACCCCGCCCACCGTGATTACCTTTTCGCCCGCGTCCAGCCCCTTGAGGATTTGTACTTTGTCGGGCTCGCGCGCACCCACCTCCACTTTCTTCTCGTGCGCCGCGGAATCGGCACCCACCGTCATCACTTGCACCCCGCCTTCATCGGATGGAAGCAGAGCAACGGAGGGAATAACAATGGCATTGGGAATTGTTTCGGCCAGGATGGAGACATGCACCGTGGCGCCCGGCTTCAGCTTCTCGCCCGGGTTGGCTGCTTCCACCCAGACTTCCACAGTGGTGCTGTTCGGATCCACGGCCGGGCTCACTACGGTGACCTTACCGTTGAGCTGAATGCCGGCTTCCGTTTGCACAATAGTGCCCGTATCGCCAACCTTTAGAGATGCAGCCTGGGACGCCGGCACGTTTGCGCGCGCGATCACGCTGGAAACATTCACCACGGTGAGGAGCGGGCTTCCCGCCGCGGCCATCTCTCCGGCGTACAGCGGACGGTCCGCGATCACGCCCGCAATGGGACTGCGGATTTCCGAATAGGAGAGCTGCGCCACCGCCGCATCATAGCGAGCCTTGGCGGCTTGCGCCTGAGCTTCGGCGCCCTTGGTTTGTTCGGGCTGGCTCACGCGATCCAGCGCTTGCAGGTGTTGCGTCGCGATATCGTACTGGCTGCGAGCTTGAACATAAGCCACGTTCGCCTCATCCACCAACCGGCGTGCTAGCGCTCCTTCTTCAAAAAGCTGCTTGCGGCTGTCGTAAACTTTTTGCGCGGCGTCCAGAGCCTCCTTCGATGCAGTCACGTCCTGCCGCGCTTTGGTGGCGTCTTCGGGAAGCTGCGCGCCAGTGGTGTTGCGCTGCGCCGAGAGCGCCTGCTCGTAGAGCTGCCTGGCTTCGGCCACGGCGGCCACCAGATCGCGATTTTCAAGAGTTGCCAGCAGTTGATCTTTCGCAACATGATCGCCGCGGCTGATTTTGAAGTCCTTCACCGGCGCGCTGATTTTGGCCATCACCGCGGCTTGATCCACCGGATACAAAATTCCGTCGGCCGAGACAATGCGATCGATAGACCCGCGCTGGACTTCGGCCACCTGTACCGGCGCCACCGGCTCTGTTTCGGCCTCTTTCGGTTTGGAACAGCCGGCCAGCGCGGCCAAAGCGATCAGTGTGAGGAGCGTTCGCATATGGAATACGATCAGGTTCAGAAATTTCCCGTCAGAGTCTGCAGACTGGCAACGGCGATGCGGTAACGCTCCAGTCCGTCGTCGAGCGCGTTCCGCGCGGCGGCCAGCGTGCTCTGTGCATCCACCACTTCCAGCGCCGTGGCTTCGCCGGCTTGATAGCGCAGGTTGGTAAGGCGCAGGCTTTCTATGGCAAGCGCCAGTGAGCTGCGCAACGAATCCAATTGCGAGCGGGCGAGCTGCGCCTCGGCATAATACGAATTCAGGTTGGCGAGCAACTGGCGCTGCGCCAGACTCAGTTCCAGGGTGGCTTGCTGCTCGCGGAGTTGCGCCTGCCGTACTTTGCTTTGCGCCGCGCCCCAAGTCCACAGCGGAATATTTACGCCGACGTCCACCACGGACCCAATATTGTTGTCGTGTTCGCGATTGTAATGCGCGAGTTGGTTGGCCTGGATGCCGTAGTAGTAGTCGAAAAATGGTGCTGGCAAATACCCGGCGCGAGCCGCCGAGACGTCCGCCGCTTCCTGCCGTATGGTGGCCTGCGCGATGCGCAACTCTGGACTCTTCGCCTGCGCTTGCCGCTGCACTTCCGTGAAGGGTTCCAGCTCCGGGGTCTGCTCCAGATCGTCCACCACGTTGAAATTTTGCTGAAAATCGGGGAACAGCAGCACGGCCAAAGTGAGGCGCGCCTTCTCGATCGCCAGTTGCGCGTCGGCCACGTCGCGTTCCCGCTGCTGGGTCTGCAATTGCGCCTTAACCACGTCGGCGTGCGCGGCTTCTCCGCCTTGCTCCTGTTTTTGCGTAAGGTCTTGAAACGCTCGGGCGTCCGTCAGGCTCTGGAGCGCATTGGCGAGCTTGCGTTGCGCCACCGCCAGTCCGTAGTAGTCTTGTGCGAGCGTGGCGAACAATCCCCGCACCGCCAAGTCGGCTTTGGCCTGCGCGAGAGCCTCGGCCGCCTGTGCGCGGCGATACTCGGCGCGCCGCGCGAACGACAGATCCTCGTGCGCCTGTGCGTAGACATAGTAGATATGTGGTCCGTCGTTGGGAACAAACACGCCCGACGGCGTGTGATTCGGCTGCGTGTAGATGAACTCATCCACCTGCTGGGTCTGCGGCAGCAAAGCAGCTTTGGCCTGGATGCGGTCCTCCCGCGCCAGCAGCGCGGCGATGTTGGCGGTCTGCAATTCCCCGCCGTATTGGCGTGCGCGCTGGAGCGCCTCGGCAAAATTGATGGTCAATGTCTGCGCGGAAGGCGGCGACTGCTGCTGTGCGAACAAACTCAAAGTCACGAACAGTGTGAGTGCCAGCGCGCGCATCAGCCCCAGGATACCGCGAAGAACCTGAAAATCCCGTGAA
>CAVXGM010000034.1:0-38951 GCA_963761265.1 Bryobacterales bacterium
GTTTCGAATCTATTACTGGCAAAGGCGATCGAACGGAAGCACGAAATTGCGGTCAGGATGGCTCTCGGGGTCAGCAGGGCTCGTCTGGTTCAGCAGCTGTTAACGGAGAATCTGGTCTTGGTTGTTCCTGGATTTCTCTTTGCACTGGTCCTCGCGATCGCTTTGGAGCGTATCCTGGCCCAGTTTCCGAACGGTCTGGGAATACCACTATCGCTGCACCGGAGATGGACTGGCGCGCTATTGGATTTTGTGTTTTGCTTTCCTTACTGACGATTATCTTGTTTGGTATAGTTCCTGCCATCAGCGGAACGCGTTCTGAGTTGGTCTCATCCTTGAAGGACTCCGGAAGTAACTTCTCAGCTTCGGGATCTCAACCCCTAAGGGAACTGTTAGTTTTAGGCCAGGTAGCGCTCTCCACAATCCTCTTAGTGGGAGGTGTCCTGTTTGCCAGAAGCCTCATCAAAGCTTACTCGATCGATCTGGGATTCGAAAGCTCGAACTTAATCACAGCAGGCTTCGATCTCCCGGCCAGCCAATCCGGGGAGACTAAAACACAAGTTCTCAATCAACTGGTTCAAAGTATCGGCGAAATCCCGGGTGTCCAGGGAGCGGTGCTGGTCTCAAATCAACCACTGAGTCCTCTTCACCCCGCGCTGCAGGTCGCTGATCCGACCACCGGAACGGCCAAAGAGTTGTCCACAAGTTACCTTACAACGAGCGCCGGTTTCTTCTCGTTATTCCGTGTACCGCTCATCAGCGGTCGTGAGTTTAATAGCCACGATGGTCCGAAGTCGCAAAAAGTGGGATTGGTGAACCAGACTTTGGCGCGTGATTTATGGCGGGGTTTGAATCCCGTCGGGCGCACCCTCGTAGTACGACAGGGGCCGACGTGGCTCCCGGTCACAATCATTGGCCTGGCGCGAGACACAAGGTACGGCTCAGTTTGGGACAAGCCGGGAGATTGGCTCTGGCTAGCGAACGGCCAATGGCCAATGGCGGCAGGGCATGTTGTAGTTCGGCACGGACCGGGGGCGGACTTTATGCCCACCTTCCGCGCTTCGTGGGCAAAGTTCGCACCTGACATTCCACTTTATGACTTGCGGACGGTGGAACAACAAATCAAATTGTCGCTGGCGCCTCAGCGGCTTGCTGCTGGTCTCTTCAGTGTTTTTGCTGCCCTAGCCGCCCTGCTCGCTTCCGTCGGGATATACGGACTGCTTGCCTATTCCGTTAGTCAGCGGCGGAAAGAGATAGCAATCCGATTGGTGGTCGGGGCTAGGCGACGGGCCATCATTCGGATCATCGCGGGACGCGCCATGCTGATCGTTGGCTTGGGCGTCGTAACCGGCAGCTTATTGAGCATGGCTGGCATACGCTTTGTAGCTTCACAAGCGAAAGGTATATCGCACTACGAAATGTCAACCTTCGCGTCAGCCGGGATATCGTTATTAGTGGTCGCGCTCTTGGCCATACTTCCTCCCATCCTGAGGGCCATGGGAATGCATCCCGTTGAGGCACTAAAACAGGAGTGAGGTAATGGCCGCAACTTCCTCGCTTAGTTGGCTCGATTGAAACCCAATGTTTCGGGCCTTTCAAATTTATCACCAGGTTGACGTAGTTGAGCCCCAGCTGCTTGGGACGTTTGCGTGGAGCGTCGGTGACAGGTGCTGCGCGACCACTATGCCTATTGCAGAGTCCCGAGCAAGCGTTTCGCTCTATTTAGATCTAGCGATCTAGTGCGGCTTAGGTGAACGAACCTGGTTCCGCGCTTACGGCATCCGGCCCCCTCTGGGAAGGCTTCGTCGCGTGGCGCTGATTTCGGGAAGCGCCGTATGCAGGAAAACCGCACGTCGCAGATATGTGACGGCGAAGCCGAGTGGGCGAAGCACTCGACCAAAATCTTCACGAGGCCAGAGGTCACCTGCTCAGAAGACAAGACTCGACGGGCAGCCTGCTACAGGGACTTTCAGAGGGACTCCGGTTCAATTTTGCAAGAATCGCTGAGCAACCTGTAGCAATCCATGGCACGGATAACGCCATTAGCAGTAACAACTTATCGCTATGCTGGGCAATCGCACACAACGCTACTCTTGCCGATTTTTGCGACTCTTAATCACATCGGATGCAGGTTCGATTCCTACCGCGCTCACCACCCGAATCAGACAACTACCCGCCGCCCGCCACTTCTCCGCGGGCGTCGCCGGGTCGCTCGCGCAGTCCATCGGTACACTTTCCATCTCCCTGCCTGCGTCGAAGAAAACCGCAACCATGCCGGTCGGCGTAGGACGCAATTCCAGTTTCTTCGTCCGCTTTCAAGCGAAGAGTTGCATCTACCCACACCGGCCGCACCAGGATTCGCTTGCGGTGTCCAAAGTTTCGACAGGCCGTCAGGAGACCACCCATGAATGGTCCGTTCCGCAGAGCTTCGGCATGGGGAGCGATTTCAAGAGCAGCTGACCGCGCCGCTTCACGTGCCGCCGTCCCGCACCAGTATTGCGGGTCTCTTTCAGTGCCTGATTCGAGTGCCTTGAGGTTACTTTCCAAGTTGTCGAGGAACCTCATGCTTCTTTTAGGATAACGAGCTTACCTCCGGTAGATGATTGCGGGCCCTCCCGGAAACTCTCGGTCGGATTGCGCCTCGAAGCATTCGTCACATCGCTCTCGAACCCCAGCCACGGGCCAAGGCGGGACAGTTCCATTTGGCTGCGGAACACACCATTCGCTCGCCCCACCCAACCGCAATGCTTTAATAGAGGTATAGAGCACTGCGGCCGATAGAACCACCGCGTGCCAACTGGAGCCGCTGCAAGCCCAACTTTATGAGAATACTCGTCGTCGAGGATGAAAAACGCATTCAGGATTTCCTGTCCCGTGGTTTGGAAAGCGCGGGCTACGCAGTCGACGTGGCCGGCAATGGCGCCACCGCGGTCGACCTGGTTCACGGCGCCGAATACGATCTCATCATTCTGGACCTGATGCTGCCCGACATGGACGGCCTCACGGTTCTGCAAAAGATTCGCAACCGCAAATCCAGCCCGCCGGTCTTGATCCTGAGCGCGCGCGACGCCGTCGACGATCGCGTGAAAGGCCTGGAACTGGGCGCCGACGATTATCTGGTGAAGCCATTTGCGTTCGTCGAGCTTCTGGCCCGCGTCCGGGCGCGCCTGCGCCGCGGCCAGCCCATGCCCGAACGATTGCAAGTGGGCGACCTGCTGCTCGACTGCATCCGCCGCAAAGTAACGCGCTCCAACGAAAACATCGAACTCGCGCCCAAGGAATTCAGCATCCTGGAATACCTGATGCGCAATCGCGGCCGCCCGCTCAGCCGCACCATGATCGTCGAGCACGTCTGGGACATGGATTACGACGGGCTCACCAACATCGTCAACGTTTATATCCGCCACCTGCGCAGCAAAATCGACGACAAATTTCCCGCCAAAATGATCCACACCGTGCGCGGCATCGGCTATATGCTGGATACGCCTGAAAAGGCCGTGGAGACCGAGCTCGAACAAGTCCAATGATTACGCCCGGCAAAGCTTTCGGCTGGACTCGCGGACTGCGCTTCCGCCTGGCCCTGAGTTACGTCATCTTCTTCACCGTGCTGCTGGTGTTGCTCGGCATGCTCTTCCGCCAGATCCTCAGCGGAACGTTTCAAGCGCAGATGGAAAGCGTGCTGGACGAAGAATGGGGCGCCGCCAAGGGTTATTTGCGCACCGGTCCGGAAGGTCCGAATTGGTTCTACGACGAAAAGGATCCCGACGAAAGCTTTACCGTCCGCCGCGTGCAGCGCGTCTACATGCTGGCAGATACGCAGGGCCACCGGCTGCAGAATTCCGAGATTTACGATTCGCTGGGCATCGATCCTCCGTCCGAAATTCGCGCCATCCTGGCTTCCGGTAAGCCGGCTATTCGGGTCCGCACGGACCCCACCGGTGTTCCCTACATGATCCGCTCCGGCCTGTGGGTGGACCACGATGGCCACAACTATTACCTGGCCATCGGCCGCGCCATCGACTACAACGATAAAGTGATCAGCGATTTCACCTGGAATTATTTCGCCTGGGTGCCGCTGGTCATCGTGCTGAGCGGCGTTCTAGGCTGGTTTCTCGCCGGCCGCGCGCTGGACCCGGTCAATTCCGTGGCGGCCGCCGCGCAGCACATCACGCACTCCAATCTGGATGTTCAGATTCCCGCGCGCAACACCGGCGACGAATTGGACCGGCTGATCGAAGCGTTCAATCACATGATGACGCGCCTGAACCATTCCTTCGAACAAATCCGCCAGTTCTCCACCGACGTATCGCATGAGCTGCGCACTCCGCTCACCGTGGTTCGCGGGCAGTTGGAAGTGGCGCTGTTTACCGCCCAAACCGTCGACCAATATCGCGATGCCATGGCCGACGCGCTGGAAGGGGTGGAGCGTCTTTCCAACATCGTGCGCGCGCTGTTGATGCTATCGCAAGCCGAGTCCGGGCAATTGGCGCTGCAAAAGAGCGAGATCAATCTTGCCGAGCTGGTTCGCGACCTGGTGGACCAGCATCAGATTCCGGCCGAAGCGCAGGGCGTCCGGCTCTCCGCGGCGCTTCCCGCGAACTCTCCGATCAGTGCCGACCGGATTCAGATTGAGCGGCTGCTCTCCAATTTATTGGGCAATGCCATCAAATATACGCCGGCGGGAGGCGTGGTAAAGGTCAGCCTGATTCCGGGCCTGGATCACGTCACGTTGATTGTGGAAGACACCGGAGTGGGAATCTCGCAAGAGCATTTGCCGCACATTTTCGACCGGTTCTATCGCGTCCCGTCCGCTGACGCCGAAAAAGGTCTGGGCCTCGGCCTCAGCTTCGTCGCCTGGATCGCCAAGGCGCACGGCGGAGCCGTTACGGTGGAAAGCACGCTCCAGCAAGGCACGCGCTTCACGGTCCAGTTGCCGGTAGGCCGCTGGTCGGCATCACCACCGACCACCGCCGCGGAAACCCCGGCCGCGGCCATCCCTGAGCGGGTACACTAGGAACACACCCATGGCCCACCTTGAGATTTCCTCCCGCGAACGGGAAGGCGTCAAAATACTTGATTTGAGCGGAAAGTTGACCGTCGGAGGAGCGTCCGATCTCCGCGAAAAAGTCAGCGCGGAAACCGCGGCCGGCAGTTTGCAGCAGCTATTGAATCTAAAGGAAGTCGATTACATCGATAGTACCGGCCTTGGCACCATGGTGATCTGCTATATGTCGGTGCAAAAGGCCGGCGGCTCCTTGAAGCTGGTGAATCTCAACCGCCGGAATTTGGAACTGGTGCTGCTGACCAAGCTGTCCACTGTTTTTCAGATTTTCAATGAGGAGCAGGAAGCCATCAACAGCTTCTTCCCGGATCGCGAGATCAAGCACTTCGATATTTTGAGTTTCGTCCAGAAGCAAAAGGAAAACGCATAAGCCGCCCATGTTTGGCCGTCGAACGAAAGTGCTGGTAGCGGTGGGCGCAAAGGCGCCGGCTTTCCGCCTGGCTGGCCTGGATGGGTCCGCGCGGACGTTGGAAGATATTCTCTCGGCCGGCCCTGCGCTGCTGGCATTCTTCAAAATCAGTTGCCCGGTCTGCCAGCTCACGGCGCCTTACCTGCAACGCCTGTCCGCAAACAAATCCATTCAGGTAATTGGCATCTCGCAGGACGACGCCGATGCCACGCGCGGATTCCTGGAGCGCTTCGGCGTGACGGTTCCCACGCTGCTGGATCTCTCGAGCGAAGGCTATCCGGCCAGCAACGCTTACGGCATTACATCGGTTCCATCGCTGTTTCTGCTGGAACGCGACGGGACCATCGCGCGGGCGTTGAACGGATTTTCGCGGCGTGATTTTGAGGAGATGGGCGCCAAGGCGGGCGTTCCGTTCTTCGGCCCCGAAGAGCACGTGCCGGAATGGAAAGCCGGTTGAGGCTCCAAGAACTAGGTCCGGTCCGGACCTAAGCGAGCGAGACCTGCGATAATGAAGTTTCCAAATGGCCTCCAAAATATCTGAAGCATTCGGATCCGCCGCAGCCATCGCCAAGGGCATGTCCATCACCTTTGGCGAGATGATGAACCCCACCATCACCGAGGATTATCCCGATACTCCGCCCAAGTTTCAGGAACGCTATCGCGGCGCGCACGTATTGCAGCGCGACGAAAATGGACTCGAGAAGTGCGTGGCCTGCTTCCTGTGCGCGGCCGCCTGCCCGGCGGATTGCATCTACATCGAAGCCGCGGAAAATACCGAAACGCTGCGCATCAGCGGAGGCGAGCGCTACGCCAAGGTTTACAACATCGACTATTCGCGCTGCATCTTCTGCGGCTATTGCGTCGAAGCATGTCCCACCGATGCCATCACGCACGGGCACGGTTTTGAAATCGCCAGCTACAACGTATCCACGCTGATTTACCGCAAGGAAAATATGCTGGCGCCTATCCCGCAAGGCGCGCATTTTCCGCTGAAGGCCGAAACCGAGCAACCCTCACCGGCGCACTAGCCGCTAGTTTTTCAGGATCTCGATCAATCGCTCGCGGTCCGCCGCGGACATTCCGGAATTCTTCGCGATGTCGGCGCGCGTTTCCAGCTTTCTCCGATAGCGCCCGAAGTACTCATCGATATCGCCGCCGAATTGGAAGCTGTACATGATGTCGGCGAAGGCCCGGGTATGCGAAAGTCCCAGCGCGTGTCCCGATTCATGCAGGCAGGTCAGGTACACGATGGCGTCGCGCAGCAACGGGTCGCCATTTACCGGCATCGGCGAAGGCCGCACGTAAACCTCGGCGCCCAGTTGCCCATTAATAACCATCGGCCGCGTTTCGCCATACATGCCTTGCTCGGCCGACGCCCAATACAAGCGGATGCGCGCATGGTCGCGATCCGGCACGCGAGTGAAGGCAAGTTCGCCGCTGGAGGCCTTCTGCCACGCTTCGAACGCCCACTGCGCCAATTGCGGATCGCCCGGCTGGCACAGCGACGAGGGATCGGTGCAGGGCTGCACCCAATATGTGTATTTCGCGGGCGCGGCGCTTAAGCCGAAAGCGAGCAGGCAAACAGCCGAAAGGCGAAGCCCGGTCATCTTCTTTCAGCCAGGCGCTCTTCGGCCAGCAGTTTGAGCTGCGCTTCCAGTTGCTCGATGCGCTTGGTGAGATCGTCGATCAATTGGCCCTCGGGATCGGGCAGCGTGCCGTGTTCCAGGTAATCGCCGGTCTCCGTCTCCACGCGCGAACGAACCACGCGGCCGGGCACGCCGACCACGGTGGAATGATCGGGCACCGAGCGGATCACAACGGACCCGGCGCCGATCTTGGTGTGGTCGCCGATCGTAATGTTACCCAGGATCTTCGCGCCGGTCCCGATGACCACGTTGTTTCCGATGGTCGGATGGCGCTTGCCTTTTTCCTTGCCGGTTCCACCCAGCGTCACGCCCTGATAGAGCAGGGCATCATCGCCGATTTCGGCCGTCTCGCCAATCACCACGCCCATGCCGTGATCGATGAAACATCGCCTTCCAATGGTCGCGCCTGGGTGGATCTCAATCCCGGTGACGGATCGATTGAATTGCGAAACCATCCGCGCCAGTAGCGTGAAGCCATCGGTGTGCAGCCGGTGAGCCACGCGATGCAGCAGGATGGAATGAAAACCGGGGTAGCAGAAAAAGATCTCAATCGTGCTCTTGGCGGCCGGATCGCCGTGGAAAACGGTCTCGATCTGTTCCCGTATGGCGCGAAACATACCTGCTTTGGTTTGATTATCTCACTGGAGCGAGCGATGCAAGCATCTTGTCGAATGCCGCCTGATTGGCCGCCACCGTCTTCGCCGGGCCCGGTAAACTTAAAGAAGATCGACCCTTGCGGCCCTTCCGCGATGGCTCCCAGCATCCGGTAGCCCGATACCGCGGGCCCCTGTTGAGCGGTAGGGCCGGCCATTCCGGTGTAGGCGCCCGAGACATCCACCGTGGTCACCGGAATCCCGTGAATGCTGCGCTTCGCGATCTTGGCCGCTGCCTTCGATGGCTTTCCGTCCGCTTGCAGAAACTGGCCGATCCAGCGGTCCAGGTTCGCGTCCACGCTTCCGCCTTCCCCGGCGCCGAAATAATATATGCCGCATTCGCCGCCGGGCGCAACCGTATACGTGGCCAGGCGCATGGGCCGCTGCGCTTCGGCCTTCCAAGTCGCCGGGACGGTCCAGTGGACTCCCGCGCCGGAATCGGCGGCCAGCAGCGTGGCTCCTAAAAGCAAAGCGAAAATCATACGCCGCATATGGCCTCAGTATGGCACGCATGGCCGCCGCGTGCGGTAAAACTACCGGTACCCGATTGTGTGACAGTTCAGTAACAGTTTGAAGAATAAATGGTTATGCCCCTTGTTGGAACTCGAAGCCCCAGCGTACTATGCGTAGAGCCTTTTGGCGGGATGTCATCCGCTGATGGCAAAACACAACTATGTTCAAGCTCATCACTCCAACAATTATTTTCTCGATAGCACTGGCTGTCGGCCTCGCAGCTCCGATGAAAGCGGACATCATCGCGACTATCGGCGAATTCAACGGAACGCCGAGTTTCGACTTCGACCCTGCGGATTATCCGCTGGGATCGGTTCTCATTGGCGATTTCACCTTCTCGATTCCCACTGGCGAATCGGTTATCGGTGGAACTATTTCTGGCACCTTTGGCAATGACGACGTTTCCCCCGTCACCGCGCCGAGCGATTATTACATCGACAACGGCGCCATCCAGGTAGCCTCTTGCGATGACAGCGTCACATTCACCGCCGCTTGTGACAGCTCGCCTACTCCGACCGCCTGGAGCTACACATTCACGTCAAGCGATCTGTCCAACCTTTCCGCCGAACTGGCCAGCGGCAGCATCGATTTCACCGTGGTCCAGAACTACGCAATCGCCGTTCAGACTGGCACCACGACACTCGACTTGGTGCTCACCCCCGAACCCTCCATGCTCTTTTTGCTCTGCAGCGGCCTGGCGGGAATCGCTCTCTTCCGGCGCTTCCGCAAAGCTTGAACCCTCATATTAGTGAAAGGAATCCGACCATGAAGATTGAACTTCTCACTCTAGGAGTGTGTGCGGCCCTGTGTGTGTCCGCACCCTTGAAAGCGCAAGTTACCTGGACTGCCACCAGCAGCCCGATCCAGACTACTCTTGCCGGCGGCCCCTGGCTGCTCCCGCAGGGCGGACCCTACGTTGAAGACTCCACGGGGACGACTACCTCCGGCGGTCCCTTTGATGGATCCACCCCTTACTGTTCGAACGGGGTTCCGATCGTGAATCCCAACACCACCGTCAATACCATGCAGCCCTTCTACTTTCCCTTTGTTTTGGGGCGGGGGGTGAACTTGCAAGGGTATTTCGACTACCGTCCCCGCAACGTCAACGAGGCCGTTTTGGCAGCCACCTCAGCCGATGGCGGCAAGACGTGGAGTTTCGAGCAACAGGTAGAGAATCTTTCCACATACTGCCCTCAGACTAACAAGAACGGCAACGGCAATGACGACGGCGAGGGCCACGCGAATGTGCTCTCTCTCGGCGGCGGCTACATTCTCTATCTCCTCGATCGCAGAAACGGCCATGTCGATTCGGACGGGCTGATCGTACATGATCTGACTCCAAAGGCAGGCGCGCCTTTGACCGGCCTCTCCTCCATCAGCGAACTCGACGCACCCACCAGCAACATCATCACGCAATGGAATTTCGAATATACAACCGGCAGTGCCTCCAGCCCCACGCCCAATATCGGCGCGGGAACGGCGACGCCGCTCGGCATGACGAATTCCTACGCGAACGCCGCGAACGATTACACCGGCAGCAAAGACAATGAGGACATTACCAGCACGAACGGCGGCACCAACCAGGATCCGAACGCGATGGCCTGGCGCATTCGCGGGACCACCAAAAACAATGGGGGCAAGTCCGGGCCAGGCTGGAATACGCTGGCTCCGCAGTATACGCAAGGTGCGCAGTTCAGTGTCAACACCACGGGTTATTACAACATTGTCTTCGAGTACGACTGGTACACCACCGCGCAGGCCATTCGCGACCTGCAAGCGCAGTACACCGTGGACGGCAGCACGTGGATCAATGTCGGCCCGATGTATGTGGCTCCGGCGGGCGGCGGCTTTTTTCCCCAGATCGTGATCAACTTTCCGGCCCTAGGCATTTCGGCCGTGAATAACAACCCCAACTTCGGAGTTCGTCTGGTGACGGTCTACGATCCAACCTACACCGGCCCAGGCGCTCCCACTTACACTGGCGCGACTCTCAATGACGACGGCACCTCCGCCCCGTACAACGATGCCTCGGGCAACTGGCGCTTCGATGAAATCAATGTCCTGGGCACGCCCACTACCACGAACACGATTAAATTTCCGACCAGAACGGTTGGCTTAACGAATCCGGACGGCATTCTGGCGTCCGTGCCGGGCTACCCGTTCAAGATTCTCTATGTGGACAAGACCCTGAACGGCGATTACGCATTTCCCACGACGGAACAATGCGGCCCGACACCCGCCGGCGCCGCGGCCAATCATGACATCGCGCAAATTCGCATGGCAACTTCCAAGGACGGAATCACCTGGACGGATCAGGGCCCCGTCAATGGCCTGAATGATCCCACCACGATTTCTTACTCGGGCATTCGCTATGTATCTCCGAACGGGACTCTGTTGAAGCTGAGCACCGGCAAGTGGGGACTCTTCTTCGGCGGCGGCAACTGCCTGGATGGAGATTCCGATTCCTTCCACGCGATCTTGTACGCGGAGTCGGCCGATCTCGTCAACTGGAGCGTGATCAACGGCATCAACAACCCGATTGCGTCAGTTGCGACGGTCACCGCTACCGATCCGGTAACTAAAGAGATGGTCACCATTCCCGCCAATCCGCCGGTGGTTGGGCCCACGCAGGTGTGGTTCGGCGGCCGAGTTTACGGGCCGCAAGTGATACCGGCTACGACGAGCAACTCCACCACGGTCAACCTGATTTTCGCGGGATATGACGCAGCTTATTCCGCCGACATCAGTGATTATCGGACCATCGGCCAAGTCCAGCTTTCTACGGGCGGTGCGATCACTATACCTTAAACTTGTGGCCAAGCCAGCAGGATTTTCATTTGAGAGCGTGGCGGTCTATCATGGTTCAGAAGTGTTACTGGAGAATTCGATGAAGACCCTTTACTCAACTGCCATAGCAATATCCGCCACGCTGCTGCTCGCGAGTGCCGCAGGTGCCCAAGTGTCGCTGAACGCTGTGCGAATCGGCGCGAAGGACGGCGCCGCGCTGGCGAAGTTCTATGAAGCCGCGTTCGGCATGCAGGAAGTCAATCAGATCAAAGCACCCGGGGGTGCGGAATACTTTGTCAACTTCGGTGCGACGGAGGAGGCCGCCAAGGCCAACAAGAGCGAACCGATCGTGATCATGCATCGCGATTCCGACGACATAAAGGACCCGATCCCGCATGTGATCCTCAACGTGAAGGACATGACGGCGACCGTCGCCGCCCTCAAGGCCGCGGGCGGGACGATGGCTGGCGATCCGCGCCCGTTCGGAAATACGGGCATCGTCATCGGCATGGCCATCGATCCGGCTGGTAACCGGCTGGAGTTGATTCAACGGCCATAACTGGTCGCTGGGCGGCCAGCTGTGCACCAACTTGGCGTCTGGTGTAAGAGGATACGCCTGCGGAGCCCCCGGCGTCTTCCAACACCGTTTGTGGCCGCGCGTGCACAGATCACAATAGGCGACTTTACGGCCAATTCGGATTTGTGAAGGCTGCGGCGTCACAGTATTGAGCCAGAGATTTGCGATCTTCGGCGGGATCGCACTCAAGCAGCCTGTTCAGCGCCGCCAGGGTCCTCTCGGGGTGGGAGCGGGGCGTTCCTTGCGCGACATAAAGGACACGCTATTCGAGGGCGAACCTTCCGCTTTCATCCCGCGAGATCAACTCGGCACGTCAAGGCCAGTGACGCGGTTAGGGCCCTTTTAATTCTCACTGGGCCGCTCGACATGATCCACAACAGGTTCCGAAACGAGAGTCCGCGTCGGCTTCAGCTTTATTCCCAACTGCTCCTGGATAGCCTCCAGCATGGTCGGCCCTGCTAGTGCTGCATCCTGTGGAGGCGTCTGAGTCGGCCATGCGGTCTCCAGCGTAAAGTCCCACAGCCCTGTCAGCCTGGTCTGGTCCACAACACGACGTCCGATCTCTCCACTGCGTCCTGCCACATCCCCCAGAAAATCGGCTATCAGGTCCATTGAGGCCGCTCGTGACCCCAAGAGGAGCAAGCCGTCCTTGACGGGCATCGCAGAGTAGGCGTAGCACTCCTTCGGATAGGTGTCTGGCTTCGGTTTCTCGTCGCAAGATTGCCCCCGCTCATGCGGAATCAACTTCGGACCGGGCCTTCTGGGATTCGCCAGCACCATGGCGAGCACCGGTCGCTCTCTTTGTTCGAAGTGCAGCTTCAGGCCAAATCGCTCGGCTAACAGCGCCTGCATCATCAGACGGTACTGGTCCTTCGTCGCATGCAGCGGGGCTGTCGCCTCGATATCAAATCGATCCGTGTCTACCCACTCGGGCAGTTTAGCTACCATTGCCCTCCGCTCTTCTCCCGTAAGCCATATCTTATAGGCGAATTGAATGTAGTTCGGCAACGCGAAATCCGCATGAAAGCGTCCATTTGGTTCCCGGAACAATGGGTCAGAACTCAGCGGAAACGAAGGTGGCTTGAACGGACCTTTGTCCTCGTGAACAGAGGCGACCTCAAACGCCATCGTCCCTCCAGCCGCGTTCTGCCAGTCAGGTACCTGCGCCACAGCCGTTTGCGCGTACACCGAGCTCGCGATTGCAACAATTGTAAGCAACAGCGGCATTCCAAGTGATCTCATCGGTCTATCCTTCTTCCGCTTTCCGATAGACGTAGACGTTTGGCTTCGAAGGAACGTGCAAGTAGTTAGCGGCGTCTCTGGTCGGCGGCGGCCCAGTCGGATCGCGAAGGGCGATCCCGGAAGTTGAGAGGCACTTGGCCGTAAAACGGCCGATGGGAACGTACCGAGTTCGCTGCAGAGATTTCTCAATGGCCGCCGCCTCGATCGAGATACCATGAGTCACAAGCGAGAGGCCATGAGGGAACTCTTCACCAAAGCATTTTGGAACGAAGTCAAAGAGACCTTTGAGGAAGCTCAGAAAGATTCGCCGCAAACATCTGCTCCAGACGAGCGTCAAACTATCACTTCTACCGGAACTCACATGAACACCGAACATTTCAAACATCTGCTGCAAGCGAAAGAACGCGAACTTCTCTCCCAGGTCGCGCAAACGGAAGAGCAAGCGCGCGGATCGGGCGAATCTGAGGTTAGAGACGCCACCGACGATGCCACCTCCGCGCAAGGCACATCCGAAGCTCTCGAAGAAGGAAGCCTCGCTTCGCAGACATTGATTCAAGTGCGGGACGCCTTGCAGCGCATCGAAAACGGGACGTACGGCAAATGCGTCAAGTGCGGAAAGCCGATTCCCGAAGCGCGCCTCGAAGCAGTTCCTTGGGCGGCATATTGCGTTGAGGACCAGGAAAAGCTGGATCGCGGGGCCCACGTACAGACCGGCGGCTCCACGCTATAACGCTCGGCGCCGCATATCGTGACTCGCGCGGCCCGTCCCGGCTAGGAAGACGATCGTCACGCCCGTTACGTCGACGCAACAATCTCCGGCGTCATCGAGTGGAGCCGCTCAAACATCTTAGTGCGATTCGTTGTCCGTGCTGCACCGGGATCGGTTGCGAGACGTGCCCTCGCGCCTGATACCACGGGCTCGAATAGTTCCTCTTGACATTCTTGTCGCCCGCCAGATATTGTCTAGGAGTGAGATGCAGCAGTTTCGAGCTTCTCACGGTCTCGGTTGCCGCCAAGGCATAATTCCTTCCGAGCCTTAAAGAATCTTCAAGTTTGAATTGCGAATGGGAAGCGCGGTTAGTCGCCTGATCGCACAAGATCTTGACCTTGGCAATTCGGAAACCGCTTACCAGTCAAACAGAAAAGGAAAATACATTGGAACCCAAGAACTCCATCAACGCGATCCTCGATGCGCTCGCCTCACAGCAGCAGCATGGCGAGACCTCGCTAGTCGTCACAATCGAACCCGATCTCATCCAGGCTGCGATGAACGCTCTCCCCGGCTACAGGAAGCTATTCGCTCCATTCATTCCCCGTGTAACTAATACGGCGCCGATCTACGCAGCTTACGAGCAGATGCAGACCAAAGTAACCAAACACATTATTTTGCTGTTTGTCGAATGCGAGACCACAGAGGAGTTCCGTGAGGCACTCGGCCGGCTGCCGATTCGAAAGTCTTCTGAGTGGCGCTCTTTTGACGATGCTCACTGGGAATTCGTGCTCTGAAGTTTCCTTCAGGCCAACTTGACGTAAAACACCGGACTCGCACGCTGGCCCGCAATCGACGCGCGCCGGAGCCTTATCGTGGGAATTTGCAAGGTGCTGGCGCGAGTGGAAATCGATTCACCATCCACCGTAGCCGGGGGCGGGTGCTTCACGCAGTCGCGGTGGAAGGGGCTTCCAGTCCTTCGGTCTCTACTTATGAAACTCTGCATGGTGTGGTGACGGGAAACCAATTGGCGCGGCCGGCCGCCAGAACCCGCTACCGGCATCCGGCATTGCGTTTCATATTTAGATCCGCACCAAGGGATTTCAAGACGGCTGCTGTATCGGAACGGTTATGGCCGACGGATGCTCCGGCCCATGCAGAATCTCGTGGTGAGCGGTGAGCATGGTGTGCGCGTCGCCCAATGCTTCACCGCTCCCGGGATTGCGAGCATAACGCGGGTAGGCTCCCCCGGCGGCGATAACGCGGATGCGATGGCCGCGGCGAAATCGATAAGCGGTTGGCCAGAACTCGACGTGCACTTTGCGCGCGCCGTCCGCGATCGCTGGCTCTGTGAGTTTGTTTTCAGGCCGCAATCGTGTATAACCATCGCAGACGTTGGTGGAACGCGAGCCGGGCGCCACATCGCATAGACACAGATACAGATCGGTATGCTCCGTATTAGAGCGCAGAAATACTTCGGCGGCGATGGGTCCGATCACGTCCAGATCCGCCGCCAGTCGGTTCGCTGGTGAATAACAGCACATCGGATCGGCGCTGCAACTCGGCCATGTCGCCGGAACCGGTTCGTCCTTCCAAGGTCGCTCCGTGAAATGAGGGCGTCGGATGAGCGGGATCATAATCGAACGTGCTGGTCAGTCCCGAGTCTGGTGGACTGGCCGTGAGGACGCCGCCGGCGTGCAGGTAATAAGTCCGATCCACGCTGTTCGGAATGGGCCAGGATGGATATTCGCGCCACTCCTCGGCGCCCATCACGTAGAGGCGGACGCGCGGTTGCTTTGCGGCGGGGCTCGATGGCGCGATTCCGAAGCGCTCGTGAAACAAGGCGATGCTCCCGCGCAGGGATTCAGCCGCCCCTGCGGGAGCCGCATGCGTCCAAGGTCCGATGACTATGCGAATGTCGCGGCCGGCGCTTTGCGCGGTCATGAAATCCTTCAGTTGCCAGGGAAGGAAGATGTCAAACCAACCGGCGGTCATCCGCGTGGGAGGGAGGGTTGCCGCGGCTTGGCCATAATCCACCGGCTCCCACCAGGGATCATTGGGCTCGGCATGATCCATCCAATCCTGCCACCAGAAAACGCCTTGGGGCGTGAGAATGCGGTCTGCTTTGCGTAGCGGAATGGTATCGATCGCCCGCTCTGTAAGGCCTGTCGTTTTTCGCGCGTGCATGAGAGCACCCACCAAACTCATGCCGCTGGTCCGGAAAACATTCAGCATGGTGAGCGTCCAGCCGATACAGGTCTCCAAAGTGAATCCGCCAAAAGCGTACGTCCGGTCGCGGAAATTCGTGAGCGTGACATGAAGGCCGATGGCTTTCACCCGAAGGCCGGCGCTGGAGTTCGCGATGGCCCAAGCCGTATTTCCCAGGTAGCTGACGCCCCACAGTGCCAGCTGGCCCGTGAACCAGGGCTGGCGTTCGATCCATTGCACGGTGTCCTCGCCGTCGTTTTGCTCGTCGAAGAAGGGCCGGAAAATCCCCTGCGATCCACCCGTCCCGCGGCAGCTCTGAACAACCACCTGCATTCCGCGCTCCGCAAACAGGGTGGTGATCAGTTTGAATAACGTTCCCCGTCCATAGCAGCTTCGAATGAGCAGGGTGGGCTGCGCGGCGGTGCGGCGGGAATAGTAACGGTCTGCCAGTAGCTCCGTTCCGTCGCGCATCGGGATTCGGAGGGGCTCGGCCGCGATGCTGCGGGAAACTGGGGCAGGCAGGCGCCAAAGACGGCCAACCAGTCGGCTTGCAAGGCTCATGTGAGGCGGAGTTCCACGTGGGATAGTGTCTAGATCATCATATGTCAGGACACTTTCCGCGTGGCCGTTTCCAAGAGATGGTGGTTCCATCGCACCGTTGTGGTTGTTTTCAACTCGCCGCTCAGCCTGAACGCCCAATGCATTCAGCACGTTAGAACTGGCTATTCATATGCCTTTAGGAAGGGTGTTGGGAGGATGTGATGAAAAAAGAATCTTTGAATCTCGTAGGAAAAGTGCTGGCTCCGGCAGCTCTGATTATTGCGATGGCATTTAGTCCGGTAGCGGCGCTCGCTGCCAATCATGGAGGCGGACATGGGGGCGGCGGACACGCGGGAGGATTTGGCGGCGGGCACTCGTTCGCGGCTCCGAGCCGTGGAAACTCTGGCGGTGGGCATTCGTTCTCCGCCCCTGCTCGCGGAAACTTCAACCGCGGGAATGCTTATGGTGGCGGCCGGGCCTGATGGTGGCGGTCGCGCCTTTGAAGGGGGGTCGTCGCTTATTACGGCGGCCGTGGATATTACGGCGGCGGTGCGTATTTTGGACCCAGCGTCGGTGTCGGCGTTTACGCCCCTTACGGATATGCCGCACCGGTCTGCAATCCCGCCGGATTCTATGATGAATACGGCCAGTGGCAGTATTATCCGGGTTGCGCTGTGCCGTACGGATATTAGACTCGATGGCCGGTTCTGACAGCCGGCGACCGAGGGTGGTTGCCGGCTAGCTATTAGCTAATTCGGATACCAGTCGCGAATCCGAACGTCAATTCCAGTGCCATCGAGGGCGTTCTCGAAGACCTTCAGGTCCGAACCCATGTGGTGATACGGATAAACGATCTTGGGATGAAACGCCTTCACGGCCTCCGCGGCTTCTTCGGGCGGCATGGTATAGGGCAGGTTCATGCACACAAATGCAACGTCGATGTTCTTGAGAGCGCGCATCTCGGGAATCGCTTCGGTGTCGCCGGAAAAGTAGAAGCGCTTTCCCCCGTAAGTGATCACGTATCCGTTCCCACGCCCTTTGGTGTGATAAAGCTGGCCGGGAGCCGGTCCGCGTTTCATGTTGTACATCGGCACGGCCTCGAACTTCCAGGCTCCGATGGTTTTTGTATCGCCATTTTTCATGAGGGTGGCATCGGTAACCGTCTTGGCCACGGCCGGAGGAGCGATGATCACGGTGCCGTTCTTCTTCAGCTTGTTGATCACATCCGGCGCCAGGTGGTCGCCATGAATGTCGGTGATCAGGATGATATCGGCGGCGGGCCGTCCGTCATAGCTGCCTTGCGCCGGGTCCACGTAGAGCACCTGACCGCCGGCTTCGATCATCAGGCTGGCATGCTGGATGGGGGTGATGGTGAGCTTGCCGGAAGCGGTGGAGAAGTCCTCAGTGGCGCGCAACGCGGGCGCGCTGACCATCGACAGTGCGAACATGACGGCGAGACAGGACCAAGCGCTGGCGCTCACGAGCCGCGGGACGTGAAACAACCGTGTTCATGCCGATGATGAAATAGTTTTTCCCGGTAATCTTCGCACACCTTGCGTGCCTGCTCGGCTTTTGTCCAGCCATCGTTGAAGGTGGCCGCATCCAGCGCCATCAGGCTCATCACCGCCTGACAGTGTTGCTGCATCGCCGCCGGATAGGCTCGAAGCATCTCTCGCCATTCCTGACAGCCAGGACGGTTTGTCTCCTCGATGGCACCGGCAGCAACACTTGTGGCTGCCAGTGGACTGGTGACCTTCAGCATAAACACCTTCCAGAAGTAAGGCCGGGCAGATAAACGGGGCTGGTCCGGTTATTAACTGAATTTCGATGGGAAGCTCGGGTTTGCCCCGAGCCGAAAGAGGACTGCGAAACACTAGAATACGCCCGCCCCTCCAGCAATACAAATCGATTCTTTTTATGTCATCGATTAAAACTGGTGGCGGCGTGGCTGGGAAAGCGCCGGAAAGTGCCCCAGCGGGATGGCTCCGAATGCTATATCCTTGAATTCATCGGGAGGAACCATATGCCCTACACACTGAACGTAAACGGGAAGCGCGCTGTAGTCGACGCGCCCCCAGACATGCCGTTATTGTGGGTGCTGCGCGACGAATTGAAGCTTCACGGCACGAAATATGGCTGCGGTATCGGCCAATGCGCCGCATGCACCGTCCAATTGAACGGCAAGGCAGCCCGGGCTTGCCAAACGCCGGTTTCCGCCGTGGGCAGCCAGGCGATTACGACCATCGAAGGGTTGTCGCCGGACGGCACTCATCCCGTGCAACTGGCTTGGACGGAGGTCGACGTACCGCAGTGCGGCTATTGCCAGGCGGGACAGATGATGGCGGCCGCGGCGTTGTTGGCGAAGAAGCCCAATCCGAGCGACAGCGATATCGACTTGGCCATGAATGGTAATCTTTGCCGTTGCGGAACCTATGTCCGCATTCGCAAGGCGATTCATAAGGCTGCCGCGTTGTCCACCAATGCGGCTGCCAAGCACGGGCAGCAAGCGCTGCTCACCCCCGTGGCGAAATAACATAAGGAGATCTGGCAATGAAGCGCATCGATCGTCGTTTCTTCCTCAAAGTCAGCGCCGCCGGCGCGGGCAGTGTCTTGATCGGCTTATACGCGCAGCCGCAGGCAGCGGCACAAGGGCGGGGTGGACCCCGCGCACCGCTACCGGATCCGCACACTTACATCAAGATCGCGGCCGACGGCACTGTGACCATCGTGGCCAAGAATCCCGAAGTCGGCCAAGGCATCAAGACCATGCTGCCGATGCTCATCGCGGACGAATTGGACGTCGACTGGAAGTCGGTGCAGATCGAGCAGGCGGACTTCGACGACACCAAGTACGCCGGACAGATCGCTGGCGGCAGCACCGCGACGCCGACCAACTGGATGCCCATGCGCCAGGCGGGCGCGGCCGGTCGGGCCATGCTGATCACTGCGGCGGCTCAAACCTGGAGCGTGCCGGAATCGGAGTGCAGCACGGCTTCTGGCCGCGTGCATCACCAAGGTTCCAACCGGTCGCTCGGTTATGGCGAACTGGCGGCGAAGCTGCCGGGGATGCCGATGCCCGCGCTGAACACGCTAAAGTTGAAGGATCCTTCCGAGTATAAGATCATCGGCGTGAGCCAGACGCAGCGCGAGATGCCGAACATCGTCACCGGCAAACCGATCTTCGGCATCGACGTTATGGTTCCGGGGATGCTCTATGCCGCGTTTGAGAAATGCGGCGTTTTCGGCGGTAAGGTGATGAGCGCGAACCTGGACGAAATCAAGAAGCTGCGGGGCGTGAAGGACGCTTTTGTGGTGGAACGGCCGGTGATTACCGACGCGGTGCTTCCCGGCGAGCCGGGTCTGGAAAACGGGATCGCCATCGTCGCCGAGAGCTGGTGGTACGCGCAAGCGGCTCGCAAGAAGCTGCAAGTCACCTGGGACGAAGGTGCGCACGCCAGCCAGAGCAGCGTCGGGTTTGCGCAGCGTGCCGAGGAATTGAACAAGCAGGCGCCACAGAGGACCATCCGCAAAGACGGCGATCCGGATGGCGCCATGAGTTCGGCCGCGAAGGTTGTGGAAGCGGCGTATTCTTATCCATTCATCTCGCACGCACCGCTTGAGCCGCAGAATTGCACGGCGCATTATCACGATCGGCAAGTGCGAGATCTGGACCAACAGCCAGATTCCGGGTAACGCCCGGCGCCTGGCGGCCGAAGTTTTGGGCATTCCGCAGACTGCAGTAACGCGTGCACATGGTGCGCGGCGGAGGCGGCTTCGGGCGGCGCCTGACCAACGACTATGCGGCGGAAGCAGCGTACATTTCCAAGCAGGCCGGCGCTCCGGTGAAGCTGCTGTGGTCGCGCGAAGACGACATGGCGCACGACTACTATCGTCCTGGCGGCTTCCAGTTCCTGAAAGCCGGCCTGGATGCCAACGGAAAGATCGCGGCGTGGCACAATCACTTCGTCAGCTATGGGGACGGCGAGATGTTCGTTTCCGCCGGCGCCATGGGTCCCACCGAGTTCCCGCAGCGCTTCATTTCGAATTACCATCTCGAATCGTCGGTGCAGCCGCTGGGCATTCGGACGGGTTCGCTGCGCGCGCCCAGCAGCAACGCTTTTGCTTTCGTGATTCAGTCGTTCATCGATGAGCTGGCTCATGCAGCCGGCAAGGACCCGGTGGAATTCCGATTGGCCTTGCTCGATTCGGCCACTTCCACAAAAGTAGAGCTGGATGCGCGTGGGCGTCCCGGGCTCAGTGGGGAACGAATGAAAGGTGTTGTAAAACTGGTGGCCGAGAAATCCGGATGGGGCAAACGCCTGCCGAAAGGTACGGCCATGGGCGTCGCTTTCCACTACAGCCATCTGGGCTATTTCGCCGAGGTCGCCGAAGTTTCCGTCGATGCGGCCAACAAAGTGAAGGTCAACAAAGTCTGGGTGGCGGCGGATGTGGGAAGCCAGATCATCAATCCGAGCGGCGCTGAGAACATCATCCAAGGCGCCATCGTCGACGGCATGAGCGAACTGATGGACCAGGAGATCACGCTCGAAAAGGGCCGTGTCGTTCAGAGCAACTACGACCGGCACAAACTGGTTCGCCTGACGCAATCTCCGATGGAAATCGAAGTGCACTATCTGAAGACCGACAACCCGCCGACTGGTTTGGGCGAACCGGCGCTGCCGCCCGTTCTCCCGGCTATCGCCAATGCGATCTTCACGGCCACCGGGAAACGGGTTCGCTCGCTTCCGATCGCCAAGTCCGAGTACAAATTCAGTTGGGCATAACCGGGCCACGCGCGCCGGTTAGCGCTGGTCTATTCATCGCGTTACTCCTCGCGCCCTGCGCCGCGAAGGCCCAGGACGAGCGCCGCGTCGTCTCGCCGAACGGTGAGTTCGAGTTCCATATTTTCGTCGGACAGCCCAAAGACGGGCTGTGGCCCCGCATCGGCTATCAGGTATCTTTTCGCGGGAAACCACTGATCGCGACATCCTGGATGGGTTTGGACATTCGCGATCAGCAGCCTTTGCTGGGAGAAAATGCAGGCCTGGTCTCCTCAGAGACCGCTTCGAACAAAGCGGGCCACTTCGATTCGCTCATTGCGCATTACATGCAAAACGGGTCGCTGGGCCGCCGCCTGGATGTCGAGATTCGCGCGTATGACGACGCGGTGGCGTTCCGCTACATCATCCCCAGATCCACCCCGCTCAAAGACCTTTTTATTCAAGACGAAGCCACGGAGTTCAACTTTCCTCAGGGGCGTTCTCAGCCATCTCGCGGCCAAATCCGATTACAATCTCCCATTCGCTTGGAAAGAACCTGGCGCCGGCTGGGTTGTGATTACCTCGGCTGGGCCGGAACGCGCATCCGGGAAGTATCCGCGGACTGATCTCGTCCGGTCCGACGATGGCCTGCTCACCAGTCTGGCGCGAAGCGCGGAAGACTCCAGTGTTGCGTTCGCCGGAACCACCCCGAGCATCTGGTTGTGGCGGGTGGTGATGGCGGGTCCGGATAAGGAGGGGCTGATGAAATCGGAAACCCTAACTGACTTGAATCGGTGAGTCTTCAAGAGGAGCGTCGGCATGAATCGATTTCTTCAAACAATTCAGCGAAAATTCGCGCCTGCGGTGGGCCTGCTGATTTTGGCGGCGATGACAGG
Organism: Bryobacterales bacterium; assembly: GCA_963761265.1. Classification (GTDB taxonomy): domain Bacteria; phylum Acidobacteriota; class Terriglobia; order Bryobacterales; family Bryobacteraceae; genus Palsa-89. The sequence goes on from CAVXGM010000034.1 coordinate 22,000, forward strand.
GAGCGGGGCCCCGGCGGCCGACTGTGACCGGGCCTGCCTCAAGAGCATGATCACAAGCTACGTGGACGCGGTGGTGGCGCACGACCCAGCGCGGCTGCCGCTCGCCGCGGGGGCGCGATTCACCGAAGATTCCCACGAACTCAAGCTCGGCGAAGGGCTTTGGAAGACTGTGACCGGCAAGGGCGACTTCCGGCAGGACTACATCGATTTGAAAAAGCAGATCGCGGCAGCGCACGTGCTGCTCTTTGAGGAGAATGCGAAGATCTTATACTCGGTGGTGCTACGGGTGGCGGACCGGAAGATCACAGGGATCGAGACGCTGGTGGACCGCATCACGCCCAATTCGCGCTTCCAACCGGATTCGTTGAACAAGCCGCCGGCGGGCATGAGCCAGCCGGTGCCCGACGGCCAGCGGATGCCGCGAGCCGAGATGATCCACACCGCGCTGTTCTATCCCGAAGGATTGCGGATCGGCAGTTTTGTGAACGCCAAAACACCATTTGCCAAGGACGCTTACCGCGTGGAGAACGGGACTTTCATTGCCGGCGAAGGATGCCCGCGCCCGAACTGCCCCGCGATCTTGACGCAGAAGATCATGCTGCATCCGGACGTGAAGGCGAGCGTCGCCGCGGTGGATGAGGAAGAGGGCATCGTGCTGCTGTGGATGAATTTCGGCGATACCCATTCGTATGGCCCGGGGAATGCGCTGGTGACGTTTGAGGCATTCAAGGTCTGGGGCGGCGAGATTCACGCCGTCAACGCATTCTTCCGCATTCTGCCGAAGGAGACGCAGCGCGGCTGGCCATCGGCGGAGTAGGTCGAAACTTTCATCCGCCAGTTTTCAGATCACGAGCGTCGAACTGGCCGCCGGAACGGGAGCAGAACGCGAAGGCGCTCATCGCGCAGGTAGATTCCAGCCCAGGCGATGAGGCTGGTGGAGAGGGGAACCAGCACGGGATAAGGCTCTCCCATGCGTACGTAAGTGGCGATGGCGCCGCCCAGGTAGCCGGTGAGCAGGACCGAGCCCAGCACCGCCGTCCGCGGAATCAGGTACAACGCCAGGCAGCCCAGCTGAAGCAGTGCGAGGCCCGTGAGCGCGCTCTCCGGCCAGCCGATTCTTGCGAACTCATGGACGTACCACGGGTTTCGAGTCAGCTTCCAGGTTGCGCTCGACACCACGACCACGGCGGGCCAGAGCGAAAGAAGCCAGCCAGCCCAAAGCATCCAACGCTGCGCTTTTGTTTCATGTCCTGGAACATCAACAGCATTCATAATTACCTCCCTTGGTTCACTGGGCGCGGGCCGGACCTTGCGCGCCGGCTCGTAACGTTTCGCAAGCGTAGTATATGTGAAAATGCTCTCCAGAAATGCGGGCGGGGGAGTGGAACTGGCGCTGCTATGATAAAGAGCGATGCGGCTCGGTTGGCTCTTCCTGGCAGCGTTACTCGCTGGTTGTTCCTCTTCTTCCTCCGATAAGCAGGCAAAGGCCGCCGCGCCGGCCGTTCCGGCGCACTTTACGGCCACCAATACATCCAATCCAATCGCGAAATACATCGAGCTGGTGGGCTTTCGGGTCACCGAAAGAAGTCCCGGCCATCTGATCGTCCAGTTCGGTGTGGTGAACCACTCGGAAGCCGACGTGGGCGACGTGAAGATGACCGTCCATCTGGGCACCACCGCCGCCAAGCCCGGTGATCCGCCGCTGATCACGTTCCCCGCGCAGGTCTCTGGTCTGGGACCCACCGAACTCAAAGACGTGAGCGTGGAAGTGCCCACCAAGATGCGCGTCTACGAACTCCCGGACTGGCAATTCTTGAAGGCCGACTTCCAGATCGTCGAGCCAAAAGACGAATGAAGATCCTTCCCGCATGTTTCCCAATGCCTCATCCGTTGTGGCGAAACACATCCGGCAGAGATCAGAATCGCATGACGGAGCATTAGTTTCTCACATAGATTTGCAACCGCGACAGGATTTGCAACAATGGTACGCGACCTGCATTGCTCGGCTGCGCCGCCCGCGTCCCGAACCTGGATTTTGAAAAACCACTGGATTTGAACATCCCCAAAGAAGGCTAAGGAGCTTCCGTGATTCTGAAGAATACTTTGAGCGCGCGATTTTTTTTGCCGCTTCTGTTCGTGTCGGGGCTGATCGCCGCGCCGCGCCTGAATCTGATTCAAAACTCTCTCACCGTTTCGGTTCCGCTGGGAACGAACGGCCCTAAAGAAACTCTGGACACATTCAATATCGGGAGCGGCACTTTGAAGCTGACGGCTTCTTCCTCGGTGCCGTGGCTGGCGCCCACCGTCGGAACTTCGCAGGTGTGCGGATTGCGGGGCGGATGTTATCCGGTGACCATCGCGTTCGACACCGCCTCGCTCACCGCGGGCTCGTACACCGGCGTGGTCACTCTATCCGATCCCAACGCCGTGGATTCCCCGCAAAATATTACGGTGACGGCGCAAGTGGGCGGTAACGTTCCCAGCAGTCTCACCTTCTATGCGGCGCCCGGCAGCTCTACGTCCGCCACGTTTACAACGAATGGACCGATCACCGCCAAAGTGAACAACGCTTCCTGGTTGACCACGTCCACCTCCACGAATACGGCGAATGGCGATTATGTGACCACGGTTACCGCAACCGCCGCCAGCAGCATGGCCGCGACGGATTACAGCGGGACCATCACCATCACCGGCTCATCATTCGCGCCTGACAACAAGCAAGTTTCGGTCACGTTGAACGTCACCACACAGCCTATCGCTCAGGCCAGCAGCAGCTCGCTCTCGTTCAATATCGCGCAGGGAGCCAAGGCGCAAACCATTCCGGTGGGCGTGACGGATGCCGGGCAAGGCACCCTGACAGTGTCGAGTGTCACAGCCACGGCCGCCAGCAGCGGAACCTGGCTTACCGCTGCCACGGTCACGGGAGGCATCTCGGTGACGGCCGATCCCACCGGGCTTTCGCCGAACACCTACACCGGCACGGTGACCATCGCTAGCAATGGCGTCAATGGCAATCTGGTCATTCCCGTGCAGCTCGTGGTTGTGGCCCAAGGTCCGCCTGTCGCGGCGGCCGGAGGCGTAGTCAACAATGGAACCTTCGCGAGTGGAGAGGCATTGGCTCAAGGCGACATCGCGGCGGTGTTCGGCAGTCAATTCACCTTCGACGCTCCAACGCAGGCGAGCACGTTGCCCCTGCAGGACACTCTAGACAACGTGCAGGTGCTGGTAAACGGCAAGGCCGCGCCGGTTTATTACGTCTCCCCAGGTCAAATCAATTTCGAAATTCCAATTGACGCGGCTACCGGCGATGGAACCATCCAGGTGGTGCGGAACGGAACGGCGGGGAACTTGATCTATGTGGACATCAATGCAATAGTGCCCCGCTTCATTCTGCTCAATGGATACGGCATCATGACCACGCCTGCGGGGGCATTGACTGGTATTCCGTCCAATCCCGTGAAAGTGGGCGACACCATCGTAATCTATGCTCTCGGTCTTGGGCCAACCTCACCGCCGGTTCCCTCCGGAAGCGCGTCGCCCGGCCCTCCTAACCTGGCGAATGTGCCGGGAAGCACGCAGGTCTGCTTCGGGGTGGAGACCCCGTTCTTCCAGGCGCCGTGCGCCACGCCTTTTTTCAGCGGACTGACGCCGGATCTGGTGGGACTCTATCAGATCAACGTCACCATTCCGGCGGGAATCTCCAGCGGCAGTAATACGATGACATTGTTCCTGGTGAATAATGTTGAAAGCGATTCGGTTCCGCTTGCGGTGCAGTGATGGAGCGCAGTGACAGAGCGTCTCTACTATAGCGATAGTTACCTCACCGAATTCCGGGCTCGCGTGGTAGACGCGAGTCCGGACCGGCAACGCATCTATCTGGATCGCACGGCGTTTTACCCAACGTCGGGCGGCCAGCCTTTCGATACCGGCCAACTCGGCGGACGGCCGGTAATCGAAGTGATCGACGAAGGGGATCGCATCGCGCATGTTTTGAGCGAGAGCTTGACAGCAAGCGAAGTGGAGGGACGGATCGATTTGTCCCGCCGCTTCGATCACATGCAGCAGCATACCGGCCAGCACTTGCTCTCGGCCGTACTGCTCGATATGTTCGGGGCGACAACCGTCAGTTTTCATCTGGGCGCCGAATCGAGCACCATCGACGTAACCGGGGTGTTGGACGCGCGGCAACTTCGCGAGGCCGAGCGCCGCGCCAATCAAATCGTCTTCGAGAATCGGCCGGTGATCATCAGCTTCCAGCATTCCTCCGGAGATCTTGGACTGCGCAAACCCACCGAACGCGAGGGTGAGGTCCGCATCATTTCCATTCAGGACCTGGACCGCAGCGCTTGCGGCGGCACGCATGTTCGGGCGACGGGCGAAATTGGCCCGGTCCTGCTGCGCAAGCTGGATCGCATCCGCGGCAATCTGCGCATCGAGTTTCTGAGCGGACTCCGCGCCGTGGCCCGCGCCCGCACCGATTTTGATGCACTCTCAGAGATCGCGCGCATTTTTTCGGCGACTTTGGATGATGCGCCGGCCATGGTGGAGGCGCAGCGCGAGAAGCTCCAGGAATCGGATCGGGCGCGGCGGCGTCTGGCCACTGAATTAGCGGAGGCCGGCGGGCGGGCATTATTTGCCGAGACGCAGCCTGGCCCGGACGGCATCCGGCGGGTGCTGCGGCGCGTGGAGACGCTCGCCGACGAATCGCGAACCGAGGCGCAAAGCTTCACTTCCGCGGGAGGCGCGATTTTCCTGGCGGCCGCTGATAATCCTCCCACGATTCTGCTGGCAGCTTCCAAAAACAGCGGTATTCACGCCGGCGATCTGCTCAAGCCTGCCCTCGCCGAAGTTGACGGACGTGGCGGCGGCAACGCGGCGCTGGCGCAAGGAAGCGTGCCGTCCAAGGAGGCTCTCGACATCGTAATCGTGAAGCTTTCCAGTCAGTTGAATCTGCCATCCTGAAGCTCCGTACAGCCTTCGTCTAGGCCGATAGGTGGCCCCAAGGTACTAAGGTGGAACGCTAAAGTTCCCAGGGAAACGTTCCGAATTCACCTAGAGATACAGAAGTCGGTTTCAAATCCAGGAGGAGATTCATGAAGATCTCTGTTCCCGCGCTCACCCTGCTGCTGGCGGTTGGAGTGCTGGGAGCCGATCGGCACAAGCTGGATGTCGACCCGGAAAGCCAGGACGGCCTCTTGTTGCAGAGGATCCAGCAGGAGCCGACTCAGCCGCGCAAGCTGGCGTTGCTCGAAAAGTATGCCGCGGAATATCCGAAAACGACCTCGATTGCCTGGGTTTACGACCAACTCCTTGCGATTTACATGCAGGCGAACCAGTGGGACCGTGTGCTGGCGGCCGCCGATGGGCTGCTGGCGGTGGACCCCAATGATACTGAGTCCGCGTACGATGCCTTGCAAGCCGCCCAGGCGCAGAATAACGCCGAGTTGATCGCCAGGTATTCCGAATTAGCCTGGGACCTCGCGGCGCGCGCCTTGCAAACTCCCAGGCCCTCCGATCCGGACGATGCCGCGGACTGGACCAAGCGGATGGCTTTCGATCGGGATGCGCAGGAGAATGCCGAATATGCGCTGGCCAATCTTGCCGCGGCCCAAACCGACGACCTGAAGCGCGCCGAGCTGGTGCTGGCCTTGCAGCAGCGCGACCCCCAAAGCAAGTTCATGGCGATTGCCAAAAAGCCTACCGTGATTGAGCTGGCCACTTTGAACCCGCAGAAGGCCATCCAACTGGCCGAAGAAGGCCTGGTCAAGGATCCCGACAACGTCGATTTTCTGATGACCATCGCCGATCATGATATGAGCCTGGAGAAGAACCTGCCGCAAGTGCTGGCTTATTCTTTGCATATCCTGGAATTGCTGAATGGCAACCCGCAGCCGTACGACATTACGCCGGCCGAATGGGACAAGAAGAAAGCCAAGTATACCGGCTGGGCAAGCTGGCTGGCCGGAGTTGTGTACGGCAAGCAGGCGCGCTATGGATTATCGGACCGCTATCTGCGCAGCGCGCTGAACTACATTCAGGACACTCCACGCCTGCTCGCCGCCGCGTATTTCTATCTGGGGTACGCCAACTACGCGCTGGCCGGCGAACTGAGCGACAAGGGCCGCGCCATCGACGCGGTAAAGTTCAGCAAGCAGTGCGCGGAGATCGACTCGCCGTTTCGGTCGCTCGCGCTCAAGAATCTGCAAGCATTACGCAGCGATTACAACGTCGAGTAGCGGCGAGCTCTCTTACCGCCGAAGAGCGCACCGGCGAAGAGCGCACTTGCGGCGGTGGCGCATCGCGATATACTGAATCCTATCGCCGGGGCTTTTGTTCGCGAACGGATCGCGAGTCAATTAGGTGCCAGGCAGACGGATTGGAGATCACAGTATGAAACGCACACGATCGATCGTTCTCACTATCATGGCGGCTTCGGCCTGCGGCGCACTGGCGCAAGCGCAAGAGGCCGACGTTCAAAAGGCCCTGCTCGCCGCGCCGGCGCGAGCGAAAAAGGAAGAAATTACCGTAATCAAGTGGAAGCCCGACTTTACTTACGAGACCCTGCAGAAGGGAGCAGGCGCTATGGTGTGTTATGACCTGTCAGGTTTTCCGGAGCACCCGGCATTCACCGTGGAGTGCACCAGCATGGCCAATCTGCCTCGAGTGGCGCAGAACCTGAAGGCGGAGGCGAAGGGCGACCGGAAGGCTACGGCGGCTGAATTAATGGCCGAGGAAAAGGACGGCACGCGCGTGAAGCCTGAATTCGGATCGGTATTTATCCACTTTATGGGACCCGATCAGGAGCACGCTTTCCACCACACGACCATCATGGTTCCCGGCGCAACCTCGCAGTCGCTGGGATTGCCCGACAATGGCAAGGAGGGCGGCGCGTGGATCATGAATGCTGGCACGTCCACTGCCCACATCATGACCCCCGGCAGCTAGACGCTGGATAGTCGTAACAAATGAAGCCGCTGATCTTAAGTCTGCTTGCCGTCGCAATGCTGGCCGCGGCGCCGCCCGGCAAGCAGACCTTCAGCGGTGTCATTACCGATAGTATGTGCCCCGACGGCGACCATTCCGAAATGAAAATGGGGCCGACGGACGCCGAATGCACCATCGCCTGCATCCGCGCACACGGCGCCTCCTACGTCCTGTATGACGGCAAGCTCACCTACACGCTGAGCGACCAGAACACACCGGAAAAGTTCGCGGGCAAAAAGGTGACCGTGAGAGGTACGCTGGACGCTAAGACCAAGACGATTCAAGTGGACTCCATCGCCGCCGCCAAGTGATCGCATAAGCGAATTGCATTGCGCAGGCGATTCACCGCGGTTGCGAAGCCGGCATGTCGCTAGAATTGTTTTACACACGGAGGAGCAACCATGAAACTCTTGGCAGGGATGTTGTGCCTGGTTTCGGTCGCATGGGCGGGAGAGTTTTCTACCGCGCGCATTCAAGAAGCCGCCACCAAGGCTGTCGCTATCATTCAGAAAAGCCAGAAGAACTGGTACGCGAAGGAAAGCTGCTTTTCCTGCCATCAGCAGGTGTTTCCGGCGCTCGCCTTTCGCGTGGCGCGCGAGCACGGCATCGCCGTTGACGAAACGGCCGCGCACGCCGATGCCGCCGCTGCTTTCGGATATTTTTCCAATTTAGAAAGGGCCGTCGAGTACACCAACATCATTGATCCGGCCCTGAGCGACGGCTACGGCATGCTTGCGGCGAGCGCGGCGGGAGTGCGTCCCAGCCTGGTCACCGCCGTTTATGCGCGTCTGCTCGCGGCCCGGCAGGAAGCGGACGGGCATTGGGAGAGCGCTGACGAACGTCCGCCGCAGTCCTATAGTCGCTTCACCGCGACTGCGATTGCCATGCACGCGATTCAGCTTTACGCTCATCCCAGCCAAAAGGCCGACACCCAGGCACGAGTGGCTCGCGCGCGAACCTGGCTGCTCTCCCATCAGCCCCACGCCACCGAGGAGCGCGTAGACCAACTGTTGGGCGCCTATTGGGCCGCGGCGGATCGAGCTACGCTCCGGAAAATGGCCGCCGAATTGAAAGCCATGCAGCGCGCCGATGGCGGATGGAATTCGCTGGCCGGCCGGTCGAGCGATGCATATTCCACTGGTCAGGTGCTGATGGCTCTGCATGAAGCGGGCGGCGTTGCGATCGCGGACCCGGCGTGGCAGCGCGGCATCGCGTACCTAGTGAACACGCAGGAAACGGACGGTTCCTGGCACGTGGCATCGCGCCTGCATCCACCGGCGCCGGTGAGCCCGCCGTACATCGAGACCGGCCATCCTTACGGCCACGATCAGTTCATTTCCTCAATGGGCGAGTGTCTGGCGGTGATGGCGCTGACCACCGCGCTCGGGCCTGGGACGCTTCACACGCTGGTCCTTAAAGAAGCGGATCCTCCGAGCATCGAGCCGTGGGCCGAAACTATGCTGTTCGGCGGCACCGCCGATTTGAAAAAGCTGCTCGCCGGAGGCTTCGATCCCAACTCCACCACCAAAACCGGCGGGCTCACCGCATTGATGCTGGCCGCTCCGGACTTGGCCAAGATGAAGCTGCTGATCGATCACGGCGCGAATGTGGATGCTCGCTCCAAAGACCGGTACTCCGCGTTGTTGGTGGCGGCGCAATATCCCGGATCCAGTGCGGCCATGAATCTGTTGCTGGACCATGGCGCCCAAGTCCGGTTGCCAAAAGGCCAGGGAGCGCCGTTGTTCAACGCCTTCCCGATCATGCTGGCCGCTTTTTCCGGTAACTCCGATATCATTCCCCGTCTCCACCAAGCGGGTGATCGGGTGGACGACAAGATGACGTTCGCCGGCCTGTTTCCTTCGACGCCTCTGTTGGAACTGGCCAGCACGCATCGGACCGCATCCGTGCGCGCGTTGCTGGACGCCGGCGCCAAAGTGGATGAAGCTGATGGAGACGGCATCACGATCCTTTCCTGGGCCGCGATCGCAAACCGGGTGGAGATGGCCCGCCTGCTGATCGAACGGGGCGCCGATGTCAATCACGTCGATAAAAACGGAATGACGCCGCTGCTCTACGCCGCTTCCATCGACTTTGGCGATTCGGCCATGATCGACCTTCTGCTCCAGTCCGGAGCCCGCTCGATCGCGCGCACCAAGGATGGGCTCACCGCGCTGGGCCTGGCGCGCAAATACCACCACACCCATTTGCTGACAAGTCTGGAAGGGCAGCGCGCCTCCCGGTAGGCGGGAACTACGTTCGCCAGAGCTGCTCGGTGGCCAGCCGCGCACCCTCCGCCATGGCGCGGAATTTGGCCCACATCACCGAGGGATGGATCTCCGGCTGATAGGTGGCCTGAGACGAAAAGCCACAGTCGGTCCCGGCGATCACGTTCTCGCGTCCCACCAACCGGGCGAAGCGAACGATGCGCTCGGCGATCAGTTCGGGATGTTCCACGATGTTGCTGGCGTGAGTGACTACGCCCGGGATGATGAGCTTGCCATCCGGCAGCTTCACGTTTTCCCAGACATGATACTCGTGCTCGTGACGCGCGTTCGCCGCCTCGAACGAATACGCGCCCGCATTCACTTTCAGAATCACCGGCAGCATTTCCTTCAACGGCGCGTCGTGTACACGCGGTCCTTCGTTGATCCCATAACAGGTGTGGAAGCGGACCTTCTCCGCCGGGATGCCCCGCAGTCCGTGATTCACCGCCTCTACATAGTTCTCAGCAGTATTCTGCTTCTCGGCGGCACTCAAAGGCGAGAAGCTGTAAAGCTCCGTAAGAAACGGGTCGTCGATCTGCAGCAGGAAACCGGCGCCGACAATCGCGCGATACTCGCTGCTCAGCGCCTCGGCCACAGCATGCATGTATTCTTTGTCGCCGCTGTAATATTCGTTCTTTCCCACGCCGCTTGGCGCCACCGCCGGCATAAAGACGTTCGGCGGGCTCCAGTCCGCGCAGCGCGGCTTTCAGATTTTCGATGTCGCGCTGCACGGCCTCCTGGCCGCGATAAGAGACCGGGCCCGTGCAAACGAATGGCACCAGCGGCGCAAGGGTGACGCCCAGCATCGCGCTACTGAAGTATTGTTTGTAGTATTCGGGAAACTCCTCCACTTCGGCCTGGAACATAGCCGCGCGAGGACCGGGCCGCGGTTCAAAACCGGCCAGCCGCTCGTTGACATAGGCAAAGAAACCCGGCTTGCTTTGTTCGCCGTCGGTGGGAATATCGATGCCGCACTCTACCTGCCTGTGGACCATTTCAGAAACCGCGCTTCGAATCCGCGCGGCATACGCGCCGGCATCGTAAGGCTGTCCGTTGATCTTCGCCTTCATCAAATCCAGCAGGTCAGCCGGGCGCGGCAGGCTGCCGCAGTGAGTGGTCAGGATGCGATTCGTGCTGTGATTCATATCGAAAGAGTTCAGCTCAGTTTATCGGATGGAAACCCCTGCCGCTTTCGATTCCAACGCGCCCACTGGCGACGCCGTGCCAATCCATGTTCTCTTTCCCCAAGATCCGAATTCCGTTCCTCCCAGCGGGTCTCCGGCAACCATCCGTATTCAATAGTCCGCGGGCGCGTATATACTGGACCAGATGCGAAAAACACTTGCGGCACTTTTGATGTGCGCCGGCGCCGCGGCCGCGCAAGGCACCTGCGATCGTGCATGTTTGACCGGCATCCTGGATCAATATTTGAACGCCATGGCGGCGAACGATTCGACCAAGGCTCCCGTGGCGTCCAATATCAAATACACCGAGAACACAGCTCGTCTGCCACTCAACGAAGGCCTATGGTTCACCGCCGCCGGCTTGACCGACTACAAAATCGTGCTGGCCGATCCGGAAGGCAGCGCGGCTGGATTCATCGGCGTAGTGACCGAGCATATGCCGCCCGGGCAAGCGCCGCGCAACACGCTGCTGGCGCTGCGCATCAAGGTGGCCAATCGGCTGATCACCGAAGCGGAAGCAGTAGTGGTTCGCAATGTGAACGAGCGGAACATGGCGAACCTGCATACGCCGCGCCCCGCGTTGCTCGAAACGCTAACTCCCGCCCAGCGCCGCCCGCGCGCGGACCTGGTCAAGATCAGCAATCTATATTTCGACGCGATTGAGCAATCCAGCGGCACCGTGGCGCCCTTTGACGACAACTGCAATCGCCTGGAGAATGGCATGCGCACGGCAGGCCCGCCCTTGCCCGGCGCGCCTCCGGGCGGGCGTACGCAACGCTGCGCCGACGGCATGAACTCGGGAGTTTTTCAGGTGATCACGGCCATCCGCCCGCGCCGCGTTCTGGTGGTGGACGAAGAGAAGGGACTCACCTTCGGCGTCTACATGTTCCAGCACAAGGGGCTTACCCAGATCACGATGAAGGACGGCAGCACGCGCCCGGCGCCCTACTTCGTGGGTCTTCCCGTTACGATGCCGATGGCGGAAGTGTTCAAGATCGTCAACGGCAATATTCGGGAAGTGGAAGCCATCGGCACGCAGATTCCCTACGGCCTGGGACCCGGCTGGAAATAGATTCGCTGGTCGCAGGAGCCGCGCGGCCGAAACTATTGTGGCTGGACTTTATCCGGCGTTGCGTTCACCCGCACAGTAGCGGAAGCGCTGCGCAAATGCAGATCGCGCTGCGGAAACGGAATTTCGATACCGTGCTCTTTAAATGCGCGGAAAATGGCGAAATACAAATCACTCTTCAAGATCTTTGGCGTCTGAACTTTCGAGATCGTCCAGTAGCGCAAGTCGAAGTTGAGGCTGCTGTCCCCAAACCCGGTAAAAATGACGTCGGGAGACGGCATGGAAAGGACATGCGGATTTTGCGCCGCCACGTGGAGGAGCAGATCCCGCACCTGCTCGGGATCGCTTCCGTATCCCACTCCGACGGAGAGTGAAAATCGCACTTGCCGGTCCGTGGCCGTCCAATTGACCACCGGCTTGACGACGAATTCTGAATTGGGCATCACCACGATAATGTTGTCGTTGGTCCGCACCCAGGTGCTGCGCGCGCCGATCTTAACCACATCGCCGTTCAGTTGAGCGATTTCCACACGATCGCCTACTTTCACTGGCCCTTCAAAAAGCAGCACCAATCCGGAAACGAAGTTGTTGACGATCGGCTGCAGGCCGAATCCGACGCCGATTCCCAAAGCGCCTCCCAGAAGAGCCAGACTGCTCAGGTTTACGCCCGCCGATTCGAGGCCGATTGCCAGGCCCGCGATCACAATCACGTACTCCGTGGCTGTTTCCAGGGCGTATTTGTGCCCCTCCTCCATCGCCAGACGGTCCAGAATGTAATGGCGGAACAAGCGCCGGCTTTTCCGCGCTACGAAGGCCAAAAGAAGCAGGAAGAGGATGGCTTTGATCAAAAACGCGGGAGTGATCGGCACCTGTCCCAATTGCAGCAAAGGCCGGGCCAGGGATCGTTCCGCGCTTCCCAAAATCCGGTCAAGAGCCGGATATCGTTCCCACGGCACGGCGGTGGTGGCGACAGTTACAGCGATAACAAAAACTACGAGAAACGTCAGGACTCGTGAGCGCTTCATCTCTTCCTCCCAGCTTCAGCGGGTCCATGTTCCAACGCCGCCTCATCAAGAGCCAAGATAGCGCCGCCAAGCGGCATCCCGCTGACCGGCAAAGTGAACGGCCGAGATCCCTACCGTTGGGCCAACCACCTCTGGGGCCAACATAGGATCAGGAGGGTAGAGGAGTTAGAAGCTGTCGCCACCGGCGGTCTTGCGCCCCGGCTGTCCCGCAACCGGCGACAGTAAAACCGCGATGATCCCGGTCAAAAAGACGCCATCAAAAGTACCGGCTCCTCCAATCGACGCGATGGGCGCTCCCAGGCCCTGGACTTTGCCCAAATTCAGCAAATCGGCGCCAATCAATGTCCCCAAGCTTCCCGCTATGTACGCCAGTGGAGCCGCCTGGCGCCAGGCCAGCACCATGGCGGCGAATGCCGCGACCAGCGGCGGGATAAAGATCGGAACGCTGATGCCCACTCCACGCAGCGGGTAAGCGAAGAGGTGGACCACGAACGCAACGGCAATCACCGCCACGAGGGCTCGTGCGTAGAACTTGTTCTTGAACAGCAGGTAGAGCGAAAGAATCACAGGAATCAAGGCGCCGCCTACGTTCACCGCAATAATGGTTCCCGGCGACTCCTGCACAACCGGGACGACGTAGCTGACGCCGAAAAAGTCAACCACCCGGCCTGAAACCATCCGTTCGGGCGGCAGCTCAACGACCGGAATATTGACGGCGCTTCCGAGCAGAGAGAACAAAAGCACCGCGAAGACGTATCGGGGCGGGACACCCATTCGCTCGTAGGCATACTTCAGCAATCCCAGTTCCACCAGCGCGACCACAGCAAAAAATAGAAGCGCGAGAACCAGAAGAAACGGCCACGCCAGCGGAAAATAGTGCATAGAGGAAGGCCTCATCAGTCTGCTCCTTGGTGGTTCATAGCGAATGATCGCGAAAAATGCGCGGTTTCTGCAAATGGGAAGCGGCTCAGCCTTCCAGACGGCCAGTCTGAGTGTGGACGCAGCACGCTGCTCTCCAATTTCGGAAATCTTCATCGGCATCGTCCGCTCCTCCGCAGGGCCAGGAGCAATACTCGATACCCTGGTTTTTTTGAAACCGTTGGATGTTATGATGGCGGTCGGATCGTTTTGATCCGTTGGCTCTGGAAGCCCAAACAGAACTTTCAGGCGAGACAGCCCTTGCGATCACAGATCAAGCTCGGAAGAATCTTCGGGATCGAGATCGGGCTGCACTATAGCTGGTTTCTGATCGCGCTCCTCATCGTCTATTCACTCTCTTCGCAATTCCACGCCAGCAATCCCGGCTGGGGCGATCAGGTGATCCTGACCATGGCCGTTGCCACCGCGATTCTGTTCTTCGTCTCGCTTCTGCTGCACGAACTGGCGCACTCGCTGGTGGCGACGTCACACGGATTGCCGGTGAGGGAGATCACGCTGTTCGCTCTCGGGCGGCGTCTCGCAAATCGAGAAAAATCCGACCAGCGCCAAGCTGGAATTCTGGATGGCGTTCGTGGGACCGCTGACCAGCGTCGGTCATCGGAGGAATATGCGTTGGCCTGGCGCGCGTGATCGGGCAGCCTTCCTCCGATCCATGGATGGCCATGCTGCAGTGGCTGGGATACATCAATCTCATGCTGGGCGTTTTCAACCTGATTCCGGGATATCCTCTCGACGGCGGCCGCGTGTTGCGGGCCATCATTTGGTGGAAGACGGGCAATGCGGACCGCTCCACGCGATTGGCCGCCAGAATCGGCCAAGTGGTTGCGTTCGGCTTCATCGCGGTCGGTATCTTTGAATTCTTCGGCGGCGCGGGATTCGGAGGTCTGTGGATCGCCTTCATCGGCTGGTTTCTGCTGCAGGCTGCGCGCGAGAGCGATATGCAAGTGGGCGTGAGCGACGCGCTGAAAGGCGTGCGCGTAGCGGACGTGATGACGCGCGACTGCCCCACCGTGGACGGATGGCTGAACGTGCAGAACTTCGTCGATGAGAAGCTGCTGCGCACCGGGCAGCGCTGTTTCATCGTGATGGAAAAGGGCGAGATCACCGGCTTGGTCACGCCGCATGAGGTGAAGGAGGTGGAGCGGGCGAAATGGCCCTTCACCACGCTGCACGACATCATGCGTCCGCTGGAGGATTTGCACTCGTTGACGCCGGACGCTCCGCTCCTGAGCGCGCTGGAGACGATGAGCCGCTACGATCTCAATCAGCTTCCGGTGGTTTCCAACAATCATTTGGACGGTGTGCTGTCGCGGGCCAACGTGCTCGGTTATTTGCAGACGCACGCGGAATTGCGAAAATAGGCGTCTGGCGGCCGCCCGGTTGCTCAGCGGTCCAGTTCAAAAGCGAGATACTGGAACCGTCCATCGCGCTCGATTTGGAGCACCACGGGGTCGCCTGGCTTCATTTGGTTCAGCGCCGTTCGAAAAGAATCCAAAAGCGCCACCGGCGAATTATTGAGAGAGTCGATAATGTCGCCAGGCTGCAGATCGATGGATTGAGATTCGCCTCCCGATGTCTTGGCGGCGACAATCAGCCCGTATTCACGCCTGAGCCCGGGAATCTTGGCAGCGACTTCCTTGTCAATCTGGATACACAGAACACCCAGGCGAGAAATGAGATTCTTTTCCGGGTGCACCAAATGTTCGAGAAGGCTGGCTCTATCCTGACGCTCACGCACCGTGGGAGCGATCTTCAACTCCTCTCGGCCGCGCAGAATGCGCAGTTCTAATTCGTCGCCGGCCTGGCGGCGGAAGATGTGATTTTCCATTTGCGCGGCGGAAACTATTTTTTCTCCATCCAGAGACAGGATTATATCTTTGCGCTTCAGGCCGGCGCGATCGGCGGGCCCATCCGGCACCACATCGGAGACGATTACTCCGTGGTCGCGAGCCAGCGACAGCCCTTTCGCCATCACGAAGCTAATGTCCTGCGCATACATCCCAATCTCTCCGCGGCTCACGCGCCCCTCTTTGCGCAACTGACGATAGACGTCTCGGACCGTATTGGCCGGAATGGCGAATCCAACCCCCTCGTTACCGCCGGATTGGGAGACGATAAACGCGTTGAGTCCTGCCAATAGTCCGTTCATATTCACCAACGCTCCTCCACTGTTGCCCGGATTGATGGAGGCGTCGGTCTGAATGTAGACCATGGGATTATACTCACCCACGGAGCGGTCAGGCGAGCTCACTACCCCAAAGGAAACGGAATTTCGCAGTCCCATGGGTGCGCCGATTGCAAGCACCAGGTCGCCCTGGCGCAGACGATCGGAGTTCATGAATTGCAGGGTAGGCAGCCTCTTTTCATTGACCTTCAAGAGCGCGAGATCCGATTCCTCGTCAATGCCGATAATCTTGGCGTCGACGGTTCGGAGCTGGCTGGGATCATCCGGTGTCTCGTCGGGAAGCGATGCTTCCGTCATCACTACCCGGATGCTGACGGCGCCTTTGATGACATGCGCGTTGGTCATGATGTAGCCGTCCGCATCCACGATCACTCCCGATCCAATGGATTTCTCTCGTCCAACTAAGCTCACCGGGTGGCCGGGTTCCGAATCGTTGAGATCGTAGCCGCTGACCAGGATTTGCACTACGGCGGGCGCCACCTGCTGGGACAGTGAGCGCATCTGCCCGCTCATTTCCAGCAGTGATTCCAGCCCGCGCGGAGCTGGAGGAGCCTGATCGCCGAACGCCGCTCCAGCCACGGTGGCCGACAGCAGCGCAAGCAGTGGAACGATTCTTTCGATTATCGGGAGAAACGCGCGCCGCTGCGATCGGAGGGAATCGCGGCCGGGGTTGGGCACGGACTGTACCTCAATTTCCCGGAGCGGCAGGGGGGGCCGGTTTGGTCGGAGGAGGCCATTCCCGGCGATCACCGCTCCGTCAACTGACGGTACCGCGCTTTCGGAGCCGGTCCCATACTCTGAGGCCGGTATATTCAGACGCCTTGCGTTGGTAGTCCCGGGTAGCCGGAACGCTAACGGCGGCCTCCGCCATGACCGCCACCACCACCGTGGAAACCGCCGCCACCACCACCGTGGAAGCCGCCTCCGCCGCCTCCACCATGGAAGCCGCCTCCGCTGCTAAAGCTGCGAGATCCGCCGCCTCCTCCTCCGAAAGAACGACTGGAGTGAAACGCGTTTCCCCCGAAAGAGGGGGCAGAGCGATAAGCGGGCATACTTCGGGCTCCGCTGTAGCCGCGGCTATAGGAAGGGCTGGAGCGGAAAGCCTGACCGCCGTACGCCTGACCACCGAACGAACGACTGGAGCGGTACGCCGGCGTGCTACCGCCTCCGTAGTTGCGGCTCGAAGAGGGTGTTGAGCGAAACCCGCGCTCGCCGCCGTAGGTTGGGCCGGTGCGCGACGTTTGAGAGCCGAAACCTCCAGGCCGGCTTCCAAACTGTCCGCTGCGCGCGGATGTCGCCGCG
>CAVXGM010000035.1:0-22153 GCA_963761265.1 Bryobacterales bacterium
GTAGGTGTGCTCAATTTGACCTTCTGATTCCCGTGCATTCGCGAAATCAAACCACACCAGCACCGCCACAATCACCAGGAACAGCGACGAAGCGAGCATCATCGCCACGCGCGGGAAATGACGCGCGCGGGAGAGCTGGCGGCTGAGCAGACTAACGCCGGCACCCGCGCACACGAACGCGATCAAGCTTCCGATATCGGCTGGGCTGGCGACAGCAAAACTGAATCGCGGCTCCGCGAAAAAGTAGCAATTGACCAGAAGATTGGCGGCAGTGGCGAATAATGCCGGGCCGCGGCCGGCCAGGCAGGCAGTGGCAATCACGGCCAGCAGAGAGACCAGCAGTGGAATCGCCAGGATGGGACTTGGAAACAGCGCCGCTTCTGCGCCGATACCGGCCAACACCGACAATCCGGCCAGGACGTAGCGGCGGACTCCAAGGGACTGCAGAGCCAGGCTCCGCTGATCCAGTGCCGCCGGCTGGCTCATGCTAGCGCGCGCCGCCCGCGTTTGATAGGGACTGCGGAGTGTCCTTGTGCTTGGGCGTAAAGGCCAGATGGACTTCGGCGCCTCCTTGCGACCGAATCTCCAAGCTGGCCTGCAACTGCTGAGCCAGAGATCTCACCAGTCGCAGACCCAGAGATCGGGTAGTCGTCCAGTCCAGATCGCCCGGGAGGCCAACGCCCGTGTCGGACAGCACCAAAACCACCGCTGTTGGAGATTGGCACCGCAAGCGAATACGCACCTCGCCTTCGCGGCCGTCCGGAAAGCCGTGTTTCAAGCAATTGGAGATCACTTCGCTGATCAGCAGTCCGCACGGAAGCGCATCGTCCAGTTCCAGCCCCACCGCGTCCAGCTCGGTATGGAGGCGGATTTTCCGGGTGTCCACTCCATAAGAACGAAACAGATGGTCCACCATGCGCCGAATATACTTGGAGAAATCCACCACTGCCAGGTCGTCGGATTGATATAAAAGCTCGTGCAGCAAAGCCATGGACTGAATCCGATTCTGATTCTGCTCCAGCATCCGGCTGATCTCGGGATTGGAAGCCACGCGCGATTGCAAGCTGAGCAGGCTGGACATCACTTGCATGTTGTTTTTCACGCGATGGTGGATTTCCCGCAGCATGGTTTCCCTCTGCTGCAACAGGTCCGTTTGAACTTGCATCGCAGCTCCCTGCGCCGTCAACCGTTCTTCGGATTTGTTGAGCGCCCGCTCCGCCTCTTCGCGTTGCCGGCGTGTGTGGGCGTCCCGAATCTCGCGCTCTACCGCGGGAGCCAGACGCGCCAGATTGCCCTTCAGCAGATAATCCTGGGCTCCGGCCCTCATCATGGCCACGGCCAGTTCCTCACCCAGCCCGCCCGAGACCACAATGAATGGAATATCGAGGCCGCTCTCTTGCAAAAGCGCCAGCGCGGACGGGGCATCGAACTCCGGCAGGCGATAGTCCGCGATGATCATGTCCCAGGGCTGTTTCGCCAAGGCCGCCACCATCTCTGCCGCGTTCACCACACGTTCGAAATACACCGTGTAACCGGCCTTCGTCAGAGAGCGCTCTGTGAGCAACGCATCGCCGGGCGAATCTTCCACCTGCAATACGCGCAAAAGCTCGCTCATCGTTCCTCCAGCGGCGGGGGCGGCTCATTCAAAACCAGCCAGTACAAACCAAGTTGTTCCACCGCGTGCGCGAATTGACTGAAATCCACGGGCTTGCGGATGTAGCTGTTGATGCCCAGATCGTAGCTGCCGGCTACATCCTGCTCTTCGTTGGAGGAGGTGAGAATCACCACCGGTATGCGCCGTGTTCTGGCATCGGAGCGCAATCTCTTCAGCACCTCAAGGCCTGGAATCTTGGGGAGTTTTAGATCCAGCAGCGTGAGCATGGGCTGATCGGTGGGATCGCGGCCGGCGTGCGCGCCAATGCCCAACAAGTAATCCAATGCTTCCTGGCCGTCTTCGGCGATCACCAATTGGTTGGCGATGCGGGCCTTTTCCAGAGCGCGCTTGGTGAGAGCGATATCGCTCGGATTGTCCTCAATCAAGAGAATGGTCTTGGAACTCAACCGGCACCTCGATCTTGGTTCGCCGCCAAAAGGCGTGTCGAGGAATCAGGCGAGTCCGACGAGGGCCCACGGCCGGGCGGCCCACTGGCGCAGTATGAATTACTGTGTCCAGAATTGTACACCAAGGCGGGTCCGAAACCTAGGGGATTCCAGCCTCGCCGGCCGATACCGGGCACGCGCGGAGAAGCCTCGCGTATCGGCCGGGCGCTCGCCGCCCCCCGGGGCATTAGCGGCGAAAAACGCGGCTAGCTGCGAACAACGCGGCTAGCTGTGAACAACGCGGCTAGCTGTGAACAACATGGCTAGCGGCGAAAATGCTCGGCGTTTCGGTCAGAATGTTCGAACTGCCGCGCATGTTCGAAATGCTCCGGCGCCGGACGAAAGTCCCTGTCCCGATCGCGCTGGACACCTTGGAATTGCCAGTAGCCATTCACGAATACATAGCCGGGACCAGGGCACGGAGGCACGGCCGCATATACCGGAGGCGCAACCACCACGGGGCCCGGGGCCCCGAAGCTGACACCAAACGAAACACGCGGAGCGGCGAACATCGTGCTGCCCGCTAGAAGCAATCCCACTAAAATTTTCTTTTTCATTTTCTTTTCCTCCTTACGCACCTGATAAAGGCACGCGGATTGCCAACGCTAACTGCTTGAATTGGCGTGGAAACGAAAAGATCCCTGGCCGCGCGGCACCGGCCGGCGGTGGTTTTCAGCCGTTCATGTAGGGATCGAGAGGCAAAACAACCTTGCCGTCGACGATTGGAACACAGTCCGGCGGAAATTCCTGCGTCAGTTCGGCGCCTGCGCGCTCCAGGCGGGCGAGGAATTCCTCCAGATGCGCCATCGCGCCAGTGGGCAGGTCGTGCAGCACCAGGAGCGTCCAATCGCGTGACTGGTAATCGGCGAGCGCGCGATCCAGCCAGCCTTCCGGGTCCAGCCAGTCGCGAGGCACCGAGTTCCACAAGACGCAGGTGTAGCCGCCGGCTTGGAGCTTTTCCACCACCGCGGGTTGCAGCAGGTGCTTGCCGAGCTCACCGGATCCGGGCGGACGAAACAGCTTCCGTGGCTGTCGGATCCAGGCCAGAGCAGCCTCCGCCTTTTCAAAATCGGCGAGCGCGGCCGCAGTATCCAGCCGCCCGAGCGGCGCCGCATGGCTGAACGTATGATTGCCGATCCAGTGGCCTTCCGCGACTCGCGCGCCGCACCAGTGCCGAGCCCTCGGGCGTAATCGCCTTCCGCCCCATCACGAAGAAGGTCGCCTTCGCATCTGTGTCTGGCCAGGCAATCCAGCACCAGCCGGCGTGACTTGCGGCTCCGGCCCGTTGTCGAAAGTGAGAGTGACTCTGGGCCTAGCGCTTGGCAACGAGTACGTCTTCGACGATCTCGCGGAACTCGTCCGTCGGCTCAGCAGGCCGCGCTTCTCGATGCCTTTGTCCTTGACGCGCTTCAGCATCTCGGAAACGGCTTCGTCGTCGGCATCGGTGATGCCCATCTTTTCCAGATTGTAAGTGATGGACGCTTTGCCGCTCTTCTTGCCCAGCACCACTTCGCCGCGTGCGGCCGGTCAGCGCGGGATGCGTGCCGAACATCGCCAGCGGCTCCTTCACCACCAGATCCACGCCGATGCCGGATTCGCGCGTGAAATTGCGCTCGCCCAGGATCGGCTTGTTCAGCGCGATGTCGAACCGGCTGATGCGGCTGACCAGTTCGCCGAGCTCGGGAAGCTTGGCCAGGTTGTACTGCGTGTCGTAGCCATACAGCACATGCAGCGCGACAATCAGCTCTTCGAGCGCCGCGTTGCCGGTCCGCTCGCCCAAGTCCGTTGGCGCAGCTATGCACCACTTCGGCGCCGGCTTCGACGCCCGCCAGCTCGGTCGCCACGGCCATGCCGAAATCGTTGTGCGTGTGCACTTCCACCGGAAGCTTGGTGATCGATTTCACCAGGCGCACCAGATACTTCATCGCTTCCGGCAGCACGCAGCCCATGGTGTCCACCACGCCCACCGAATCCGGCGGCGCTTCCTGCATCATGCGCGTCAGCAGATTGGTGAGATCTTCCTCGCGCGCGCGCGTGGTGTCGTACGGGAAATACACCACGTGCATGCCGCGCGACTTGGCATAGTTGATCACGCCGATGCTCTTCTTCAGCACGTCTTCCCAGGTCCACTTGAACTGGTATTTGAGCTTGGGATACCCGATCGGGATCTCGATGATCACGCCGTGGCAGCCGCATTCGAGCGCCTTGTCGATATCGGAGTTGATGGCGCGCGCGAAGGTGTAGATCTTCGACTTCAGCCCCAGCCGCGAGATCTCCTTGATGGCCTGGAAATCCTGCTCGGAGACCGCCGGCATGCCGGCTTCGATGCGGTCCACGCCGATTTCGGCCAGCTTCTCGGCGATCGCGACTTTATCCGCGACGCTGAACACCACGCCCGGCGTCTGCTCGCCATCGCGCAGCGTGGCATCGTGAATGCTGACGCGCGCGGGCAGTTGGAACGTCGATCGCACTTCCGGAACAAAGTTATAAGGGCTGACCCACCACTCGTTCTCTCGATAGTATTTGTCGTTCATCATTCTCCGCCTCCGTGATCGCGCGAATGCCGCGCCAACTGCCAACTATACCATTCACGGCCCTGGCTTTTCGGTCAGCAGCCCTACCCGGGGGAAACCAGCTCCACGCGCGATATCGATGACCGAAGCGACGTCGGCATACTCCAGCTCGCGCGCGCCCGAGATGAACAGGACGCCGCCCGGCCGGGTTGTGGAGAGCAGCCTTCAGACGCCCTTCCAGTTGGAGCGCCAGCACCGGCTGCGAGTCTGATGTCGATGGAGCGGTCCTTGCGAATGCGCAGCACGCTGCCGAGCGGCTTGGCCAGCGCGGACTGCGTTATCCGGCGCCGGTTCGGGCACCTCCGCGGGCAGTCCCTTGGTGCGGTTGGGCAAGAGCATGAAGGTGATGAGCAGAACCAACAGAATATCGATCATCTGCTTGCTCGATGCTCAGCGGCGTAACGTTGATCACCGCCGCCGTTTTGCGGGAACCCATTTGCATCGCCACGCAAACTTGGACACTAGGCGTCGAACGAAAAGTTCCTACGACACCAATCCGGATGGCTGATTGGCCGGCCCGGCCCGCAGATCCGGACCATTCTTCGCACAACAGAATGGAATTCGCTGGATTTTGCGATGAATATTTGAGCGATGCCGGCCGGCCGATCAGGCGATGCGAATCGGCCGGAATCAGTTCGCGCAATTGCGAGATGTCCTGGGAAGCGGTGTAGGTCATGCCGCGCACCGAGTATTCGTAGAAGATCGCGTCTTCGGTGATTTCGAGTGATGGTGGCGTCGCCCAGCCGGCCGTTGCGTGTTCACTTCCAGCCGGCGGAGCTGTTCCTTATCTTTCGGCTTGCGCCGGATGCGCAGCACCACGTAAGACTCCCGCGGCGATCACCGGCAGCGACACGGCGCCGATCACAACCGCTTGCGTGATGGGAAAGGTCCGGACGCTTTGGACACGTTGCTAGCGCGGGAACACCGCTCCCTTGTAACTTTTCCTGGGAAAAATCTCACGATTCATCCTCTGCGATGACGTATTCTCCAGCACCCCAACGCCTTCGATTTCCACGCGGACTTGCGAACCCGGCTGCAGCGGGCCCAACACCGGACGGAGTGCCTGTTGCGATCAAATCCCCCGGCTCCAGCGTCATAAAGGCGCTTACGTACGCGATTATATCATCGACGCTGAAGATCATTTCCGTAATCGGCGCGTCCTGTTTCTTCTGCGCCATCGACGAATGTGCGCACTCGCAAGCTGTTCGGATTCACTTCGTCGCGCGGGACGATGCAGGGCCCAACCGGGCAAAACGTATCGAATCCTTTGCCGCGCGTCCACTGGCCGTCCTTGCGTTGCAGATCGCGCGCGGTGACATCGTTGACGCAGCGTGTAGCCCAGGATGTAATCCGATGCGTCGGAGCTTTTCACGATTGCGCGCGCGGCGTCCGATCACCACGCCGAATTCGCCTTCGTAATCCAGGCGCTCGGTGAGCCGCGGATAAACGATCGCGTCGCCCGAGGCGAGCAGCGACGACGGAGGCTTCAGGAAAATGGTCGGCTCCGGCGGCACCTCCATTGCCCAATCTCCTTGGCGTGCTCGGCATAATTGCGGCCGACGCACACGATTTTCGACGGCGAGCACGGCGGCAGCAGCCGCGCGCCCGCGGGAAGATGGCCGAAGATCGCCGCGCAGAACATCCGGATGATCGTCGCCGGCCCAGGCGCGAGATGTTCGATTCAAGGTATAGCGAGCGATTTTCATGGCGGTTTCACGGAGCAATGCTCCACGGGCGCGCTGGGAGCGCTCGCATTGCCGAGTCTGGTCCACGGCCGAAACCTCATAGCGATAGTGTTTGCCGCTTTGAACGGCGTGATCGGAATAAGCTGGGCGCATCCAATCCATGCGCGATCTCGACGAACGGCCCGCCTTCTTCGGAACGGAACACGCGATATTCCTTGAAATCGGACTCCGTGTTCCGGTTCCAGGCCAATTCGATAGTGCCGAGCCGAGGGAAGCAGTCAGGCCTGATGGAACCGCCGGGCGGGAAGATGTCCATGGGCGTGATCGTCACCGGCCCCGCGACGTCGCTCTCGACTTTGTCGCGCACCGCTTGAATGGAATACTGATAGGTTTTGCCGATACTCAGCGCTGATGTCGAGGTAGTTCGGCTCCGTCGCCGTGGCGAGCAACATCGGCCTTTGTTCTTGCTCGGTCTTACGAAAGATGCGAAATTCGCTGATGCCGGATCGCGTTCCAGGTGAGTGCCACACCCTTTCCGGTCGGCCGCACATGGAAGTCGGATGGGGTCGGCGAGCGGCGGCTCGCACCTGGAAGGTCTTGGAGTCGGACCACCCGACATCGCTTCCCTTGGGATTTGTGACACGCACCGCCGACGACCACTTCCTTGCCGATGAAACTTGCTCGCCGGAATCTGGGCATGCACGGGGCCAGGCGCCGGCGGGCGTGGGCACGTCGACGCTGAGTCGACGCTGTTCGGCCCATTCGTCCTGGTTCCAGCCATTCGGCGGGTTCGGGCCGACGCGCAAATCGACGCCGCCGATTTCCTTAAGCGGCAGGCCTTCGGTGGTGAGCGGCGGATGGTGAAATTGAAATCGAGATTCGGGCCGTGCTCCACCACCGTCAGGTCGGTGACGCGCTGGGAATTCTCAAGGCGGGATACAGCGGTTCGCCCACCTGGACCGCAGCCGGCCAAGCAGCGCACACAGGTAGCGCAAAGAATCGCGGCCGGCGCTGCGCATCGGCTACAGGATGTACCGGCTGAGGTCCTGATCTTTCACGATGTCGGCCAGTTGCTTGCGCACGTAGGCGGCGTCGATGCGGACGTTCTTCTTTTTGAGGTCGGGCCCGGCGAAGGAAATCTCTTCGAGCAGCTTCTCCATGATGGTGTGCAGGCGCCGCGCGCCGATGTTTTCCGACGTTTCGTTGACGCGCGCCGCGAAGCCGGCAATCTGTTCGATGGCGTCGTCGGTGAACGCGAGCTTGATGCCTTCGGTATCGAGCAGCGCCATGTATTGCTTGACCAGCGCGTTCTTCGGCTCCTTCAGAATGCGAATGAAATCGGCTTCGGTGAGCGATTTCAGCTCCACGCGAATGGGGAAGCGGCCCTGCAGCTCGGGAATCAGGTCGCTGGGCTTGGAAACATGGAACGCGCCGGCGGCGATGAACAGAATGTGATCCGTGCGCACGAAGCCGTGGCGCGTGTTGACCGTGGTGCCTTCGACGATCGGCAGAATGTCGCGCTGCACGCCTTCGCGGCTGACGTCGGGGCCGTGGCCGCCCTCGCGCCCGGCGATCTTGTCGATCTCGTCCAGGAAGACGATGCCGCTGCGCTCCACGCGCTCGAGGGCGACGCGCGTCACCTGATCCATGTCGATCAGCTTCTGCTCTTCTTCCTGCACCAGGTATTCGGCGGCTTCGGCCACGCGCATTTTGCGCTTGCGGGTGCGCTGGCCGAACAGGCCCGGCAGGACGTCCTTGAGATTGATGTCCATTTCTTCGATGCCGGTGTTGGTGCTGATCTCAAACGTCGGCCCGCGCTCGCTCACGTCGATTTCCACCATGCGGTCGTCCAGCTTGCCGGCGCGCAGTTTTTCGCGCAGTTTTTCGCGCGTGCGCTCGGCGCTTTCCGAGGCTTCCGGCTGCGGCGGCATCAGCAGATCGAGCAGGCGCTCCTCGGCGTTCTTCTCGGCGCGCTCGGCCACTTCTTCCAGCCGCTCCTCGCGCACCATGTCGATGGCGATATCCACCAGATCGCGAATCATGGATTCCACGTCGCGGCCGACATAGCCGACTTCGGTGAACTTGCTCGCCTCCACTTTCAGGAACGGCGAATTGGCGAGCTTGGCGAGGCGCCGCGCGATCTCGGTTTTGCCCACGCCGGTGGGCCCGATCATGAGGATGTTCTTGGGCATCACCTCATCGGCCATCTCGGGCTCCAGCTTCTGGCGGCGGATGCGGTTGCGCAGCGCGATGGCGACGGCGCGCTTGGCGTCGGCCTGGCCGATGACGTACTTGTCGAGCTCGCGGACGATCTCGCGCGGCGTCAGCTCGTCGAGCAGCGGCGTTTCGTCGAGCGCCTGGCCGGGAAGATAGATCACCATACTTAGCCCAGTTCCTCAAAGATCACGTTCTCGTTGGTGTAGATGCAGATCTGCCCGGCGATCTTCATCGCCTTCTCGGCGATTTCTCTCGCTCCCAGTTTAGTATTTTCGATCAGCGCGGTGGCCGCGGCCTTGGCGAAGGGGCCGCCGGAGCCGATGGCCGCGATCTCGCCATCCGGCTCGATCACGTCGCCGTTGCCGCTGACGATGTAGGTATTCGCCGTGATCGGCCACCAGCAGCAGCGCTTCCAGATGGCGCAGCACGCGGTCGGTGCGCCATTCCTTGGCGAGTTCCACCACCGAGCGCGGCAGGTTGCCGTTGAACTGTTCGAGCTTGGCTTCAAAGCGCGCGAACAGCGCGAAGGCGTCGGCCGTGGAGCCGGCAAATCCGGCGAGAATCTTGTCGTTGTAGAGCCGGCGCAGCTTCTTGGCGGAGGCTTTCAGCACTTCCTGAGCCGAGCGTCACCTGGCCGTCGCCGGCCATCACCACTTTGCCGTCCCGGCGCACGCACAGGATGGTCGTGGAACGTATTCGTTCTTTCATGTTGGATTGATTCTCAATTCCCTGGAACAGCGCCGCAATGCGGTGGAGCTTTCATTTTACCGCAGGTTCCTCAAAACGGACGCCGCTGCCGCCGGAAACTACGGAATGCTTGCGGAACGCTTCGTCTTTGGATGGAAAGTCCGAGCGATAGTGGCCTCCGCGGCTTTCCCGGCGAGCCAGCGCGCTCTGAGCGATCAAACGCGCCACGGTATGCATGTTTCGCAGTTCATAATCCGCTACGGCAGTGCAGGGCACGGTGCAAGCGGCTTGATCCAGCTTTTCGAGCGCCTGGGATAACCCGGCGCCCGTTCGGACGATCCCGCAATCGCGCCAGGTTAACGCACGCAGAGTGTTCTCGTCCATCTGGGGACGCTTTGCTTCACAGGTCTCCGCGGCGTGCAAAACCTCGCCGGCTTCGCGCATGGCGCGTCCCGCACGCAGGCCGAACACTACGCCTTCGAGCAGCGAATTGCTCGCCAGACGATTCGCGCCGTGGACTCCGGTGCAGGCCGCCTCACCCGCCGCGTAAAGATGGTGCAGATTGGCCCGGCCGTCCAGGTCCGTTCGCACGCCGCCCATCGCGTAGTGCGCCGCCGGATGTACGGGCGCGGGTTGGAGTGCCAGATCCACGCCATAGCGCAAACAGGTTTCATAGATGCGGGGAAAGCGCGCGCGGATGTGTTCACCGCCGAGCGCGGTGAGATCCAGAAACACATGCTCGGCGCCGGTGCGTTCGATTTCGCTGACAATCGCGCGGGACACAACATCGCGCGCCGCCAGTTCCTTCATTGGATGGTAGCGCTCCATGAAGCGCTCGCCCGCCGCGTTGCGCAGGACCGCGCCCTCGCCGCGCAACGCTTCAGACAGCAGAAAGCGCGGCGCGCCCGCGACGTGCAGCGCGGTGGGATGAAACTGCACGAACTCCAGATCGCTGATCTCGGCGCCCGCGCGATAGGCGGCCGCGACGCCGTCGCCGGTGGCCACATGCGGGATTGGTGGTCTCGCGAAACACGCGTCCCAGACCGCCAGTGGCAAGCAAGACCGCACGCGCGCGAATTGAAAGCAGCTGCCCCGACGATTCTTCCAGCACCACCGCGCCTGCAACGCCACCCGATCCATCCACCAGCAGATCCGTCATCGCGGCGAAGCTGCGAAATTCGACATTCGGAAGCGACGACGCTTTGCGAAACAGCGTCCGCGCGATCTCTTGCCCGGTGGAATCGCCGTGCGCGTGCAACACGCGGCTGCGGCTGTGCGCGCCCTCGCGCGCGAACAAGAGCTTCGATCCTTCGCGATCGAATTCGGCGCCCCACGCGATCAGCTCTTCAATCCGCGCCGGCCCTTCTTCCACCAACACTCGCACGGCCTCGGGATTGGAAAGCCCGTCGCCCGCGCGGATGGTGTCTTGCTCGTGCAGGGAAACTTCGTCGTCGTCGCTGAGCGCGACTGCGATTCCGCCTTGCGCATATTCCGAGGACGATTCCTTGAGGCTTTCCTTAGCGACCACCAGCACCCGGCCGGCTTCGGCCAGTTCGATGGCAGCGCGCAGCCCGGCAACACCGGCGCCGATCACCAAGAAATCAGGATTTTTAGATGGGGGGAGACTTGCGATACCCACATGGTACAACGATTGTATGCCGTCCTATTTCGTCGAGACGCCACATTGCCGCTACCCCGTGCTGGTAGAACGCGGCGGCCTCGCGAACGTGCGCGAATACATCCCGAAGCGCGCCGGCAAGGTTTTTCTGATCTCGACCGAAGACGTTTGGAAACTGCATGGCGCATGCGCTCGCGGCGTGCTCTGGGCGAGCCCGAGGTTTTGTTTTTTCCCGGCGGCGAGCCGCGCAAGCGCCTGGCCGAAGTGGAGACGCTGGCCGAGCAGATGGTGGCGCGCGGCGGCGACCGATCCAGCATCATCGTGGCATTCGGCGGCGGCATTCTCACCGACGTCGCGGGATTTCTGGCCGCGATTTTCATGCGCGGCATTCCGGTGATTCAAGTGCCGACCACTTTGCTGGCGCAGGTGGACGCGGCGGTGGGCGGCAAAACGGGCGTGAATCTCGCATCGCGGCAAGAACCTGATCGGCAGCTTTCATCAGCCGCTGGCGGTGATAATCGATCCGGCCGTGCTCGACACTTTGCCGGAACGCGAATATCGCGCGGGCTTGTTCGAGATCATCAAACATGGCGTGATCGCCGACGCCGATCTGTTCCATCTGATGAGCCGCGAGCCGCAGCGCGTGCTGGCGCATGCGCCCGACGTGGTGGATCGCATGATTTGCGATTCGGTGCGCATCAAAGCCGAGGTGGTGTCGGGAGACGAGAAGGAACAGGACCGCCGGCGCATCCTCAATTTCGGCCATACCTTCGGGCACGCGCTCGAAGCCGAGACCGGCTATTCGCAGTTTCTGCACGGCGAAGCGGTGGCGTGGGGGATGAAAGCCGCGACGCTGCTGGCGCGAAATGGAGCGTTTGCTTTCCGGCCGAGGACACGCAAGAGATTCTGCGCTGCGTGGATTCCTACGGTCCGCTGCCGTCGCTGGCGGGCATCGATCCGGCGCGCATTGCCGCGCGCCTGAAGAGCGACAAGAAGACCGTGCAGGGCAAGATTCATTTCGTTCTGCCGGAGCGCATCGGCGCGGTGAAAATCACCGCCGACGTCGCAGGAGCGGAACGTCGCCGCGGCGATCGAGGAAGCGCTGGCTTGCTGACGCAGACGCCCCCAGGCACCACGCCGGCCGGCGCGGAGACGGAGCAGCAAGCTTCGGCTGGGTGCGCGGCATGTTCGGCCGCATCGCCCCGCGCTACGACCTGCTGAATCATCTGCTGTCGACTGAATATCGATCGTTACTGGCGCGCGCGCACGGTGTCGCAGGTCCGCCGGATTCTGGAACGGCCCGGCGCGCGCGTTTTGGACGTGTGCTGCGGAACCGGCGATTTGACGCTGGCGCTTGAATCGCGCGCGCCGGTCCGCGTCATGTTTTCGGCAGCGACTTCTCTCATCCGATGCTGGTAGCAGCGCTAAAACGCAAAACGTGGCCATGGCCGTTGGTTTGAAGCCGACGCGCTCCGGCTTCCGATCGCCGGCGCTTCGTTCGATCTGGTGACGATCGCGTTCGGATTCCGCAATCTCAGCAACTACCGCGGGGGCTTGAGCGAGTTGCGGCGGATCTTGAAGCCCGGCGGCACGCTCGCGATTCTCGAATTCTCCACACCGCCGAATCGCGTTGATCGCGGAACTTTACGGATTCTATTCGCGAGCGATTTTGCCGACGATCGGAGGAATGATTTCGGGCTCGAAGGAAGCATACAGCTACCTGCCCGGAATCAGTCCGCAAATTTCCCGATGCCGATGGTCTCGCGCAGCAGATGCGCGAAGCCGGATTCGTGAATGTGCGCTTTGAACGCATGACGGCCGGGATCGTAGCGTTGCATCTGGGCGACCGGAGTTGAGTCGCCCGGCCGGCGCGGCGCTCGCTTGCTGCATCATCTGCTTCACGGTGATGGATGCCAGCGCGAGCGTGAGCCCGATCATGATGGCCACCGATACCCAAGCCACGGCGTTGTAAGCGGCGGAATTGGTCCACTCCTTCATCAGGCCCTTCTTGTTGATCAGCAGCACCATGTAGATCAGCACGAACGGCAGCAGCACGCCGTTGAGCACCTGCGACGCCAGAATCATCTTGACCAGCGGAAAATTCGGCCACAGAATCACGCCCGCGCCCAGCACCACCAGCAGCGTGTACAGCCAGTAGAACTCGGGCGCTTCGTGAAAGCGCTTGTCCACGCCCGATTCAAAGCCCAGGCCCTCGCACACCGTGAACACCGTGGAAAGCGGCAAAATGCAGGCCGCGAAAAAAGACGCGTTGAACAGGCCGGCGCTGAACAAGACGATAGGCGTATTGTCCGAACGGCTTCAGTGCCACGGCGGCATCGGCGGCGTCGTTGATATCTTTGGGACCGTGCGCCCAGATGGCCGTGGCGCAGGACACGATGATGAAGAACGCAACCACGTCCGTCAAAATGCAGCCGACTACCACTTCAATCCGCGATTGCACGTACTCCTTGGCCGTGATTCCCTTCTCCACGATGGCCGACTGCAAGATAGAACTGCATCCACGGCGCGATGGAGGTGCCCACCATCGCGATCAGCATGGTGATGTAGTCGGTATCGAACATCAGGATCGGCTTGACGCTGTAGATGGCCGCTTCTTTCCAATCCGGCTTCAGCAGGAATGCGGAAACAATGTAGGTGACGTACAAGCCGCAGGCGACGAGAAAGATCTTTTCGACGCTGCGATAGTTGCCGCGCACCACCAGAAACCAGACCGCGACGGCGCAGATCGGCACCGAAATATAGCGGCTGATGTGAAACAGCTCCAGCGAGCTGGCGATACCCGCGAATTCGGCGATGACATTGGTGAAATTGGTGACCACCAGCGCGATCATCAGGAAAAACGTGGTCCGCAGGCCGAACTCTTCGCGGATCAGATCGGAAAGGCCTTTGCCGGTGACCGCGCCCATGCGCGAACACATCTCCTGCGTCACGATCAACAGCAGCGTGATGGGAATCAGCGTCCACAGCGGCAGGTAGCCGTATTTCGCGCCGGCCTGCGAATAGGTAAGGATGCCGCCCGAGTCGTTATCGACGTTGGCGGTGATGAGGCCCGGGCCGACCACGGACAGAAAAATCGCGATTTGATAGCGAAACCGTTTCAGCACGCCTGATTATTTCTCTCTCAAGAGCGAAATGATTTCGTCGGCCGTGATGACGCCGGCCAGCTTGCCTTCGGCATCGATCACGGGCAGCGTCAGCAGGTTGTATTTGTCGAACAGCTCGGTAATGCGGTCCTCGCGCTCCTCCACGTCCACGTGCAGATCAGCGTATCCGGCGGCGAGCTCGCGCAACGGCGTGGCTCCGGCCGCGGTGAACAGGCGCGCCAGCGGAACAGCGGCTTTCAACTGATCGTTCGCATCCACCAGGAACAGCGTGTTCAGGCTCTCCAGAATCTCTTCGTGCTCGCTGCAGCGCGTCCATGGCGCCGGCGACGGTGGTGTTCTCCGGCAGCGCCACATATTCGGTGTTCATCAAGCCGCCGGCGGAGTTTTCCTCGTATTCGAGCAGTTCCTCCACTTCTTCCTTGGGCTCCTGCTCCATCTCTTCGAGAATATCTTCGGAGGTTTGCTCTTCGAGTTCGGCCAGCACGTCGGCGGCTTCGTGCGGCGACATCTCTTCCACGATGTCGGCGGCCTTTTCGGTTTCGAGCGATTCCAGGATGCTGGCCTGCACATCCGGCTCCATTTCCGACAGCGTCTCGGCGGCCACTTCGCTGTCGATGGTTTCGAAGATGGCTTCGCGATCGTCCGGGCTCAGATCTTCGACGATATCGGCCAGGTCGGCCGGATGCATGCGTTCCAGGATTTTGTTGCTGATGTTCAGCCGCAGGCGGCGCTGCGGGTCCGGCTCGAGGATGCTGCAATGCTCCCAGCGGATGGAATGCGGCGGGATGATCGCTCTGCAGCTGGCGGATCCAGCGCGGCGGGATCACGCCTTGCGCCAGACGCCGGAACATGCTGCGCAGCCCGATGTCGACATCCAGGATGCTCGATCACATCGCCGTTCGGATTCGTGCTGGATCTTGAACGTGACGTCGGTTACGCGCACCACTTTGCGGCCCTGGCCATCGATGATCTGCTGGTCCAGAAGATCGCGCACCAGCCGCAGCATGTATTCGTCGGAATGGTAGGGGGTGAGCTGCTTCGTCTTTGAGGTAAATGCCGTCGAGCGAAATGGAGCGGATCTGATCGTGGCGGATGGTGAGCCAGGCCCAGCCGCCGCCGATCAGGAAGCGGTCGACGCGGGCGGGATGAATGAGGGGAACGAGCGCGGCGTCTTTGACCAGGCCAAGGCGGCGGCCCTTGAGGTCATAGACCTTGAGGCCCAGCAGTTCGGTGAGAAAGAGGAAGTCGTCCGCCATCGAGAATCGCCTGAGCCCATAAAATTGACCCGTGGAGCGCGCGAAGTTCTCGGTTGGTGCGGTTCGGTTCGGCTGCGCCCTACATGGTCTTTCATTTCTACTATGGCGCAAGCGGCGTGGAGGCCGCAACAAAAAAGTTCTGCGCCGGGGCGCTGTGGCGACTTGGGATGGGCGGTTCCGGGTGCGGCGGCAGGTGGAAAAGCACGTGTTCGATGTGGCGCGCCTGGTTGAGGAGCCGGAGGCGATCGGCGAAGCGTTCGACCTGGTCATTTCGAAAAAACGAAGCCATGATCGGCGGGCTCCCAAGGGATTCCCCTGTGTTTGTGGAGTTCGAGGAGGGCGGCGGCATCGTTGAGATCGCGGCGCTCGCGCTGGCGGCGCGGTCGGCCTGGATCTCGCGGAGCTGGTCGAGGCTCCTTGTGGAACTGCCGGGAAAGGCGCTGGCCCTGGATGCCGAGGTTGGCGACGAGGCGATGGGCGTCGACGATATCGAAGGTGATTTCCGCGATCGGGCGGGACGGGCGCGGCGGCGCGCGCAAGGACTTCGGCTTCGAGGAGCGGGATGCGGTTGAGGCGCCAGGAGGTGGCGGCGAGCTCCTCGACGAGCTGCGATTCGGTGGGAGTGGCGGGCTGGTATTCGTCGAAGAAGCCGCGGCGATGGTCGTTATATGCGGCGCGGTCTTCGGAGGGGAGCACGGGGGAAGCGGCGGTCAGGCCGTGGCGCAGGGCGTTGAGCGAGGAACGCTGTTTGCCGGCTGCGGTGCGGGGGCCGGTGGAGTGTTGGGAGTTGGCGCGGTTTGTGGCGCGGCGGGGTGAGGGCGGGATTGGCGCGGGAATCGGGTTTGTCATGGAGCCTCCGATGCGGTCATAACATGCGGGCCTGGGTGTGCGGGCGGGGTTTTGTCGAGGTTGTTGAAACGGGCGGGGATGGAGTTGAAGGAGGCGGGTGACCGGCGGGACTGGCCGGGGGGCCAATTGCCGGGCCCTGTGCCATCCCGGTGACCTTGGTTGTTTTCCCGATCGGTGAGCCTTGCGATCCGAAATGCTTTAGTTGGCCCGGTCCAGGCGGGCGGTGGCGCATTCTTCGGCGACCTTGAGAAAGTTCAGGACCTTGGCATTCCCCACGATGTATGGATTCGGGCCGTCGTGGGCGCCTTTGGCCAGCATCGGCAGGTTGATTTTGGACCGGTCCCAATCGGTGTGGTTGGTCAGGATGATGTCCGCTCCGGCCTGTTTTACGATTTCGCTGAATCGCTGGGCGGACTGGATGTAGAGCTGAACGCGTTCCCGATCCGGATTGAGCCCCACCCCGCCCCAAAGGGCCGCGATGTGTGGCGTCCCATGGTCCTTTACCGGAAACACGGTGGAGATGGTGCCGGGCGTGTGCCCGGGTGTGAAGTAGAGGGTCAGCGTGGTATCGCCGAGCGTAAGCTTCTGGCCGTCGGTGGCTTCAATGTCGCGCTTGGGTTTGGTGCCGCGGGTTCTCTGATCGAGCACGTTCCAGTCCGCCGGCGACATGATGACCCGGGTGCCGTAATGCTCCTGGAGAAACCGCGCGCCGCCGTCGTGATCGGGGTGAGCATGACTGACGACAGCGTATTTGATAGTAGCTGGATCTAGTCCCATCTTCTTCATCCCGCCAACAACTTCGTCTTCCACGGAATAGTCAAAGATGGTGTCGAGAACGATGACGCCTTCCGACGTCGTGATGGCCCACACGGCGTACTCGGACTGGCCGAAGAAATAGAGGTTGTCAAAGACCTTCACTGGTTCGGCGTGCCAGGTGGACCGATCGGGAGGACCTGGCCTCTGACCGGCGGTTCGCGGCGCTGGGACTGGCGCACGCTGCGCTCCCGCCGCTGCGCGTGGGCCTCCTGGGCCAGGTCCGTAGCATTGAAAGTTGAACAGATTCTGAAAATCATCGCCCGCAGCGGCTTTCGCGGCAGCGATGTGTGCAGCGGGATTATCCTGAGCGGCGAGACTCGAAGCCACCAGCAAGCCGATAATAAGCCTCATAAACCTCCTTGTAGTTGCGGGCTGAAGGACGAGATTATCATGATATGATCCGTTTGAGATGATCCAACGGATGCTGGCACTGGGCGCGATGAGCATGGGCCTGGTGCTGTACCCGGGCGCTGCGCAGGAGTCGCAACAGCCCGCGAACAAGAGCTGGACAGCGCCCAAAACCCCGTGGGGAGAGCCGGACCTACAAGGGATTTGGCCTCTGAATCATCTGATCGCTACTCCCTTCCAGCGGCCGGAAAAGTACGGCGACCGCCGGTTCCTGACCGATGAGGAATACGCGGCCGCGCAGAAGAACGCGCAGGCCCGCAACAAGCGGTTCGAATCCGGAGCGATCCCGCAGGCCGACTCCGGCACTCAGGTGATGCGGCTGACATCGTTGATGAGTGAACCGGCGAACGGGCGCTTTCCGGCGCTGACGCCCAAGGGCCAGGAGCTGTACGAAAAGATGCACGGCAGCTACAAGCCGGGCCAAACCGTGTTCGATACACCCGACGATTTCGATAGCTGGGACCGCTGCATCACGCGCGGCATGCCGGTATCCATGCTGCCGCGCAACTACAACAACGGCATCCGGATCATGCAGTCTCCCGGCTACGTTCTGATTGTGCTCGAAATGGCTCACGAGGTCCGTATCATTCCGACGGACGGGCGCGCGGCGCTGGATCCTACGATCAAAGAGTGGATGGGTGAATCGCGGGGACACTGGGAAGGCAATACGCTGGTGGTGGAAACGACCAATTTTAACGGCAAGACGGACATGACCAACGCCGGCGTGCCCGGTTCTCCGCCGCTGAATCCGACGTCGGAGAACATGCGGATTACTGAGCGGTTCACGCGAACCGCCGACGATACGATTGATTATCAAATGCGGGTGGAGGATCCGGAGATCGTGGTGAGTCCGTGGGCGGTGGCGTTTCCGCTGAAGCTGGACAACAAGTATCAGATGTTCGAATACGCGTGCCACGAAGGGAATTCGGCCATTCGCGGTTACATCGAGACGTCGCGTTTCGAGCGGGCGCATAAGACGGCGAAGTAGCATCGGTCTCCGCGTACACGGACACGCGCAAAACGGAGCGCGGCGCGAAACAGTTTCCGTCCTGTTTTGGTGCGCCGCGCTCTTTGCGCTAGTGAGAACAACCTGCTGTGCTGGGCAGTGGGCTCGCTTGGGAGCGAGGATGCGGGGCGTAATAGGCCGGATATTGACGGATCAACTGTTGCGCGTGGCGCTCGATTTGATCTTTGAAAAAACGAAGCCATATTCGGCGGGTTCCCAAGGAATTCATTTGCGTTGATGGCGTATGAAGACCTCGGCGGCTTCGGTGAGCTGGCGGCGCTCCCGGCGGCGACGATCATGATCTACCCGGCGTCGATAAACACTTCGGGCCGAGGTAGAACGGCTGAAGCTGTCGACCAACGTCGCGGCGCCTTCCTTGCCCCAGTGGGTTGTTGCGGAGTTTCTGGAGCCGGGCAGCTATGACCGTCGCGTCCGCCGCCTGCGCGCAACGCTTGCCTATCAGGTGGAAAACGTGCGCCAAGGCATCGCCAAGTATTTTCCGCCGGGCACGCGCATCAGCACACCGGCGGGCGGCTACATGCGATGGATCGAATTGCCGTCCAGAGTCGATGGTCTGAAGCTGCATCGAGCCGCACTGCTCGAACGCATCAGCATTTTGCCGGGAGTGCTGTTCTCCGCGACAGGCCGGTACAAAAACTGCATTCGAATCAATTGCGGTCGCGTCTGCACCAAGGCGCACGACCAATCTCTGCTGACTCTGGGGCGCCTTTGCGAGAGGCAGCTCTAGTTAGAAACTCATCTGTACTGGTCGTTCGATTGCGATTCTGGATCTGTACTCCCAAGCAAGTCCAAAGCAGCATCTCCTTGTACGAAGTTTGAAAAGAGATCGCTATGGACAACGCCCGCTGGATCGATGCACTTGGGAAGGACTTCCGGTATGTCACATCGTTATTCGGTTCGCAAGGCCGTAATGGGGTCCACGCGTCCCGCGCGACGGGCCGGCAGGTAGTTGGCCAGAATGCCGATCGCCACCAGCGTGACTCCCGCCGCCGCGAAGACGCTCGCGTCGGTGGAGCGCACTTCGAACAGCAGCGCAGCCAGCAGATGGCCGGAAAGCGCGGCGCCGACCGCTCCCACCGCCAGCCCCGCCAGAATCGGAACCATGCCCTCGCGCAAAACCATTTGCACCAATTGGCCGCGCGTGGCTCCCAGCGCGGAGCGAATGCCGATTTCCTTTTCGCGGCGCACAATCGCATACGACGCTACGCCGTACACTCCGATACTCATCAGCAATAACGCCACCACGGCGAAGCACGTCAGCAACGACGCCGCGAAGCGGCGATCGCCGACGCCGGCGCGCATCAGCTCGGTCATTTCTACGATCGGCGATACCGGCAAGTTGGGATCCACCGACTGAATTTCGCGCGGCACGGCACGGCTGAGCATGGCGCGGTCTCCCGTGCCGCGAACCAGCACGCCCATCAGCCTTCCAGGCGTCTGGTACCCACGCGTCTGGTACAAGCTGGTGTAAACGTGCGGAACATCCTTTTCATCCAAGCTGGCCAACTTCACGTCGCCAACCACGCCCACCACCGTAAACCAAGGCGTCGGTTGCACGATGCCCCTGCGGATGGTGCTCACGGAACGAATTCGCTTTCCAAGGGGATCCTGCGCGCCCCAGAAATGGCGCGCCGCGGTCTCATCGACCAGCACGACCAAGGGTGATTGCGTGTCATCCGTATCCTGAATCACCCGTCCCCGAATCAGCGGCGCGCCGATGGTCCGAAAGAATTCGGGCGTCACGGATACGGGAACCGCCGTGGGAGCGTCGCCGCTTTCGGGAGCGCCTTCCAGGCGGTATCCGTTTTGCTTGAGCGCGCCCTGCAGGGGAACCACGCTGGACAACGCCGCGTTCTCCACGCCCGGCACGGCGCGCAGGCGCCGCACCGTCTCACGAACGAGTGCGGTGCGCGTTTCGAGCTTGTCGTAAATGTCGGCCTTGGGATCATTGGGCACCGGCAACGAAACGCTTCCCGCGACCAAATGCTGCGAGTTGAACCCCGGATTCACTTGGAGAAGATTCCAGAACGTCCGCAGCAACACCCCCGCGCCGACCAAAAGCATCAACGACAACGCGACTTCCGCGCCAATGAGCACCTGGCGGACTTTGCTGTCGTGCCGCGATCCGGAACTGCCGCGCTCGCGCAATCCGGAAAGCGATGGTTCCACCTTTCCGGCTTGGAACGCCAGCACCAGTCCGAAGAGCACGGTGGTGAGCAAGGAGAGCGTGAGAGAAAACGCCAGCACGCGCGCATCGACATGAATGTCGTTGAGGCGCGGAAGTTGCGACGGCAACATGGCGATCAGCGACTGCAAACCGAGCGTCGCGGCACCGACGCCGGCGGCCGCCGCCATGATGCTCAACAACGCCGATTCGGTGAGCAGTTGCCGGACAATTCTCGCGCGGCTCGCGCCCAACGCCAGGCGCACGGCGATCTCCCGTTGCCGCGCGGACGCGCTGGCCAACAGAAGATTCGCTACATTCACGCAGGCGATCAACAGAATGAACGCCACCGCCAGCAAGAGCGAAATCAGCAGCGTCCGCGTGTTGCCGACTACGACTTCCTTCAACGGAGTCACGGAAAGCGTCCAGCCTGAGCCGGCCGGATAGTCGCTGCCATAGTCGCGGCGCAGCGAATCACTGAAGGTGGCCAGCCTGGCCTGGGCCTGGGCGAGCGTCATCCCCGGTTTCAACCGGCCGATGATGCCCGGCAACAATCGCGCGCTACGCTGCGCCGGCGGAAACGGATCGCCGCGAAAGCCCGCGGTGACGTATACATCCACCGGACTAGCGCCAGCCGATGAGGGATTCCGAAAGTCCGGCGGAAGTACGCCCACGATGGTGTACAGATCGGTATCGAGCCGCATTTGATGGCCGAGGACGGAGCGTTCTCCTCCGAACTCGCGGTGCCACAGGCCATCGGTGATCACCACGGCATCGGCGAATCCTGGCGCGGTGTCGCCGGGGTCGA
Organism: Bryobacterales bacterium; assembly: GCA_963761265.1. Taxonomy (GTDB): domain Bacteria; phylum Acidobacteriota; class Terriglobia; order Bryobacterales; family Bryobacteraceae; genus Palsa-89. The sequence continues at coordinate 21,334 of CAVXGM010000035.1, forward strand.
ACAGGCGGCCGAGTTGCGGGCGCGCCCCGAGAATACTGAAATAATTGGGACTGACCACCCCACTCTCCAGTCGCTCGGGATGCTCACCACCGGTCACGTTGCCCGGCCCTTGATATACAACCGAGACCGCCGAGAAAACGCCGGCGCGATCCCGCAGGTCGTCGAACTCCGGAACGGAAAAGCCGACGCTCTGTGCGCCCAGCCCCCGCAGATCGGCGTGCAATACGACCAATTGCTCCGGATCATGAAACGGGAGCGGCCGGAAAAGGGTCGCGTTCACTACACTGAAGATCGCGGTATTGGCGCCGATCCCGAGCGCCAAGGTGAGCAACACCGTCGCGGTGATGCGCGGCGACTTCCACATGGTTCTCAACGCGAAGCGGACGTCTTGCCATAGATCCATGGGGCCTCCCGGGCTATCCAATGGGTGGCAAGTTGGGTTCCTTCTTGGCTTGCGGCTAATCGATTGATTTAGAGGAGCGAGGTTTGTTGATGGACTCGGCGTCGATGTCCACTACCGGGATGGCATGTTTCGGGACCGGACAGTGCCAGTGGTTATCCACTGCCACACTGGATAGCTAAGTTGGTGAGGAGACTCCTACTTGTTGGCAGTTGTTAGCGCTTGGGCCGAATTTATTTTTGTCGTCTTGGCGTCGCGGCGAGGCGAATCAATGGTCGCCCGTCTTGATCCTGCCGGAATGTCCGTTCGTTCGTCCATAGCCTGACAGAAACGCGTTAATTCTCTTGCTCATCCACTCTGGTGTGAAGGGGATTTCGCAAGAGCAATCGAGTTCCGCCCGGCGCTGGGCGGCGGCCGAGA
>CAVXGM010000036.1:0-68900 GCA_963761265.1 Bryobacterales bacterium
ACTTCACCACGGCGGCGAGAATGAGCGTGTCGTCGGTTGCACTTCCGCCGACGATTGGCGCGAGACGGGACAGATAGGCGCGCGTCTCCGCAGGCAGCGGCCGGCCGGTTGCGAGATGGTCTTCCCAGCGCGCGGGACCGGCATTGTAGGCCGCGAGGAATCCGGGAATGCCGTAGCGGTCGTGTAGCTCGCGCAGATAGGCGGCGCCGGCGATGATGTTGTCGTGCGCGTCATAAGGATTGCGGCCGAGACGGTAGCGCTGACTCAAGGCAGCCCACGTCTCGGGCATGATTTGCATGAGGCCGATGGCGCCCTTCGGCGATATGGCTCGCACGTCGCCGAAGCTCTCCGCGCGCATCACGGCGCTTATCCACGCCGCTGGAATGCCAAACCGCTGCGAGGCCTCGGCGACGAAGGCGGCGAACGGCGTGCGGGCAGCGACGATCACGACAGGCCGCGCGGTCGCAGGCTCAGCGCGCACCGTGTTGCAGCCGAGCGCCACCACAATCGCAAGACCGAGGGCGAGCGACACGTGGCGGCGGCGCGTGCATTCTCTCGGTGACGTGCGCGCGGCGAACGCGAACATGGCCGGAACGGAGGAAGGGAGTTTGCGGGGAGCCTGTGCGAGGCCTGCAATTGAGTTGCGGTCGAGTGGCACGATCAATCCTCCTCGCGGGTCCAGAGAGGATCAGCCCGGCCGACGATCGTGGTGACGGGGAGCAGGCCAAAATACCGGCCGTCGAGGGAGTCCTCGGACTGCCAGTTCATCAGGAAGACTTCGCCGGCAGGAATGCGCCGGCAGCCCTGCCAGACGGGAAGCGGTCGGCCGCTTCTATCGCGATTGAGGGCATCGCCCATGGCGATCCCGTCGACGGCGATTGCGCGATCGGTGCGGCAGACGGTTTGCCCAGGAAGCGCGAGCACACGCTTCAGCATCGGCACGCCCCTGGGCAGATAGCGGCGCTCGTCGAGGAAGCTCGCGAGGGCCTCGGGCGGCTGCACCACCACGAGCTCAGTGACGTGCAGCGCGCCGGCCGGATGCACGGCGTAGAGGCCGATCGGTACGCTGGCGCTGGCGTTCCAGATCAACCGCGGCAGCGGATGGAAGAGCGCTGATGCTCCGATGCCGAGCGAGGCGAAATACGTCGTCATGACGTAGCCGAAGCGCGTCATGACAGCACCCTCCGCCGCAAGAGCCAGGCGCGATGCTGGTCGCGGCTATAGGGACGCGGCTCGTATCCGGCGCCGAGGCGATTGTGGACGTGCCGCCAGTGATCCGGCGCGGCGTCGGCCGGATCGACGCCGAGCGCCTCGACGGCGTCGATCGCCGCGAACACACGCTCGACCTTGGGCCAGCCGCTGATGCGCAGCAGGATCTCGCCGCCGGGACGGACGAAGGGCAGCGTCTGATAGGCCTCGCCCGGCGCGATCGCGCGCACGATGTCGATGCGCGAGACGACGGTGCCGTAGTCGTTTGAAGCCCAGCGGACGAAGGCGAAAATCGTGTTCGGCGCGAAGCTCAGCACGCGGCGGCGGCGATCGATAATCGTCTCGGATACATCGCGGCCGAACCTGATCCAGTGCTCGACGCGCTTCTCGAGCCAGGTCAGCTCGACGGCCGTGAGGGCGTCGGGCGAACAAGGCGGTGCCTCCGTGAAGGCGGGATTCGCCATCATGTCTGTCCTCCATCGATTGCGGGGAATTCGCGGGCGAGCAGGTCGCGCAGCATGTCTGCGACGGTCTGGCCGCGCTGGAAGGCCGTGATCTTGATCCGGCCCCGCAGCTCCGGCGTCACGTCGACGGTGAGCCGCGCGGTGTAGAGATCGCCGGCGCCGGGCGGCGCAGCCGAAGGCTCGGGCGTGCGGACCCACGTATCGGGATCGGCCGGCCGAGCGGCGAAGCGGCGATTGGACGGGCGCGCGGTCATCGCATCACCCGATCGACTTCCGCGGCCAGAGCGACGACCTCGCGCGCAGCGTGACATGCGGCGTCGACGTCGAAGACGAGGCGTCCGGTGCGCGCGGAGTCCGCGAAGGCGACGCGCTGGCCGATACGAGAGGCAAGCACCGGCGGATCGTGATCGGCGAGGCCGTCGGCAGTCTCGCGGGCGATCACGGTGCGCGCTGCGCAGCGGTTGAGCACGAAACGCGCGACAAGCTGCGGGCGGAAGATGCGCGCTTCCTGCAGCAGCTTCAGCATCTCGGCAGAGCCCCAGCCGTCAAAGGGAGACGGTTGCGCGGGGATCAGGACGAGATCGGCGGCGAGCAAGGCCGAGCGCAGCAGGCCGGCGACGCGCGGCGGGCCATCGATGACCACGTGGTCGGCGTCGCGGGCGAGCTCCGGCGCTTCCCGGTGGAGGGTGTCGCGCGCGAGGCCGATCACGCCGAACAGGCGCGGCACGGCCTCCTTGGCGCGCTGCGCGGACCAGTCGAGAGCCGACCCTTGCGGATCGGCGTCGATGACCGTGACGCGCTTTCCCTGGGCCGCCCAGGCGCCGGCCAAGTGCAGGGCGAGCGTCGTCTTGCCGACGCCGCCTTTCTGGTTGAGGAGCGCGACGATCACCGCCGCTCCTCCTTCCCGGCTTTTCCCCGGCCGAGCGCGCCGCCAACAACAGAAGAGTTAAATTCTTCGTTAGACTCTAAGTTAGGCGGCGCGGAAGCATTTGATTGGCTTGATGAAAATGCCGCTTCCGGTTCCTGATAGCACGAGGATGCGGTTCCTGATGGCACGTGCCTCGCGGTTCCCGATAGCACGACCGCGTCCACAGCTTGTCCACAGGACCCTGTGGACAAGGAAGCGGTGCTGACGAAGGCGAGCAGCTCGCGGCCCCCGCTCGCGCGATCGACGCCGAGGCGATAGCCCGGCAAGGGCTGGCGGCGCGCGATGTCGCGCAGCTCGAAGGCGAAGCGCTTGAACGGCGAAAGGCTCGCCGACTTGGCATGAAGATGCCGGAAATCGAACCGCCAGCCTGCCGACTGCTTGCCGGCGTGCTTGCGCACGAGACGGTAGAGCCAGCGCTCCAGTCCGCCCGTCAGCGCGAAATATGCGCGGTCGATCGTCAGCACGAGCGCGTCGTCAAGGACGGCGCGATAGAACCAGTCCGGCACAATGAGATCGACGCCGGCGGCGTTGCCGTGTGCGTCCGCGTGCTCGGTCCACTCGTTGATCCAGGAGAAGCGGTGCATGCGCCGCTCGCTCACCTGGCGCAGCGAAGTGGCGACCGTGGTGGACTGCAAGCGGTCGAACGCGGCCTTCAGGCGATGATAGTCGCGCGCGCTGGTGCCGCGGCCGATGAACGTCAGAATCTGGTAGGGTGTAGCGGCCATCAGGCGCGACGTGCGCAGACCGGAATCGCGCGCCTGGACGATTTGTGAGGCGGCCCAGATCAGGACATCGGCATCCCAGATGGTCGCCATGCCGTGCTCCGGCACGGCCTCGACGCGGATGGCGATGTCGTTCATCCGGTAGTCGATCGGCGTGGTGCGGTGCGTCTTGGCGAGCGAGAAGAACGGATAGGCCATGAGGTCCTGCGCATCGCGCGGCGCGAGGTCGCCCGGCAGCGCCCGAAACAATTCGAGCTGCTCGCGTTCGGAGCGTGTGCGGTGGCGCGCCGACATGGATGACGTCAGCGGCGCGGCTGGCGGGCTTGTTCAAGTTCAGCGGCGGTGTGGCGGCGCGCGGGCAGCACGACGACCTTGCCGGGATCGGACGTCGACGCCTTGGCGGCGGCGTCGACCCACGCCTGCAGGTCTTCGACGCGATAGACGACGCGGCCGCCGAGCTTCGAATAGCGCGGGCCGGTGCCGTAGATGCGGTGCTTCTCGAGCGTGCGGATGGAGAGGCCGACGAAGCGCGAGGCCTCGGGCGTGCGCAGGTAGCGCGGCGGCAAGCCTGCGAGATTGGTGGACATGGGATAGCTCCGTGATCGTGTCAGGGGCTGCCGAATGGCGGCGGCCGTCGCAGACACGGTGGCGGAGAGCCTTCGATTGGGGGGATGGCGATGTCGCGGGGTGGTGAGATCGCCACCCCTGGAGCGCCGCGTGGTTAGATACGGCCGCGGAAGGGATAGAGCAGCAGGCGGCGATAGCCGCCCTGCATCATCGCTTGGCCCAGGCGCGCGAGCCGCGCCGTCCGATCGCGAAGGTCATAGGTCTTCCAGCCGCGCTCGGGCATGCGGCTGGTCCCGAAGAGAGCTTCGGCGATGTCCCGATAGCTCGCTTTCTCGAGGCGGCCGTCGAGCGCGCGCAGGGCGAGCACCAGGCGATCACGTCGAGCGGCGGGTAATATCGCGGGATCGCGCCCTGGCAAGCGGCCCGTTAAGCCGCGCCAAAGCCGGAGTGCGGCCGCCGCGCGGATCTCGAACAACCGGTCGAGTGGCAGGACGACGCAAGGGATTTGCTCGCCAGTTGGTTCGAGGATGTGCAGGCGGAACAGACTGCCTCGCCGATCGATCAGCCGCTCCGGTCCATCTTCGGCAAGGGCCGGCCCGAGGGATGAGGCGGCATCAGCCTGCAGGTTCGGGGCGGCGAGATCTGGCGGGAGGGGGACGATGGGGATCACGCTCGGCAGGCTCGCCGGCGTCCACAGAGCTGGGCGTTCGGCGTGACTGGGCTCGGGCATTGCGAAATCGCACCCCCCAGCGCCGCGCGAAACCATCCAGTTCGTCGGCGCTGAGAGGACCCCGATGTCCGGCCTGTTCGAGCCTCCTGCGGTCGCCCTCGAAAGGCCGGATTGCGGCTTAGAAATTCCCAGGCGAACCCGGGGGCGTCGAGCGAACGCAGGTCCTCATAGGCTGCCGGCGAACGCCACTCGGCACGAGGCATGAACTGTCACTCCTCCATTCGACACGCTCGTCGGCGTCAGATGGAAGATTCGATTGCGAGGGGCGGAATCGCTACCACCACAACCGGCAACGCGCGTTGCCGGTTCGGCAAGGAACCCAAACTCAGTGGGGGGCGCCGCCGCGCAGGAGGTGGCGGTAGCCGTTCTCCGTCATCCAACGGGCGCGCGCCAAGTGGGTATCCCACGCGCGCCGCGCGCGGACCGGTTCGCGGGCGGGGTCGATGTGCAGGACGAGCTTTGCAACCTCCTGCCAGTCGGCGCCATCCTTCGCGGCGTCCAGCAGGCGCAAATAGGTCACGAGGTGCTGCTCGTCATAGCCGGTCAGGATGCCATCCGTCGGCGCCGCGTCGGCGACGGGTGGATCTAGCGGTGGAGAGTGCATCGTCGGCGAATCCATCGAGATCGTTCGGTATTCATGTCCCGCAAGCGTGGCCGCGTTCAAGTTCGGACGCGGGACCGCGTCCGCGCCGAACTGGTCGGTGCTTCGTTCAGGAGCATGATGCCGCGACCGCGGTCGGACTCGACGAACAGGATGCCGGCGGCTTCCAGCGCCCGGCGTACCTGATCGCGCGTTCCCTCGTGCACCGGGAGCCCGCGCTCGGACTCCAGGCGTTTCAGCGCGGTCAGCGCCACGAGGGCTTTCTCGGCGAGCATTTCCTGCTTCCAGTTCAGCAAGGCTCGCGCCGCCCGAACTTGTCGGCCGGTGATCATCCATGATCACCTCCGACAGACGACATGCGCGCACCAGGAAAACGACTATAATAGTCGCTTTAGGTCGCCGCAACGCGATAAATAGCTTGAAATTGCCATCCGCCGGGGTCGGCGGCTGTGGAGTCGCGAGGGACTGATTCGGGGTCGAGCGGCCTGCGGTTTCCGTGAAGGGGCGCAGCGTGCAATTCCGGAAAGTCGGGTTTGTGGGTTGGTGGTGCGGCCGGCGGGACCTCCACACGAAAGCCCCGCCCGGCGCGGCCGGGCGGGGCGTTGCAGACGGGCCGGCTCAGTCGCCGTTGCGCTTGCTGGGGCGCGACCAGATGAGGGTGTAGCCCTCGCCGTCCTCGTCATCGAACAGGTTGGCGAAGATCGGCGCGTTGAAGGACGGATCGTCGAGCTTGAGCGAGAGATAGTCGCGGCCCTCGTTGGAGCGCTTCGACCAGGCGGCCCCGATCTCGGCCTTACGTGGCGCGCCACATAAGGCCGATTATGCGGAGTGAGTCGTTATGCGGAGCGGCGGGGCGGGGGCCGAGCGTTTCCGCGGGGTTTGGCGCGGTCGCGCTCCGCATAATTCCAAACGACGGTCGGCGGCGACGCGCATATCCGTCTTAAGCCCGAGCCGTATTTTGTCTACATTGATTGGAGGCATGGACCCGGAAGCGTGAGCTGCGATTTTGGCGAACAAGGATGACGCCTCTGAAGAAATCGCGCGAATTCGACGGCGGTTGGCCGATCTGGATGCGGAGCGAATGGCGCTCGCGCGTGAACTGGAAACGCTCGAGCAAAGGCTGATATCTGATCGCCAAGCAGCCGAGCGGACTGCCTTTCCCGATGCCCCTGTCACCAACAGCTCCTCATCGGCTGAGAAAATTGGGTTGTTCCGCCGTCTGTTCGCCGGGCGTCCCGATGTTTTTCCGGTTCGATGGGAAAACAGGAAGGCCGGACGCTCGGGATATTCGCCGGCTTGCTCCAATGAATGGGTGAAAGGGATTTGCGGCAAGCCAAAGGTGAAATGTGGAGAGTGTCCGCACCAGGCGTTCATCCCACCGTCCGAGGAAATCATCGAGAAGCATCTGCGCGGCGGCAATGCGCGCTCGGGCGACTTCGTCGCCGGGGTTTATCCATTGCTGCAAGACGAAACGTGCTGGTTCCTTGCAGCGGACTTCGACAAGAAAAGCTGGGCAGACGACGCCAGGGCATTGCTTTACGCCTGTCATGCTAAAGGGGTTTCCGCCGCCCTGGAGCGGTCGAGATCGGGGACCGGCGGCCATGTCTGGATATTCTTCTCCGAGCCTGTTCCGGCAAGGATCGCCAGGCAAATGGGTTCCGCCCTGATTACGGAGACGATGGAAAAACGCCCCGAGATCGGCTTCGCCTCTTACGATCGCCTCTTTCCCAATCAGGACACGATGCCGCTTGGCGGCTTCGGCAATTTGATAGCGCTGCCGTTGCAGCGAAACGCTCGCGAGATCGGCAACAGCGTTTTCGTTGACGATAAGCTCAGACCTTACGACGACCAATGGGCGTTTCTATCGTCCCTACCCAGGTTGTCGGCGGATGCGGTCTTCCGGATTGCGGGCGAGGCGGAACTAGCCGGTCGAGTTTTGGGCGTTCGCATGCCGGTCGACGACGAGCATGCGGATGAACCATGGAAAATGTCGCCGTCACGGCGCAGCGAGCCACGGCGTGTCGACGTTGCGATACCGAGAAGCATCAAGATCGTGCTCGCCGATCAGGCCTACATCGACCGGACGGAACTCTCGCCAGTCCTGATCACACAATTTGTTCGCCTCGCGGCTTTCCAGAACCCAGAGTTCTATCGCGCTCAGGCCATGCGTTTGCCGACATTCGGCAAGCCTCGGATCATCTCATGCGCTGAGCTCTATGCGCAGCATATCGGCTTGCCCCGCGGCTGCCTCGACGACGCGATCGATCTCATCAAAGGCTATGGCGCCGTTGTCAATCTGGAAGATCAACGCGAAATCGGTATGTCGCTTCCCGCAGGCGTTTGCTTCCAGGGCGAACTGCGCCAGCCGCAGTTGAAAGCCTTCGAGGCTCTCGTCGCCCACGACAGCGGCGTGCTCGCCGCCACGACCGCCTTCGGCAAGACCATCGTGGCGGCGGCGCTCATTGCAAACCGCGGCCGCAACACGCTTATCCTTGTCCATAGGCAGGAACTGCTCAGTCAATGGGTAGAACGTTTACAATCCTTTTTGAACATGGACGCGAAGCAGATCGGCGTTATCGGTGGCGGGAAAAGAAAACCGACAGGCATCGTCGATGTCGCGCTCATCCAGAGCCTTGTCCGCAAGGGCGAAGTTGCCGACCTCGTTGCCGATACGGCCAACTGATCGTCGATGAATGCCATCACTTATCCGCTGCAAGCTTCGAGCTCGTAGCCCGACGGTCGAAGGCGCGGTACGTGGTCGGTCTGTCGGCGACCGTCGCCAGAAAGGATGGACATCATCCGATCATCTTCATGCAATGCGGCCCTGTTCGCCATCGGGTCGATGCGAAAGTCCAGGCTGCCGAACGCGGCATCCGCCATCGCGCGCGCGATCGCCTGACGCAGTTTGAACTCCCGGCGTTCCTGGCGGCCACTGAACGGCCGTCGATGCCCGCGATCTACGCGGCGTTGGCGCAGGACATTGCCCGGAATGATCTGATTTTCGATGATGTCTTGAAATCGCTTGAAGCGAAGCGTTCGCCCATCGTCCTGACAGAGCGAAAGGATCACCTCGATTATCTTCAGAACAGGTTCTCGCCGTTCGTGAGAAATCTCGTGGTCCTGCGCGGCGGCATGTCGGCGAAGGATCGCAAAGCAGCCAGCATCGCATTGAAAGTCTAGGATGACGATGAGCGGTTCATCCTCGCGACAGGCCGCTACATCGGCGAAGGCTTCGAGATTCTCGCCTCGACACGCTGTTCCTGACGATGCCGATCGCTTGGAAGGGAACACTCGCGCAGTATGTCGGCCGGCTGCATCGTGAGCACGATGGGAAAAAGGATGTTCTGGTCGTGGACTACGTCGATCAGAAGGTTCCTGTTCTCGCCCGGATGGCTGCGAAGCGACGAGCTGGCTATCGCGCGCTGGGCTACATGATCGAGTAGCGGCGCCTCGATGCGGGGCGAGGCGCCGCGGGTCGGTCAGCGCGACCAGATGAGCTTGTGCTCGCCTTTCTCGCCCTGGACCAGGGTCGCGTAGACCGGGGCCTGGAAGGAGGGGTCGTCGAGCTTGACCGAGACGTACTCGGCGCCGGTGTCCTTGGCCGCCTTGTTCCAGCCCGCGCCGAACTCGACGCCGTTGGCGGCGACCCGGTAGTCGGGGCTGCGCTCGTTGTCCTTGGCGACGGGCTTGATGGTCGCCTTGACGTTGATGTTGAGGGTGCGGATCGCGCCGGTGAAGCTGCCGTCGTCGCCGCGGGTGAAGGTGCCGATCTGAGCCATTGTCGTCTCTCCTGACTGTTCCTCGAAGCCGCCCGATGCGGCCTCGATGGCGGTCTTCAGGCGACGGGACGGCCGACCTGCACCCGTAGGGCCGCAGCGTGAGCGGAGGACGGCGGCAGCCGAGCTTCTTGCCTCGCGAGGAATGCGCGTCAGCGCAGGGGAAGAAGGTCGGCGGAGCCGTTGCGGGGACAAGGCCGGCCGGCGCCGACCAGCCATCCAGAGAGGCCGCCTGGGCGGCTTCCGGGCACAGTCGCTCAGGAGAGACCGACGCGGATCGGCCCCGCCCGCGGCGGAGCGCGCCGCCTCACGCGATCCGCCCACTCGCAACGAACAAGGCGACCACGCCACGAGCTCCCACGAGCGGGCTCGACGACGGTAAGCGCCGGCGCGCGAGGCGCCGAACGGGGGACAAGCGGCGAAAGACGGGCGCGCGCCGCCGAGAACTTCGGTCTGGTCGATGGCGCCGGCGATTCGCCGGCTTCGACCGACACCGAAGGAACCATGATGGCGAAACATAAGCGCAAGAAACCTCAGCTCGTCGCTGATCGACTCCGTTGGCTCGCGCCGCACGACGAAGCCTTTAAGACCTGGCTGGCGAAGCGGGATATAGCCCGGCAACGATCGTCGAACTCACACGATTGCTGAGTTGCTGGAGCCGAGTGGGCCCGGAGCGCCGGCTACGGCCTGCTCAGCATGGACGCGGGGCTCGCCGCCTCGGCCCAGATCTTCCGGGGGGGCAAGACGGCGCGCGCCCCGCAGGGCGCCGCGAAGCTGTTCGTGACCTATCTTCGCGAAGAAGGCGTCCTCCCGCCTGCGCCGCGACCACCGCGTCCTGAAGAGACGTGGCCGGTCCTGGCCGCCTATCGCCGCTGGATGCGCGAACAGCGCGGCGTTGCCGAGTCCACGCTGGATCTGCGCGAAAGGATCCTGGCCGACCTGCTGCGAGCGCTCGGCGACAATCCCGCGGCCTACACGGCCGCGGCCGTGCGCGGGTTCGTGCTCGAGCGGGCGAGGCCGCACGGCCGAGGGCACGCGCAGACTATCGCAGGCGCCACGCGTTCGTTCCTTCGCTACCTGATCGCGACCGGACGATGCCCGGCTGGACGGGACCACGCCGTCCCGGGCTTCGCGAACTGGCAGCTCGCGACGACGCCGCGCTTCCTCTCTGCGCCGGACCTCATGCGCGTCCTCGCCGCCTGCGACGGCGAGGACCGTCTTCGCGACCGCGCCGTCGTTCTGCTCCTCGCCAGGCTCGGACTGCGGGCAAGCGAGGTTGCCCGCCTCAGCTTCCCGCAGATCGACTGGAAGAGGGCAGGCTGACCATCAGCGGAAAGGCGCATCGCGAGGAGCGTCTGCCGCTGACGCAGGAGATCGGCGACGCCCTCATCGCCTACATCGAACGGTCCAGGCCGCGCCTAGCGAGCACGCGCGTGTTCCTGACCGAGGTCGCTCCAGTGGTCCCGCTCAGCCGCGTGGCGGTGAAGTGCATCGTGCGCCGGGCTCTGAACCGGGCCGGCGTCGATAGCCCGCATCGCGGCGCGCACGTGCTGCGACACTCAGCGGCGACGGCGATGCTTCGGCAAGGAGTCAGCCTGGCGGGCGTCGGAGCCGTGCTCCGGCACCGGTCGCCGTCGATGACCGCGCATTACGCCAAGGTCGACATCGTCCTCCTGTCCGAGATCGCGCAGCCCTGGGGTGGGAGGCTGCCATGCTGAACGAAGACGTCGATCGCTACATCGCGCTTCGTCGCACGCTCGGATACAAGCTGCGCAAGCCTGCACGTCACCTGCAAGCGTTCGCCCGCTATGCGGATGAACGCGGTGAGACGCACGTCCGGGCCGCGACTGTCCTGGCCTGGGTGACAGCGGCGGGCCGCACCCAGGACGCCCGGGCCGAGCGCATGCGCCATCTGATATTGTTCGCGCGCTTCCTCCACGCCGAGGATGCTCGGCACGAAGTTCCGGCAAGCAACATCTTCGCCGTGCGAAAGATACGGCCGGTTCCATACATCTACACGCCCAGCGAGATCGCCCGCATCCTCGACGCGGCCGGCGAGCTCCGTCGGCAGCGGCCGAACCCGCTGCGCCGCGAGCTCTACGTCACGATGTTCGGGCTCATCGCGGCGACCGGCCTGCGCGTCTCCGAGGCGATCGCTCTGCGGCTCGACAACATGTGGCCCGACGGCGTCCTCAATATCCGCGAGACGAAGTTCTGCAAGAGCCGGCTCGTCCCGCTGCACCCGACCGCCGTCGAGGCTCTGGGCAGATACCTCGAGAGGCGAAAGCGTCTAGCCGGAAGCTGCGAGTATCTGTTCCCGTCGGCGCAGCTTCGGGCGCTCTGCCCGAGCACGGTGAACTATACCTTCGCTGCCTCCTCAAGCGAGCAAACATCGCGCCCGGTCGCGCCCGCCGGCCGCGCATCCACGACCTGCGCCATACCTTCGCGACACGAGCGCTGGAGCAGTGTGGGGCCGAGCGGGGCGAGGTCGCCCGCCACTTCGTCGCGCTCTCGACCTACCTGGGCCACGTCGATATCCGGCAGACCTACTGGTATCTGCAGGCGACGCCCGAGATGATGACCGACATTGCCGCGGCTGCGGAGACGCTGGTCGGGAGCGAGGCCGCATGACGCCGCTCGCCCCTCTCATCACGCGCTTTCTGCGGGAGTACATGCCTCGCCAGCGAGGCCATAGTCCGCAGACCTGCGACACGTACGCGATCAGCCTCAAGCTCGTGTTGCAATATGCCGCCAAGCGCACGGGCGCTCGGCCGTCACGCCTGTTCATCGAACAGCTCGATGCGCCACTGATCGTCGACTTCCTGGCGCACATCGAGCAGGAGCGTGGGAACTGCTCCTCCACTCGAAACCTGCGCCTGGCGGCGATCCGCGCGTTCATGCGCTATGTCGAGCATCAGGCGCCCTCGGCGCTGGCGCAGATCGCCCAGATCGAGGCGATCCCCGTCAAACGTCACGACCAGAAGCTCATCCGTCACCTGACGATGGAAGAGGTGCGCGCCATCCTGAACGCGCCCGACCTTGCCAAGCGTTCGGGAGTGCGCGACCGGGCAATGTTGCACCTCTGCTTCGCCGGCGGCCTGCGCGTCTCCGAACTGGTCGGCGTCCTGCTCGAGAACGTCTCGCTCGGGCGCACGCCGAGCGTGATGGTCAAAGGCAAGGGACGGCGAGAGCGCTGCCTGCCGCTCTGGAAGGAGACCGCGCGCGACCTGCGGGCCTGGCTGAGCGTGCGGGGGCCGGTGCGGGTTCCGGAGCTGTTCGTCAACGCCGAGGGCGCCGCGATGACGCGGGCCGGCTTCGAGTATGTGCTCGACAAGCACGTGCGTGCAGCCGCGAAGACTTGCGCTTCGCTCGACGGCCGCTCAGTGTCGCCTCACCAGCTCCGGCATAGCTGCGCGGTGATCATGCTCCAGGCCACCCGCGACATCCGGAAGGTGGCGCTATGGCTCGGGCACGCCGACATTCGAACGACCGAGGTCTACCTCCGCATGGATCCCAGCGAGAAGCTGGAGGCGGTGGAGGCGGTGGTCCCACCGGAGTTGCGCCGGGGTCGGTTCAGGGCGCCAGATGCCCTGATCGCCTCGCTCATGGCGGACTCAGCGCCGTAGCCCGGGGCTGGGTCAGGCTGCGCCGGCGCGACACCGCGTTCACGGGCCACTCGTGTCGGCCGGCCTGGCCAGCTCTGCTTTCCGCCCGAAGGCGGCGGCCCGCACCTGCGCACGCTGCTCGACGCGCCTATTGTCGTATCGTCGCCTTGTTCTCGCGAGGGGGCGGATCGCGTCGGCGTCGTCTCCGCCGCGGGCGGGCCGATCGGCGTCGGTCTCTCCTTTGCGACTGTGACGGAGCCGCCAGGCGGCCTCTCTGGATGGCTGGGCCTGGCTTCCCGCCGCGGTGACGGCGAGACCCCTGAATCGACCGGTGATTAACTCGGAGGAAGCCACATTCCCGTGACGGGCCCCCGCGGGCGGTGGCCCCCGTTCATCGCCTTGCCAACTGTCGTTGCCGAGGGTTTAGACTTGCCTCGCAGGAAGTCTTAACGTGGAACCGCTTGCACTTCAGGATAGGATTGGCGCACATTGTGCAACAGTCTGGGAGGAGCACCTTTCAGGTATACGTCGAAGAAGGTATGCACGTAGTCTGTGGTAATCCTGAGTCCACGAGGCCCATCCAATCCTCCCTTTTGAAAGCGCTGCAGCGCCTTGACGAAATACTGGCTCTTGAGAAGAATTTGATCGCTGAAGCTGAAGTGATTCGCACCACGAATAAAGAGAAGCAATCTTCCACTCGGCAGGCGGCTGTAAATAGACTCGATATCAGTGATGACCTTGTGCGGCTCCGGGGCTGAGAGATCGCCGTGGTCGCTCAAAAGGAACAAGAACGGCTGTCTCAGAGCATCCTTTACCACGCTGCCTACAGGTGCGCCATCCAGATCGATTCCGGCCTTGCACCTGGAATCGTCATGACAAAACTGTAGGGCAGTGGCGCCTCCAAAGGAATGTCCGACGATTCCAAGGTGTTGCATGTCCAGCCGCCGTCTAAACCTGCCCGACGGGTCGGCCGCATCGAGCCGGTCCAATTGGTCCACGACAAACTGTGCATCCTCGACCCACATGGGTAGGATCCTCTCGACAAAACGACTCTCGCCGCCGGCAGCAGACAAGTCGTCGGTATTGGCTGCCGGCGACCGTAAGACTACGCGTCCATCTGGGAACACCACGACACCACTCCGGAATGGAGCATCAAAGCCCACGACAACATACCCGTGACTCGCGAGGTCTTCTGCGAGCGTTGTGAAGTCCGTCGTCAACGCCGATCCACCAGGCCTCATGATTACAACCGGGTAAGAGTTCTGTTCCGGGGAGACTCCTGGATCGGACGAACTGTGGACATGCACTACCGCAGGATCTCGCGTCAGAAATTGACTCAGCAGCACGCCCGCGTGACGTGCGCGTGGTCGGTGCCAGAGAGAAGGCAGATACTCAGCTGGCGCGGCCGATTCAGACCCTGCCGACGGGTACCAGATCCAAACCACAACCTCCCTTTTATCTTTTGAAGATGGCGCCAAATCGTCCACTTCTGCTCCGTTCACCCACCAGTAGGACGTGCGCCCGACTGCAAAATGACCTGTGGGTGCCGGAAGCGTTATTTGAGTCCTATGTTCCCGCCATAGCAGGGCCAACAACACAGCTATTCCGAGAGCAACAAGCGTAACGAGAATCGTGAAGCCCTTGATCAGACGCCTGAAAACGGTTGGCGATTGTCTGCTCGGCATGGAGAGTTTAGCAGTGCGCTTAGACATTCGATTCATTGTCGGACAATGACTTTATAACGTCAAGTACACTACCATGGAAAGAACGATCAGGAGATCGATTCTTTCAAACGACGTATCCCGAAAGCAGATGAGCTTGGAAGACCTCCTAACGCCGTAGTGCTCAGAATCCAGACCGATTCCGAGCGGTCGGCAATCCGGAAGTTGGTCCTGGAGAACGGCGCTACCGGAATGTGGTCGATATCAAAATCTCCGATTCGGATCAACTGAACGGAAGTTGGCAGTCAAGGACCCGTTTTCCCGACGATAGCTGTTGCGAACAGCCCTTCGCACCAACAGTGCGCGTCGAAACGGCGTTCTGAGTGGATCGTCCATCCGTACAAAGGGATGAGGATGAGCGGGCGGGCCGGATTACTCCTCGGAAGTCGGCAGCGCAACTCTGATCAACGTTGGACGGTGCGGGGCGCACACGGACGCGTCGCCCGGTCGGCCGAACGGATTACTTCCGGTTGCCCGTCAGGACAAACCATTGCCTTGGTAGTATGGTCCTCGGTCCCGATTACCCAGACAGGGACGAACGTGAACTTACAGGCGGGATGAGGATCGAATGAACCGAAGGGATTTTGTGCGGCTTGGATGGGCCACCGTGATCGCGGCGGGGGCAGGCAAGCTGCGGCCCGCGTTCGCGCAGCCGCTAGCGCTCCGGCAGGTTCCGGGCGCACCGCATCCGATGGCGGCCTTGGAACCGAAGGCCACCGGGCGCGCGGCGGATTTCACCCTGCGAATCGCACCGATGATGGTCGAGCTGGCCCCTCAGGTTGTGATCAGCACGATCGGCTACAGCAACAAGGTCCCCGGTCCCTTGCTGCGGATGCGAGAGGGCCAGCGCGTCGCCGTCGAGGTTGTGAACGACACGGACGTTCCGGAATACGTGCACTGGCATGGCTTGTTCGTTCCCTCGGAAGTGGATGGGGTGGAGGAAGAAGGCACGCCTCCGGTCCCGCCGCATGGCCGCCGGCGCTATCAATTCGTGGCCAAGCCGGCGGGTTCGCGATGGTACCACTCGCACACCGCGGCCATGATGGATCTGCATCGCGGCGCCTACACCGGCCAGTTCGGTTTTCTCATGATCGATTCCGCGAATGACCCTGGGCGCTACGACCAAGAGGTCTTTCTGGCGCTGCGTGAATGGGAGCATTTTCTGACCACGATGGATCAGGACGAGATGGCGGCGGATCCCAACGACCCGATGCCCGAAAAGCCCGCCACTCCAGACCCGCGTCCCAACGGGCTCGAAGTCAGCGCTCCTCTTTACTCGATCAACGACAAAATGCTCGGCGCGGGGGAGCCCCTCCGCGTGCAGTCGGGTCAGCGCGTCCTGATGCACCTGCTCAACGCCAGCGCTTCGCAAATTCATCGCCTGGCTCTTCCCGGCCACAAGTTTCAGGTGATCGCTCTCGACGGCAATCCCGTGCCCTCGCCTCAGCCGGTCGATGTGATTGAGATCGCTCCGGGCGAGCGCGTGGATGCGATCGTGGAGATGAATCAGCCGGGCGTCTGGATTTTAGGGGAGCTGCGCGATGCCGCGCGGCAATCCGGCATGGGCATCGTGGTGGAGTACGCCAATCAGCAGCAGCAGCGCGCGCAATGGCTTCCGCCTCCGAAGCGCGCGCTGGGACTACACGATCTTTGGCAAGACCGCGCCGCATCCCGCGCCGGACCAGACCATCGACATGGTCTTTGAAAAAGTGCCGGGCGGGCCCCATGGGATCAATCACTGGCTCGTCAACGGCAAGGAATATCCGCATGAACGGGAATTCGTGCTCCGGCAGGGAGGCCGCTACCGGCTGGTGTTTCACAATCGCAGTGACGATTCCCACCCGCTGCACATCCACCGGCACCTGTTCGAGCTGGTCGAGCTCAACGGCAAGCCGACTGCCGGCATCAAGAAGGATACGGTGATCGTTCCCGCATTTGGACGCGCCACCGTGGATCTGGTCGCCGACCAGCCGGGCCTCACGCTGTTTCACTGCCATATCCAGCAGCACATGGACTTTGGTTTCAAGGCGCTGTTTCGCTACGCCTGAGCGCCGCATCGCGTGCAAAACGGGCGGGTTGCGATTCTGCGAAGCCAGCGGTTTGCGTCCATGCAGCGGTAGCTTGAAACCGGACGACCTCCCGAATCATCTGTGTTACGGCTTTTTCACACGTTCGACATACACGACGAAATATTGAAGGGATAAACTCAGCACCTTGGCAACTATCCAACTACAACTCCGAAAGGGAGGAACTGCATGAAGACGATCCGGGGAAGGTTCCGAGCGGCAGTGCTCATGGGAGCGGCCGCCTCGGTGCTGGCATTTGCAGCTGGGGCAAAGGCACAGAATTCACAACGACAACGACAATCCGCCGCCGCAACGACAATCCGTGGCCTTACGCAACGACGGGCCGCTCGCCCGTGCTGGCGGTGGTTGGCGACGTCGCCTGCCAGCCAGGCGAGGAGCCGAATGGTGAGAAGGCGGGTGAAAACTGCAGACCCGGGGACACCGCTCAGAACTCTGTACGCATCCCAGGCGGCCACTGCGAAGCAGATTGAGAATATGAAGCCTGACCTCGTCGCGCTCCTCGGAGATGAGCAATACCAGGTAGGCCAATATTCGGACTTTGAGAACTCGTACGAATTGACGTATGGCGCTTTCAAATTGCTCACGCGGCCCGCGCCCGGCAACCACGAGTTTTA
Organism: Bryobacterales bacterium; assembly: GCA_963761265.1. Taxonomy (GTDB): domain Bacteria; phylum Acidobacteriota; class Terriglobia; order Bryobacterales; family Bryobacteraceae; genus Palsa-89. The sequence continues at coordinate 17,025 of CAVXGM010000036.1, forward strand.
TATCGAGCACGGCGCGACCGGCGTTGCCGGCTACGGCTACTTCTCCTACTTCAACGGCTTCCAGCACAATGCCGATGGAACCGATGATGACGGCTACGATCGCCGGCAACCCTGACACCGGCGGTACCTTCACCCAACCCGTGCCGTATTCGGATGGACAGGCGGGGCACTTCGAGCAGACGGGCGGACTCGGAACCAACACGGCAGGGGGCCCGGTCGGAGTCGGAGATGGCTGGTATTCCTACAATCTGGGCTCCTGGCACCTTATCTCGCTCAATATAGAGTGCGAGACACAGCCGGGCGGCTGTTCGGACACGGGCTCCTGGTTTGCCGCCGAACTCAAATGGCTGAAAAACGATCTCGCGGCGAATCATTCCGCGTGCACAGCTCGCCTACTGGCACCAGCCCACGTTCAGCGCTGCCAACGGCCTCGGCGAAGAGGGCACGACCGCTGGGCCTTTTGGCAACTGCTCTACGAGTACGGAGCCGACCTGGTGCTGAACGGACACGACCACCTCTATGCCCGCTACCGCCCGCTTGACCCCTCCGGGAATTACGATCCAAGGAAGGGCATACGCGAATTCATCGTGGGCACCGGCGGCGAGACACTCGATACGGTCGCCACAACCGGCACAACCGTCCGATCCTAGCGGCAACCGCAACTTCAACGCAGCAGAATCTCGAGGCGTCAAGCGGGGAATTCTGGGGCGTGATGGGCCTGACGCTCAATCAGAACGGCTACGCGTGGGATTTCGAGTCGGCACTGAAGGATCCTGCACAGACCACCGGTCCGGCTGCTTACAGCGACAAGGGCGTCGGCACTTGCCACGGCCCGGTCAACAGTTTCGACAGGTAATTGCCGGTTCGTCTTCGCCGCGTTAGTTAACCTTCCCCACCCTTCGCGAAACGTCGCGGAGGGTGGGGATTTTACTTTGCCTTGCCCGATTCCGACAGTGTTTTTTGATTCACAGGCGTTGCACACCCCCCAACGAAGTTGCTCCGTCAGATGGACTCAGCGCAAGCGGCGAATGCGGCAAGCCTTGGCAGCGCTCGGCGCGGGGCACCGGGTTTGGCGGTTGCGGGCGGGCCCGCCGACGCGTCGCCGGTGATGTCCAGCAAAGAAAAAAGGGCTCAGAGGTGTTACGCTCCGAGCCCTTCCTTTGCCAAAAACCGATTAGAATACCAGCTTCATACTGAACTGAGTCTGGCGCGCCACATCGGGAATGCCGCCGCTTCCAACAAGTGAAGTGATGGCGGCGCCTGTGGAGACGAAGCAGGGTGACGTGGTGCTAAACGTTGTCGTGGGCCCGCAGCTCGATCCGGCGTTGATGATCGAGGCGGCCGGAGGCGCGAAGTTCGGATGGTTGAAGATGTTAAAGATCTCGCCCCTGAGCTGGATGGTCATCCTCTCGTTGATCCGGGTGATCTTCGTCACGGAAATATCCGTTTCCGCATATCCAGGCCCGACCAGCACGTTCCTTCCTAGATTGCCGGCCGTACCATACTGCGAAGGCACAAAGCAGTTTATGTTGAACCACTGATTTACGCTCTGGTTCGCATAGAGATTGCCATTACATCCGGGTGCGTTGGGTGCGTAGTTCGGGCGCTCGCTGTCGAAGGTGTTCCCCGTGTCCATCTGGTCGCCTTCACCAATCGAGAAGGGAACTCCAGTATGCCATGACGTAATGCCACTCACTTGCCAGCCTTCCACCAATCGATTGCCTTTGAATGGAAGCAGGTACACGACGTTGCCCGAGATGTTGTGGCGCAGGTCGAAGCTGCAATTGCCTTTGTCCGCGTTCCAGTCATAGGGGTTGGTGATGGAGGAGGTCACGTTGTTGAAGCCGAGGCCGCCATACGAATAGGCGCTGTCAATGCAGTGCGACCAGGTATAGGAGAACTGGTAGACCAGATTCGCCGACGCCCTATGCGTGAGACCGACCTGCAGCGCGTTGTAAGTGGAATAGCTGGTGGGGGCGAGCAGATCCTGGGTACCCAGGGCCGGAGAGGGCCGCGGGTTCTGGGTGCAGTTGGAGGAGCCAAGTGGGCACGGGGCGCCATTGTCGGTGGCGAGGTAGTCGACTCCATTGATCACGGTTGGAAGCGGCGAGTTGAAATCGTGGAATGCCAGCAGGTGAACGCCGCGCGTCCCCTGATAGCCGACCGTAATCAGGTTGTTCCAGGGAAGCTCGCGCTGGATGCTCAGAGTGTATTCCATCGAATAGGGAGTGGTGTTCGTTCCGTAATAGGTACCCGTGGTCTGGCTGTATGACGGAATCGCGGAGCCGACAAAAGGCTTCGGCCAGTTCGGATCTCCAGCGAAGAATAGCTGGATCTGAGTGTCAAACGGCGGGGTGGACACGTAGGCCGACGAGAAATCGTAAGTCGTGTACGGATCGTGGAAAATCCCGAAACCGGCGCGCACGGCCGTCTTGTGGTCGCCGAAGACATCCCAGGCCAGGCCAAAGCGCGGATCGAAGTTCTTGTTGGAGGGATTGTTGGCGTAAGCGTGCGGCACGCTCACGAAACTGTCGCCGAAGGGCGGCCCTACCACGTTGGAGAAAAGGTTGTGGATCTCGATGGGATTGGTTTCCCAGTCGTAGCGCAGGCCGAAATTAATGGTCAGCCGGTTCGAAACCTTCCAGTCGTCCTGAAAGTAGGGCTGGACAGCATCGTAGCGCTCGGCCCGATAGCTGTTGGTTCCGCCGTTCGGCGCACCCTCCAGCAGGAATGGATTGCCCGTGCAGGAAACATTGAGCAGCGGACGTGCACCCGGCGATCCCGCTCTGGAATATATAGAAGCCGTTCCAGAAAACCTGGACATAAGGATTCAGCTGTTGCCGCTGGAACATGCCGCCGATGTGCAGCGTGTGGGAACCCTTGGTCCAGGTCAGGTCATCCTTTTCGGTAAACTTGTTCTGCAGATACTGGAAGGGGTTCACGAAACCCGCGCCCAACGCGGTGAGCCCCGGTACGGCCACATACGCGTCCTCTCGCGCGGGAGTCAAAAATCTGCAACGCCGCGTGTTCCGCCGGCTGGCTCTCCGAAGTCACAGGGCCGCGAGTAAGACGCAGTGAACTGGTTGATCACATTCGGCGAGAAGATATGCCGTTCACCCAGCGTCAGGAACTGGTTATGGGTGATGTCATAAAGCGGCCAAAAGCCGAGGCCCTGATTCGTGGTGCGTGTGCCGAAATCGGCCTCGTAGCGTCCGAACATCGCGTCTTTGTCGGAAATATTCCAATCCACGCGGGCGACGCCGAAATTCTCGGGTGATCGTTGCACACCCACAAAGTTATAGATGCCGACTTCCGGGTTGCCATTGAACAATCCCCCGTTGGCAGCCGGGTAAAGGGCCAGCATCGCGGCTGAAGCCGCGTTTACGGTGCACGACGCGGGGGGGCAGTTATCGGTGACGTATCTTGGGGTCGGCACGTAATTGATATACGTCGTATTCAGCACCTGCTGAATACCCTCATAGTTGGCGAAGAAAAAGACCTTGTTCTTCTTGATGGGGCCGCCAAAGGTGCCGCCGTACTGGTTCCTGTGGAACGGCGGCGCGGAACCGACATCGAAAAAGCCGCGGGCATCGAGATCGCTGTTGCGGAAGAACTCGTAGACCGAACCGTGGAATTCGTTGGTGCCCGATTTCGTCACCGCCGACGACGGCGCCGCCGTTGCCCGCATACTGCGCGCTGTAAGTGCCGGTCAGCGTTTGAAACTCGGCAATCGCGTCGATACCGAGCGAAGTGCCGTTCACGTCGCCGCCGGCGTTGCGCTGCCACCAGTTCAGCATGTCTTCGCCATCCAGCATGTTGGAATAGCCTTCCGGCCGTGTACCGGAAATCGAATAAGCATTGGCGACCGAAGTCAGCGCGCTCGATCCGCCAGAGGGATAGCTGGCAACGCCGGGCGCGAGCAGAATCAGCTGTTCCCAATCGCGGCCATTCAAAGGCAGCTCGCGCATCTGGGTCTGATTCACCAGGGAGGAGACGGCAGCGGTGGTCGTTTCGACCTGTGCTGCTTCGGCATTGACACTCACGGTTTCACTGGCCTGGCCGACCATCATCTGGAAATCGAGAACCGGCGCGGCGCCGACGGTGAGGGTCAAGCCGGTGCGAGCGGCGTTCTGAAAACCGGTCTTGGAGACTGTCAGGTCATAGGGCCCGATGGGCAGGTCCAGCAGCGCGTAGCGGCCCTGTTCATCGGTGGTGGCCGTTTGGGTGGCCGATGTGGCCGTGTTCTTGATAGTGACCGTGGCGCGGGGGACCGCGGCGTTGGAGGCGTCCGTGACGCGTCCTGTGATCGAGGCTGTCGCGGCCTGTCCATACAGCTTGCCAGCGCCCGTACACAACGAGATGCATAAGGCTGCAGCAAGGACCAGAACATCGCGGTTCCGCAGATATCTCATAACTGTGATTTTCCTTTCACTAATTCCGGGAACCGTAGTTTCCCTGAGTGCGAGACATATTTGTGTCAACTTATCACTTACTACTAGAAGTGTCTACGCGAGAAGTCTGATGTATCCCATCATGTACTTTGATATTTAACGCTTTGTGAGTCCGGGGGGCTTTTGGAGACAGAATGGCCCGAGGAGGCGTGGACAATGAGACATGGATATCACGGCGGGTGTGTTGCGGCCAAATGAGGAAATGGGGGAGTACGGGCCCCTTACCAGAACCACCCCGTGGTTAGTTGCATAACTCGTTGAATTAGGCGCGGTGAACAGTCTGAGCAAACAAAAGCGGTGTAACTGATGGGCGAAACGAAGCGCCGACGGCCCCACCACTTACAAATTGTGAGTTTGCGGGAGTAGTGAGCCAGACCGTCGCGTTGCGGGCTGGCGTAGTAAGCCGGGAAAATACGTTCGTCACGCTCGAATATGCTTTCGGCTTCTCGCCCTCGAAATCCCGGGCAAAATGCCGAAGCGCCGGTCATTGCCGGCTACGCGCTTCGTCACTTGATCCATGGTGGATTCGAAAGCTTCTTGGGCGGAATCGATGAAAAGCCACTTTCTTAGAATCGCATGCGGCGTCAACGCGGGAAACTCGGCTTGAATGGAAGCGTGATGCTGATAGTCCGTGCAGACCAAGACCCCGTGCCAGTTCCAGCGGCCGGATTTCGTGGGCTCAACGAGCAACAGCATCTGACGCTCGAAAAGGTAGACGGCCAGCCCGCCGAACATGCGCTTGGTGAAGAAGGTGGGGTGCTCTACAAACGCATCGAAAATCCACTCGTGTTCGAATTTCTTCATAGGTGGCAAGAGCGCCGTCACTTCAGATGCTTGAGGGACTGCTCATTTTCCAAACAAATTTCGTCGACTAACTCCGTGTCGACAACGATGCGTTCCTTTAGCTTGACAGTCCAGGGCTTGGTGTAAGCCTTGGGATCGTCGACGGTGACCTCGATTTCGAGATGGCCGAAGTCCGGGCGCCGGATTTGCTCGCGGACTTTGGCTGCCTGGGTGAGGACGCTTCCGTTCCAATCGATCCAGGTATCGTCGCGCAGTCCGATGGTGTCGATGACCAGCGTGTCGCCGGACCATCGCCCCGATGAATATCCTTGCCAGGAGGGGTTCGGATCCTCGGGCAGCGGCCGCGCGTCCGTGAATACCTGGCGGTAGCCTGCATTCATTTCATCGAGCACCACCAAAAGGCCTGGCTTGTGGACGAACTTCAGCAAATGCGGGAGCCCGTAAGCGCGCAGAAAATTGTCCGGCAGGCACTTGATGTGCGGATCGTCAATCGCCTCATTGGCGGTGCGTTCCTTGACGATGGCGGCAAGCCAGGGCTGATACGGCAACCCGCCGGGAAGATCCACGCCCATATTTACCATTTGGCGAGAAGTGGTGATTTTACCGGCGTCCCCGGGACCCTGCTCTTCGGTGGGATTTTGCGTGCGGGGCGCGGGAGCATCCTTAGGGCTCGCGGTGCCCTCCTTGCGCCGGATATTGGGGTCGCCGGTGGTCCAGATTCCAGAAAAGTCGGGCTTGCCGTCGGGCATCCGAGGAGCCGGAGCTGACATGTCCACTTGGCCGCCGGCTTTGCGAGGGACTCCGGCGGTGGGGTACTTGAACCATTGAGCGGCCAACGGAGTGGATGTTAAAGGGAGGCTGAGAACGAGGAGGGCGATTCTGAGCGCTTTGTTTGGTTGCCGCAAGACGGACTCCGAGTACAAGGTTCGAGAGCTGACCCTCATACCTGTTTTCGTTTATCTTTGCGAGGACGCTTCGGGACGAACGCCAGAAACCGGCGCGGGTTGTCGACCATGATGTGGTGCAGCGTTTCATCGGAGGCGCCCGCCGCTTTCAGCTTGGGAAGAAAAACGGTGATCGTCTTGGCGTAGCCGCTGGATGCGTCGGCTGAAAACATCAGGTGATCAGCGTAACCTGCCTCGATCAGCGCCAGCACCATCGGTACTTGCTGCGCGTCGTTGTTGCCGCCCTGCCGGTCGAACCCGACGAACGCGCCGCGCCTGCAAATTTGCTTTTGCACGTACACGTTCGGATCGACAAGATTTCCCAGGTGGCCGATGACTACGCGATCGGGTTTCACGCCGGCATCTTCGAAGATGTCGAGTTGCTCGAGCGCGGACTTCCCTGGAATTCCGGTGTGGGTGAAGATCGGAATGTTGGTCGCGACATGAGCCCGCCCGACGGCGCGGAACACCTTCCTCTCCTCCGCGGTGATTTCGTCCCACGATCCGATCTCGCCGTAAGCACCGATGACGTCGTCATCGGCCTGCTTGATGAGCGCGTGGAGAATTTGATCCTCGCTCATGGTTGCGATTTCTTTCGGGTAAAACGGCTGCGCATAGAAGCCGCCGCCCGCGACGATGGGCACGCCGGACTTCATCGCCACCTGGCGCAGGAAGTTGATGTCGCGGCCCATCTCCTTGTGTCCAGCGTCGACGATGCAGGCTAGGTGGCCGTCGCGCGCCGCCTTGACAACTTCAGCGGACATCAGGTCCACGTTGTGCATGATGTCGGGGCCGGGAGGCGGTCCGCCACGGCCGCCGGGTCGCGGAGGAATGGGCGGCAATCCATTCGCGGCGCGCGCTGCTGCGGCGGCTGCGGCGAACCGAACGTTGAAGTCGGGCGCGAGCTGGAGGTGTTCATGAAACAGCGTGGCGCCGCCCGCCAAATCTTCGGGGGCATAATCCTTGAGGACGGTTCGAATGATGGCGCCCTTCGGAAATACCGGCGCCTGCGCGAACAGACGGCTCGGGACTGCGGCGGCCGCCGCACCGATACCCAGGACTTCCAGAGCCTTGCGCCGAGTGAAGGAATTCTCGTTCATGTGCGCGAATCCTACTTGTTGGGCTTGTCCTGACCCTCTTTCGTTCCAGAGCCGCCCATATCGAGTTTCCGGCCGTCCGGAAATACGATGTCCCGCGAACTCCCGCGGAGCGAGCCATCCTTCGCCTGGAACGCGATCACTTTGATCCGTGTCCCGGCGGGGAGCGAATTCCTGTTCCAGCCCAGGCGGAGCAACACAGACGGCGACCCGCCTTCGATTCGCCAGCGTTCCACCGTGCCGTCGGCTTTGGGGACGTCGATGGTCAGCCAGGAATGCGGATTCACCCATTCCATCTGAACCACTTTCCCATCGAGCGTGACCTCCTTGTTCCGGTCGAACTCCGCGGAAAAAGAATGATGCGCCGCCAGGGGTAATGCCGCGGCGATCAGCATGCCGGCACCGACTACGACTTTCAGCAATCTGCTGTGCATGGGCCCGACTCCTTATCGTTTATCCTCAATCATCTTACTGTTTCGGCTGAAGCAGGTCATGATAGAGCAGCATATCGGTATAAGGGACGCACTTATGCTCCAGCAGTTGCGCGTTGTCGTCGATGATGCGGTATAGCGGCATCTCGATGGTCCAAGGATGCGAGAACGTCTGCGGATCTTCGAGCGTGGCCTCATACCAGATGTGGCTCGCGTCCAGAAGCTTGAAGCGCTCGGTGACCTTCAACTGGTTGGTGGCGAAGTTTCCAGCGCGATCGAGCCAGGACTGGCCGTTTTGCGAGGTGGTGGTGACCACCAGAACATCACCCTCCCAGGTTCCGTTGGACTTACCCATCCACGAATCCACCGGCAGGTCGGAATGATCTTTCATGTAAATAATCCTGTTGGTGGCGGCGAACGGATAGACCATCAGTAAATCGCCGTCGCCCTGGAAAATCTGGAACGGAAAATTCTGGTAGGTGACGCGCGGAACACCGAGCATATAACACTTCGCTTCGGGGTCCGCCTGGGGCCATTTGGACCGGTTTTCGTTGCGCTTCTTGAGCGCTTCAGGAAGGTAGGGAATGGTGCCGCCTCCGTGCAGAACGCTCTTCCCGGCTGGAATGACGGCGATGGCGCCGAGCTGCCAGAAGTCCTTACTCAATCCTTGCACCGGATGGCTTTCCAGGTTCCAATACGCCGTGTTCAGAGCTTCCCAGATGCCGTTGAAGTTGGGATGCCCCGAAATAGCCGCTGGGCGATCGAGCTGCTGCGCTGGAGCGGCACTCGCGGCGAACAGTGCCGTTATCGCCGCCACGAGGGTGGGGATGAATCGATTGTACAATCTAAACTTTCTTCCTTTGGGTGCGTGCAACGTATGAGTATTCGAAAGACGCGGGAATAAATTGGATTAGCGGCTGCTTTGCGGTGCATCCGTTTCTTTCATCGTCTTCATTTTCCGCACAAACTCCGGATACATGGTCTCGGCGCCGCCCAGTGTTGCAGCCACGGGGATATGGTATTTTTTCGCGAATTCCGCAACAAATGGATTTTGACCGGGGAGGAAGTTCGGCACGGCGCCGCGCGGCTGGTTCGCGATTTCAACCACGGACTCGCACGGATACAGCCAATTTTGTCCCTCTTGCGGGATTCGATGAAAGATCTGGCTTCTCACAAAAGGCTCGGTCAATGTGGACGGATCGGTTACTTCGCTCACGTGCACCAGGAAATCCCCGTGCCGAATGAAGTGCTCGATCAAGGTCGCCTGATCGCTCTCGGGAAGACCGTTGCGCCTTAAGTAGCCGGGCTTGATGTGAGTGGTATAAACCGTCAATGTGTTGCCTTCCCATTTGCCGGTGGAAAATCCCATCCAAGTGTGAACGGCGGCCTCGGGAGGATGTGGCCGGTTATCCATCCAGATGGTGCGGTTCTGTTCGTACGTGCTGATGTACATCCGGATGTCCTGCAGATTTTGCGACTCATTGTCGCGCTCTTCCCAAATTCGGAGGTTGAGCGGTCCGCCCAACAGGTAGGGAGCGACGTGCACCTGGCATTGATGTTCCGGCACGGTAACGCGGGACGGGCTCCACGCCAGCCCTACGGCGCGCGCACCTTCGGTGATGGGAACGCCAAGGAAGTCCGCGATGGCGGGGTTGCCGGTACTCTCCTCATGTGGCTCCGGCGCCCAGGCGCCGCTCAGATCGATGCCCGGCTGCGCGTTGAACGAACCGGAAAATTGCGCGAGCGCTGCAGGCACCGGGGCCAAGCCCGCAACGATCACGATCAGTAAAGAATTCCGTCTCATGCCGCCGGACCTCACTTGCTCTCGGAAGCCGTCAGGCTTCGATAAATCGAATTCACAAAATTGTCAGCGGTTCCGGGTCCATCGTGGGCGCTCCAACGGGCGTCGTAATCCTTGGTGAAACCGGCCGCCTTGATCTGCTCCAGCGTCATTCCCTTCTTGATGGCGTTCTGCACGCGGTCGCGCACGATGGTCACCATATCGCGGTATTCCACCACGTCGAATTCGTCGCAGATGCGGCCATGGCCGGGGATGATGTAGGTGCCGCCCTCTTCTTCATGCTTGGGAACAGCGATATCGATGATGTTGTTCAGCGCGTCAATCTCGCCCTGCACACTGCCGCCGTGTTCCACGTCGATAAAGGGATAGCTGTCGGTATTGAAGATATCGCCGGTGACGAGGACGTCGGAACGGCGAAAGATCACCAGGCTATCGCCATCGGTATGGGCGGCGGGCTGCCAGCGCGCGATCACGGGTTCTTCATTAAAGAAGACCTCTTTCTGACCGGAGACGTAGGTGTCGGTGGGCCACGCGCCGTCCGGCGCCGCGGCCTTTTGACCGGTGGGAGCGCTCATGCGGTTCAAAACATTTTCGTGCGCGATGATCTGTGCGCCCTGACCGGCGTCGGCGATGTCGCCGGTTACGTTGGCGCCGGTAATGGTGACACCGATTTTCCGCAGAGCTTCGTTGCCGCCGGTCTGGTCCGGATGCATGCACGTGTTGATGATGTATTGCAGCGGCTTATCCGAAAGTTTGCGGATGGCCGCGATCAGCTTCGCGGAGTTTTCCTCCAAGCCGGTGTTCACCACGAGAACGCCCGTGTCGCCGATCTGGACTGCGACGTTCCCTCCCAGTCCGTGGAGCATGTAGACGTTGCCTTGAACGTGAATGGTGGTGATGCCGCCTTCGACGTGATAATCGTTCCACGGAAACTGGTCCTTCTGTGCGTGCACAGCCTGTGCGTACACAACGCCTGCCATCCCCAGGATTGCGAGTGCGGCAATCGCACCTTTCCATCTTTGCTTCGCCATTTGCCTCAGCGTGTCCCCTCGGCGCCGCCCAAGGTTCGCAGCAGCGCTACGGTGGTGTCGTGCGGAACCGGCAGGCCGAAGCTGTCCTTCCCCATCGCGATATCGAGCGGCGTAAAGCCTGCACTTGGACTTCACATCCAGCTTCGCGCCATGCTCGACCAGGAATTTTACCAGAACGTCGGAGCCCCGGCTGGCGGCTCCATGCAGCGCAGTCTCGCCTTTGCCGTTGGTCTGGTTGATATCCATACCCTGTTTCATGCAAAGCTGGAGCGCCGCGAGCGCCTGTGCGTCGGTGCCCTGGGTCTGCTTGTCGCGATAGCCGATGCCGGCGGCGAAGAGCAGCGCGTTGTTGCCATCCTTGGTGACGATCTTGGGATCGGCTCCGGCCTTGAGCAAAACTTGCATGGTGGCAGTGTCGCCCGAGCGGGCCGCTCGCATGAACGGCGTGGCGCCTTGATCGAGCGCCACGTCGCCGTAATCCATTCCGCTGCGGCCAGGAAGATTATGCGTCAACTGCGCGTTCACGTTCGCGCCGTGAGCGAGAATCGCCTGGATGAGATCCGCGCTCGGCAGCGGATCCAGCTCTTTGCGCATCGGCAGGGCGGACCAATCCTCATTGCGCATGTCGATGGCGGCATAGAGCGCGGCGCGGCCTTTCACGTCCGTCACGTTTGGATTGGCGCCTCGATCCAGCAGGAACTTGGCGAATGTGTACTTCTTGTTCATGATCGATACCACTAAGCCGCTGGTGCCGTCGACATCCGTTTGATTGATATCGACGCCTGCGTCCAGCATCACTTTCGCGGTTTCGATGTCGCCTTCGCGCGCGGCAAACAGGAAAGCCGTCAGACCGCCGCGGGAGATGGGCGAAATGGAGGACGCGGTGCTCAGTTTGGGAATCTTGGTTTCACGGAACGAAGATTGAACCTTCCAGTCGGCGCCGTGTGCCAACAGCAGCTTCGCGACATCGGCGTGGCGTTCGGCGGCGGCCCACATCAAAGCGGTTTGGCCGCGATAGCCCTCCTTGGCGTTTACGTCGGCGCCGTGGTTCAGCAGAACCTTTACCGCTTCTGCGTTACCGGCGCGCGCCGACGTCATCAGGACCGTTTCGCCGTCGGCGGTGGTGCGCGTGTTCGGGTCTGCACCGGCCTTCAGCAGTTGCTCGATGATGGTGGCATTGCCTAGCGCGGCGGCTTCCGAAAGCGGCGTCGCGCCATAGTGGTTCGCCGCCTTGGCGTCCGCGCCGGCTTTGAGCAGAAGGCCGACTGTTTCAGAATCGTTCCAGTGCGCAGCCCAGTGGAGAGCTGTTGTTCCGTCCGGCTGCGCGGCATTGACGGCCGCGTGCTGCGCGAGCAACGCCTGAAGAGCGGCAAGGTCGCGATTCTCGACCGCGTCGGCGACCGTCGCATTGCTCGCATAACTAACCGCCGCAAAGCCTGCCAGCAGTAAAACGCCGCACAGTGTTTTCATAGTGATCCTCCGATCACAGCTCGGCAAACATTCCGGTGCTGTCGCCCACGTGGTCCTGCGGAACGCCGGCCTTATCCAGGATCGTCAGCAGCAGATTCGACATCGGGGTTCCTTCCGGATACTTCAAGTGGCGGCCGCCCTTCATTCGTCCCGGCAGCTCCGCCGGCGACGAACACCGGCAGCGGCGCGTGATTATGCACGTTGCTGTTGCTCATGCCGCTTCCAAACAGGATCAGCGAATGATCCAGCAGATTGCCGTCGCCGTCGGGCGTGGCTTTCAGCTTGCCGAGGAAGTAAGCCATCAAGCCGACGTGATAGGTGTTGATCTTGGTCAGGTTCTCCAGGCGCGCGGGATTGTTCTGATGGTGCGAAGCGGGATGGAAGCCTTCGGAGATGCCGAGCATCGGGAAGGTTCGATAGCTCACCTCGCGCGCCATCATGAACGTGGAGATGCGCGTGATGTTGGCCTGGAACGCGAGGGTCATCAGGTCGAACATCAGCTTGGTGTGTTCCTGGTGATCGTCGGGAATTCCGGTGGGAGAAGCGGGAACGGACAGCGTGGAATTGGCGTTTTGTTTTTCGGCGAGCTGGATGCGCCGCTCGATTTCGCGAACGGTGTCCAGGTACTCGGAGATGCGATTGCGGTCGCTCGGGCCCAGGCTCCCTTCCAGATGCTTCACCTGCCCCATCACGGCATCCAGAATACTGCGCTGTTCCTCGATGCGCTCCAGGCGTTCTTCGGCGTTGGCGCCATCGCCGAACAGGCGGGTGAAAACCACGCGCGGATTGATTTCCATGGGCAGAGGCGTGGTGGGCGTGCGCCACGAAATGGTGTTCATATAGGCGCAACTGAAACCCGACGTCGCAGGATCCCACCAGTCCGCTGAAATCTTCCGTCGCCAGTTCCAGCGACGGCAGCGGCGTCTGTTGCCCGATCTTCTGGGCCGCGATCTGATCGATGGTCGTGCCCGCGCGAATGTCGGCGCCATCGGTGCGCTTGGGATGCACGCCGTTCAAGAAAACGGCGGGGGATCGGGTATGATCGCCGCCGTTATCGCCGGGGCCGCCGGGCGCGGCCATCTTGTGGGCCAGATTGGTGACCACGACCACCTGATCCCGGAACGGCTCGATGGGAGCCAGCGTGCGGGACATCTTGAAATCGGCGCCTTCACCCGCCGGCGTCCAGTTGGCCATCACGGCGCCATGCGGAATGAAGCACAGGCCCAGCTTGATTTCGGGATTGGCCGCGGTCTTGGCCAGCGGCGTTTGGGCCGGCACCATGGAATCCAGCAATGGAAGCGACAGCGCTGTACCCAAACCTCGCAACACCGTTCTCCGGGAAATATGTTTTTTCGTGATCAGTCTCATGTTGCGGCTCCTTATCGCGACGCGTCGCGTTGCGGCGCCGGCGGTCTTAATCTTCATGTCGAACGGGACACTCTCCACGGTTCCAAGAACCAGCGATGAAAAACGGAAATCGTGAGCGCCGGCCTCCTGCACGATCTTGCGCACGGCGGGCATGTCGTAATATTCGACGCCGCGGCCGAGCGCATAGGTCAGAAGCTTTTCGGTCATCACGCCGACGAATACGTCCGGATGGTCGGTGAGCATCTTGCGCAGCGCCACCGGCCCGTCCACTTTCGCGCCGTTGTACAGCGTGCCGGAAGGATCGATGGGCGAGCCATCGTCCAGGGTGCGCCACTGGCCCACGGCGTCGAAATTCTCCAGCGCGAATCCGATGGGGTCCATCACTTTGTGGCAGCCGGCGCATACCGGATCGGCGCGATGCCGCTCCATGCGTTCGCGCAACGACAGCGGCTTGCCATCGCCATTTTCTTTGAGCGCGGGAACGTTGGGCGGCGGCGGAGTGGGCGGAATTCCGAGCAGGTTTGTGAGAATCCATTTGCCGCGCTGCACGGGCGATGTGCGGTTCGGGTAGGAGGTCACGGTAAGGATGCTGGCCTGGCCAAGCAAGCCTCGCCGATTCTCGGAAGTCAGCGCGACGCGGCGGAACTGGCTGCCGTATATGTCTGGGATGCCGTAGTGACGCGCCAGGCGCTCATTGACGAACGTGTAGTCGGCGTTCAGCAGGTCCAGCACGCTGCGATCCTCGCGCACGATGCTCTGGAAGAACAGCTTGGTTTCCTCGCGCATGGCCTGGCGCAGGTTGTCGTCGAAGTCGGGGAAGATCTGCGGATCGGGCGACGAATTCTTGAGGTTTCTGCAGGAACAGCCACTGCTCGGCGAAATTGTCGACCAGCGCGTCGGAGCGGTTGTCGGCCAGCATTCGCTTCACTTGTTGCTCGAGGACGGCGTGCTCGTGCAGTTTTCCCTGGCTCGCCAGATTGATCAGTTCTTCGTCGGGCGGGCTGCTCCAAAGAAAGAATGCCAGGCGCGAAGCCAGCGCGACATCGCCCAGCCGGTAGGCCGCGCCCACGGCGAGATCAGTGGGATCGGGCTCGAAACGGAACAGGAACTCCGGGCTCGTCAGGACGAACTGAAGGGCGGATTCGATTCCGGCTTCGAAAGTGCCATGCGCGTTGCGGCGGCGCTGATAAAAGCTGAGCGGCGTTTCCAGATCGCCGCCGTTGATGGGCCGGCGATACGCCCGGCGAAGCAGAGCATCGATGATCTTGCGCGCGCAGGGCAGTTCTTCCTGCTGGCATTTGCGGGGTGCAAACGAAGATCTTCGCGCGCGATGGCGTCTGGCCCGGGCCGGTCGGATTCAGCGGCCCTTCCACGGTGAGGCGGTCCACCGAAGGATCGCCCATGATGTCCAGTCCATCGATGGTGGTTCGCAGAAAAGGCTTGACCAGGTCGTCTTTCTCGGCGTGACTCCTCAGAACGGTGGACGCGGTGATGACATGCGGGCCCGCTTTCAGCGGAACGCGCACCGTTAGCTGCTTGTCGAGATCGGCGCCGAATGAGCCCGGGTTCGCCGTCATCTTGAGGAATTCGTCGTGGCCTCCGGCGGTCACCAGCCGCACCTGATTTCCATCCACGCTGATCTCGATCTGATGGGCATCCTCCATGCCGCGCATCAGGTCGAAGGTATTGCGCCACAGGCGCAGCTTGATCACGTATTCGGCGTCCAGCGGGGAATAATGATTTACCAGAATGCCGCCGCGGGTTCCGAGCGGCAGTCCCTCAATGTGCTGGTCCTGAGAAAGATCGGGCCGGACACGGTAGGTGGACGTCGCCGGGGCGATATTCATGTTCCCGACAGCTTCTCGGCTGATGTTCCAGGATGCCGACAGATAGCGCTCCATCAGCGAAGGCGACATGCGCAGAACGTCGGCGATGTTGTCGAAGCCGCTGCTCTCGTCGTCGGGCGGGAGGAGCGCGGTGGCATCCACATCCAGACCCACCAGGTCATGGATCGCGTTGGCGTACTCGGCGCGGTTCAGCCGGTGCATGGCCGCGTGTCCGGGATTGGGTTTGGCCGCGGCGGCGCGATCCAGCGAATCCTCGAGAAAGCTTGCCAGGGAGTTCACCGTGGGGGCGTCCGGCCGCGGCATGCCCTGCGGCGGCATGGAGCTGG
The DNA here is from genome assembly GCA_963761265.1 of Bryobacterales bacterium. GTDB lineage: Bacteria > Acidobacteriota > Terriglobia > Bryobacterales > Bryobacteraceae > Palsa-89. The sequence continues at coordinate 32,595 of CAVXGM010000036.1, forward strand.
TACGCAGCTTGCGAATGACCTTTTCCCAGGTTTCGGCGGAGGCTGGAACGTTGTTCAGATCGGCATCCTGCAGGACAAGACCGCCGGTATGCAGCTTGGCGCTATGGCAGACAACGCAGTATTGGTTGATAACCGCTTGTTCGGCGGCGGCCGAATTCGGGTTGAGCGTAAGCCATAGCCGCGCCCGCAACCACCGTCGCAGCCAACATTATTAGATCGCGGCAGCCTTCCATCAGTAAACTGATTATATCTCCGGATTGCATGCAACCGGTGGAACAATTTTGATCCGCTGCATCAGCGGCGCTGATCGGAGAGGTTCGGGCGACTGTTTGGCTTTCGATCGACCTTCCATTGGCCAAGACACAGGAAAATTATCGCAATATAATCAAAGAGCCATGAAAACGACAATTGGTTTCGCACTGGCCGCTTTTGGACTGCTGCTTCCGGCAGCTCCCCCTGTCCGCCCATCACGCCTTCGCCGCCGAATTCGACGTAAATAAACCCGTAAAATTGGAAGGCACGGTGGTGAAAATCGAGATGGTGAATCCCCACTCCTGGTTTCATGTTGCGGTGAAGAATCCCGATGGAACGACGACAGAGTGGGCGATCGAAGGAGGCTCGCCGAACGCGCTCATTCGCCACGGTTTTACTAAGAATTCCATCCCCGTTGGAACCGAGGTTATTTTTGAAGGGTACCAGGCCAAAGACGGATCGCATCGCGCCAACGGCCGCGACATCACGTTCCCGGGCGGAAAGAAGATTTTCCTGGGCTCCTCCGGACCGGAAGGCCCGCCGTCGGACGCGAAGTAGGCAGAGAGCGACGTAGCGAAGGAGAGACCTTATGCGTGCAATAGATTCTACGACCACCCGCGTTCTGATCGGCGGCGCCCTGGCATTATTCGCGTTCGGTTCCACGGTGAACGCGCAGCTGCCACCCGTGAAGCTAAGCCCGACGCCGAACGAGGCGAATTTTTTCATCGCCACGCCGCCCGGCTGGGTGCAGCCCAAGACACCTTGGGGCGATCCGGATCTGCAGGGGATCTGGCCTATCTCGTTCGTCGGCACCGTGTCCCTGCAGCGATGCGCCCCCGGTTTCGGCCCGCCGCGTCCCAATGCGCCGCCTTGCGATCAGCACAAGGCGTTTCTAACACAAACGGAATATGATGCCATGCTGACAGCGGCCAAGAAACGGCCCGACCGCTATGCCGAAGACGTCAAGGACGGCGAAGCGGCCCGGGTGTTCCGCGATGGCGTGATGGACGACTTTACCCCGCAGCGGCAGACCTCGTTAATTATGGACCCGCCCGATGGCAAGCTTCCGGAAATGACCCCGGAAGGCAAGCGGCTGTCCAGCCTGATGAAGAGCAGCTGGCCGCTGCCGGGCGAGAAGCTGGAGTTCGATTCCTACAAGGATTTCGATAGCTGGGATCGCTGCATCACGCGCGGGTTGCCGGCATCGATGTTCCCCTTCCGCTATAACAACGGCCTGCAGATCGTCCAGACGCCTGGTTACGTGGTACTGCGCATGGAAATGATCCACGAAGCGCGCATTATTCAGCTCAATGGTCCGCCGGTATCTCCAAAAATCAAGGAGTGGCTGGGAGTTTCCAATGGACATTGGGACGGAAACACTTTGGTGGTGGAAACCACGAACTTCAAGCCTGGTGCGTCGGCTACGAACACGGGCGTGATGGGCTCGCCCGCCGGGAACCGTTTCCCGATCAGCGATCAGATGAAGATGACGGAGCGCTTCACGCGCATGAACAAAGATTATCTGATGTACACCATAACGGTGGACGATCCCGTGGTGCTTACGCACTCCTGGACCGCGCGCTTTCCGTTGAAGCTCGACAATGGTTTCAAGATATTGGAATATGCGTGCACCGAAGATAACACCATGATTCCGCATTGGATCAGCGTGACACGGGCGGAACGGGAGAAGGCCGCGGGCGCTGCTGAAAAGGAACAACATTAATGAACGCGCGGGTCGCGTTGGCCGTCTCGGTGGCGCTTGCCGCCGTTAGTCCGCTCTTGGCCGCGATCTCCGATCCGGTGAAGACCGCTGATGGACTGGTGTCGGGCGTGACGCTGAGTTCCGGCGTCCGCGCCTTCAAAGGCATTCCGTTTGCCGCGCCACCTGTGGGCGACTTGCGCTGGAGACAGCCGGAGCCGGTAACGCCGTGGAAGGGCGTTCGCAAAGCCGACGCGTTCGGCGACGTTTGCGTGCAGCGGCCGGCGCCCAAGCGCGTTCCGAATAACGTCGCTACCGATCTGCCGGATTCGCCGAAGATGAGCGAAGACTGCCTCTATCTGAACGTCTGGACGGACGCCAAGAACAAGAACGCGAAGCTTCCCGTGATGGTGTGGATTTACGGCGGCGCATACACGGAGGGCGCCGGATCCAGTCCGCATAATGGCGGACAGGAGCTGGCGCGCAAGGGCGCAGTGGTGGTCACCTTCAATTACCGGCTGGGACCATTCGGATTCTTTTCGCATCCTGAGCTGACGAAGGAATCCGGCCATGACGCGTCGGGCAATCAGGCGCTTGGGGACTCGCTGGCTACGCTGCGCTGGGTGCAGGCGAACATCCGTGCGTTCGGGGGCGACCCGAATAACGTCACGATTTTCGGCCAGTCCGCGGGCGCCTGCATGGTGGCTGCATTGGTTGGATCGCCGGTGGCCAAGGGCCTGTTCCATCGCGCGATTTCAGAGAGCGGGCAGTGGATGGGTCTCGGCATGGCTCCCATGGTGCCGCTGGCGCGAGCCGAGAAGTTCGCGGCACTGGGTCCGCCTCGTTTCGGACCGCCTGGGGCCCGCGCCGCGCCAGAACCGGAGAAACCCGCTTCCGACGCTGGCGGAGCTGCGCGGCCGATCCACAGAAGACGTGATGAAGACGATCCGCGGAGCGGGAATGATCATCGACGGCTGGATCGTGCCCGAAGATCTCTCGATCATCTTCGAGCAGGGCAAACAAAACCCCGTGGACGTGCTGGTCGGCTCTAATAAGGATGAGCATCTGGCGATGGGCGGGCGCGTGGAGTTTCGCGACACGCTGATGTGGGGCATGCGGCTTTTCGCCGAGCGCCAGACTGCCATCGGAAAGCATGCCTATTGGTACTTTTTCACGCACGAGCCGCCGGTGGAGCCGGGCGTCCGTAATCTGAAAGCTACGCATGCGGCCGAAATCCCGTACGTTTTCGATAATCTGAGCGCGCCGCGCTCGATCCCGGATCTGAGTTCGCCGCGTCTGGCCGCCGCATCGAAGCCGGACCAGGAACTCGCGGACATGATCTCGTCGTATTGGGTGAATTTCGCCAAGAAGGGCGACCCGAATGGTAAGAGTTTGCCGGAGTGGGCTCCTTTCAAGACTCCCGATATGCCGCCGCACATTCTGGGCGAGGTGAACGAATATCCCAGCGCGGATGTGCTGAACGCTTACGACGAGCCGTATAAGCAACTGCTGGCTAAGCTGAATGCGGGGCCGGCGACGTCGGCGCGGAAGTAGAGCAAGAAACTACTTCGGATAGGGAATCTTCACCAGGCGATCGCCCTGGAATGCGCCGAGGTAAATAGAATTGCCGACCTTCAACGCCACCGAAACGCCGCTGATCAGCGGTTCGTGGCTGGCGGAATCGAAGATGGGCCGGGCTTGCATTTTTGCGGGATCGATTTCCGCCACTCCGAAGCCCTGGATACAAGGCCTGCCGCTGCCTTCGGGACAGTCGCCGCGCGCGCCCTTCACTCCGGCCGCCAGCAGCTTTCCCTCTTTCGTCCAAGTGAGATTGTCGGGCAGGAAATCTACCTTCACTGAGCCGATTGATTTTTCACTCTTGAGATCGTATTTAAACACCTGGCGGCCTGAGAATTCATTCACGTACATGAAGCGTCCGTTGGCGCTCACCACGACGCCGTTGGGATATCGCATTCGCGTGCCCATGATTTCCCGTTCGCCCTTGCCGGGGTCCCAGCGAGCGACGTAACCCGTCACCGCGCCGCCGAACGGCCCTCCATTGCCGCCCGTGGACAGCGCCGTCGGGTACGTGCCGACGAAGCCGCCGTCGGGAAGGATGGCAACATCGTTATAGTCATGCGCGGCAACTTCGCAGCCATGCCACACGAGCGCCCAACTTCCGGCCGCGGGCTTCACTTCGAACATTTCGATGGATTGCCGCCCGCCATGATTGACCACGTACAGCGCCCAAGCACCGTTGCGGCGTTTGGCGAGAGACTCGCCGTGCGAGATCAGCGCATCGCCGATGGGACCGGGGCAATTGGAATCGCCCCAGGATTTATTGGGTTCGTCGGTTACGGCCATTTTGCTGAAGGTCTTATTCGCGATGTCGAAGAGCGCCATGCCGGCGCCGGCAGCGCCCTTGCGGCCCTGATTGATAAACTGCGTCGCGATCAAATACTTGCCATCCGGCGTGAGTTCGAGATCTTCGGGCGATCGCGTCCCACAAAGGACTTCGATATCGCCGTGAACGCCACATGCCGCAAGAGGCGGCGCCGCGGACTGCGGTCCTTTCTGCTGTGCACCGGCTGCGCCCGCCAGTGCGAGCGCTAGCCAAAGGGAGAACGTTATTCTGAATCGCATTGATTTCCTGTACCGGCGATTCTACCGCAGGTGAGGGCGCGGCAAACTACGATACAATCACGTTCGGCAAAATTCCAAGTCGAAGGTTCGTACGCGTGATGAAGACTATCATTTATACTGCAACGTTATTTCCTCTGCTTTGGGCGGCACCGTGCGTGGCCCAAGTTCCGTCGTCGACAGAGGCTCGGGACCGAGTTCGGCATTTCCGCGTTCGAGCGCGAGTGCACCAAGTGCCATGGCAACGCCGCCGTGGAACGCGCCCCGACGCCCGCCGCGATCCGGCAAATGCCGCCCGAACGGATTTATGCCGCGCTCACCACGGGAGTGATGAAAACCGAGGCGGCGAACCTGACGGATGAACAGAAGCGGCGGCTGGCGGAATACATGGGCGGCCGGCCGCTCGGAAGCGCGGCATTGGGCGATGCGAGCCAGATGCCGAATCATTGCCCGGCTGAGGCCACCATGCCGGATCCAGCCAAGGGTCCGATCTGGAACGGCTGGGGCGTGGATGTCCACAACACGCGATTTCAAAATGCCGAAGCCGCGGGAATCACGGCGGCGCAGGTGCCAGGTCTGAAGTTGAAATGGGCCTTCGGTTTTCCGCTGGGCGTTTCGGCGTTCGGCCAGCCCTCGGTGGCCGCCGGGCGCGTTTTCGTCGGCTCCGATATCGGCTACGTATATTCGCTCGATATGCGGACGGGCTGCGTTTATTGGTCCTATCAAACCAAAGCAGCGGTGCGCACTGCAATTACGATTGGGCGCTCTGGCAAGGCAGCCACATCGCGCTATGCCGTCTATCTGGGCGACATGCAAGCCAACGTGTATGCGCTCGATGCCGCGACCGGCGCGCTGCTTTGGACGCGGCGCGTGGAAGATCATTTCAGCGCGCGCATCACCGCGGCGCCCACGCTTTATCAAGGCCGGCTCTACGTGCCCGTTTCCACTTCCGAAGGATTCTCGGCATCCACGCTCGATTATCCGTGCTGTACTTTCCGCGGAAGCGTGGTTGCGCTGAACGCACAGACGGGCGATCAGATCTGGAAGGCTTACACCATTGCTGAGCCCAAACCGACCAAGAAAAACTCCATCGGCACGCAGTTATACGGGCCGTCCGGGGTCGCGGTGTGGAATTCTCCCACGGTGGACGCCAAGCGGCACGCGATCTACTTCGGAGACGGCGATTCGGCCACCGAGCCCGCGCCGGATACGTCGGATTCCATCCTGGCTGTGGATATGAACAGCGGCAAACTGCTCTGGCATTTTCAAGCCGAGCCGAACGATGCAACACTCGGCGGCTGCTTTGGCAAAAATAGGACCGAGAACTGCCCGGAAAATCCCGGCCCGGATTGGGACTTTGGCGCGTCGCCGATTCTGAAGACGCTGCCCAGCGGCCGCGATCTGCTGCTGGCGCCCAACAAGAGCGGCATTGTCTTTGCTTTGGATCCGGATCGCCAGGGCGCCGTGGTCTGGAAGACGAACCTCGCGGAAAAGACGGGAACACGAAGCACCAATCTTGTTTGGGGCGGCTCCGCGGACCGGCAGAATCTCTATGTTGGATTGGTGACGGGCGCCATGACAGCCGTTCAAATTTCAACGGGCGAGAAGCTTTGGACCACGCGGCTGGCACCGCCGGGCAGCCGAATATCTTATGCGGCAGCGAGCAGCGCGATCCCCGGCGCCGTCTTCATCGGAGGGACAGACGGTAAGGTTCACGCGCTTTCCTCTGAGGATGGGCGTGAACTGTGGAGCTTCGACACTGCCCGTGATTTCGACACGGTAAACAAGGTTCCGGCGCATGGCGGATCCATCGGTTCCATTGGGCCGACCATTGCCGGAGGCATGGTTTTCGTCGGTTCGGGATACAGCGTCACTTCCGGAATTCCCGGAAATGTTTTGCTGGCGTTCGCTCCCCAGTAGAAGGACGGCCCCGAAATTGAGCCATCCTCGGCGCGAGGCGGATTACAACCAGCAGCGCGGCCAGGCAGATTGCCGCCCCGAGAGAGCGCCGGTCGGCCATTTCCGCATCCGCGGGGGCCTTCGTAGCGTCAGACAGCCGGAACCTTCGTGGTTACTTACCGCTGGCCTGTACTATCACCCGGCGTGAGCGATGCCGCCGCGATCTGCGCAATATCCAGAAGCTTGGGCGGCGCAGCGGACACTGCCGAAAGAGCATCGCGAAACATGGTGTTGCAGAACGGGCAGGCTGCGGCCACCACATCGGCGCCCGTAGCCACTAATTCCTCGGCCCGCTCCACGCTGATGCGCTTGCCCTTCTCTTCTCCCAGAAACGCCAGTCCTCCGCCGGCGCCGCAACAGAACGATCGCTCGCGGGAACGAGGAGGATCAGTGAGCGTTCCGTACTTTCCCACAACCTGGCGCGGCTCGTCGAAAACGTTGCGATAACGGCCCAAATAGCAGGGGTCGTGATACACGATCTTTTCGGCTTCGCCGGTCCGCGCCGGCAAGCGGTCCAAATGCCGCGCCAGAAATTCGCTGTGATGCTCAATCGGCGGGGCCTGCCCGTATTCCGCCCAATCCGTGCCGATGGTACGCACGCAATGCGGGCAGATCGAAATGATTCGTTTCACTTGCGCGTCGCGCAGCGTTTCCAAATTGCTTTCAGCCAGTTGCCCGAATGCCAGATCGTTCCCCAGGCGCCGCGCCGGATCGCCCGTACATTTTTCCTTGCGAAGTACACCGAAGCTAGCGTTCAATGCGCGGAAAACGCGCGCCAGCGCCGCGATGATTTCCCTGCCCTGCGGGTCATACGCGCCCATGCAGCCCAGCCACAAACAATAGTCCTGCGTGCCATCGAAGATGGGCAGCTCCTGCTTCTGGATGAACTTGTCGCGCTCGCTCGACGAAAATCCGAGCGAGTTGCCATTCCGCTCCAGATTGAGGAACAGCTTGGTGCCGTAATCGTCCTCCCATTTGCCGGTGTTCACCGCGCCGCGCCGGAGACCAATGATCATCGGCAGATGCTGCACTCCTACGGGGCATTGAAACTCGCAGGACCCGCAGGTGGTGCATTGGAACACGGCTTCCTGCGACAAGTGCACGCCCAGCAGTGGCTCCTCGCTCGCGGGCCCGAACTGGTTGAGATATCCACGTACTCCCAGCGCGATTTCCTTGGGGTTCAGGATCTTTCCGGTATTGGTGGCCGGGCAATGCTCCGAGCAACGCCCGCACTCGACGCAGGTAAAGGCCTGCAGCGAAATTAGCTCCGTGACATCCTTGCCGGTGTCCAGGCCGAAATCTTCGTCACCAACCAGCGGCGGAATCTTGCTGAACGTGTCGCGTTTCAAGAACACCGTCACAGGACTCAGCGCCAGGTGGAGATGCTTGGTATGCGGGATCAGGGGCAGAAACGCAAGGATCGTAAGCGTGTGCGCCCACCACAGCAGGCGGCTGGATTCCCAGCCGGCGACGAAAGTGGCGAGATACGTGATCATCAGCAGAAAGATCAGCAGAGCGATGATGCCAGATTCTATCGACAGCGGGCCCAGCCATTTCGGCCGGATCACAAACCGGCGGAAAGCCAACCCGGCGATCCCAATGGCCACTGCGACCGCGAACACTGCTGCTATGTCGAAATAAAGCGAACCGAAGAGTCCGGCGCGGTTGAGAAAACCGAGCCGCAGGCCTTCGGCGAAATGATTGGCGGTAACGAGCGCGAAAACGCAGAATCCCCAGAACACCAGCGCATGGGCAATGCCCGGGAGCGGCCGCTGGGAAATCACCTTCCCTTGCAGCATCACTTCCCACGAGGAAATCGCCGATGCGGCGCGCAACCGGCTGGAGGTGAAAATCGGGGTCTTTCTTGGACTGCCGGACCACGCGCCAGACGTTGCGAAATCGCCACCAAAAGCCAAAAATGGAAGCGGCCAGCAGAACGAGGAACAGGGCCGACTCCGGCCAGGTCAGTTGGGGCACCAACTGCGAGTGTAGCGCAGGCGCCTTAGATCGCTCTGCGGAATCTTAGACCATCCCCAGAAGCGTAATATCCGGGTAGCGTCTCCGATACCTGGTATCCACGATTGCGATAGAACTCAACGGCGGGGCGGTTCTTCTGGTGTGCTTCGAGCGTAATGAATCCTGCGCGAGAATTGGCAAGCCAGCGTTCAAGGTGGTCCATAAGCAGCCTTCCGACACCGTGCCGTTGCCGTGAGGGCACCACAGCGAGAGAATAAACCCGGCCTTTAACGGTACCGTTGCGTAGTCGGCTTCTTAGCGCGATTCCATAGCCAATTGCCGAGTTCCCCTCAAAACACAGTGCCGTATATGAGTTAGGAGAGTTTAGCAAGTATCGAAATCGCCTTTTAGAGAATCGATCGTCGAGGGAAAACACGCGATCTTCTAGCCCCTGGAGGAACTCAACATCCTCTACTCGGGCACGCCGAATATTTATATCGCTAAGACTCATCGGCACCTCCATTATCGCCGAATCCAGCGGCTATGCGCTATCCCCAACAAAAGTATAGTCGCCGTAATCGCGACCACACTCGGTCCAATGGGAGATCTTGACAAAATTGCGTAACAACCATCCGGAGCTCGCGCCTAGCACCAGCGTGACCCAAGGGGTCTGGAGGGCACCGACTATAGACGATGTGATAGTGTCCCTTTTACACCAACTCAGCAACCTCTTAACGTCAGCGAGGGTTTGCTCGTCCAACCCGTGCTCTTTAAGGTTGGCCTCGCACCACTTGCAGATTTGACCGCGGTCGATGCAGTTCCGGAAGTCATCGCGATCTTCGCATTCATCAAACAGGCAGTACCGGACGTTCATGTGATTCAGCTTTGTTTGACACATGTTGATCAGGAGTCCCTCGACCGCCAGGCGCGCAGTATTGGTACCTGCTCTTATGTGGGGAATTGTGCCTGACCATGGCCTCGGTGACCACTGTGAACTTTCGGCAATCGCTTTTGGAGAAATAGTCTCTTTCATTTCGACCGTCCGTTTCGTTAGGATCAGTGAATCTGACGTGCGTGACACCAACAACGAAGTTGACCGATTCCGCACCGTAGACCGAGGACAGTTGGTCAAAAAGCTTTTGAACGTCGTTCCACTGATCAGCAACGTCAGCCGGGCCAATGTTGGGGCGTGCCTCGAGGACGCGAAATTGAAACGTTTTCTGAGCCCTGTTGAGGCGCCTAGCAAGGCTCGCCAGGTTGATCAAGAGGTTTTCACCTAGATCAACAAGACCGACTGTTCGGATGAAGTGGCTATTACATATCCTGACACACTGGCGAGCGTCTGCTGCAACTTAGCACCGGTACCGGTTTTGCCGGCAACCTATAAAGACGGCCGCCCTACGTTACGATAGTGGAATTAGGGGGAATCGCTTGCGTTTTATCATGTCCGGGGCCGCCGGTTTCATCGGCTCGCACCTGTGTGACCGTTTGATTGCCGAGGGGCATCAGGTGGCTGGCTACGACAACTTCATGACCGGAGATGCTCGCAATCTCGAGCACCTGAAGGGCAATCCGGCGTTTGAGTTTCGGGAATGGGATGTGTGCCGGCCGTTTGAGCCGGAAGGCCCGGTGGACGGCGTGCTTCACCTGGCATCGCTGGCCAGTCCCAAGGATTATTTCGAGCATCCCATCGAGACGCTGGACGTGGGCTCGGCGGGCACGCGCAATATGCTGGAGATCGCGCGGGAACACCAGGCGCGCTTCATGGTTACCTCGACATCGGAGTGCTACGGCGATCCGCTGGTGCATCCGCAGGTGGAGACTTATTGGGGCAACGTGAATCCGGTGGGCGTGCGCTCCTGCTACGACGAAAGCAAGCGGTACGCCGAGGCGCTGACCATGGCATACCATCGCGTGCACGGCGTCCGGACTACCATCGCGCGGATCTTCAACACCTACGGCCCGCGCATGCAATTGAAGGATGGGCGCGTGGTGCCCGCGTTCATCGATCAGGCGCTGCATGGCGAGCCGATGACGCGTGTTCGGCGACGGCACGCAGACCCGCAGCTTCTGCTACGTTCGCGATCTTGTGGACGGGCTCTATCGCCTGACACTTTCCGACGAGCGCTATCCCGTAAATCTGGGAAATCCGCAGGAGCTGACGATTCTCGAATTCGCCGAGCGCATTCGCCGCCTCACGGGGACCACGGCACAGCTCGATTTTAAGCCGCTCCCGCAGGACGATCCCAAGCGGCGGCAGCCGAATATCGGCAAGGCCAAAAAGATATTGGGGTGGGAGCCCAAGGTCAGCCTGGAAGACGGGCTCAGGGAGACGATCGAGTACTTCCAGAGCCTGCCCTCACCGGCTCTCGCCCAGTAACAGCGGGCGCCACTTCGATCCAGACTTTCGCGGCGGCGGCTTTGCCCAGCTGCACGGATTGGCCCGTAATCTGCAGCGTCAGCGTGTCGTCGTAATTGGAAGCCATCATCCGCACCACCGCGCCGGGATGAATCCCGAGCCCATGCAAATATTCCAGCAGCCGCCGGTCGCGCTCAAACACGCTCACCACGACGGAAACGGATTCCGCGGGCGCTTCATCCAGCGGGCGGAGGCCGCGGTCGCGGCGATCCTGCGGGGTGTCGCCCTCCACCCGATTCCCGTGCGGGCAGGCCTCGCCGGTGCCAAGCTTTTCGAGTAATCGCCGCTCGAAATCGGCTGAAACCGCGTGCTCCAGTTGCTCGGCTTCCTCATGGACTTTGTACCACTCCATGCCGAAAATCTCGGTGAGCATGCGCTCGATCAAATAGTGCCGGTTAAGCAAGCGATTTGCGATGTCGCGGCCGGCTGGGGCGAGTGAAAGCGTTCCGTCGCGCCCGCTGCGGATCAGCGCGTCGCGCTTCAGCCGCTTGATCGCCATGGTGACCGCGGGCGCCGAAACATTCAGCCAGCGCGCCAGGGTGGCTGGAATTACAGGCTCACCTTCGCTCTCGGCCTCGGCGATGGCCTTGAGGTAATTTTCCTTGGATACAGTGATTTTCACGCCAAATTCGATTGTAACGTGATGGCGCCGGGGAACCGGCAACCACCGCCCGACTAACGCGGCGGGCCGGGCGGCTCGTTCGTGACAGTGAAGAGCTGGCCGTTCTTCAAATACAGACGCTCGGCTTCCTCATGATTGAACGGCCGTGATCCACGCCGGTTGAAGACCGCGAGCTGGTTGCCGTCTTCATCCACCGCGCGGTCGCGATCGATGCCTTTCGAAACCGCCAGCGCCGGGCCTTTGGTGCGATACGTCGCGATCAGCTTGGGCGTCGGCTTGGGACTGAAGCCCAGGTAATTCGGCTGATCGTTGGGCGCGAAGATCTGCACGATTCGAAAGCCGTTCTTGCCGTCGGCGATATAGGCGAAGGCGCTCGCGGCGGTCATGCCGAGCTTGACGTCGCGCGTGTCGTTGAGCGCGCCGCCGGCGGTGAAGACCTGGTCGATGCGCGGATGCTCCGGCCTTTCCACATCCACGATCACGAGCCCCTGCTTGCCGCCGGCCACGTAGGCGTAGGTGCGGGCGACGTAGATGTTGCGCGCGTCTTCGAGCGGCACGCCGGCGCCCGGAACCACGCGCGGATGCGCCAGCGAGGTGACATCCAGAACCTTCAATCCCTGGCGATCCACGACGAAGGCGTAGCGGAACTGGACGGCGACGCCCTGCGGATCGACCAGATCGGGCGCGCCGATCTCCGATTCCACTTTGGGCGCGAGCGGATTCGAGATGTTCACCACCACCAGGCCGCGGTCGCACAGAATGTAGGCGTAGGTTCCGGCGATGGTGATGCGGCGCGCGCCGTTCAAAACGCCGTTGGGATTAAATGTCGCGGCGCGCTTGAGGAAATTATTCGACGGGTTGCCATCCAGCAGCGTCAGAACACCGGGCGCCTTGCTCTTCAAATTCGGATCGCCGATCACGATCAGGCCTTCCTCGGAATCGGTCACATAGAGGAACCCGTACATCAGCGCAATGGCCTGCTCCTCGTTCGCTGGAATGCGCGTGCGCAGCGGATCGACGGCCAGCGTGGATGGCGAGCCGACGGCCGTCGCGTTCTTGGTCTTCACATAGAAGCGCTGGCCGAGCGGAGAAACGGGCGCGGTGACCATCTTCTCGGAAAAATCCTTGTTGTCGATGTTGGCGACATCGTAAATGCGGAAGCCGCCCTTGCCCAGCGCCGCGTACAGATATTCGCCGCGCAACTGGACATCCAGAACATTGCCCGGCGTGGTGATCGGCCTCGTGCAACTCGCCATGATGCTTCTCGACTTCGGCGTAGTCTTTGGAGTAAACGATCTTCTGCAAATCGCTTCCGAAAACGGCAGGCGGATCGTCATGCTCGGCCACAGGCACCGCATCGAAACCTTTCGAACCCTCGGCCACATAGACGTAGCGGCCCATGAAGTTCACCAGGTTGGTGCCTTGCATCAGGAGCTGCGCCATCCAGGCGTTGTTGTCGCCCTGGCGCGAGACGTGGCAATCCGTGCACATCTTGGTTTCCGTCGCGCGAACGGTATGCGGATAGTATGGGCTGAAACCGAAGCCGCTGAACCCTTCCGCCGAAATCGTCTGCTGCATGTAATACAGCCAGTCGCGATTGGCGTTCTGCGAGCTGACCACCACCGCGCAGGTGGATCGCGTGGGCGCGATGCGATGCTTGGTCACCGTGCCGTCGACGCCCAGCATGTAAATGTCGTCGCGCAGCACTTCGAAATTGTAGGCGGTGTAATTGCGCGTGGTCAGGCCTTCGTTGTGCAGCATGGGCGTCTTGCGATTGGCCGACATGGGAAGATGGCAGCCGAAGCAACTGGTGGTCCAGGAAGTGTGGCACGCGTAGCAGGTCATGCGGTCGTTGGCATGCGCCAGCTTGGACTCGTCGCCGGGCACGCTGCCCCACGTGGTCCCGTCTTTCAAAATCGTTTTCGCCAGCCGCGATTTCTCGTTGTAATGCGGATTGCCGGGCGTGATGGTGTCCACCACCTGCACCACTTCCCACGGCGCGCGATCTTTGTCCACCATGGAGCGCTGGTACAGCTTGCCGTCCTGCCAATAAAACCGGCGCTGTCCCCAGGGCGTGCGCAGCAGCGAAAGATCGGTGCCGCCTGCCGGCGCCGCGGCGGCCGAAGTCCTGCAGCGTCGCCTTGTGCGAAATGGTGCCGTGGCAATCCACGCAGTCGATCTCCACCGCGTTGCGCGTCTCGCCGTAAAGATTGCCGTTGCCGTGGTTGTCCTGCGCGAAATGGCAATCGGTGCAGTGCATGCCCTTTTCCAGATGAATGTCGCGAAGCTGCACCGCCTTCTGGAATTTGTCCTTGTCGTCGGGCGGAACGATGTGGCTCTCCGGATCAAGCAGGTTGCCCTTGCGATCGCGCTTGTACACCGCGCGAAACACCCAGCCGTGGCCGTGAAAATCGGCGAACTGCGTGTGCTGGAGCTGCTTGTTGAACTCGGGCGTGCCGGTCTTCTCCAGGAACGAAAGATCCTTCCACAACCCGCGCGCCGCCGCGCTCTCCGGGTTCGCCTGCCAGGTTTTGAAACGCTCGTCATCCGTCGGGATTGTGCTGCTCCTTCGGATACATATGCTCGCCGTCGGTTTCGTTGTCCCACCAGATGTAGCCGAGGTACGACGCCACCATGTTCGTTCCGGGATGGATGTGGCAAACGATGCACTGGCTGGTCGGAATGGAGCGCGTGAACTCGTGCTTGATGGGATGGCCGGATTCGTTGTGCGGAATGGTGGGGTCGATTTCGTCGCTGTGCCCCTGGTTGCCGTACTTGGCGTAGGGCCCGGAATGAATCGGCGAACGATCGTTGGCGTAGATCACGTGGCAGGCGGTGCAGCCGCTGTTGCGATAATCGCCGGGATGGTCGTTGGTGCCGGGCAGCGACAGAATCGGATCCAGCAAGCGCGTTTTCTGCAGGCCGAGGAACACCGGATCGGTTCGCAGCTCGGTGCCCAGGCCGCGATCGCTCAACTTTCGTCGGGACGCCCGGGATCTTCGTCGGGATTGGGAATGCCGATCTCGGAGCGCTCTCCGCCGCCCCGCTCGAAAACGCGCAGAATGTTTCCGGGCTGCGAAACTTCCCAGCGCGCCAGCGGATCGAGATACGGCAGCATGCCCTTGGTGCGCGTCAGCTCGGGCGAAGGCGGCGGATAATTGTTCAAGCGCTGCGCGGTGCCATCGGCCGAATAGCTCTCGCCGAAGTGGGCGTCCTTGTAAGGAAAACCGCCGTTGTTGTACAGCGCCGCTTCCCACAGCATGGGGCCGGTGGTCATCATGCTGGTACGGACCGCGAACACTTCTCTGGCGTGGCAACCCGCGGAACCGCAGGTCTGCTCGGCCACGCGCAGGTCGCCCGGATTGACGAACTGGATGTATTCCTTGGTCTCTTTCAGCCATTCCGTGTAAGGGCGGACGGGATTGGCCGAGCTGCGCCACAAATCGGGAATGCTGGGCTTAGGGTGCGCTTTCTTCTTCGCCTCGTCGTATCCGGCGGAGCCTTTTGCAGCCCCGGCCGGCGGCAGGACGCCGGCATTTCCACCATGACAATCGGTGCAGCCCAAGCGAACCGTGCCGGTGGTGTGCATGGTGGCCGAGTCCGTCTGGCCATGGCAGGCCACGCAGCCGGTGCTGTTGCGATCGGCTTCCTGTTGCGATTCGCCGAGCCGCGACGGTCCCGCCTGCTGCCCCAACAACAGCGCGCACAACAACGCGCACGCGGCGCTGGCCCCAAGACCGAGAGCCAGGCTTCGAATTGTCTTAAAATTTGAAACGAACATTCGTAAAGACCGAGAATAAAACTCGATTGGTGGAGATGTCGCGAAGACCCTGGAAGGGTACCAGCGCATTGACGCCGCCGGTGATCACCATGTTCTCCGAGAGCGGCGGACGATAGGCGAAGCCGATCCCCGAGTCGGCTCCGATGCCGGCGTGAATATTGGACTGGAACAGCAGCAGCTCCAGCGGATCCGTGCGCGCGAAGCGCAGCAGATTCAGATTCACGAACGCGCGCAGCTTCGGCGTGATGTCGATGTCCACTCCCGCATTGTAGAGGAACAACCCCGGATTGACGAAGTTCGCTTGGCCTTCCTCCTTGCTGGTGCGCAGATCGGGCACCAGGCTATCGGGGCTCTGCAATCCCACGCCGGTGCTGGTGAGCCGTATCCCCTCGCGATCCCAAAAGCTGAAGAAGCCGCCGGCGAAGTTCGGATTGTCGAAGATGGTGTCGAAGCCGCGCGCCGAGCCGTCGCGCGGATCTTTGTCGCCGGAAGCGTAGAAGAACGATAGCCGGTAACGTATCCAGTCCTTATCAAGCGACAATTCCACAGCCGCCATCTGCGCGTTGATGTCCGCGCGGCGGCCCGCGATCTCGTTGAGATTATCGTGGCCCAGTACCTGATAAAACGCGTGCGTGAGGTTCAGCTTGCCGAAGTGGCCGTCGCCAGTCAGCCCGTAGTAATAAGCGCGAACCGAATGCGGCGTCACCAGTCCGATCGGCGCGGGGCGCACCAGGAAATTATTGGTGTCGTACTCAAACGACGGATCGTCTTTGTCGTAATGGAAGCTGGCCTGAATCGTATAGCCGGGCTTGATGAAATCCTGCCGGTAAATGTTGGCGATCATCACCTGTTGATGGCGGTAAGCCATCGTATTCAAGCCGCTGTTGGTGTCCTTTTCCAGCATGGCGAAATACGCCAGGTTGAATTGATAGCGATTGGAATCCAGGTTGCCGTACAGACGCACGCCTGGCTCTTCGTCGGAGAAGATGAAGCCGCGAAAATCGCTGGTGAAGTTCTGCACGCCCATGCGCAGGGAAATGAAGTCGTACTGATTGCTGAGGTCCTTGAGCTTCACTTCGGCAAAGCCCTCTTGCAATCCGACGTGCGTATCCAGACGCGTGGCGCCTTTCCGAACGTCGAAATTCACGACGCCATTTTCCTGTGCGGCCAGGTAATTGATATTAATTTCGGGCGTTATCTGGATGCGCCAGTCGGGCGGGCGGAATGACGCCGTATCGCCGTGAAACAGATTGAAGGAGAACGCCATGTTCTCGCTCATGAAGAATTGTCCGAAGCGTCCGAAGAATTGCGATTCGCCTGGGCTGGCCGCACCGACACCGCTGGGAACCGGCAAGCGGCGGCCGTCGGCGAACGTGTTGCTGGTGGCCGTAATGTCGAGAAAGGTCTGGTTTCCGACGATGGGGGAATCGCCCTTGAGCTTGTTGTGATTGAACGGATCGTACCAGTGGCCCTTGACGTAGGGCACTTCGAAGTTTGCGTATCGATGGTAATCGGGAAAGTCGTAGCTCCAGCGATTGGGAACCGCTTCGAACACCTGCTCATCCGCCGGAACGGACGGAAGCGGCGGGGCAGTCGGGGCGGGTGCAGCTTCGGCCGGCAAGTTGCGGTAGGTGGAAGAGGTGGCGGGCTGTTGCGGAGGCGCAGGCGGCGCGGGGCCGAGATCCGGCTGACGGGGAATTTCGCGAATGCCATTCGAACCGGACGGGGCCGCAGCCATCATGAAGGTCAGTGGGAACACTTCGCCGGCGGCGAAGTGGATGTCGCCCTGTGAGAATGGGGCGAAGCCATCGCGCGTGGCCTGAATCTGATAGCGGCCGGGCGCGAGGTTGAGAAAGCGAAACGAGCCGTCACCGTTCGTAGCCGCCGCCAGACTGCGTCCCGTGGCCAGGTTCTGAAGGACAACCGCAACGCCTCCCAGGCCGAGGCCGTCTTCAGTGGTGACAATGCCGGTGACGGCCGCGGTGGTGGAAAACGTTTGTCGTGGAATATGTTGTACTTGGCCCGCGCGGGCGGCGTTCCTGCAACTGAGAGATAGTGCGAGAGTGAACACCCACAAAACTATCGCCGGTCTTCCACGAGCGAACCTCGCAGTGAGCAAAATGACCTTTGTACAAGAATCCCGTTATCCAGGGCGGTCCGTCAAGAGGAAATCGGCTTAAATGGGCTTAGGCAGAAGGGTGAGGCGTGGAGCGGGGAAAAAGCGTCAGCGGGCGGTGAAGCTCTGCGATGGATTTGACCTTGCCTGTGCGCTCCGCAATCCACGTGATCAGTGTGGCGCAAGAGATGCACAATGGGATGGCCGCAGACATGGCAAATCCCCAATTATGCGGCCTCCGGATCCCAAAAATCAGCAACACGATCACCGCGCCGAGCGCAAAGCCGAGCAATCCATATGCGCACCGTTTGCCCATGGCAGAATCTTATCGCCTTTTTCACCAGGATGGAGGCGGACCTATGGCTGCAAGCCTGGCGCGACGTATGTATAGAACAGCGCGATCAGACCGATCACGCAGGCCAGTAACGCGCTGTGCTTCAGCGTAAAGCGGAATAGCTTGGCTTCTTCGTCCGGCTTCATGTTGGTGGCCGCCGCTGCCACCGCGATGCTCGACAGGCTGATCATCTTGCCCATCACGCCGCCCGCCGAATTCGCCGACGCCATCAGCACCGGATTGAACCCGAGCTTGGTGGCCGTCACTACTTGCAAGTTACCGAAAAGCGCGTTGGCGGAGGTGTCGGAGCCCGTCAAGAAGACGCCTAGCCAGCCGAGAATCGCACTGAAAAAGGGAAACGATTTGCCAGTGGCCGCGAAGGCCAGCCCGAGTGTTCCCGTGGCGCCCGAGTAGTTCATCAGGAACGCCAGCCCCAACACGCCGGCCAGCGTAATCAGTGAGAAAGTGAGCTGCCGCATGGTGCTCAGGAAGATTTTCAACGCTTGCAGCGGCGGCACGCGCAGCGCAAAGCACGAGAGGATGCAGGCGATCATGCATGACGTTCCCGAGGCCGACAGCCAATTCAGATTGAAGATAGCGGCATAGGGCGACACGGTGGCAGTGACCGGCGGCACGCGCGCGATCAGATTATGCAGCCCGGGCCATTTGATGGGGATGCTCACCGAATTCAGCGGCTTCAGCATCGGCGCCCAGCCCCACAACAGTACGCAAATCACCAGCAGAAGATAGGGGCTCCAGGCCTGAAACACTTGTCCGAGAGAATGTTCCGAAGTCTCGGCGGCTTTGGCGGCTGCCGTGAGCTCGTACTTGTCCTTGTCTTTCGGCTTCCAAAACAGAAACAGAACCACCAGAACGCCGAGCGCGCACAACGATGCGATCAGGTCAGTTAGCTGCGGTCCAATGAAATTGGAAATGGTGAATTGCAAACCGGCGAAAGTGACGCCGCACAGCAGCGCCGCCGGAAACACGCGTCCTAACGCGCCCCAGCCGCCCATCACCACCACCAGATAAGACGGGATGAACAACGAAACCGGAGCACACATGCGTCCCACACCCGCGCTGAGGCGCATCAGCGGCAAGCCGGTGATGCCGGCCAGCGTGACGATGGGAATCGCGATGGAGCCGAACGCCACCGGGGCGGTGTTCGCAAGCAGGCAGATGGCGGCGGCTTGGAATGGTGAAAAGCCCAGCCCGGCGAGCATAGCGGCGGCCACTGCCACGGGCGTTCCGAATCCAGCCGCGCCTTCCAGAAACGCGCCGAACGCAAATGCGATGAGCAGCGTTTGGAGCCTGGGATCGCGCGTCAGGCTGCGCAGCGAATGTTTGATCGCTTCAAACTTTCCGGTGTCGAGCGTCAGGCGATAGAGGTAGAGCGCCCAGATGACGATCCAGCCGATGGGGAACAATCCATAAGCCGCGCCGTAGGCAGCCGCCGACACGATGCGCCCCACCGGCATTCCGTACAGGAAAAACGAAACCAGCACCGTGGTCCCTAGCCCCCATAGCGCCGCCTTCCATGCAGGCGATCGCCGGATGCCCAATAGAAACAACAGTACGAAGATGGGCAACGCCGCGACGAGCGAAGAAAGCAGCAAGCTTCCATGGATGGGAGTGTAATTGTGTTGCCACATGAGGCGAACGTCATATATACCAGAGCGGGCGGGTGAGGTTCAAGTCACGCAATTGACATCGCAGCATCCGTAGCTCGCGTGTGCGCCATTGACACCTGTGCCTCAACGACGTATTTTGGAAGGCGCCTATGCCGATGCCGCTCCATTTCTCCCGTTGTCTTTTTGCAGCCGTTCTCCTGTCCGTCCCCGCGGGACTTTTCGCTCAATGGCCGTCTTATCCTTCGCCGGGCGTGCCCAAAACTCCCGATGGAAAGCCGAACCTGACCGCTCCCGCTCCCAAGACCGCGGACGGCAAGCCCGATTTCAGCGGCATCTGGCAAAACGACCGGACCGTCGGCGGCACCGTGGCTGCCCGCTCTAGCGCCAAGCCTCCGACGTCGAACGAAGATTTAATCGCGATCGCCAGGCGCAGCCCCTTTTGGAACCTCGGCTCTCAGTTCAAGGATGGCTTGCCGTTTACGCCCTGGGGAGCGAAAGTGCACAGCGAGCGAGTGGCCGACAACAGCAAGGATAATCCGGACGCGCACTGCCTGCCGATGGGCATCATGCAGTTTCACAATCACGGCGAACCGCGAAAAATGATCCAGACCCCACAGGAAATCGTGATTCTTTATGAAGCCAATGCGGGCATCCGGCAGATCTTTACCGATGGGCGGTCCCTGCCCAGCGATCCGGATCCGTGGTGGTACGGCTATTCGACCGGCCATTGGGACGGCGACACGCTGGTAGTGGAAACCGCGGGTTTCCGCGATATGGGATGGCTGGATGTGGAAGGCAGCCCATTGAGCGAACAGGGCCACATCACCGAACGCTACCGCCGCCCGGATTTCGGGCACCTGCAAATCGACGTGACCATCAACGACCCGAAATCCTACACCAAGCCCTGGACCGTCTCGGTGCGCCAACACATCTTGCTGGATACCAATTTAATCGAGTTCGTTTGCCAGGAAAACGAACAGGACGCTCCGCATTTGAGCGCCAAGTGAGCGTCCGGCGCTATTCGTAGCGCAGCGATTCTACCGGGCTCACGCGCGCGGCGCGATTCGCAGGCAGCCAGACAGCTATCAGCGCCACCAGCGCCAGCACCACAGGAACCGCGATGAATACTAGCGGATCGCGAGCCTTGACGCCGAACAAAAGGCTCGCAATCAATCGCGCCAGCGCCCACGCCGCAGCCAGCCCAATGACAACGCCCGCGAGCGCCAATCGCATTCCCTGCTTGACTACCATGTTGCGGACCTGGCCGCCGTCGGCACCCAGAGCCAGCCGGATGCCGATCTCCTGAGTCCTCTGAGCCACGCTGTACGCCATCAGTCCATAGATCCCGATCGCCGCCAGCAGCAGCGCCATTGCTCCGAACACCGTCATCAGCAGCATGTTGAAGCGCTGCCGCGCGGTGGAAAGCGATACCACTTCATCCATCGAGCGCACTTGCGTTACCGGCAAACCGGTCGATTGCCGCAGCGCCTCCTCAATTGGCCCGGTGAGCCGGTGCGGGTCGCCCTGCGTCCGTGCCACCCACGACATCGAAATCAATCCCACGAAAAAAGCATTGGCCGCGTCGGGCAATTGCGCTTGCGGAACATACATCGTCGGCTTGGGATCGGTGTTCAAAGACCCGTCGTGCACATCGCCCACGATGCCGATGATCTGCCGCACCGGCTCGTCCTTCAGCTCCCGCAAAATTCCGCGGCCGATCGCGATGCGATCCTTCAGCGGATCGTCATTCTTCCAAAACTGTTTGGCCATCGCCTCATTGATGATCACGACCGGCGCCGATTTCCCGTCGTCGCGATCGGTGAACGTGCGCCCGCGAGTGACGGGGATTTTAAAGACTTCGAAAAAACCCGGCGTAACCGCCGACCAGGCGCCGTTACCGCTGAAAGGCCCCTGCACCGGTGGCCGGCCGATAATGTTGAACGGCAGACCGGCGCCCACTTGCAGGGGTATGAAATACGTGGCGGTAGCTTCCAAGACGCCAGGCACGGCACGAATCCGTTCCACCGCATCGCGAACCGCCTCCGACACACCCGCCGTCTTCTGGAACTTCGGCCCGGTCATCAAGGTCCGCATGGTCAGCACGTTGTTCGCGTTAAAACCGGGGGCCACCGCGTACAGGGCCACGAACGTGCGAATCAGCAAGGCCGCACCCACCAACAGCACCACCGCGAGTCCCACTTCGCTCATCACCAGCGCCGCGCGAGCTTTATTCTGACGAAAACCAGTCCCCGATCTTCCGCTGCTCTCCTTGAGCACCTCGTTCAGATCGGCGCGCGATCCCTGCAATGCCGGAAACAGTCCGAAAATAATGCCCGTGGCGAGCGATATTCCCAGCGCGAACGCGGCCAGCCGCCAGTCCATCCAAAGCGCGACTCCACCCACGCCCACGCGCGGCAGCCCTGCCGTATTCACCGCAAGGAGCGCCCGAATGCCCGCGAATCCCAGCGCCAGTCCCAGAATCCCGCCGGCGAGCGAAAGCAGCACGCTCTCGGTTAACAATTGCCGGATGATCCGCCCGCGCCCGGCGCCGATGGCCGTACGAATCGCGATCTCGCGTCTTCGGCCCGTCGCCCGCACCAGCAACAGATTCGCGACATTCGCGCATGCGATCAGCAGAACCAGGCTGACCGCTCCCAGCATCACCCACAGCAGCGGGCGCGTGTTGCCGATCAAAGACTCCTTAAATGTCTCCACGCTAAAAGTGTCCTTCGGACCAATCGCCGTCGGGAACTTGGCCCTGAGCGCGGGCGTGGACGCCTGCAACTCCGCTCTGGCCTGCTCCAGCGTGATGCCCGGCTTCAGGCGCGCCAGCACTTCAAAGTAATTCCCCACATCGCTGCTGTTGGGGTCGAGCTGAAACGGCACAAACACCGCCGGGGCAGGTCCCCATTCCAGCCATGCGGGATTGTACGCTACCACTCCGATGATGATGTACGGGTCGCCATTGAGCGAAATGGTCTTGCCCAAAATCTTGGGATCGCTGGCGAAGCGGTTGGCCCACAATTGCTGGCTGATTAACACCACCCGCGGCCCGTTCGGCGAATCCTCTGCTGGCGTAAAAGTCCGCCCGCGCAAAATGGGAATTCCAAAAGCTTGGAATACGCCGGCGGATGCCCGCGCGCCGGTTAACTGCTCCGCCACATCCCCGCCGGTGTAATTCATCAGGGCTCCGCCAAACGCGGAGACATCTTCCAGAACGCTCGATTGCGCCCGATAGTACGCATACTTCACGGGCGAAGCCGCCGTGTTGGATCCGATCTCACCCTTCTGATCCACGGTCCTGGTCATCGCCAGCACGAACCGGTCCGGATCGCGCACCGGCAGCGGCCGGAGCAGCACCGCGTTGACGATCGAAAAAATCGCAGTGGTCGCCGCGATGCCCAGCGCCAAAGCCGCCACGGCCGTTCCCGTAAAGCCCGGGCTGTTGCGGAACATTCGGATGGAATGCTTGAAGTCGCTGATAAAGTCGCGCATTCGACCACCTGCCTATTCAGCAATTATCTCGCAGCCGCAGCAGGCGTCAACGATGTACCAGCCGGACAAATCCAGCGGTTGTTCCGGGGCTGGCGGATCCAGGCATTGCGTGGTTTCCAGAGGCTCCTAAGGCCAGCCATTCGCCGACTCGAAGGAAGTGGAAGTCGTGCCCTTTCCACCCGCTGAAACGGCTGTAGATTGTGACCCAATCCGGGTCCGGATCGCCATACGCAGCTTGAATCTCGTAGGAATAACGGGCGGAGCCAGTGGCGGCTGAGACGGTGGTCCATCCCGTGGTCGAAATAGGGAGCGTACGTTGAAGGATCGCGCGCGCGGCCGGAAAATGCCGGGTAAAGTCCTCAGGCGTTCCGTGATTTCCGTCGTATTGACCTTCAGCCTGGAGAATCCGGGCTTCCAATTGCAAATCGGAAGGAAACGGCCGATATCGAAGAGCCGGATTTTCGCGAAGCGTTCGCTCGAAATCGAACTGCCAACCAGAGCGCACCGGGGCGGAGTACACCAATACGGAAGGCCAGCCGGCTTGGGGGGCCGTTTGCGCGAGACGCGCAACGGGAACCGACAGATCGAGCGAGACCTGTCGATAGGGATTCTCCCGGCAGGGAGGAGGAACGTTTTGACCGTAGGCAAAGACATCGCACGGAAAGTTCCGCAGGAAATACTTCGTTTCCAGATCCTGCCCAGGGTCCCAAGAGCTCCAGTGCCGCTGGTCGGGCGAATCCCGGTCCCACTTGGTGAACAGGTAATTCCCGAACAGGATGGCTTCGAGCTGGCCCGAGCGTTCCAGACGTATCGGTTTCATCGATTCCATGAGGCAGCAGCCCGAACTCACCGCAGGCCGTAACCGAGCGACCTCTTCGGGTTCCAGACGCGAGGCGAGCTGTAAGGTCAGCCTGGACGGCCGTTGCGGTTCACATCCTCGCAGGCAGAGCCACGGGGTTTCGACGTGCGATTCGCTGGTCAGAATTTCACCGCCGGGAAAGGTGCGCTTTTCCACGCGCCGGTCCGAGATTCTGGGGCCGCACGAACACAACAGCAGGATTGCTGGAAGAGCTGCTATACGGCAGACTTGCACCACAACAGCCACCTCGTTGTACAACTACTCTACGCGGGCTGGAGCCTGGCAGTTCGAATTATTGCGGCGATTCGAACACCACCACCGCGAGCGGAGGCAGCGTGATGGAGAGGCTGTGATAGTGGCCGTTATAAGAAATTGGCTCGGAGCCCACGTAGCCCCCGTTGCCCAAATTGCTGCCGCCCCAATGTTCGGAATCGCCGTTCAGAATCTCGCGATAGACGCCGGGATCGGGAACTCCGACGCGATAATGCAGCCGCGGCACAGGCGTGAAGTTGCACACGATGAGCAGGAACGGCTTGCCCGATTGCGGACGCCGGATGAATGAGATGGTGGAACCGTCTACATCGCGGAAATCCACCCACTCGAAACCGGACCAATGAAAATCCACTTCGTACAGGGCCGGGTGCGCGCGATAGATGCGATTCAGTTCAGTAACGAAGGCCTGCAGCTTGCGATGAAAATCGTAGTGCAGAATCTCCCAAGGCAACCCTGTCTCGCTGTACCACTCGTCCCACACGCCGATTTCCGATCCCATGAACAAGAGCTTCTTTCCGGGGTGCGTGTACATATAAGCCAAAAACGCGCGCACGTTTGCAAACTTCTGCCACATGTCGCCCGGCATTTTGCTCAGCAGGGCGCCCTTGCCATGCACTACTTCGTCGTGAGAGATCGGCAGGATGAAATTTTCCGTAAACGCGTACAGCATGCTGAAGGTGATGTTGTTGTGATGAAACTTGCGATGCACCGGATCGTTGGAGAAATAATTCAGCATGTCGTGCATCCAGCCCATGTTCCACTTCATGGTGAAGCCCAGGCCATTGAGATAAGTGGGCCGCGAGACGCCGGTAAACGCGGTGGACTCTTCCGCGGCGGTCATGGCGCCCGGAACCTGGTGAGCCAGTTCGTTGAAGCGCCGCAGAAAATCGACGGCCTCCAGGTTTTCGTTGCCTCCGTACATGTTGGGAATCCACTCGCCGGGCTTGCGCGAATAATCCAGGTAGAGCATGGACGCCACCGCGTCCACGCGCAACCCGTCGATGTGATACACCTTCAGCCAAAACAGCGCGTTCGATATCAGAAACGTGCGCACTTCATTGCGTCCGTAGTTGAAAATCAGCGTGCCCCACTCGTGATGCTCGCCTTTGCGCGGATCGGCGTGTTCATAGAGCGCGGTCCCATCGAAATGAGCCAGCCCGTGCGCGTCCTTGGGGAAATGTCCTGGAACCCAATCCACCAGCACGCCGAGCCCGGCCTGATGGCAGCGGTCGACGAAATACATAAAATCCTGCGGCGTGCCGAAGCGCGACGTCGGCGCATAATATCCGACAACTTGATAGCCCCACGAACCGGAAAACGGATGCTCCATCACGGGCAGCAGTTCCAGGTGCGTGTAGCCCATGCGAACGGCATATTCCACCAGCTTGTCGGCCAGTTCGCGATAGCTTAAATACGAATTGTGCGGACCGCGCAGCCAGGAGCCGAGATGCACTTCATAGATGGAGATCGGCTCTTTGAGGTGGTCTTTGTGAGCGCGCGCGTCCATCCACTGCTGATCGTTCCATTGATACGTGCCGAGGTCGCACACGATGGAGGCGGATTGCGGCGGCACTTCCATGGCGAAGCCGTAAGGATCGGCTTTTTGCTGGCGAAAACCCCGCGCAGGCGCACGGACCGAATACTTGTAGTTGGTGCCGGTGCCAACTCCCGGAAGGAAGATTTCCCAAACCCCGCCAGTACGCAGCCGCATGGCATGCCGGCGCTCGTCCCAATCGTTGAAGTCGCCCACTACGCTGACCACTTCGGCATTCGGCGCCCAGACTGCGAAACGAACGCCTTGGACACCCAGGCATTCCACCGGGTGAGCTCCCATGCTGCGATAGCTCTCATACTGCGTCCCCTCGCCGTGGATATGCAGATCGAAATCGGAGATCAGGCGGGGAAATCGGTAAGGGTCCTCCAGGTCGGCGTGCTCGCCGTTCCAGAGCGTCAGATGCAGCTTGTAATTTCCCGGATCGTGTGGCAGCGCGGCGACAAAGAATCCTTCGGAGCGCGTTTTGCGCATGGGGTGGGAGGCGCCATTCGCCACCACCGCGGCATCCATGGCCTGCGGAAGGAACGCGCGCACTTCCCAGCCATCCGCCACTTGATGAGGGCCCAGCACGGCAAACGGATCGCCGTGCGTACCGTTGAGGATGGCTTCGAGTTCTTGCGGAGTCATGCACAGCTATTATGGCAGAGGGTTGTAACTGGGCAGGAGTTAGGAACCGATTTCCCCTATGAAGAAAGCGGAGCTGCACGTACATCTCGAAGGATCCATTGCTCCCGAGACGCTGATGGTGATCGATCCTTCGCTCACGATCGAGGAGATCGAGGGCTATTTGACGTGCACCTCGTTCCCGCAGTTCTTGCAGGGTTACATCTGGGTTAGCAAGAAACTCGAGAAGCCCGAGCATTATGCCTTGGCGGCGCGCCACTTACTCGATTCGCTCGCCGGCCAGGGCGTGACTTACGCCGAGATTACTTTGTCGGCCGGCGTGGTGCTGTGGAAGCAGCAGGATCTGGCGGCGGTTTACGACGCGGTGTGGCGCGAGTCGCAACGTTCGCCGATTCGTACATTTTGGATCTTGGATGCGATCCGGCAATTCGGTCCCGAGAAAGGGATGGAAGTGGCGGAGTTCGCCGTTTCACGGCGCGGCGAAGGAGTTGTCGCATATGGGATCGGCGGCGACGAAGTGCGCGGACCGGCGCATTGGTTCCGCGATATCTTCGCCTATGCGCGTGATGGCGGCCTGCATCTGGTGTGTCACGCTGGAGAAACAGCGGGGCCCGAATCCGTCTTGGCTGCGCTGGCGATCGGAGCGGAGCGCATCGGGCACGGCATCGCGGCAGCCAGGGATCCGGCGCTCATGGCGCGCCTTCGCGCCGACAACGTTCCGCTTGAAGTTTGCATTTCGAGCAATGTTTGCACCGGCGCCGTGGCATCTTTGGAAGAGCATCCAGTGCGTGCGCTCTACGATGCTGGGGTGCCGATTACTATTCATACCGACGATCCGGCGTTTTTCCATACCACGCTCACGCGCGAATACGAGCTGGCGGAGAAAAAGTTTGGATTACCCGCCGCGGAATTGGCGTCCAACAGCTTTCGCTACGCGTTCCGTTCGGATGAATGACTCATTGGCGGCCGTAATTCTTCCGCAGAATTGCCACCAGAATCAGCAGGAACGACAGCAGACGCACCACGTATACCCAGGGATTCCCTTCGTTCGGCTTTTCGAGCAACAGCACTCCGCACCGGTTCAGTCCCTCGATGAAGAACGAAGCGGCGAACGCGAGAAAAAACGAGTCGCCGGTTTTCCGCCAGAATTTGAGGAAGAAGATTCCGGCGATGATCGAAGCGGTAGCAATCACTCCCAGCAGGAAACCTTCGATCATTTCTTCACTCGCTTTCCCATATCAAACCGTAGAGCAAAAGAAGCATGGAGGCCGCCGCGGTGCCCAGCCGCAATGGGTAGAGGTTGGTGTCCGGAAAGATCACCAGATCCACGAAGATCAACAGATTCGAAATCGCCAGGCCCACAAAGCAAAGCCCGCTCCACAGCAGGAGTCCCTTTTTGACCTGGCCGTAGCTTCTCAGAAGCAGAAGCCCACAGCACAGGCTGGTTAAAGCGCCGAGGATATAGACAGCGGGTCCCATCCTATTCGCGATCCTTCTTGATGCGGAAGGCCCGCGCGAACTCCCGGACCGCCGCCGAGGGCTTGGAGTGAATCAATCTGGAAATGCGGATCAGTTCTTTGCGGTAAGTGGAATCGACGGCGGCGATGAGTTTATCCTCGTCTGGCTGCGGCTCGTAGCGGAAGGCTTCGTAAGATCCTGAAATGTGGACAATCAGATGTTGGCGGAGTAAGTCCTCCAAGATCTCTTTGGCGGCTTCCGGCGGCAAAAAGAGTCCCTTCGCCATTTCCTCTACTGACCATTCTTTGGGGCGGCTGTTCCAGAGTAGCAAAAGGGCTTCTAGATGGGGAACCGTGTCGATGTGATCGCGCAGGAACTGGTCAACGTCGGGTCCGTCTTGGTCCTTTTCCGCCATCGTCACGGACTAATCGCCGCCGGACGCCGATACCGAGGACACGCACCTGCTCCAACGCGGAAGAGATTCCGAGTTGCAGACGTCGATCACATGCGAAAGCAAAAGCGCGACTTCGGCGGAGTCCGACAGGTAGTGCGTGGCGGCCGAACCTGAGACGCACCCAACGCGGATGTTCAGCTGGCCGCGGTTGGCGCGGAACATGGTTTCATCCGTGCGATCGTCGCCAAGGCTGATGCACGTATCGAAAGGGCCGATTTTTTCCCGGATATATTGCAACGCGCTGCCTTTGTCCCACTCTACCCTGGGCCGTATCTCGAGGGCTCGATTCCCGGCGCGCAGAGCCAACTGGGCGCCAAAAGTACCGAGGGAATGGCGGGCCGCGAACAGCAATGAATTGTGACGCCGTTGATCAACCTGTCGGAAATGCAGTGTCGCCGACAATCCCTTATCCTCTATCCACGCCGTAGGCCATTTTCGCACAACATCGCCGAGCACTTCACAGGCGGAGGCCAGCACTGGTCGAAGTTGCCGCGCTGCGTTGTGTTCAAATTCAACGCCGCCGCCGGAAATTTCCAGCCCATGGTTCCCGGCGAAGGTGATATCCAGCGGAACGCGCCGCTTCACATCTGCCAGCGCACGGCCGCTGATCACCGCCAGAGTAAGCCGGTTGCAATCCGCGGCTTGTTGCAGGATTTCGAGCGTAGCGGGCGCAACGGCCGCCTGGGACGGTGCGTCCACGATCGGACAGAGCGTGCCATCGAAATCGGTAGCAATTAAGATGCGCCCGGCGGCACGCAGGATTGGATCGATCTCCGGAAGCGCTGCAAGACAATAGTTCATCACGCCACCCCCGCAAACGCTAAATCCACATGCGCGGATACTGGCCGATATTGGGCGTCGCCAACCTCCATGCCGGAAAGGGCATGCAAGATTTCGCCGGCCCAGCGGTAGACGTTATTAGCTGCCACCACCGATCGCATCCGGTTCATCCTCCGGCGGCGTTCGGCGGCGGGCATGTTCACGGCTTGGTGGATCGCCTCCGCCATTTCGTCCACCGCAAAGGGATTCACGATAAGCGCGTCGGTCAGCTCGCGAGCCGCTCCAGTGAACGCACTCAGGATCAGAACGCCGTCGCCATCGATGCGGCTGGCGACAAACTCTTTGGCCACCAGATTCATGCCATCGTGGAGCGAACTGACCAGGCAGAAGTCCGCCATCAAGTGCAGAGCCGCCAAGGCTTGTGCATCCACCTGGCGCTTCACGAAGATCACCGGCTTCCAGGCGCCATGCCCCCACTTCTGGTTCATGGCGTCCACTTGCCGCGTTAGAGCCTGATTGAGATGGCCATAATCCGTGATGGCAGTCCTGCTCGGCACGCCCACCTGAAGGAACACAAGCCTTCCCACATATTCCGGACGCTCCTCCAGCAACCGGTCGATCGCCTGCAGGCGGTCGGGAATGCCTTTGGTGTAATCGATCCGGTCGATCCCAATGCCCAGGATTTCCGGCGTCTGTCCGAGCTCGCGCCACCAGTCGGAGGTGGCAGCCGCCACTTCGGGGCTGGACGCCATCCGCACGTGTTCGTCATAGTCGATGCTGATCGGAAAGGCGCGAACCGAGGTAGAGTGCCCGCTTCTAGCCACCGAACCCCGATCGCGATCCACCCGAGCTTCCATGGTTTGTTCAATGGTTTCGAGGAAATTTGTGCAGTGGTACTGGAGATGAAACCCCAGCAAGTCGTTTCCAAGCATGCCATCCAGCAACTCGTCCTTCCAGGGAAACGCGCGGAACGTCTCGCGATTGGGCCAGGGGATATGCCAGAACTGAGCGACCGTCAGATTCGGATTGCCGGTTTTCAACATGCGAGGAAGAAGCCCCAGGTGATAGTCCTGGATGAAGACCAGAGCCGGGGAACCGCCGGCCTCTTCAACAATTGCCTCGGCAAAAAGCTGGTTCGCGATCCGGTAGCTATCCCAGTTTTTCTGGCTGAAGCGCGGCCGGTGAAAAGCCGCGTGGCAAAGCGGCCAAAGCCCCTCGTTGGCTAACCCGTAATAATACTCCTCCTCGATTCGCTTCGGGAGCCAAACGCGCCGGAGCGTATAGGACGGAGCCTCTGGTGGCACGGGAACGTGCTGCCGCGCATCCACCATGTCGCGGTCCGCATTGCCGCTGCCGTGAGCCACCCAGACACCTCCGGAGGCCCGCAAGATGGGATCCATCGCGGCGGTGACGCCGCCAGCGGGCGTTTGGCATCGGATACCGCCGGCCTGGCGGGAATGAATGTATGGCTCGCGATTCGATACCACTATCAATTTCACACCTTTGAGAGTGTCTGTTACGAACTTTTGAAGCCGCTGTTTGGTCCAATGTTCCATACTGTAAAACGCCCCATCCGGCGCACTTTAAGCTTAACGTTTTCAGCTAGTTGTGAGTCATCCCCCGTACACACCAGACGGGGGCCAAAAGTGCCGTAGAGGAATCAATTCGGCTGTTGGATATGGCACGCTGAAAGGAGCAGGAACCGCGCCGGAACGGAGTTTCGAGTGATACTGAGGGTGGGACAATCCATGCAGGCACGCAGGTCCATTCTTTTGGCTGTGGGGTTGGCGGCGCTGTTGCTGGTGATCGGCGCTTCCGCCTTCGCCATATGGTGGAGCGCCAGGAACTCTCAGGAAAGCGTCGCGGCGTTGCAACGGGCTCACATGCAAGCCGGCGAAGCGCTGGCTGCCATCCGGGCGAATGTCTTCCTGAACGCGATTCTCACTCGCGATTATCTGCTGGATTCGGATTCCTCACACGCCAAAGAATATATCGATCAGTTCAAGACCATCCAGGCCAACACGGATGAGAGCTTTCGGAACGCTGGAAGCATCGGGCCTGGACAACGAGCAACAGGCGGCATTGAAGCAACTGCGCAAGGAGTTGACGGCATATTGGGATCCAACCGAAGTGGTCCTGGACTGGAGCCCCGCCGAAAAGCGGGCCCAGCGCTCGGTGATGCTGCGCCAGCGCGTTCGCCGCCGGCAGGAGATCTTCGCGCTGGCCGAACAGGTGGAGCGGCTGGTGACCGAGAACTTCGTGCGGGAGCGGGAACGGATCACCACGGCGGATCGGGACTTCCGGATGTCGGTGGGCTGGACCACCGGGATCGCGCTGCTGCTCGGCTTTGCCATTGCCGGCGGCACTCTGGCGCGAATGCTGGCCCTGGAGCGCCAGTCCCAGATGGCGGAATCGCAATTGCGGCTGTTATCCGGCCAGATCCGCACGGCCCAGGAGCACGAGCGAAAATATCTTTCGCGCGAACTGCACGATCAAGTCGGCCAGATGCTGACTGGCCTGCGCATGGAACTGGCGAGCATCGCGCGAATCCACGGTGACGCGGAGAGCGAAATCTCTTCGCGCATCGCGCGCGCCAAGGGAACAGTGGAGCAAACGCTCCGAATTGTCCGGGATATCGCGATGCTGTTGCGGCCCTCGATGCTGGACGATTTGGGATTGGCCCCGGCCCTGGCATGGCTGCTCAAGGAAGTGGCCCGGCCCAGCGGCTTCGAAATGAACTCCAACATCGATCCGGCGGTGGATGCGCTGCCCGACGTCCACCGGACCTGCGTCTATCGGCTGGTACAAGAAGCGCTCACGAACGTCTCGCGGCATGCGGGAGCTCATCGAGTGGAAGTTTCTTTGAAGAGCGCCGGGGGCTGGGTCACCGGCAAGATCGTCGATGACGGCCGCGGCTTTCAGCGTGCCGTTCAGAAAAACATCGGGCTGGGGCTGCTAGGAATGGAGGAGCGAGTGCGCGAACTGGGAGGCAGCATTCGCATTGAATCGGCCCCCGGGAAAGGCACGCGCGTGGAATTTCGTTTGCCTTGCCCCGCGCCGGCGGAGGTTCATGGTGATACAGATTCTGATCGCGGACGATCACGGGATCGTGCGGACCGGATTGAAGCTTCTGCTTGAGCGCGTGGAGGACATGCAGGTGGTGGGCGAGGCGGCTGACGGCCGTGAGGCGGTACGGCTGGCCAAGGCGCTGCAACCGAATATCGTAATTGTGGACATCGGCATGCCGCTGCTGAACGGCCTGGACGCCACGGCTCAGATCGTTCGTGAGAACGAAAATATTGGCGTCATCATCCTGAGCATGTACACGGATGAAAGCTACATCGTGCGGGCTCTGGATGCCGGCGCGCGCGGCTATTTGCTCAAAGACAACGCGGACGACGATGTGGAGCGGGCCATCCGTTCGGTCGCTTTGGGCAGACCGTTCTTTTCGCCGTCGATCGCCAAGGCGCTCCTGGAAGATTATGTGCGGCTCATGCGGGAACGCCACGTTCAAGATTCGTACGACTTGCTGACCGAACGCGAGCGCGAGGTCCTGCAACTGCTGGCCGAAGGGAAATCGAACAAGGAGGCGGCGACGATTCTCGACCTGAGCCCCTACACGATTGAGACGCACCGGCAAAATCTGATGCAGAAACTCGGAGTGCACAACACGGCCGAAATCGTGCTGTACGCCGTCCGCAAGGCGATCATCTCGGCATAGCGCCTGCCGGTGAGCGTCAATCTAGATGGCGCCTTCGTCACCCAGGCGCACGCGGATATTCATGGTCTTGCCGTTGCGGAAGATGGTCAGCTCCAAAGTATCGCCGGTGCGTTTGGTGGCAAGCGCGCGGCTGATCGCATCGTCCCGATCCACGGGCTTGCCGTCGATGGACATGATGAGATCGCCTCCCACCAGCAGCTCCGCGTTGCCGATCTGTACCTCTTGCCGGCCTCCCCGCAGTCCAGCGCGAGCAGCCGCGGAGCCGGCGTCCACTTGCTGGATCAGCAGTCCGCCCTGCGTCGGCAAGCGCAGCGCATCCGCATAATCGCCCGCGATCGGCACCACCGATACGCCTAACTTGGGACGTTTTCGTCCAGCCTGAAAATCGTCCAGCATCAATTTCGCGCGATTGATGGGCATGGCGAACCCGATGCCGATGTTTCCACCGTTCGGCCCCAAAATCGCGGTGTTGATTCCCACCACGTTGCCGGATGAATCGAGCAGCGGACCGCCGCTGTTGCCCGGATTGATGGCGGCATCGGTCTGGATCAGGCCTTCCAGCGTCCGATCGTTCTCACCGCGAATGCTGCGTCCGAGCGAACTGACGATGCCGGTGGTCAGCGTGCCTTCTAGTCCGAAAGGATTCCCGATGGCGAGCACCTTCTGGCCGACCTGCAGCGCGTCGGAATCGCCCAGCCGGAGAGTCGGGAGCTTGCCGCGCGGAGTAATCTGCAACAGCGCCAGGTCGTTCGCTTCATCACGGCTCAACAACCGCGCCTTGTAGCGGGATTGGTCCGACAGCGTTACTTCCAACTGTTGCTCGTCGGCAACCACATGGTTGTTGGTGAGTATTTTGCCATCCGAACTGATCAAAAAGCCCGAACCTTGGTCCTTGGAGGGATAGATCTCCATGAAGATGGTGCGCCGATACACGGTGCTGGTGATGTTTACGGTGGCCAGATGCGACGATTTGTAGATGTCGATGTTGTTAATCTCATCGGAGCTGAGACCTGTGGCATGCGCCGCCGACGGGCCGGACCAGATCGGCACGGTGCTCGCAACCGGGTTCAGAATCTGGCGCTGTCCCCAATCCGTCTTGCTGGTGATGAGAAGGAATGTGCACACCAGAAGGGCCGTAATCACAAAAATGCGCAATTTCATACTGTTAAACTCCGCAGCTTACCGTACACCGTTCGCACTTGTTCGAGCGTAGCTTCCTTGGAACCGGACGTATCAATGACGTAATCGGCCACCCGCAGCTTTTCTTCCAGAGGCAACTGCCGGCTCAAACGCGCGAGAACCTCCGCTCTGTTATACGAACCCCGCTCCAAGGCGCGTTCCATTTGTTGTTCCGAGTCGCAAGTGACGACAATCA
This sequence comes from Bryobacterales bacterium, assembly GCA_963761265.1. Lineage (GTDB taxonomy): Bacteria > Acidobacteriota > Terriglobia > Bryobacterales > Bryobacteraceae > Palsa-89. The sequence goes on from CAVXGM010000036.1 coordinate 66,598, forward strand.
AACGGTCGAAACTCTTATACCTACCAGTTTCAACCAGAATGGCCGCTTCCACAACTACGATGGCGCGGGGGTGAGTCCTCGCGATTTCCGCCATTCTGATCTCCTCGCGCTTCTGAACCGGCGGATGAACAAAACTGCTGAGTTTTTCCAGGCGTTGCGGGTCGTTCCACACGATGCCGCTTAGTTTCCGGCGGTTGATGCGGCCCTCGCTATCCAGGATTTCGCGGCCGAACTCGCGCACGATGGCGTCGTAGGCTTCCGCGCCCGGCATCATTACCTCATGGCCCAGCTTGTCGGCCTCGATGAGGTAACAGCCGAGATCGGCAAGCGCTCGGCCAACGAAACTTTTGCCGGACGCTAATCCTCCGGTCAATCCTACTCTGAGCACAGGCCTACCCGCGGCATAGGTGCTGTTCGGCGATCTCCACGGTGTTCGACATCAGCATGGCGATGGTCAATGGGCCCACGCCTCCCGGCACCGGTGTGTAGGCGCTCGCAAGCGCCTTGGCGTCATCGGTCACGTCGCCGGCCAGCTTACCGCCCGGATTGCGAGTCATGCCGACGTCGATGACAACGGCCCCCGGCTTGATGAAGTCGCGCGTGATCCGGTGCGCCTTGCCGATGGCCGCCACCAGGATGTCGGCTCGGCGGCATTCCTCCGCCAGATTCGACTGTTTTGGAATGGCAGATGGTGACGGTGGCGTCGGCATGCAGCAACAGGAGCGCCAGGGGCTTTCCAACGATGTCGCTGCGCCCCACCACCACGGCGCGGCGTCCGGCGACCGGAATCTCGTAGCGGCGCAGCATTTCCAGGATGCCCACTGGCGTGCATGCCCGCGGTCCCGGCAGGTTTTCCACCAGCGCGCCGACGTTCAACGGATGAAATCCGTCGACATCTTTGTCTGGTTTCACCGCGCGCAGCACCAAGTTCTTGTCGACATGCGCCGGTAGCGGCGTCTGGACCAGAATGCCGTCGATCTCGGGCCGTTGATTGAGGCCTTCGATGATCCCGAGCAACTCGCCGGTGGTGACCGAATCCGGCCGCGCGATCTTTTCGCTATAAATTCCCAGTTCGCCGCAGGTCTTGATTTTGAGGCGAACATAGACCTCGGAACCGGGATCGTTGCCCACCAAAATGACCGCCAAGCCCGGCGGCCGGCGTGACGCGGCGAGCTTTTCGACGCGAGGTTTCAGCTCCGCGAAAATCTGATCGCGCACCCATTTTCCATCCAGAACCAGAGGCGCGGTTTCTATCGAAGTCATGCTGTCGAGAAGGATAGCAGGCAGCCCAAGGAACGATCAATTAGCCAGGAATTCCCGGCGGAGTAAGAGAGCCTGCCGGGGTTTGTTGGTGACGATGGCTTCCACCATCGGACGGGCGAACAGCGCGCGCGTGCGTGACGGTTTGTCCACGGTCCACACGAAGAGAGGCTTTCCGATCTTCTCGGCCCGGCCAGCTAAGCGCGATTGAGCCACCAATAAGTCGATGTCCGGGCTAAGGCAGGCGGCGCGTACACTGGCGGTCCAAGTTGCGAAGATAAGACCCGTTCGAATGCCTGGATGGATGGCGCGAGTTTCCCGCAGCGCGGGCGCAAGAAATGAGGTAACGCAGAAATCGGTCAGGGGAAAATAGCGGAGCAGCAGGTGGATGGCGTCGCGCTCGCAGTCCGGCTCCTTGAGTTCGACGTTGAGCTGAATGCGGCCCTGGGTGAGACGCAGCGTTTCCTCCAGCGTAGGAGGCCGAGGGCCGCGTCTGCGAACCGGATCGTGCGAAATCACCAAACTTCCGTCCGGTGCGCGCCGCACATCGAATTCGATCATGTCGGCGCCCATTTCGATGGCTTTCGAAAACGCGGCGAGCGAATTCTCGGGCGCTTCGGACGACGCGCCGCGATGAGCCACGATTTGCACCGGTCTGGCGCCGGTCAACTGGCGTGCGTCTTGTGGGCGGGCTTGTGCTTGACGCCGCCGCCTTCGTTTAACAGCTTCTCGGCCTCCTCGCGCATGTGCTGCTCCTGCTGGGCATCGAAGAACGATTCATCCACGCCGGTGTATTGCGCGCGAATCACGCCATTGCGATCGATGAACACGAGAAAGGGAACCAGCGGGCGCTTGTCCTTGGGCCACTGGATGTAGTCCAGCGCCGCCAGAACTCCGGCCGTGCCCACTGGAAACGGCACCTTGTATTGCGAAACGAACGAGGCGATGTTCGGGTTTTCGTTGAGCGCCGCCTCCACCACCGCAAAGCCCTTGGGTTCGAGTGCCGGGTAGATGTTGTCCCACAGTTCGGTGGTGTGCTGGCA
>CAVXGM010000037.1:0-37830 GCA_963761265.1 Bryobacterales bacterium
CGACGCCTGTTGCATGCCACACCGGAACAAAGAGACCATTGGCGAGTTTCCGGCGCGGGGCGTCTCCAGCGCGGTCCTGACCGGCATCACTTCGTTGAATTGCCGCTCCGGCATAACGTTCGCAAGCGTGCTAGATTTCAATGAGGAGTGCAGCCGCTGTGCGAGGTTTTGTCGCTCTCTTCTGCGTCTTTGCGGCCGTGTTGTTCGGCCAGTCCAATCCCAAGGACGCTTCCAATACTCCCCCTGCGAACGACACCACCGCGTTTCGCGCCGATACCACGCTGGTCCTGGTGCCCGTCTCCGTCACTGATCCTTCCAACCGCTACGTGCTTGGCCTGGACAAAGAAGATTTTCGCTTGTTCGAAGACGACGTCGAGCAGAAGGTCACGCATTTCTCCAATGAGGACGCGCCGTTGTCTATCGGTCTGCTGGTGGATACCAGCGGCAGCATGGGCGCCAAGCTCGATACCTCGCGGCATGCCGTGTCGGAGTTTCTGAAGACCCTGAATGCGGCTGACGAAGCGTTCCTGGTGGAGTTCAGCGATCAGGCCCAACTGGCCGTGCCGCTGACCAGCGACTCGAGTGCCATCGAGAGCAGCATGAGTTCGGCTACTTCCGGCGGGCTCACCGCTCTGCTGGACGCGGTGCACGTGGGATTGCAGGAAATGAAGCGCGCCAAGAATCCACGCAAGGCGCTGCTGATTATTTCAGACGGCGGCGACAACAACAGCCGCTATACATCCAGCCAGATTGCCGATCTGGTGCGCGAAGCGGACGTGCAGATCTATGCGATGGGCGTTTTCGAGCCGACGCTGTCGTTCGGCTTGAGCGGCGCGGGAAGCGGCGGCAGACTGGGAACAGCCGAACTGGATGGGCCCCGGCTCCTAGCGGAAATCTCCGAGCAGACCGGCGGCCGGGCGCTGGCCGCCACCAATTTGCGCGAGCTTCCTGGAATTGCCGAGCGCATCGGCATCGAACTGCGCAATCAATATGTGCTCGCGTATTCGCCGGCGAACCACGGCCGCGACGGCAAGTATCGCAAGATCGAGGTAAAGGTGCAGCAGCCCAAAGCGCTTCCAGAGTTGAAGGCGCGCTGGAGGCTGGGATATTACGCGCCGAGTGAGTGAAGCGTCGAAATTCTAGCGGTGCCCGCCGACGCGAACCCCGCCCATCGGCCGTATCCCGCCTCCCATGGGCCGTATGCCGATTCCCACGCTAGGCCGCATCACACCGATGGAACGCGATGGTCCATATCCATAGCCGCCGAAGTGGCCGCCTGGAATAGTGGTGGGACTGCGATAGACATACGACGGCGTATACGGCCTGTAAGGCCGATACAAGGGCATCGCGCCGATAAACAACGGATTGTACAGAGTGAGGCCGGCGCCATAAAAACCCGGGGCCATACAGTCCGCCACCATAGAGAGCCGAACCATAGAGAACCGACCCATACAGGCCGGGGCTATAAAGTCCAGGACCATAAGGATCATAGATGCCGGACCCGTACGACCCGTAGCCTGGCGGTGGAACCATGCTCGACATTCCCGGAATGTACGGCGGAATGCCGAGCGATTGCAGAACCGCATCCGGATTATTCTGCCAGCCGTCGATCACGCCCGAAAGATCGGACGTGGCGGCCGCATCGGTGTTATTCTGCGCCACTGAATTGCTGCGCGCCTGGTCCCAGTTGTCCAAATCGTCGCCTGCTTTGTTCGCGTCAGGGGCGTTCAGTTGCGAATCGTTCAGCAGCTTGCGTGCCGTGAGCTTGCCTTCGAAAGGAACCACGTAGCCAGCGCCGGCTTCCAACGATTTTCCATCCGCCATCACTTCCGCCTCGCCGGTCTCCACCTTCACTTGCGGCGGCTCGGAATCAAACCGGTAGCGCCCTGCCTTCCTGATGTGAACCTGATCGAGGTTATAAAGGAGTGTGACCGAGGTGTCCGCGAGAGCGTCCGGTGCCTGGTCCACGATGGCAGAACCGCGCAACAGTTCCACCCGCGTGTCGTCCAGCCGGTTGGAGATCATGCGGATGGCACTGTTCGCGCCCATGCGCAGAAATGTTCCCGGCGTGAGCAGCACTTCGACGCGCCCGTCTTGGGTGCGAAGCTCCGAACCGTTGTTCATCTGATCGAACTTGCCGGTCTTTTGTTCCACGCGCTGGTCGTCCAGGAACACCGAGCCGTCGGAGAATTGAATCAAGCCCGCATGCGCCGAAATCACGGATTGGGCTGAAGCAGGAAGGCCGGCTAACGGAGTCAAAGCCAAGCAAAGGATCCACCGGTGCGACATCATCGCGAGACTCCTTTGACTAAGGATACCCGTTTCCGGACTGCTGTCAAGCCTGTCGAAGTTACGCTCGATATGTGCGCCGTGTCCGGGTTTCAGTTGACGCTGATTGCAGGCTCGGCGCGCCCGGCCAACCACGGTTGGGAAGTTTGGATCTGCCGAACCCTGCTCACGGGAGCGGCGGGTCGGTTCTGCCGTTTGCCGTCAGCTTGCCGTACCCCAGAAGGGGCCGTGGACGCGCATTTGCAGCGGTTCGTAAATGCTGCGCGGTGGGAGAAGTAGCGTTCGGGTGTCGGCGTGGTCACGTGGCGAGCGGTCGCGCCCTGCGTGCGGCCACTCAGTGAGTGGCGGGCAGTCCAACGACGATGAGAACCGCGTAGTCCTGCTTGCGGCAGCCGTTCACGACGGGCATGGCCGCCCCTGGATTCACCGGAAAACCCGTGGTCCGAACGTTCGCGGGCGAGCACGAGTTGTTAGCCGTCGCCGGCGTGTAGCGTGCGGAGCGGCATCCGAGATGGGTGACATCGTAGAGGGTCGCGCCGTCGGCGAGTTCCCACCGCTGATTGCCGTCCTTGTCCTTGGGATGAATTGTCAGCACGGTCGTCACGTTGCGGTCGCCCGTGACGAGGTATTTCCCAGGAGGCAGCGGAAAGGTCGGCTTCTCCATGATCAAGCCGTGTTCCTCCAGCCACCAGTCCTTAGCGTCGAATTTCCACTGTGCCGGCGCCACGCCGCCGGCCGCCTTCAATTGAGGGTAGTGGTCCAGCTTGCAAGCGCGCGGGCCCGGGTCCTGGCTCCAGAAGCCCCATGATTGCGCGCCGTTGCCGGAGGTGGCCCCGGGATCTCCCAGCGCCGCGATGAACTGCGGCTCGATGCGCCTGAACTTCGAGAGGTCTACGCCTGACGCGTGAACCGGCTGCTGCAGGCCGGCCGCCAACATGAGGCATCCCATGGACAGGAGCCGGCGGCTCACGGACGGCACGAGGTGGCGGACATTCATGCGATTCCTCCGGTTGGACGACCTGATGACATCCTACACCAACGCGCGCCCCGGAGCTGGCCTCCTCGCGGTGGATCTCGACCTCGGCACGGCCTCAGGACTCCTCGCGTCACGGTGCCGCACCTCGCCGATGTAGCGCGCTTGGTATACCAGCATCGATGGCTCTCGGCACGCGGTATCCCTACGGTTGGCGTGACGAATCGGACCCTGCTTACGGGCGCGACGCCCCTTGCCGTGCCTCCAACTTTCTAAAACACCCGGTTTCCGATAGGACTTTCAAGGAAGGGGCACTCGAGGCCTATTTACAGCGGTTCGTAAATACTGCCGCGTTACTCGCGCGTGGTCCTGACCGTGGACCTTTCACATTTACGATTAGCGAAGTTACCGTCAAAGTGGTTGCGTCGATCAAGTTCTTCCGGACTTCAAAGGGAGTGTCCGCGCTGCTACCGTCGTCTTCGCTGCTTTTCGGAGATCGAACGAATGATCAACTTGCCTTTACCTGTCTTGACGAACGGCGGATCAGCCTGCGCCTCGGCAGCATCAAGCAATTCCTGAACTTCCGACCTGCGTAGAGTTGCCACACCGTCGAGCCTCACAAATCGGTTCTGATTCCCGCTGCCTTGCAATATCCGGTGCGGATCAGGGAGAGTGGCCCCGTGGTAGAAGCTGAGACCTATTCCTTTGGAATTTGTTGCCAGCGATACGACACAATCGGAGGGACGCTCTGTTGTGCAATATCCGATTACAAAAAAGTTGTAGTTGTCATACACCAGTTCGTTCGCCGTCGGGAAGCGCTTGCGCATCACTGACCTGCATTCGCGAATCTGCATGCCCATAGCGGGCTCGAACTTAGCGATGAAACCCTTTAACTGCTGTTCGGGGGTCTCTGGCATGCATCTCAATCCTAGCGAAATCGTTCGCTCACGACAAACACAGTCCAAGACGGCGAAGTAATTCGTCCACTTGACAGTTCGGCGTCACGGAGAAGTGGTGCGTTACATCGCAAATAGTTGGCGACTCGCCGAAGTTCTCGTATCCGCCCGGCAACTGACCCACCACCGCCAATCCTGCCGCTATAATCGATATGTGATTCGTCCGACCCTCATCGCGGCCGCCGCCCTGAGCATCGTTTTGCTTGCCGGCTGCAAGAAAGACATACAAAACAATGACGCCGTGCGCCAGGGCGTCATGAACTATCTGTCCAAGCGCTCGGACTTGCTCGCCATGGACGTAAGCGTGAGCTCGGTAGCATTTCGCGACGGCGAAGCCACCGCGCAAGTGCATTTTCAGGCCAAGGGCAATACTTCGCCGGCGGCTGGCATGACCATGCAGTATGTGCTGGAACGCAAGGACGGCCAGTGGGTGGTGAAGGGCCGAACGGGAGCGAATGCCGCGCACGGAGAAAGTGCCGCGCCTGGAGCGGGAACGTCGCCTGGAGCGCCCGGAGCTCTGGACGGAATGCCGCGCATCCCCGGCGCCGGCGGATCGGGATCTTCCACCGCGTTACCGCCCGGACACCCGGCAGTGGGAGGTGCGCAGGGCCTGCCGCCTGGACATCCCGCGGTCAGCTCCGATCCCACCGGTCAGCAAAAGTGAGAACATCCGAATGAAACGTGTTGCCGTCCTCGGTGGCGGTCCAGCTGGAGCTTTCGCGGCGGAGCGGTTGGCGCGGGCGGGCCTCGAAACTGTCGTTTTGGACGAAAAGCTCGCCTGGGAGAAACCGTGCGGCGGCGGGCTCACCTACAAAGCCTATACGCGCTATCCGTTTTTGATCGAGAACAACGTCCCGAAAAAGATCATCCATGAGACCTGCCTGGCGGCGCATCCGGCCGGCGCCGTTCACATGGACTTGAGCAGTCCGTTGCTGATCTATTCGCGCATGGATCTGAATCGCATGCTGCTGGAGCGCGCCGAGCAGGCCGGAGCGCAATTGGAGAAGACGCGCGTGCTCGGCTTGGAGCGCGGCGGCCGCGGATGGCGCTTGAAGACGCGGCAGGGGACGCTCGATGCCGATTTTTGCGTGGTGGCAACCGGCGCGCGCAATTCTTTGCGCAACGTGGGAACCGAATGGACCGCGGCCGACACCATGTACGCGCTCGGCTACTATGTGCCGTCGGCGCAGGATCACATCGACATCCAGTTTCTGCCGAACCTGGAAGGCTACATCTGGGTGTTCCCGCGCTGCGGGCATCTTTCGGTGGGAATCTGCGGCAAAGGCGAGCCGGCACAGGCGTTGCGCGCGCGCCTGGAGCAATACATGACTCGCAAGGGCATCTCTTATAAGGACGCGTCCTTCTACGGCCACATGCTTCCCTCGCTCGAACATTCCGGTTGGAAAAACAATCGTCTGGCGGGGGAAGGCTGGCTGGCGGTGGGCGACGCCGGCGGATTGGTGGACCCCATCACCGGCGAAGGGCTGTACTATGCGATGCGGTCGGGCGATCTGGCGAGCGAAGTAATTTTGAACGACTCGCAATCGCTGGCCGAGCGGGCGCAAGCCTATCGCACCCTGCTGCGCCGCGATTTCACGGCCGATCTGGAATTCGGCGCCACGCTTGCCAAGCGCGTCTTTCTGGGGCGATTCCTGTTCAGCGCGGTTCCCTCCCGCATGGTGGATTTCATCCGCCGCAGCCCGCGATTCCGCCTTTTAATCCAGGACCTGTTCGCCGGCACGCAGCCCTATCTCGGATCTGAAGAGCCGCCTGTTCCGCAATTTGAATGGCACGCTGCAGGAAGTGCTCATGAATGTGTTTTTGCAGCGCGTGATCCCCGAAGAGACGTAAGGTGAACCACGCCCGATCTGAAGAACTGTTTGCCTGCGCCCAGAAGCTGATTCCGGGCGGCGTGAATTCCCCGGTGCGAGCCTTTCGCGGCGTTGGCGGGACACCTCCATTCATCGCGCGCGGCCAGGGATCGCACATCTTCGACGTCGACGGCAACGAGTATATCGATTACGTGGGCTCCTGGGGACCGCTGATTCTCGGCCATTGTTTTCCGCCTGTGATGGACGCGTTGCGCGAAGTTCTCGCCATCGGCACCAGCTTCGGCGCGCCCACCGAACGCGAAGTGGAACTGGCCGAGCTGATTCGCGAATGCGTGCCGTCCATTGAAATGGTGCGACTGGTCAATTCCGGTACGGAAGCCACCATGAGCGCGCTGCGCGTGGCGCGCGGATTCACCGGGCGCGACCTTACCATCAAATTCGAAGGCTGCTATCACGGCCACGTGGATTCGCTGCTGGTGAAGGCCGGATCGGGCATGGCGACGCTCGGAATTGCCGACACGGCGGGTGTCCCGGAAGCCTTCGCGGCGACGACCATCGCATTGCCGTTCAATTCGATCGAAGCCGTGGAGAAAGCATTTCGTTGAACACGGCGCGAAGATCGCGGCGGTGATTGTCGAGCCGGTGGTCGGCAATATGGGTTGCGTCCCGCCACGCGAGGGATTTCTTCAAGCTCTGCGTGAGATCACGGCGCGGCATGGCGCCCTTCTGATCTTCGATGAAGTAATGACCGGTTTCCGGCTGGCGTTGGGCGGCGCGCAGCAACGCTTCGGCATTCGGCCCGATTTGACTACGCTAGGCAAGATCGTAGGGGGCGGAATGCCGCTGGCGGCCTACGGCGGGCGCGCGGACATCATGAGCAAAGTCGCGCCCCTGGGTCCGATCTATCAGGCCGGCACGTTGTCCGGCAATCCGATGGCGGTGAGCGCCGGAATCGCGATGCTGCGGTATTTGAAGTCTCATCCCGAGGTTTACGAAATCGTCGAAACGCGCGCCGCGCAGCTCACGGCGAACGTGCCGGCGGGGATTACAGTGAACCGCGTCGGGTCCATGTTCACGTTTTTCTTCACCCCGGAGCCGGTCACCGATTGGGAATCGGCCAAGCGCGCCGATACGGGCCGTTTTCGGCAGTTCTTTCACTGGATGCTGGATCGGGGGATCTATCTGGCGCCCTCGCAATTCGAGGCCGGATTCGTTTCGGCGGCCCACAGCCAGCAGGATATCGCCCGGACCGTGGAAACCGCCCAGGAGTTCTTCCAGGCGGGGGCGCCAGTCTGATGCCCTGTAGATCCAGTAAAATGGAGTATATATGTCTGACACAGCAGCGAACCCAGCCCATTTAGGGATGGATCTCGTGAGTCTTGATTTGCCCGCTTGGAAAAAGGTGATCGGCAGCGTTTGTGCCGTCCTCCTGGCGATCCTGTTCTTTGTATCGGGAGCTTGGAAATTAACTGATCCGTTCACCTGGTCTCAGGCTCTGGTGGAATTCCGGATGCCCGCCGCGCTAGCCCTGCCCGGCGCCTTGGCGGCCGGGATCGGTGAAACGCTGGGAGCGATTCTCATCCTGGTGCCGCGGTTTCGCCGTTGGGGAGCGTGGCTGATCGGTTTCCTCCTAGTGGTCTTCATGATTTACATTGGAGCGAACTACGGAGCGCTGGTTGGCAAAGACTGTAGTTGCTTCCCGCTGGTGAAACGCACGGTTGGACCGGCATTCTTCGTGGGTGACGGGGCGATGCTCGTGATGGCAGTGGTGGCCGGGATGTGGGCGCGCGCGTCGGAAAGCCTGCGGGGCGCATTGGTCATTCTGGGTGCTGTGGTGGTCTTCGCCGGTGCTTCGTTCGGCGTGAATCTGGCGCGGGAGACCGGGCTGAAGGCTCCGCCATCCATCACCGTTGACGGGAAGCCGTTCTCGCTGCAGGAGGGCAAGACGTTCCTGTTCTTCTACGATCCCACCTGCTCGCATTGCGAGGCAGCGGCGCGCAAGATGGCGAAGCTGAACTGGAAGGACACCAGTGTCGTCGCGATTCCGATTGACACGCCGCAGTTCGCTGCTTCGTTTCTGCATGATACTGGGCTGAAAGCCGGAACGTCGAACGATCTGGCGTTGCTGCAAAAGACCTTCAAGTTCGCCACCGCGCCTTACGGCGTGGCCCTGGTGCGCGGCCACCAGAAGGCGACCGTCGACGTCGGCACTTTTGAAACGGATGGGCAGCCGGCGACTTTGCTGCACGGCCTGGGTTTCGTCGAATAGTTCAGGCCTCTTGCGGCGGTGCGTCAGCCGGCAGGTCGGGTTGAGCCAGCGCCCGCGTAGCTACTTCCAGAAGCTCTGGCGCTAGCCAGGTAAAGTCCGTGCCCGGATACATGCGCCGCAGTTGGTATCTCCACTTCTTTTCAAACGATGCCATCCGGCGGGCCTGCTGTTTTATGGGAAGGTTTCCGAGGCCGGCCAGATCGATCAGCGTCGTCACCAGCGCACTCTCGGCGCGGATCAGAACATAGAGACACTTCCGGCTCTTGCTCAACCTTTGCACGGACTCCAGAATGGAGTTCGCGCGGCTGGGCTCGTAGCGTGCTGCCAGCTCGGTAAATCCCTCGGCGTGGAGACGGCCCTTCACCGATTCCAATACTTCGCCCAGTGCGGGCCGCACCGTCCGGAAAAACGTTGCCAAGGTTTTCGGATGCAGGATATCGTACGTTAGCTCCGTACGCATCTTGCCTCGAAACGGCCGGCTGGCCTGGTACACCAGCATCGGGTATGCGGTTTTGATGTTGCGAAAAGTCCGCGGATCGGCAAAATAGTGCGAGGGTACGCGCTCCCGGAGCAGGGTTTGGATGGCGATGGATACGCGCGCGAAGGCGGGAAAAAAACTGGGCGTGCGCTCGTCGGGCGCTGCCAGCCAGCCGGGTCCGGGCTTGGGGAAACTGACTTCGGGATAGGTTTCCGGCATTCCTCGCTCGAGGCGAAAATTCTGGTTGAGTTTACTACGCGGCGCGGACGGTCGGGCCAAAGGGCAGCCGTGATAATGCCGGCCAATTATCTCGAAACCCCAGGAACATCGGGAGATAATGGCCGCAATTACTTTTATGCGTGAGCTGTGACTAACTCAGGGACGGGGTCGGCGCCGGGCTCGGGACGTTGTAGTATGGACTTATAGCGGCGCGCGCGCTCAAAGGATTTCGCCATGCCCATTACACTCGTCGAGGCGACACCGCGGAAGAGGCGCGAACAACCCCTTTTTGGGGAGCGGTGGCAGGGTATTGGCACCGCGGATGGACCGCCGGGCGTCAAGCCACATGGAGTTGTCCGCGATCGGAAGACCGTCTCGCTCGAAGCTCTGCTGCCGACCCGCGAGGCGCGACGATGGCCGGCGAGCATGTCCGCTTCAGCGGCTGAGGAGAACACGCCATGAGCGAACGAGAGCACGCCCATCAGTTGCTCGATCAGCTCGATCCGAGTCAGTTGGACGCCGTGGTTCGGCTCCTCGAAGTCATGACCGATCCCGAGGTCGTCGCCATCCGCAATGGCCCTATCGACGATGAGCCGGTTACCGAAGAGGAGGAACGCGCCGTGGCCGCTTCCAAGGAGTGGCTCAAAATTAACAGGGGCATCCCAATGGAAGATGTGGCCGCTGAGCTAGGCTTCACGATGGAGCAGATCCTCGGCGACCACGGACCGGCGTGAAACAGATCGTCTTCTCCGAACAAGCCAAAGCCGACATCCGCGCTATCCCGCAACAGACCGCCATGCAGATTCTCGCCGCCATTCACCGGCTCGCCGAGACCGGTGCGGGACGCGTCAAAACGCTTCAGGGCCAGGGCGGCGAAAAGCGTCTGCGCGTTGGCGATTTCCGCGTGCGCTTCACTGAAGAAAGCGGCGAGAAAGAAAGCGAGAGCGGCGAGACCGGCCAGGACCGGGAGAACGAGGGCGTCCTCCACATCCACACCGTCCGCAATCGCAAGGAGGCTTACCGCTGATGGGTTACGAAGCGAAGAAAACCGAACACTCCGGCCCCAAGCGCGGCAGCGGCGCCTACTGGGGCTACAAGTGGGAAGCCAAGAAGGAATCCAACCGCATCCGCCGCGAGAATGCAAAGCGCGAGATCCGCTCCGCCATCGGCGCTCCCTCCGAAGTGGGGCTCCGTATACCGACCGACAAGCATTGATTTGTTGTCCGGGCTTAGGTGGTGAATGCCTGCCGCTGCCTCCTCTATGCGCAGCGTTGTTCATTACTGCCTCGGCTTGGGAGTAACGTTAAGCTTTATCTCCGCGCCCTCGCGAACATGTCGCGTTTGCATCGCTAGGTCTGCTTTCAATCGCATACCTTCCAAAGGATTACCCGCCCAGAGATTGTCGACTTTGTATTCGCCCCCCAAAAAGAACGGCGTCTTGGGCATCAGTCTCTTGCCCCGCGGGAGAGGTCCATTTTTTTCCTGCCACTCTTGGACGAACGGCCAGCCCGTCTCCCGCGGGTAGTCCGACAAGATCCCACCAGCCCACTCCTCAATGGAATTCGCAAGATGTTCAGTTTGACCAGTCTCTGCGTAAAAACGTAGAATTCCATCTTTTTTCCGAGACAGGCAAAATTGATCCTGCAAAATGTCTTCGGCAAAAAAGAGGAGGCCCTCCGCAAGGTCCTTGTAGGCATCCCTCCATAGCGGACCAGCATTCCACGCCTCCAAACTGGTTTCCGAAACGGCCGTGAGAGGAAAAACATGTAGCGCCGATTCGAAGGCGTAGAACCCATTCTTCCTTTGCAGCATCGGAAACAGCTGGGTAGCCAGCGGGTAAGGAAGGAGGAACTCGGGCTTAGCTACGGGCTCACTGGCTAGTGGGTCTGAAGCGATGGAAAGAAGCTTCTCCACATTTGTCATTGCGCTTGATCCTGGGGCTTCGGTTTAGGAATTATTCGCATTTGCCCTACTCGCCCGATTATCCTACGAACGCCGAGCCGCGTTTAACTCAGGGACGGGCTCGGCGCGGCGCTTGCCACGCGATCCTCCAGTTCATCAGCCGCCGCCCGCTGCCTGTTCTCGGCACGCTGGAACCGCACGTTGAAATGGAAGGTGCTGCCTTTTCCCGGTTCGCTTCCGAGCCACATTCTGCCGCCCATCAATTCCACTAACCGCATGCAAATGCTTAAGCCCAGGCCGGTACCTCCGTATTTTCGGGTCATCGATCCGTCGGCTTGCGCGAAAGGCTGAAAGATTATCCCCTGCTTGTCCTTCGGAATGCCGATTCCGGTGTCGGCCACCGCGAAGCCTATCCGGATGTCCTGCGAGCCGCTCGATTCCAAGGCCGCACGGACCACCACGCTACCCGCCGGAGTAAACTTGAGAGCGTTTCCGAGCAGGTTCGCCAAGATTTGACGCAAACGCGCGGGATCTCCGATCACCTCCGGCGGAATCGTGGGCGAAAGCTCGCAGGCGAGCGACAAACCCTTCTGTTTCGCCAGAATTTCAAACATCCCAGCGGTTTCTGAAACCAACTTCGCGAGATCGAACGGAATATTGTCGAGTCGAACGCTCTTGGCTTCGATTTTGGAAAAGTCGAGCACGTCGTTCAGCAGGTCCAGCAGCGAGACTGCGGAGTTGCGGGAGGTTTCCAGCAGATCGCGCTGTGCGGCACTCAGTTCGGTGTCGAGCGCCAGTTCGGTCATGCCGATGATGCCGTTCATCGGGGTGCGCAACTCGTGGCTGATGTTGGCCAGGAAGTGGCTTTTGGCTTCGTTGGCTGCTTCAGCCATTTTCTTGGCCGATTCCAGCAGCCGCCGGTCCGTGAAAGCCTTGCGGTATTGTGCGCTCAACTGGCTTCCTTGCACCAGCAAAAGCGCCAGGCAAACCAGGTTAATCAGGGCCATTCCATAGCCGTTACCGCCAAGCCACAGGTCCACCACAATAGGCGGGACCAGCAAGGGCAAAACATGGCAATAGAGATAGAGCGGCCGGGGAGTGAGAGAAACGAGCGCGCCAAAACTGATGCCCAGGATGCAAAAGGTCAGCAGGAGTGAATTCCAATTGGAAAAGCCGTTTGAAATGTAGCTATAACAGCCCAATAATCCCCAGGCAGTCGAAAAGCAGACCAGCGTCAGGCAGAAAGCCACCCGCCATGCTTTCGGGTTGGAGGGATAGATCTGATTCTTGCGGAGGATGAGGAACAGCCGCACCAGATATGCGGACATGGTTGTGACGGCGAACAGCGTCACGGCCAGCAGGTGAACTTTCGAATAGGTACCCGCCAATAGTGCAAACTGCACCAGACCAAGACCGGCCCAAATGCCGGCCGGCGAACGGCGCGCAACATCGGCGTCCTGCTGGAGGCTCAGGTCGGCGCGCTGAGCCAATTCCCCGTTTGTGTCTGGCACTCAACGGTTCTATCGTACAAGTGAAACCAAAAGTTTAAGGTGGGGACCTTAAGACGCTGAGCACCACCCCATGGAAGTGCTCAGTTGGCGGTTAGCTGGACGCTCTCCTGGGCTCCTTCGTCGATAGTCAGGCTGGAGCCTTGAGCCTGGCAAGCGGCCAAACCGTCGGGATTGTAGATATCGCAGGGCGGGGAATCCAGCCAGCCACCACGACATACTTTCCGGGCGGTACGCCCCGCAGAACGAAATTGCCGTATTCGTCGGCGTGGGTGGTCTGGTAGGCTTGGACGCGTCCTGCGGATGGATCGGGAATTAGCGCAACGGTGGCGCCGCTGGCGACGACTTTCGGATCGGCCGTGACCGCTCTTCCAATCACTTGGCCGCCCTGAGAGCTAAGCCGCACGTCGAGCGCGGGCGCGGGATCGCCAGCCGACGCCTCCAGACCCTGGCCAAGCCGTTCGGCGTTGGCGATGCGGACCGACTTGAGATAAGCATCATCCGGCGCGTTCAGCACATACAGGTCGTAAGTTTCGTCCGGAACAAATGGAATGGAGAATTCGCCGTCGCTCGAAACTTCGGCGCGCGCAGGCGAAGCCGTGGAGCGCCGCGGCTGAAGCGAGATCATCAGGCCTTTGGGCAGCGAGCTGTCATCGTCATCCAAGTGGATTTTGCCCTTCCAAAGGCTTTCGGGGCCGACCACCACATCCGCATTCGCAACGTCGGTATCGCCGATATTGATGGGAATGCGGCCGGTAAGAGCGACGCCGTCTTCTGTCCCGGAAGCCATCAACAAATACGGGCCGGCGGTCACCCCTTGTATGTCGAAGTTCTGATCCTTGTCGACCACGACATTCAGAGGAGCGCTGACGGAAGCGGTATTGTCGGAATCGTTCATTCGCACGGTGACGCTGGGGCTGGCAACAACGCCGCCTTTGAGCGCGCTCAACACGCGGCCGCGAATGTGCACGGTATGCACCAGCGTCAGAAATATATCGATGCCGGCCACCTCGCCGCCCGGCGCGATAGTGACGGGAACGGCGTCGGACATTTTTTGAACTTGCGGGAAAAACGTAATCGCATAGCTCATCTCGGGCAGGGGATTGCCGAGCGCGTCCTTGCGCGTCTCTTCTTTGGCGTCGGATGGCCGGGGCGGCGCTTGATACAAAGCCGCGACGTAATACGATCCGGGTTCCAGGCCATGCACGCGGTACTGGCCGCGATCGTCGGTGCGCGCACTGGCCACCGCGGCGTAGCCGTGACGCCCGCGCTCGTAAAAGGAGCGATAGAGCTGCACGGCGACGTTGACCGCCGGTTCGGCGTCGTCGAATTTCACTGCGCCGCTGACCACGCCCGCCGGCGTCATGCGATAGACGAAGGAACGGATGCTTTCTCCCGAGTTGACTGTGAAGATCGGTGGCATTTTGTAGTCGCCGATGCGGCCCGCCGAAAGCGGCAGGTAGCCATCGTGTTGGACGCTGATGATGTAGCGCCCGGGCGCCACGCTGGGAAACGAGAAGCCGCCGCTTTCATCGGTGTTTTGATATAGCGCCGTGCCCTTGGAATCGGCGGGCTGGAGCAGCACTTGCGCGTGCCGTAGAGCTTGTCCGGTTGCGCCGCTGACCACCGTTCCTTGGATGTCACCGGGAGCCTCGGCCTCAGGGGGCGCCACAGTTGGCGATGGAGATATCGCCGGCGGCTGCACTGCGTCTTGCGCGAGGGAGACAGCCAGGCAGCAGAGGATGAGAAGGCAAAACTTCAGCGCGTGTGGCAAGGGATCCACTCAAGTTTGACGGAATTCGGAGTGGATGCGTGGGGGGTATTGCAATCGTCGATGGAGCGGAGCACGAATCGATTATCGAAATAGGGCGATAAGATCAAGGGCAGGGCTGGCGCGGGGTAGCGCCGGTCTCCACAAGCCGCAGCCTGCTGCTGGCGCGCCACATCGCTCCGCTCGCGTCCCTGATCACGGAAACTCTTGGAGGAGCCATGACGAACAGATTGCCGATAGCCGAAACGCCATAGAAGAGCACCCCCACGCGCCAGAAATTGGCTGGCTGCCGATTCGAGACCACGCTCCTGGTCCGAACCCACAAAGCGGAAGATTGGTAGATCACATACACCGTGAGATACCAACCCAGGAAATTGCTCACCGGCACACCAAACCAGGCGCCACCGTCCTGCCAGATCCAAGCCTGCACCAGATTGGACCACACGGGATCCATGGAAAGATCCGACGCCACCATAATGAACGCAGCCGCCAGTGGGCGCGTGAAGACGCGCGAACCTACCTGTAAGCCGCTCGCCAGGATCGTCCAGAATCACGCCGGAGACCGTCGAAGCCGGAGAGCGTCCAAGACTGACAGCCTATGCCAACGTAGGCCAATCCGAGCACAATGGGAACTTCGCACCGCTGGGACAACAAACGCCAGGATGCCTCGCGGCCGCTACACGACCGCGCCGTGCAATACAGGGAAGGCCAAGGGAGGCAGCACATGCAGGGCGACGATCGCGACGATCGGAATCCGGTCCGGAAATGCCTGCGCGACTCTCGCGGCGGAGTAAATTGCCAGCAGCGCCCAGAGCCAGCGGCTCAAGCGCGCGGTGGACGGGCGTTCGCGCCGAATCTGTTGGATCCCGGGCGCCACGTCACTTCGGCGGCGGAGCCACCGGCCAGTTCCCGTTAAACGGCGGCCAGTTGGGCGCCATGGCTTCCTGGTCGGGATACATCATCGCGCTATAGATCGCTCGAATCTTGCCCTGCTCAATGACAAACCACTCGCTGAACAGATTCCGCCGCATGGCCACGCCCGGTTTGCGCTCAAAAAGCCCCAAGCCCAGCACCACGCCCGCCTCTTCATCCACAATCGGATAGCGCCGCGCCGTCACCGCGAAAATATTGGCCATTGCGCCGTTCGACGTGCAGTCGCTCATGCCTCCGTTCGGAAGCTTGCGCTGCGTCGTCGAAAAGCCATTCTCCAGGCGGATGCATCCGGGATGCGCGATGATTAGCGTTCCATCGTGGGCGGTCAGCCCGTCAAAGTAGCTGTTGGTGATCGCGACCATGTCCGCGCGCGACAGCCGCTCGGCTTTGGGAACCACACGCTCCACCGGCGGATGCGCGGCCAGGTTGTCGGGATCGTGGAACGCGGCATTGGCCTGAGCACCCGCCGAGACCCCGATGCCCGCATCGCCCTTGCGCGACACATACCACTCAGCCTCGCTGATTTTGTGATCCACCACCCGTAATCGCAGCGTCACGATATCGGTACCGCTCTCTTCTTCGAGCGTTCCAAAATATCCCGCCTGCCCGCTCTCGGTATCGAAATACTTGCGCTGCACTTTTCCCAAGGCCTTCGCGCTCTGCCACAACCCGCTGCCCGGCCGCTGGACCATTGCGTTTTCGGTCTGCCGATACCCCACCGAAAGCGGCGCGGACGCCGGATTATGTTGCAGCACGGCATTCAGATATTGATCCAGCATGCCCTTCAGGCAAGCACGGTCGCAGCCGGCGCCATAGGCGCTTCCCAGTGCGAAAATTCCCAAGAGAACGAAACGGTACATGGCGGTATTGTATCGCCTGCTCGGCCTCGCTTGCCTTGCTATCATGCATTTCGGGCGGCGGATCGCTCTAAGCCGGCTATGCCGGGCCCTCGGGTTCGGTTGGGCCTCTCTGGGGTTACCCCAGGGAATCGTGAAGAACTGAAGATTCGTCGCGTGAGCTACACTGCGCTTCACGCAGAACCGCTCGCGCAGGGTCAGACTCGTTGGAGCCTCCGCCGTCCCTGAGTCATATCCAACCTGCCATGGCTGCTCCGTCGCTCGTTATTGCGTTGGCGCAATCGTTCCTGGCGGGCGAAGCGACGGAAGAGGGAATCTTCGATCGCGCCAGCAAAACACTGGGCCGGAATTGGCGCTGGCTTCGTCCGCTTGCCCGGCGCTATCTGCAATCGATGGCCGGCGAGCTGCGTCCCCGCCAGCGTGATGTAATTCACTTCTTTCTTCATGACCCTGGCTTTCGGCGCGCCTGGTCGAAGCATTTCGATGAATTATCGGTAGCGAAATGGTTAGTTGACCCGCAGCCGATGCAGCCCGTCGAAGCGGCAGCGGCGTGGGACGTTCCAGCCATCGAGTCGATCGGTGCGCTGGCCGATTGGTTGAGTATTACTCCTGACGAACTGCTTTGGTTCGCCGATCTCAAGGGACTCGCGTACAAATCCAAAAACCCTCAGCTCACTCATTATCACTATCGTGTTCTGGCGAAAAAATCCGGCGCCATCCGATTGATTGAAGCGCCCAAGCCTCGCCTCAAGGCGCTGCAGCGGCAAATACTGACGCAGATTCTCGACAGAATTCCCCCGCATCCCGCGGCGCATGGGTTCGTCCAGGGCCGATCCGTCCAAACCTTTATCAGTGCCCATCTCGGCCGCCGCGTCGTCCTCAAAATGGACTTGCAGGATTTCTTCCCGTCCATCACCAGCCCGCGTGTCCAGACCATATTTCGAATGCTGGGCTATCCCGAATCGGTGGCCGATCTGCTGGGAGGCATCTGTACCAACGCCGTGCCGCGCCAGGTCTGGAATGCGGCCGCCGCCGACGCCGATGACGACCGGATGCAGGAAGCGCGGTTAGTCCATACCCGCCCGCATTTGCCGCAGGGCGCGCCTACGTCGCCCGCGCTGGCGAACATCTGTGCCTATCGAATAGATTGCCGATTCACCGGACTGGCGCGGTCGGCCGGCGCCGAATACTCGCGCTACGCCGATGACCTCGCATTCTCCGGCGACGAAGAATTTGAGCGCGGCGTAGAACGATTTTCCACCCATGTCGCGGCTATCTTGATGGAAGAAGGATTCCACGTCAACCACCGCAAGACGCGCATCATGCGCCAGGGCGTCCGCCAGCGTCTGGTTGGATTAGTCGCAAACCATCGCATGAACATAATGCGTGCCGATTTCGACCGGCTCAAAGCCACGCTCCACAACTGCGCTCGCCTGGGTCCCGAAAGTCAAAACCGCGCTGCCCATCCTAGCTTTCGAGCACATCTGGACGGGCGGATCGGATGGGTGGAGTCCGTCAATCCAGCCAAGGGCCAGCGCTTGCGAGCTCTCTTCGATCAAATTGCATGGCTCTAACTTGGGCCTAACACCCAAAGCGGTTGGAAGCGCAAAGACTGTCGTGCGCCATACTACTCAAAAGCTTCACTCGTTCTGTTTTCTGACCTCCGAAAATCATGAGGCGCTTGGACTTCCGGAATGGCGCATGAAATGCCAAGAGGTAATCCGTGAAGATCGCGAGAAAGTTCACTCGGAGGTAATCAAAGTGACCAAGAATGTAAAAGAATTGCTGAATGTCCTTCGGCAATCGATCAACGAAGCCATCCTGGAATCGAACGATGTAGCCGCAGCTATGGCGGCTCTCAAGCGTACGGGGAAATGCCCGGTTTTCGGCATCGACGTTGCGCTCGAAGAAGCTCCCGAAATCGCTGCTGGTCCGATTGCAGGCTCAACCCATACGGAAGAACTGGTATTGAGCGACTCGGACGTCGAATTCTTGGCCGTGTTGGGAATTACCGACCCGAGCTGGTCTGCCCCCATCCCCCAGTCCGGTACTGCATAGTACGGAATAGGTGGGACCAAGGATACTAAAATGGTCCATCATTCAAATCAGTGGATAGCGCGGGCGTAGTCCAAAAAGCAAGCATCAGGAAACACGCCATGACGGTGAGACTGACGACAATGCCAACTGAGATCCAGTTCTTGAAATATCGCCTCGAAGTGGTAGCATCCTGGCCCGAATCCGAACGCAAACGAGCCGTGTTGGAGGCTATCTCTTCACGGCTGAAGTGCCTCCAAGCCTAAAGTAGTTCCTGGATTCCGGCGATACCTAAATCGAGCGCATGGACCGCCGATTTAATCAGCGCATTTCCTCGGACTTGCCCGTTCGGCTCACGCAGTTGGACGACGGCGTGGAATTGTCGGGGCAGGTGCAGGACCTGTCTGATTCCGGCATTTGTGGGCTTTTCAACCAGCCCTTGCCGCCCGGCGCCCTGGTGAAGCTGGAGATCCTGGGTCTCACGCTGTATGGGGACATCGTCTACTCCAACCCGGAGGACGACGTGTTCCGCACCGGCATCTTCGTCGAACCCGCATTGCTCGATTCTTCGAATATCACCGAACTGGTCAAAAGCTATCTCGTCGGCGCCTCCGGGCGCTCGTAATACCGCGAAGGTACGCGATAATCTCAAGCATGGAACCAGAGGCCGCTTATCCGGCCGCACGCATTGTTTCGCCCAGAGTCCACGCCTACTTCACGCGGCAGCGAGCAGAAAATGGCGCCAGCAGTGCGTGCATTGCAACCCTTCCCGATACCGCGACCATCCAGGCCATCGTCGACGCGGCCTTTTGGGCCAGCCTGCGCAGGGAAGAGGGATTCATCCCCAGGATCTCGCTGGCATTTGTCGCGCCCGAGGAAACCAGGAACGCGCTGCTGTTTGAGCGGCCCTTGCCGTTGGACCCGGGCCTCCTCACCAAGATCGCGCCCGCGGTAGAGCGGCCGGGAATTCACTTGGGCGTCTCGCTTGGGCCGAATGGACTTGCAGTCTGGGGCGCCACACGCTCCATCCCGAGCCTGTGCTTCGTGGTCGAAGTGGCAGCCCCGGGCCTGATCGTGATCAAGCATCACAGCCAGACGGCGGGCAAGTTCGTCAATGTCGCGGTTCTGGAAGGGGATCAGGTGAAAATCGTTGACGAGCGCGCCGCCTCGGTTCCCGATTGCCCGGCGTTGCTCACCGCGCTGCTCGGCTCCGAGTCCCCCGCCGCCTGGGTTCATTCGGTAAATGTGCTGGTGCAGCTAGCGGTCTCCATGCGCGCGCACGGACGCGGCGGATCGCTTCTGGTGGTTCCTGCTTCGGGCGAAGCCTGGCGCGAATCCATCGTCTCGCCCATCCCGTATGCGGTGTCTCCCCCGTTCTCCGCTCTAGCGGAGCTGGCCCGTATCTCTTCCGATGAAAGCAGCCGGCTGAATCGAGTGGTGGAGGCCGTTGCCGGACTCACTGCCGTGGATGGCGCCGTGGTGCTAACCGATCAATACGACGTGCTGGGCTTCGGCGCAAAGATCACACGCCGCAAAGGCCACGCCCAGGTGGAGCAAGCCATGGTGACCGAACCGATCGAAGGCGGCCAGGCGATTCTAGTGCACCCCGACAAGCTCGGCGGCACGCGGCATCTTTCCGCCGCCCAATTCGTCCACGATCAGCGCGACGAGCAAAAGGGCTGCGCCGCGCTGGTGGCGTCCCAGGATGGGCGCTTCACCGTCTTCGAATGGTCGACCTGCGAACATATGGTGCACGCGCATCGCATTGAGGCGCTGCTGTTGTAGAAGGTATGCGAGGGTTAGAAACAGCTGCATAAAGGGAATCGGTCAGGATGTACCACTACACGACTTACCAACTGATCGTAGGAACAATGGGATTGTTGGGCGTCTTTTCTTGGGTCGCGCAACTATGACGGGATGCTTTTTGGCCCAAAACTGAGCTTACGCGATATTAACGGGCGATTCAGATGACGGGCGCGATCGTGCTTAGCATTCCGCTCTTGGTTGCTATTCCCATTTGCCTCGGGCTCTGGAATCCAATTTCCAGGTAGCGCCAGCACCAATCCCCAGTCCCGGCTTTCCCAATTCCGGCCTTCCTCGGATCCGGCCTTCCTCGGATCCGGCCTTCCTCGGATAAGGATAAGCTAGAAGCACGCCGCCCAAGCGGCGCTTCTTGCGCATCAAGAAGGAGGCACATCGTGAAGACAGCAGCGTTGCGTATTTTCGCGATTGGTGTGGGAGTGGTGCTGCTCACCTCCGCCTACACCCGCATGCACTCCGCGTCCGTGATGACGGACGCCGCCCAGGCATTTCTCAACTCGCTTTCGCCCGCTCAGCGCGCGCAGGCCACGTATCAATTTCAAGATCAGGAGCGCTTCGATTGGCACTACATTCCCAAGCCGCGGAAAGGCCTCTCGATGCGCGAAATGACGCCCGAGCAGAAGCAGCTGGCGCACGCGTTCCTCGCCGCCGGGCTCAGCCAGCAAGGCTACATCAAGGCCGTCAGCATCATGAGCCTGGACGAAGTGCTGAAAGTTCTGGAAGGCGGCAAAGGTCCCGGGCGCGATCCCGAGGGTTACTTCTTCACCGTCTTCGGCCAGCCTTCCGCCACCGGCACCTGGGGCTATCGCGTGGAAGGGCATCACCTGAGCCAGAATTTCACCATCGTCAACGGCAAGTGCAGGGCGCGCCCAGCTTCTTCGGGACCAATCCGGCCGAGATCCGCGAAGGTCCGCGCAAAGGTTTGCGCGTTCTGGCGCGCGAAGAGGACCTGGGCAGGCAGCTCGTGAAGTCGCTCACGGCCGATCAAAAGAAAATCGCCGTCGTCAGTAAAGACGCGCCGAAAGAGATCCTCACCGAAGCGTCGCGCAAAGCCGCGCTAAAAGGCCAGCCGAGCGGTTTGATGGCTTCGAAGATGACCGCCTCCGCAGCGCGCGATTTTCCAAAGCCTGCTGGACGAATACTGCCGCAACATGACGGACCAGATCGACCAGACGCGCGAAGATCAGATCAAGAAGGCCGGCGACAATATCTACTTTGCGTGGGCCGGCGGCGAGGAGCCCGGCCAGGGCCACTACTATCGCATCCAGTCGCCCAGTTTCCTGGTGGAGATTCGACAACACGCAGGACCACGCCAATCACATTCACTCCGTTTGGCGCGACTTTAACGGCGACTTCGGCGAGGACCTGCTGAAGGAACACTACCAGAGCAGCCATCTTTAGCTTGACACTTACCCGCCGACTTTTCGTTGCCTCTTCTCGCCAGCGCGAGCGCTTGCCTGGCAGCCGATAAAGGTCGGGCCTATCCGTCGGAGGCTAAGCGCTACGCCGACGAAGCCACCGAAAACTACGTCGTCCGGTTGACGGACCCCGCGCATCAAAGCTGGTTGCCGGCCGGCTACTGCCGCGCCATTTCGCGCAAGAGTGATTTCCTGATTTACTCGAACGATCGATCGGGCGTACGTCGAGGCATACCGGATGGATTTGAAAAACGGACAGTCGCGCGCGCTGACTTCCGCTCCCGAGTTGGTCACCGGATCATTGACGCTGGCGCCCGATGAGCGGGAGTTTGCCTATCTGGCCGGGCGATCGTTGTACACCAGCCGCCTGAACGGCGGGCACACGCGCGAAGTGTATCGCTTGGAGGAAGGCTTCAACTTCGGAACCGGGTTCAGCCTTTCCGACGACGGCCTGGTCTCGGTTCTGGTGGAGGAAAAGCCGGGAACGAGCCGCTTGCGCCTGATCACCATGCGGGCCGGCAGCGCCGCGACGCTGGTGGAATCGAGCGATTCGATTTCCGATCCCCAGCCGCGCCCTAAGCGTGCGGGCGTGATGTACAAGAAGGGCGGGGAATTATGGGTGGTGGATTATGATGCCACCCAGAATCGCAAGCTTCACATCGCACCTGGCGCGCTAGCCACGGCTCTTTGGTCGGAAGACGGGCAGAACCATCGATTACCTGAACATCCCGGCCGACCGGAAAAAACTGAACAACATCCGCGAGTTTACTCCCGATACAAACGGGGACCTGTTGATTTCCTCCACTACCGAGTACGTCACTTTCAATCACAACAGCGATACCAGCGTATTCGTTGGCGCGAGCGGCAGTAAAGCTTCGCCGTACGTGCTGCTCCTGGTGCGATCGGTGAAACGGGAGCTGGCGTTGTGCCAGCATCGTGCCAGCGATCCGCGCCAGGTGACGCTGTTCTTTTCGCCCAACAGCCAGCGGGTGGTTTTTCAGAGCGACCGGGATGGCAAGATGGCCATCTATTCCATCGCCGTGGACCGGCTGGTGGAAAAGACTGAAACCGAAGAGCCCTGATCCACTAGCAGGCTGTCTGTGCGCCACAACGACGCCGCCAATGTAGGCCAAGGCTTTCGTGGCTTCGTGCAAAAGAAATCACCGGACCGCCTGCTACCCTTGATCAACCAGCACGTTATCAATCAGCCGAACTGATCCCAGCCAGGCCGCGGTTGCAATGCGCACCGGCCCGCGGATGGTTTCCACGGGCGTCATGCTGGAAGGGTCGACTACTTCCAGGTATTCGACCCCGAACTCGGGATGCTCCTGCAAATGCGAAAGTGCGGCAGTGCGCACCTGTTCGGCGGAAGTCCAGCCTTTACGGATGCAATCGGCGCCGAATTCGAGCGCTTGATACAGCGCCGGAGCTACCTTGCGTTCCTCATTTGTCAATCGCCTGTTCCTGGAACTCAGGGCCAGTCCATCCGCTTCGCGCACGGTTGGCACCGGGACAATTTCGACCGGCATGTTCAGGTCCGCCACCATGCGCTGAAGGATGGCGAGCTGCTGGGCGTCCTTCTCGCCGAAATAGGCGCGCTCCGGCTCGACAATATGGAAGAGCTTGGCCACCACGGTCGAGACGCCGCGAAAATGGCCGGGGCGAAATTTGCCGCAAAGGTGTTCCGAGACTCCGGCCACTTCCACGAACGTGCTGGGCGGCTCTGGATACATCTCCTGCGCGGAAGGCGCAAAGACGAAATCCACGCCGAGTGTGTCGCAGACGTCCACGTCCTTCGCCAGGTCGATCGCGTAGGCTTCGTAATCGTCGGGCCGGTCGAACTGAATGGGATTCACGAAAATGCTGACCACCACGGTCTGGCACTCGCGGCGCGCCCGCTCGATGAGCGCCGCATGACCGGCGTGGAGCGCGCCCATAGTCGGCACCAACCCGATCATCCGGCCGCGCATGCGCGACACCACCAGGCGGTCGCGGATCTCAGAAATGGTGCGGACAAGCTGCGTGTTCATTCACGGCTGGCGGCGGACGCGGGGAAACGAAAGCTATGCTCGGGATCGGGAAACTCGCCGTGCTCCACTTCGGAAATATATTGCTTGGCGGCGGCAAGCATTTCGTCCCCTAAATGTGCGTACTGCTTGACGAATTTTGGCGCAATCTCGTCATACAATCCGAACGCGTCGTAGCTCACCAGCACCTGTCCGTCGCAGTGCGGGCCAGCGCCGATGCCGATGGTGGGAATCGCAAGCTTCGTTGTAACCGCCGCGGCCACCTCTGCCGGAATGCATTCCAACACGATGGCAAACGCACCTGCCTGTTCGAGCGCCAGCGCATCTTCCACTAGCCGATCGGCTTCATCCTGGGTGCGCCCGGCGACGCGATAGCCACCCAACTGATGGATCGCCTGGGGCACCAGCCCGATGTGTGCCATCACCGGAATGCCGATCTCCACCAATCGCCGCACGGTATCGGCCGCGTGCAAGCCGCCTTCAATCTTCACCGCGGAAACGCTGCCCTCCTGCAGCAAGCGGCCGGCGTTGCGGATGGCATCGGTCTGGCTGGCCTGCCAGCTCAAGAAAGGCATGTCGGCCACGACGAAAGCGCGTTCAGCGCCTCGCGAGACGGCGCGGGCATGATGAACCATGGCATCCAGCGTGACGGGAATCGTAGTTTCCTGCCCCAGAATCACCATGCCGAGCGAATCGCCGACCAGCAGCGCGTCCACGCCCGCGCGATCCATCAGGCGCGCCATGGTGGCGTCGTAAGCGGTCAGCATTGATATCTTTTGCCCAAGCTTCTTCTTGCGCTGAAGGTCGGGGATGCGGATACGGGTGGATTGCGGCATTTTTAGATCACCGAAGCTTGGCATATAAGTGATGCTTGGAGCAGGCGCTCGGTCGCAGCGGCGCGCTCGGTGCATAAACCTTTCGTTCGGGCGAGTTCCAAGGTTTCCAGCCCGGCGGCGCGATACAGTCGCGAAATTGGGCCCGGAACGCTTTCCAGAGCCGTAAGGTGAGCAGCAATCGTAGACACGTCTCCGCGCTCGATGGGGCCGGTCAGCGCCGCCACCGGGCCTTGCCGCAGCGCATTGTCCAGGCTGGTTTTAGCCAGTGGTCCAAGCGCCAGCAGCGCTTCTTGAGGATCTACCTCGGCAGCGATCAACAAAGTCTGCGCGGCCGAGAGCAGCGCCATAATGTAGTTGCTCGCCATCACGGCGGCGGCATGGTAAAGCGGGCGATGTTCGGCGGAAACTCGCAGAATGCGTCCATTCGCGAGGCAAGCGATCCGTTCGGCCCACGCCACCGCCGGCGCATCCCCGGCAATCGCAAAGGCCGCGCCATCCAGTGCGGAGGCTCCGGATTCGGGATCGGAAATGGTTTGCAGCGGGTGAATGGCGCCACAAAAGATGCCTCGTCCGGCGAGCGCGTGCAGTGCCTCGGAACCACGGCTTCCGCAGGTATGGAGAACAATTCCGGACTCGAGCGCAAGAGTAGCGGCCACGGATTCGAGCGCCGAATCGGGGACGGCGATCAAAATTCGCTGCGAACGCCGCGCGAGGTCGGAATAGGTCACCGCTTCGACATCCGGGCCGATGAAAGCAGCCGCCGGGCGCGCGTGCTCCATGTTGCGGCTGGCAATACAGGCGACCGGTTCGCCCCGCATATGAAGCAGCCTGCCGAGCGCTTGCGCCATGCGGCCGGCGCCGGCGATTCCGACGGGGGAAGCCGAAAAATCGGTAAAATCCTGCAAATTTCAGTGTAGCTGGAATTGACCCGGCACTTCAGTTTTGGGCAAGATTGGACGATAAAGATCGGAGGATCACATGACCAACAGATTTGCAATCGGATTTGCCGTATTGTTTTGCTCCACCGCGTGCTCGGCGATTTGGGCCGCGGATTATCGGCCTTTGGATGTGAAGACCGGCCAATGGGAAAGCACCATGACGGGCCAGACCAGCGGCATGCCGCCCATTCCCGACGAGGTCCTTAGCCGGATGACGCCGGAGCAGCGCGCCCGGATGCAGGCGGCTATGCAAGCCAGAGGCGCTAAAACGACCGTAAACAAGAGCTGCCTGACGAAGGACAAGCTCGACAAGCCATTTGATCTGGGAGATCAAAATACCAAGACTTGTACGCGCACCCTGGTCACATCTTCCGGGAGCAGGCAGGAAATCCGCATCGATTGCAATCGCGAAGGGATGAAGAGCACGGGAACGGTGAAGGTGGAAGCGTTAAATTCGGAGAACATCAAGGGCTCCATGGCCATGGCCGTCACCAACGGCGAACATACCATGAATATGAATTACAACTTCTCCGCCAAATGGGTCAGCCCCGCCTGCATCGAGAAATAAGTCTGCTAATCGGCGACGCTGAGCGTGCCCAGGTAACTCTCGAGATCCACCGGTAATGGCGCATTCACTGTAATTCGTTCCCCGCTGCTGGGGCTCGTGAACGTGATCTGACGCGCGTGCAAGAAAAACCGTCCCAATTCACTCGCCGGAGCCCCGTACAGTTTATCTCCCACCACCGGATGCCCAATGCTCGCCAGATGTACGCGGATCTGATGCGTGCGCCCGGTGCCGATCTTCACTTCCAGAAACGTAAGCCGGTCAAAGCGTTTCAGCACCTGGTACGACGTGCTGGCCTGGCGCCCGTGGTCCAGGCGCGCGGTCATTCGGACACGCCGCACCGGATCGCGGGCAATGGGCGTGGTAATGCGGCCCTGATCGATCTTCAAGCGCCCGTGCACCAGCGCGACATAAATCTTTTCCACTTGGCGCGATGCAAATTGCTCGGCCAGATTGCGATGCGCGGCGTCGTTGCGCGCGATCAAAATCACGCCGCTGGTGAAGCGGTCCAGCCGATGCACGATGCCGGGCCGCAACTCGCCGCCGACGCTCGAAAGCTTGCCGAAGCGGTGCAGCACCGCGTTCACCAGGGTCCCGGAATGCTGTCCGGCGCCGGTGTGAACCACCATGCCGGCGGGTTTGTTAATGGCGATCACGTCGGCGTCTTCGTAAAGGACCTCCAGCGGCAGGTCTTCGGGCGTGGCGCGTAGCGGCGGCAATTCGCCGGGCTGAACGTGAATGCGCTCGGCGCCTTTCACCAGGTACGAGCGCTTGGCAGGCGAGCCATCCACCAGCACGCGCCCTTGCTCGATCCAATCCTGCAGTCGCGACCGGCTGTATTGCGGCAGGCGCTCGCGCAGGAATTGATCCAGGCGCTTGCCGGCATCCGGAGGCCGACGCGAGCGATCGATTGGTCATCACTCACCAGTCACCAGTTATATTCAATAGGTGCTTCGCGAGCGCAATCCAACGCGACAGGTTCGATCCTTGCGCTGCTGTTCTTGGGATTGCTGTGCGCGCGCTTGTGCCACAGCGGGATCGTGTGGGTGGAAGAAGCCTATCCGACGGCCGCGGCGATTCAGATTCTGGATGGAAAGGCGCTTTATCGCGAAGTCTGGTTCGACAAACCGCCGCTTATCGGCACTGGTTTATTTGTTGTGGGACGCGCGCATCGGCGTGATCCTGAGAATCGCGGGCGCGGCCTTCGTTTTCGCTTGTTGCTGGATGCTGTGGCGATTCGCGCGCGATCTGTGGGGCCCGCGCGAAGGCTTGGCCGCGGCGCTGTTGCTCGGATTTTTCCTGACATTCGGGATTCCCTCGGCGGTGATGGCGCTGGCGCCGGATTTGTTGATGGTGCTGCCGCATATCGCGGCGGTTTATCTCGCGTGGCGCGGGCGGCCGTTTTTGAGCGGCCTGGTGGCAGGCGTCGCGCTGCTGGTGAACGCCAAGGCATTTTTCGTCTTGGCAGCCTGCCTGTTTTTCGCCTGGCGCGGCGCGGCGATGGCTGCTCGGCGGATTTGTCATCCCAAACATAGTGGCCTTGATTTGGTTTGGACGCCCTATGTCGACCAGGTATGGCGATGGGGCGCGCTGTATTCCGAGCAGACCTTTGCGTTCGCCACCGGCTTCGTCCGAACGGCCAACTGGGCGGGTTTTCAAGCCGCGCTGGTGGTGGGCGCGGCGGTCGCCTTGTGCAGCGAAGAGCGCTGGCGCTGGAAGATGGCGGCGTGGCTGCTGCTGTCACTGGCGGCGGTGGCGGCCGGCTGGCGATTTTTTCCGCGCTATTATTTTCAATTGCTGCCGGTGATGGCGTTGCTGGCCGCTCGCGGCTACACGCTGCTGGGCCGATGGCGCGTCGTGATTCTGGCGCTGCTGTTGATCCCGCTGATCCGCTTTGGCCCGCGCTACGTGCATGCTGGCGAACGATCTCGCGCACAACCGGCCAAGTAACTGGAGCGATCTCGCGCTGAACCAAGACAGCCAAGCCGTCTCCGATCGGATCCCTCACACCGGAACGCTGCTGGTCTGGGGCTATCGGCCGGACATTTTCGCGTACACGCGCATGCCCGCCGGCAGCCGCTTTCTCGATTCGCAGCCGCTGACAGGCGTGCTGGCGGACCGGCATCTGACCAGTTCGCAGCCCGTTGCGCCGGAATGGGCCGCGCGCAACCGGCGCGAGCTGATCGCAAGCGATCCCACCTGGATCGTCGACGGCCTGGGGCCGCTCAATCCGGCGCTTGCGATCACCAACTTTCCGGATCTGCACGATTGGCTCGCAAATTATCGCGAAGTGGGCCGAACCCGGTTTTCGATCATTTACCGGATCAAATGATTCTACTTGCCGGTCCAGCACGCTTCGCGCTTTTCGAGAAATGCGGACATGCCCTCCTGCGCGTCGTGCGCGAGCGAGTTCATCGTCATCACTTCCTTGGCGTAGGCGTACGCTTTGGGCTGATCGAGATCGATCTGCGTATAGTAATGCCTGCTTGCCCAGTGCGACCGTAAAACTGCTGGCCTCCGCGATGGTGCACGCCAGTTCTCGCGTCGCCGATTCAAGCTGCGCGGCCGGGACCACGCGATTGACCAGTCCCCATTCGGCGGCCGTGGAGGCATCCACCAGTTTGCCGGTGAGCAGCATCTCCATGGCGCGTTTGCGTCCGACAGCGCGGGAGAGCGCGACCATCGGCGTGGTGCAGAAAAGGCCGATTTTCACGCCCGGCGTGGCGAAGGCAGCCTGATCGCTCGCGATGGCGAGATCGCAGGTGGCGACCAGTTGGCAACCGGCGGCGGTAGCGATGCCTTGCACCTGCGCGATCACGGGCTGTGGAACCGATTGGATTTTGGCCATGAGTTCGGTGCAGACATCGAAAAGGCGGCGATAGTCGGTAACGGTCCGTCCGACCATCTCGCTCAGAGTCGTGACCGGAGCTGAAAACTTTGCCGGAAGCGCGCCAGAATGATGGCGCGAACGTTCGGCTCGCGCCGCCAATTCGTCCAGGCAGCGGATCAGTTCAAGCATCAGTTCGAGCGAGAGCGCGTTGCGGCGCTCGGGCCGGTTGAGAGTGATGATTCCGAGCTGGCCTTCAATGGAAGCGACGAGGTGTTGGTAGGGCATGTCGATGCTCCTACATGCAGTGTACCGGCAATACAGATGGCCTTCGGCGGCGAGCGCAGCATTGTCCGGAGTGATTGCCGCGCCGGATTCGATATGCAGGATTCTCCGGTATCCGGCATCGCGCAGGAATTCGACGATCTCCGTCGCCTTGCGCTGCTTTTCGCGCATCGTCTCGCCGTGCATTTCGAGAAATAGAGCGGGATGGTGACGCATCCAGCGTGGCGCGCGCGCCTTCGAGCGCTTCGAGTTCCCAGCCCTCGACATCGATCTTGATCAGATCGGGCGGGGGCAGGGAAGCGATAGCAATGTCGAGATCGAGCGTCGTGATCTCGATGAGCTGCGAAACCGGCGCGGATGCATTCGGGTTGAGAGATCCGCCACCCGCCATCGTTGGATCATAATGCAGCGTGCCGGCCGAGGCTGCGAGCCCACGCCAACCTTCCGGACCTGGACATTGATCAGGTTGTTGAGATATATGTTTTCGCTCAGCCGGGCGCAGTTCATATCGTTCGGTTCGTAAGCGATAACATGCGCGCAGTGCGAGGCGAAGAACAGCGTGAGGATGCCGTGGAACGCGCCGACGTCATAAACGACAAGTCCGTCGAGCGGGAGATTGTGCCAAAACATTTCCTCCTCCGTCTCCCGCGAGAGCCACGCGGGCGTCCAGCCCAGTCCGCCGCGGCGCTGCATCCCGCGAACCAGCCCGTGCCGGACCGTGTAGGTAAAGCGATCGAACAATCGCCGGCTGATCCACGCAATCGCGCGGTGCCGGAGCGAGTAGTGTTGGAAGGGAAGGTCGTCTGCGGCGAGCGCCTCTTGTTTCGCCAGGAGCACTCTAGTCCAGTTCTAGAATCTCGCGCAGGGCATTTTCCACCGATTGGAGATGCTGCGCCGACAGATTTTCGACGTGCCGCACCAGCCGCTCCTTGGCCACCGCGCGGACCTGGTCAATCACCGCCACAGCCGGCTGCCCGGAGCAGGTCACACTCACCATGACGGGAGGAGCGGCTCGCGGTGAACTGCTGAGCGGGATGACGACTACAGTCCTGCGATGCTGGTTCACTACGCTATTGCTGACCACGACGCAAGGGCGCGTCTTGTTGATTTCCGAACCAACCGTGGGATCCAGGTTCACCCACCAGATCTCACCGCGCCTGTGCATCTTCCCAGGGTTCCGGCATGGCATCGCTAAGACGGTCGAAATCGCGCTCGATTTCTCTCACGTCAGTATCTTGATTTGCGATTTCGCACGCCTGGATGAGCCGTCTCTCCCGTTCGGCGAGCTTATCGGCGATGGCATCGGCAACGTAGCGGGAACGGTCGCGCGCGGGGACGCGCCTGGTAAAGCTATTCGCCAGCTCGTCCGGCAGCGTGAAGGTCATCTTTCGGCTTGGCATACAGCCATACTACCATACTGGAGATCGGATGGCCAGTAGCCTCAGTCTACTCGGATTCCCCGCCTCCCACCTTCAGCACGGCCAGGAACGCTTCCTGCGGGATCTCGACGCGGCCCACCCGTTTCATCCGCTTCTTGCCTTCCTTTTGCTTTTCGAGCAGCTTGCGCTTGCGCGAGATATCGCCGCCGTAGCACTTGGCCAGGACGTTCTTGCGCATCGCCGTGATGGTCTCGCGCGCGATCACCTTGTTGCCGATCGCGGCCTGCAGCGCCACTTCGAACATCTGCCGCGGGATCAGCTTGCGCAGCCGCTCGATCAGAATCTTGCCGCGCTCGTAGGCGAAATCCTTGTGGACGATCATGGACAGCGCATCCACCGGCTCGCCCGCCACCAGCACATCCAGCTTCACCATGGGCGACACCCGATAGCCCGAGAAATGATAATCGAGCGATGCGTAGCCGCGCGATGAGGACTTCAGGCGATCGTAGAAATCCAGCACGATCTCATTCAGCGGCAATTCGTAGAGCAGCAGCACGCGCCCGGTGCCGATGTATTCGAACTTCTTCTGCGATGCCGCGCTTCTCTTCCAGCAGCTTCAGAATCTCGCCGACGTACTCCTCGCGCGTGATCACGGTGGCGTCGATGATCGGCTCTTCGATCTGCTTGATCGTGGAGGGATCGGGGAACTTGGACGGGTTTTCAACTTCGATGATGTCGCCGGCGAGACCGGTGATCTTGTAGCGCACGCCCGGCGCGGTGGTGATCAGGTCGATCTGAAATTCGCGCTCCAGGCGCTCCTGGATGATCTCCAGATGCAGCAGGCCGAGAAACCCGCAGCGAAAACCAAATCCCAGCGCGACCGAATTTTCCGGCTCGAAGTTGAACGCGCTGTCGTTCAGCCGGAGCTTTTCCAGCGCCTCCCGCAGCCGGCCGTGCTCGTGCGATTCCACCGGATAGAGCCCGGCGAAAACCATCGGCTTGATTTCCTGGAAGCCGGGCAGCGGCTCGGCCGCGGGATTCTCAACGCTCATCACGGTGT
The DNA here is from genome assembly GCA_963761265.1 of Bryobacterales bacterium. Taxonomy (GTDB): domain Bacteria; phylum Acidobacteriota; class Terriglobia; order Bryobacterales; family Bryobacteraceae; genus Palsa-89. The sequence continues at coordinate 31,178 of CAVXGM010000037.1, forward strand.
CGCCGATGCTGCGCGTCGGAAACGGTCTTGATATTCGCGAACAGGAAGCCGGCTTCACCGGCCGAAAGCTCGTCGCAGGGGATCGGCTTGGGCGATTGGTAGCCGACGCCCTCCACTTCGCAAAGAGCACCCGTGGCCCATAGCTTGATCTTCTGACCCACGCGCAGAGTGCCGTCCACCACGCGCACCAGGATGATCACGCCGCGATACGGATCGAACCAGGAATCGAAGATCAAGGCTCGCAGCGGCGCATCGGGCGAGCCTTTGGGAGCCGGCACCAGCCGCACCACCGCTTCCAGCACGTCTTTAATACCGACGCCTTGTTTCGCGCTGACCAGAATCGCATCCTCGGCGGGCAGCCCGATCAATTGCTCGATCTGTTCGCGAATCTTCTCCGGCTCGGCCGACGGCAGATCGATCTTGTTGATCACCGGAATGATTTCGAGATTGTGATTCAGCGCCAGGTAGGTATTGGCGAGCGTCTGCGCCTCCACGCCTTGCGACGCATCCACCACCAGCAGCGCGCCTTCGCACGCCTGCAGGCTGCGCGATACTTCGTAAGTGAAATCGACGTGTCCCGGCGTATCGATCAGGTTGAGCTGATAAGTCTGGCCGTCGTCGGCCTTGTAATTCAATCGCACCGCGTGCGCTTTGATGGTGATGCCGCGCTCGCGCTCCAGATCCATGGTGTCGAGCACCTGCTCCATCATTTCGCGCTGCTGCAGTGCGCCGGTGGCCTCGAGCAGACCGGTCGGCCAGCGTCGACTTGCCGTGGTCGATATGCGCGATGATCGAGAAATTCCGGATAAATGCGGGATCCATGCGGTAGAATGAGGCTGAAACTCAAGTATCCCATAATGTCTTCAGCCATCGAAGGAAATCTCAATGCCAGTGGCTTGAAATTTGCCGTGGTGTGCGCGCGATTCAACAGCTTTATCACGGACCGCCTGCTGGCCGGCGCGCTGGATGCTTTGAAGCGCTCGGGCACGCCCGAAGCCGACATCGAGATCGTGAAAGTTCCGGGCTCGTGGGAGCTTCCGCTGGCCGCCAAAACGATTGCAGGAGCGAAGAAACACGACGCCATCATTGCGCTGGGCGCAGTGATTCGCGGCGACACGCCGCATTTCGATCATGTGGCCGGACAAGCTTCCAGCGGCCTGGCCGCGGTGCAACTGGAAACCGGCATCCCGGTGGCCTTCGGAGTGCTGACTACGCATACCATCGAGCAGGCCATCGATCGCGCGGGCGGCAAGAGCGGCAACAAGGGATACGATGCCGCGATGACGGCCATCGAGATGGCCGGCCTGATGCGCCGGCTGCGAAAATAGTAGCAGATGGCGGCCCGTCACCGATCACGGCAGCGCGCATTGCAAGTGCTCTACCAATGGGACATGACCAAGCGTCCGGTGGACGAGGCGATTCGCGCGTTTTATGACACCCTGGACGCGGACAAAATCGCCGAGGAGCCAATGGAAGAGACGGACGATGACGAGCCTCCAACCCCAGGGCGCGATGAATTCATGGAAGAGCTGGCCCGCGGCGCTTCGGAAATGGCGCACGATATCGACCATCGCATCACCGAAAAATCCGCGCACTGGAAGATCGAGCGCATGCCGGTTGTGGATCGCAACATCCTGCGCCTCGGCATCTACGAGATGAGCCGCCAGGATACGCCGGCGGCCGTGGTGATCGACGAGGCGCTGGAACTGGCGCGGCAATTTTCGGGCGAAGAATCGGTGGCGTTCATCAACGGAGTACTGGACGCGATTCACAAGGAAATCAGAACCTGAAATAGAAATCCGGCGGGAAACATCCAGCAAGCATGAATATCCTGATGGTGGCGTCGGAAGCCACGCCCTTCGCAAAAACAGGTGGACTGGCGGATGTTTTGGGCGCGCTTCCCGCGGCGCTGGCCGAACGCGGCGAACAAGTGGCCGTGGTGCTTCCCGCGTATCGCGAGAATCGCTACCCGTATCCCAGGCGCGAGGCTTACCGCAGTCTGTGGATTCCCATCGGCCCCGGCTACATGGTGGACATCCAAAGGACTGCCGACCGTGGCGTCGCCTATTATTTCGTGCAGTGCCCGGCGCTATATGATCGAGATGGCATTTACGGCACCGCGGCCGGCGATTTCCCCGATAACCATGTGCGCTTCGCCGTCCTTTCCATGGCGGCCATCGGAGTGGCGCGGCATCTGTTTCGGCCCGACGTGCTGCATTTGCATGACTGGCAGGCGGCGCTCACGCCTGTCTACCTTAGCGAACATTTTCGCAGCGACCCAACTTTTATCGGCGTGAAGACGCTGCTCACCATACACAATCTCGGCTATCAGGGGCTCTTTCCCCCGGAGGCGCTTCCGCAAATCGCGCTCGACCCAAGGTTGCTGAACCCGGATCAAATTGAGTTTTTCGGCCGCGTCAATCTCCTCAAAGCGGGCATCGCCTGGAGCGACGCCGTCAGCACCGTCAGCAAGGGCTACGCGCGCGAGATCCAAACACCGGAGTACGGATTTGGTTTGGACGGATTCCTTCGCCGGCACGGCCCCGTCATGGGAATCCTGAATGGTGTTGATTACAACGAGTGGAATCCGGAGCATGACCCGGCACTAGCCCGCACCTATTCGGCCAGCGATCTTTCCGGCAAACGCGCATGCAAACAGGCGCTGTTGGCTGAGTACGGGCTGCCCCAAGACAATCTGGACCGCCCGCTGATCGCCATCATTTCGCGCTTCGCCGCGCAAAAGGGCTTCGACATCTTGGCCGACGCCGCCTCCCGCCTGATGCAGGAGGACCTGAACCTGGTAGTGCTGGGATCGGGCGATCTGCCCTATGAATCCATGTTCCGTGCGCTGGCCCAGGCCTATCCTCAAAAGGTGGGCCTGCGGGTGGGCTACGACACGGGTTTATCCCACAGAATCGAGGCCGGCGCCGATATGTTCCTCATGCCCAGCCGTTACGAGCCATGCGGCCTCAACCAGATCTACAGCCTCAAATACGGTACGGTCCCGGTGGTCCGCGCCACTGGCGGCCTGGATGATACCATTGAAGACAGTACCGGATTTAAGTTTCGCGACTATTCTGGCGATGCTTTATTGGAGACGGTGCGCTTGGCTCTGAGGGCATATCAGGATCTGAATCAATGGGTTCAGATCCTAATATGCCTTCAAGCCAAGCGCACGGTCTCCAATAAAGCATCGCCAGAATAGTCCCGAAACTTGAATCCGGTACTGTCTTCAATGGTATCATCCAGGCCGCCGGTGGCGCGGACCACCGGGACGGTACCGTATTTGAGGCTGTAGATCTGGTTAAGCCCGCATGGCTCATAACGGCTGGGCATGAGGAACATATCGGCGCCGGCCTCGATTCTGTGCGATAAGGCCGGTATCGTAGCCCACCCGCAGGCCCACCTTTTGCGGATAGGTCTGGGCCAGCGCACGGAACATGGATTCATAGGGCAGGTCGCCCGAACCCAGCACTACCAGGTTCAGGTCCTCCAGCATCAGGCGCGAGGCGGCGTCAGCCAGGATGTCGAACCTTTTTGCGCGGCGAAGCGCGAGATGATGGCGATCAGCGGACGGTCCAGGTTGTCTTGCGGCAGCCCGTATTCGGCCAGCAGCGCCTGTTTTCAGGCGCGTTTGCCGGAAAGATCACTCGCCGAGTAGGTGCGCGGCTAGTGCCGGGTCATGCTCCGGATTCCACTCGTTGTAATCAACGCCATTGAGGATTCCAATGACGGGGCCGTGCCGGCGAAGGAAACCGTCCAAACCAAATCCATACTCCGGCGTTTGGATCTCGCGCGCGTAGCCTTTGCTCACGGTGCTGACGGCGTCGCTCCAGGCGATGCCCGCTTTGAGGAGATTGACGCGGCCGAAAAACTTTATTTGATCCGGGTTCAGCAACCTTGGGTCGAGCGCGATTTGCGGAAGCGAATTCGGGGGAAAGAGGCCCTGATAGCCGAGATTGTGAATGGTCAGCAGCGTCTTCACGCCGATAAAAGTTGGGTCGCTGCGAAAATGTTCGCTCAGGTAGACAGGCGTCAGCGCGGCCTGCCAGTCATGCAAATGCAGCACGTCGGGCCGGAACAGATGGCGCGCCACCCCGATGGCCGCCATGGAAAGAACGGCGAAGCGCACATGGTTATCGGGGAAATCGCCTGCCGCGGTGCCGTAAATGCCGTCGCGATCGTAGAGCGGGGGGCATGCATGAAAAAATAGGTGACACCGCGGTCGGCAGTCCCTGGATATCCACCATGTAGCCGGGGCCGATGGGAATCCACAGATTACGATAAGCCTCGCGCCTGGGATACGGATAGCGATTCTCGCGATACCGGGAAGCACCACGGCCACTTGTTCGCCGCGCTCGGCCAGCGCCCCGGGAAGCGCGCCCAAAACATTAGCCAGTCCACCTGTTTTTGCGAAGGGCGTGGCTTCCGAGCCACCATAGGATGTTCATGCTTGCTGGATGTTTCCCGCCGGATTTTATTTCAGTTTCTGATTTCCTTGTGAACCGCGTCCAGTACTCCGTTGATGAACGCCACCGATTCTTCGCCCGAAAACTGGCGCGCCAGTTCCAGCGCCTCGTCGATCACCACGCGGCCGGCGTATCCTGGCGGCTCACTCGTAGATGCCGAGGCGCAGGATGTTGCGATCGACAATCGGCATGCGCTCGATCTTCCAGTGCGCGGATTTTTCGGCGATGCGCTGGTCGATATCCGGGCGCCATTTCGGAGGCGCCGCGCGCCAGCTCTTCCATGAATTCATCGCGCCCTGGGGCTGCGGCTCGTCATCGTCTCTGCTCTTCCATCGGCTCCTCGGCGATTTTGTCCGCGTCCAGCGTGTCATAAAAGCGCGAATCGCCTCGTCGACGGGACGCTTGGTCATGTCCCATTGATAAGCACTTGCAGTGCGCGCTGCCGTGATCGGTGACGGGCCGCCATCTGCTACTATTTTCGCAGCCGGCGCATCAGGTCGGCCATTTCGATGGCCGTGATGGCCGCGTCGTATCCCTTGTTGCCGCTCTTTGCCGCCCGCGCGATCGATGGCCTGTTCGATGGTATGCGTGGTCAGGACGCCGAAGGCCACCGGGATGCCGGTTTCCAGTTGCACCGCCGCAAGGCCCGCTGGACTTGTCCGGCCACATGATCGAAATGCGGCGTATCGCCGCGAATCACTGCGCCCAGAGCATGATCGCGTCGTGCTTCTTGCGCTCCGGCAATCTTTGGCGACCAGCGGCAGCTCCCAGGAGCCGGGAACTTTCACGATCTCGATGTCGGCATCGGGCCGCCCGAGCGCTTCAAAGCATCCAGCGCGCCGGCCAGCAGGCGGTCCGTAATAAGGCTGTTGAAACGCGCGCACACCACGGCAAATTTCAAGCCGCTGGCATCGAATTTCCTTCGATGTCTGGGACATTATGGGATAATTGAAGTTTCGGCCCTCATTTTACCGCATGGACCCCGCATTCATCCGCAATTTCTCTATCATCGCGCACATCGACCACGGCAAGTCGACGCTTGCCGACCGGCTGCTCGAAACCACCGGCGCTCTCTCCGCAGCGCGAAATGATGGAGCAGGTGCTCGACTCCATGGATCTGGAGCGCGAGCGCGGCATCACCATCAAGGCGCACGCGGTGCGGCTCAATTACAAGGCCGACGACGGCCAGATTTATCAGCTCAATCTGATCGACACGCCGGGCCACGTCGATTTCACCTACGAAGTTTCGCGCAGCCTGCAGGCGTGCGAGGGCGCGCTGCTGGTGGTGGATGCGTCGCAGGGCGTGGAGGCGCAGACGCTGGCCAATACCTACCTGGCGCTGAAGCACAATCTGGAGATCATTCCGGTGATCAACAAGATCGATCTGCCCGCCGCCGAGCCGGAGCGGATCCGCGAGCAGATCGAAGAAGTGATCGGGCTCGACGCCACGGACGCGATTCTGTGAGCGCGAAACAGGGCGTCGGCATTAAAGAAATTCTGGAAGCGATCGTGCAACGCGTGCCGCCGCCCAAGGGCGAGCCCGATGCGCCGCTGCGCGCGCTGATCTTCGATTCCTGGTTCGATCCGTATCGCGGCGTGATCATCCTGGTGCGCGTGGTCGATGGCACGCTGCGCCTGGGGCAGAGGATTGGCTGTGGTCGAACGGGCGCTTTCCGAAGTGGAGGGCTCGGCTTTCAGTCGCCCAAGCCGATCCCGTGCGACGAGCTTTCGGCGGGCGAAGCCGGGCTTCCTTTTCGCCAATATCAAGACCGTGTCGGACGCGCAGATCGGCGACACCATCATGGGCGATGAGAATCCGGCGGCCGAACCGCTGCCGGGCTTCCAGGAAATCAAGCCGATGGTTTTCGCCGGGCTCTATCCGGTGGAATCGCACGAACACGGCCGGCTGCGGGAGGCGCTGGAAAAGCTGCGGCTGAACGACAGCGCAATCAACTTCGAGCCGGAAAATTCGGTCGCGCTGGGCTTCGGTTTTCGTTGCGGGTTTCTCGGGCTGCTGCATCTGGAGATCATCCAGGAGCGCCTGGAGCGGGAATTTCAGATCGACCTGATTACCACCGCGCCCGGCGTGCGCTACAAAATCAGTGGCTCGCCGGCAACGCATCGAAGTTGAAAACCCGTCTAAGTTCCCCAATCCCCTCACGATCGAGCAAGAGCAAATGAAAT
>CAVXGM010000038.1:0-38818 GCA_963761265.1 Bryobacterales bacterium
GAACGCCATATGGATGCCTGCCGGAATACCAAGCTATTTTTGCCTCCACGTTGAGCCGGTGCGTAGGCGCTTCGCCTGATGAGCACCAGCGGTCCCGGATCGCCTCCATCTTCCGGATGAGAAGGCTGAAAAAAATTTGGTCGACAATGGACAAATCGAACTGGCGGCTGATGCGCCAGCCAAACCGCGCGTCGGCGGTGGAATAGGCGGGGACCATCTGGCCGGGCAGGGCGCTGACATACCGGTAGTCGACATCCGCTTGAAAGCGCTTGGAGAAATCAACCGCCAATTGAACCGATACTTCGTGTTGAGGACTGGAGCCCACGATCCCCGGCGCGGTGCCGACGTCATGGAATTCGGCGCTCTGCCAATATTCATATGCAGAAACGAATAGGAACCCCGGAGCCGCAGAAAATCCCTGGGCCTCCATTCGGGAGCGATTTCCATTCCCTTGGTGTAACCGAGCAGTCCGTTGCCGAATTGGGCCGGCAACAGGAAGTGCGCGGGCTCCGGGCTGGTCTCCAGATAAGTCGCTCCCGTGATGTCTTCGCTAAACAGGTTATGGTAGTGGTTGTAAAAGGCTGCGATATCGAGATAGAGATTCGGTCGCAGAAGATCGCGATACCCAAGTTCGTATCCATTGAGTTGCTCCGGCGCGAAGTTGTAATTCGCGTTGAAACGGGCGAAATAAGGCGTGCCGTTAGGCGTTGTGCCGACGTACCCCAAGAGGAAGAAATTCTCTTCGGCGTCAGAGGGCGTTCGCAAGGCATGCGTATAGGCTGCCCAAACCGTCTGGTTTTTAGTGGGCGTCCATAAAAGCCTGGCGCTCGGCTCGGCGCCAAAATTGGTGAAATTGGTGCGCAGCAGCTTAGTCCCGACAGTCAGCGACAGGCGGTTGTTCACCAGCCCGATCTCATCCTGAAAGAACCCGGTAAAAAGATCGTCGGTGCGGTTAAAAGGAATAAACGTGAGGCCGGAGACAACCTCGATATCGTGGACCGGGCCGCCGCGCGCCCCCAGGCCCCAGGTAATCTCATTGCGCGCCGGCAGCCGAAGGCGCTCCTGAAAATCGATATCCAGTGTGTCCCGATTCTCGCCAAAATTGGGCTCGTGGCGGTTGGTTCGGTCATAGTAGGCCTGCACCTGGATGTCGTTGCCTTCGCTCAGCGTGCGTTTCCAGTGCCCCAGAATATTCCAGCCGGAGAGATAAGCGTTGGCGTCCACGATTTGCGAGTACGGCTGCGTATAGCTGGTGGCCTGCACGCTCTCGCCGGCAATCTCGTCGTACGCGTCGCCCTGGACGGTGAAGGCATCGCGGCGCCCGCCGTCCAATCCATGCGAAATCCGGTTTGGGTGGCTCGCCAATCGTCGAAGTTCCGGCCATCGGAGTGGTCCTCGGGGCCGCGCGTAAAACCCTTGCCGTAGATGCGATAGTTGAAGCCGCCCGCATTGCCGCCGCCGTAGCGAAAATCAGCGAAGCCTTGCTCGAAATCGCCGCCGCCCACGGTTGCCAGCATTCCACGCGTATCCTGCGCCGATTTGGTGATGACGTTGATGACGCCATTCACCGCGTTTGGCCCCCAGATAGTGCCGCCCGGGCCGCGGATCACCTCGATCCGGTCGATATCTTCCATCATGGTGTCCTGAACTTCCCAATAGGTGCCATCGAACAACGGAGTGTAAACAGTCCGGCCGTCAATCAGGACCAGCACCGAGCGCGTAAGGCGGCTGCCAAATCCGCGAATTCCGATAGACCATTTGTTGCTGTCAATACGCGCCACCTCCACGCCCGGCGCCAGGCGCAATGCCTCTGGAATGCAGGTTGCCCCGGAGCGCCGAATGTCCTCGCCAGTGATGACATAGACCGCCGCCGGCGTTTGTGAAACCTTGGTCGGTTCCTTGGAGGGTGTGGTGACTTCGATTTGAGAGAGCTGTTCGAGAGTCAGGTTCTTGAGCGCTGACGGACCGTTCGCGCCGGGCTGACCAGACTGCGGACTATCCGCTCGGGCGGTGTGGGCGAACGCGGCAAGCACCAGCCATAGAACGATCCGAAGGTTCCGCTGCATGCGAATTCTAGTCTTTCCTCTCGTCGGGTCACCGGCTACCTCGGGGCGTACTAGTACTTTCAGGACCCTGGGCGCAGTTCATCAGTTGGATTACGTATCCATAACAAGACTCCGCTGGGCAGTCTTTGTTTCAGCAATTTGTTTGAACCGGCCGCTGAAATCTCACACCAACATTTTCGACCGATTATGATTCGGCCTTCCAGGGCGCCTGGCCGGCCAGAGCGGTGTAGAAACCCCAGATGGCGAGCGCGGCGATGGTTGCGAGCGCCAAGGTGGCGGGCGTAAAATACCAGGCCGACGGGTTCAGCGTGAGCGGAATGTTGAGCGCCAGGTCGGCGGTGTAAAGCGCGGTGGCGAACGTCACCAAGCCGAAGCGCAGCGCTCCGGCGGCGAGCGCGGCGTACAGGATCGCTTGTATGGGCCAATCCAGAGCCGGATACGGCGAAGACACGGACCTGAGGGCCGTGAACAGCAGAACAAAAGCGATGGCGCCCAGCCACGATTTTCGCAGCAGCGCGCGGAAGAGAAAAAGGATGAGGAACGAGATCAGCGTGTTGATAATGGAGGCGGGGAGATTCAGCAGCCACGCTCCGATGGCGCTGCGGGCGCCGCCTAGGAAGGTCTCATCGGCACTCGGCGGAGGCGCGCCAAACAGGGCTGCCAGGTGAAACCGCAGGGCATACAGTTCACAGAGGAACACGCCCAGCGCGACGCCGTAGAGCACATCGCGGCCAACCAACGGGTCCCGCCAGCGGCCGCCTAGCACCCGTGTCCATGAAATGATGGCTTGCGGCCAGTAACGGCGAACATAGGGTTCGAGCGCCAGATAGAGCACCCACACGGCGCCACCCCAAAGGAGCGAGGTACTGACGGCCAGGATCAATAAAAAGACGAAATTTCCGATGGAACCGAAATGGGCCCGGAATGCCCACAGAGCCAGATGAAGAACAAAGATGAGTACGGCCAGACGCAGGGCGCTCCGTCGATCGCCTTTGCCGCGAATGACGTTCCGACGCGCCAGGAAGGCCGCTGCCGGAACCGGCAGGAACAGGATGCCATCCAATAATATTCGGGCGATGAAATCGCCGGTGCCCCCCGGGTTGCTCGACGGCATGCGCTCTGGCCGGCTCCATGGTCCGGTTAAATAGAAGAAGACGGGGCGGCCGTGCCAGGCAGCGGCTTCGACGTGCAGCGGACGATTCTTATAGCCAGGCCACTGGCCGGTCCAAGCCTGGCGCGCGTCGGAAGCCGCCAGCGATGCCCACACCGGAGTCGCAGGCTTGAATTTGGATATGTCGAGGCCGGCGGCGGTGAACAGAGCATTCCAATCCGGCGCGGGCGTCTGCTTGGGCGGATCTTCTTTCTCCGGCGGGATCGCTTCAAAGTAAGTGAGGCGGCCCTCGGGATCCAGCCGGACGTTGATCATGCCGGATGTGGTGGGCTGGGGATCGGTCTCCTGGATCTCACCCGGAATAAGCTCTTCATTGTGCAAGCCCATGGCGAACATCGGTTCCGGGCTTTGGCGATACCAGAACTTCAGAGGCGAGGGACGGCTGCGGGCAATTTCGTCCCATTGCGGGAAAGGCCCGTCGGACTTCGCTGCAGCGTTCAGAAACTCCGAATTGTCATCGAAGGCGTAAGCGGAATCGGCGGGCGGCTCTGTGTATCCGAGGCTCTGAATCAAGTCTCGAGCCTTGTCGACCAGCACTTCGGGCGGCTTGGTGAGTTGCGCCTTTTCAATCATGCTGAACGTCGCGATCAGAATGACAAAGGCCACCAGGCCGGCAAATGCGGCGGCGAGCGTTGGAACCGCGATCTTCCAGGGGAGTGCCTCGGTGCTTCCCGCGGCGGCCACCATTTGAGGTGAAGGAGTCTCCCCGGCGGCCAGGGCGGCGGCTAACGGATCGCCGCCGGGGAGCCGCGCTGCCACCGCCAGAGCGGACGGCGGACGATTCCGAGGCTCCGGATCAAGGCAGCGGAGAATGGTGCTTTCCACCGCCGGATCAAGTTCCTTCACCAGCGACGACGGGCTGACAGGAGTGGTCTCGCTGTGCAGGCGCACCAGTTCCGCCAGCGTGGATGCTTCAAAGGCGCGCTTGCCGGTGAAGATCTCGTACAGCACCAGGCCCAGCGAATAGATGTCGCTTTGCGCGGTGACTTCTTTTCCGGCCAGTTGCTCCGGCGCCATGTACGCGGGAGTGCCGTTGCGAATTTCTTCGCCGGGAATTTCATCGGCGAGCGCAGCCAGGCCGAAATCGGTGACGACGGCGGTGCCACGTCCGTTCAGCATGACATTGGCGGGCTTCAAGTCGCGATGCAGAACGCCCTTGGCGTGAGCGGCGGCCAGGCCGGCGCACAACTGCCGTGCGATCTCTACCGCCTTGTCGGAAGGCAGGCGGCCAATGCGGCGCAGCAGAGAGCCGAGATCTTCGCCATCCACGTACTCCATGGACAGATAAGGCTGCCCGTCCACTTCGCCCAGGTCGTAAACCCGGCATACGTTGGGATGCGAGACTTGCCGCGCAATGCGAACTTCGTTGTAGAAGCGAGCCAGCGCGGCTGGATTGCGCGCCGCCACCTCGGGCAGAAACTTGAGCGCGACCTCCTGGCCCAGCGTCAGGTCGTGCGCGCGATACACTTCGCCCATCCCGCCGCGGCCGAGCAGCGCGACGATCCGATAGCGATTGGCCAGCAGCGCACCGGGCAGGAAGCGGCCTTCGTTGAGCGAACCGGACGAAGAAGAAAGGGGACTGTGGGAGGGCGTCCGCGCGGGCGTAGGAGTGCTGGGAGGCGCGGCCACGGTCTGCGTCGGCAGGGGCACGCTCCCATTGAGCGCCGCGCCACACGAAAGGCAGAACCGGCTGGATTCCGGGACGTCTTTCGCACAGCTATGGCAGGTCATAAGGATTCCGTTGCGGCGTGTCCTCAGTCGTCGTGATGCATAATCGCTTCCTGATCGGCAATGGCTTTGTCGCGCGCCATTTTGGAGTTCGCCTTGCGAGCGGAATTGATATTGTTCTGCCGGATGCTGGCCGAATCGACGCTAAACATCGAGATGAGCTGCTCCAGCTTGTGCCCTTCGCAAGCCGGGCAGGCGGGCTCGGATTTCAAAACGAGCGCTTCGAACTGCTCACCGCAGTCCAGGCATTTGAAGTCGTATATGGGCACGGGATTCTCCTTTTAGGCCATATCCATTATGCTAACCTCAAGATCCTTATGGCCACCACCGATTTCACGGAGCGCCGCGCCGCGTTCCGCAAGCTGCACGAGAGCGGGTGTTTTGTGATCCCGAATCCTTGGGATGTCGGGACCGCGCGGTATCTGCGGCATCTCGGATTCCAGGCTCTGGCCACCACCAGCGCGGGTTTCGCATTCTCACGCGGATTGCCCGACGCGGGCGTGCCGCGCGACCTGGTGCTCAGCCACATTGCCGAGATTGTTTCTTCCGTTGATTTGCCGGTGAACGCCGATTTCGAATCGGGCTACGCGCAGGAGCCGGAGGGCGTCGCCGAGAGTGTGCGTCTTTGCGTGGCGACGGGCGTGGCGGGACTTTCGATTGAGGACTCGACCGGCGATCGATTGAAGCCGCTGTACGATCTGCCGATAGCGGTGGAGCGGATGCAGGCTGCTCGCGCGGCGATCGGCGCATCCGGCGTTATGCTCATCGGACGATCGGAGTGCTTCCTGACGGGGCACACGGAGCCGCTCAAAGAAGCCATCCGGCGTCTGCAGGCCTATGCGGAAGCGGGCGCCGATGTGTTGTACGCGCCGGGAGTGCGAGAACGCGCGGACATTCGCGCCATCGTCTCGGCGGTAAGTCCGAAGCCTGTGAATGTGCTGATGAGCGCGAACACCGGGCTGAAAGTCGCCGATCTCGCGGAGATGGGCGTGCGAAGGATCAGCGTGGGGAGTTCGCTGGCGCGCGCGGCATGGGGCGGGTTCATCCGGGCGGCCCAAGAGATCGCAAGCGCGGGAAGCTTCGCCGGATTCGACAGTTTGCCTCCGCACGCCGAGCTGAACAGTTTCTTCCGGGAAGATCAAAAGGCGCGCTAACGTCAAGCCGCGCCAAAGGAACAGAAAACGATGCAAGACGACAGATCAGACGGAATTACCAGACGCGACCTGGGAACGCTGGCGGCCGCCGCGCTCGCAATCGCTCCGAAGATGGCGGGACAAACGACGCGGGCGAAAGATATTGGGCCGGTGCTCGACATCGCGGACTGGAGTTACCACTGGATCGGAGTGGAACACGCGCTGCTGGCTCGCGGCACGATGTGCAACGGGATGCAGATGTACGTAGAGCATTGGATTCCGCGGGAAGTCCGGCATCCTTATCCGGTGGTCTTGATTCACGGCGGCTACGGGCAAGGTTCGAATTGGATCAGCACGCCGGACGGACGCCGCGGCTGGGCGACGCTGCTTCTGGAGCAAGGTTACAAGGTGTATGTGCTCGACCGGCCCGGGCAAGGACGCGGTCCCTATCATCCGTGGGTGCATGGGTACTTTGACAAAGAAGCGCCGACGTTTGAAGGCGTGGCGCGAAGCATTCGAGGAGATGCGAGCGTCCACACGCAATGGCCCGGCAGCGCCGATGCCAACGATCCGGCCATCACCCAAGTGGTGGCCGCGATGGGTCAACCGATGGGCAACAATCCGCTCACCCAAGACGTGTGGCGAACGCGCGGGGCGAAGCTTCTGGACGAGATCGGTCCGGCGATTCTCGTAGCGCATGGCGACGGTGCGGCATTCGCGTGGGTGACGGCCGAAGAGCGGCCGGATCTGGTGAAGGGCATCGTGGTCATCGAGCAGCCGGCCACATCGCTGCGAGGGCAGACGGAACTCACGAAGCTGGCGCATATCCCGATCGCGATTGTGACCGCCGAGGCATCGGATTCGAATGGCACCGACCCGGCGATTGCCACATCGCTGCGCGAAGCCGGGTGTACGGTGGAGCATATTCGATTGGCCGATCAGAACGTGCACGGCAACGGCCCGATGGTGATGATGGAGAAGAACAATCGCGAGGCGCTGGAGCCGGTCTTGCGTTGGATGGATGCCTCAGTCACTAAGAATGCGCCGGGCGACGCTTCGAGCGGCATCGATCCCAATCGCAATCGCGACAACACGGCATTAAAGCTCGCCGATCAAGGCGGCTTCTGGGTGGGAATTCAACGCAAGCAGATGCCTTACGGCACCATCGCGATGGGGCAGATGTACGTGCAATACATGATCCCGGCCGAGAAGCGCTATGAATATCCCGTGATCATGGTGCATGGCGGCGGCGGCCAGGGCACTCACATGATGGGCATCGGCGGCCGCCCCGGATGGGTGCACTATTTCGTGCAGGCCGGCTACAGCGTGTATTGGCTGGATCGGCCGAGCTACGGCCGGTCGCCATATCATCCGGATGCGCTGGGGCCCAGCCATCTGCCGAATGTCCCGCCCTACGAGCCGCTGGTGCAGACGCCGGTGGTGTTCAACACGGCGCAGTGGCCTGGGCCGGGCGGCATGAACGATCCGATCATCGATCAGTTCATGGCGTGCGAATCCGGCAACGTGATGGACGAAGCGTTCCATAGCGATCTGGTGTGGCGCGGGGGCGTGGAACTGGTGGATCGGATCGGTCCGTGCATTTTGCTGACGCACGCGTTCGGAGGATTTTTCGGCTGGGGCGTGGCGGACCGGCGTCCGAACCTGGTGAAGGGCATTTTCTGCATGGAGATCAACGGCAATCCGTTCGCCGCGCAACTGCGCTGGGGATTGACGGCCAGCCCCATGACTTACGATCCGCCGGTGACCGATCCATCGCAGTTTAACTTAGTGGATCACAAACTGCCGCCCGATTCGCCGCGCCCGTTGATCGCGTCTTATAAGCTGCAGGCGGAGCCGGCGCATAAGTGGAAAAATCTGCGCGGCATTCCGATTGGCTGGCTGACCACCGAATTCGGCGGAGGCGGATCGCCCATTTCCAACGTGGCGTTCTTGAAGCAGGTGGGATGTTCGGCGGAGATGGTGCGTCTGCGCGATTACGGCATCGTCGGCAACGGCAACCTGATGCTGCTGGAGAAGAACAATCATGAGGTATTCGGCGTGGTGCGGGATTGGCTGGATCGGAAAGTCGCGCCGCCGAAACATGCGTGATCCGGCAATCGTAAGGGTATATAATCGCCCGATGACTTCCAGAAGCGGCCTTCTAATCCCGCTCGTCGCGATGCTGCTGGGTTTATCGGGGAACCTGCCAGGGCAGTGGCTGAAGCTGCCGGACAAAGAGATTCCACGAACCAAGGACGGCAAACCGGATCTCTCGGCGCCGGCGCCGCGCAAAGCAGACGGCAAGCCGGATTTGTCCGGAATCTGGCTGGTCGCAGGGCCTAAGTATTTGCGGAACCTGGCGGCCGATTTAAAGCCCGACGACGTGCCGATGCAACCTTGGGCGGCGGCGCTTACCAAAGAGCGCATGACGGGCGTGCATGCCTCCGAGGAGTCCGATGCGAACTGTTTGCCGCAAGGCGTTCCCAAGGTGAATGCGACGCCGGTACCTTTCAAGATTGTGCAAAATCCGGACGAGGTGATCATCCTGTATGAGGCGTTCGGATTGTACCGGCAGATATACATGGACGGCCGGAAGCTTCCCGACGATCCGAATCCCACCTGGATGGGTTATTCGGTGGGTAAGTGGGACGGGAATGCGCTGGTGGTTGAGACCTCGGGCTTCAATGGCAAAACCTGGCTGGATCAGGCAGGACACCCGGCCACCGAAGCATTGCACGTAACCGAGCGCTTTCGCCGGCCGGACTTCGGGCATTTGAAGATCGAAGTTACGATCAACGACCCGAAGGCGTACACCAGGCCGTGGACGATCACCGAAGGGATGGACTTACTCGCGGACACCGAGTTACTCGAATTTGTGTGCAACGAGAATAACCGCGATTTGCCGCACTTAGTAAATAAGTAAGCGGCATCGTCATTGCGCCGCGCTGCGTCCCCACAGATGAGTGGACGCGATGTCGGCTCCCTGGCGAAGGGCCTTGAGTTTTAACCAGACTACCGGTTCAATCACATACTCGCGATTGGTGAAGGTTCCGAAGCCGCAGTCCGCGCTGGCGATGACGCGCTCGCGGTCGCCGACGACGGCCACGGCTTCTTCCAGGCGCCGCGCGACAACTTCCGGGTGCTCGACGATATTGCTGTTGCTCTCCACCACGCCGGGCAAGAGCAGCATGTGGCCGGGCAGCTTGTGACGGCGCAGCGCTTCCAATTCGTGCTGGTGGCGCGGATTGCCGAACTCGATGCTGAGTGCGCCGACATTGGCCTGATAGAGCACCGGCAGGATCAGATCGAGCGCCACGTCGTAGAGGTGCGGGCCGTTCCAATTGCCCCAGCAACAGTGCAGGCGCACCCGATCGCGCGGGATGCCGTCGATGCCTTGATTGATCGCAGCCACATGCATTTCCGCGGCCTTGACGAATTCGGCTTCGGAAAGATCGCGATAAAACATGGAGCGGTCCATGGCGAGGTCCGGTGCGTCGATCTGCAGCAGCAGGCCCGCGCGGTGAATCGCAAGATACTCGTTGCGCATCTCGCGCGCGAGCGCGGCCAGATAGGATTGCTGCGAATCATAATACGCGTTCAGCATCGTGGTGGAGATGATGCCGGGTGAGGGCGCCGTCATGAAGGCCTCGGCGAATGTTCCCGAATCCCGGGCGGCGCGTTGGAAGCGATCGATCTCACCGTTGATAGCGGACGCATCCAGGTAATGCAGCTCGGCCTGCGCTTCCGGGGCGTTCTGCATGCGGCTGCGTTTGGGAAAACGCCGCATCAGATCTTGGACCAGCGCGGGGAACTCCTCGAAATCGCGGCCGCGCCGCCGTTTCGACTCGCCCGCAAAACCGGACATGCGGCGGGGCACATACGTCTGGAAGCCGACGCGCTGCTGCTCGCCGTCGTTGCCGATGTCGATGCCGGCCTCGGCCTGCTTGGCGATGACGTGACGCACCGCGCGATCCATTTCCTCGGCGAGTTGCTCATTGCCGAGAGGCTTTCCCTCCTCGCGGTCAATCAGCATTTCAGAAAGCGCTTCGTTGCGCGGAAGGCTGCCGACGTGGGTGGCCAGGATACGGTCGCGACTGAGGATCATATGGTTTCTATCATGCCATTCCAGGCCGATGCGCGGAAGACCTAGCGCGGGGGATTGACAGGCCGGCGTTCGTGTGTTAATTTTTACGCAGGCTGCTAAGAAATGCGCATCTCGAAGAAGACCGTTGATCCCGACTTAAGCCGGCGCGAGCGCCAGATTATGGACATTCTATTTGCACGAGGGCGCGCCACCGGCCAGGAGATCCAGGAAGGGTTGCTCGACAAGCCGAACTATTCGTCAGTGCGCACTATTTTGCGGGTGCTGGAGCGCAAGGGCTTTGTACGCCATGCGGAGGAAGGGCTGCGCTACGTGTACGAGCCGACGGTCGCGCGGGAATCGGCCAGCCGGTCGGCACTACAGCGCATCATCCGAACGTTTTTTGATGGATCGGCGAAGGAAGCAGTGGCGGCTTTGCTCGATCCGGCCGCATTCCATTTGAGCGAACAGGAATTGAGCGAACTGGCCCGAGTCATTGATCAAGCAAAGACGGATCAAGCCAAGACGGATCGGGCGAAAAAGAAAAGGAAATAGCCATGTTGGAGTCCTATCTGATTTCGGTGGCAACGAAGTCCACCATGCTGCTGGCGGCGGGGATGATTTGCCTGCGATTTGTGCGCGGCCGGGATGCGGCAACGCGGCATTTGCTCTGCCTGGCGGCGCTCACGAGCGCGGCTGCAGTGCCGCTTTTGGCGCTGTGGTCGCCGCAATGGAGCCTCCTGATTTCCGTTCCGGCCAAGCCACACTCTGTGTCGGGCGCAAGCACTGTGGAGACCGGATTATGGACATGGCCGGCGCTGCTCGCGGCGATATGGGCGGCGGGAGCTCTCATCATGATGCTCCGCGCGGCCGGCGGATGGATTGTGTTACTGCGCGCCCGCCACAGATCGGCACATTTTCGGAATGATGGCAGCGCCGAAATCCGAATCGCGGACGTAAGCACTCCGCTCACTTGTGGTGTTGTGCGCCCGCTGATCCTTCTTCCTCCAGCCGCGAGGGCCTGGGACGAATCGCGATTGCGCGCGGTGCTGCTGCATGAATCGGCACACGTCCAGCGCCGTGATTGTCTGGCAAAGTACGTGGCCCAAGGGGCGCGAGCGCTGTTGTGGTGGAATCCGCTGGCATGGATGCTCGCAACACGCCTGAATCACGAACAGGAACTGGCCTGCGATGACGCGGTATTGTCGGCGGGTATTCCGGCGGATGCTTATGCAAATGTCCTCCTGGAAGTAGCGCGCGAGGGTTCGAGTTCCCTTTTACTGGGCTGCGCAATGACCGGCTCATTCCCGTTGCGCGAACGCCTGGTTCATCTATTCGAATGGCGAAAAGATGCGATTCAGACCCGGCGCAGAACCGCGCTAGCGATTCCACTTCTTCTTGTGTTGATGACCACCGTTTCCTTTGCGGAAAAGATCTACAAGGTTGGGCCCGGCATCGTTGCTCCGAAGATCCTGGTGAAGACGAGCGAGCCGCAATACACCCCCGAGGCGAAGGCCGCCAAGCTGGAAGGCACGGTGGGATTAACGATCGTAGTTGGCCCGGATCAACGCGCGCACGATATCAAAGTGGTCAAGTCGCTCGATAAAGGACTGGACGCCAGCGCTGTTGCGAGTATCAAAACCTGGAAGTTTCAGCCGGGCACCAAGAACGGGAAGCCGGTGCCAGTGAAGGCGCAAATTGAAGTGAACTTCCACCTACAATAGTGCGCTGGTGAGCGCCTCGGCGACATCCTTCAAGAACGCCGCGGCCTGCGCTCCATCCACCACGCGGTGATCGCTCGATAGCGTCAACGTCAGGATGGGGCGGATGCCGATCAGTCCATTCACTGGTACCACGCGATCGACAATGCGGCCGACAGCCAGCACAGCGGCTTGCGGCGGCGTGATGATCGCGCTGAAAGCATCCACGCCGAACATCCCCAGATTGCTGATGGTGAACGTGCCGCCGGTGACATCGGGCGGATGAAGGCGGCCGGCGCGGGCGCGTTCGGCCAAGTCCTGCCGTTTAGCGCTAATGTCGGCGAGGCTGGCGGTATCGGCGTTCGGAACTACGGCGCCTACTACGCCATCCTTCACAGCGATCGCGATGCTGATATTCACGCTGGGATTGAGGTGGATGGCGCCGCTGGACCAACTTGCATTCATTTTCGGATGCTTCACCAATGCGCGCGCGACCAGCGCGACAAGCAGATCGGTGTGAGTGATCGCCTTGCCATGTTTTTCGCGCGCTGCGATCAGGCCGCTCGCGTCGATTTCGCGCACCAGGAAAAAGTGCGGCGCCGTGGTCCAGCTCTGCGTGGTCCGCTCGGCCATCAAGCGCGCGATGGAGCTCATTACCACCGGCCCCGCGGCCATTGGAGCGGGAGGCGGCGCTGGCGCCGATGCTGGAGCGGCCTTAGCCGCAGCCTCCACGTCCTCACCACTGATGGTTCCACCAGGCCCAGTGCCGCGAACCTTGGTCAGATCCACGCCCAATTCCTTGGCCATGCGGCGCGCCTTCGGCGACGCCTTCGCTTCCGGAGCTTCCTGGCGGACGGCCGGAGCGCGTGCTGGAAGCGGCTGATGCGGCACGCGCCTGCTCGCTCATGGTTCGCGCGGCTGGAACCGCGGCCGCCGCTTCCACGGGAGGCTGCTCGCCCGGCGCGACAATCCACGCGATGGTTTTGCCCACCTGGACCACATCGCCGGCCGCCGCTGAGACGCCCGCGAGCACGCCGTCGGCCGCCGCTTCCACTTCGAGCACCACTTTATCGGTTTCGATTTCCGCGATCGGCTCGCCTTTGGCGATCGAGTCGCCTTCCTTCTTGAGCCACGAGATAATTTTGCCGGTTTCCTGCGCCATCTCGAGCGCGGGCATGACGATGCTGATGGCCATCTAGCGGGAAACCACCTGTTCGATTCGCGCGCTGGCTTCCACCATTTCGACGATGCGCTCGCTGGGCGCCGGATCGTGCTCGCGCGTGGTGGGCAGCGGGCCGTCGACGGTGAAGTAATGCGCGCCCGGCCACCAGCAGCTTTTCGGCCGGGAAGCGCGTGATCACTTCGTGGCCGGTTTCAGTGACCACGATCTCTTCTTCGATGCGAGCGGCGCTCCAGCCGTCCTTCGACGGCCAGAACGTTTCCAGCGCGAACACCATACCGGGCTTGATTTCGTAAGAATGTTCGAGCGAAACCAGGCGGCTGATGACCGGCTTTTCCCAGATGGCCAGGCCGATGCCGTGGCCGAATTGAAGCGCGAAAGCCGCCTCTTCATTGGGGAAGCCGAACTCCTGCGCCTTGGGCCACACCGAAGCGATTTCACCGGTGGTCCGCCCCGGGCGAATAAGCGAAATGGCGGCATCCAGATAATCGCGGCAACGCGAATAGGCGTCAATCAAGGTGTGCGGCGCATAACCGATGCTGAAGCAGCGGTAATAGCAGGTGCGGTAACCCATGAACGAATGCAGAATGTCGTAATACACCGGATCGCCCGGGCGCAGCACGCGATCGGAGAAAACGTGCGGGTGCGGATTGCAGCGCTCGCCAGAGATGGCATTCACGCCTTCCACGTATTCCGAACCAAGGTCATACAGGATCTTATTCACCAACCCCACCGCCTGGTTCTCGCTCATGCCCGGTTTCATGGCGCAATAGAGATCGTGATAGGCGGCGTCCACCATCATCGCGGACGTGTTCAGCAGCGAAATTTCATCCTGCGTCTTGATCACGCGCGCATCCGACATGAGCTGCTGCCCATCGACAACGTTGATGCCTTCGCGCTGCAGCGCGAATAGAATGGGCGGTTCCACTACGTCGATGCCGACGGGCTCTTTGTGCAGGCCGCGCATCTCGAGCTCGATCTTGATCTTCTTGGCCACGTCTTCGGCGCGGCCCATCTCCGGCGACATCGCTCCGCGCAGCAGCGAAATGCCGGGACGCGAGCGCTCCCCGAGCCACGGACAATTGAGCTGATGGTGCTTGGCGGCCGAGCCAAAGTCCCACAGAATCGGCTCGTCATTCTGCGGCAGCAGCGTGAAGCGGCTGATCTTGTCCTGCGCCCACGTGCCGATATGCGTGGCGGTGATGTAGCGCACGTTGTTCATGTCGAAGCACAGCAGTGCGCCGATCTCCGATTTCGCGAGCAGCGCTTTCACGCGCGCCAGACGCTCGCGCCGCAATCGATCCATGTCGACGCGCTGCTCCCAATCCACTGCCATCGTTCCGTGAGTTTTCAGTGCCACTTGATGCCTCCCAATTTCTAATCAACTCGTCTGCGATCTGGCCGCGGCCAGTTCCACGGGCTTTCCGTGGGGCGTGTGCCGATACGCGTCCGCCCACTCCTGTTTGCGATTCAAAAGCGCCGCCCGATCGGTCAAGCCCTTCGCTGCGGCCAAGCGCTCCAACGCCGACAGCCAGTGCTCATAATATCGCGAGCCGTCGTCGGGTACACCATCTTCGGCGGCGGATTTTATTTCCGCGGCCAGTGCGGCGGCCCATTCTTTCCAGGTGAAGTAACCCTGTTCGTACAGCCGGATCGCCAGGGCAAATGCCTGGGCCTGCCAAGGCTCCGCGAAGACAGGGCCGTCCGCATCGCGTGGGAGCAACGGTAACGCCGAGAAATCAGGCAGGCTCAAGGTAGTTGTCCCAAAGATCGATGTTTACGGAGTCGCGCGGAGAAGCCTCGGCGCCCCAAAGCTCGCGCGCGGTGAACCGGACCGAATAAACGTGCTGCGGGTGTTCGCCGAGCGAATGAGCGGTGGTGTCTGGAAAAACGTAAACGCCGTGATTTCGCTCTATGACACCCTCCTTATCGCGGGCGTAGCGAGGCAGGCGAGTGTGTCCGCTTGGATGGATGTTGCGCGTGCGGACATGCTGGCCCGGGTGAAAGCGCGGCGCAACTTCGACCGCGCGGCTTGCGAGCGCGCCGCTGCGGCGCATCGAAGGCACGTCGGCGGCGGTCAGCGCGGGTGTTGCCTTCGACGAACCGGGCGCCGGCGTTCCGCTCTCCAGCTCGGCGCGAGTGATTAAGCCGCTTGCAATCAGGCGCTCTGTAACCGCGGTGAGCCACTTCTCGTAATAGCTCATGCGCAGATAATCGGCGGGTGGAATCCGCTCGATCTGATGGCGGAAACTGTCGAGACTCCATTTTCGCCACGCGGCTGACGCGAGAACCATGGCCAAGGTGCGCCCTTCCCAAGGCACGTGAAAAACGGGCTCGTTCCGCTCGTACTGGATGGGGCCCATGTCTTGCATCCCGCCCATGTCGTGTACGCCGTTCACGCGATCGCAACCCCGATCATGGCATCGCGCGTCACCAGCGCGGCCAGCGCTTCCTCGCCGAGTCCGTCGCTTCCGGCCGGCCGCTCCGGCAGGACCAGGTAGCGCAGTTCCGCCGTGCTGTCCCAGACGCGTATTTGTTTTTCTTCCGCCAGCTCAACGCCGAACTCGCGCAGGACGCCGCGCGGATCGATCACCGCGCGCGAACGATACGCCGCCGATTTATACCACACCGGCGGGAGCCCCAGAACCGACCACGGATAACAGGAACACAAGCGTGCAAACGATGAGATTGTGCACGCTGGGCGTGTTCTCGACTACCACCATGTGCTCGCCTTGCGCGCCGCCGTAACCCAGCTCCGCGATGGCGCTGGTGCCGTCCGCAAGCAGGCGCCGCTTGTAGTCGGAGTCAATCCAGGCTCGCGCAACCACGCGCGCGCCGTTGCGCGGACCCAACTTTGAATTGATAGGTATCGATCAACGCGTCCAAAGCCGCCGGATCCACGAGGCCCTTTTCCGTCAGCAGCGATTCGAGCGCCTTCACGCGCAAGGCCGGATCGGACGGAACCGCCTGATGGTCATGATCGTGATCATGGCCGTGTGGAGGAGCGCTCATCGGAAATTCCTAGCTGGCGCCGCACATCGCGCGCGCCGCGTCGGCCACCGTCTTTTCGTTCGGAACCGTGACATCTTCCAGCGGCGGCGAGAAAGGAATCGGGACATGCATCGCGCCCATGCGCTTCACTGGCGCTTCCAGATCGAAGAATGCATTCTCCTGGATCACCGACGCGATCTCCGCCGTGACGCCGTATCGCCCGTAGCCTTCGTCGACCACGATCACGCGCGAAGTCTTCCTGGCCGATTCCACCAGCGTCTTTTCATCCAGCGGCCAGAGCGTGCGCGGATCCACCACTTCGGCGCTGATGCCGTCCTCCGCCAGCAGGCTCGCCGCTCCCAGCGCCATCTGCACCATGCTGCTGGTGGCGATGATGGTGATGTCGCTGCCTTCGCGCTTGATGTCGGCGACGCCCAGCGGAATGGTGTAGTCTTCCTCCGGCACCGGGCCCTTCAGCCGGTACATCATCTTGTCTTCGAAAAACACCACCGGATTGTCGTCGCGGATGGCGGATTTCAGCAGGCCCTTTGGCGTCATAAGGCGTGGAAGGCATCACCACTTTCAAGTCCGGGAATATGGCAGAACCAGGCGTGCAGCGATTGCGAATGCTGCGCGGCCGAACGGCGCGTGGCGCCGAGAGTGGTTCGCATCACCAGCGGCGCTTTCCATTTGCCGCCCGACATGTAGTGGATCTTGGCGGCCTGGTTCACCATCTGGTCCATCGTGAGGCCGATGAAATCGCCGAACATGATGTCGATCACCGGACGCATGCCAGTCATCGCGGCGCCCACCGCGATACCGGTGAAGCCCGCTTCGGAAATCGGCGTGTCCAAAACGCGCTGGGGACCGAATTCGTCCACCAGGCCGGTCAGAACTTTGAACGGATGGCCGGCTTCGGCGATGTCTTCGCCCAGGATGAACACTCGCGGGTCGCGGCGCATCTCTTCGGCCAGCGCTTCTTTGATGGACTGCGCCAGGGTGAGTTCGCGAACGGCCGTTGCTGTTTCAAGCCCGGCTTTTGTTTCAAGCCCGCCTTTCGCATCAAGCATAGACATCTTGATCCACCTTGTCGGGCGCGGGATAAGGCGCGGCTAGAGCGAACTGGACCGCGCTCGCGATCTCAGCCTTCACTTCGTCATGAAGTTTGTCTAGCGCGGCGCGATCGGCGTGCCCTTCCGACGCGAGCCAATCCGCCATGATCCGAATTGGATCGCGCTCCGTTTTCCACTGCTGCTCTTCCTGCTTCGAGCGATAATATTCCCGGCTCACGTCGCCAACGTGGTGCCCGTGGTAGCGGTAGGTATTCACCAGCAGCAGCGACGGGCCTTCGCCCGCGCGCGCACGCTCCACCAGTTTCTTCGCGGCCGCGTAAACCGCGCGCACATCCTGGCCATCCACGGCTTCGGAAGGCACGCCGAAAGCCGGTCCGCGCGCCAGAATATCGCCGGCGGTGGTCTCGGAAAAATGCGTGTACTCGTTGTACATATTGTTTTCGCAAACGTAAATCACCGGCAGCTTCCACAGCGCGGCCATGTTCATCACTTCGTACAGCACGCCCTGGCCGAGCGCGCCTTCGCCGAAGAAGCAGACCGCTACTTGGCCCGTCCCCAGCCGCTGCGCCGAAAATGCCGCCCCGGTTGCGATGCCCGTGCTTCCAGCCGACGATCGCATTGGCGCCCAGGTTGCCCGGTGGCCGGATCGGCGATGTGCATCGAGCCGCCTTTGCCTTTGCAATAGCCGATTTCCTTGCCGAGCAGCTCGGCGAACATCAGGTCAAATCCGCGCCTTTGGCCAGGCAATGGCCATGTCCGCGATGCGTGCTGGTGATGTAATCGTCCGGCCGCAGCGCTTCGCAAACGCCCACGGCGACGGCTTCCTCGCCTATGTAGAGGTGCGCGAGGCCGGGCATCAGCGCGCGAGTATACAAATCGTTGACCTGCTCTTCAAACAGGCGGATCATCAGCATGCGCCGGTACATGTGCAGATGCAGGTCCGCGCCGGTTCGGTATCGGACTTGGATGGATTGACGGCGGTGGTCATTTGGTGAACTCCAGACATTCTTGCCAATACCTCAAATACTACTGCGAAATCCTGCTCCACGTAGCCCATGGCGCGCGCGGCGGTGAGGAACTCGTTGGCAGGTGGCCGTGGTGGGCAGCGGGACATCGGCCTTGCGTCCCAGTTCCAGCGCAAGCAGCATGTCCTTCTGCATCATGTTTACGTTGAACCACGCCTCCTCAGGCATTTTAAGCACAAACGGGCCGCGATACTGGACCATCGGCGATGCGATGGCGCTGTGCGTCAGGACGTCCACGGCGGTGTCGCGCTGGATGCCGCTCTTCTCGGCCAGCAGCACAGCTTCTGAGAACGCCAGCATCTGCGACCGCGAGATTCAAATTGGTGGCGATCTTCATCACCAGCGCCAGGCCGTTTTCGCCGACATGCGTGACTTTGGGCCCAAGATCGAGCAGAATCGGTTTCGCGCGCTCGAAGGTTTCCGCGTGTCCGCCCACCATGACGGAAAGCTTGCCCTGTTCGAGAGTGATTACGCTTCCCGAGACGGGCGCATCCAGCATGTCCGCGCCTTTTTCGTCGGACGCGAGCGGCCAGGGCCTTGCTGATTTCCGGGCTGACGGTGCTCATCTCGATCCAGATTTTGCCCGCGCCAAGCCCCGCGATAATTCCATTCTCTCCGTCGGCGATCTGCTGGAGCGCGGCGGAATTGGTCACCATAGAAAGCGTAAAGTCGGCCGCGGCGGCGACGGCGCGAGGCGAATCGGCCCACTGCATTCCGCGATCGATCAACCACTGGGCTTTGGAACGAGTGCGATTGAAGCCGGTAACGGCGTGTCCCTTGTCGAGCAGGCGGTTCACCATGCGGCTGCCCATCACGCCCAGTCCAACGAATCCTAAATTGGCCATTCCTTACAGTGTACGAGGTGGGCGATGACGTTGTATGCCGGATCTATGCAGCGATGAACAGATTCGTGTCCGGATCAATTGGCCACGGATAAACACAGATGAACGCGGATTCTGAATTAAAGCTTTATCAGCGTTCATCTGTGTTCATCTGTGGCTGAACATCAACGCAGCGAGTACGCGCTTGGGCGTCAGGGGGAACTCGGTCATGCGAACGCCGGTGGCATCGAAAAACGCGTTCGCGATCGCGCCCGCGGTTGCGGCCATCACTTCTTCGCCCGCGCCGCTGGATCGCTCGTTCAGTCGCTGCACGACGACCGGCGTCACCTTCGGACACTCTTCGAAGCGCAGGATCGGATAGCTGGCCCAGTCCAGGCTGGTGACGTTGGTCTTGCTGAACGTCACTTCCTCATGAAACATACGGCTGGCGGTTTGCACCAACTGTCCGCTGATCTGGCTCTCGACGTTGCCGGGGTTGACCACCAGTCCGGCATCGATGGCGCCATAGAGATGCCTGGCGATCACCTTGCCAGTCTGTTTGTCGATCTCGATTTCGGCGACAGCCGCGCCATAGGACGCCAGGTGCGTGCCCATTCCAATGCCGCGGCCGGTCACCACCTTGCTCCGCGACAAATTTGACGCCGCCTGCCGTGGCGTCCAATTCGCCGCCTTCGCCGCCGCGTCCAAAACTTCCAACCAGTGCTCATCCGTTATGTTGCGCCGCCGAAACTCATATGGATCCAGCTTTAACAGAAACGCCAATTGATCGATGGCTTGCTCGGATGTGAAAGAGAACGACAGGTCGAGCGGCGAGCGCAACCACGCGCCCTTCAGGAAACCCAAACCCGGCACGTGATGGTTCACCAACCGCACGTTGGGAATGTCGTACATTCCACCGCAACATCGCGGGTTCACCTGCATCGCGGGGTTAGGCCGCCATTCTTCCGCGGGCTTGCCGAGCGCGAGCTGCTCGCTGGTTTCCACATTGCTCCAATGATGCTGCCAGCCTTCATACTCGTACCCGACGATCTTTCCATCGGCGCTGGCGGCCGCGCGAACTTCGCCCACGTGCGCGGGCCCGTAGTTGTCCCAGCCATGCTCATCCCAGCGCATAAACTGCAAACGCACCGGCTGTCCGGCCAATTGCGAAAGCAGAGATGCAGCCTGTGCCACGTCGTCGTAACAGCTATGGCCGTAGGTGCCCGATCCTTCGTAATATTGCACGCGCACTTTCTCCATCGGCAGTCCCAGGATGGGAGCCAGCGTGCGGCGCGTGCCATAGACGTCTTGGGTGGAGCACATGATCAGCGCGGAATCCGGCTTCACATCGGCGAGCGCGCAGTTGGGTCCGAAGGGAGCGTGGGATTGGTAGGGGGAGCGGCAAGTGTAAGCCGCCTTGTGGGGAGCAGCTCCGATGGCGTCGGCCGCGTTGCCGTGCTCCACCACGACGCGATCTTCCGACTTCGCGGCGCGCATCGCTTTATACAGGCCATCGCTGCCGGAAAGTGAGGGCGCCGAATCCCATTGAACTTTTAGCTGCCGAGCGGCGCGCACCGCGTCCCACTCGTTTTTAGCCACCACTCCAACGAAATCGCCCTTGCGCAGAACGCGCGCGCCGGGAATATGGCTGATAGATGCGGCGTCCAGCGCGATCACCTTCGCGCCGGCGCCATACGCGCCCTGGCCGCGCGGCCGAACCACCCGGCCATGCAACATGCCCGGTACGCGCACGTGCTGCATATAGACGTACTTGCCGCTTACCTTATCCGGCAGGTCGTTGCGTGGCACCGGCGTGCCCACCACTTTGTAATCGGCCGGGGCTTTCACGGGAGCTGAACCCGTGAAAGCCAGGTGGAACGGTTTGTCGCCGACCAGTTCTCCATAGGCGACCGATCCGGTTGCGCCCTGCGCGGAAACAACACCTTTCGATACCGTGAGATGATCCACCGGAGCACTCAGCTTATTCGAAGCAAGGTGCAGCAAAGCTTGCCGGGCTTCGGCCGCGGCTGTTCGAACCTGAGGTCCGCCTCGTTGAATCGACGCGCTCGAATACGTTCCACCTTGATTGGGTGTGACGTTGGTGTCCAGCCGCACGGTATGGAGCTGGCTCATATCCATATCCAGCTCTTCGGCCGCTACCTGTAGCAGAGCCGTGGAATTGCCTTGCCCGAGTTCGGCGAATCCGATGTAGACAGTCGCGGTGTTGTCGGCGTGAATGGCCAGCCACGTGTCAATCTGCTTGGGATCGGGCGGTCCAGCCACTGTCCCACGCGGGGCGGGCGCATCCTGGCCAAGGAGCGCATCGCGCAGTTGAAAGCCAACCACCAGCGCGCCGCCCGCTTTCAGAAAATCACGGCGGCCAGTCATGCTTTGGCCTCCGACATCATGCGCGATGCCCTCTGCACGGCCTGGATGATGCGCGGATAAGTCCCGCAGCGGCACAGGTGCCCGTTCATCGCGGTACGAATTTGCGGCTCGGTGGGCTGGGGATTTTTGGACAGCAACTCGGAAGCCTTCACAATCATGCCGTTGTAGCAATAGCCGCACTGCACGGCCTGTTCATCGAGCATCGCTTGTTGCACCGGATGGAGCGCCGGCACTTGCGCGAGCTTCTTCTGCGCCGCATACCAGGCCGGCAGGCCTTCCAGCGTGGTCACCGATTTGCCACGGACCGCCGACACCGGCGTTACGCATGAGCGCGTCTCCACTCCATTCACCAGCACGGAGCACGAGCCGCACTGCGCCAGTCCGCAGCCGAAGCGCGGACCTTGGAGCATCAATTCATTCGAAAGAACATACAACAGTGGCGTGTCGGGCGCAACCGAAACGGTCCACGGCCGTTCGTTCACTTCTATTTTGAGTTCGCCAGCCATTCGCGAGCCTCCTCGAAAGGGCTGGCTAACAGGTTATCAGGCTTTTATAGAATCAGTCTTTCTTCCGATGCCAGCGGAATCGAAACGGATCATGCTGGAACCATCATGGCAAGCGATCTTGTAAATCTCTCGAATGAATT
This sequence comes from Bryobacterales bacterium, assembly GCA_963761265.1. Taxonomy (GTDB): domain Bacteria; phylum Acidobacteriota; class Terriglobia; order Bryobacterales; family Bryobacteraceae; genus Palsa-89. The sequence continues at coordinate 22,004 of CAVXGM010000038.1, forward strand.
GGCCTCCACCGTGGAACGCGCCGCCGCGAGCATCGTGGCCGTGCACGCCCGGCGCGGCATTGGGTCCAGCGGAATTGCCTGGCGCGACAACTTGATCCTGACCGCTAGCGAAGGTATTCGCGCGGAAGAGGGGCATCAAACTTTTGCTCCCGGATGGCCGCGTATCCACGGCTCGATTGCGCGGACGCGATTCGGGCACCGATCTTGCGGTGCTTGAAACAGAGGCGGCTGGTCTTCGTCCCCTGGAATTCGCCGGCGACGTGGCGTTTAAGGCCGGACAACTGGCGATCGCGGTGGGGCGCACCGCCAACACCGGGCCGATCGCGTCGTTCGGAATCATCAGCGGCGTTTCCGGCGAATGGAAAACATGGCGCGGCGGAAAGCTCGATCCATTTGTGCGCCTGGATATCTCGGCCTATCCGACGCTCTCCGGCGGTGCGGCTTTGGACGCCAGCGGCAAGTTGATCGGCCTGGTCTCCACCGGTCTGTCGCGCAGTTCCGTATTCGCGATCACCGGCAGCACCATCGATCGAATCGCGGGAAAATTGAGCCAGCAAGGCTACGTCAGCCGAGGGTTCCTCGGGGTTGCGCTTCAGCCGGTGGCATTGCCTGGCGAGATGAAGGAGCGGCTGAAACAGGATTCCGGCATTATGTTGTTGGGGATCGAGCCGGATGGGCCGGCTGCAGTTGGCGGATTGATCCTGGGAGATGTGCTGGTGGCTGCCGATGGCCGTCCGCTGGCGCAACCAGACGCTCTGGCGGAGCTTTTGGAAGGTACGCCGGCCGGCCAGGTTGTGAAGTTCCAGGTGCTCAGAGCCGGTGCGGTGCAGGAGTTGGACGTGCGCATCGGAGAGCGTCCGAGGCGCGGGAGGTAACAACGTGGGCGCCCCTTTTGGAGACGTAATCGAAAAACTGCGCCGCTCCACGGTGCAGGTGGGCCGCGGCGGGTCGGGTGTGATCTGGTCTTCCGATGGCAGGATCGTGACGAACGCGCATGTATTGGAAGGCGTGGCCCAGGCGAGCGCCGTCGAAGTGGAACTCTGGGACGGACGCCGCTTGCCAGGCGAGATCGTGCGGCGCGACCGCCGCCGTGACTTGGCGGTTCTGCGCGTGGAAGCTTCGAGCCTGCCTGCCGTCACGGCCGGCGATTCAAACGTGCTGCGCGTTGGAGAATTTGTAATCGCCGTTGGCAATCCACTCGGCTTCATTGGTGCGGCGAGCACAGGAGTGGTTCATAAAGTTGCGGACCGTCGGTGGGTGGTCAGCCAGCTTCGGTTGGCGCCGGGAAATTCCGGCGGTCCGCTGGCGAATGCTCACGGCGAGATAGTTGGAATCAACACCCTGATTGCCGGTGGACTGGCCTTTGCGATTCCATCCGAGAACGTGAATCGATTCTTGACGGCTCCCGCCGCGGAACACGGCGGACTGGGCGTAGTGGTGCGGCCAGTTTGGCTGGAGCGAACGCGTCAACAAATCGGGCTCATCGTGCTTGAAGTGATTCCGCACTCGCCCGCGGATCGGGCGTCGCTGCTGCAAGGCGATGTCTTAGTCGGCGCGCGCGGCCAGCGATTCCAGTCGATCCAGGACCTCGAAAGCGCGATCTACTCGAGCCGCGGAGGAGTTCTGGATCTTCAATTCCGCCGGGGCGCGAGCGCGAACATCCGCACGGTTGCGGCACAAATGGCCGCCGGCACGGCAAAAGCGGCGTGATTCGCGTTCTAGTGGGATCGCGATCGGGCTCGGCTCCCACGGCGCTGGAAAGCTCCATACGATCGATCGCATCTTTCGAGTTCGCCGGCGCCGTTAACCCGGATCAGTTTCCGATCGAGCTTTCGGGCGACGTATTAATCATCGAGGTAACGAACGCAAATGATTACGATTGGCGTGCGCTCGGCGACCTATCTATTCCAGTGCTCCTGCTGCTGGACTCCTCCGACTCCGCTCTGATCAGCTCCGCTCTGCGCGCGGGCATTCGAGGAGTCATCTCCTGGGATGCCACTCCGCAGGAGATCGAAAGCGCTGTGCAGGCTGTGAACGAGGGGCTGGTGGTGACCACGCCCGCGGCCATCGCCGGGTTTCTTCCGGACGCTTCGGCATTCGCGGAGGAGCTCGCCGAACCACTCAGTGCCCGCGAGTTGGAGGTGCTGGAACTGCTGGCCGAAGGGCTCAGCAATAAGCTGATCGCCCATGGCCTCAACATCTCCGAGCACACCGTCAAGACACATGTCGCATCTATCTTCGCGAAACTCGGCGCGTCCAGCCGGACCGAAGCGGTTTCGCAAGCCATCCGGCGAGGCTTGGTGATGTTATGAGTGCCTTCGCCGTAGGTCCGCGCCCTATCTTTTTGCTGCCGTCGCCGGAGATCACCCTCGGAAAAGCGCTATCGCCGACGGCCGGGAGCTCTCACGGTAAGTGCAGCAACAATCCTTTATCGCTGTCGTCCAACTGAATGGAACGAACGGACGGGGGATTTCCTCGCGTCCACGCCCCAAAGGAGCTGCGTAATGTACGGACAGGACATCATCGTGCGATATCTGCAGGACGCCGAAGCTGCCGAGCGCACTTTCGAAGACGCCTTGGCTTCGCTTAGCAAAAGCGGCGATCAACCCGCGGTCCAGAGCGCGCTGGCCGGCATGTCGCAGAACGCGCGGAGTCAGCATGAGCGATTGCAAGCCCGGCTAGAGGCGCTGGGTGGCGACAGTTCCACCGCCAAGAGTGCGCTGGCGCACGTGCTGGCGTTCGCGCCGGAACTGGCGCAGTGGGGAGAAACGGAAGGTCGGAAGAGCACGCAAGATCTCATGATCGTGATTGGCGCGGCAGCCGCGGAATCGGCCATGTATGAAGCGCTGGCAACGGCGGCGGCAGCGGCAGGCGATCCCGCGACCGAGGCGCTGGCCCGCCAGCTGCAGGACGAAGAGCGGCGGGATTATCAGCAGGCCCAGGCCTTGTTGCGACAGAGTGCGGTGGAAACCTTTCAGCAGGCGATGAGCGATGTGGCGGCGCAAACGCCGTCCTCCGCCATTCATTGAGATGGTTTGTGGTAACGAGGAGCGTTTATGGCAACCGAAAAAGCGGTCCGATTCATCAGATCCCATCTGCAGGACGCTATTGCCGCGGAAGAGAGCTTCGAAGCTCAATTGCGCGGATTCGCGCGCGAAGGGAGCAGCGATCAGGTTCATGGGCTGTTTCTGCAGCACGCTGACGAGACGCGCAATCAATCCGAACGGCTGAAGCGCCGTCTGACGGAGTTGGGAGGCGAGCGTTCTGCGGCGAAGAGTTTTCTCGCGCACCTGGCCGGACTTTCTCCGAAGCTGGCGCAACTGGGTCACGATACCGTGGATCGCGTAACGCAGAACCTGATGATCGTCTACGCGGTCGAGAACTGCGAAATCGCGATGTACGAATCGTTGATTGCGGTGGCGGAAGCAGCAGGCGACGCCGATACCGCCGAGCTAGCCCGCGCCATCCAGGAAGAAGAACACCAAACGGCGGAAAAGGCCTGGAAACTAATTTCCCCGTGGGCCGAAACAGCCTTCAAGAAATTGGCGGGAGCCGACCAGCGGACGGCGTGAAGAACGGGCCGCTTGAAACGCCGGTGCAGCGGCACCTGAACCGAAACTTATTGATAACGGCTGCTGCCTGAGTCACGGGCGCCCGGGCTGAAGGCGGACGCAAGCGCGCCGTCAACGGTCAACTCAGTGCCAAAGGCTGGAGGGGACTCACGAAATGCTTTACGACGGCTTCGGCGGCGGCTGGTTCTGGCGCGGGTGCGGTCCCGATCTGGCCACTACTTCGACGGTGACTACGCCTGTGGGCACCTAATCGTCGACATTTTCGATGCCCACGCCAAGCATTTAATCTGGCGCGGTACAGCTCAAAAGACCCTGTCCTGCGAGCGGCATCGGGCGTGGGGCTAGAAAGCGGCCAACGCGCCCTCCAATTCCTTACCGCGCTGCTGAATCGCGGCGCGGGTTTCGCTGTTTTCCACCCGATCCAGAAAGCGCCAGATCGTCTCGATAGCTTTCTTCGCATCCTTCTTGGCCTGCTCGAAATGTTCCAGGCTTCCCGAATCGCGCGCGGTGGCAGCCATATCCAGAAACGTAAACCCAAGTTGGATCTCGGTTTCCAGAAAATCGACCAGTTGGCGCCGCGAAAGGGCGAACAGTTCATCCAACTTAGGGAACGGGCCGGCTGGGTTCACTTCATTTGATTGGAACACAGCGCGCGGCCAGGCGAGTAAGGACTCGAAGAAACAATTCCAACGCCCAGCCGTCCGATGTGCAGGGAAAGGGTGGTTCATTATGTCCAACGTTCAGAAGTGCGCTCATCCGGCCTGCAACTGCGCCGCGCCGAAGGATAGCAAGTATTGCAGCCAGTATTGCAATGACGCCAGTGATACCACGGAGCTGGCTTGCAACTGCGGGCATCCCGGCTGCGCCGAAGAACTGGCGCCCCAGGCATGAACTTCAATTTCGCCATGCCAGAAACGGATCAAGGCGGTTTCCACTCCATCATCGAGATTTTAGACCGGCTTCTCAGCAAGCCGCTGCCTGAGAACTGGGGCAAATGGAAGCTCGATCGCGACCGGCGAGTTATCTACTACGATGGCCCCCACGAATACTGGTTCCCGCTCGGTCAAATGAACAACTCCGCGGAAGTTCTGGATTGGATCGTCGAACTGCATGAGAAGAGCTGGGCCACGCCCGAAGACATCGGGAACCTAGTGGCGGCCTTGGATGACATCTTCGACCTGCAGAACAATATTTGCGGCTGCGGCATCGACCATCGCTTCAATGCGAAGGAGCATGTCGCCAAACTGTTTCCCTCTTCCAACCAGGTTCCCGAAGCAAACTGACCGAGCCGCTGCCAGGCATCGGCCCGTCAAACCTGCCCGTCAAACCTGCTCCGAGCGTGACGGCGTTAGTAGTATCATGCAAGTGCTGGCGAGCCCCGCTCGCGAAACCACGCCGTTCAGCGCAGAGGAGGATCGTGCCAACAGCCAATAGCAGGCTTTCAGAGGTTCTGGACAAACGGGAACAGGAGATCACCGACCAATGGATGGTGCAGCAGCAGGCCATCGGCCGAAAGCTGACTGCCGCTGAGCGCGATCAAGCCAATCGGCAGTCCCGCGAATTCGTACGCTCGCTCAAGAGTGCGTTGCAACGAAACAGCAGCGGAGATATCTCAGGCCCCGACTGGGCGGGCGTTCGGGATTTTCTGACTGACTTGTCGTCGCGGCGGGCGAAGGATGGCTACACTCCCCGGGAAACCGCCTCGTTCGTGTTTTCTCTCAAGCAGCCGCTCTTTTCGGCCCTGCGCAGCGAGTTCGGAGCGAACGCCCAAGCTTTGGCCGATGAAATCTGGCTCGCAACTCTTCTCATCGACGAACTCGGTCTGCTGACGACGGATGCATTCCAGAAAGCGCGCGAAGAGGTGATCACGCGGCAGCAAAAGGAACTGCTGGAGCTTTCCACACCCGTGGTGCGGCTCTGGGACAATATCCTGGCGCTTCCGCTCATCGGAACGCTGGACAGCGCGCGCACCCAGGTAGTGATGCAGAATCTGCTGGAAGCCATCGTCCAGACGCGCTCCGATTACGCCATTATTGACATCACCGGCGTTCCGGTGGTGGACACCCTGGTGGCGCAGCATCTGCTGAAAACCGTGGCGGCGGCGCGTCTGATGGGCGCCGATTGCCTGATCAGCGGCATTCGCCCGCAGATCGCGCAGACCATCATTCATCTGGGTGTCGATCTTTCCGAAGTCACCACCAAAGCCACCCTGGCCGATGCCTTCGATCTCGCATTGCGGCGCAGCGGGCACAAGGTGGTTCGCCAGGAAGCGGCTCTGGCCGGCGCCGCGGCGAGGTAACCGTGGAGCGGATTCCGATCCTCAAGATGGGCGAGTTTTTGCTCGTCACCATTCAAGTGGACATGCACGACCGGCTGGCGCTCACTCTGCAGGACGACCTTACTTCGCAGATCGTCAGACATCAGGCTCACGGCGTGCTGATCGACATTTCGGCGCTCGAAATTGTCGATTCGTTCATCGGACGGATGCTGGCCAGCATCGCATCCATGGCGCATCTGCTGGACGCCGAAACGGTAGTGGTGGGAATGCAGCCGGCGGTGGCGATCACGCTAGTGGAGCTGGGGCTGCCGATGAGAGGAATCCGCACGGCGCTCGACGTAGAAAAGGGTATGATCGCGTTGCGCGGCGCGATTTTGGAAGCAGGGCGGAATGGCGATGCGGGTAGTATCCGCTGAGTCGATGGAAATTCGCGCCTCCGACGACATCGTCCTGGTGCGCCAGGCCGTGCGAAAGAAATCCGTCGCCTTGGGGTTCGGGCTGGTGGACCAGACCAAGGTGGTCACCGCCTCGAGTGAACTGGCCCGCAATACACTCGACTATGGCGGGGGTGGAACGGCTCATCTGGAGCTGGTGGAAAACGGAACTCGCACCGGATTGCGCGTCACTTTTGAGGATCAAGGGCCGGGTATTCCGGACGTTGACCTCGCTTTGACGGATGGCTACACTACCGGGAACGGCATGGGCCTGGGATTGAGCGGCGCCAAGCGGCTCTCCCATGAATTCGAGATTTGGTCGAAACCCGGCGAAGGAACCAGAGTCTCTATTCTGAGGTGGAAGTAGTTGTCTACGGCAGTCAGCATTTCAGTCGAAGAAAGCAGTCAAACCGGCGATGCCCGCCGGACTGCGCGCGAAATGGCGCTCGCTCTGGGTATGGACGAGAGCGCCGCTGAGCAAGTCGCCATTGTCGCCACCGAAGCGTGCACGAATCTGCTCAAACACGCCAACGGCGGCCAAATCCTCCTGCAGACCAGCACCGAAGAATCCGATGCCGCCCCTTTACTGGAACTGCTGGCGGTAGACCAGGGTCCTGGCATGAGCAACCTGGATCAGTGTTTGCGTGATGGGTACAGTACAGGATCGAGTCCCGGCGAGGGTCTGGGCGCCATCCAACGCATGTCGAAGCAGTCCGACATTTATACGCTTCCCGGCAAGGGTACGGCGGTCCTGGCTCGCTGGTGGCTTGCTCGCAATGGCGCGAATACTACCGGTCCCATCCGGCTGGGCGCCGTGAATGTTTCCATGCCCGGCGAAGACGTGAGCGGGGATTCCTGGGGCTCGGCATACGACGGTCAGGATCTGGTAATTATCGTCGCCGACGGTTTGGGGCACGGGCTGGAAGCCAGGCTGGCGTCCACTGAGGCGGTCCGGCAGCTCTATGAAGATCCGGAGCTGCCGCCCAAAGCGTTGCTGACGCGGGTTCATCAAGCCTTGCGCAGTTCGCGCGGAGCGGCCGTTGCGGTGGCTCGAATTGACTGCCAGCGGGGCAAGCTGACGTACGCCGGAGTGGGCAATATCTCCGCTCGTATCTACGCCGGACCCGAAACCAGGCAGAATCTGGTGTCGCTGAACGGAACCGCCGGCCACCAATGCGAGCGGATTCAGGAATTTAGTTATGCCTGGCCCGACGACGGCTTGTTGGTTCTTCATTCCGACGGTCTTTCCACCAGCACGGGACTGGAATCCTATCCAGGCCTTGCGGCGCGCGATCCGGCCCTGATCGCAGGCGTACTGTACCGGGATTTCTGCCGGGGCCGCGATGACGCTACAGTTGTAGTTGTAAAGGCTGCATAAATGGCAGGTACGATTCTTACCCTCGCCGTTGCTTGCGAGCGCGACACGGTAGCCGCGCGCCAGAGAGCCCGGCAACTTGCCCGGCTGCTCGGTTTCGACGCGCAGGACCAGACGCGCATATCCACCGCTGTTTCCGAAATCGCGCGCAACGCCTTCAATTATGCCGGCGGCGGGCGCGTGGAGTATTCGATCGAAGGCCGCACCTCACCCCAACTGTTCATTGTCAGGATTCGGGATACCGGGCCGGGCGTGCACAACCTGGACGACATCCTGGAGGGCCGCTATAAGTCCTCCACCGGGATGGGGATGGGCATCCTGGGCGCCCGCCGCCTGATGGATCATTTCGAGATTGACTCGGCGCCGGGGAAGGGCACCACGGTTTGGCTCAAAAAACTCCTTCCCAAGCGGACGAAGGTTTGGAAGACGCAGGACTTGCCGGGCTTGGCGGCGATGCTGGAGGGCGAGGGCCCGCAGGACGCCTTTCAGGAACTGCAGCATCAAAACCAGGAATTGCTTAACGCGCTGGAGGAGATTCGCACCCGCCAGATCGAACTCACCAGGCTGAATCGGGAATTGGAAGACACCAATCGCGGTGTGGTGGCGCTCTATGCCGAACTCGACGAAAAAGCCGATCACCTGCGCCGCGCCGACGAGCTGAAGTCACGGTTTTTGTCCAACATGAGCCACGAGTTCCGCTCGCCGCTCAATTCTATTCTGGCTCTGACTGGCCTGCTGCTGGATCGCTCGGACGGCGAATTAACGGGCGAGCAGGAACAGCAGGCCGAATATATTCGCCTGGCCGCGCGCGATCTGCTCGATCTGGTGAACGATCTTCTGGATCTGGCCAAAGTGGAAGCCGGCAAAGTGGAAGCCAAGCCGGTGGAGTTTCGCCCCGCCGACCTGTTCGCGGCCCTGCGTGGCATGCTGCGTCCCTTGCTACTGAATCAGGCGGTGGATCTGGTGTTTGAAGATGTGGAGCACATTCCCGCGATGTTCTCCGACGAAGGGAAAATCTCGCAGATCCTTCGAAACTTTATCTCCAACGCGCTTAAGTTCACCGAGCGTGGGGAAGTTCGGATCTCCGCCACCCTTTCCGGCAGCGAGGATATCGTTTTTTCGGTAGCCGATACCGGCATCGGAATTGCCCCGGCGGACCAGCAGCGCATCTTCCAGGATTTCGCGCAGGTGGACCATCCTATTCAGAGGCGAGTGAAGGGTACCGGCCTGGGGTTGCCGCTCTCGAAAAAGCTGGCGACCTTGTTGGGCGGCGAGGTGCTAGTGGAAAGCCAACTGGGCATCGGATCGACGTTCACTGTTCGGCTCCCCACGAGATACGAGCAGAGCGCCGAGCTCAGCCTGAAGTCCGAGGCGGCCGTTGTTGCAGCGCAGGCCGACACCGGCAGCCTGCCGGTTCTGGTGCTGGAAGACAAAGCCGAAATGATGATGATGTACCGGAGTTATTTGAAGAATTCCGGGTACCAGCTGATTCCCGCGTCCACCATTCGGGAGGCGCAGGAAGTGCTGGAGAGGATTCGGCCTTCCGTCATTGTTCTCGATCTGGTGTTGCGATCGGAGGATTCCTGGAGGTTTCTCGCGGAGATCAAACACGAGGCCCGCACGCGCGATATCCCCGTGATGATCGCCAGCACCATTGAGGATCAGGCTAAGGCATTTCACTTGGGCGCGGACGAGTATCTTTTGAAGCCCGTGGAACGAACGGCATTGCTTGAAAGATTAGGGGCGCTGACAGCGGCGGCCCAACCCACGCGTATCCTCATTATCGACGACGAAGAACGCGATCGCTATTTGCTGAAGCAACAATTTCGTGAGTCCCGGGTGCTCATCCAGGAGGCATCGGATGGAGCCGAGGGGATTCGCGAAGCCGCCGCCGGAAAGCCGCATGCCATCATCCTGGATCTGAGCATGCCCGGCATGAGCGGGTTTGAAGTGCTGGATGCTTTGAAAAGCAACGCGGCCACGCAAGACATCCCCGTGGTAATTTGCACTTCCGGTGTCCTTTCCGACTCCGAAAGGGTACAATTGGCCGGAAGAACTCTGGCGATCCTGAACAAGGGAGGCAACGGGCAAGGTGAGATCGCCGAAGTCATCCGCCGGGCTGTAGGTTCCCTTGGGCTTCCCGCTTCGGCAATTTCTCGGAGTGCTTGACAACAAGTGGATACGATAACGTCCATACTCAACGTCGACGACTATCCCCCTGGGCTCTATGCGCGGACTAAAGTCCTGCGGCAAGCCGGCTTCGACGTGATTGAGGCAACCACGGGCAGCCAGACTCTCAAACTGCTATCGGAACACAAGCCGGCCGTGGTTCTTCTGGACGTCAACCTTCCTGACATGCACGGATTCGAGGTCTGCCGGCGCATCCGGACGAATCCCGCCCTGGCCGCCACGACGATCGTGCATATTTCGGCATCCAGTATTCAGGACCAGCAGCAAGTTAACGGATTGAACACCGGCGCCGACGCTTATCTGATTGAACCGCTGGACCCGGCGGTGCTGGTGGCCACCATTAAAGCCTTCTTGCGGGTGCGCGAGGCGGAGAATGCGTTGCGCCGGTCCAATGAAGATCTGGAGCGGTTTGCCTACCGCGTTACTCATGAGTTAAACGAGCCGCTGCGAACCATCACGATGTATGGGCAGCTCTTGGAGAACCGCCTGGCGGGAACCCTGGATCCCGACGCTTCCCGATCCTTCCAGTTCCTGCAGGACGGCGTGCGCCGCATGCGCGCGTTCATCGACGATCTGCTGCGTTATTCCCAATCCACGCACGCCGGCAGCGACGTTCCGGCTGCTGGATTTTGCAAGCGTCCTCGGCGAAGCTCTCAGTTCCTTGGGCGCGGCGATTGAAGAAAGCGGAGCGAAGATTACGCACGGTTCGCTGCCGGTATTGATTGCCGACGCCAGGTTCGAGCAGGTGCTGCAAAACCTGATCAGCAATGCGATTAAGTATCGCCGCAAAAATTCGACGCCGGAGATCCACGTATCTGCCAAGCTGGAGGGCGATGCCTGGGTGTTCTCAGTCGGCGATAACGGAATCGGCATTGAGCCAAAATACAAACAGGTCATCTTCCAGGTCTTCCACCGCTTGCACGGCAAGGATGTTCCAGGCACCGGCGTGGGTCTGGCGTTAGCTCAAAAGATCGTCGAAACCAACGGCGGAAAAATGTGGGTGGACTCGGAACCAGGGCTGGGTTCTACTTTTTACTTCACGATTCCGAAATTGGACGAAAGCGCGCAGCCCGACCCTTCTTCCTAACGATATATAACAGGCGTCCCTTGCGTCACACCGTGCAGGAGAGCATCCCTGCCGGAGACGACAGCCAACACAACATCCATTCAGGACTGGTGCCCCGATTGCAATCCCTGGCTGATTGCGCTCGCGGTAATTCTGCCTACCTTCATGGAAGTGCTGGATACGGCCATTGCGGCCGTCATCTTGCCCTATATCGCCGGGAGTCTTTCGGCCACCACCGATGAGGCCACCTGGGTACTCACCAGCTATCTGGTCGCAAACGCGGTCGTCCTGCCAGCCAGCAGTTGGTTCGCATTAAGATATGGCCGCCGGAATTTCCTGCTGATTTGCATCGGTATCTTCACAGTGGCTTCGTTCACTTGCGGCGCGGCGCAAAGTCTGGGGATGATTTTGCTCTCGCGCGCGGTGCAGGGCGCGGGCGGCGGGGCGCTGCAACCTTTGTCGCAGTCGATACTGCTCGAAAGTTTTCCTCCCGAGAAGCGTGGCGCGGCGATGGCGCTGTTTGCCCTGGGAGTGGTGGTGGCGCCCGTGCTGGGACCGACATTGGGAGGATGGCTGACCGAACAGTACAGTTGGCGCTGGGCTTTCTACATTAACATCCCGATTGGCGCGATAGCGGTTTTCCTGATCATGCGTTTCGTCAAAGACCCGCCCTACATTCAGTCCGCTAAGCCGGGCAAAATCGATGCCATTGGCCTGGGCCTGCTGGCCGTCTGGATCGGGACTCTGCAAGTGATCCTCGACAAGGGGCAGGAAGACGATTGGTTCGGCGCCGTCTGGATTCGCTGGGCGCTGGTAATCCTGTTGATCGCGTTCGTAGCTTTCCTGGTCCGTGAGCTGGTGATCAAATATCCAATCGTGAATTTGAAGATCTTTAGCGATCGCAACTTTACGATGGGCTGCATATTAATTGGGGCCGTGGGGGCGGTCCTGTACGCCATGATCACGCTGCTGCCGTTGTTCTATCAGACACTGATGAATTACACGGCCTGGGCGGCCGGTCTGGCCGTGAGCCCGCGTGGGATCGGCGCTATTTTGATCATGCCAATCGTGGGTGCATTGACTGCCAAAGTGGATAACCGCTACCTGATCGGCAGCGGATTTGTGATCTTCGGGTGGTCCGCCTGGTGGATGTCAAACCTGACTTTGGATGTTTCGCAATGGTCGCTGCTGTGGCCGATCATCATCAGCGGAGTGGGCACGGGTTTGATGTTTGTGCCGCTGGCCACCACCACGGTGGGGACGTTGCGGAACGAACAGATCGGCAATGCCAGCGGACTTTTCAATCTGCTGCGGAATATTGGCGGGAGCGTCGGGATTTCGGTGGCGGAAACTCTGGTGGCGCGGCGGCAGCAGGTGCACCGCAGCGAACTGGCTCGTTATCTGGCGCCTACTAGCTTCGTACACCAGGTGCTGTTTCGGATTCAATCGTATATGTCGCTGCACACCGGGCCAAGGCTCGCGAAGCTGCGCGCCTATGCCATACTGCAACGCGGACTGGATCAGCAATCTGTGCTTTATTCCTATGTGGACGACTTCCGCTACATGGTCCTGGTGAGCGCCCTCTGCCTGCCCCTTGTATTCCTCTTCCGGCCGGTGAAGGCAAAACGCGGAGCCCCGCCCGCCGTGGATTGAGAATGCTCCCACGATTCTACCTGTTCGAGTTGAGCCATACCTTCGGCTCTACCGACATTCCGATTCTCAGGCGATGATGCGGATCCTCGCCGGGTTTCAACCGGATTCTTACGGGCAGCCGTTGCACTACTTTGACGTAGTTGCCGGTGGCATTCTCCGGAGGAAGCAGGCTGGTAACCGCTCCGGTGGCGCCCGGCATATCTTCCACGTAACCGTGAAACGTTTGGTCGAACGCGTCCACTTTCACGTCCACCGATTGGCCGGGATGCATCCGGCGTAGCTGGGTTTCTTTGAAGTTGGCCGTGATCCAGATATCGTCGATCTGGCTGATGTCCAGCATGTCCTGGCCGGGCTCCAGACGTTGTCCCACCTCCACGGTCTTATTGACTACCACTCCGCCCACCGGCGCCACAATCTTGGTGTAAGAAAGATTGAGCCGCGCCTGATCCACCGCGGCCTTCGCCGTAACGACATCGGCTTTGCGCGTGGCTACGGTTTCCTGCCGCACGGCGGTTTGCCGGGGCGCATTCTTGGTCGCTTCTTGCAACCGAGTCTGGGCCTGCGATAGTTCCGCGCGCCGCTCGTCCAACTCGCGCACCGACACCTGGACATCCGCTTTGGCCGCGTCTACATTCGCCGCTTGGCTTTGCGCGGTTGCCGTGACGGCATCGAACTGCTGCCGTGAAATCTCCGCTTTGTCCGCCAGGGGCTGAAAGCGGATAACGTCTCTCTGCGCTTTGTTGCTCTGCGCCTCCGCACTCTGTAAATCCGCGAGCTTGGCCTGGTATTCCTGCTGAGCCGCGGCCACGGCTTTCTCCGCCACGATCACGGCGGCCTGTCCTTCCGATATGGTGCTCTGATTCGTGGTTACTACAATTGGAACGTTCGGATTCTCGGCGCGCAACTGGGCCAGTGCCTGCTCATATGCGCCGTTGGCTCGGTCGAGAGCTACTTTGTAATCCCGAGGATCCAGATCCACGATCACCTGGCCCGGCTGGACAGTCTGGTCGTTCTCCACATAGACCCCCACCACCGTGCCCGCGATCCGCGGGCTGATCATGTTCAGGTGTCCATCCACTTGGGCGTCGTCGGTTGATTCATAGGACGACAGATAGTTCCACAACAAGACGCCGCCAACGATTAAAGCAACCAATAGAACGGCTCCCAGCAACACGCGCCCGGGATGACGTTTCAGATAGCGCCGCGTTCGCTGAGCGAAGGGCTTTTTGGGCTTGTCCGGCGGCTTCTTTTCCGTCGGCTGCTGCCCTTGGTTGCCGTCAGGCTTCGGCTGTTCTTTTAAGCCTTGTTGGTCTACGTTCTTATTCGATTCACGAACGGATGTTTCTTCAGGCATAAAACTCTTAGAGTCAGGTTCTTCACAACTCTGTAACGAGGCTTCCCATACGGATATGACGATGCACAAGGCAGTCTGTTTCCGGTGCCAAATGGTCGCGCGCGTTCTAACGGTTATCTTCAAGGACCCACGCGTCTGGGCGCAGCCCGCTAAGGTGAAACACCGATTGGCCCTCCGGCCCCCTACTGATAGATTCAGGATGGATGCTCAGGAAGCTGGCCGTTATCGGTGTGTTCCTTGCCGCGCTCGGCCCTTCCGCCTATTTGGCCTGGACGCTACGGGACATGCCGCACCTGGGCTTCTATCACGACGACAGCATCTATTGGGTCTCCGGGCGCAGCCTGGCGATGGGCGATGGCTACCGCATCCAGAGCTTGCCGGAACAGCCCTATCAAACCAAGTATCCGCCGCTTTATCCGGCGCTGCTGGCAGGAATTTGGAAACTCAATCCGCGCTTTCCGGCCAATCTTCCGCTCGCGACGCTGTTCTCCTGGGTGCTCTTTCCGCTGTTCCTGGCGGCATTGTGGTTTTTACTTCAGGATTACGAATTCGGTTCGCGCGAGCGATATCTCTTGATGTTGATGGCGGCCCTGAGTCCGGTGGCCGTGGTGTTCAGCTTCTCGCTGATGCCGGAGCTGTTGTTCGCGGCTCTGTTATTAGCCAGCTTGATCCTTGCCGAGCGCGCAGGGAAGCCGGACGCGCCGCGTTGGCTGGCGCTCGTCTCGGGGATTTGCGCCGCGCTCGCGTATCTGGCCAAATCAATCGCCGCGCCGCTGCTGTTCACGGTCCCGTTGTGCTTCGCGCTGCGCAAACAGTTCCGAAAAGCTGCGCTTTTCTTTGCCGCGATGCTGCCGGCCGTCGCTGGCTGGGAGTTGTGGATGACGCGGCACATGGCGCATTCCTGGGACCTGGTGACGCTGTATTACACCAACTATGTCGGCTTCGAAATCTACAATGTTCCGTTCCGCGACCTGCCGCTGGTGATCTGGTACAACCTGGACGGTTTCCTCCAGGGGGCGGGAAAGGCGCTGATCTTCGATGTGCCCTATGGCTCCAAACATCTGGAACGCGTGGTCGCCATTGCCGCCATCGCCGGATGCGTTCGCCTTAATCGGCGCATGCGCATGCTGCAATATCCGCTGGCCGCGCTGGGCATGTCGGCGATTCTGCTGGTCTGGCACTTTCCGCCGGATCAACGCTTCGTCTTTCCGCTTTATCCGCTGTTGCTGATGGGGTTGGCCACCGAAGTTCGCAATCTTTGCCGAGCGCTGCGAGTCGCATGGGCGAAACCCGCGTTCGCGGATCGTTTCGCGGTAGCCGGTTTTGGCGCGCTCCTGGCTGGCTTGGCGGCATTTTGCGTTTTCTGCACCGGATTCGGACTGGCGCACTTTGTTCCCGATCTTTTCGCGTCCTACCGGGCTGACTTTGAAGCGCGCCGGCCCGCGTACCAATGGCTGGCCAGCCACGCGCCCAAGGACGCGAACGTTTACGCCTATCAGGATCCCGTGCTGTATCTTTACACCGGACACAAAGCCTGCAGCCTTCCCATTCCTCCCAAATTTTACTACCATCGCGACGACCAAGGAATCGAAAAGCTGATGGGCTCCATGGCGGACTTCGCCCGCGACTACCGGCTCGAATACCTGCTGCTGACTCCCGATGATTATTATCGCGACCTGCACGCCGGCGGCACGCGCGGGCTCACCGAAGCCATGCAGTCCAGCGCGTTCGAGAAGCTTTACGGATCGCCCCGCGCGGCAATCTACAAATTGATGTCGCCTCCCGATGCTGGTTTGAAGACCAGCGCCAGTCTGCACTTGGGCCTTTAGGTACAATCACAGCAAGTGCCGCTCCGCCGGATTGTCCTCTATTTCGTCCTCACCATTTCGCTTCTTGCCCAGCGAAAGCCGATCACTATCGACACAGTGATGCAGCAGGGCTACGGACGGACCACACCGCCAGTAGTGTGGGCTCCCGACGGCCGGCGTTTCGCCTACTTTCAAGGCGGCGAAATCATGCTCTTTGACGTTGCGGCGAGATCGGAAAAGTCCCTGCTGTCGCTGGGCCCGCTCGAAAAAGCCGCGGTGCCGGTGGCCGAGTCCCGGCGATTCGACTGGCAGAACCGCCGCGTGAGCGAAGACAGCCTGGAGTGGGACCACTCCGGTAAGCGGATGCTATTGAGCGTCCGCGGCGACCTGTTTCTTTTCCCTCGACAGCGGCACGTGGGAACAACTCACGGCCACACCCGAGCCCGAGCGCGATCCCAAGTTCTCCCCCGATGGCTTGCGGGTGGCCTTCCGGCGTACGCATGACCTGTATACGCTCGATCTCGCCACACGGCAGCTTTCGCGGCTCACCGATGATGGCAGCGCGACGCTGCTGAATGGCGAACTGGATTGGGTTTACCCGGAAGAGCTGGATCTGAGCACGGCTTACTGGTGGTCGCCCGATTCTAAACGGATCGCCTATATGCAATTCGATATCGCGCGCGAGTTTGTCTATCCCCAGGTATCGCTCACCGGATTGCGCGCTTTCGCTGAGCCCGAACGCTATCCGCAAGCCGGAACCGCGAATGCGGACGTGCACGTCGGGGTGGTTCCGGCCTTAGGAGGCGCCACGCGCTGGATGGATTTGGGTGAGACCCGCGATGCCCTCATATCGCGCGTTTACTGGACGCCCGATTCCGCCCGGCTGGCGATCGAACGGATGAATCGCGTGCAGAATCACCTGGATTTGCTTTTAGCCGATGCCAGCGAGGGAGCATCGCATGCCATTCTTTCGGAATCCGATCCCTATTGGATCAACCAAAACAACTTGTTCCACTTCGTCGGCAAGGATGAGTTCTTGTGGGCAGCGAACGGGACGGTTTTCTTCACCTGTATCTTTACTCCCT